>JAEYNP010000096.1 GCA_023412495.1 Pseudomonadota bacterium
ATCCTCATCCCCCGGCTGGGCAACACGCTGCTGCTGCTGGGGGCGGCCATGGCGCTGACTTTGGCGGTGGCGCTGCCGCTCGGCGTCCACGCGGCGCGGCGGCCCTATGGCTGGGCGGACAACGCCATCAACCTGTTCTGCTACGCCGGGATCTCCGTTCCGGCCTTCTGGCTGGCGCTGCTGCTGATCCTGCTGTTCGCGGTGGAGCTGGGCTGGCTGCCGGCCTCCGGCATGGGGCCGGTCGGCGAGGAGGGCTGGCTGGCCCGCCTGCCGCACTTCGTGCTGCCGGTGGCGACGCTGACGCTGGCCAGCGTCGGCGGCTACACCCGCTACGTGCGGGCGGCCATGCTGGTGGAACTGCGCCAGGACTATGTGCGCACCGCCCGCGCCAAGGGCTTGGCCGAGGGGCAGGTGGTCTGGCGGCACACCCTGCGCAACGCGCTGATCCCCATCGTCACCATCGTGGCGCTGGAGTTCGGCACGCTGTTCTCCGGCGCGCTGGTGACCGAGACCATGTTCGCGTGGCCGGGCATGGGCAAGCTGACCTACGACTCGATCATGGGCAACGACGTCAATGTGGCGCTGGTGGCGCTGCTGCTGGCGACGGCGACGACGCTGGCCGCCAACCTGCTGGCCGACGCGGCCTATGCGGCGCTCGACCCGCGCATCACCTTCCGGGACGTGCGCCGATGAGGAACCGTCCATGAGGAGCCGCTTCCTCCACCGATTCGCCCGCCACCGCCTTGCCACGGCCAGCGCCGCCGTCCTGGCCGTGCTCGCCCTGTCCGTGCTGGCCGCCCCCTGGATCGAGGCGGCGCTCGGGGTGGACCAGACGGCGGTCAGCCTGCTCGACCGCTTCGCCCCGCCCTCCCTCGAACACCCTTTGGGCACCGACGAGCTGGGGCGTGACGTGCTGGTGCGGCTGCTGTACGGCGGACGGGTATCGCTGTTTGTCGGGCTGGCGGCGGCGCTGGCCTCGGCGGTCATCGGTACGGCGATCGGGCTGCTGGCCGGCTATTTCGGCGGGCGGCTGGACGACGCGCTGATGCGGCTCACCGACGGCATGATCGCGCTGCCGCTGCTGCCGCTGCTGATCGTGCTGATCGCCATCGACCCGACCCGCCTCGGCCTGCCGGAGGCGTGGGTGTCGGGCGAGGACGCCAGCCTCGGCCGCATCGTCGTGCTGGTGGCGTTGTTCGGCTGGACCACGGTGGCGCGGCTGGTGCGCGGGGCGACGCTGTCGGCGCGGCGGCGCGACTACGTGCTGGCGGCGGTGGCGCTGGGGGCGGGCAGCTGGCGGATCATGCTGGCGCACATCCTGCCCAACATCGCCGCCCCGGCCGTGGTGGCGGTGACGCTGACGGTCGGCAACGTCATCCTGCTGGAGTCGGTGCTGAGCTTCCTCGGCCTCGGCATCCAGCCGCCGCTGCCGAGCTGGGGCAACATGCTGACCAACGCGCAGGAGATGATCTCGACCGCGCCCACGCTGGCGGTGTGGCCGGGGTTGCTGATCTTCGTGACGGTGATCGCCGTCAACCTGCTGGGCGACGGGTTGCAGGACGCCCTGGACCCGCGGAGCCACAGTTCCCTTTGACAATTTTCCTATCGGAAGGCATTCTGTCCGGGAAAATGGCCGTGCTGCGTTCGGTGGCAGGCAGGTGGATGAAACGCTGCCCCAAACTGCGTTTCATGGTGTTTCAAAACGTTTCATAGCGCCGAACAACGTTCTGCCCCCACATGCCCCCACCCCATCCCTCCCCCGCTATCGCAAGGGAGGGAGCAGAGCGGCGGAGTTCCCTCCCCTGCGAAGCGGGGGAGGGTTTGGGTGGGGGCAGGACGGGCCTACCCCCGCGGCAGCAGCGTCTCGGCCAGCGTCGCCCACCACCCGCGCCGCGACCTCGGCGGCCAGCTTGGCGTCGTCCGCGGTGTTGACGGTGGGCGGGTAGCCGGGGCGGATCTCCAGCCGCGCGGTTGCGCCGAAGCCCGCGGCGATGCTGGAGGCCAAGCGGCCGAACTGCTCGTGCAGGCGGGCGCGGGTCTCCGGACGGAAGCTGCGGATGGTGCCGTGCAGCAGCGCCTCGTTGGGGATGACGTTGAAGGCGGTGCCCGCCTGCACCCAGGTCACCGACACCACCGCCGCGTCCTGCGGGTCGGTGCCGCGGCTGACCAGGCTTTGCGTCGCCGTGACGATGTGCGCGGCGACCAGCACCGGATCGACGCCCAGGTGCGGCATGGCGGCGTGGGTGCCCTGCCCCTCCACCGTGATGGTGAACTGGTCGGCCGCCGCCATGACCGGGCCGGGGTGCACGGCGATGGTGCCCGGCGGCAGGTCGGGCCAGTTGTGCATGCCGAACACGCGCTCCATGGGGAACCGCTGGAACAGCCCCTGCTCCATCATGGTGCGCGCGCCCGCCTTGCCCTCCTCGGCCGGCTGGAAGATGAAGTGCACGGTGCCGTCGAAATTGCGTGTCTCCGCCAGATAGCGGGCGGCGCCCAGCAGCATGGTGGTGTGCC
>JAEYNP010000022.1 GCA_023412495.1 Pseudomonadota bacterium
GGTCAGCACCGTATTGGCATTGGCAACTACCGTCTTGATCCCGATGCCGCTCAGGTTCCGGAACAGACAGTTGCTCACCGTCAAATCGCCCAAACCTGCGGTGAGGCTGTAATCGAGGCCCGTGGTGGCATACTCGATGGTCGCATAGGTTAAAGTCGCCCGACCACGGTTCCTTACCACTATCCCACCCCAGTCACCCTTGACCGGGCTCGGCGAGGCAGAGGTGAGAACCACCGGACTGCTCGCGCTGCCGTTTACCGTCAAGTTGCCCTCGACTATCAGTTCGCTCAACGCCGCCTGACCACCACCAGTACTATCACTTTTCGCCGGGAACATGACCATGGTCCCTGCTTCGATAGTCAGTTGCACGCCGGAGGGGACAGTGACATCGCCTTCGAGTGTAACTGTTCCCGACCAGGTCTCATTTGTTGAAATGCCCCCTGATAGGGTGGCGGCGGATGAGATTGCGGGAAAGCTGAAAATAAGCAAACTCGCCAGCAGCTCGATGATGAGGTGGGATTTTTTTCTTGCAAGCATCGCAGAATAGTTCCAGTTGAAAAGATTGTGCGCAGGATTGGTCATCTTCATTTCAAAATGGATTATGGTTATTCGTTCTTTTCTGCAGCCGGAGGACATGTTTCACAACTACCGATGGTTCTCAACCGGCTTTCGCGAGGCTGGAGAAGGGCTTGCTGCTGTTTTTCAAATTCGCTATAGGCAGCAAGACCTCCTGTCAGAAAAAAGAGAGTGGGGAAATTGCCGTCGTCCGGCAATGTTGTGAAGAAATCGTAATTGCCTTGCTCGTTGAACAGCAGCACAACGCTTTTATCGTCGAGTTGCATTTCAGCAATAAACCCTATCACCTTGTGCACATCCTGCTGTTCTGTTACCGGCAGATGTTCTGTGTTGGCGAATGGTGTATCCAAAGCTGATTCGGATACATCGATAAAGGTTTTTATGAACGAGCCTTCTCCCGATTTATTATGCAAGGCGCTGGGCGGCAGGAAGTGCAGGTTTGTTCCGGCAAATATTTCTCCTGTCAATTCCTTTTTTCGCTGATGCCAGGCAGCGATACCTCCCGCCAATACGGAAGCGTGGAATCCTTGTGTGTTTAACTTTTCACATGTAGATAAGAGCGCGGTAGGTTCATATCCTTCGTCTACCAGTATGACACTCACATTCTGGAGATACTTTTTGGTTCGCAGGAAATGAGCAGGAATGTTAATTGAGCCGGGAATTCTTATCTTTTCGAACTGTTTATCGCTGCGAACATCAATAAAGATGGTCCTTGGATCATTTTCCTTCATCGTCCCAGCCTCTCGGACACTGAGGAGCATCGAAGTCGCAGCGGATGCCTTGCTGACGGATATTGCCTGCAGAGAAATGCAGATGATAAGCATAAGCAGGACAGGAAATCCTTTAGCCTGAAGTGCATACATATGCGGTACGAGCTTTTCTTTTTCCAAGGAACACCATTCGTTCATTTCATTGGACCATTGACGCTTTAAGGTGGGGGGAACTGGTCCGCCACCGGCTAAACCGCTGTCGTTCGCTGCGCTTTTCATGAATGTGCATGACGAGGTATTGGTCTTCACGTTCCATGAAAACACCGTTGAATGGGTCGACCACCCGCCAGTTCCCGTTCTGGTAAACCTCCGCCCAATCATGCATTTGATTGGGATCGAGCCGCTGGTCTCTGTCGACAACGAAACCACTTACCCCCCTGGCCGGAATCCCGTTGATCCGGCAAAGAGCGACGAAAAGGTGCATAAATTCCGTACAATCGCCTTTTTTGCGCAGGAGGGCATAGAGGGCGCCTTTTTCTTCCTTTGCATAGGGCGTTCTGGCGAGCGACGTATTGACAAAGCGATGGATGTTTTCGATGGTTTTCAAGGTGTTGTCCCCCACCAACATCCTGGCCTGATCAATCAGCCTGTTGTCCGAAGTTTCGATGAATGGCTCGGGCCCGAGATATTGGTTGGCTTCGCTTCCGGAGACCGCCGGAGCCTTGCCAATGAGCAGCTGGGCTTCGATGTTGATGATTTTTTTACCGTAGGGGGGGAAGTCCTTGAACTGGAAATGCAAGGTCTGGTTACGCTCATCGTTCTCTATTATCTTGAAATCATAGTCAGATTGGATCGCAACAGCTTCTTGCACGCCGGTTCTCTTATTCGGTCCCATCGCCCAAAGCTCCGCCAGGGGGATGACCTCCGGACCGGTATTTTCGAGGACGAGGTGATAGAACACACGTCTGGGAGTGCCTTGAGGAACGGGAGCCTCTGCCGGAAGCCAGACGAAAAAATAGACCGCTCCAGAGAGGGCAATGACCAGTGCAGCAATAAAGAAAAGGCGTCTATTCATAATCACCGTCGATGGCGATATAGCCGACTCGCCCTTCTCTCTTGTGTTTGTTGATTCTCTTGCGAGTATCCTCGACCAGGCGAACCTCGAGGCCGGTCACACTGGGATTTCGGCTTATCGCCAGCGCCGGATTACGTCCTTCTGCCGACTGCAGGGCGACCGCCACTGTTGGTGCTTTTATGAATTGTCGGCCTGAAAAACTGTATTTTCGCCATTTATCGTCTACATGATCGAAGTAGCCGACCTTGAAAAGGGAATGATCTGATTTCCCGGAATCAGGCTCCCAAGCGATGAAATCGATGCGTTCCCGGCCATGGCTTGCCATGTCATCTGACTGCAGAAAGTACTCGAATCCGTTGCGACCGATGTTGCTGAGCATGAGAACAGCCGGAGCACTCTCGTTGGCACTGGTCAAGGAACCGATAACGACCGGCTCTTTTCGCAGCCGCTTCTCGAATTCGTAGTAAGCGACCTTGCCCTCTAGATCCGATTCGGTACGATCGGCAACAACCGTCCGGCCATTTGCCATGGTATATCTGCCTCGCTCCATGACAATAAAGTATAGGGTTGCCGATTGGGGCAGATCGCTCTCCGAAGGCAGGCCATTTTCCAGGCGTACTGCAAATCCATTGGATCCTATATCCTTGATCCGTACACCGGCATGTTCCACTGCCACTCCGCCGGTAATGATCGCAATGACGATCGGGTCGAGGTAGTTAGAAACAAAAGATACGGATTGCCAGTTGAGATCCGCGACGACAGAGCCTACCTCCATTATCGGCTCAACCGGATGGTCATTAAGGTCGGCCGGATCGAAGCCGTGCAGGTTTTCCACCCCATCGGAGAAGCCATCGCCATCCGAGTCATTGTCAAGGAGATTGATCAGTCTATCGTCATCCGCATCGAACGACCAGGAGGCGCCCCAATAGGCCAACTCGACGCCATCGTCGATACCGTCTCCATCGCTGTCCCGTTTGCCCGGGTGGGTGCCGTTGATCAGTCTCTCGTCCCGGTCGGTGATCCCGTCGCCGTCGCTGTCGATACCGGGACGTAATTCGGTGAATGCAAGGAAACCGATGTCCTCCTTGGTGTGTTTGGTTTCGGAATCGGCAGAAGTGTCTTCCGCCACCCGCAGTTCCATGGCAAAGGGAGTGATATTGCGACAAAGAACAGTTGCCGGATCACGTCCTTTTAATTTCTGTCGCCCGGCAACCAGGGCGGGAGCCGTATTGAACTGCTCCTCGAAGGTATGGGCTCCCCATACATGCTTCACATCCTCCACTTTCCCGACTTCGAAAAGATAATCCCCCGCCAAGCCCCGGGATGGCTCCCAGGCGATGAAATCGACCTGCTCAGATCCTTCGGCAACGGTTATCGCCTCTTCCGGCTGCAGGATGAAATCGAACCGTTCCCTATCGATATGTTTGATGGCGACATTGGTGGGGATCGGCTGCCGGACGCCGGCCACCGTAGTGGCTACCACGGGAACGGTCGAGAATTTCTTCGCGAAGTAGTATCTGGCAGCAGCCTTGGTCGGTGAGGAGTCGGCATGGCCTGCAACGACCTTGCCGCCACTGCCGAGGGTGTATTCGGCCCGTTCCATGACGACGTATGAGACCTCCTCGGCGGGGTGAACAGCACCGGCATCGGCTTCCTCGAGCCGAATGGCAAAGCCCTTGGAGTTAATATTATTCGTACGGATAAAAGCCGGTTCACCGTCTCCGGCACCGGTGATGGTCGCGACAATGACAGGGTCGAGGTATGTTGCTTTGAAATTGACTCGTAGCCAGTCATGATCCGCCATGACGGTCCCGATCTCCATTATGGGTGCGACGGGATAATCGGCGGCATCGGCTGGGTTGAAACCATGATGTTTCTCCAAGCCGTCGTAAAAGCCATCGCCGTCGGCATCGGCGTCCAGGAGGTTGATCAGGCCGTCGTTGTCGGCATCGAGAGACCAGGCGTCCCCCCAATAGGCGAGTTCCGTGCCGTCGTCGATGCCATCTCCATCGTTGTCCGCCTTGCCGGGATGTGTCCCGTATACCAGTCGTTCGTCTCTATCGTTGATGCCATCGCCGTCGCTGTCCGTGTCGGCACGAAGTGTGGTGAGAGCAATGAAGCCGACTTTTTCTTTTCTGTGAGGGGTCCCCTTATCGGCCTCAACTTTTACCTCGACACCAGCCACAGTCACATTGCGGCAAAGCACCGTTGCCGGATTATGCCCTTTGTAACTCTGCCGGGTCGCCACCAGCACCGGACCGATATTGAACTGCTCGGCAAACGGCCGCTCCTGCCAAGTCTGATCGACGTCTTCCATGATGCCGACCTCAAAGAGCCAACTGCCGACCAAGCCTGAGGATATCGACCAGGCGATATACTCCACCCGCTCCGTACCGTGCGGCGTCTTTCCCGCCTTCTCCGGCTGCAGGTAGAGGTCGAAGCCTTCGGAATCGATATTGCGGAGTGCGATATGTGCCGGAACGGGGTCATTGTCACTGGCCATTGTCGCAGTTACCACAGGGACGGACGAAAATGGTTTTGCGAAATCGTGGTGGATGAATTTGCCGTCGGAAAGAGACTGCAAACTGTCTGCGACGATGATCGTGCCATCCTCCAAGGTATAAGAACCCCTTTCCATAACGATATAGGAGACCTCTTCAAGATCGCCGGCTCCGTCGGCATATGAGCCCGCCTCAAGCCTGAGACTGAATGCCGTCTTGGTAATATCTCGAACCCTGACAATCACCGGTTCCATGGTCGTCGCCCCACTTATAGAGGCAACGACAACAGGATCCTCGAATTGCTTCTGTAACTCGATGACCTGCCAATCATGGCTGGCCATCACCTTTCCGGTCTCCAGGCGAGGCAGTTCCCCTTCATCATCGACAATTATCGGCTCGGGCAGGTTGAAGGTATGCTCATCGCCGTCTCTTTCCGTCACTGTCAGCGACGGTCGATATTCTCCCGGATTTTCATACGAATGAAGCGGACTCTGCTCCAGGCTCATTGAACCGTCGCCAAAATCCCAAAGCCAGGAAGCGATACCGTCAACCGATTGAGAGGCATCGGTGAACTGCACCTGCAGTGGAGGTTCTCCTGTGGTCGGCGAAGCAGTGAAGGCGGCAGTTGGCTTATTGGCGAGGTCGGTGACCAGCAGGTGGTAACGAATTGTTGTGGAGTTGTCGCCGTCGGTTGCAATGAAGGTGAGGGGATAGTCTCCCGCCTGCCCAGCTTCCGGTGTCCAACGCAGAATGGCGGTTCCGTTGCCGAGATCTATGAACTCGGCGCCAACCGGCAGGCGGTCGACGCGGATGGTTACATTCTGATTTGAAGTCCCGTCGGCTGCGGCTGCAGCCGATGCCATCGCCAATGACGAGCTGGCCATCTGCACCATCTGCATTTTGGCCTGGGGAGCGACCGGCTCATCGAGTTTGATGAGAAAGGTCAGTTCTTCACCCTCCTTGTGCACAGGATCGCTCTGCTCACTGAACTGCGGAGGTTTGGGGGCCAGGGAGGAATCGATGAAAGTTATGGTATACGTACCGCTGCTGTTGAAATCGAATATATTGCCGAAGTAGCTCCAGTCGGCATTGACCCGTTTTCCGGAAAGCCAGCCGTTTTCCTTTTTGATAACCTTGCCGTCCGAACGACTGATGGTCGAGATGATTTTGGAACCGGCCTCTGGATCGTCAAAACGCAAATAAAGAAATCCTGCTGTCGGCGGAACCTGCAACTCGTAAATTGCCTTATCGCCATGATCCTGAACCAGGCGAAGCTGTGCCTCAGAGCTCAGATCGGCAACTTCGGCAACTCCCGCATCCGACTCGTAAACCCTATAGACATCCCCGTCTTTACCTAGGAAGTCTCTGATCCCGTCCCGACCCGCCACGTCGACGAGAACATCCTGAACCAGGAAATGAGTGTTGACAGCCTTCAGCAGCGAGGTCAATTCGCCGCCAAGGTCGTCGGCATGGGAATACTCGGCGTTAAACTCGACAAACCGCCCGGACAGACTGCAAGTCATAAGCCAACGTCCTATTGTAGTTGCTCCGGGCAGTATGTCGCCGAACTCGACAAGCAAGGTGTCAGGTGCGACAACTCCATTGACTTCACTGCCTTCGATAAGGAAATCGACCAACAACCCTTGCTCATTCTCGACGATTTTCGGCTGGGCGGAACTGATCTTGAATTTGCCGGCAGTCCCCTGGCCATTATTGCTGATTCGCACTCCCAGCGAGAAAGGAATAGAAGGTTCGGTTACCGTGGTGAAAGGATCATCGCCATAAACCTCGTCGGGTAGAAAATAGTCGAGCTGCAGGAGAGGCATCGGCTTTACGGTGATATAATCGGGCGTAACCTCGGTCACATGCTCTTCGCCACCAAGCAGGTAGGTAAGACGAGCGCCGACGAAATAAAGTTTTCCGGTTGGGGCATCTGCCACCGAGGCAGGCGCCGGAATGATCAGCCAGTGAATATCTGCCGTGGTAGAAGGCGCCACACGACCTCTGCCGGAAACATCGGCAATACCTTCCATTGAGGAAATTCGAATAAAAAAGAGCGCGTCGGGATCATCAGGATTCGAAGTGGCCCGTACCGGGTCGCCGGCCTCATCGGTGAACAGGACGTCGACCAGAACATCTTCCAGAGCGATGGTAGTCAGTCCATTGTTTATCTGCATATGGGCATCGAATGCCTGGCGTTCGAAAGTCACTTCCTGGCGGATCTCTATTTTCACCCGGGCGCATACAGCCTCTTCTGCCAACACGATTCCATATCTAAAAAAACAACTTGCCAGAATAATGACAGGAAGAACGAAATATTGACGAGCATTAAAATAGAAGAAGTATCGCATGAATTGACCCGTTCTTTTCACTCGTTCCTCCATTCACAGTCAGCAATTCAAGCGAGCATCCGGGGATGCTCACAACAGTAAGGAATCAGCCTAAACACTCGTATATCGAGCCCATGACCGTTCTTCTACACCTCGATTTCTTACATTTTTCTTACAATTTGGTGGTGAGTTGACGAATTATTGAAATTTTTTTCGAAATTGAAGCCTCTACATTTTCACACCCTCATCACACTCCATGCCGCTCCCTCATCAAAATCGCCTTGAGAGTGACAATCGGCAGCACTTGAAATTTCCTTCATTTTCTCTCAGTTGTCGGTTAACGTATTCATCCGCGATACGTAACTTCGCATGGCTTTCTGCGACGTGACGGACCGCTCAAAACGATGCGCATTTACTCATTAAGTCAATTTCTTATCACCTATGACCGACAAGACCGTTTCCCTTTTCATTCAATGCCTGGTCGACACCATGTTCCCCCAGGTGGGTGAGGCGATGGTGGCCGTGCTTGACCGGCTGGGCGTGCCGGTGGACTATCCGGCGGGACAGACCTGCTGCGGGCAGCCCGCCTGGAACAGCGGCTACCGGCGAGAGGCCGCCGCCGCGGCTCGGCATTTCATTGAGGTGTTCGAAGGGGCCGAGGCGATCGTCTGCCCGTCCGGCTCATGCGTCCACATGGTTCGCCATCACTATCCCGGACTGTTCGAAGACGATCCAGCCATGGCGGCCAAAGCCCGGGCTGTGGCTGCACGAACCTACGAATTCACCCAGTATTTGGTCGACGTGCTGGGGGTTTCCGATACGAAATCCCGCTATACCGGCACCGTTACTTACCATGATTCCTGCCACTTAAGCCGAGGCCTGGGAATCTTCGCCCAGCCTCGGACGCTGCTCGGCAACGTCCGAGGCCTGCAGCTCATCGAGATGCGGGATTCCGACACCTGCTGCGGCTTCGGCGGCACCTTCAGTGTCAACTATCCGGAGATCAGCATCGCCATGGCGGACGAGAAGATCGAAAATATCCTGGCCACCGGGGCGGACGCGGTAGTCGGCTGCGACATCAGTTGCCTCATGAACATCGGGGGGCGGCTTTCCAGGCGAGGAGAAAAGATCAAGGTCCTTCACATCGCTGAGATCTTGGCCGTTCATAGAGGAGGCGGACAATGAGCATCAATGTCCACGATTATCGCAGCGCGTCCGCGGCCGGCATAGGATCAGCGCAGCTGCAGAAAAGCCTGCACAGCCTGCAGAATCGATTCGGCAGGGGCGCCATAGAACTCTGGGCCGGCATGGCCGACCAGGAGATGCGCGACCGGGTGAAGGAATCCCGGATGCGGACCTTCGAGCACCTCGATATCATCCTGGCCGAGCTGGCCAAGAACGTCCGCGCCCGGGGCGGCCATGTCCATTTTGCGGTGACCGCAAGCGACGCGGTCGCCTACACCCTGTCAGTGGCCAGAAACAACGAAGTGAAACGGGTGGTGAAGGGCAAGTCGATGACCTCCATGGAAGTCGATATAGACCCGGCCCTCGAACAGGAGGGCATCGAGGTGGTGGAGACCGACCTCGGCGAGTACATCATCCAGCTGGCGGGCGACAAGCCCTCCCACATCATCGCCCCCTGCATCCACCTCAACCGCGGCCAAATCGGCCGGCTCTTCGCCGACAAGCTTGGCATCGACTACACCGACGACCCGCCGACGCTCACCATGGCCGCCCGCAAGGCCCTGCGGGAGAAGCTCCTCACCGCCGACATGGGCCTCACCGGCTGCAATCTGGCCTGCGCCGAGACCGGCCAGGTGAGCCTGGTCTCGAACGAAGGCAACATCCGCATGGCCACCACCATGCCGCGGGTGGTCGTGGCGCTGATGGGCATGGAACGGGTGGTCGCCACCATGGCCGAGCACCGCGAGACCCTGCAGCTCCTGACCCGCGGCGCGGCCCTGCAGAAACTCTCCACCTACGTCAGCTTCCTGGGCGGACCCGCCGCCAAAAGCGATCCGGACGGGCCGGAGGAATTCCATCTGGTGATCATCGACAACGGCCGCTCGAAAATCCTCGCCGACCCGGAATTCCGCGAGGTGCTGGCCTGTATCCGCTGCGGGGCCTGCCTCAACATTTGCCCGGTCTACGGCAAGATCGGCGGCCACGCTTACAACTCACCCTACTGCGGCCCGATCGGGGCGGTGGTCACGCCCTTGCTCTTCGGCATAAACCAGCACGCCGATCTCTGCAAGGGCGAGACCCTTTGCGGAGCCTGCCGGGATATCTGCCCGGTGAAAAACGACCTGCCCCGGATGCTCTCCGCCCTGCGCGAGAAGCTCGCCTACGGCAGCGAGCGCTGGGAGACCAGGCCGCACAACAAGAACGAGGCCCGGGTCTTCCGGTTCTGGCGGCTGCTGGTCAGCCATCCCATGTTGTACCGGGCGGCGATCGCTCTCGGCCGTCTTATCCAGCGCCCCTTCATCGGCAAAGACGGGATGATCGGCAGGATGGCCGGGCCCGCCTCGAACTGGACCGATGGCCGGGATCTGCCGCCGATCGCCCGCCGCACCTTCGGCCGCATTTGGAAAGAAAAATACGCCGGCAGGCATCGGGCGGCGCAGGCGAACGAGACACGGGAGGAAAATTGATGGAGAACGACTACTTCTTCCTGCGCAATATCCGCCAGGCCCTGGGCGTGGCAACCGACCACGAACGGGCCAGGGACGAAATCCCGGGCCTCTTCGCCGCCCCGGACATCCGCCCCATCCTCGATCGCATAAACAGCAGGACCGAAGAGGAACGGGAGGAACTGCTGGAAACCCTGCGGGTCAGCGCCGGGGCCCTGGGCATCCACCTGCACCGGACGGAGTCGGAAGCCGATGCCGCGGCCGTGGTCGTCGAGGTCATCCGCAGCCGGGAGCCGGAATTCAACCACGTGAAGCACGTCATCCTCCACGACCATCCGGATATCGCCGCCCTGCAGCTCTGGAAGCGCTTCACCCGCGAGGCCGTGACCGTGCACACGACCTTCAGTTCGGACCGCGAGCTGCGTGATAAAACCATCGCCTCCTTCGTCGGCATCACCGCCCCGGCCATCGGCGTGGCCGAGTCGGCGACGGTGATCCAGCAGACCAGACCCGGCCAGCCCCGTTCCACCTCGCTGGTGCCGTCCATCCACATCGCCCTCCTCCGGCAGGACAGGCTGGTGCGCGATCTCGAGGAGGCCTATGCACTGCTGCAGAAGGAAGGGCGCCAGGACAGCCTGGTCTTCATCTCCGGGCCGTCCAAGACCGCCGACATCGAGGCCCAGATGGTACACGGTGCCCACGGCCCGCGGGAGATGCATCTGGTGATCGTCCCGGCGGGCGCCGGGCCGGCGCGTACGACAGGGGGGGGTAACGGGGGAGGGAATCCTA
>JAEYNP010000078.1 GCA_023412495.1 Pseudomonadota bacterium
TCCGTCGTCCAGTCGGATGCGGGCAGGCGTGGCGCGGCCTGCGGATCGAAGGGCGGTGGCATCTCGCCGGGACGGAAGACCAGCCGCTCATCGGGCGCGAGATCGTGGTCGTACTCCAGGAAGTAGCCGGCAAGCCCGTGCTGTCCATCGACGGTCTGGGCGGTACACACGAAGCCAAGCCGCGGATTCTTCAGCGATACGCCGTTCTGCGCGTACCAGCCCGTCAGGAATCCACGCGACACTTCGCTTGGTACGCCACAGATGGCGGCGCCCGGATAGACCCAACGGGGCGGCACGAAGCGCACCCAGGCCTTGCGGTCGCTCTCCTTCATGAACTCGACGCTGACGCCGCCAATGCTGTTCGAGAGGTAGTGATAGGCCGCGCAGGCAACCGCGTGCGGCATGTCCACGAGCCCGAGCTTCTCGAAGCTCGAGAGGAATTTTTCATGATGCTGATGGCGGAAGACGGCGTGCATCCAGCGCGCCGCGTCGCTGCTGCCGCGGCGGCTGACAAGCGTCAGGATGAGGCCCGTGAAGTAGGTGTGATAGAGGTCGGCGACGGCGCGCGGGGCGCGTTCGGCGGGTGGGGTGCCGCGGACGAGGCCCGCTCCGGTATCTGCTTCAGTCATTGCTTATCTCAACTCAGCGTCCATTGGCCTTGCGCCACGCGGCGAACTCGGCTTTGGCCTCGGGCCCACCCGGATAGAGACCGAAGATGCCGCGTCCTTCGCGCACCTTCTCCATTACGAAGTCCTCGTAGGCGGTCATCTCATGGCCCTCCTCGGCAATCTCGTTGGCGAGATGAGCGGGGATGACCACCACGCCCTCGCCATCGCCGACCATGATGTCGCCGGGAAACACCGGTGCGTCACCGCACCCGATCGGCACGTTGATATCGACCGCGCGCTGCCGCGTCAGGTTGGTCGGTGGCGCCGGTCGGTTCTGGTAGACGGGGAAGGCCATCTCGGCGATCTCCGGGCAATCGCGGAAGCCACCATCCGTGACGACGCCGGCGGCGCCGCGCATCATGAGCCGGGTGATCAGGATGCCGCCGGCGGAAGCTGCCTTGGCGTCCTTGCGGCTGTCGATCACGAGCACATGGCCGGGCGGGCAGTCCTCGATCGTGCGCCGCTGGGGGTGCGAGCGATCCTCGAAGACGCCGATGTGATCGAGATCCTCGCGCGCCGGAATATAGCGCAGCGTATAGGCCTCGCCGACCATCTGCGGCGCCTTGGTGCCGACCGGGCGGACGTCCTGGATGAACTGGTTGCGGAAGTTGCGCTTGAAGAGGGCGGTCGTGATCGTGGCGACGCTGATCTTCTTCAGTTTCTCTCGGTTTTCCGGCGTCAGCGGCGTGCTCATCGGGCGTTCCTCATTGTTAAGTGTTGTGCGCGCGAGCACACCATACCGCGATCAAGCAGACAATCGCATCGCGCTTCAACGCAAAGGACGATCATCCCCTTGTAACTTGCGATCCGCGGAAGGTGGTAAGGTGCCTCCCGCGGCAGCGGGCGGGTGCCCGAAATCCCCTGGGTCCTCGAAGACCGTGGGAGAGCCTGGTGCCCCGCTCGTCATCCACTCGAACCCGAACAGTCGCCGGGGCCGCAAAGCGAGCCCGATTAGGCAAGGACGGGTCGGAATGGAAACTATCACTGTCGGTATCGATGTCGCCAAGGACCGCCTCGACGTCGCCGTGCGTCCGAGCGGAGACGTCTTCGCCGTCGAACGCAACGGCGCCGGTCTCGCAGCCTTGTGCGAGAAGCTCGTCGCCCTCGGCCCCGCCATCGTCGCCATCGAGGCGACAGGCGGCTTCGAGGAGGTCGCCGCCGCCGCCCTCGCCGGCGCCGGCCTCCCTCTCGTCGTCGTCAACCCGGCTCAGGTGAGGTCGTTCGCCAAGGCCATCGGCCAGCGCGCCAAGACCGATCCGATCGATGCCGCCGTCATCGCCCACTTCGCCGAGGCGACCAAGCCGGAGATCCGACCGCTCCCCGACGAAGAAACCCGCCATCTGTCGGAACTCGTCGCGCGCCGCCGCCAGATCGTCGAGATGATCGGCGCCGAGAAGCAGCGCGAGAAGCGGGCCGCACTCAAGCGTACGCGCAGAAGTATCGCCCGCATCGTCACGGCCCTCGAGAAAGAGCTCAAGGACATGGATGGCGACATCGGCACCGCCGTCCGCGCATCGCCCGTCTGGCGCGAGAAGGAGGACCTGCTCGCCTCCGTACCCGGTGTCGGCGCCATCATCAGCCGCACGCTCATTGCCGAGATGCCCGAACTCGGCAGCCTCGACCGCAAGGAGATCGCGGCACTCGCCGGCCTCGCGCCCTATACGCGCCAGTCCGGTACCTGGCGCGGCAAGAGCTTCATCGGCGGCGGCCGGACGCGCGTGCGCACCGCCCTCTACATGGGCGCCATGAATGCCAAGCGCTGGAACCCGCCCTTGAAAGCCTTCTTCGACCGCCTCGTCGCCGCCGGCAAGCCGAAGAAGCTCGCCCTCATCGCCGTCGCGCGAAAGCTCCTCACCATCCTCAACGCCATCCTCAGGGACAAAACCCCATGGCAAAACGCTTGACCGTCAAGACAGTCGCTCACCCCGCTCTTGCGGGGAGAGGGCTAGGGTGAGGGGCGGGAGCTTGTTCGACGTCGGTGCTCGCCGCCGCCCTCATCCTAACCTTCTCCCCGTAAACACGGGGAGAAGGGACATGTTGTGGTCGGGGCAGCGTTGTCACTTAGAGCGCTCGCTCGCTCAGCTCTCCACGCCATATATCGTGCGAGCGGTGTGCGCGCTGATGAAACCGTCGGCGAGGTCGGAGGCGATGGAGGCGCGATCGCGCTGGCGGGGATCGCCGAAACCGCCGCCGCCGGCTTCCGTCACGGTGATGCGCGCGCCGGGGGCGACATCGATGCGGCCCTTGGCGTGCACGGGCTTGCCGTCGACAGCATGAACGCGGAGCGTGCCGGCGCCGCCGCCAAACTGTCCGCGTGCCGGGAACTCCATGCGATTGCCCATGCCGAGCATGGTGAGCGTGTGGCCGGTGTCATTGCGGAGCACGACCTCTTGGCCGAGACCGCCGCGCCACTTGCCGGGACCGCCGGAGTCGGTGAGCAGGCGCTTGCTCTCGATGGTCATGTTCGTGAGCGTTTCCCAGATCTCGACGGGAACGACGGCCATGTTCGAGGGATGCGGCAGTGTCGCCCAGCCATCGAGGTTTTCGAGCGCGCCGTAACCGCCTGCCGCGAAGTAGAGGCACGAGAACGCGCGATCATCGCGGCGGCGGCCCTGGAAGGTGATGAGGTTCATCATGCCGGAGTCGGCGTGCACGCGTTCGGGCGCGGCTTCGGCAAGCGCACCGTAGATCGTCGGCGTCACGAAGTGGCC
>JAEYNP010000086.1 GCA_023412495.1 Pseudomonadota bacterium
ATCGTCAAGCAGCCCGCGCTCTTCTTGTTCGACGAGCCGCTCTCCAACCTCGACGCAGCGCTCCGCGTGCGCACCCGGCTCGAACTCGCGCAGCTCCATCAGCGGCTCGGCACGACGATGGTCTTCGTCACCCATGATCAGGTCGAGGCGATGACCCTCGCCGACCGCATCGTCGTCATGCGCGCCGGCAACGTCGAGCAGATCGGCACTCCCATCGAGCTCTTCGATCACCCCGCCAACACCTTCGTCGCCGGCTTCATCGGTAACCCGCCGATGAACCTCGTCGAGGGCCGGCTGGCGCGGGCCGCCGGAGGAATCGAGGTGATACTGTCGGAAGGTCTGCGCGTTCCCCTCCCGGCCGGCCGGAGCGACGGCCCGACCGACGGCCGTCCGGTCGTCTTCGGCATCCGCACGGAAAACCTCAGACCCCGCTTCGAAGACTCCCGGGCCGGCCGGCCCAACGATTGGGAAGTGAGGGGCCTCGTCGAGGTGGTCGAACCGCTCGGCGGCGAAACCCATCTCCACGTCAATATCGGCGGGGTCAGATTGATCAGCAAATGCGACGGTCACAGAAAGGTGGGGGAAGGCGAGGAGATGCGTTTTGCCTTTCACCTGGATGCCGTCCACCTCTTCGACGCGGCAAGCCGTCTGGCTCTTTCCTGATAAAGGCTAAAAGAAAAAGCAGAAAGAGGCGGACGTTCATGGAACGGCCGCCTCTTTCCGGTAGGGACTGAAGAAGGTTTCCAGTCTTAGTTCACTTTACTGGAATTTCAGCTCCATCACCCCTTCGTGGTAGAGGTGGTTGATCTGGGAGTTATCGAAAACGGCGATCCCGAAGGGATAGGCTGTGCTCTTGTCGGTGAACTGGACATCCTGGGTATCGACATTCTCGCCTTCGGTCTTCAAGGCGCGCTGGACTTCCACGGTCCAGGTGCCGTTTTCATAGTGATTGCGGGCCAGGACATCGGCACGGCCACCGGCGAGTGGCGTGATTTCGATGCCGGGCACCACGTCGCCTTCCTTGAAGGTGTCGACAAAGGGGATCTTCTTGCTCGGGATGACATAGTACTTGTCATCGGCATCGGCATGGAGATTCATGAACGCCGGACCGGTCTTGTCGGCATTGTTGTTGTCCTTGTAGCCGATGCCCTTGGGCGCGGTGTCGTTTTTCCGGCCCCAGCCTTCGTTGACCTTCGGGTCCTTGTTGTTGTCCACATACTGGTCGTCGAAGGCCCCGAGCGGCATGGTTCGGACGTATTTGGCATGCCACATGTCGATGGTTTCTTCGGGGGAGGCTGTATATTTCCGTCCGGGGGATTTGTCGCCCGGTTCGTCGAGGTGGCAGGCGATCATGCAGCCGTCCGTCTCGAAGCCCTTGGTGCTGATGTTCCAGAACATCGCCAGCTTGTCTTCATAGTAGGTGTTGTCGTGGCCGGTACTGTCTTTGTTGGCCGATTTTTTCCAGCTGCCGTCCTTCTGCTTCACCCATGGGAAACGTGCCAGACTCTTGGTCGGATCCTTGTAGGAGATGAGGAAATAAACGTTTTTGTCGTCATAGAGGGATTTGATCGAGACGTCGGTGCCCTTCATTCCCGGATAACCGTTGCTGGGCTCATAGGGCAGTTGGTCAAGGTTGATGGTGATGGCTTTGGCGCTTTCCCAGGCCTTGTCGGCGACGCCGTCCAGCACGATCGGACCGGCTGCCTTGGTGCTGACGAGGGTCTTGTCGGCCGCTAATGCCGAAGTACTGAAGGCGATAAGGCTTGCCATGGCAACAACGATAGTCTTTTTCATTGAACATTCTCCTGCGGTTGGGATCATCTGGCTCGGAACGAATATCGTTCCCTGATAAGCCGAGTATAGCGAGGTAATAAGTTAGGTATCCAGATAAATGATGATTCCAACAAAGGCGATATTGTGAAGAAAAATTCACAATATCGCCTTACTTGCCTGGAGTTATGTGGAAATCTGCTTGGTCAGCAGGTGGAGGCAGTCGAGGATCTTTCTGCCTTGAGGGGTGAGTCGGTAGGATTTTTCCCGATTCTGGGCGATGAGCCCGGTCGACTTCAGGTTTTTCAGGTGAAAATTGACCTTGGTGTGATCGGCGATGCCAAGGGCTCGGGTGATGTCCATGAAGCGCATCTCACCCTTTTCGCCAAGGAAGGCGAGGATCTGTCTCCTGATCGGGTTGGACAGGCAGGAAAGGGCCTCGTCCATCTCCGGCTCGGGATGCTGCTGAGCGAACTTCAGCATTTCCAAGGCCCGCCGCACGGCCACCAGCAGGTCGTCGCGCTTGAAGGGTTTGGCGAGGTAATCGTCGGCCCCGATTTTCATTGCCGCGACCGCGTTGTCGACGGTGGAAAAGGCGGTGATCATGATGATCTTGAGGGCCGGATAGTCCATTTTCAGCCGGGGGATGAGGGCCATGCCGCCCATACCCGGCATCATGTTGTCGAGGAGGATCACGCTCGGCGCCGTCTCGGTAAGCTGCTGCAGGGCCGCCTCCGCCGTCTCGCAGGCGATGACGGCATAGCCCTGATCCGTGAGGATCTCGATCATGGACTCGCGCAGGTCCCGGTCGTCATCGACCACCATTATCGTTTCAGTTGTCATCCTTCGCTTGCCGCCGGGAAAGTGAGGGTTACCGTCGTGCCGGCTGTTTCACCGGCTTCGCCCGCGCCGCCGGTACCGCTGGCGAGCGCGATGGCGCCGCCGTGCTGCCTGATGATATTATAGCATACCGAGAGGCCGAGTCCCGTGCCCTTGCCGATTTCCTTGGTGGTGAAAAAGGGATCGAAGACCCGGCCGAGATGCTCGGCCTTGATGCCGTGGCCGGTGTCGGCGATAACCGCCTTCACCGCGCCGTCCTGCCGAAAAGTCCGGATCGTGACACTGTCGTTGTCGCCGCAGGCGTCCAGGCTGTTCAGCAGCAGGTTGATGAAGACCTCCTCGAGCTTCCAGGGGATGCCCATTATCTCCTGGACTTCCCCGAGTTCCAGCCCGATTATTGCCGAGCGCGGCTGCGGTTTGATGAGGTTCGCCGCGCTCTGGATGATGCGATTGAGGTCAACAGGGTGAAGCTCCGTCTCCTTTTCCCGGGAAAAATGGAGGAGTTCCTTGGAGATCCGCGAGGCCCGGTCGATATTGCGCTCGATGGCCTCGATCTTTCTGGTGGCCCTCGGTTCGCTGCCGACCAAGTCCTTCAGCATCTCCACATTGAGGGAGATGTTGGTGAGAGGGTTGTTGATTTCATGGGCGATGCCCGCGGCGAGGATGCCCAGCGACGTCATTTTTTCCGACTGGGAAAAACGCTGGAGCTGCTCGTTGACCAGCTCGCGGCGTTCGAGGTCGAAGACCGAAAGGGCTCGGATGGTGAAGAACATGAGGAAAAAGGCTGCAAGCCCCCGAAAGAAGATCACTTTGACGTCGAAAAACGGGATGGCGAGATCCGAGGGCAAGAGACCGCTCAGCACGGCGTAGCAGATCATGCAGCTGCCGGCGAAAATGAACTGGCGCGCGGTATTGGCGGAAAAGGTCTGCACCGTCCGGGAATAGATGACCAGCCCGAATCCGGCAAGAAGGCTGCCGGGGAGGGCCACCAGCCGCCGGGTGTGCATGTCGCCGCCGCTGTTGAAATCGAGGTAGGCGGCAAAGACGATCAGGGCAAGGGCCGCCGCGCCCACCACGGCCTTCGTCCACCTCGGCGTCGACTGCAGGGCTTTGTCGCCGCCCAGGGTGATGATATTCAAAAACAACCCGAAATAGAAGAGAAAGAGAAACGAGAGGCTGACCACCACCAGGCGGAAGAAGGTGAAGCCGGGGCCGGCGATCTCCGGAAAGAGCAGCTCCAGGAGTTCGAGCCACTCATGGAAGCCATGGACGATGCCGAAGGCCGCGAGCAGCCGGATTATCCGGGCGATGCCCAGCTCGCTCAGGCTGATATCCCGTGACAGGATCGCCACCCCCAGGGTGAAGAAGGCGAGACCATAGAGCAGATAAAGGATGAAGTCCCAGAGCAGGGCGGTCACGGAGATCGAGCCTCCCCGTTACATGAACTTCTTGATATGCCTGGCGAGGAGCTTGAGATCCTTGTACTGGTGGTTGTCGCCGGGGATCTCGACCAGCTCGACCATGGGCAGGCCATCGATTGCCGCCCTGAGCCGGTCTGCCGAGCCGACGATATCGTTCTTCTGCTGGATGAACAGGATGGGGACGGTGAGATCTGCCGTAAGCTGCCGGAGGTCCATGTTGTTTTCGATGAAGCCGGTGACCGGGGTGCCGATGAGGACCGCCCGGCCGGGGGCGATCAGCTTCCTGGAACCAGCCGAGAGGCCGATCATGACCCCGAGGGACTTGGCCACCAGCAGATCGATGGGCGCGCCCGTAAGCCGCTCTACCTCGCCCTCCAGGTCGAGGCACTGCTCGGGATTCTCGCAATCCCAGTGTTTGTACCGCTGCACCGTCATGGTCCGGTCCGGGCCGGCGAGCTCGTGCAACAAATTAGTCGCCCATTTTTCAGTTTTTGGGCTGATTCCCGGCAATGCGAAAATGTTCATGGTTTCCACCTTCAGATTATTTTTCTGTATCCGTACCTGTTACCAGATCGACGATCCGGCGGCAAATTATTCTATTTAACCACGAAGCGGACGGCGGGGGTTAACAGCGGCTCGGCCCCATCCTGCCAGACCCGGGCCTGGGCAAGATGCACCCCCTTTGACAGAGGCCACAGGAATTGATCGATATTCTCGCCGGTGGTGCCCGCGATTTCACCGTCGACAAGCCACTCTGTCATTCTGGCCCGGACGTTGCCGGCGAGCTTCAGGGCGTAGGCCTCGATGTCGTCCGGGATGCGGGGATCCATGATCATCTGCAGTCCCGCCGATGGCTGGAGGAGGTGAACCTCGTCCTCTTGATGCCGTGAGACTATTGCAGAGGAATCCTCATGCTCTGCCCGATGGTTGCAGGGGGCGGGGACGGCCTCCGGCAGGAATTTCTCCAGTACCGTGGGGCAGGACGGTTGCGCCCGCAGGCCGGTCTTGCGGCAGATACTCGCCGTGGTGAGCCGCGGGCTGAGGAAGAGTGGCCTCCCCTCCTCGAAGCGGTTCAGCTCGGCAAAGGTCGAACGCAGTATGAGACCGGGGCCGGTGGTGCCGGTGAGACTGTCGGTGGGCCGGCCGTCGAGGTTGCCCATCCAGACGCCTACTGTGAAGAGGTGGTTGAAGCCGACCGCCCAGCTGTCCCGATGGTCGTTCGATGTTCCGGTTTTGACGGCGGTCTGGGTTGGAAAACTGAGGATGTTGGAGCTGCCGAACTCCAGGCGCCGGGCCTCCCGGTCGGCGAGGATGTCGGCGATGAGCGATGCCGTTTCGGCGCTGTAGAGCCGGCGGCGGGACTGGCCGAGCTGCCTGCCGTCCAGGGTGAAGCGCAGGGGATGGTGGACGCCGCCCCGGGCGAGCGTGCAGTAGGCCCGGACCAGTTCCAGCAGCGTCACCTCGCCGTTGCCGAGCGCGAGGCCCTCGCCGTAGTGGGCGGCGGTGCGGGTAAGGCTGTCGAAATCGAGCCCGTGGAGCCGGTCGAGGAAGTCGGCTACGCCCGTAAATTGAATGGTCCTGACCGCAGGGATGTTCAGCGAATTGCCGAGGGCCTCCCGCAGGCGGAGCGGTCCGTAATGCCTGCGGCTGTAGTTGCGGAAGGCGTGGATCCCGCCGCCGACGGGCCGGGAGAGGGGGGAGTCGTCGATGATGGTGGCGGCTGTCCACCCTCGGTCCAGGGCCAGGCCGTAGAGAAAGGGTTTGAGGGTCGAGCCCGGTTGTCGCGGCGTGGTGACGCCGTCGATCCAGCTGCCGGGGACGTCCCCCAATGCGGCTCCGCCCACCCAGGCGAGGATCTCGTCGGTGCGGTGGTTGACCACCAGCACAGCACCGTTATGGACCTCAGAGCTCTTCAGGTCGCGCAGGTGCTGGTCGAGGATCTCCTGGATCCTGCCCTGCAGGTCGCTGTCGAGGGTGGTCAGGATCCGGGCCGGCCTGGAATCCGTGGGACTGAGAGGAAGTCGATCGGCGAGCTGCCGGAGGAAGTGGCTCGCCTCCACCGGTAAGCGGGCTTCGACCGGAGGCAGGTCGGTCACCCATTCCTCATGGGATTTCGCTATATTGCCCGTTTTTACCAGGACGTCGCGCAGCCGGGCGAGAGGCCCTGCGAGTGCCCGGCCGCCGTCCCGGCTCAGCCGGGCCGGGGCCCGTACCAGCACCGCCAGGATCAGCATCTCCTGCTCGTTGAGGGTCTCGAGGTCCCGGTCGAAATAGAGCCGCGCGGCCTGCAGTACGCCGCGCCGCTGCCGGCCGTAGGGTACCTGATTGAGGTAGAACTCGAGGATCTCCGACTTGCTAAACCGCTTTTCCAGCCGTGCGGCCTCGATTCCCTCGAGCAGGCGCGACCAGAGGTTTCGCGGCCGGGGGTGGAGGATGCGCACCACCTGCTCGGTGATAGTGCTCGCCCCGCGCACCCCCTTCAGGGCGGCGAGGTTCTGCACCAGGGCATGGGCCCGCGCCGGCCAGTCGACGCCGTGATGGCGGTAGAACCTTTGGTCTTCCGAGGCGATGAATGCCTCCCGGAGGAGGGCGGGGATCTCGTGCAGGGGGATCCAATCGTGGACATTGTAGGGGTTGTCATAGGTGAAGGAGAGGGGAATGCCGCGGCGGTCGAGGAATTGCTGCCGCCGGTAATCGAGCGTCTGGGGCCGCAGGTCGTCCGGCAGAGGTCTGAGATCCTCGTGCAGCCGAAAGCCGAGGCACAGCGTAGCCGTCGCCGACAGGATCAAGGCAAAAAAAATCGCTCCTCCTGCCACCCGGCTTTCTCCCTTCAATGCCGCCTCCCGCCTATCTCGCCGCCGTGACGGAAAGTTTTGCCGGCAGCGAGTCGCCGTGGACCTCCGGGGCGTACATCTCCTCGGCGTGGGCGGGCAGGACCCGGAACTCGCCTGGGGCGATGGCCTGGGCGGTGTAGCTCAGATGATAGCGCCCGGCCGCCAGCCTCTCGGAATAGAAGCGGGCCGCGTCGTGCCGCAGTTCCCTGTGGTAGAAGCTCCAGCGGCCAAAGGTGTCCTCCACCCAGTCGGTAAAACGACCGTGGTAGGATCCTTCGGAGACACCCTCCGTGATCGCCGGTTCGGTTTCGGCGTCCGTAAGGGATGCGGTGGCAAGCTCCCTGCTCACCGGCTCCAGGCCGCCTGGCACCGGATCCTCCAGGACCACGAAATACCGCTCCGCGGGTAGGGATACATAGAGATCGATCTTCACCACCTCGCCGGTCTTCACTGCCATGTCTCCGGCCAAAAGCTGCCACTTGCCGCCCCGCTTGACGCTGTATTCCCGATGGATCTCGATGCCGGCATTGACCGGGACAGGGTCCCTTTTCTCGGGCATGTAGGCGAGCCGGGTAGTGTAGTAGAGGTTGCCGATGCCGGTTTTTTCCAGGTGGAGCAGGGATTTGTTGCCGGCCTCGCCGGTCTCTATCTCCTTCTTGAAGACCAGCGGCGGGTCGATGAAAGCGGTCAAGCGGCCGGTGCCGAGAACCTCTCGGTCAAGCCGGCCGGTTACCTGCATATCCGGCTGCCGCCCCTCAAAGAATTTCGCGTAATCGGTGAGCGCCAGGGCGACGAAAAGATTGTCCTGGGTGTTCGGCCAATGATTTCGGGCCTTGCGGCTCTCGCTGATGGTGCGCATGAGGTTCACAGCCAGCTCCCGCATGGATCTGTCCGTCGGATTGGCCTTCACCCGGGCGATGAGCGCGCCGAGGATGGCGGCGTTGTCCCGGGTGGTCGACGACAGCAGGGCGGAAAAGCCGGTGTCGAGGGTCTCGCGAAAGACCACCCCTCCGGCGCTCCGGTCGGCATGGGCGAGCAGGGCGTCGAGAACTTCCCACTGCTGCCCGAGCGTGCCGCCCGCCGCCAGCAGCGCCCGGAAGTAGAGGGCCTTGCCGAAGAGGCTCATGGCCGGTATCTGCGGATGATAGCGCAGGATGTCGGGCAGGCCGATCTTGTCCCGTTCGGCCAGGGCGGCCAGGGCCAGGGCACGGACGGTCGCGGTCATGCCGCGGCTGTACTCTTCCGGAACAGCGTCGTGGCGGAGCAGATTTTGCAAATAGTCCTGCAGCCGCTGTTCCACCTGGGCGGGCGCCGGATACCCCTCCTGCCGAAGCCGGTTGAAGGCAAACGCGGTAAAGGCGCTGAGGTAGGGCGAGACGTATTCGTCCTTCGGCTGGTAGAAAGTCATCCCTCCGTTCGGCGCCTGGAACTCGGCCGCCAGGGCCAGGGTCTCCCGAGCCGCCTTCTCGCTGTCCGGCCAGATGAACTCGGCCGTCAGATAGGGTTTCAGAGAACCGTACAGGGCCGCCATCACCCCGCGCGAGAGCTTCTGTTCCCAGCAGCTGTAAGGATAGTCACGGAGAAAGGAAAAGGACCCCTCGATGCCGCCGATTACCGACGGCGAGAGCATGAGGGTCAATTCGCCGCCCTCCTTCCCCATTTCGGGGAAAAGGATCGGTTCGATGGTGGTGGCGTTGCCCAGCAGACCGTATTCGGCGACCACCTCCCGGTGTTCCCGCGCGCGGACCGGCAGGCTCACGGCAAGGCTGTCCCTGTCCGTCCCGTCGCCGGCGGCAACCGAAAGAGAAACCGTCCCCGGCGCCGTCGCCGCCAGGGGGAAAAAGAGCGTCTCCCGCTGGTAGGGTGCAAGATCGATGACCCTGCTGAACCGCACCGCCCGGTCTTCCGTGGCTCCCTGCACGGGGCCCCGGGCCGTGCATTCGATGCCAAGTTTTCGAGGCTGATCGGTCCGGTTCATAAAGGTGAAGCCGGCCGAGAAGGAATCTCCGTCCAGCACCTGATTGGGCAGGGCCGGACGGATCTCCGTCGCCTGCTTGACCTTGAAGCTCGCCTCGCCCAAGCCCATCCGGTCTTCCGGGCTCACTGCCATGGCCAGGACCTTCCAGCCGGTGAGATTGTCGGGCACCTCGAACTCGATGGCCGCGCGGCCGTCGGCGTCCGGTTTGAGAGAAGGGTTCCAGTAGGCGACGAACTTGAAGAGCGAGCGCATGCTGAGGTCGGGGCCGCCGCCCCCGCCGGGGCTCGCCCCCTTCATGGCCAGTTTCTCGCGGCCGACCAGCTGCATCAGGAGGTTGTAGTTGCTGAGATCGAGCTCGTCGAGGAAATAGAAGCCCTGATAGGGATCGAAGGTCTTGCGCCCTTGGAGCAGCAGGTCGAAAACCGCCTCGTCCAGCACGGCCACCGCCAGCTCGACCGGCGGCGCGGCTTCGCCAGGCTCGAGATGCTTCGGCCGCACCGCAAGCTCGACCAGGACAGTGTCGCGGGGTTTATACACTTCCTTGCCCGGCACTACCTCGACCTCCAGCTCCTTGTACGGATCCTTCACCGGAATCTTCACATAGCCCATGCGGTAGGCCGGCTTGCCGGGGTCCTCCCCCTGCGGGCCGAGCGGCTTTTCGACCCGCGGCGCAGTGACCATCACCGAGACATAGAAGCCCGGCAGGTAATCGGGCCGTACCGGAATTTCCACCACCGCCGAGCTGTCGGCAAAGGTTGTGGTCCAGCGGTCGATGACCCCGAAACGTTCCACGGTGACGAGGGCCCGGCTGCCGGGGAAGGGATTCTGCACCAGAAAGCGCGCCGTCTCCCCGACGTTGTACGAGGACTTCTCCGGGTAGACGTTGAGGAGGTTGCCGGGGGTCGACTCCCACAGCACCACGCCCTTGCCGGTCACCCAACGCTCGATGACGGTCTTGTGAGGGCGCCCGGCCGTGTCGGCGATGGCGGCGATCAGGCGGAGGCTGCCGGCTTTGGCCGGGGTGAAGGGTAACTCGATCGGCTGCTCCGCCGAGGAGAGACCTTCCATCTCCTCTTCCTGCTCCCAGGCGTGTTCGTATTCGGTGAGGTAGGCGTCGCCTGCGCCCTTGACCCGCGCCCCCCATGTCTTCTTATGCTCGGTGACAAGCTTCACGGGGACGCCTCCCACCAGCTTCCCCTCGCGGTCGACCACCACCAGCCTGACCCTTGCTGCCCGGTTCTCCTGGAGGGTCCAGTCCTCCTGAAGCAGTCCGACGTAACGGTCCCGGCCGAAGTAGGAGGCCGCCGTCCGGTCGGCGATCGATTTGCCCCGGTCGTCCCGGACCGAACTTTCAACGGCCAGCCGGCCGAACCAGATGGGGGTCTCGCCGAGGGTGAAGCTGGTTTCCCAGCGGCCCTGCTCATCCAGGTGGCCTTCCGCTTCATGGACGGTCTCCGTTCTAGGGCGCCTGGAATTGTCAGGTTCGGTGCTGTCGAACTGGAAACCTTTGATCCCGGGGTTGTCGGGGGTGAATGGCCGGGGATCGAGGGTGGCGGTGAGCTTCGCCGCCGCACCGCTGTATGCCCCGCCGGCGTGGAGTTTGGCCTCGCTGACGACCGGCACCGTGTCGCCTGCCGAAAACGCCTCGCCCTTGAGATCGGTTGTCACCCGGAAGGGGGCAGGAGTGAAATCGCTGACCAGGACGCGCATCGCCTCCCATTCCTCGCTGGTGAAACCGGCGGACAGTATAAAGCGGTGCCAGCCGACGGCCCCGTTTTTGGCGAGGGAAAATTCGCCGTGGTGCGTTCCGAAGGAGGAAAGCGCGATGTTGTCCTGCTCGAAGACTACCTTGTCCAGGGGGTCGAAGACTTTCAAACGGTAGCGCGGCGGAGATCTAGTCGCGTCAGCGTCGTCGCCCGCAGCGCCCGGAGGCCTGGTGAAACGCAGGTTATCCTGGTCGCGGACGAAGATCTTGTACTGCACGGTGTCGCCGGCTTTGTAAATTCCCTGGGCGGTCGCCCCCCAGACCCGGATATGGCCGTGGAGGGGCCGCAGCCAGTCGGGGATGTACTCGCGGTTTGCGCCTTCGGCCGAGACCTGATAGTCGTAGCGCAGCGGCAGCGCCGCCATACCCTCGCCCTCCTTTTCGCAGAAGAGGAAAAGGCCCGCCTCCTCGCGGCCGTCCGCCCAGATGTGCTTGAGGCGCGGGTCGATGACGGCGGTGCCGGGCAGCATGGCCACCCCCTCGGCGTCGGTCTTCGCTTCGGCGAGCGGAGGCAGGTTCCTGTCGAACACCTTGAAGGTGCTCTTCAGCACCCGGACGTTCACGCCCTCGACGGGATTGCCGGTTGCCAGGTCAGTGATCCAGACCAGGCTGTTGTGGTGGCCGAGTTTCAGGTGGACCTGGAAGGGCGTGACCTGAGCGAAAAACCAGGACTCCTCGGGCGCCTTGTCGGGCACTGTCGGCACGGTGGTAAAGCTGCCCTGGACGATCCCCGACTCATGGCCCATGAGGCTGCGGATCTCCATCGGCACCGGGATGGCAGCATCCTCGGGGCCCACCGGTTGTATGGTCTTCGTCCCCGGATTTTTACCGGCGGTGGTTACCGCCTCATACTCGAGCCTGAGTTCCTTGAGGTTCACAGCCCAGATATGGGCATCCGAGTCGAGGTTCTCCTCCAGCACCGGCATATTCTTTATAAGGGCGAAATCGGGGGCGCGGTGGTCGGTGGCGAAGGTTGTCCGGGCGGATTCGGTGATATTCCGCCCGAATTCGTCGGTTACGGCATCGGCGGCAAGCTCCAGGCTATAGGCAGTATAGGGGCGGAGGACTTTTTCCGGCAGGTCGATGGTATAGATCTTGCCCTTGTGATGCGGCTCGAACAGCCGCGAGTAGGAGTAGATGAAGTCCCAGGGGTCCTCGCTCTCCGGCATCTGTCCTGTCAGCGGTGGAGTAAACTTCAGTCCGCTTTTCACTCCCTCGACTTGGACAGGGGCGGAAAAGATCAGGGAAATGCCTCCCGAGGGCAGGCAGCGCGGCGGGTCCTGCCCCCCTGGCGGCGGTGTTTGTGATACGGCAGGCCCAGGAGGATTCTCTAAGGTCTGATTGCCGGCAGTGGTGCAGCGCACGCCGAGGAAGCGGAATTCCGGAATGGGGTGGAGCGTATCGAGAACCCGCTGCTCGACGCCGGGGGCGCCGCCGGAAAGGGCAATGATCCCCGGTTCGACGGTCAGCTCGCCGGCCGTTTCTGCCGGGAGTCCGGAGGCGGGGCTGACCAGCCACATCCTGTTGTCCGGCCGGCTGGCCGACTGGTAATCCGGATCCTGTTCGATCCTTGCGGCAATGCGCCGCCCGTCAGCCAGAAGGTAGAAGAGATGGGCGGCAAGCGATTCCTTTTCAATGGGGAGATTGCAGCGGACTGCATTCTGCGGCAGGTCCGGGGCGAGCCATGTCCTGAACCAGACTTCGGTCACCCGCGGCCGTTCGGTGAAAAACCGGTGGTGCACCGGTTCTGCCAGGGTGGTCTGCTGCTCAGTCATAATACCTGGCCTGATGGTTATTTTGTACTCTGTCGCCGGCCGCAGAGCATCCTCCTCGTTCAGGTTGCAGGCCAGGGTCGAGCCGTTCAGCCACCGCCATTGGCATTCGAGCCGCGGCTCGATCGTGATGGGCAGCTCATCGCTCTTCCGGTCCATCCGGCCAAGGGGCACGACCGGCCGATCGAACTGGATGACCACCTGCCGGCCCGGCGGGACCTCCTCGCCCGACGGCGTTATGCTGAGAATCCGAAGATCCTTGCCCGCTGCCCTTTCCTGGGCCATGGATAGGGTGGTTATCAAGAAGAACAGAACAATGTAGAGGACGTACCTGAGTGCCTGTCGAAGGCGTGAAATGACCGCTGTCGTCATGGAGATGGCCTCCTTGAGGGGGCATTGGCTGAAAGGTGCCGGAACGATTCGTATCTCAATCGTGATGGACTCGTAAAAGGTCCGATCTACTTCGTTGTAGGTCTGAAACGGCGCTTCGCTGTACCATATGTATTACCAAAGCACCGTTTCAGACGCTACGTCTCGTATATCGAACTTTTTCCAGAGTCCATCTCCACGGGTTTGAGCACTTTTTACGACTTTATCAATCGTAGATTATTTGAGCATTTTTACGCAACTTCTTTTCCAGGCATTTTGCGATCGCGTGTCCCTCCCCGAGCCGGGAAGCAGCCCTTGAAAATCGGGATCCGAAGAACTCCGGGTTAAGGCAACGTTTTCAACTTTATTACCCTTTGCTCCACGTTGACAACTAGTGTGAGCAGCTTAATTATCTTTCATAAGTTTACCTGTTTGATGCACGGGAAACCGCCTGCTGAGCTTACAGGTGAATATATAAGAGGCGCCTATAAACTACGAGACAAGAAACGGCTCCTTGCAACCTGCAGAAGAGGAGAATAGCCATGGCTTACCTATGCGAAAACTGCGGTGTGGTCGCAGAGGATTCCAACAGTCTTTGCAACCCGATCAATGAGGAATACAAGAAAAAGTTGTGCAGCGCCGCCGATGCCGAAGTCTGCAATGACAAGGTTTCCGCAATGAAATATTCCTGCGGCTGCGGGAGTATTTCAGCCAACCCTCAACACCTGTGCAAGCCAACGAGAATGCAGTAAAATTTCTTAATTCAGCTGAGCTGGATATGTACTTTCGCGTCACGAAACTCATTTTTAAAAATAAGATATGTATCCCCCTGTTCTTCCTGTGCCTGCGGTCGCGGCGAGAGCTGTGTGGAAGGGCAGGGGGCGGTTTCTCTTCATTGTGTTCCTGACGACTTAGTCAATCCGTCCATAGTCATTGTCGGTACAGACGGGCTGCCGGTTCGAGGGTGATCTTCGGCTCGACTTCTTCCTGCGCCGAGAGCACCGCCGGCTCAAGTTCAGGATAGCCGTTCAATTTCAGAATTTTTTCCCTTGATATACCTCGATGTCCGGCTTCTCCGGCCTTGCCATTCCCGCGATTCAACCATACCGTCTATCCTTGTTAGCAATTCTACGTTATCCTTGCCTCCAGTCTCCAACATGAAGAAGACGAAAATCATAGCCACCATTTCCAACACGCTCTGCGATGTCCATTTTCTCACCCGCATGCACCGGGCCGGCATGGATGCGGTCCGGCTGAACACCGCTCACCAGACTCCGGAGGAAGCCCAGATAGTGATCGATAATGTCCGGAAGGTTTCAGACCGGATTGCCATCATGATCGACACCAAAGGGCCTGAGATCCGCACTACCTCGGTGAGCACCGACATTCCCGTGGCAACCGGCGACATGGTCTGCGTTATCGGCGATAAATACGGAGAGTGCGCCCCTGGCTGCATTTGCCTCAACTACGAACATTTTGTCGAGGAGATGTCGGTCGGCGACCGGATCCTCATCGACGATGGAGAGATCGAACTCGAGGTGAGGGAAAAAGAGATGGATCTCTTGAAGTGCGAGGTGAAGAACGAGGGCACCATCAAGGGCAGGAAGAGCATCAACCTGCCCTCGATCAAGACCCGGAAACTGCCCGCCCTCAGCGAAAAGGATGTGGCCTTCGTCGAGTTTGCCATAGAGCAGGGCATTGATTTTATCGCCCACTCCTTCGTCCGGCGCAAGGAGGATGTCCTGGCCATCCAGAAGATCCTCGATTCCCGGCAGAGCCGGATCAAGATCATCGCCAAGATCGAAAACCAGGAGGGCGTCGACAATATCGACGAGATCCTTGACCACGCCTACGGGGTGATGGTGGCTCGCGGCGACCTGGCCATTGAGATCCCGGCGGAGAAGATCCCGATTATTCAGAAGCGGCTGGTCAGGAAATGCCTCGAGCGGCGCAAGCCGGTGATCATCGCCACGCAGATGCTGCAGTCGATGATCAAGTCGCCCCGCCCGACGCGGGCAGAGGTTTCCGATGTCGCCAACGCCTGCCTGGATCACACCGATGCGATCATGCTGTCGGGGGAGACAGCCTACGGCAAGTATCCCCTCGAGTCGGTGCAGATGATGGCGAAAATCGCCGGGGAAGTCGAGTCTAGCCTTTCCACTTTCACCGACACCCCCTATGAAATTGCCAACAGCGTCACCAGCTACCTTGCCAAGGCAGCCGTGAAGGCCTCCCTGCGGTTGCCGACCAAGGCCCTGGTCGCCGACACCATCAGCGGCAGAACCATCCTGAGTCTCGTCGCCTTCCGCGGCGAGAACCCGATCTATGCCCAGTGCTACAGCAAGGAAGTGGTGCGGCAACTGGCTCTCTCTTACGGGGTGGAGGCCACCTTCATGGAAGCAGACCTCTCCTCCCACGAATTCCTGCACAGGGCCCTCACCCGGTTGCTGGAGGAGAGGCGGGTCGAACCGGAGAGCCTGATCACCGTCCTCGCCGGCAATTTCGGTTCCGCCAACGGCGCCTCCTACGTCGAGATCAGCACGGTGAAGAATCTGCTCGAGCGGCACTGATCTGATGCTCCGCGACCATTCGTTCTATTGGTGTGAAGAAAAGACTGAAATATCGCAAGATACAGGTGGCTCCCCGGTTGTGCGGCCCGAATTTTTCCCTATTGTAAGTAGAAAGCCGGCAAGAAAAGCGCGGGGAGGACAGGAGATTCGTTGATAACTTTCTCCGTTTTGAGTAGATATAGTGAAGAGCGCATAATGTTTGTTGGGCTAACAATCCAATGATGATGGTTATTAAAAGGAGAAAAGGATGAAGCTATATGTGGGGAACCTCTCCTATGAAGTAAGCGAACCCGAGTTGAAACAGATGTTTGAGCAATTCGGCAAGGTTGACTCAGCGAGTATTATAAAGGACAAATTCAGTGGTCAGTCAAAAGGTTTCGGGTTCATCGAGATGGATTCCCAGACCGATGCGCAGTCGGCGATGGATGCACTTAACGGCAAGGATGTAAAAGGCCGGACGTTGATCGTCAATGAAGCGAGACCGCGTCCTGAAGGCGGTGGGGGCGGGCGTCCGGGCGGAGGCGGCCGGGGCCGGGGGACCGGCGGTCGGAGCGGGCCGGGCGGCGGCCGCGGTGGTCCAGGAGGACGAGGCGGACAGGGGTACCGGAGCGGTCACGACCGCGGAGACCAGGGTGGAGGGAGGGGCGACCGGTAAGCGGGTACGTTCCAGTTCCAGCTCAGGGTCTTGCCAGGCGGGGCGTGTCAATGGCGGCACCGTCGGAGGGCTTACGGTGACTAATTCATGCCGTTTATGGTGCTCGATCGCATTTTTTTGATCGGACGCTCTTCACCACTGCCCGTTTTCGATGCCGCCCTGTTCCTCGGCGAGAATAACTCCTTCCACGACGTTTTTGCTGATTTGAGTGATACGCGGCCGTCCGGTGGGAATCTGTCTGACATCGAGATGGGATGCTGATCACGTCGTCTTCCCGGTGCCGGGGGCGAGTCCCGAATCAAGGCCTACGTCGATTACCACCAAGCTGGCAGATCTCTTCACGAGATATTCCTGAAAGGGGAAAGTTACTGATAATGCTGGCGGTGAGTTGGTCGACCAGGCTTTGCAGGTTTTCCTCGGAATTGCTGCGGAAACTGTCTGCCCGCGATGATTTCCCCGCTCGCGAATATTGATCACCCGCGAATTGACTTCAGAAGCATGCTGGTTCTTGATCTATGGAACCGGTGGCAATCGCCTTCACCCGAGCCTTCTTCCCAGGTCAGGGGCCCCGTTTGCATCGTCCATGCCGGGAGCCATCATCTTCTACTCGGTCAGAATTTTCTGCAGAACCGCCCTCTCGATATCATCGAAACGTCCTCTCTTGACCATGCCGTGGGCCGATCCGAATCCGCTCGAGCATATACCACGCGGTTTGCGGATGTAAAAGACAAATTGCCGCTATGGCTCGCCATTTACGGCGCGCCTCTTCCGGACTCCCCAGCTTTTTGGGCGGAGGTCTTGTCCAGGGACTTTCTAAGGATCAGAAAACCGACTATCCCCGAGACGAAGGAGCCGAAAATAATCCCGGACCGTTCATCAAAAGGGGGAGGGGTGAGGGGATGGCCGAAGGCGAGGGTGCCGATGAAGAGACTCATAGTGAAGCCTATTCCGCACAGGCAGGACAGGCCGTAGAGCGAACTCCAGGTAAGGTCCTGCGGTATGGCCGCGATCTTGAGGCGACAGGCGAGCCAGAGGAAGGAGAAGACACCGAACTGCTTGCCGAGAAATAAGCCGAGGGCAATGCCGATCGGCACCCTGTGAAGGAAGACGGAAAGGGATCCCCCGGCGAAATCGATTCCGCTGTTGCAGAAAGCAAATATCGGCAGAACCAAGTAGGCGACAGCGGACTGGATATCGTGCTCGAGACGCATGAGCGGCGATTGTCCAGGGTTTTTGCGCGAGCGCATTGGGATGAACATGGCCAGAAGGACGCCGGCAAGGGTGGCGTGAACGCCGGATTTGAGCAGGGCGATCCACATGATTGAGCCGATAAAAATATACATGCTGATTTTTTCCTGTCCCATCTTGTTCATAAAGAGGAGGATACCCAGACAGCCGGCAACGACCTTCAGGGAGAACAGGGAGATGGACTCGGTGTAGAAAATGGCTATGATGAGGATCGCGCCGATATCGTCGAAGATAGCGATCGATGTCAGCAGCACCTTCAAGCTGACGGGCACCCGGGAACCGAGGAGGGAAAGGACGCCGAGGGCAAAGGCGATATCCGTGGCTACCGGGATCGCCCAGCCGCGCATGGCGACGGGATCTTCGTAGTTGAGGGCGGTGTAGGCGACTGCGGGAATCATCATCCCGCCGATCGCTGCCAGCGCCGGCAGAACAATGCTGCTCGGTCTCCTCAATTCCCCGATCAGCATCTCTCTCTTCAGCTCGAGCCCGACCAGGAAAAAGAACCCGACCATCAATCCGTCGTTCACCCACAGCAGCAGAGGCTTGGCCAGCTCGAGAGGTCCGATGCGGATATTGACCGGCATCGCAATGAACATGTTGTAATATTGGGACAGCGGGCTGTTGGCCAGGATCATCGCCAGAAAAGCAGCGGCAACGAGCAAAAAGCCGCCGGCCGACTCGGACTGGATGAATTCGGACGCGAAAGATTTTATCTTTTCCATGAATTCCCTCGGCAGAAGGGTATCCCGGCGATGCCTCCGGGAGGTGTCTTTGGTTATGTAATTCCTGACAGTTTATCTACCTTGTCTACCATGTCAAGACCGGAGGATCGATCCTCCCGGAAAGGATTGCTCCCATCGCCTGAGCGTTCGAGATTTCTTGCCCGCTGCGCCGCGCTGCTCTATTGTTTGATACTTTAGAAATTCATTTCTTGTTTTTTGAGAATGAATTACGTGAAGGTACTTGCTCCGCTGGGTTGGCAAGGAGTTTCGTCAAGGTTATCCCCCCTCTGGGTGAGCACTGTTCAGTCATTCGACGTGTTGAATGAAAGCCCTATGAACCTTGTACTGATTTTACTGATTGTCCTGTTATGGGTCGGCTGGTGCGCGCTGCACAGCCTGCTGATCGGTTCCGGCGTCAGCCGCGCTATCCGGAGACGGATGCCGGGTATAGACCGTTACTATCGCCTGCTGTATAACGGCCTGGCCCTGCTGACGCTTGTGCCGGTGGCGATCGTCACCGGTCTTGCCGAAGGCCCCGTCGTATTCAGCTGGGAAGGCTGGGGACATCTCTTCCGTGCATTCCTGCTCGTTTGTGCCTTTCTCCTGTTTTGGGGCGGGGCCCACAAGTACGACATGCGGTATTTTCTCGGGTTCAGGCAACTCGAGACCGGCCAGACCAGCCTCCTGCTCACCGATGCTCCGAAATTTACGGAGAGAGGGGTGTTCGGCCTGGTTCGACATCCCTGGTACCTCGGCAGCCTGCTGCTCATCTGGTCCGCCCTGCCCGAATATCAGTTGCCGAAGTTTCTGGTGGCGATCATTTTGTCCTGCTACCTGGTGATCGGCACGCTACTGGAAGAGCGAAAGATTCTCGCCCGCCACAGTGAGAGCTATATCGCCTATCAACAGCGCGTATCCATGCTTCTTCCCTGGAAATGGTTGAAGAAGAGACTGCGACAGTACCCTCTATTCCGCATTCCTGAGTAATTCGAAAGGAAATCGCGTCTCGAAATCGATATAGCGGGGCGGGTACGAAAAGAACAAGAGCTTTTCTCATTCCCTTCATTGTAACTATCAATAGTTACTATCAAATTCTATTTCGATTTCGATACCGATTTCGAATCTATACCGAACTCTGCAAATGAACTTCCATGGTGCAAAAACACCATGATTCTCCGTTCTTTTTTCCTGACCAGCCGGAGGGTTGGGTGGCGCTGCATAAATTGTCAGGAATTCGTTTGGCGTCCGCGTAGTGCTACAATGTAAGATAGCGAAACGGTTAAGATAAAATCCTGATGATTATTGAAATCAAATTAAGTGAAAGGAATGATAAAAATTTTGGAGCAGACAAATCATCCAAAAATAACGTGAAATTATATACTTTCAAGACTAATGGTGTATACTGTTTAGTGTTCAATTGAGAATGGTTCCTGTTGATTTTCTGAAAATATCGCAGGTGCATAACCGGTATTGAGCACATAAAGTGAGATAGGAAATTAAATGCCGGGGGCTTGGTTTCCACCGATGCAGGCAGATCGATGAGTCGGTCTTTGGCCGATCGAGAAGCAGAACAAGGAGGATGTTCCGTGATTCGCAATTTCAATGATGACATTTCAACACCAGAAAAATTCGTTGTCACCCTGGAACTGGTCCCCGGCCGGGAATCGAGCGGCCGCACCATCGACATGATCACCGGGGTCTCCAGGGAGGCCGCCCAGGATGGCCGGCTGACCGCCGTTTCCATCACCGACAACCCCGGCGGCAATCCGGCGCTCAGCCCGGATATGCTCGGTCATGAGATCCTCGGCAGCGGCATGGATGTCATCGTCCACTTCACCTGCCGGGACACCAATCGGGTCGGCATGGAGAGCCGGGCCCTGCAGCTGGCCCGGATGGGAATGAAGAATATCCTGTGCCTCACCGGCGACTACTCGGGCAAGGGCTTCGGCGGCAAGGGCACCCCCGTCTTCGACTTCGACTCGGTGGTGCTCACCTCGATGTTCAAGGACCTGAACCGCCGGTTGATCAAGACCGGCCACTCGAACATCTTCGTCACCGGCTGCGCGGTTTCGCCCTTCAAATATACCGAGGCGGAAGCCTGCATCCAGTACCGGAAACTCGAGCGGAAGATCGAGGCCGGCGCTTCCTTCGCCATCACCCAGCTTGGCTATGATATCGACAAGTACGAGGAACTGCTGCTCTTCAAGAAGGAAAAGGGCATCGACATTCCGGCCATCGCCTCCCTCTACCTTCTCGACAAGAGATCGGCGAAGCCGATGCATGCCGGACGCGTCCCCGGCGTCGTCGTCACCGAAAAACTCTATAAAAAGGTCATGCAGGAGTGGGAGGACCCGGCCGAAGGCAAGAAGCAGGCCATCGAGCGCACCGCACGCCTGGGCGTGGTGCTCAAAGGCATCGGCTACAACGGCATCCATATCGGCGGCATTCACGACAGCTTCGACACGGTGGGCAGAATCCTCGACCGGATGGAGGCCATCGAGCACAACTGGCGGGACTATGTGGAGGAATTCCGCGAAGACGAGCCGGCAAGATTCTATGTTTATAAGAAGCGGGAGTCGGCCAGGGAGGCGGCGGAGAAGGAGCGGATCAGGATGAAGATCACCGAAAACTGCCACTACATTTTCCTGAAGACCGCCCACGATCTGTTTTTCGATAAGGGAGCATCCCTTGCCCCCGTCTACAAGCGGATTTCCAGCCAGCTCGACAAGAGCAAAAAGTCATGGGTGCTGAAGCGGTTCCTGGAAGACCCCTTCAAGAAGGTCCTGCTCTCCTGCCAGAGCTGCGGCGACTGCGGCATTCAGCATGTGGGTTTTCTCTGTCCGGAATCGGGCTGCCCCAAGCACACCCGCAACGGCGCCTGCGGCGGCAGCGCGGGCGGCTACTGCGAGGTCAACAAGGACAAGCTCTGCGTCTGGGTGCGGGCCTACGAGCGGATGAGGAAGCACGGCGAAACCGACAAACTCACCTGCGAATTCGTCCCGCCGCGGCTGTGGGAGCTGAAGGATACCTCCTCGTGGATCAACTTCCATCTGGACCGCGATCATCAGCGGCCGAAGGAAGAGCCCTCTGCCAAGGCCGTATAGCGCGGGTTTGGCGGAGTCAGTAACTGCGGCTTTGCCTTCCTGAATTAAATAAAAATGACTGCCGACCGGGCGATGCCCGGCCGGCAGTCATTTTTTGTGGCGGTATCCCGCCGAAGATGAACCTAAATGCCGTACTTCGGCCTGCGGTTATCTGAATTTGTAGCTGGAGACCAGCTTATTGAGCGATTTGGCAAGGAAGTCGAGGGAGCCGGCGTTGCTGTTCACCTGGCCGGCGCTTTCATTCATCTTGCTGCTTGACATGTTCATGTCGGCAATTTCCCGGGCGATCAAGCCGGACACCCTGGAACTTTCCGCGACGTTGTCGTTAACCTCCTGGATCGACACGGAAATTTGGGCCACGTTCTGCGAGATTTCCTTGGCCGTCACCGACTGCTCCTCCACGGCGGTGGCAATGGTATTGACGATCTCGGAATTCTCGCCGACCACCCGGGTGATGTTCTCGATGACCGAGACCGTTGCCTTGGTTGTGGTCTGAATCGAGTCGATGCGCTCCTTGATCTGGTCGGTAGCCTGGGCCGTCTGTTTGGCGAGATCCTTGATTTCATTGGCGACAACTGCAAATCCCTTGCCGGCGTCGCCCGCTCTCGCTGCCTCGATGGTGGCGTTCAGGGCCAGCAGGTCGACCTGCTGGGAAATCTCGGTGATCGTTTCCAGGACCGTGGTGATTTCTTTGGCTGCCGTGCCCAGCTGATCGACGCTGACCGAGGCATTGGACGCCTGGGTCACCGCGTTGTCGGTGATGGACCGGGCTTTTTCCGAGGTCTCGGCGATCTCGTTGATGGTCGAGGTCATCTCCTCGATGGCCGAGGCGACCGCATTGACGTTTGCCGCCGCCTCTTCCATGGAGGCGGCGACGACGTTCATGTTGGCCGACATCTCCTCGACGGCCGTGGCGGCGGAGGTGGACTTGTCCAGGGTCTCCTTGGCGACGTTCGACAGGTCGGTCGAGATCTGCGAGAGCGAGCCCGATGAATTGTTGATTTCCACAGATTCCTCTGCGATATAACCGACCATCCCCTGGAGTTTGTCAGCAAAGGTGTTGAAGGATTTGGCCATATCCCCGATTTCATCCCTACTGCGCACCTTGAGGCGGGCGGTCAGGTCGCCTTCTCCCTCGGCGATATCGCGGAAAAAGGCGTCGGTTTCGCGGATGGGCCTGGCGATGCGGGTCGCCATGAAGACGATGATCAGCCCGACTGCCAGGATCATGCCCAACACCATGGAGATGATGATTGTTTTCTGTCGGCCGACCGTGCTGTCGATACTTTCCCGCTGCCTGGCCATCGCCTTGTCGATGTCGTCCACATAGATGCCGGTGCCGACGATCCAGCCCCATTCCTTGAACAGCTGGACATAAGTAAGCTTTGGAACCGGCTGCTCTTCCCCCGGCTTCGGCCACAGGTACTCGACGAAGCCATGTCCGTCTCTCACGCTGACATCGACCATTTCCCTGAAGAAAGCCTTCCCTTTCCGGTCGCGCGTTTCAGTGAGATCACTGCCGACCATGGACGGCATGATGGGATGCATAACCATTTTCAAATCGGTGTCGAGGATGAAGAAGTAATCCTTGTTGTCGGGCCCGAAGCGGAGGTGGGCGATCTGATTTTTTGCCTCTTGTTTGAAGCGGGCCTCGGCGGTTTCAAGGTAAACCCCGGTGCCCACCACCCAGTTCCAGGGCTTGAACAGCCTGACGAAAGAAAGTTTGGGGACCGGCTTGTCTTCTCCCGGTTTCGGCCACATGTAGTCGACGAACCCCTGGCCCTCCTTTTCGCACACCTTGACGAACTCGACGAACAGTTTTTTGCCGTTGGGGTCCTTGTATTCGACGAGACTGGTGCCGTCCAAGGCCGGCTTCATCGGGTGCATGACCATGTTGGGGACCATGTCGTTGATCCAGAGATAGTTGTCTCCGGCATAACGCATGCTCTTGACGATCCTCAGGGCCTGCTGCTTCTTTTCCTCTTCGCTTGGGCCGACCTCGTCGTAAATGGCCTGAATGGACGAAAAGGCCAGGTTGACAACAGATTCCAGTTCTTTCTCGTAGGCTTTGGCGACTAGTTCGGTGTCATGGGCGGTCCGGTACTGGGTGGCGAGGATCTCGAAGGTATTGCGGACGAGGTCGGTGAGCTTCTCCTTCTTGTCGTTCAGCATGATGGCATTCATGGTCTCGACACTCTGCCTGCCCTGTTTTTCGATGCTGGAAATGCTGAGGAAAAGAAGCACGATGCCGAAAACGATGAAGAACGGCAGCGTGGCCGCTAGGATTTTTTTGGTGATGCGCATAGTTCACTTCCTCGTTTGAGTATTGCACCCCCAGTAGGGGAGGTGGCATTGCCAGCCGAGATAATATCCGTCGGACCGGCGGAGCAGGGTGATGATTTCAAAAAGATCCCCTACTTCCGATTCCAGCACAAAAATGGTGAATTATCAAGGCGGAGTTCCGGAAAATTACGAAAGCGAACGAAAAGCGAGAGCGCCGGAAAATCGCGGCGAACTCGTCTCAAACCTTCAGCGCACCGGATGATCAGAAAAATCCTCGACGCCGATATATCGAATAGGTTTTTCCCAAAGACCTTTCCGGGTCTGCGGACTTTTCCCGCTGAACTAGCATGTATATTGTTAGGTAAAGTTCCGGCATCGCCTTGCCCGACAATCTCGTTTCCCGGCCAATCATGAACACGAATATATTTACATCTTTTTTCAAGGACCTGTGGCGAAACCGACTGTCAAGGTATTCCCTGCTGATTGGCCTGCTCGGCCTGATACTGTTTCTCGCGTTGCCGGTCGGTTCGAAATACTTTCTCAGGCAGTGGCTGCTCAACAACGGCGCCGATACGGCGACGATCGGCAAAATCAGGATCAATCCCTTCACCGGCAGTTTTTCCCTGGGGGATGTCAGCGTGACCCGCGATGGCCAGACCGTGTTTTCCAACTCCACCGTCGAGGTCGATCTCGGGCTGCGGGCACTGTTCGACAGGGAGGCCCTGCTCCAGAAGGCAACTCTGACCGATACCGTTGTCGAAATCGAGCGCTACGACGACGGCACGCTGCGCGTCGGCTCCTACCGCACCAGTCCCCAAGATGAGCAGCCGGTCGGCAGGGATGATGTGCCCTGGGTGTTCAGGGCCAAGGAGGTGGGTTTTTCCGATGTGCTCATCCGCTATCTAGGTAGTGGATACCACCTCAACCTTTTCATCGAGGAGGGGACGGCGCAAAGGTTCACCACCGATCCGCAGGGAAGGACGGGCAGCCTGGACATTGAGGGAACATTGAACGAGGCGCCGCTGGCCCTCCACCTGTCCGTCCTGAAGGTCAATCCCGATCTGCATCTGGAGGGGCGGCTCGACTGTTCCGGCTTTCCGCTCTCCGACCTGAGGGGGGTGTTCGGGGGCCAGCTGACGGAACTCTCGGGCAGTCTCAGGGCGGAAACCGAATTCGCAATAAAATACGGCGAGGCGGGTCTGACCACCACCTTTAGGGGGAAAATAGGCTTGGTCGATATCGATGTCGGCGGAAACGGCTGGACGGGAACTGGCGAACTCGCCCTCGACGGCGGGCTGGGGTATGCCTCGACGGAGCCGTCGGGGCCGCGGGTCGCCGTCGACGGCCTGCTCATCGCCCGGCCGGTCTCCTTCGCGATGCCGGAGAAGCAGCTGCACCTCGACCGAACGGAAGCGACCCATAAGGGGCAGACCTCGATAGTTCTCGGCGATGCGGTGAGCGTCCAATCGGATGCGGAATTTTCTGTGGCCGGGGCAGATTTCCGGCTGGCCGAGACCGCCGTCACCGGTTCCGGGACCTGGAGCGGCACGGTGGAACTCGATTCCGGGAAAAACGAGGAGCCGCTGCGGCTCGAGACTGACGGTGGACTGGAGTTGCAGGAACTGTTGCTGTCGATGCCGGGAACGGTCGAGCTGAAAGGAGAGCGCCTCACGATAAAGGGCCGCACCAAGGTCGTTGCCGGCGATGCAGTCACCGTCCACTCGGACGCGGAAATTTCTCTGGCCGGGGCAGATGTCAGGCTGGCCGAGACCGCCGTCACTGCCGGTCTCGGGACCTGGAGCGGCACGGTGGAGCTCGATTCCGGGAAAAACGAGGAGCCGCTGCGGCTTAAGACCGACGGTGGACTGGAGTTGCAGGAACTGTTGCTGGCGATGCCGGGCACGGTCGAGCTGAATGGGAAGCGGTTGACGACGAAAGGCACGACCAGCGTCATTGCCGGCGACGCCCTCAAAACGGGATTTTCGGGGAATATCGGGTTGACGGCGGCCAGTATGCGCACCGGGTCGCTGTCCGTAGAAGGGGAAGAATTTGCCTGGCAGGGCGATGTTGCCTATGCCGCTTCCCCCCAGACCCTGTCGCTTGCGGGCACGGCGGAGGCAGGACGGCCTGTGGTCACCCTGCCCGCAAGCGACCTGCAGGTGGCTGCGAATACCCTGTCCCTCGATGCCGATGCCGCCCTTGATTTCGGTGAGGGACCGATCTACACGGGGACCTCGGGTATGACGGCTGCCGGCATCCGCGTCGCCCGCGGCGAAAGTATCCTGGCGGAAATCGGCAGGGGCGCCGTCGACCGTTTCGCCGGCGATAACGGCACCTTGTCTGTTGACGCCATAACGGCCGAGGCCGTGGAACTGCCCCGGTCGGAGGTCCTGCCGGTGCGGGTGACGTTTGACCGGGGCGGCCTGCGCGGAGCGACGGCCGATAAGAGCCTGGCGAACATCGACTTTCTCGAGCTGACGGTGCAAAACCCGTCGGTGGCGGATGAAGGGGGGGAGATAATCGCGGCGGCTGCCGCCCTGGCTTTAGCCAACGGCAGTGTTCAAGATCTGGGGGCCGTCGAGGCAGAAAACCTTCGACTCGATAGCGGCGCCTTTCTTAACGGCCTCGGAGGAAACCCCCAGCAGCCGCTGGCGACGGTCGCCGAGGCGAGAGGTTTCCCGTTCTCCTGGTCGGAATCCGAGGGGACGCGGATAGGAGAGCTGCGGGCCGACAACCTTGTCGTAAGGTATCAGAAGAGCCAGGAATCACAAGTTCCGCCGTCGGAAAAGGAGCCGGATGACGGGAAAAGCGAACCCATCCCGCTGCGGATCGGGTCAATGTCTGTCAGCGGCGACAGTGCCCTGCACTATCACGATCCTACGCTCGATCCTTCGTTTCAGACCACTGTCGCGGTCAGCTCCCTGAACCTGTCGGACATCGATCTGAACAATCCCGAGGAGTCGATGTCCTTCACGCTCGAAGCGATGGTCGACAAATACGCTCCCCTGTCGCTCAGCGGCAGCATGGCGCCGCTCGCGTCGCCCTTCCGCCTGAAACTGGACGGGAACCTGCAGAACTATTCCCTCCACAGCCTCTCCCCCTATGCCGTCCAAGCCGTCGGCATCGCGCTGCAAAGCGGCCAGCTGGATCTGACGACCGATTTGAGTGTGACCGGTGAGCAGCTGAGTTCCGACAACCGCTTGAAGATAAAGAACATCGAAATCTCCAGGAGGAATGCCGAGCGAGCCCGGAGCCTCGAGGCGGGCCTGCCCGTGCCGCTCGAGATGGCCATCGACATGCTGAGCGACCGGCAGGGCGTGATCACGGTGACCGTGCCGATCCACGGCACAATCTCGGACCTGCAGGTCGGCATCCAGGGTGTGGTCGTCACCGCCCTGAACAAGGCTATCTCCCAGGGAATCGTTCCCGCCCTGGCCTATACCGCCCTGGGACCGACCGGGGCGCTGGTCTACCTGGGCATGAAGATAGGCGGCGCCCTCCTCGATACGGATTTGCCTTCGCTGCAATTCGCCCCGGACAGGTCCGACCTGTCGGCCGGCCAGCGGACGATACTCGACAAGGTCGGCCAGAGCCTGCAGCAGAAAATGCAGGACGGGAGCACGACCTACAGCATCTGCCCGCAGGTGGTTCCGGGAGAGACCGCGGGCGGAGGAGGCGTATCGGCCCTTACGGATGAGGAGCGGCGCAAGGAGCTGTATCGCCTGGGCGAGCAGCGGGCGCAAGCGGTCAAGCAATATCTGGTGCAGAATTTCAACCTGGACCCGGATCGATTGTTCATCTGCAACCCCACGCTGAACTACGGCGAATCGGCGCGGGGAACCGTCGATTTCAGAAAGTGACGAAAAGTCGGGAGCTTGAGAGGCAACGCTGCCGATTTCGGTCAGGGCGAGAGCTGCTGCAGGATGAGCTCGAGGTCTTCCGGGCGGTCGACGCCGAAGCCCAGGTAGTCGGTCATCTGCACGTAGATCGGGATCCCGGCTTCCAGAAAACGCAGCTGTTCCAGCTTCTCGATGGTTTCGAGGGGGCTCGGGGGCAGGGCGGTGAAGGCCTTCAGGACGGAAATGCGATAGGCATAGATGCCGACATGCAGCAGATAGTCAGTGTCGCCCTGCTCGATGTCGCGGATGTAGGGGATCTTGGATCGGGAGAAGTAGAGGGCGAAACCCTTCTCGGAGCGGACGACCTTCACCCGGTCGGGGTTTTCGGCCTGCTTGGCGTCGATGATCCGGGCCAAGGTGGTCACCCGGATCTCCGGGGCAGCAAATGGCTCGACCAGCTTCTTCAGCATCTCCGGATCAAGCGCCGGTTCGTCCCCCTGGATATTGACGACCACCGCATCGTCTTCCAGGCCGAGGGTCCGAACCGCTTCCATGATCCGGTCGGAGCCGCTCGGGTGGTCGGGGTCGGTCATCACCACCGGGACGTCGAGGGAGACCGCCGCATCGTAGATCCGCTGGTCGTCGGTGGCCAGCCAGACCTTCTTCAGGAGCGGACAGGCAACAGCCCGTTCGTAGACCCGGTAGAACATCGGCCTGCCGAGGATGTCGGCGAGTGGTTTGCCGGGAAAGCGGTGGGATTTGTAGCGGGCCGGGATGATGCCGTAACAGACCGGGAATGCACTCATGTTTTCTCTTGCTCTTGGCGGTCGAGGAGTTGGAGTTTGTTGATTATCTGCCGGCATACCATCTCCGTGCCGCCCTTCTTCGGGGCAAAGAAGGTACGGACCCGATCGAGCACCTCGCCCCTCGAACAGGGCAGATCGATCCCGGCAAGCAGGGCCTTCGTCATTTCCCGCTCATCGGCCACTTCCTGGACGAGACCCACGTCGACGATGTCCCTGCCCACCCAGGCGAAGTTCTTCCAGTATGGCCCGATGATCGGTTTGAGCCCGAATACTAACGGCTCGAGAAAATTCTGGCCACCCAATTCGAGGAGACTGCCGCCGACGAAGGCGGCGGTGGCGAGTGCGTAGGCCCCTGCCAGCTCTCCGAAGACGTCCCAGACGATGACCGTGCCGGGCCGGCTCCGTCCGCTCGCCTCCGAGCGTTTGACAGCCGGGATGCCCACCCCCTGTAGCAGGGCGAGCCAGTGGTCGGCCCGTTCGATGTGCTTCGGGAAGAGGCCGATGATGACGTCCGGCCTGGCCGAGAGGGTCGCCGATACAGCCTTCAGGACCTTTTCCTCTTCCTCCCGCCTGATCGAGCCGAGCAGCACGAAGGGGGCGGAATCGGCAAGCAGCCCGGCAACGGGCGATGGGGCGGGAGGCACGGCCTGCGGCTCTATCCGGTCGAACTTGATGTTGTTCATCAGGCTAACCTTTTCCGGACCCACGACCCGGCCGAACCGGTCGCCGTCCTGCGGGCTGATCGCCCACACCCTCTCCGGCCCATAGGCATGGAAAAAGCGGGAAAAATGACGGTAGGATCTGAAGCTTTTCTCGGACATCCGGCCGTTGACGAGAAAGACCGGGACCCCGCGGCGTTGGGCGGTGACCAGAAATCCCGGCCACAGTTCCGTTTCGACGATGACCGTAAGCCGTGGCGCAAAGCGGGCAAAGGCCTGTTCCATTATTCGCGGGGCATCGAAGGGGAAATAGGAGACGGTGAAATCGAGGCAGCCGTCCGCATGAAACCGGCCGCACCCCTTCAGCAAGCTGTCGATGCCCTGTTTGGTGCCGGAGGTGGCGAGCACCCGCAGTTTCCCCTGCGCTTCCGCAGCGAGCCTTTCCAGGACCATGCAGCTCAGCAGCGACTCCCCGCCGGAAGCCGCCTGAATCCAGATATCGAAGGGTCCCGCCGGCGTCTCCCGCAGGATCCGCTGCTCCCAGCCGAGCGAGACTCTCGGAGAGCGTCTGAGAAAAGGCAGCGCCACGGACCAGGCGAGGGAATAGAAAGGAAGAGTGAGCTTCAGCAAAGGCAAGGCCAGGGGAAAGATCAGTGTTTCAGGGACAAAGCGTATCGTTGCGGCGATCCTAGCGTGTTTACGGGATCTTTGCAAGGGGGTCAAATCTTTAATCTTGACAGACCGATTTTGGATGGTATTTATCGAAACATGTCCAGACCCTTGCGCGTACAATATCCTGATGCTCTTTACCATGTCACCAATCGTGGCAACGAGCGGAAGGCCATCTACAGGGATGATGCCGACAGAAAGGAATTCCTGAAAATCCTCTCGCAGTCGATCACCACCTACGGTGTCATTCTTCACAGTTTCGTACTCATGGAGAATCACTACCATCTCCTGGTCCAGACCCCTTTGGCCAACCTCGGCGAATTCATGCGCCATTTCAACATCACCTACACTTCGCACTACAACCGCCGCCATAACCGTGCCGGTCATCTTTTTCAGGGAAGATACAAGAGTTTTCTCGTCGAACTCGATTCGTACCTCTCACAGGTTTCGCGATACATACATCTCAATCCGGTCAAGATCGCCGGAAGGGAGCGGATGGCGGCGGAGAAGAAGCTCCAGTATCTCTGGGATTACCGCTGGAGCAGTCTGCCCGGATTTGCAGATGAGACCAAACGTTTCGATTTTATGGAATATGAAACAGTTCTGGCCGCGCATGGCGGGGATACTGCGGAAGGCCGACAGAGGTATCGGGAGCAGATAATTGAGGATCTGACGGTTGGGGTGCCGATAAGAGAACGAATCCTGGGACAGAGCATTCTCGGCGGCGAGGGTTTTGTCTCCCGGGTGAAGGAGCAGTTCCTGGCCGGGAAAAAAGACCGGGAACGGCCGGATGTGGGTAAAATCCATCAATACCTCTCGCTGGAAGCGGTGCTGGATATTGTGGAGGAAGAGACCGGCGAAAAGGAGCTTCTCCGCTCCACCGGGATGATCAGACAGCTGGTCATGACGGCTCTCTATCAATATGCGGGCCTGAATAACCGGGAGATTGGCGAGCTGTTCAATGTCGATTACTCCACAGTGAGCCAGGGACGCAAACGTTTACGGGAAAAAGCGGGAAAAGACCCGCGTGTCGGAAAAATGTTGATCAACATAGGAAAGGCTGTGTCAAGGATAAAGATTTGACCCTCCTCCGAAGACCCTCCTCCCGATCCCCGCTACCATTCGGTAGCACTCTTCTTTTTCTGGCGCTACCGAATGGTAACGCTTTCGTTCCCTTTTTCAGACAACTTACTGTAATCACGGCTAGAGACAGCTGGCATGTCATTTGCTTTGCCAAGGGCATGGTCAGCTCGGATGATGCGTCTTGGGCGGTTGGAATTTTTATCCTATTCATAGAGGAGATGTCATGAGGAGATCGAAAGTGCTTCTGGCCGGTGCGGCGCTGGCTGCCGGCGTGCTCGCGACCGGTGCAACCGGTATCGGCTGGGCCGCGGACGGCGGCGTTCGGGAAAAGGGGGTCGAGAGCAGGAGTGAGATGTGGGCGAAGAAATATCCCAACCAGTACAACTCCTGGAAGGAGACTTCCCAGAACGATGTGATCATCGATCTGGTCGAGAAGAAACCGCAGCTCGCCGTGCTTTGGGCCGGCTACGGTTTCGCCAAGGATTACAACGCCCCACGCGGTCATTTTTACGGATTGCAGAGCAATATCAACACTCTCAGGACAGGCGCTCCGGTCGGCCCCGCCGACGGCCCGATGCCCACCGCCTGTTGGACCTGCAAGTCACCGGACGTACCGCGGATCATGGAAGAACAGGGTGAGATGGAATATTTCACAGGCAAGTGGGCAAAATACGGCACGGAGATGGCTAATTCCATAGGCTGCGCCGACTGCCACGACTCGCAAACCGCGGAGCTGAAGATCACCAGGCCTTACCTGGCGAGGGGGCTGGAAGCCATCGGCGCAGATCCCGCCAAGGTCGACCGCAGGGAGATGGAAAGCCTCGCCTGTGCCCAGTGCCATTCCGAGTATTACTTCAAGGATACCAAATGGAACGGCAAGGATGGCAGCGAGAAGGTCGCCAAGGTTGTCACCTTCCCCTGGGACAACGGCCTGACCGCCGAGGAAATGGAAAAATACTACGATGACATCGAATTCAAGGACTGGGTCCACCAGATCAGCAAGGCGCCGATGCTGAAGGCCCAGCATCCCGACTACGAGATCTTCCAAAGCGGCATCCATGCCAAAAGCGGGGTTTCCTGCGCCGACTGCCATATGCCGAGCCGGAAGGGCGAGGGCGGCAGCTTTTCCGATCACCATATCCAGAGCCCCATGGCCAACATCGACAACGTCTGCCTGAACTGTCATGACCAGGATGCGGAGACGCTCAAGGCGGTGGTTGAGAACAAGCTGGCCCACAAGGAGCAGATGATGGAGATCGCCATGGACAACCTGGCCAAGGCCCATCTCGAGGCCGGCAAGGCCTGGGAACTGGGCGCCACCGAGGCGGAGATGAAGGACATCCTCATGGACATCCGCCACGCCCAGTGGAAGTGGGATTACTCCATCGCCAGCCACGGCTCCTTCTTCCACGCGCCGGAAGAAACCCTGCGCCTGCTCGGCGTAGCCAACGAGACCGCCCAGGCAGCACGCCTGAAGCTGGTCCAGGTGCTGGCCAAGCATGGGGCGGTCAATTACGTCGCCCCCGATTTCTCCACCAAGGAGAAGGCCCAGGCCCTGGCCAAGGTCGATCTGAAGGCGGAAGTCGCCGCAAAGGAAAACTTCCGGGCGACCATGCTGAAGGAGTGGGAGAAGCAGGCGAAGGAGAAGGGTGTCCTGGGAGCCGAGACCCGAAAGGGCATGAGCGACAAGACCTCGTACAATAAAGGTGCCTGATCGTCCGCCAGGATGATGGCTGCCAAAGGGGATGTTCCGGAAGGGCATCCCCTTTTTTATTTTCGCCGTTATTGATCGAGGCGGGATATCCCTTCACAGATTCCACCGAAGGATTCTAGAGATGAATGATCAATGGCTGCGGCCTCCTCGGCCATTGACAACCATGCACAAAAACTGCATATCTTGAGAGAATATGGTGAACTGTCGCGGATGCCCTCGACAGTCCGCGGGAATTTCCATGCAGCAGCTAGTGCAAGGCGCAAAGAGGAGGCAAGCCGCAAATGGATATAAAGAAATTCGCCATCCCTGAGATCATCTTCGGCCGGGGCAGCCTGAACTACGCCGGCCAGTGCGCACTGCGCCTTGGAGCAAAGAAGGTTTTCCTGGTCAGCGATTCCGGCATCGAAGAAGCCGGCTGGGTGCAGCGGCTGATGGATATCCTGAAAAAGGAAGGGATCGACTGGGTCTATTACGCCGGGGTGAATTCCAACCCCCGCGACTTCCAGGTGGAGCAGGGCGCGGAGATCTACCGCGCGGGCGGCTGCGATGTGATCATCGCCATCGGCGGCGGCAGTTCCATGGACACCGCCAAGGGGGTTGCCATTATCGCCAGCAACGGCGGCCGGATCCGGGACTACGAGGGGGCGAACAGGGTCAGCCGGCCGCTGCCGCCGATGGTGCTCATCACCACCACCGCCGGTTCCGGCTCGGACGTCTCCCAGTTCTGCATCATCACCGACGTGGAGCGGGCGGTGAAGATGTCGATCATCACCCGGACGCTGGTCCCCAACATCTCCATCGCCGATCCCCTGATCCTCGCGACCAAGACCGAGACCCTCATCATCCAGTCGGCGGTCGACGCCCTGGCCCATGCCATCGAGGCATACACCTCGACCATCGCCTCGCCTTTCACCGCCATGCAGTCGCTGAAGGCCATCGACCTCATCCTCCGCTTTCTGCCGAAAGCAGTTGAGACCAGGGCGATGGATTACCTGGAGAAACTCAGCATCGCCTCGATCTCCGCCTCCATGGCTTTTTCCAACGCGAGCCTTGGCGCGGAACACGCCCTGGCGCATTCTCTGGGCGGCCACTTCGACATGCGCCATGGGGTCATCCACCCGATCCTGTTGCCCACGGTGATGCGCTTCAATCTCGACTACGCCGTCGAAAAACTGGCCGACATCGGCCGGGTGGTGCTCGACCGGCGGCTCGGTACCCCGCGGGAGACCGCCTTGGCCGGTATCGACCGACTGGAGGAGTTTTTTGCCTCGTTTGATGTCTCTCTGAAGCTGAGGGAAGTGCTCGTCGAGACCGACAGGCAGTACCTCGAGCCGATCTGTCGGATGGCGGTCAAAGACGCCTGCAACCTGACCAATCCCCGGCCCGCATCCTGGCAGGACTTCCTCAAGATCCTCGAAGAGGTCTGGTGATGAACCCGACGACGCTTGCCGACCTGGTCGGCATCGAGCACTGCAAGCTGGGCTTTTATCAGGAACTCCAGCAGAAGGTCGAGCAGCTGAAGGCCTCCAACCAGGAGCTGGAAAAGAAACGGCGGGAGATCCAGGCGGTATTGGACGGTATCACCGACCTGATGCTGGTATTGTCCGAAGACCTCAGGGTCCAGCAGGTCAATCACGTCTTCACCGAGTGGTTTCCCGGCATCGATCCCATCGGCCGCACCTGCCATGAGCTTTTTCGCGGCCAGAGCGGCCCGTGCGAGGAGTGCCCGGCCCACCGCTCCCTCGAGCGGGGCGAGATCATCAAGGATCTCTGCATCTACAAGGTGAACGACAGGTTCCGCCATTTCGAGATCATCGCCTCGCCGCTCAAGAGGACGGAGAGCGGCGAGCGCAGCGTACTGGTCTTCAAGCGGGACGTAACGAGGGAGAAGGAATTCCAGGCCCAGTTCTACCAGGCGGAAAAGATGGCCACCATCGGCGCCCTGGCGGCCGGGGTGGCCCATGAGATCAACAACCCGCTGACGGCGATCAGCGGCTTCGCCGAGGGGCTGAGGCGCCGTCTCGGCCGCATCGAGGACCGGGTAGATCCGAAAATGTATGAGGATTTTCGAGAGTATACCGAGACTATCGTCAAGGAATGTTCTCGCTGTCGGGATATCGTCCAGACGCTCCTGACCTTCAGCCGGCCGGTGGTTTCCAGCCTCTGGCCGGTCGATCTCAACCGCTGCGTAAGCGACACCTTGTTTCTTCTCAAGCATCATTTCAAGGGACGGCACGGCATCACGGTGCAGACCGACCTGCAGCCGGACCTGCCGAGCATCATGGGGGACGAATCCCAGCTCAAGCAGGTGATCATCAATCTCGTCACCAACGCCTTCGACGCGGTGAGCGAGGATGGCCTGATCCACCTCATTACTCGGAAGCGGGAAGGTGGCGGAGTAGAGTTGATCGTCGAGGACAGCGGCTGCGGCATCCCCTCCGAACTGCAGGAGAAGCTCTTCGAGCCCTTCTTCACCACGAAGCCGGTAGGCAAGGGGATCGGCATCGGCCTTTCGACCTGTTACGCCATCGTCAGCCACCACCATGGCGAGATCACCGTGACCAGCGAAGAGGGCAAGGGAGCCACCTTCAAAGTGTCGCTGCCGGGAGAGGAATTTTGACGCCTAAACAATTCTTCTTGTTTTTTTGAAAGAATTTCGTGATGGTAGTTCCCTCAAAGTCTGAAAAGACTCCTCCGTGCGGAGGGGTGGGGAAAGAAGAGAACGAAGAATTAATGGAAAGCGAAAATTACAGCATCCTCGTCATCGACGACGAGGAGCCGATCAGAAGACTGCTGCAGAAGGAATTGGCCGGCGACCGGCGCACGGTGCTGACCGCCGCCGATGCCGCTGGCGCCCGTGCGATCATCCGCAACCACTGGTTCGACGTAGTGATCATGGATCTCCGGCTGCCGGACGTGCACGACCTCGACCTGCTCATTGAGATCAAGGGCTCGGTGCCCCATATCGAGGTGGTGATGATCACCGGCCACGGCGATGTCGACAGCGCGGTCAAGGCGATGAAGCTTGGGGCCTGCGACTTCATCCGCAAGCCCTTCAACCTCGAGCAGCTCGACCTGGTGGTGGAGAAGGCCCACCAGCGGGTGCTGCTTTCCCGGGAAAACACCATCCTCCGGCACACCAGCGGGGAGGCCCACGAGCAGGTGCAGTTCATCGGCAACTCCAAGGCGGTGGCGGAGCTGAAATTCCTCATCAACAAAGTGGCGCCGGCCCGCATCCCGGTGCTCATCATGGGGGATTCCGGGGTCGGCAAGGATGTGGTGGCGCGCCTCATCCACCAGCGCTCGGCCTGCGCCGCCAATCCCATGATCATCAAGAATTGCGCCTCGCTGCAGAAGGAACTGGCCAGAAGCGAGCTGTTCGGCCACATGAAGGGGTCGTTCACCGGGGCCAACGAGTCCCGGGAGGGGCTGATGTCCTATGCCCATGACAGCACGCTTTTTTTGGACGAGATAGGCGAGTTGCCGCTCGAGGTCCAGGCCTCGCTGCTACGGGTGCTGGAGACCCAGACCTTCCGGCGGGTGGGCGAGAAGGAGGAGCGCAAGGTCAACATCCGCTTCCTCTTTGCCACCAACCGGCCTCTTGCCGAAGAGGTCGAGGCGGGCCGTTTCAACGAGGCCTTTTTTCACCGGATCAACGCCTTCACCCTGCGGATTCCGCCCCTGCGGGAGCGCAAGGAGGACCTGCCGCTCCTGGTCAACTACTTCCTTACCCGCCTGAGCCCGGACAGCACCCCCTATCGCATTGTCGATCGGGCCATGGACTGCATCCTTCGCTACTCCTGGCCGGGAAACGTGCGGGAGCTGCGCAACGTGCTCGAGCGCTCCATCATCCTCGCCGAGAACAACATCATCACCGAACGCTGTTTGCCCCGTGAGCTGGTTTCCGCAGCGGAGGACAGCCAGGCCGCGCTGACGCTCGCCTCGGTGGAAAAGAACCATATCCTCAAGATCCTCCACTTCTTCGAAGGCAACCGCCAGAAAACTGCCGAGACCCTGGGCGTGAGCCGCAAGACGCTGTACCGGAAACTGGCGCAGTATTCGCTGGAGTGAGCCGTTCGGCAAGAAGGCTGCATCCCGACCCAACAACCGCGGGCGAACACAAGGTTTCGCCCCTACGTCCAGTGAATTCAAGCATTGCCGCTGAAGATGCCTGTGGCCTGCTTTTCAAAGACGAGCCGGCTCCTCGAATTACCCGAAAGTACGGCCCGCTGTGTAGGGGCGAACCTCGTGTTCGGCCGCAAAATCCAATGGTTGCCATTATTCGAGATTATACGCTCGCATCTTCTCCCACAGGTTTTTTCGGCTGATGCCGAGCAGCCGGGCCGCCTCGGTGCGGTTGCCGCCGCTGCGATTGAGGGCGGCTTGCAGGAATTCCTTTTCGGCCGCGGCCATTCGGGCGGCAAGCTGGAGATCGGTGTCATCCGCCGTCGCGGTCTTCCCGGCCAATTCCACCGGCAGGTCCGTTTGGGTGATGGCCGGGCCCCGGCAGAGTACCGAGGCCCGTTCGATGAGGTTGCGCAATTCCCTGGTGTTGCCGGGGAAATCGTATTGTTTCAAACAATCGATCGCTTCCCTGGTGATCGTCACCGACCGGCCGTGCCGGCTGTTGAATTCCCGGAGGAAGACTTGGCAGAGCTGGTCGATATCCTCCTTGTGCTCGCGCAGCGGCGGCATCGGCAGCGGAATGACCTGCAGCCGGTAGAGCAGGTCGCGGCGGAAGCGGCCGGCCTCCACCTCGCGGTCCAGATCCTTCGAGGTGCAGGCGATGATCCGCACGTCCACCCGGATCGATTTGCTGCCGCCCACCCGTTCGAACCGGCTTTCCTGCAGCACCCGGAGGAGCTTGGCCTGGAGCGGCCCGGCCAGGTCGCCCAACTCGTCCAGGAGCAGGGTGCCGTTGTCGGCCAGCTCGAACTTTCCCTTCCGCCGCTGGTCGGCCCCCGTGAAGGCCCCGCGCTCGTGGCCGAAGAGTTCCGATTCAATCAGCCCCTCCGGGATCGCCGCGCAGTTGATCGACACGAAGGGCCGGTCCCGCCTGGGGCTGGCGTTATGGATGGCGCGGGCTGCGAGTTCCTTGCCGGTTCCCGACTCGCCGGTGATGAGGATGGTGGCGTTGGTCGGCCCGGCCTGTTCGATGATCTCGTAGACCCGCCGCATGGCGGCGCTCTCCCCGATCAGCCTCCGGTCGCCGTCTTCCCTGACGGTGGCCTCCAGCACCTCGCAGCGGGCCCTGACCGCCTGGTGGCCCAGCAGCCGCGTGACCCGGATGATGAGGTCGTCCAGGTCGAAGGGTTTGAGGATATATTCCGTCGCCCCTCGGCGCAGGCAGTCGATGGCGTCGTCGATGGAGCCGTAAGCGGTCATGATGATGATGTCGGTGTCCGGGTTGGTCCGCCGGACGTTGTCGAGGAGCGTCAGGCCGTCGAGGCCGGGCATGCGGATATCCGAGATGATCAGGTGGTACTGGTTCGTCTCGTAGAGGGCCATGGCCTTCACGCCGTCTTCCGCCTCGTCCACCTGCCAACCGTACTTGCGCAGCCGGTCGTAGATGGAGATCCGCATGATATCGTCGTCTTCGGCAAGGAGTATTCTAGGCATATTCTTCCCGTGTTGTCGGCAGCTGCCCGCCGTTCGCCGCCTCCTGGCTTTCGGCAATTGGCAGGGTAATCGTGAATTCCGCCCCTTTTCCCGCCTCGCTCTCCACCGCGATCGTCCCCTTCATCCGCTGCACCAGCGAGTAGGTGACGGCCAGGCCCAGCCCGGTGCCTTCACCGACCCCCTTGGTGGTGAAGAAGGGGTCGAAGATATGGGGCATGTTGTCCTTGGAGATGCCCACCCCGGTATCCCGGAAGCTCAGAATCAGCCTGTCGCCCTCTTCCCGGCAGCGGATGGTCAGTCGGCCGCCGTCCGGCATGGCCTGGATGGCGTTGAGGCCGATGTTGATGAAGATCTGCTTCAGGGCCTCGGCATCGAGCAGATAGCTGCGGCTGACCTCGACGCTCGTCTCGAGGCGGATCTTTTTCAGCTTGTAGGAGAGCAGGGCCGTGCACTCCTCGAAAAGACTCCGCACGTCCGTGCGCCGGATGTTGAGGGGCTCCGTCCGGCCGAAGTTCAGCAGCTGGCGCATGATCATCTCGATCTGCCTGAGCCCCTTGTCGAGCAGGGGCAGGTAGCGTTCGACGAGCTCCCTGTCGCCCGGATTTTCCCGCATCGACTTCACGCAGTTCAGCATCCCACCGAGCGGGTTGTTGACCTCGTGGGCGATGCCGGAGGTGAGGATGCCGAGCGAGGCCATCTTCTCGCTCATGCAGGTCTGAGCGCGGGTCTTCAGCAGCTCCTCCTGGGACTTCTTCAACCGGTCGCAGAAGAGCAGGAAAGTCTCGCTCACGCTGTCCAACTCGTCACGGAAGACGTAGGGCTGCAGGAAGCGCTTCGGGTCCTTCTCCGGGAAATTGTCCATCGCCAGCGACAGCGACCGGATCCGGTGGACGATGAGCGATTCGAACATGAGAAAGAGCGCCACGGTGACGATGACGATGCTGGTGACGCCGATGAGGACCAGGGACTGCAGGTTCTTCTGCATCAGCTCACGTGCCCAGTTGATGGGGATGGTGATGGACAGCCCGCCGCGAATGTCGCCCTCGGCGTAGCCGTGCCGGGCATGGCAGTCGAGGCAGGAGGAGGTGACCTTGAGCGGCGCGATGAACCGCACGACCCTTCCTAGCTCGGAGTCGTCGACGTCGATGACCTCCCCGGCGCCCCGGTCGAAGGCCTTGAGCGCCTCCTTCTCGAATTCGTCCGGCCCGTTTTCGGGGTTGATCGGCTTCAGGCTGGTCACGCGGAAAAAGCCCAGCCCGTCACGCTTGGCGTAGGCCGCGAGTTCCCTGGTGATCATCGCCGGGTTGCGCATGTAGAAAATGTGGCCTTCGGAATCGGTCATCATCGGCAGTTCGAGGTAAGGGTTTGGCTCAACCCCCTCGGCCTTCTGGACGAACAGCCCCTTGTGGTCCGACGCCCACTGCCGGGTGAGCAGGATCTGCTTGTAGAGCATGCGGGCCTGCTGCTCCGCCTGCTTGAGGATCATCTTCTCGTCGAAGGTCGCGGTGCGGTAGAGCATAAAGAGATAGAAGGCCGAGATGATCGCCCCGATGAAGATGATGAATTTGGTCCTGAGCGATATATGGGAGGAGAAGGTTCGTGTCATATCGGCAAGATCTTTGAGATATGTAGGGGCGAGAATCGTTCGCCCGGTGTTCGACCGACGCGCAGACGGCTGGAACACTGCATTCCTGTGTGACTCCATGATATGCAGAACGCAATTTTCGCGCCAGAAAAATCGCGGCGCGGGATTCCAGCGTCCTGAGGATCATCTCGCCGTGGTACCGCGGGTTTTCTTCTCTTCGGGCGGGAATCTTCCGCTGAATATTCCGTTTTGGTGGAGTATCCCGATCTTGTGGTGTTACCAAACGGTAGCGGACGACAACGCAAGTCGTTACCAAAAGGTAGCGGAGGTTCTGGTGATTACTGGCAAATCATCGAAATTACAGGAGATGAATAATGGAATGGAGATTGCAACCGGTCGTTGCAGGGGAATTTCGGATCGGAAACCGGCAGTGCAACCGGTGCCGGATAGAACTTGTGATGGAAAAATATTTGACGAGGAGGCATAAGGTGATCAAGCAAAAGAGGATAGGAATCGCGGGACTGGCGCTGCTGTTGGCCGCGCTGCTGGCGGTGGCGGCCGCCGCGACCGAAAAGGGTAAAACAACGCATCCGGAATTGTCCGCCCAGGAAATGCTTATGGACTGCGCCGACTGCCACCGCGAGGCGACGCCCGAGGTGGAAAAACAATGGTTCCAGTCCAAGCACGGCATCGCCATGGTCAAATGCTACCAGTGCCATGGCACTTTTGAAACGTTTGCCGTAACCCCTTCAAAGGCCGACTGCGCCACCTGCCATAAAGATATGCTGGCGAAATGTCCGCAGGAAAAGGCCTGCTGGGAGTGCCATACCCCCCATGCCTTCAAGAAAAAGTAACTCGAGCGCCAATCGACAAGGAGACCATCATGAAACAGACAAGACGCGATTTCATCAAGAAGGCGGCGGCGCTCTCGGCGGCATCCTACGTGAGCATACAGCTGCCGATCAGCAATATCAACCTGGCAAAGGCCGACGAAGGGGTATCCTGGCACCGGGGCAGCTGCCGGCTGTGCGGGGTCGGTTGCCGGGTCGAGCTGGGTGTGAAGAACGGGGTGCCCATGGGGCTGCGCGGCGTGTCCGAGTCGCGGACCAACTTCGGCTACGTCTGCATGAAGGGCATGCACTTCTGGCAGTGCATGCGCCATCCGGACCGGCTGACCAAACCCCTCTACCGGGAGAAGAAGACCGGCAAGTTCCAGGAAATTTCCTGGGACAAGGCCATTGACATCGCGGCCGACAGATTCGCCGAGGCGTTCAAGGTGGGCGGCGGCGCGGCTGTCGCCTACTACGGCTCCGGTCAGGCCCTGACCGAGGAGACCTACTTCTTCCAGAAGATCATGCGCGGGGGGCTCCAGTCCAACAACGTCGAAGGCAACCCCCGCCTGTGCATGGCGAGCGCCGTGGGCGGCTACATGAGCTCGTTTGGCGCCGACGAGCCCATCGGCGGCTACTCCGACCTCGAGCAGGCCCACTGCTACTTCATCGTCGGCTCGAACACCGCCGAGGCCCACCCGGTGCTCTTCCGCCGGATCATGCGCCGCAAGCTCGACAACCCAGACACGGTCAAGGTGATCAACGTCGATCCCCGGATCTCCCAGACCTCGCGGATCGCCGACCTCCATCTCCAGTTCAAGCCGGGCACGGATCTCGCCCTCCTGAACGCCATGGCCCAGGTGATCGTCGAGGAGAAGCTTTACGACGAGGAGTTCCTGAAGAACTACACGTCCTTAAAGAAGGGCAAGGGCGAGGACGCGACATTCGAGGAGCTGAAGGCTCATCTCGCCAAGTACACCCCGGAAGAGGCCTCCCGGATCTGCGGCGGCAGCTTCACCCCGGACGATATCCGCAAAGCCGCCCGCTGGTTCGCCACCTCCAAGGGCACGGTGTCCCTCTGGACCATGGGCCTCAACCAGCGCAAGCAGGGCGTCTGGGCCAACAACCTGATGCACAACCTCCATATCCTCACCGGCCAGCTGATGAAAGACGGCGCCGACAGCCTGTCGCTCACCGGACAGCCCAACGCCTGCGGCGGGGTGCGGGAAGGCGGCGGACTCTGCCACATCCTGCCGGGCCACCGGCCGGTGGAAAAGGAGCCGATGCGCCGCCAGGTTGAAGAGGCCTGGGGGATTCCCGCCGGGCGTATCCCCGAGCAGCCGGGTCTGCATACCATGGCCATGTTCGAGGCGGTGAACGAGGGCAAGATCAAGGCTCTGTGGATCAACTGCACCAGCCCCGCCCAGAGCCTGCCCAACTGCAGCCATTACAATAAAGGCATGGAGCGCGACGACGTTTTCATCGTCTGCACCGACATCTTCCATACCCTCACCACCCAGAAGGCCAACCTGGTCCTGCCCGCCTCCTTCCACTTCGAGAAGACCGGGGTCTACGGCTGCACCGAGCGCCGCTCCCAGATTACCAAAAAAGCCATCGACTCCCCGGGCGAAGCAAAACCGGAGGTGTGGATGGTTCGGGAATGGGCGGCGCTCCTGGCGAAAAAGCTGAACGACCCGGTGATCGCCCAGTGCATCAAGCCGTTCGAGGGACTCGAGCCCGGCTATGAACTGCCGAAGGCGATCTGGAACGAGTACACCCAGAAGCTCACAGCCGGCCGAGACAGCAACCTGTGCGGGGCCACCTACGAGGTCCTGGAGAAGATGGCGGATGGCGTGCAGTGGCCGGCGCCGACCGAGGAGTTCGCGCTGACCGGCGGCACGGTGAAGAAATTCGTCCGAGGCCGCGATCCGCTGGCGGACAAGCTTGCCAAGGACGACCTGCCCTACCAGTTCTACACGCCGGGCCACGAGGATAAGAAACTGTGGATCTGGCAGCGCGACCAGGCCAACCCCGAGGAGATCCCGGACAGTGAGTATCCCTTCTACCTCTCCACCGGGCGGATCATCGACCATTGGCACACCATGTCGATGACCGGCCGGGTCCCCGAGCTCCTGCGGGCCAACCCCTACGCCTTCGTCGAGGTCAACCCGAAGGATGCGGAGCGGCTCGGCATCAAGCCCGGCGACATGGTGGAGGTGAAGTCCCGGCGGGGGAGCAACCTGTTGCCCGCCAAGGTCTACGAGGGGCCGGTGGAGGGCATGGTCTTCGTCTACTGGCACGATCAGCACGAGGACCGGATGATCAACAAGGTCACCATGGACGCCATCGACCCCGGCTCCAAGGAGCCGGAGTTCAAGATCTGCGCGGTCCAGGTGAAGAGGGTCTCCGGGCCGCAGCCGCTCACGCCGTATGTAGTGTAAATAGGGCCGTTTCCAGGTAGGGTCCACTTTGTGCACCAGGTGCATGGAATGTACCCTACTTTGTGCAGGCTGGAAAATAAACAAGAGGAGAATTATGCCCATCAGCGGTGTTGTCATAACCGGAAAACCCGAGGATAAATCGGAGATCCTGCCCGTCCTCGGCGAAATGGCGGGTATCGAGATCTTCGGCGACGATGAGAAAGGCAATATCGTTGCCGTGCTCGAGACCGAAACCTCGGAGGAGATGGAAAAGCTGATCGATTGCATCGGCAAGACGCCCTGCGTGCTTCATGTTGGTCTCACCTATCTCAATACCGAGGATGAGGCCGAAAGGCTGGCGGCCGGCAGGAAGATCCCGCGGCCCTTCGGCTTTCGCCAGCCGGCGGCCTAGGCGATGAACCGGCGGGAATTTCTCGAACTGACTGGGGTCGGCCTGGCCGTGCTGTCTTTGCAGCCGCAGACGGCGGCAGCCGAGTTCCTGCAGTCCCCGCTTGCCGTCAACCGGCTGCGGCCGCCGGGGGCGGTGCCGGAGGAGATCTTCCCGGCCAAATGCATCCGCTGCGGCCGCTGCGTCGAGGTTTGCCCCTACCGCTCGATCGTCATGCTCGACATCCGGGCGGGGATCCATGCCGGGACACCGCTGGTCGAAGCCGAAAAAATTCCCTGCTACCTCTGCATGAAATGCGTCGACGTCTGCCCGACCGGCAGCCTCGCCCGCATCAGCCAGGAAAAGACCCGCATGGGTCTGGCGGTCATCGACCGCTTCTCCTGCGCCGCCTGGATCGGCACCATCCTCTGCCGGACCTGCTATGACAAATGCCCCTTTGCCAACAAGGCGATTCGCCTCGACCGGCTGCGGCCGGTGATCGACGAATCCGCCTGCACCGGCTGCGGCCTGTGCACACACGCCTGTCCGGTGACCACGAAGGTCGGCAAGGCGGTGAACATCGAGCCGATCTACGCCCGGGCGAAGGTGACGGGATGAAGATCTCGGCAACCGGGCTGGCGGAAGGCCAGATGAAAATGAGCGAGAGATCGGGCGCGGGAGGAAGAAAGGGATTGTATTCCCCATGGCGTCTCGCGACGCTGACCGGAGCATTCCTGCTCATCGCCGTCAACCCCTTCCTGAATTTCTACTTCCACTGGAACTTCATCCAGGGCTGGTATCAATCCCTCGGTATTGGCAGGCTGTGGTTCGTCTCGCCGCTCGAAGGGCTGGAGAGCCTGCTCATCACCAAGACGGTTTACGGCCCGTCGCTGGTCGGCATGGCGATCCCGGTCCTTATCGCCCTTCTGCTCGGCCGGGTCTTCTGCTCCTGGCTCTGCCCTGTCTCCTTTCTTTTGGAGATGGTCGACCGGGTTCGCCGCCGGCTTGCCCGGCAACCCATTCTGAAAAACAGTCTCGTCGTCGCCAAAAAGGTGCTGTGGTTCACACTGATTGCCGAACTGGTGCTCAGTCTCATCCTCGGTACCCCGCTTTTTGTCTTCCTCTCCCCGCCGGGACTTGTCGGCCGTGAGCTGATGATGGCGGTCTTCTTCAAGAAGCTCGCGCTCGAAGGAATCCTGATTATCGCTATAATCCTCCTCGAACTTCTCACCCGCCGCTTTTTCTGCCGCTCCTTCTGCCCATTAGGCGGCCTCCTCGCCCTTTTCGGCCGCAACAGAAAACTCCGCGTTCGGGTCGACGCCAAAAACTGCTCCGCCTGCGGTAAATGCGCCCGCCGTTGCCCCATGGGCCTCGATCCGGCCGAGGGAGAAGGGGAGTCGGCCTACTGCTGGAACTGCGGGGAATGCATCGATACTTGCCGGGAGCGCGCTCTGGATTTTCACTGGCGCTAGAGCGGGATCCCCGTCCCTCCCTCGCGATCTCTGATTGACTTGCAGAAAAAATCTTTTATGCAGATGTCTGCGGCGGTATATTCACCCTCGGCAAAACGCAATATCACGGCCAAGGCCGATAAACCCTTACCGGAGCCAGATCATGTCCGAATCACCAAACAGCAAAATTCTGCTTTCCCTGCCGGTCGGCAAAAAGGTGGGCATTGCCTTTTCCGGCGGCCTCGACACCTCCGCCGCCATCGCCTGGATGAAAGACAAAGGCGCTCTTCCCTACGCCTATACGGCCGACCTCGCCCAGCCCGACGAAAAGGATTACGAAGACATCACCCGCCGGGCCCGGGAATACGGGGCCGAGAAGGCGACGCTCGTCGACTGCCGGGAACTGCTGGTCAACGAGGGCCTGGCCGCGATCCAGTGCGGGGCTTTCCACATCACGACCGCCGGAAAAACCTACTTCAACACCACTCCGCTCGGCCGCGCCGTCACCGGCACCCGCCTGGTCCAGGCCATGGAGGACGACGGTGTCAACATCTGGGGCGATGGCTCGACCTATAAGGGCAACGATATCGAACGCTTCTATCGCTACGGCCTCTTGGCCAACCCCTCGCTGCAGATCTATAAGCCGTGGCTCGATCAGACCTTCGTGCGCGAGCTCGGCGGCAGAAAAGAGATGAGCCAGTGGCTGGGCGCCCACGGTTTCGGCTATCGGGCGAGCGCGGAGAAGGCCTACTCGACCGACTCGAATATCCTCGGCGCGACCCACGAAGCCAAGGACCTGGAATTCCTCAGCAAGGGTCTGCGCATTGTGGAGCCGATCATGTGCGTAAAGTTCTGGGACCCCGCAGTCGCGATCGCTCCCGAAGAGGTGACGGTTGATTATCATGAGGGCCTGCCCGTGGCCATCAATGGCATGACGTTTGCTACGAATACGGAGCTGATGCTGGAAGCCAACCGGATCGGCGGGCGCCACGGCCTCGGCGTATCTGACCAGATCGAAAACCGGATCATCGAGGCCAAAAGCCGCGGCATCTACGAAGCGCCGGGCATGGCGCTCCTGCACCTCGCCTACGAGCGGTTGGTCAGCGGCATTCACAACGAAGGCACCATCGACAACTACCGGACGCTGGGCCGAAGACTCGGCCGTCTGCTCTACGAGGGACGCTGGTTCGACCCGCAGTCGCTCATGCTGCGCGACACCCTGGTCAAATGGGTCGGCCGGGCCATCACCGGCAAGGTCACGGTCGAGCTTCGCAGGGGCGAGGACTACACCATCCTCGACACCGAGAGCCCGAACCTGACCTATCACCCCGAAAGGCTGTCCATGGAGCGCGTCGAGGGCGAGGCCTTCTCGCCGACCGACCGCATCGGCCAGCTGCAGATGCGCAACCTCGATATCATCGACACCAGGGACAAGCTGGGCATTTATTCCTTGTCAGGGGTGCTGCCGAGCGGTGGCATGCGCGCGCTGCTTGAAGAGCAGCAGAAAGACCGGGAATAAGGGAAGGTGTGCTGATTATAAACTGCTTTATCTCCATCTTCCCGGGCTCTTGAGGGGGCTTCTACTCAACCGTCGAATGCTCCCTCAACCTAAATGCTGGCTTACCCATCGGGCCGTCCACATTATCTCAACTTCTTCCACGGGCCTTGGCTAGTTTCTGAGACCGAGGAGAGCTGCCATGGTCGAAAGCCGGCTTAGGGGATGGCAGGCCGGGCATAGGTTCCGGGACTGGAAACTGAGGATTTCTCAGCGCTGGGAGATTTGCTGCCGTACCTGTCCTCTTCTCTCGTAGAGATCTGCCACCCGATGAAAGAGTTGCAGGCTTCTTCTTTGCAGTTTTTTAAGTGAAAAATAGTCGAAGTACCTGGAAAATGGGAGTATTTCTTTATTTGCGTACCTTCCCTTCAGGTCAATGATGCATGGATGCAGGCTGCCGTCGGCGTGCTTTCTCAAGACGATATTCTTGGAATTGATGTCGAAGATCCAGATGCGGTTGTCGATCAAATAATTGCAGAAGGTCTTGGTCAGTTCGAGAATCTGAGCGATGTCGCAATCCTCCTGCAAGACAACAGTATCCCAGATTGATCTTGAGACCGAGCCGTCGGCATCGCAAACACAGTCGCATAAAAGTCCCAGACCTTGATCGGTGGAGACAAAGCCACGGCAATGGCTAAAGAAGGACAGGTCCGTCCCCTCCCTGCACAGCAGCATATAGCCCTTCATTTCATGCCAGTTTGCCTGCGATTTGCGGCGGCCGAACAACGGCACCTTGACCACCAGGGCGGGATTGTGGGGATGAAGGTAGCATGCTCTCTCGCTGCCGTGGCTGATGAATAGTCGTTCGGAGAGATGGATGGGGGCGGGACCACCGCCGCTGGATTGCAGCATGCCTTGCAGGAATACTGAGTGAAGTTCTTTCGCCATGGGAAGATGAAGATGGTGCACTGCGGCTTTATCCGGACCTTTGCCTTGTAAGGGAAACTCGCACGTTAAAGACAACAAGAAACTGAAGCTGCTTTTTTCCTAACATAATTTAGAGCTATTATCAAAAACAAAAACAGCAGAATGGCGTTCAGGCCAGCAGCGGCAGGCTGGTGAAAGGACGAAAATCCTTTTTTGAGCCGCCATGATCTCGCGCCTGAGAGGATTCGCGACTGGATTGGACAATCCGCCGGAGCTGTTCAGAAACCGGTTTCATCCCCAATGAGGCTGTCACAAGCGGTTTGCCTCACCTGCCGCGCCGATGGTTCCAATAGACTGCTTCCTAACGCTTTCCCCGCTGTACTGCAGCAGCGCCCGGATGAAAAATACCGGGATGAAGAGTTCCATGCACTCTTCCATGGTCCGTGAGACCGTTCTGGGGTCCCAGGACAATGGCAGAAATAATTCGAAGAGTTTGGTGTTGCCGTCGAGCGATTTACTGAGCACTATGCAGCAGATTGCACAAACGATTGATACGGCATAGGGTCGTCCACCGACAAGATCTTTCATGAAATCGGGCAGCGCTTTACGCAGATAGAAAAAACCGTAGGCGAGCAGCACGAAAATAAAAAAGCCTACCACGGCCTTCTCCGTTATTGGAACAGCGGGGCTGACAAAGAATTTTATCTTGGACATGCTCATGGTGGTGAACCGGGCATGAAAATCCAGCTCTCTCAAACCCAGGAGAAGAAGAAAAAGAGCAGGAGCAAGGCTGGTGCGGATTACTCCTGTGAAATTGAAATAAAATATGAAAATGCAGAAAAGAAAATAGCCTGCCGCAGAGAGCGTCTCGACCGGTCCGTTCTCCCGCACCATTTCGCCGGGGATTTTGCCTGGCAGAAGCGACAGGCCGACGACCAGCAGTAAATAGACCGTGGCGATTTTCAGTATGGAGACGAGATTGCGCTGATTATGGGCATGCATCGCACATCGATGTGGTTGTACGGATTTTATCATGCCGGCCCGCTTATTTTCCCCCAAGTTCGGCCAAACTCTTCAGGCATGCTTGCAGTTGCGCCAGTTCAATGCCGGTGCGCCTATGAAGGCGTGTCGATTATTGTCGGAGGAGTAAATATTGGTAATGGGCGTTCTTCCCTGCTGCAGATTGTAAGAAACGCGTAGAAGCTCCCGAGACAAGCTGCTGCTTTTGATAGGAAGAGAATACTCGCCTTCAGGCTTCAAAGCTAGATTTTTCCTCCTTTCGTTCCTCTCTCTTCGAAAAAGCCAAACGCCAACTCTTCGTTCCGTCGGATTCCAGCCTGTAAGCCAAATGTATTTTCTCGGTTATCAATCATTCTCAGGATAAGGCATCATAGGGCGAGACAAAAGTGTGTGTCATTCTGCCCCATTCCCCCATCTCCATTGTTTCATTCTGACCCGTCCTCCCCAAGATGTCGTTTTCTGTAAGTTTTCGTCTTCCGATTCGGCAAAACGAAGGGTGGTTAGGCTATTGATCATCGCCATCCAAAGACAAGGTGTCTCTTCGGGACGTATACCTTATTACTAATGAAATGAATTTATAGATAAAATTATCTGGCACGCCTATTGCTACAGTCATCGTGCGCAAACTTCTGGATCCAGGTCGGGCAAAAAACCAGCTTGATAAACCAATCCCCAAGATACGGGACTCTTGTCAGTTCCCCATGTGGGGATAAGTCCTTCACGAAAAATACGTGTGGCAGGTAGGAACACAGACGATTTTTCGTGAAGGGCTGAACCTTAAAAAGGAAGGTACACACTATGGCTATTCGTGAAGAAGTATACGGTTATTTCATTCCCAGCGTTACCCTGATCGGCATCGGCGCTTCCAAACAGATACCCGCCAAAATCAAGGCCCTCGGCGGCAGTAAGCCGCTCATCGTCACCGACAAGGGCATCACCGGAGCCGGCATCACCAAGCAGATCACCGACTTGCTCGACGAGGCGGGGATGAAATATGTGGTTTTCGACGAGACCATCCCCAACCCGACCGATACCAATGTCCATGACGGCGTGGATGTGTACAAGAAGAACAACTGCGACAGCCTGATCACTCTGGGCGGAGGCTCCTCCCACGACTGCGGCAAGGGCGTCGGCCTGGTGATCGCCAACGGCGGCAAGATCCACGACTACGAGGGCGTGGACAAGTCCTCCAACCCCATGCCGCCCTACGTCGCGGTCAACACCACCGCCGGCACCGCCTCCGAGATGACCCGCTTCTGCATCATCACCGACACCTCGAGGAAGGTGAAGATGGCCATCGTCGACTGGCGCGTCACCCCGGGCGTCGCTCTGGACGATCCGCTGCTCATGATGGGCATGCCGCCGGCGCTCACCGCCGCCACCGGCATGGATGCCCTGACCCACGCTGTTGAGGCCTATGTCTCGACCATCGCCACCCCGATGACCGACTCCGCCGCGGAAAAGGCCATCGAGCTCATCGCCATCCATCTTCGTCCGGCGGTGGCCAACGGCAACGACATCGTCGCCCGCGAGGGTATGTGCTACGCCCAGTACCTGGCCGGCATGGCCTTCAACAATGCCAGCCTCGGCCATGTCCATGCCATGGCCCACCAGCTCGGCGGCTTCTACGACCTGCCCCACGGTGAGTGCAACGCCATCCTGCTGCCCCATGTGAGCCGCTTCAACCTCATCGCCAAGATGGACCGCTTCGTGAAGATCGCCAAGCTCATGGGCGAGAACGTGGACGGTCTCGCCCCCCGCGATGCGGCGGAACTGGCGCTGAAGGCGATCCAGAAGCTTTCCTCCGACATCGGTATCCCCTCGGGCCTCATCGAACTCGGCAAGCGCTACGGCAAGGATGTCAAGGCGGCAGACATCGAGATCATGACCGGCAACGCCCAGAAGGACGCCTGCGGTCTCACCAATCCGCGTTGTCCGAAGCACGCGGATGTCGCGGCAATCTACACGGCGGCGCTATAGCTATAATTCGGCCGCTGAGGCGATCGGGGCACGTCGCGACCGTGCTCCGATCAGTTTTTTCACCCGTCAGTGGGGTGCCGAAAAGAGTCCTCGTTGTGGGGATTTTCAATGACGAAAGGACAACCGGCGAACAACCGCCAAACCCTGCCCTCCTCCTGGAGGGTTTGACATGAAATGAGGAAGAAAAACCATGGCTGATAAAATTTTTCGTGTGAACATGTCCGTTTTGAGCTCCCGAATCGAAGAGGTTCCGGCCGGATGGATGGGGCTTGGCGGTCGTGGGTTGACCTCTACAGTGGTCGCCGCTGAAGTGGAACCGACCTGTCATCCGCTTGGACCCGGCAACAAGCTGGTGATCGCCCCCGGACTGTTGTCAGGCACCCAGGCGGCCAATTCGGGCCGGATCTCCTGCGGGGCGAAGAGCCCGCTCACCGGGACCATCAAGGAGGCCAACGCCGGCGGCACCTCCGCTCAGATACTGGCACGGCACGGTATCAAGGCGCTGATTATCGAAGGACTGCCCAAGGATGACATGTGGTACGGCCTGCTGGTTTCGGCAAGCGGCGTCAAGATTGTCGAAGAGACCGAACTGGTCGGCTGCGGCAACTACGAGGTGGTGCAGAAACTCAACGCCCGTCTGGGCGAGAAATGGGCGGTGATCACCACCGGTCCGGCGGGCGAGATGAAGATGAACGCTGCCAACATCTCAGTGAAGGATCCGGGCTCGCGTCTCCGCTCCTGCGGCCGCGGCGGCCTTGGCGCGGTTATGGGCGCAAAAAAGGTCAAGTTCATCGCCATCGAACCCACCGACGCGATTATCGATATCGCCCGGCCCGAGGAGTTCAAGAGTGCCAGCCGGGCCTTCGCCAAGGCCTTGGTCGACAACCCGATCAGCCAGGCGCTGGCCCAGTACGGCACCAACGTGCTGGTCAACATCATCAACGAGGCCGGCGGCCTGCCGACCAGGAACTTCACCCTGGGCCAGTTCGAGGGCCATGAGGCCATCTCCGGCGAGACCATGCACGACATCATCGTCGAGCGCGGCGGCCGGCCCAAGCATAACTGCCATCAGGGCTGCGTCATCAACTGCTCGCAGCTTTACAACGACCGCGACAAGAAATATCTGACCTCCGGCTTCGAGTACGAGTCGATCTGGGCCATGGGCGCCGACTGCTGCGTCGACAATCTCGACCACATCGCCGAGGCCGACCACCTCATGGACGACCTGGGCCTTGACACCATCGAGACCTCCGTGGCCTTCGGCGTGGCCATGGAAGCTGGCGTCCTGCCCTTCGGCGACGGAGCGGGGGTCTGCCGGATGCTCAAAGACGAGATCGGCCGCGGCACCGCCATCGGCCGGATCATCGGCAACGGCGCGGCGAGCGTCGGCCGGTCCTTCGGGCTGACCCGCGTGCCGGTGGTCAAGAACCAGGCCATCCCGGCCTACGATCCGCGGTCGATTAAAGGCATCGGCATCACCTACGCCACCTCGACCCAAGGGGCGGATCATACCATGGGCTATACCATCGCTACCAACATCCTCGGCGTCGGCGGCAAGCTCGATCCGCTCAGCAAGGAAGGCCAGGTGGAGCTGTCCCGCAACCTGCAGATCGCCACCGCGGCCATCGACTCCACCGGCATGTGCCTGTTCATCGCCTTCGCCGCCCTGGACGACCCGAACTGCCTGCCGGCCCTGATCGACATGATCAATGCCCGCTTCGGCATCGCCCTCACCGCCGACGATGTGACCAACCTCGGCAAGACCATACTCAAGACCGAGCGGGGCTTCAATATGGCGGCGGGCTTCACCAGCCAGGACGACCGACTGCCGGAATTCTTCAAACATGAGCCGCTCCCGCCGCATAACGTGGTGTGGGATATCGACGACTCGGCAATCGATTCCTTCTGGAATTTCTAATGATTATGTAATTCCGCTCCCGGTGCCTCAGCCACGCCGGGTTACCCGGCAGGGGCGAACTCGTGTCGCCCCTGCATCTTCTCCCGTTCCCCTCCTGTCTCATCGGTATCATCTGTAATTCGCTTTCGACAATTCTCGCACTTGTTGAAATTCCAAATCTTGTTTTTAATCCTCCCGAAGTAAAGAATTTAGCCGATGAGCGTTGTCCGGCTCGGAGAGCCTGGAAAGATGCCGTCCAATGCGGGCTGACGCCCGCAACCCAAGGGTTCTTATCCCTCCTCCTGCAGAGGGGACTCTTTTCAGTACCCGCTTGTGGGGTATAAGTACCTTCACGAAATTCATTCAAAAAGCAAGAAACGGATTTCTAAGGTTTTAAGGAGGAAACTTGTCGCTGCCGCAGCTGCCGATCCATCAAGTCCTGCCCGAGCTGAAGAAGGCTCTCGCCGCCGGTTCCGCGGTGCTCGCCGCGCCACCGGGTTCGGGCAAGACCACCATCGTGCCCCTTGCCCTGCTGGATGAAGCCTGGCTCGCCGGGCGAAATATCCTGATGCTCGAACCCCGGCGGCTGGCCGCGCGGGCGGCGGCGGGGCGCATGGCGAGTCTTCTGGGGGAGCCGATCGGGGAGACGGTGGGGTATCAGATCCGCTTCGACCGGCAGATATCGGCCGCGACGCGGATCGAGGTGCTGACGGAAGGAATCCTTACCCGCCGCCTGCAGAGCGTCCCCGACCTGCCGGAGGTCGGACTGATCGTCTTCGACGAATTCCATGAACGTTCCATCCACGCCGATCTGGCGCTTGCCCTGTGCCTCGATCTCTGCCAGTTGAAGAGCGACCTGCGGCTGCTCGTGATGTCGGCGACCCTCGATACGGGTGCGGTGGCCGGTCTTCTGGGCGGGGCACCGGTGATCACCGGCGAGGGGCAGAGTTATCCGGTCGAGGTGGAGTACCTGCAGAGGGCTGCGACGGGATCGATCGCCGAGGTCACCGCCGCAGGCGTGCGGCGGGTGGTGGAAATGCGGCAGGGCGACGTGCTGGCGTTTTTGCCCGGTGCCGGGGAGATCCGGGAGGTTAGGCGGTTGCTGGAGGATGAGCCTCTCTTCAGTGACATCGTCCTTGCCCCGCTCTTCGGCGACCTTGCGCAGAGCGAGCAGGATAGGGCGATTCTGCCGGACCCGCGCGGCCGGCGGAGGGTGATCCTTGCTACCTCGATCGCCGAGACCAGCCTCACCATAGAAGGGATTGGATGCGTGGTCGACGGCGGCTGGTCGAGAAGGCCTCAGTTCGACCCCGGCAACGGCCTCACCAGGCTGATGACCGTGCGGGTCTCGAAGGCCGCGGCCGACCAGCGAGCGGGTCGGGCCGGACGGCTGGGACCCGGATATTGTCTGAGGCTATGGACGAAGGAGGAGCACCATAGCCTGGTGCCTTTCCATCCGCCGGAGATCGTCACCGCCGATCTCGCCCAGGTCGCTCTGGAGCTGGCCCTGTGGGGGGCCGGAGAGCCGGGCGAGCTGCGCTGGCTCGACCCGCTCCGCCCGGGGCCGTACCGCCAGGCCTGCGATCTGCTGCAGTCCCTCGGAGCGCTCACTAATGCCGGCCAGATCCAGATCACCGAGACCGGAAGACGGCTCGCCGCCCTGCCCATCCATCCCCGTCTCGGCCATATGCTGCTGATGGCAAAGGAAACGGGACAGGGGCCACTGGCTTGCGATCTCGCGGCGATTCTCGCCGAGCGCGACCTTCTCCGCCGGGGTTCCGCCGAATTGCGGCTTCGGGCGAGTCTGCTCGAACAATGGCGGCGGAGAGGGGACGAAGCTGTCGTCCGGGCCGGCGGCGATCCGGCGCTTTGCCGCCGCGTTGACCGGGAGGCCAAACGCTGGCGGCAAATGCTTGGCTGCGGCAAGGGCCCACGCTACCCCGAGACCATCGGTGAGCTGCTGGTCTACGCCTATCCCGACCGGATCGCGAGACGGCGGGCCGAGGCGCGGGACCGCTACCAGCTTGCAAGCGGCCGCGGCGTCGTCCTGCCTCCGGCGGATCCACTGGCCGCCTCCGAATTCCTGGTTGTGGCCCAGCTCGACGCGGGGCGGACCGAGGGGCGGATCTTCCTGGCCGAGCCCCTTGCCCTCGAGGCGCTTAAAGCGAATCACCCGAAGCTGTTCCGCACCGCCGACGAGATCTTCTGGGACGACGGCGGAGCGAGGGTGGCGGCTGTCCGCCGCCTCTTCCTGGGAAGGCTCATCGTCGAAGAAAAGCCGCTCGTCGACCCGGCGCCCGAGAAGCTTGCCGCGGCCATGCTGGAGGGGGTCCGTCGTCTGGGCCTCGAGGCTCTGCCCTGGAACCGGGAGTCCCGCCAGCTGCAGGCCCGGATAGATTGCCTGCGCCGCCACCAGCCGGAGCTCGACTGGCCTGATCTCTCCGACGAGCGGCTGCAGACCGACCTCGACTGGCTCGCCCCCTATCTCTCCGGTATCAGCCGCGCCGAGCAGCTGAGACAGCTCGATCTTGAGCGGATTCTTCTGGACCGGCTCTCCTGGCACCAGCGACAGCAGCTGGAGCGGGAGGCACCCACCTCGATCACCGTCGCCAGCGGCTCAAAGATCCGCATCGAGTACCGTCCGGGGGAGCCTCCCGTCCTCTCCGTCAGACTCCAGGAGATGTTCGGCGAGACCGCCACCCCCGCCGTCTGCGGCGGACGGATTCCGCTGCTCCTCCATCTGCTCTCCCCCGCCCGGCGGCCCATCCAGGTCACCGCCGACCTCGCCTCTTTCTGGCAAAACAGCTATCCCGAGGTAAAAAAGGAGCTGAAGGGCCGCTACCCCAAGCACTTCTGGCCCGACGATCCCCTCACCGCCGAGGCGGTTCGTGGGGTGAAAAAGCGTTAATCACAAAGATCGGCCTATTTAAATCGAAATTCATGGACCAAAGCGGCATGCCAGATACCCGTTCATATTTCGGCGCTGGCCAAAGATGTTAGAAACCTCTTCGGCTGGCATGCGGCTTTGTTTCCGACAAGTCGAAGCGGAATGCACCGCATTACCGTTGGTGCTTGGCGACCAGCAGAAGATGGCAGGATGCAAGTTGTGTCTGGCCCAACAGGGCATGAAACTGTACATTACCAAGCGCCGGAAGCATCCAGACTTGATGAGGAAATGACGAAGTTTCTCTCATGGTTTAAAACTGAGCTGAAGCTTGACCCTGTGCTTAAAGCAGGTGTTGCCCATCTATGGTTTGTCACTATTCACCCATTTGAAGACGGCAATGGGCGGATTGCACGTGCAATTGCGGACGTGGCTCTGGCAAAAGCAGATAGGACGTCCAATCGCTTCTATTCTATGTCCAGACAGATTGAGCAGGAACGAAAAGCATATTAAACGCAGCTCGAGAGACAGCAAAAAGGCAGTGTCGATATTACATCTTGGTTGTCCTGGTTTTTAAATTGCTTTTTGCGCGCTGTTGTTAACGCAGAAGACACACTGTCCTCGGTTCTCTTTAAGGCGGAACTGTGGAACCGGATTAATCTTTATCCGGTGAATGAAAGACAGCCCGTTCTAATAAATCGCATGCTCGACAATTTTAAGGGGCACATGACCACATCGAAATATGCCAGTTTGTCAAATGCTCATCCGACACTGCACTCAGGGATGTGCGGGAACTCGTCGCCCGCCACATTCTGATTCAAAATCCGGGCGGCGGACGAAGCACAAGTTACCGTCTGATCACGGCAGAAGAACTGGATCAATCTGATGATGGCAATGTTGAAGGAGATTCATTGAGAAATGCACCAAGAACCGCATCGCTACGCTCCGACAGCCCGACCGGAATCAAATGGAACGGCTGGCCGAAATCCCGTGGAATCGATGGCCGCCTTCGGATGGAATGCCTGGCCGGATATGGTGGAATACGCACAAATGAGCGGCGCCGCGTGTAGGGCCCTCTTTAGCTGAAGGGCAGATGTTTTAAATGAAGGGTCCGAACTACTCGGGTCCGAAATAAACAGCGCGTCTGCCGCATCGTAAAATTCTGTGCATGTATCTGCCATAGCCTACAAGCGTGGTGGCGCTGCATCTGTCCCCGGATGTCTTGATAAAAGTGCGGTTCGGCAGTGCGCTTTTTGGGCCTATATTGTGATCATTAACTGTAAATCCATTTAGAATATACATGGCTTCGGCGTTCGTATTCCAAACGACATCGCCGGGTTGCAGCAAAACAAGAACAGGCGGATAGCAGTGGTTCCCGTCGAAATATGGAATAGTCAAGACAACAGGGCGAAAATCCTCGTGTAAAACTGGAATTACTCCCGCCTCTGCTTCAATGGTCCGTCGTGCAAGGGACAAATCGCTGACAAAGTCCAAGTTAAAACCAGCTTGTTCGCCAAATCTGTTAAAGATTTTGGCCATCTGGATAAACGTCCCGAGTAGCATGACATCGCCGACAAAATGCATGCGCTCACTCGATAGCACGACATCATCGCCGTAACGTTGCAGGACTCGAAAAGCTGCAGGCGACAAGCCGCCATTTTCATAGAATCGAAGAGAATATTCACTCGATTTCTCATGGCCCGCAAGCAGTTCCTTGGTAACAGCCATAAACTCAATGAAAGAAGGAGAAGGGAAAGGGCGTGTTGAAAAACGCGAGATGTGCTCTCCCAACGAATGAATATTCATTTCATGTGGAGTGAGCGTCTGAAACAAAAACCCATCACCAAAAATGATTCGGCAGACATCGGCGAAAGAAACGACCTTTTCTTCGGATTTTTTGATATTGATACCATTCTCATGAAGTTCCTTCTCATTGACTATGAGAAAGGTAAGGGGATCATTATCGAGTGGCCTAAATGCTTGAAGATGATGTTTCATAACCTCTCCAGCTTTATGATTGCAGACAGAAAATCCGACACCTTCCGTTTTTCATCATATGAATCTGCCTCGACTATGCTGTCCCTGCTTGTTTTGTTGCATATGATGACGCCAAAAGGCGTTTTCAATTCCAATTTCCATTGCACAGACGTGCCCGGGATCAATACTGTAGAATCGAATGGCGGTGATAGGCGACGAATGAGCAAGTCGGCTAAGATCCCTTCGCCACAAGGTTATTAGTAGTAGACGGGGGTAAGTGATATAGAGTCCCGCGATGGCGATTGACGGCGGATAAAGAAAAGAGCTTCGGCAGATTTTTTCACCGCGATCTGCTGCCAGTCGAATATCGCGTGGCCCGGATAGTGCACAACCTCCTGTCTATCACTCGTATTACTGATGATCAAGATACCATTGCATCGGATCTATCATTTCAAAGCCGGCCTCCATCAGTTTTTTCTTAACATTGACGACATTGTTGGTCAGGAGATAGGGGAAGATGGCTCGCTTGTTGTTGTCCCAGGCCCTGGCGACCAGTATACTTCCCATGGCAATTTTTTCTTCAGCAATGATGTCGACTATTTTTTTCATTTGACCTGTCTTTTCTTTGGCATTGACAACAACGCACAACAGGCATCCAGGTTCATCAATATTCATGACACTGACAAAGGACCTCAGCAGGTCGCGGACAGAGAGCAGGCCTTTCAGATAACCTTCCTGATCGATCACCGGCAAGGCGCCGACCTTTTTTTTCTGCATAATCAATAGGCTATCCTGAATGGTATAGTATGCATAAATGGTCAGGGGATTTCTGGTCATGATCTCCCCAACGGGAACATTCATGATCTTTGCCAGGTTGATGTCATAATCAGCTTTGTTCAACAGGGTTGAAGGCATGGCGGCACGAATGTCACGATCGCTCACGATGCCGATGAGTTTACCCTCATTGTCAACGATTGGTAGGTGACGAAAATTTTTTTCCGCCATTATTGTTTTTGCCTCAAATATCGTCATGTCCCGCTTCGCTGTAGTCAGATTTTTCGCCATTTTCTCGCTTACGAACATATAGCCTCCTTAGGTTATTTTGATTTTGGGAATATTTTTTTGATGGAAGCATGAATGTTACTTCAGATCCGCCAGGAACCTTATATGATTCTCCACTAAAAGAGGCAGGATATTGAGGTCATATCCGCCTTCCAGGACTGAAACCACCCTTCCCCCCGAGCAGAGATTGACGAGATTCACAATAGCTTCTGAAATGAAATCAAAACCTTCGGTAGAAAGTGTGGTCCCTGACATCATGTCAGCTTCATGAGCATCAAAGCCGGCCGAGAGTAATATGAATTCGGGATTGAATCTTTTGAAGGCGGGCAGCAATTCTCTCATGATTAACCGCTTGTAGTCATCGTCCCCCTGTCCGGGGAGAACCGGCGAATTGACCGTGTACCCTTTTCCCTTACCGAGTCCTGCTTCAAATTCCCTGCCGGTGCCTGGATAAGCAAATGAGGGGTGCTCATGAATGGAATAGTAAAATAGTGTCGGATCACTTTCAAATATGTGTTGGGTTCCGTTTCCGTGGTGCACATCAAAATCGATTATCCCAACTCTTTTGAGGCCATACTCTTTCTGTAGATATCGAGCCCCGATGGCCACGTTGTTGAAATAGCAAAACCCCATGGGTTTATCTGCCTCGGCGTGATGTCCCGGCGGTCGAACTGCACAAAAAGCATTATCAACTTCGCCTTTCATAACGGCATCGATCGCTTTGAGCACCCCACCAACGGCAAGCAGCGCCGCGTCATAGCTGTCTCGGCATATACCGTTATCCGGGTGCTCAAATTCATTCAACCCTGATGTGCAGGCTTCAAGAAAGCGATTGATATAGCAGTTATTATGAACTGTTTCTACCCATTGATTATCGGCCTTCGCAACTTCAATCCGCGTCAATTGCCTCAAGATTCCTGATTTTTCGAGCCCTTTGACGATTATTTCCAATCTTTGCGGGCATTCAGGATGAAACTTGCCTGCGTCATGCAGCAAATATCTTTCATCATAAACAAAACCAGTTCTTTTCATAAGGCTTCCTTGTTTTTTCGGATTAGGATCTTTCAATCGAAAATGTTTGTAAGCCTAACTGTAATCTTGCTTGCTTCTCAAAGCCGCTTTGTTTTAAATTTATTTTGCTTCCTTAGGAATGGTTGCTGGTGTCGCTTCCGCCGTTACAGAAATTTCCTATATTACCCTCACCCTAATGACAAAAGTTATTCATGTGCTGTGCCAGAGCTGTAGAATTATTTTTTTCCTAAATTCTAGCACCACAGGTATTAGAAATTTTCAGGGCTAAGAATGCTGGCCACAGACCGTATAGAACTGGTGACAGTTTTTGAGTTAAACGGACTATCTAACTGCTTTGATTGTTGATTTGTCGGTGAATAAAATGTGACATTTTGAGATGTGAATGTCTGAAATGTAAAGCAGGAGTGACAGAATTTCCTGCTGAAAGGTGGAAAAGAGCTTCGCCGAGACCCATTCTTTGGGTAGCGACATTTGTCCCCGGCATTTCAGATATATACGAAAAGGAGTATCGCCGAAAGGAAGGAACCGTTTTCCGCGTGGAATTACGGACAATACTTCTCTGCGATGATGACGGCAAACCATCCGCGATGTGGGCCATCGTCCGTGACATTACTCAGCGTAAAAAGAACGAACAGGAACTCAAGGCACTGAACGAGGAGCTGGAACGCCGGGTCGAACGGCGCACCGGCGAGCTTCAGGAGTCCCAGGCACACCTCCTGCACGCTGAAAAACTATCTGTTATAGGTAGACTGTCCGCCTCTATCGCCCATGAGTTCAACAACCCTCTCCAGGGGGTCATGACTGTTCTCAAAGGATTTCAGAAAACAACCCGTCCTCAGGGTGTGCCGGCTAAAGCGGTTGCCTTGGCGAAGGCCTGTTCCAGGTCCGGGAGGTGGCTGGTGTCCGGGACCACCTGGAGGTAGCGGACGATTCCTTCTTTATCGACGAGAATGACTGCCCGCGCGAGCAATCGCGAGCTATCGATGAGCAGGCCTGTCGACCGGCCGAATGCCCCTTCCTTATAGTCGGAAAGATACTGGACGTCTTCGAGTTTCGCTTCCCTGGCAAATCGTGCCTGGGCGAAGGGCGTGTCGCGGCTTACGGTAATCCTTTTTACCGCCGCCGGCAGTGCATCGCCCCGCTCGCCGAGATAATGGGTCTGCGCCTCGCACACCTTGGTGTCGATGGATGGCACGATGCTGAGGAGAAGGACGCTGCCCCGGTAATCGTTCAGATTGACGGGCTGCATCGTTGCGGCGTCAATCAGGGCGGTGTCCGGCAGCCGTTGTCCGATCTGGATGCCGGTGCCGGCGAGCGCGAGCCTTTCACCCTTCCTGGAGACTTCGGTGCCGGGGACGACGCTGGCCGTGTCGATGGGGAGTTGAGCCTGTTTTGGGGTGCAGGCGTTCAGGAGTGCCAGGGCAAGCCCCGTTGCGAAAAAAAGAGTTCTCTTGAGCATGGTCTGCCTCTTCGGTGATCAACGTATGAACAGCGGCGCAGAGGAATTCGGTTCTCGCCAACTATAATGCCGAAATCTTTTTTTTCTACTGGCGCGGACGCTCTTGGTATCGCCCCCGATGTATTTCATTTCATCCCATTCTCCCGCCACCAGCGGGTCCCCGCCTCAATGGCCTGCAGATTTATGTCCGAGAGTTCCTTGCGTTTGAGGGAGAGGGGGATGACCTTTCCGAGCGTCTCCAGGGTGATTGCGCCCGAAGCCAGGGCGTAGACGGTGAGGAGGATCACGCTTGCCACCTGGACGGCGCCCATCGCGTTCGCCATCTCGGTTGCCGGGATGTGATAGGCGGCAACGTCCGTCCGCCGCACCGTGCGAGGCACGAGCGAGGAGTTGACGAAGATCGAGCCGCCCGGCCGCACGGTGTCCTCGAAGGCGTCGAGCGACGGCAGGTTCATGGTCAAGAGGGCGTTGGGGAAGGAGACCAGGGGCGAGCCGATGGTCTCGTGGGAGATGTGGATGCTGGCGTTGGCCGTGCCGCCCCGCATCTCCGCACCGTAGGAGGGCAGCCAGGTGGTCCTGAGGCCTTCGGCGATGGCGCAGTTTGCAAGCAGGATGCCGGTCGAGAGCACCCCCTGACCGCCAAAGCCGGCGATCTTGACGTGCTGCTCCTCCTTCAGCCGTACCGTGCCGGTGTGGGCCTCTTCCTCGTCGACACCGAGGATCGAAAGAATCTGCTCGTCGCTCACCGGGGCCGGCTTCTTCCGCTCGAGTTTGTCGACCTGGCCTTTGGTGAGATCGCGCAGGTTGCCCACCGGGAAGGCTGGCTCCAGGTTCTCCGCCAGCCACCTGCGCGCCTCGACCGGCGTCATCTTCCAGTTCACCGGGCAGGGCGAGAGAATCTCGACCAGCGAAAAACCCCGGCCCTCTACCTGGTTGCGCAGCCCCTTGCGGATCGCCATTCGGGCCTTCATGACCTTCGCCGCGTCCGCGAGAGACACCCTCTCGACGAAGACCGGAGCGTGCAGGCTGTCGATAATCTCGCAGACGCCGATGGGGAAGCCTTCGTTTGCCGCCTGGCGGCCATCCGGGGTGGTGACGGTCTTCTGGCCCAGAACGGTGGTCGGGGCCATCTGGCCGCCGGTCATGCCGTAGATGGCGTTGTTGATGAAGAAGACGGTGATGTTCTCGCCGCGGTTGGCGGCGTGGACGATCTGGCTCATGCCGATGCCGGCAAGGTCGCCGTCGCCCTGGTAGGAGATGACGATCGAATCGGGGTTCGTCCTCCGGATGGCCGAGGCCACCGCCGGGGCCCGGCCGTGGGCGCACTGGATGTTGCCGACATCGAAGTAGTAGTAGCCGAAGACGCTGCAGCCGACCGGCGAGCAGAAGATCACCCGGTCCTGGATGCCCAGGTCGTCGATGGCCTCGGCGATGAGGTTGTGGACAACGCCGTGGCCGCAGCCCGGGCAGTAGTGGCTGGACTCGGCGCCGGGGGCCTTGCGCTCGAAGGTGGAGTAGAGGGCGCGGGCCTTCTGATGTTTTACCTGGTGCATGCGTTATCCTCCATGAGGCGCCGGACGATCTCCTCGGTCGTGGGAATCCGGCCGCCCATCCAGTTGTAGAGATCGACCGGCACTCTTCCTGCCACTGCCAGTTGCACGTCGCGGACCATTTGCCCGCAGCTCATTTCGGCGGCGATCATCTTCTTCACCTGGCCGGCCAGCTCGCGCAGCCGGACGCCGGGGAAGGGGAAGAGGGTCTTCGGGCGCAGCATCCCGGCCCGTATGCCTCTCTTTCGTAGCTCGTGGACCGCCGAATGGCAGATCCGCGAGCTTATCCCGTAGGCGACGAAGAGGTATTCGGCATCGCCGGTCTCCACCTCCTCGAAGTCGACGATCTCCGCGGCCATCCGCCGGTATTTCTCCTGCAGCTTTTTGTTGTGGCCCTCCAACTCCTCCATCTTGAGGTAGATAGAGGAGACGACATTGCCGCGGCTGGCGGCATTGCCGTACAGCGCCCATTCCTTGTGCGGATTATTCTTAAGCTTTTTCGGCAACTCGACCGGCTCCATGATCTGGCCGATGTAGGCGTCGGAGAGGATGAAGACCGTGCAGCGGTAGCCTTCGGCGAGCTCGAAGGCCCGGTAGGCACAGTCGCACATCTCCTGGGCCGAGTTGGGGGCGAGCACGATGCCGCTGTGGCTGCCGTGGCCGGCGCCGTGGACGATGAAGTTGTAGTCGGCCTGCTCCGGCCAGATGTAGCCGAGACCCGGCCCCGCCCGCTGCACGTCGACCACCACGCAGGGGAGCTCGGAGCCGGAGAGGTAGGAGAGTCCCTCGGCCATGAGCGACAGTCCCGGCCCCGAGGAGCCGGTAATCGCCCGGGCGCCGGCGGCTGCCGCCCCGTAGAGCATGCTGATCGAGCTGACCTCGCACTCCGCCTGGAGGAAATGCCGGCCGCAGCGGGGAAAGAGCTCGGCCGCGGCATGGGCGATCTCGCTCGCGGGAGTGATAGGGTAGCCGAAATAGTGGGTGGCCCCGCCGAGCAGGGCGCCGTAGACCACCGCCTCATTGCCTTTCATCAGATGCTGTCCCATATCGACCTCCTCAGCTCTTTTTGCGCAATTTCTGATGGACGGTGATGGTTCCGAACTCCGGACAGCTGTAGAAGCAGAGGCCGCAGGCCAGGCACTTGCGACCGGCGAAGCGAGCGAACTGGTAGCCCATCCTGTTGATCTCCGAGCTCATCTCGATGCAGTCGTTCGGGCAGGCGACGATGCAGACTGCGCAACCCTTGCAGCGCTCCCGGTTGATCTCGATGTGATTCTGGTCTTTTTCTTCCGGTTCCTTCATGAGTGCCTTACTCCTGAAAGTCTGTCTTAAATAACAAAAAAACTGGAGACTACTAAGAACTTCACCACCAAGGCACTTATCCCCCTCAAGGGGGGACTGGACTGAGTACCCCTTGAGGGTTGTCAGATGCCTCGGAACATATCTTCATGAAATTCACCGAAATAATTGATCTTGCGTACCCTGCGGGCTATTTCATCGGGGATGCGCCGGATGACCAGCTCGTGGTCCGGGCAGCCGTGGCGGGCGCAGACCAGCACCTTGTTGACTCCGCCCGGCAGATGGAGGACGATGGCCCGGGTGGAGCCGCAGCCTTCGTAGGTGCAATATCTTTCCGCCATGAGGCTTATGCCGCAGTGGGGACAGCGGGCCTCGGTGATGCTGTGCCGCTCGGCGTCGTTGGGCAGGAAGCTGTAGAGCTTATCGTGGCTGCCCCAGAAGGCGTCGACGAAGACCCGGCCGCGCCGGCTGCCGATAGTCGCATCGAGGCAGATCGAGGGCTCGCCGTGCAGCCGGACGTGGTCAGCCATGAGGCTGTGGCCGTCCCGGCAGTAGAGCTTTTCGATAACGAGAAAATCCTTGCCCTGCTTCTGCACGTATTTGATGCCTTCCGGCAGCGCGGCCAGGAATTCGACGGGAACCTCCTTGTACACCAACTTCATGCCTTTCCTCCTTGTCGGTTCGGAACTTCGGTAAGTAACATTCCCAATATCCAGCATATCATTTCCGTCGAAAAGGGGAAGTGCCAGCCCAAATTACCCATTGTCCCGTTTTAAATATTTTTTTGATTATTGGCTGTTATGGCGTTACGATTGTGAGGATTGTCGAAGGGTGCTTCGGATAGTACCTCATTGATTTCTTGTTTTTTGAAATACCTTATCCCCTCTGCTGTCGGAGGGGATGACAGCCCTTGCGGGGCATTAGTACCTTAGAAATTCGATTCTTGCTTAAAGACGAATTTCGTGAAGGTACTTATCCCGTTTATCGGGGTTAGCCCGCATGAGTGCCGGAGGGCGTGATTTCAGAATGTTCAAGGAAGGATTGGGCTCAGAGCGTAATAGCTGTATGGGAGTGAAGAAATTGGTGGAGACGGCAAACCCCAGCGAGTCGCCGGAAGTTGAAAAGGAAGTGGTGATCCTGCTCAGCGACATGATCGGTTATTCCCGCAAAACCGCAGAGATGCGCCCGTCCGACATCAAGAAATTCATGATGTCGTATCATACTACGCTCAAGGAGATCGTCAGTCTGGTATGCGGCGATGAACAGCGGATAGAATCCTCGGCGGGAGACGGCGCGGTTGCCGTATTCGAGATCGGCCCCGGGGACGGGATTGAGGAGGTATGCGGCAAAGCCTTGCAGGTGGCGTTGGAGATGGTCTACGCCATGGAAAAAGGCATCATCGCCCCCACCAGGATCGGCCTGTACAGCGGCTTCATCACCGAAGCGGTACTCGAAGGGAAAACCATGCGGTTCGGCGCGAGTTTTTCGGTGGCCAGCCGGCTGGAGGAACTATGCGGCTATTTCGGCACCCGCATCCTCATGGATCGGGAGGTGGCGTTGTGCCAGGCCGTTCATGCCAAGTATCTGGTTGGCATCGGCAAGGTCACGCCCAAGAATTTTTCCCATCCGGTTCACCTTTACTCGATATATCGGCCGGGTACCCAGGGTTGCCCCACCGATGTCGACGAGACGAAACTCCTCCGCTTCATTGAGATGAAAAATAGGGCGGTGGAACTGTTCTGCGGTAATGGTCTGCAGGCCGTTTCCGCCGATTTTCCGATGGCCCGGACCTTGCTTTTGGAGGCGCAGGAGCACTTTGTAGACCTCACCGGCAAGAGAGATCTGGCCACGGAACGGATCCTGGAATACATCGGCAACCATCCGCGTCCCGACAGGGAGTTCAAAAGAGTCGGGATGAAAATCGGCGATTCGAACACCGAAACCGGCGAGATCCGTCTGCTCAATCTGTCCAGCGAGTTACTGAAGGCCATAGATGCGGAATTTTATCAGGCGCTGGTGGTCGATACCGAATGGGAAAGGAAGTTCAAACTGATCTGGCGGAAAAAAGGCGAGTGCATTATTCGCTATCAGGATAAGCCGGACGGGGTCTATTTCATCGACAACGGCGTTGTCACCGTTTTGGACGGGGAAGGCCGGCTGATCAACACTCTCTCGTCCGGCGACATTTTCGGCGAGATGGCCTATTTCAATAAGAAAGGCCGGCGCAGCGCCACGGTGGTGGCCAACACCGACCTCGTGCTGCGCCGGATCAGCGGCGAGAATCTCATGACCATGCCGGTGATCCGGAAGATCTTCAGGAAGATCGCCCGCAAGCGTAAAAATGACAACGGCGATAAGGGATAAATATCGATAGTTCGGGTGATATTCTCACTCACGTTGAGCGGATGGACGCCGTCGCGAATTCATTTTGCAGGCAAGATCGCGGATTACAGTCAACGAGAACCACGGGGGAGTTAGATGAAACTGCCGGAAGCGCTCGAATTGTTGAAAGAAATCTATGAACAGCGAATGCCCTTCGACCGTCTCCTGGGCATCCGGATTGTCGAGCTCACACCCGAGAAGGTCCTGGTGCGGATCGACATGCGGGAGGAACTCATCGGCAACTTCGTCCGGGAGATCCTTCACGGCGGGGTGATCTCCTCGGTGCTCGACCTTACCGGCGGGCTGGTGGCTTCTGTGGAACTCCTCAAACACCTGGAAGGCCATGACGTCGAGGAAGCGGGCCGGCGTCTGGTCCGGATGAGCACTATCGACCTGCGGGTCGATTACCTGCGGGCCGGCAAGGGCACCTATTTTACAGCCACCGGCTCGGTCCTGCGCCATGGCAGCAGGGTGGCGGTGGTTCGCACTGAATTCTGCAACGACGAGAAAATTCTCATTGCCGCCGGCACCGGCACCTATCTGGTCGGTTGAAGGCAGAAAGCAGTCGTTGATTCGGCGCCACCCTGTCGCGCGCCTGAAAACCCTCCCTTTTCGGCCCCGGGGCGGCCGATTCTTCTCTTTCCTTCCTGTATATAAGTCTTCACTGCGCGACGCGCCATGTCACTGATTCTACACAACCAGATATAGGCCGGAAAAACAGCGAGATAGCAGATCTGTTCCGGAGAATGAGCTGAAGACCGTATAGCCAGCGTAAAGGCAGGTTCTGCGGCCATAGCGGGACTTCTTTTCAAGTTCTATGGATAATCCTACGAAATCGCGCAACAATTTTAATAGTGACCATCATGGTCCCGGAGTTGCTATAGGAAATTCGGGCGGTGAAACCTGTCCCATTGACGAGCGACCGGCGTCATCATCGATACCTGAATAACGGCGGCGCCTGAATAACCAGGCGCACTGGAATAGTACTTCTTACAAAAGGCAATGGAGAATCGAAGATGAAAGAGACGAACAAGAGAGCCCTGTTGGCGGTTGACGGTACGGCAGAATCATCGGTGGTAGTCCGGTTTGTGAGCAAAGCTTTGCAGTCCTCCGGAGCCCAGGTGTGCATCTATCATGTAATCAGCAAGGTTCCCGAGACGTTGTGGGATCTGGGCAATGACCCGGGATGGTCGGAGCAGATCGAAGTGATAAGGGAATACCAGCGGAAGCAGGAGGATGCGGCGGCGAATTTTGTCGGAAACGCCGCGGAAATATTCAAGGATGCCGGACTCAAGCCGGAGCATGTCTTGACGCGGGTGGAAGCAAAGAACGAAGGGATAGCCAGGGACATTCTGGCGGAGGCGAAGCGGGGAGGATATGATGTTCTGGTCCTCGGTCGCGGGCAGATAGGTTCCCTGCCGAACATGCCCCTCGGCAGCACCGCCAGCAAGATAGTCAGTACCTTTCCGACTCCGTCACTGTGGCTGGTTGGCGGAAAGTCCAGCTCGGACAAGGTCCTGGTGGCCCTCGATTCCTCGCCGCACTCCCTCGAGGCGGTGCGGTTTGCCGCAACGCTGCTCGGTCGCGGCGACAACTCGATCACCCTGTTTCATGCCATCCGCGGCATCGCCGTATCCGGCATGGGCATGGAGGAGATATTCCCGGAAGCCTACCGGAAGAGGCTGCTGGAGGATGCCGAGCGGGATATTCGTTCCGTTTTCCAATCGGCGGAAAACCTCCTGAATGACCTCGACATCCCGCCCTCCCGAATCTCGACGAAGATCGTCACCTCTGTCAAGAGCCGGGCGGAGGCCGTCGCCAACGAGGCTAAAGAAGGCGGGTACGGGACCATCGTCGTGGGCAGGCGGGGCCATACCGAGGTGGCCGACTTCTCCATGGGCCGGGTTACCAACAAACTGATCCAGCTGGCCAAGGATCAGTGTCTCTGCATTGTCGGCTAGCCGGAGCCGCAGATCACCCTCCGCTGAGGCGGAGGGTGATCTGCTGGTCACACCCCCTCTCCCCCTCATCTCGCTTTCCATAGCGATTCGAATTTCAATTTCGATTTTGGCGAAGCTCCCAGTGCCGTTGACAATACCGACTTCTTCGTGGTAGCTCTTCCTTTGGAAAAGTTCCATCGAAGAACGGAGGCAAAAAATGAATCCTAGGCAATCCTATTGCCGGGCGTTGACCATAGCCGGTTCGGACAGCGGGGGCGGCGCCGGCATTCAGGCGGATCTCAAGACTTTTTCGGCCCTCGGCTGCTACGGCATGTCGGTTATCACTGCGGTGACCGCACAGAATACCGTGGCGGTGACCGGTGTTCACCCGATTCCTCCGGAAATGGTCGGCTTGCAGCTGGACGCGGTACTTTCCGATATCGGCACCGATGCGATAAAAATTGGCATGCTCCATTCATCGCCGATCATCATGACGGTCGCCGACCGGCTTCGCCGCTTTGTTTCAAAGGGGTGCGGCGCTGTCGTCCTCGATCCGGTCATGGTGGCCAAGAGCGGCGACAGCCTGCTGGCTTCGAAGGCGGTGGAGGACCTGAAGAGCCACCTCTTGCCGCTTGCCGATCTGGTCACCCCCAATCTCCCGGAGGCCTCGGTGCTGCTCGGCCGAGAGGTGGGTCGCGGCGATCAGATGGCCGATGCCTGCAGGGATCTGGTGCGGCTGGGCTGTTGCGCGGTGTATCTGAAGGGCGGGCATCTTGCGGAAGGCAGCAGCCTCGATATGTTCTTCGACGCCAAGACAGGCAGGATAATGGAACTGGAGGGGGAGCGGATTTTCACGCCGAACTCCCACGGCACCGGCTGCACCCTCTCCTCGGCAATTGCCGCCCATCTCGCCAGAGGCCTGCCGATGACCCAGGCGGTCCGGGAGGCCAAGGAGTACCTCGGCCGGGCCCTGCGGGCCGGAGCTGATCTGACCCTTGGCCGGGGACATGGTCCAGTCCACCATTTTCATGACTGGTGGCGGCCATGAATTGCTCGCTGTCATCCGGCAGCCGGGACGCCGGCGCTTCACCGCAAGGACGATCGCCGAGGCAAAGGGGTCGATGAAGATGATGACGCTTGCTGTGCAACTGCTTTTCTCTGTCCTCATCTTCTACGTGCTGTGCATGGTCTATATGTATCTGCGGCAGGATTTTCTGATATTCTATCCGACTGCGGCGCGGCACGAAGGGCATGGCGAGGACGGGGTGGTCGACTACAGCCTCGAGCGGGGCGGGGTCAGCCTGCACGGCTGGCTGGTAAATCCCGCCTATGCCCGTGAAAAGCTGCTCATCTATTACGGCGGCAACGCGGAAGACGTCTTTCTGAACATTGAGGAGTATAAGAGCGTCCAGGCGGCGTCCCTCTTCGTTGCTTATCGGGGGTACGGGCCGAGCGGCGGTAAGCCGGGTGAGGCCGAGTTGTTCGCCGATGCCCTGGCTGTCATGGACGATATCTCCGCCCGGTATTCACCCGATAAGGTTTTCCTGATCGGCCGGAGCCTCGGATCGGGAGTCGCCTGTTATGTCGCATCGCGACGGCAGGTGCAGGGGGCGATCCTGGTAACACCCTTTGACAGTATTGAGAACGTGGCTAAATCACTCTATCCCTGGCTGCCTGTCTCTTCCTTTCTTCGTCACCGCTTCGCCTCATTCGAATACGTGAAAGACATCCGTTGCCCGCTGCTGGTGCTCTACGGCGGCAAGGACCAGGTGATCAACCCTGAGCGAACGAAAAATCTGATCGAGCATATCCGGGGCGAAAAAGAAGTTATTTATCTCGCCGCCGCCGATCATGGCAATATAGATATGTACCCGGCATACTGGCAGGCCATTCTCGGGTTCATCGATCGTGAGGGCATTTTGTTGGAGAGGCCGTGAGCGAAGGCGGGGTACCGCTCCTCCATCACCTGCAATTCCGATTGACCGGCTGCTTCTTCCCCTGGCTGTCGACCGCCACATAGGTAAAGGCTGCCTTGGTAACCAGAAGTTCCGCGGCCTCCTCTCCCGGCCGGTCAAGAGCCGGCTTCACCCAGACCTCGAGTTCGATCTTAATGGAGGTCGTGCCTATTCTGACCACTTCGCCGTAACAGGCCACCACATCGCCGACGTGGACCGGCTTGATGAAGACTATCGAATCCACCGCCACCGTAACGACCCTGGAACAGGTGTTCTCGCGGGCCAGAATGCCACCGGCGATATCCATTTGAGCCATGATCCAGCCGCCGAAGATGTCCCCATGGGGGTTGGTATCGGCCGGCATGGCAAGAGTCCTGAGGATGAGCCTGCCTCTTATGTCGTTTGTGTTATCTTCCATTGGTGCTCTCGAACTTTGATGGTGGGAATCCCGCATGCGACGGAAGCGATCTTGAATTCTACTGGGAAATCGCTATATAGTTCTGTGAGGTTATCTTACAGGATGTCCAGACCATTGAACAGCAGAGAATAAGAGGGATCATGACGGCAGAAAAGAGGCGATTCAGCCGGATTGTTTTTAACGTGCGGGCTCGACTTACGGTGGGCGAAAAGGAATACCCGGTCGAGCGGATAGTCAATTTGAGCGTCGGCGGCTGCCTCCTCGAAGTCAAAGAAGACCTGCCGCTCGGCGCGGAGTGTCAATTCACCATTTTCCTCCCACGGATGGCGCCGGGTGTCGAGGTGTACGGTGAAGTGGTCCGCGCCGGCAACGGTGAGGTGAGCCTGAAGTTTCACCGGATCACGCCCGACAATCTGATGCACCTGCAGAATATCATCCGCTACAATGCGGACGATCCCGAGCTGATCGAGGAAGAGATCGCCAGCCATCCCGGCCTCAAGTAAAGGCATCTTCCGCCGCTCCAGGAGCCTGTCGAATCCGACAGATTCCTGGCCCGGGTTCCGGACCTATCGTCGTAGGGCTTGTTGACTGCCGACCAGCCTATACAGCACAGAACATCTCGGATTTGATCACTATGCAGAGAAAAGAGAGCAAGAGAAGGATGGGGCCGGCAACAAGACGAGGGGCCGCCTCTATTTTCCTGCTGCTTCTTGCTCTTTTTGCCGGTGGGGCACTTTCCGTACCCTTTGTCTACGAGTCACAGACCCTCTGGTACAAGGTGGGTTTCGACAAGACCCTGCTGCGTTGCGGGCAGTTGGCAGGCCTTGCCGCGGCGGTCTCGATTTTTGTCCAGATGCTGCTCGGGGTGCGGGGCAGGCTGCTCGAGGAGATTTTCGGGGTGATCCGTCTCACGCGCTGGCACCGGATCAATGGTCTGGTTATCGCTTCTTTCGGGATTCTCCACGTGAGCCTGGTGTTGCTGGTCGAGGAGATGAGGACTTTTCTCGCGCTCAAATCCTGGCCGGAACTCATCGGGGCCTCGTTGCTTCTGATCATCCTTGCGAATGTGATTTTCTCCCTCTTTCGTCAGCAAATCGGCATGAATTACGCCCACTGGCGGCTCATGCACCGGCTGCTGGCCTACTTTTCCCCCATGCTGCTGGCCATCCATGTCCTTTTTGTCAGCGATTCCTTCGCCCAGGACATGCCGAAGGTCGGGCTGTTCAGCACACTTGCGGCACTTGCCGCAGCCATCCTGAAAATAAAACGGCTTGTCCCGCAGCGCGGGTAAATCGATTCGACCTCCAGCTTGATTTCCGGTGGATGCATATTAATAACTTTAGAGATGAATTTCGTGAAAAGGACTTACCCAGCTAGCTGATTAGTCGTTTAAGGAAAAGTAACCATCAGTAAAACGGCCATAGTTCGTTTGTCCGATTTGTGGTGTCGCAACCGGTACCATGAAAAGTCGGAAGAAGGAGTTCAAGCGGCTGCGGCCTGAACTTTATTCAAATTCCGAGGAGGATTTATGATTCAGAAGTTGTTTCTTTCACTGTTTGCTGTTGTGCTGAGTGCTTCGTCCGCCTTTGCCGCGGGGCGAGTCTGGGAGCTCGACAAGGCCCATTCCAATTTCTACTTTCGCGTAGATCACATCTATTCGAAGGTTCAGGGACGTTTTGGCGACTATACAGGAGAGGTCGTTTTCGATCCGCAAAATCTGGCGGAAAGTCGGTTCAATTTCGAGATAAAGACTGCATCGATCGACACTGACGTCGAAAAACGCGATCGCCATTTGCAATCCTCCGATTTCTTCGACTCGGGCAAATATCCCTTCATGACCTTCACCTCTACCCGGATTACCGATGCCGGCAACGGCCGTTACGATGTGCATGGTATTTTCAAGGTCAAGGGGGTCGAATACGAACTGACGCTGCCACTGGTGCTGGCGGGTATGAAAGACCATCCGGCGGTCAAGGACAAGGAGGTCATCGGTTTCAATGGCGGACTGACCATCGACCGGTTGGCATACAAGATCGGTTCTGGAAAATTCTATGAGATGGGATTGGTAGGAAAGGACGTCGAGGTCCTGGTGACTTTGGAAGGTTTGAGCGATAAAAGGAAGTAGTCGCGGGAGATCCGGCTGACCTGGATGGCGGCCATTGACAAGGCCGAGACTCTGGCTTAACGTCGAACTCACGGATGCTTCGACATTTTACCTAAGAAATTCATGTTTTCAGTGAATTCCCTAAAGGTGCTTACCACTCACAAATGGGTAGTATAAAGAGAGCCCCATTTGTGAAGGGTGGGGAAAACGATGGAGCTTTTTCTGAGCAAGCGAGACCGATTCTGTCGTTTTATTTCGAATGCGGGGCAAACGAGACCAGGGAGCATCGATTATCCACTATTCCTGCAAAGGAGGCTTGTTATGGCCCATACCTGTAAAAATTGCGGTGCCGTCGCCGATGATCCGGGGCATCTCTGCAATCCGACCCTCGAAGTGCTGTCATGCTCGTACTGCGGGGCCAAGGATGTGGGGGCGACTCACGTATGCAAGGAGAAACTCGCCGCGATGAAGTATTCCTGTCAGTCGTGCGGTAGGGTTGCTGCGGAGAGCGATGAGTTGTGCAAACCCCTTGAAATAGGTTGAGCTTTCCGCACTTGGAAAAGCAGGCAAAGGCCAGTTCGGGCAGAACCGGCCTTTGCCGTTTTTGGTACCCGACAACTCCTGTATCCCACAAGGGATAAAGAGTTTCTCTTGGGGGTAGGAATCAGAAACAGAATCCCTGCATCGGCAGCCCCGCCAGTTGGAAGGCCTGATGAATGCCTTTGGGGAAGAGATTGTAGAAATAGCGCATGGTGCCCTTCTCCGGGCCCATTTCTTTGGCCATGTCGGCAGTGACAACTCGGACAAAGGGATGCTTGTTCCGCTCCTTGAACGACCGCCGGATGAGTTCGATCACCTTGACATGGTCGTCCGTGAGTTTGAGATTCAGCTGCAGGGCGATGTAGTCCCGGATCTGATAATCCCAGGACTTGAGATCCAGGAGGTGGTTCTCGTCGGACAGAAGGTATCTTTTTCCATTCAATTCCAGGTAATGGCTGAGCGTCGTCATAGGTCACCTCCGGTATGTTTCAATTTGCGTTGATCCTGGGGTGTTGTTTTTGAGACAAGATCCCATTAAATGGTAGCACGGCAGGCCGCAATTGCCAAGGTTTTTGTTGTATAATTATTTGAAATACTTAAATAAATACTACATTGTAGGGTGACTGCGTGGGCTTGTGCGTGGTAGTGGAAATTCTTTTCTTGGTTTTTTTGAAACGAATTTCATAAAGGAACTAATCTCCTCTTGCTGTCGGAGGGGATGAACAACCTTTGGGTTGCGGGCGTCAGCCCGCATTAGAAGTCAATGCCCGGCTGGGGTTCGATGTCCTTTCGGTAGGCGTGTTTGATCTCGCGGACCTCGCTCACCGTATCGGCGAGTTCGATGAGGTCGGGATGGGCATCGCGGCCGGTCAGTACCATGTGCATATGGCGTGGACGCAGGGCGAGCAGGCGTTTCACCTGGGGCAGGTCGACAAGGCCGAGGTGGAGGGCGTTGTTGATTTCATCGAGGATAAGGGTGTCGCAGCTGTCGGCCCGGAGTATGGATTCTACCAGCTCGATGGCGTCCTGGGCGTTTTTGCGGTGTTCGGAATGGGGGAAGGGGTTGCCCTGAATTCCGCAGAAGCCTTTGCCGGTATGATGGAGGGTGACGAAGGGATCAAGCAGTTTCACCCCGTCCCACTCGCCGGAATAAAGGTCGCCTTTCATAAACTGGACAATGGTGGTCTTCAGGCCGTGGCCGCAGCCGCGCAGGGCCATGCCCATGGCCGAAGTGGTTTTGCCTTTGCCGTTGCCGGTGATGATCACCACCAGTCCTCTTCTGACTTGGGTTTCAAGCTTGCTGATTGTCACGTGATCGTCCATAGTTAATCCTCATTTATTTTTTCTAACGAGCACGATGATCATTTTCGGCGGGAAGTAAAGAGCGACGGGCACTGGATCATTATGGCCTTTTTCGGTTTTTCGGGCCGGTTGTTATGAATAGAGTCGGCGAAAAAGCAGGCCGGTCAGGGAGCGGAAGGAAGGCGCTGATAGGTAACCACAGTAAAGGGTTCCGACGAATCGGGGTAGGCCTTGCGCTCGGTTTCGACGAAGCCCTCGCCTGAGAAATCCGGGAAGACCACATCGCCGTCCGCATCCCGGTCGAGAAAAGTGAGAATCATCCCGGTGGCGAAGGGCAGGGCTTGTTTGAAGATTTGCGAGCCACCGATCACGAAGACCTTTTCGACATCCCCGCATAGTTCGAGGGCATCCGTGAGTGTTGGAGCATATTCGCCGCCCTGCGGACGGTAATGGGGGTTGCGGCTCAGCACGATATGGCGTCGGCCGGGGAGCGGACGGATGAGCGACTCGAAGGTCTTACGTCCCATGATCATCGGGTAACCCATCGTGGTCTGCTTGAAGAGCTTTAGATCTTCCGGGATATTCCACGGCAGTTTGTTGTCCCGGCCGATGATCCTGTTTTTGGCAATGGCGGCAATGAGAATTATTTCCATGTCACCAATTTGTCCGAAATAACTGAAAAATAAATTGTATTTGGCTATCCTTCTATTTAATAATACAAGAATCATAGCATAAATATCAGGTAAATTCAATGATGTGTCCGGTCGGTAAGGAGTACCGTTTGTTGGGGCGCGTAATATATCCTCGGATCGACTAGATATCCCCGGATCAACTAGATGTTGCCAGGCAGGAGAATCGGCAGGGAATGAGCAAAGAGGCGGGAGACGTTCGATGAAATTGTATTGTCCACACTGCGGCGTCAAGGGCGTGGCAGATGACTCTTATCGGGGAAAAAAGGTTAAATGCCCGAAATGTAACGGGAATTTTATGGCTGGAGAGGGTGTCGCTGCCGACTTGCAGGAGGCCTTTGAACAGCCGGCCGAGGTCTTGACTGAGGAGCCGAGACCTGCGGAGCTCCGGGACGGAGAAATGCTTGCGGAAGAAGCGGGCCCCACCGACGAGATGCCTCCTGAGGAAACGGCCTCCGGTGAAGCTATCCCGGCTGAGGAGACTACGGGCGAGGAGGTTCCGGTCGAAGAAGCACGTCCCGCTGAAGCAGAGCTCGAGACAGGGCAGGAGCCGGAACCCCGGGAAACGGTGGAGGATATTCACGAGGAAGCCATCAAGGCTGTCGAGGACGAAGATGCTGTCGTGGCTCCTCCGATCCCCGGAACCACTCTCGAAGAAGATCAAGAGCCGGTAGTCGAAGGGCGGAAGACGGTTTTCGAATGGGACGGAACCTCCGCGGAGATCGAAGCTAAGGACGCCGGCGAGGGCGAGGAAAGCGATAAAGAGCTTCCCGCCGGACTTTTCAAGGAAACGGACGAGGAAGATCGTCCCCGGCCGGCCGAGGAAAGTACTGTCGGGCCGGAGAATGCCGAGCCTGCCGCCGAGAGTCTCGACGTGGAAAGCCCCTCCTTTGACAAGGAAGAAATTGCGGTTGTGGAGCCGATGACCAAGCTGCGGGAAGAATCGCCGGTCGAAACGGTCAAGGAAGAAGAAAGCCCGGACGACCATTTCATCTTCGAGGATCAGAAGCGAGAGCCGGAACCGGTCCAGGAAGTGGAAGACCAGCCCTACGGGTTGATCAGGGAACAATGCTGGCAGTGCGGCAAAAAGAACAGGTCCGGAGTTCCTTTTGCCGCCAGGAACGGCCGTCTGTATTGTCCGGAATGTTTGCCCGCCGAATCGGAGTCTGCTCCCGAAGTTCCGGCCTTCGGCGGACCGACCGAGGGCACTCCACGGCAGGAGTCCGCCGAGGCTGCCTCCGTGAAAACTCGATTTACCGTTGGTCGGGCGCTGCGGGAGGCGTGGGAGAAGACCAAGGGCGCCAAGGGCACCATCTGGGCCGGGAGTGCGGTGATGTATCTCACTCTCATCGTCCTGGCCGCGGGCGGCGCCTTTCTCTTGCCGGGATTCGGCCAGGAGTCCGCGGCCGACGCCGATATTGTCGCGGAAATAGCAAATTTTGCCTTTCAGGCGCTGATCGATGCCGTTTCGGTGTTGTTCACCGCCGGTCTCCTTTTCATGGGAATCCGCAAAGTCGCGGGCGAACCCATCAACTGGAAGATGGTCTTCACCGGCTTTTCCAATGCCGGAAGAATCCTCGTGGCGGCCATCCTCCAGTCTCTCATGATCTTCCTCGGCTTCCTGGTGCTGGTGCTGCCGGGTATCTATCTCGCCATAGGGTACTCCATGACTCTCCCACTCATCGTCGACCGGAAGATGTCGCCCTGGCAGGCCATGGAAACCTCCCGCAAGGCGGTGCACGAGGTCTGGTGGCGGGTGGCCGGCCTCTATCTCACGATGGTGCTGTTCTTTTTCGTTTCCCTGGTGCCTTTCGGACTCGGTCTCATCTGGACCTGGCCAATGTTCATCATCCTCGCCGGCGTGGTCTACCGGTACCTTTTCAGATTCCAAAAATAACTGGTAAGGGCCCGCAATGTATGCATAATGAAAGAGGACGAAGGCTGTTCGTCCTCTTTTTCTGCTTCCTTCAAGCACAAGTAAAATATGGGTATTCATCCTGCACTGTACTGGCTGGTCATCGGCGTCATCCTCTTTATCCTGGAACTTGTCCTGCCCGGTTTCGTCCTGTTCTTTTTCGCCATGGGGGCGCTTGTTACCGCTCTCATCGCCTACTTCTTTTCGCTCGGAGCCGCCTGGCAGCTGGCGTTCTTCATGGCCGCTTCCCTGCTCTCGCTCTTCCTGCTGCGGGATCTGATCCAAAAACGCTATTTTACCACGCCTCCCGGGCAGCTGAATGCCGACACCGATCAACTGCTGATCCCGTCCGGGGAGCGAGGCGTGGTCAGCGTGGCCATAGCTCCGCCCGCCGAAGGGCGGGTGAAGTGTGCCGGTTCGTCCTGGCGGGCCACCTCCGACGAGCGGATCGAAGAGGGGGAGATCATTGCGGTCGTCCGGCAGAAGGGGCTCATCGTTCATGTCGAGAAAGTATGAATTTTTGGCCGTGATCGCCTCCTGGTGCAATTCCAGGCAGTCCCGGCGCACCCGAAGAGGAGGAGATTGATGGAACAGAATCTTATCGCCCTTGTCGTGATCCTGCTGCTGATCGTGGTCGTCCTCATCAAGACCGCGGTGGTGGTTCCCCAGCGATCGGAATTCGTGGTGGAGCGGCTCGGCAAGTACCGAACCACCCTTGAAGCCGGCTTTCACATCCTCGTCCCCTTCTTCGACAAGGTAGCCTACAGGAGGAGCCTCAAGGAAGAGCCGATCGATATCCCGGCCCAGACCTGCATCACCGCCGACAACGTGACGCTCGAGGTGGACGGGGTGATGTACATGCAGGTGATCAATTCCAAGATGAGCGCCTACGGCATCGACGACTACCGCTTCGCCGCCATGCAGCTGGCCCAGACCAGCCTCCGGTCGGCCATCGGCAAGATCACCCTGGACAACACCTTCGAGGCGCGGGAATCCCTCAACGCCCAGGTGGTCACGGCGCTGGACGAGGCGGCTTCCAACTGGGGGATCAAGGTGCTCCGCTACGAGATCAAGGACATCCAGCCGCCCAAGACGGTGCTCGACGCCATGGAAAAGCAGATGAAGGCCGAGCGCGAGAAGCGGGCGGAGATCGCCCGGTCCGAGGGCGAGAAGCAGGCCATCCTCAACCGGGCGGAAGGCGACCGGGGGGAGGCCATTCTGCTCTCCGAGGGCGAAAAGATCAAGCGGATCAACGAGGCGGAAGGTCGGGCCATGGAGATCCTCAAGGTGGCGGAAGCGACCGCCGAGGGTATTCGCAAGGTGGCCGAGTCCCTGGCCGGACCGGGTGGCAAGGAGGCGGCGAGCCTCGAGGTGGCCAAGCATTATCTCGCCGAGTTCGGCAAGCTGGCCAAGGTCAACAACACCATGATCCTGCCGGGCAATCTCACCGATCTCGGCGGGATGGTGGCGACGGCCATGGCCACCTTCAAGCAGGTCGGCAAGGACGGTGGCGACGGTGGCGTACAGCCCGGACCGGTTTCCAGAAGCTGAAAAAGCAGGCTCGTCAAGCGCCGGACAGCCTCAACCGGGGAAGAAGCATTCGCTGGCCTTCATTCACCTGTTGATGGTCGTCTGCGCGACGCTCGTTTCCACCTCCTTCACCGTCGGGGCGGCGATAGCGGCGGAACTGGATCCGGCGGTCTTGACGCTCGTCCGCTTCATCCTGGCCGCCTGCCTGTTCGGGCCCTGGGTCGGCTGGCGTTTCGGTCTGCAGTTCTCTGCCTCGCTCTTTGGCCGCTGCGCCATGATCAGCGCCAGCCTGGTGATATTCTTCTGCTGCATGTTCTGGTCCCTGCGCTATACCACCGCCCTCAACACCGCCGTCATCTTCGCCCTGGTGCCGTCCATCTCCTGGATCTACGCGCTGTTCTTCACCGGCGAGCGGTTGCGGAAGAATCAGGTGCTGGCGCTCTTTTTCGGGATTGTGGGAGTGGTATGGGTCATTTTTCGCGGGGATCCGGCGCAGCTTCTGGCGATGAACTGGAACCGGGGGGATGCCATCTTTCTCGGCGGCTGTTTCGCCATGGGTCTCTACACGCCGCTGGTGAAGCTGTTGCATCGGGGAGAGTCGATGGCGGTCATGACCTTCTGGGTGCTGGTCACCGGCAGCATCTGGCTGGTTCCGGTAGCCGGGCTAAGGCTCCCATGGGTAGACTGGACCGCGGTGCCGCTTTATGCGTGGCTGGGCGTCGCCTACCTTGCCGTCTTCACCACCATCGTCACTTTCTTCCTTACTCAGTACTCGGTCCCCTATCTCGGGCCCACCCGGGTCATGTCCTACTCTTACCTCTACCCGGGGCTGGTGCTGCTGATCGATCTGGCCCTGGGCCATGGTCTGCCGCAGGCGAGGGTCCTGCCGGGGGTCTTCATCGTTCTCATCGTGATGTTTGTGCTGCAGAGGGGCAAGGGCGGCAGCTGAGCTCACCCCTATGCTGCGAACATGTTTTCGCCGTGTGATCCAATGCCGGGTGCGGGCGAACATAAGGTTGCCGCAAGATTTCTGGCTTCTGTCCTCTGGCTTCTGTCTTCTGATGTCAGAGGTCTTTTCTTACCAGATGCAGGTAGAGATCGCCTCGGCCGAAGGGGCCCATCCGGCCTTTACCCTTCAGACGCAGCTTTTGCCCGTTTCGGCTGCCTGGCGGGATCTTGACCTTCAGGGTCTGCTCGCCTTTCTCGCCGTATACGAGGATCTGAATGGTCTTGCCCTGCTGCAGCTCCTTGCTGGTAAGGGGGGTCTGGTAGGTGGTGTCGTATTCGAGGAGTCTTTCTCTCGGGGGAGGGGTGGAAGGGGTTTTCCTGCCGAGCAGTGCCTTGACCGAGCTGCCGACCGATTTGAGCAGCGAGGTCCCCTGGCCGCCGATGGCCTTTTTGGCGGTGCCGGTGAGCAGAGGATTGGCGAGCGAGCCGAGCAGGAAGATGCCGCCCAGAAAGACCCCCCCTTTGCCGCCGAAAAAGCTTTTCTTGATAAAGGCTGTGCTGTACCGGAAACCTGAGCGTTGGAACTCCCGAAGCAAGCCGCTGAACATCTTCTGGAAGTTGGGGTCGCGGAACAGGTCGCGGAGGATATCCTCCTGGCTGTAGGTGAATGCTCCGCTCCGACTGCCCGCATGGGCGGCGCCCTGGGCCCGGCAGGTGTCATACTCTCGCCGCTTGACAGGGTCGGTCAGTACGCCGTAGGCCTCGGCGATCTCCTTGAACTGCTCTTCCGCAGCCGGGTCGTCGGGATTGCGGTCGGGATGGTACTGCATGGCCAGCTTCCGGTACTTCTTGCGGATCTCCTCGGAATTGCTGGTCCGGCTGACACCCAATATTTTGTAGTAGTCTTTCATTATTCCTGGTGATTTGCGTCCCCGGAACGGGATTGAAAGAATTCTTTTTTGGGCAATCGAGATTTTTCCGTGCGGCCGTGTGTTGTCGACTGGAACCCATCCGCCATCTCCCCGTAATAGTAAATCCGTTGTACCAAAATAACAACAATTCCGCATCGGCGTCTGGGGCGTATGCTTATTTTCAGTTGCTCTGCCGTCACACGGAAGAGATTTCCATTTTTTTAGATGGACTAAAATGGCGTAAGGGCGGGCTGCTCAATCCGAGCCGCCTCTTCGGAATGTTTTCTCTGGATGAATCATCTCTTGACACTCCAGCGTATGGAGGTGTGTACTTGCGGAGCGTGACTCTGCTTGATTTCCGCGTTTCTCGATTATATCTATTTAAGAAATCTCCCGAATCCCTCGCCGCCTTGTCTTTGGGCGGGGATATCGCTTCCGTGAAAAGCACCTTTGCTCCAAAGACAAGCATATGAAAAAACTGCTCATCGTCTTCGCCATCGCCGCGGCGGTGGTCGGCTTTTTCGCCCTGGGACTCGACCAGGCCCTGACTCTCGACAACCTCAAGGCCCGACAGGCGGAATTCGTTCAGTTGCGAGACCAGGCGCCGGTCACGGTGAGTCTTGTGTTCTTTACGCTCTACGTGCTGGTGACCGGGCTCTCCCTGCCGGGGGCGGTGATTCTCACCCTGGCGGCGGGCGGCCTCTTCGGCCTCGCCTGGGGTTTTATCCTCGTCTCCTTTGCCTCGACCGTGGGGGCGACCCTTGCCTTTCTCGTCTCCCGCTACCTGCTGAGCGACTGGGTGCAGCGGCGCTTTGGCGACAAGCTTTCAAGGGTCAACGCCGGGATGGCCAAAGAAGGGGCCTGGTATCTCTTCACCCTGCGGCTGGTGCCGATCTTTCCCTTCTTTCTCATCAACATCCTGATGGGTCTGACGCCGATCCGGACCTCGACCTTTTACTGGGTCAGCCAGCTGGGGATGCTGCCCGGGACGCTGGTGTTCATCAATGCCGGAACCCAGCTGGCGAAGATCGAGGGCTTGCAGGGAATCGTGTCGCCCGCGCTGCTCTTCTCGTTTGCCCTGCTCGGGATTTTCCCGCTTGTTGCCAAGAGAGCGGTCGAGGGGATCAAGAAAAGGCGGGTCTATGCCCGCTGGCGGAAGCCCCAAAAATTCGACCGCAACCTCATCGTCATCGGCGCCGGCGCCGCCGGCCTGGTCAGCGCCTATATCGCCACGGCGGTGCGGGCAAAAGTGACCCTGGTCGAGGCGCACAGGATGGGCGGCGACTGCCTCAACACCGGCTGCGTTCCGAGCAAGGCCTTGATCAGGAGCGCCAAGCTTATCCACCAGATGAAGAACGGATCCCATTTCGGCCTGACCGACACCGTTCCCCGTTTCAGTTTTCGCAAACTCATGCAGCGGGTGCAGCGGGTCATCGCCGCCGTCGAGCCCCACGACAGCGTCGCCCGTTATTCCGGCCTCGGAGTGGAGGTCCTGCAGGGCCATGCCCGGGTCGTCGATCCGTGGACGGTGGAAGTAGCCTTGAATGATGGCGGGAAGAAAAGTCTCACCACCCGTTCGATCATCATTGCCGCCGGAGGCGAACCATTTGTTCCGCCACTGCCGGGAATGGCCGAGTCTGGTTTTCTCACCAGCGAAACCATGTGGGGGGCCCTGCTGGAATATGAGGAGGTGCCCGGGCGGCTGGTGATCCTCGGCGGCGGGCCGATCGGCTGCGAGATGGCCCAGATCTTTGCCCGTCTGGGTTCGCAGGTGATTCAGGTGGAACAGGCCGAGCGGCTTATGACTCGGGAAGATCCGGAGATATCGGCAATGGCCCGGGCCGCCCTGGAAAAAGACGGGGTCACTGTCCTTACCGGCCATGGCGCCGTCCGCTGCGAGCGTGATGAGACGGGCCGGGTCCTGGTAGTCGAACACCAGGGCGCCCTGCGGCGGCTGACCTACGATGTGCTGATCTGCGCCGTGGGTCGCAAGGCCCGCCTGACCGGCTATGGGCTGGAGGAGCTGGGCATTCCCACGGACCGGACGGTGGTGGTGAACGAGTATCTGGAGACGATCTATCCCAACATCTATGCCGCCGGCGACGTGGCCGGCCCGTACCAGTTCACCCATACCGCCGGACATCAGGCCTGGTACGCCGCGGTCAACGCCCTGTTCGGAGAGTGGAAACGTTTTGCGGCCGATTACTCGGTGATTCCCTGGACCACCTTTATCGACCCTGAGGTGGCAAGAGTCGGGTTGAACGAACAGGAGGCGGTGGAGAAGGGTATCCCCTACGAGGTGACCAGGTTCGACCTGGCAGAGCTTGACCGGGCCATCACCGACGGCGCCGCCCATGGTCTCGTCAAGGTCCTGACCGCGCCGGGCAAGGACAGGATCCTCGGCGTCACCATCGTCGGCGAGCATGGTGGCGATCTGCTGGCCGAGTTCGTGCTGGCGATGAAACACAAGCTCGGCCTGAACAAGATCCTCGGCACCATCCATACTTACCCGACCATGGCCGAGGCCAACAAGTATGCGGCCGGCGAGTGGAAGCGGGCCCATGCCCCGGAACGGATCCTGGCCTTGCTGGCGCGTTACCATGCCTGGAAAAGGGAATAAGGGTGGGGCGGGACGTAGCTTGACAGCCTGCTGCTCATGCGTATTTTCGGAGAATCAACGGAGATTGCCGAAGGTTACCGGAACCTTCGCCCCGCGGGTGAAGCAGCGTCTTACGCAGCCTCTGCCTTCCGGCCTGTCGTTTTGGAACAATCAGTCGACGTATAATCCAAAACAATTATATGATGAGGTATGGATTTGTTCAGCCGTCTGGGGAAGAGGATTCGACGATTTCGCAATGCCGTAAGCCGGAGCGAGTGGGCGGTGCGCCATCTCCGGACAAAACAGTTGGAACCGAACCATAACGCGCATGCACCGGGAGTTCTGATGATTCAGATCGACGGTCTCGGTTACGATCAGCTGCTGCGCGCCTTTGAAAAGAAGAAATTACCCTTTCTGCGGCGATTGATCCGTCGCGATCATTTTGTCCTCCGGAAGTTTTATTCCGGCCTGCCGTCGACCACGGCTGCCGTGCAGGTGGAGCTCTTCTACGGCGTGAAATGTGCCGTGCCCGCGGTGAAGTATTACGATCGATTGGAACGCCGGGAAAAAAACATGCTGAACCCGGAGGATGTCGATGCCCTTTCGGCAAAGTTCGCAAGAAATCACAGGGGGCTGCTCAAGGGCGGGAGTTCCTATTCGAACATCTACTCCGGCGGCGCCAGGGAGGCGCTCTTCTGCATCCAGACGATGAAGCTGGAGTCGATTTTTCGCGGCGTACAGCTGAGAAAAATCTTTTGGTTCTTCATTCTCTACTTCGGCAAAATCCTCCGTATCGCCGGTCTGGCGGTGATCGAGATCGGCCTTGCCGTCGTCGACTTCCTCCGGGGAATCCTCGCCGGAAGAAACCCTTTCAAGGAGCTGAATTTCATCCTGTCGCGGATCGCCGCCTGCACCATCCTGCGGGAACTGATACGGGTCCATGTCAAGATCGACATTGCCCGTGGTGTGCCGATCATCCATGCCAACTTTATCGGATATGACGAGCACTCTCACCGCCGCGGCCCCTCTTCCGCCTTTGCGCTCTGGGCCCTGGAGGGGATCGAGGGGGGCATCAAGGATATCATGCACAAGGCGATGCGCTCGGAGAAACGGGACTACCATATCATTATCTACTCCGACCACGGACAGGAATGGACCGTGCCGTTTTCAAACCGGACGGGCAAGCCTCTCCGGGAAACTGTCCGGGAGGTCTTTCGTGAGGGACCTCTGCAAAGCGCAGACTTTGTCGAAACCTACGATGTTGTGTCTTTCTACAAACTCAATAAGCGAAGCAGGGGCATAACGAGGGTTGCGAGTCGGAAAGACGCATCGTCCAAGAACGGAGCCCCACCCGAAGACGAAGAATCCTCGGAAAACGGGGAGGAGATCGGCGGTAATACGGTTCATGTCACGGCCATGGGCCCGCTCGGTCATATCTACCTGCCGATCCGGCCCGAGAAAGACGATATGCGCCGGTACGCAGCCCGTCTGGTCGAGGCCGGCATCCCCCTCGTGCTGTATGTGCAAAACGAGGAGATACGATGCGCCACCAGGACGGGCGAGGACAGCCTCGCCGCCAAGGCGCCGGAGGTGTTGGGGGAGAATCACCCCCTTCAACAGGAAGTAACGAGGGATATGGAGTCACTCTGCCGCCATGTTCATAGCGGAGACTTCATTATCTCCGGCTGGCAGGCCGATGGTCGGCCGCTGACATTCCCGATCGAGAACGGCTCCCATGGCGGACCGGGCAGGAACGAAACCGGAGGATTCGTAATCCTGCCGGATACCATGGAAACTGCCGGGAAAACTATCCTGCGGGCGCTGGATCTGAGGCTTCAGGTCAAGACGATTCTCGAGAAAAGATTCCCCTCCTTCGTTCCGGTCGTGAGAAAATCCGACCACACGCCGGAAATCATCAGGGTCATGTCGTACAATATCCATAGTTGCCTGGGTATGGACGGGAAGCTTTTTCCGGCCCGGGTAGCAAGGATTATCGGCCGCCGTTCCCCGGATATCGTGGCCCTGCAGGAGGTTGACAGGAACATGGAGCGCACCGCCAATGAAGATCAGGCAAGCCTGATCGCCGAGCAACTGGAAATGCAAAGTATCTTTCTGCCCCTGTGGAAAGCCGGCGCAGGAGAATACGGCCTGGCGGTTCTCAGCCGTTACCCGATGCAGGTGATGAGCTTCAACATCCTGCCGCAGTTGAAGTCTCAGTACTCCACGGAGCGCAGGGGGCTGATGTGGTTGCGGCTCGACACCCACGCCGGCCCGCTGCATTTTTTCAATACGCATCTGAGCTATCTCAAAAGGGAAGCCCTCCTGCAGATGAAACATATCGTCGAAGGCGGCACCCTGGATTCTCTGCCTTCCTCGGAGCCGGTGATCTTCTGCGGCGATCTCAACAGCAGCAGCAGTTCCCTGGCGTATTCCCTGTTATCCCGGAAGCTGAAGGATTCCCAGAAGATTTCGCCGAGCCCTACCTTTATTTCTCCTTATCCGCTCTTGAGACTCGACTACATCTTTCATTCGCATCATCTGGCGCCGGTGCGGACCGCCGTGATCAACGATTGGGAGTGCAGGCTCGCTTCCGATCATCTGCCGGTATCGAGCATCTTCGTCCACGATCCGGAAATCAAAGTGTAACAACTGAACAAACAATGGTTATAGAAGAAGGACGGCATCCAGGAAAAACGCGAGGCAGATCGACGATTATCAGCGGTCTTCTGGTCATTCTGCTGATTGCCGGCGGATACCTGCTGTATGGCTTCGAATTATTCGGGAATTTGAAAGCTTATCTGGAGAGCCACATCCACCCGGCGCTTTTTATCGCCATGATGGCAATGCTGCCGGTCGTGGGGGCGCCGATCAGTCCTTTCCTCCTCCTGGTGGGGATGAAGTTCGGGGTTCTCGCCGGAATATTGCTGTCGGCCTTGCTCATGGGCTTTCATATGGCCGTCACCTACTATTTCGTCAATTCGCTCCTGCGCGAGCGGATCTGCCGCCTGCTGCAGCGCCACAACGTCTCGGCGCCGACAATCCTCACCAACTACGCCACCTGGCAGGCCGTGGTGTTCATGCTCATTCCAGGCGTTCCATACGTGTTGAAAAACAATCTGCTGGCCCTGGCGGGATACCGTTTCGCTCCCTACATGGCCATCACCTGGGCGACCCAGTACGGACGCGGCATTCCCGTGATCGTCCTGGGCGGGGCAGTGATAGAGATGGATCTGACCATCCTGGGCGTCGCCCTCCTCCTCCTGCTCATGGCTTATTTTCTCCAACGTTATGTGAGAAAAAGATTTCTGGCGAAGGGCGATAACGGTTTACAGTGACACATGCCTCGCACTGGAACCGCTTTCTCAGAGTTGTACAAGATCAGTCGCTCGGCTTCGGTTGTCCTGACCGGTGCATTACATAAAGTCTCCGGCTGATGCCATAATAGATTTTTGCTGCGTACACGGCCAAAAGTACAAATGCCGCGAAAGTATGCACGATGGAACAAATGTACAACAGGTCGACATGGAGGTGTTCTCTGAAAATCATCGCCGAACCGGTCAAGGCCATAAGTACGATAACGTGCTTGTCGCCCGGCAGACACAGATAACAAAGATCAAGATCGTGTCGGGCGAAGAGTCTCCGGCTCACCGCAAAACAGCCGATAATAGACAGCAGGAAAACAACCCCGCCGCTCCAGTGCAGGATGACAGCCGCCTCGGGAGATTGAAAGAAGACATGAATTATGTGGTTGTTATTGAAGAAAAAAAGCATCCCCGTCAGAGCAAGAAAGAGAAAGCTCAGGTTGCGAACCAATAGCATCAGCGCGACCAGCGGCAGCATCTCGGCATTGTGGAACGGCTCGTCGCGAGGCGGCTTACGATTCTCGTAGAACAGCATCAAAATGAAAACTGTCGAAAACAGCAGAGGTATCAGATACTTCTTGGTCCAGTTGTACTGGTGCATTTTTCTGAGATAATAGACGGTGGTATCGACCCTCTCCGGGAGCGTGCGGAAATGTGAGGGGATTTCGCCTTTCCTTTTGCCGGCCAGCCAGCTGGAGAAGATTGCCGCCCTCTCAGAGTGACAATCCGCGCAGCCTCTTGCGCCCAGAGCCATATGTATGGGCGCCACATTGTGACTGATATTGAAGTCATTACGCTCGGATGGCCAGGCAGTATCCTTTTCCTTAACGACGCCATTGATGGAATCGAGGGAGTAGATCATGCCGTTGCTATGGTAACAGGGGTGCACTTTGCCAAATCGGGGATTGTCTTGAAGTGTCGCGGAAAGGGCCCTGAGCATCTCGTGGATTTCATCCAGAGTGTTGATCAGAGGCTCTCCGGGGCGTTCCTGGCGGACGCGGTTGCGCACCAGATGGTAACCCTTCTCTATTTCTTTTGCAAAGAGAGGGATATACATCCCTTCTGCCTCTCTATTGGTATAGAGATTCGGCTGGAATGAGTTGACTGGATACAGTTTATTGTCCGGCCCCAGGATCATTTCCGGAAACCACAGCAATTCTTCTCCGACCTTCTTTGCGCCGTCTCTTGGATATACCCTTACCTTCCCGCTCGAAACATCGAGACCGGATGCCGATGAACGCCCCAGCTGAGGTATGTGGCAGGCCTCACAGGAGAGTTTCTCCAGGTGGTTGGGGCGGACGGCTCGGTGTGCCGGTTTCGGCGCGCCCATATACCCGGTTTCATGACAGACCTTGCAGGTGCGCATCGTGTTGTCCAGATCGTCGCGGACGGTGGAAAGGTTTTCTTTCCCTTTGGCGATTTGATGTTCCCTGTTGCCGGGATGGCAAGCGGCGCACTTGATATTTCGCGCATTATGGAGGTCGTGATTGCTGTGGTCATTCCAGGAGAAGCCCCTCTTGATCATATCGGCCGGGCCATGGCAGTACAGGCAATTCTCCGACTCGGGCTCCGACTCGAGGTTCAACACGATTTTGCCGTCTTCGTTGAAAAACCGCTTGTTGTAGACAACCCTTGGGTTTTCGCCGTCCTTCACGGCCCCTTTTACCAGGCCGACTCCGGATCCGGCCACGATAGCCCACTGAAAATTCAGTTTTTCAAAGCTCTTGATTCGTTCTTTGAAAAGATACCTCGGCAGATGGCAGATCAGGCAGTCTGCTTCGATCACCCCGGTTTTATCCCACTTGCTTTGAAAATAGTCCCCGTCGAGTGAAGTCGACAGGCCGGGATTGTTCCGGAGGTGAAGGTCGTATCGGTAACCGTCGCGGTCATATTCCAGCCCGCCCCCGCCGGGATGGCAGCCTCCGCAGCCGGGCTTACCGGTGTCCGCGTCGGAACCGGCAGTGATCCAGCTGAAGGGGGTAAGGTCGATCTCTTCTGCAAAGCGGTTGTTTTTTTTCGCCAACTGGCGAAAGGAGGGAGGTCAGTGCTTACCGAGCATGCCGTCGGAGAGTTCCCAGGGTTTCCCGTCATTGTAGGTGTCGCTTATCCGGTCCCAGCCCTGCTGGAAATGGAAGCCTTTCGTGATTTCATTGTAGTCGTGACAGGCTCCGCATGTCTGGCGGGTACTGAAAGGTCTATCGCCGTTTTTACCCGTCAATGGATTAATTATTTCGCCTGAATTAGTGCGTAGATAAAAAGAGCCGCAGGTTTTTGATTCCGCCATGACTCTTGGGCAGAACACGGCACTATAAAACAATAAAATAAATAGTACTATAGTGGTTAGGTTGAAATTTTTTTCTGTCATAATCAGATTCATTTAGAATGATGAATAAACAGAGAGAAATTGTCTACAGTATTCGGTCGAATAGTTCAGGGATGTTCTTCAAAAAACGAGCCAGGAGATTTTTTTTCTGATTGGAATTCTTGTAATGTATCCCGGGATCTATCGACCCAACAGCCGAGATGTAAATTTTGCGCCGTGACAGTTACTGAGACGTGACAGTGCCATCAGCCGAGCGATGTCACATGGCGGAATGCCCGCCTGATTGCCAAGTGGTAATCGTTCACCAGGACAAGTCTTATCCTATCGGTATCGGGATCGACACCGAAGTCCAGAGCCTTATATCCAGCAGGGATTTGAACGGTCACCTCGCATACACGCGATTTTTCTTTCGATACCGATACCGATCCTAATTCAGGTATACCGGTTAACGATTACGCCAAGTGCATTCGCCTTGGATGCGTTCAGATACATGTTGTCAGGTGTCCGAGACTGTAGAATTTTCGTTCAGCAGGTGAAAAGAGAGTTTGAGGCTAAGATTATTCGCTTGAAATAGCTATATACAAATGGTAGGATTATGTACCTATTATTGCGCATAAAAAGATAATGCTGGTCGTATATTGCTATGATATTCGAACAGGATAAATTTCTTGCGAAAATACATAATCATCTCGTTGGGACTGGGATTTTCTTTATCGGTCTCTTCTGGTTGATCGAATCGATTCTGCACTGCTATTTTGTCGGGGGGCATTTCCTCGCAAACACCCTCTATCCAGATGGTCATGAGCTGTGGATGAGATTTGTCGTTGTGGTGCTGCTGTCCCTCTTCATTCTCTATGGCAAGAATGCCATCGACCACGTCCGGCAGTTCGAGTCGGACTTAGCGGTACGGGAAAAAGAGACACAGCAGATCCTGGCCGAGTTGCATCAAATATTCCGAACCGCCTCGGTGGGCATGAGGCTGATAGATAGAAACTTCAATATCGTCAAGATAAATGAAACTTTCTCCAGGATGGTCGGAGTCGTGCCCGAAAACGCTGTAGGTAGAAAATGTTTCGATATTTTTGCCGGCAATATGTGTCACAGCGTCGATTGTCCTTTACAGATGGTTCTCGATGGCCGGGAAGTGGGAGAGTATGAGGTGAGCAAAACCCTTGCAGATGGTTCCGTTCTTATCTGCAACCTGACCGTTTCGCGCTTTGAGGAAGCCGACGGTAATATAGGAATCGTGGAGGCATTCAAGGACATCACCGAATTTCGAAACATCCAGAATATTCTCAAGTCAGAGCGCGACCTGCTGCACCGTATCCTTTTTCAGCAGCTTGAGTGCGTCGGGATCGTCAACAGCCGCTATATCTTGGAATATCAGAACGAGGTGCTGAAGAAAAGAGCAAGTGGGAAGTATGATGGTCTTTGTTATGAAATCCTCCGCGAAATGAAGGAGCCTTGTCCCGATTGTCTCATGCAGAAAGCTATACTGACGGAAAAAATCCAACGGCACGAGTATGACAACAACTACGGTAAATGGTTCCAGTGCACCTACACCCCGTTTGTCGACAACAATGGTGAAAAAAAAGCATTGGTTTCGTGCCTGGATATTACGGAAAGCAAAAATTCCATCGCCGCGGCAATTCATTCCGAACGTCTGGCAGAACTTGGGGAACTGGCCGCCGGTGTAGCGCATGAGATCAACAATCCGATCAATGGCATTATCAATTACGCCCAGATCATTGCCAATAAGACGCAGCCAGGCGATCAAATGAATGTTATTTCCCATCGAATAATCAGGGAAGGCGACAGAATTGCCGGTATCGTTGCAAGCTTGCTCTCGTTTTCACGGCAGGGAAACGAGAATCGCTGTCTGATCGGCCTTGAGGATCTTCTCCGTGAGACGCTGACGTTGACAGGTGCTCAGCTAAGGAAGGATGGTATTGTCCTGTCCGTCAATATAAAAAATGACCTCTCTCCGGTTTTTGCCGTCGCACAGGAAATAGAGCAAGTTTTCCTGAATATCATCAACAACAGCCGCTACGCCCTGAACGTAAAGTATCCGCACGGAGGCGAGATGAAAAAGCTGGCAATCGATATCGGCGTTCTGAACATCGATGGGGACACGGTCGTGAGGACCAGTTTCACGGATTATGGGACAGGCATTCCCGCAAAGATCATCGAAAAAGTCTGCAACCCTTTCTTTTCGACCAAACCGACAGGGAAAGGTACCGGCCTGGGTTTGACGATCAGCCATAAAATTATCGATAAGCACGGTGGTAATATGTTCTTTGAGAGCACCGATGGGGAACACACCAGGGTAGTTGTCGATCTGCCTGTCTTCCTGCCGAATTGATTATGACGTAATTTCCAAGGCTTATGAAGAGTTGAGTGATATGGGCACACTCTCCTCCGATAAATCGGAGAAAAGAAAGATCCTGGTGGTCGACGACGAGGACTCCATCCGCTACACGATGGAGATTTTTCTCGGAGAAGAAGGGTACGAGGTAGCCTCCGCAGAGAGCTATGAGGAGGCCCTTTTGCTCATGTCGGGGATGGTGTACGACCTCATGTTCATTGACATCGTCATGCGGGGCAAATCCGGTATCGAACTTCTCCGCACCATCAAAGAAAAAGATCCCAATGCTCAGGCTATTATCATAACCGGAGCCCCGACCGCCGAAACGGCGGCTGAGGCCCTGCGGCTCGGAGCCCTGGACTATATTGTCAAGCCGATCCGTCAGCACGATTTGCTCAAGATCGTGCGCCTTGCTTTCAGCCATAAGCTACTCTCGGAGGAAAAGGAACGCTACCGCTTGAACCTGGAGGCGATCTTCGCTAGCATCCAAGATGGGGTGGTCACTGTGGATGAAAGAACCGGGTTTGTCGATATCAACAGGGCGGCAATCCAGCTCTGCGGTTACGGAAAAGATTATCTGGCTGCGATGCCTCTCGGATCGGGCAACAAAGAATGCAGCGCTGCCTGCATCGATATTCTCCAAAATGTCTTGTCAGGGAAAAAGGCGGAGGCGGTACGATATATCGAGTGCCGACGCAGGAACCGCCAGAACCAGGTTGTCAGCGTCAGCGCGTCGCCCATGCTCGATACCACCGGTCGTTTTCTGGGCGGGGTCATGGTGCTGCGCGATGAGACGCGGTTGTATCATCTGGAAAAGAACATGAAGGAGGATAAGGCCTTTACCCGTATGATCGGAGTGGGTGAGCAGATGAGAAAGATAAAAAATCTCATCAGGGCCCTGGCTGATGTCCAGACGACCGTATTGATTACAGGTGAGAGCGGGACCGGCAAGGAACTTGCTGTAGAGGCCCTGCACTCCGCGGGAGACCGCAGCAGCCGACCGCTTGTGAGAGTGAACTGCGGCGCTCTTGCCGACAGTATTCTGGAGAGCGAGTTATTCGGTCATGTGCAGGGAGCTTTTACCGGGGCAGTCAAGGACAGGACCGGCAGATTCCACCTGGCCAACGGAGGCATTATCTTTCTCGACGAGATAGGCGACATCTCCCCCAAAATGCAGCTGCAGCTGCTGAGGGTAATAGAGACGATGTCGTTCGAAAAGGTCGGCAGCTCGAGAACTGAGCAGGTGGATGTCAGGGTGGTGGCGGCTACAAACCGGGATCTTGCGGCGAAAGTGGCGGCGGGGGATTATCGAGCGGACCTCTACTACCGCCTGAAAGTTGTAGAAATCAAGCTGCCTCCTCTCCGGGAGCGAAAAGAGGATATCTTCCTGCTGACGGCCAGTATGATTCAAAAATTCAATAAAAAGTTCAAAAAGGATATCAAGACCGTCTCTTCCGATGTTGAAAGACTTTTTCGCCTGTACTCGTGGCCGGGAAATGTCCGTGAGTTGGAAAACAGTATCGAGCACTCTTTCATACTTTGCGACCAGAACGTCATTGCCGTCTCCCATCTACCGGCCGAGCTCCGGCATTGGTATGAACACGGGTGTGAACCACCCCGGCAGTATGACGACGAAAGCGAAGCTGAGGCTATCGAGAAGGCCTTGGAAAAAACGGACGGCAACAAGGCAAAAGCGGCCAGGCTTCTTTCCATGAGTCGGCGAACTATATACCGTAAGATGAATAAATACAAAATCGACGGTTGATTTTTTTATTCGAAATTCGCCGCCCCCCCTCTGAAACACTCCTCCCTGTCTCTCCGTCTTCTTGATTTTCTCCCTTGCCTGGGCAATGGCACGCTTGGTGTGTCGCAGAACTGTGCCAAAGGACACAGGCTTGCCGCAAGAAGCCCTCCGTCTCCTCATCTCTCCGATAAAAAGGCAATAAATTCATTTAATAGGCAAGGCTTCAAGGCCTGCCCATAGTCAGTCGATTGGTATATTTCTTGTTAGGTGAAGGCGTCGGACAGGCTTGGGTGAATACCGGAACTTTCCGGGACACCCCATTATCACACATCACACGTACAGCTCCCCGGGAGTCTTCAGCAGGGAGAAAGGAGAAAAGCGATGAAACTCATCCGAAGGTGGTGGTTAATCCTGCCGGTCTTTTTGCTCATACTGGCCAGCAGGACGGTGATGGCAGAATGGGTGCCTATCTATGATCCTATCGTGATCACGCAGAAGGCTCCGCTTCAGATGGCTGACGGCTTTATCAAGGTGACGGTTGCGGTGTCGAACACCTCAACCGAAACCAACATCGAGGGGAAAGTACGGTTGATTTTCACGAAGAGCGTGGCCGGTTTTCCCGCACCGGCGAACGCCCTGGCGGCAGGGGAAGGTGGCAATAATCCGACGCCATATTTCGAGATAGGCACCCGGCAGGCAGATTTCTTTGAAGCGGGGGAGGTATCGTTTGTCTCCATGTTGTTCAGTATGGAGGCGATCGACACGTTTTTCGCGGCCAATCTACTCCCGAGCGAAAACATCTTAGGGACGATACAGACTTACTACACGCTCCATGCGGAGATCAACGACCAGTCTATCCTCACCGAGATATTTCGCAAGAAGATCTCCAAGACTCCTGAAACGTACAGCGGCGAAGCCCTCATCCAGCCTATGGAGGTGTACGTGAAGGCCAAGAACACAAAGGGGCAGAATTATATTCGTGATAGCGTGGGAGAACTGGTCGTCTGCTGTGCCGAGGGCGAGGTTTCCGATGCATGCGCGGATTGCACCGCCACTCCCGACAGCGAGTTCGCCATGATCAAGCCTCTGATCGTCACCTATATCGGCGAAAACGACGATGTCCCGTTCAACAACGTTCCCATGTACGATCCGAATGGGGATGGGGTTGCTGACGAAGGGCTGAGGTTTGCCCGCGATGTCTACGTGGCCATTTCCCTGGATGATGGTCTCACCTGGAAGGAGAGCAACCTGTCCCGGACCTCGACCAAGTCGTCTTTTTCCGTTGCCACTGGTGCGGGCGATCTGGCTTACCCGGGCGACTCGGAGTCCCAGGGTCTGATTGTCGGCGGCCATTATGCGCTGGTAACCTGGGTCGATAAATACTGTCGCAGCGGCAATCCCTGGGATATGCCCGATGCCGATGACATCTACCATGTCACCGGCTCTCAGAATTCTGTGGACTATCTCGACGTGAAAGGGGACGAAGACCCCCGTCCGGACCTCGGGGTCAGGCCCTTCTCTTGCATGTGGGCGGCCAGGGGCGTGCTGGAACTCGATCAGAACAGCCCCAATTACGGCACCATTGCTTGGTACAAGCCGGAACAGCTCACCTCAGGCCGCAGGGATGCGATCCACAATTTCGGAGCGGCTATCGAACCGCTCTATGACAGCAACGGTAATGCCATGCCGGGCACCGGCGGCTTCGCCATTGCCTGGCAGGAAGATCCGATTGGACTGAAAACCGGCAAGGGCAGAGGCCCCGGGGCAGGCATGACCGGCGCCTCGGTCAATCATAAGACCGACATTTGGTACAGTTATATCGACTGGGTGGACTTCGCTGCCGTCGATACCGCCTTTGTCCCGAGCGATGGCGGCGATACGGCGCTCCCCACGGGCGATTCGGACGGCAATGCCGAATACTTTTGTCCAACCTGTTCCTATGTCTATGACTCCGAAGTTGGCGACCCGGCCAACGGCATCGCCCCCGGTACCAAGTTCTCCGACTTGCCGGCAGCCTGGGTATGTCCTCTCGACGGCACGCCGAAGAGCGAATTTGTCAAGGATGCGAGGCCGCATGCTCTGCACCATCTGTCGGCGCCGGTCCCTCTCACCAATAACGCAGTCTGCCGGGATCGGATTCCCGAGCCGGTGTACGGCCACCGGCACGACCCGGCGGTAACGGATTGCGACTACTATTACGAAGGCGGGACTACCAACGAGCCGTTGTTGTGGGATGAGTTGCCCAACGACTGGGTGTGCCCCAAATGCGGCAGGCCAAAAACCACTTTCTTGGCAACGGCGGAGCTCATCAAATACCGCAACGAAGGCGCCCCGTACTGCGATCAGTTCGCCGCCAACCCGCGGGTGGATCAGGACGGCAACTACGCGATCCCCGGTTCGGATGCTGCCAGGGTGGCCTTTTATACTCAGAACGGCCAGTGGAAGGATGCTGCGGGAACGACGCTCTCGACAGATCCCTCGGGGGCAATAATCCAGGAGGACGGGAAGGCCATGATCAATGGCACCCGTGTCTATTGGAGCGGCCATCCTCTCGACGGTAACACCGGAGCATCTCGACCTAACCTTGCCCTGACTAGATTCAACACCGAGACCCTGGCCGTGGTGGCGTATGAAGAAACCAAGGGCGTGGGCACCGGCAGCGACAAGGTGGCGGCCGCCATGGAACAGAAGGCGCCGTATCCCCTGGTGAAAATGAACGGTGTGTGGGAGGCCGGCGCGACCAACTCCGACTGCCGCAGCTGCCACTATCAGAATGTGGTGCCGCGCGATCGGGTGATTCCCGTGGACAATGAGGATGTTTGTGTAAAAGGCAAGGGTGGCGTCTGGAAAGCAGGGCAGATAGAAGCCTATTATCCTTACACCGGCTATCCATATATCACCGAGGATCCGGTCGCTGTTTTGCCCAGTGGCGTGTCGACGATCAACCCGATATCGGGAACACCCCATGCCGTCCCCTGCGTGAAATATGAGGGGGGCAGGAAAATCTACCCGCGAGACTGGGAGCGAAAGGATTCCACTGCCTATTACGATCTCCCGGACCATATGCCGGGGTGGCATCAGGCGGCCCTCGACTGCACCCACTGCCATCTGCCCTATAACACCAAGGATTCGGACAAGGATGGCGTCATTGATCGGGTCGACCTGTGCCTGGAGACGCCGGCCGATGAATCGGCCGATACGCTCCAGACCAGCCCAACCTACGGCTGCTCGCTCAGTCAGGACCCGAACGACCTGGACAACAACAAGGGTGAGGTGGACCGCTACCGGCACGGCAAGAATATCTACTACCACAACTTCAACTTCGCGCTGCCATCAGCCGTTGCCCATGGCGACCAGGTCAACCTGCCAAACAAGTACGGTTGGAGCGAGCAGGGCGACAAGTATGAGAATGCCCGCCGGGTCCGCGTCGTCGTCAACGAGGACTACGATCCGGCGAGCGGCGCGGATGTCACGCTTGGCCTGCTGTACAAGGAGGGCAAGGACGGCCAGGGGGCGCCGGCAGACGCCTTGCTGCGCCTGTTCCGCAATGGTTTCTCGGCAGGGAACATGGATGCGGAGCCGCTCAATATCAGCTCGTCGACCCCGGCCTGGTTCAAGAACCCCCTGTACGTCGGCACGGAAGACGGCACCGGCGACAACAGCGCCGGCGACGGCAGCGGCGACCTGATCGGCAACCACAAGACCCCGAACGTGGAAAACTTCTACTGGACGGACGCCAACCTGCACGATGGCAGTGGCTTTTGGCAGGAGGATGGATCAGGCGACAAGCTCTGGCAGGAAGACGGCTTCACGCCCAAATTGCTGGGGGGCAACCCCTTCGAGAATGTCTTCTCGACCCGGCTGGCCATTCGAGGCAACACCATAGTCACCGGCTTCGCCCACTGCGCCAACTGGTCGGCCGGAAAGAAGGCCAAGGACCACTACGATTTTTATGTCCGGGTATCCAAGGACAGCGGTCGGACCTGGACGTTGCCGGTCAACGTCTCCCGGCTGAAAAATCACGAGGAATCGGTCTCGGATTGCCGAGTCATTCTCACTCCCGAAACTATCGACCAGCCTTACCCGATAGAACAGGGTTCGCCGGCGGATATATCCATGAACGGGGCGGCAGAGGTCTATGAGGCCGGGGATTTCAATAACCCGAATGTCCTGTTCGTCGCCGTGGGCACAAAGGAGAATCTGCCGCAGCTCTATCCCAACGAGGACGAGGAGGACGAAATCGAGATATTCAGGGATGTCTTCTATTCCAAGGCGATCATTCAGGGCACTGTCGGCGGCGAATATGGCGACCTCGCCATGCTGTTCGAGACCTATTCCAAGGAAAACCCCTTGTGGGTTGAGGGCAGTGCGCCGTATCTCGACCGAAACGGCTGGCCGACGAACGATGCCAAGGACCCGTACGGTATTCCCAATCAGCCCAACCCGGCCTATCCGAAATACGTCGAGGAGTTCAATTGGATGGCCAAGGGGGACGCCAATCAGGGCGATGTGCAGGTGGGCAGCAACCCCTATGGCACCAAGCTGTATACGGTCTGGGAGCAGGAGTTGCCGATCTCCGATGTGGATGGCCAGAAGCATTTCCAGGGCAGGGACGTCTGGTTCCGCAGGGTGTCTTACCTGGAGCCGGGGGCGGCCTCAAACGGCGATGTCGATGGCGACGGGGACACGGACTGGGACGACGGAACCCTGCTCCACGACAGCATCGGCATGACCGCTTACGATCCGGATTTCCCATGGGCCGGCGATTACGTCTCCGACTTCCGGATCACCGGCGTCGACTACAGCCGCTGGAAGGTCCAGTTTGCCGAGGGGATGCAAAAGAAGCAGAGAAAACAATGGATTTCCAAATAAGTTCTTCAGGGAAACGGCACCGCCGGTTGCCGTTTCCCTGCCGATCCGACACCCCCACCGGCAAGGGAGGAACGACATGCATATCATGAAAAGGTCACTGGCGGGCCTGGGGATTCTTCTGGCTTCGGCGGCAGGGGCGGTCGCCGACGACGGACCCATGTTCCGCAAGAATGTTTCGAACACGCCGGATCTGGAGACAGAGTTTGCTACCATCCGCATGCTGCCGCTTTATGTTCCACCGCAGAAATCAGATGGAACGATACTGACGGAAGGTATCGACTACTATAATAAAACGGATGAAACAACACCGGTTGATACCCGCATGTTCGTCCGGCCCCTGATCAACCATTACACCGATGGGCCCGTTACGTTTATCGAAGAGGAGGGTTACGGCGGCTTCCCAGGCCACGGCAAGCGTGACGCCTACGGCGCAGTCAGCCTCGACGACGGCGCCACCTGGAAACGCACCAACCTCTCAAAATCCGGAGATCTCTCCTCCATCAAAATCAAGGTGGGGAAAAAATGGGTCCCCTACTATGGCGACGTCGGCCGGACCTTCACCGCCTCGGACGGCAATCAGGTGCTGGTCACCTGGGTCAGCAAATATTGCGGCAGCGGCAGCCCGGCCTATTCTATGACCGCTACCGAGCAGAGCACACTTGCGACCCACCTCGCCAGCACCGGCACAATAGTCGATGCCGGAGCCTGTACCGATGGTGATCCCCTGACCCCCTGCCCTTACCTCGAGGACAGCTTCGGTGTCGCTGGATCCCAGGGCGTCCAGAGCGCCGCCGATCTGGCCGAGGACGGTTACCCCCTGGTCGGCGACTATCCTTTCTCCTGCGTCTGGGCGGCGCGGGGGGTGATGCTGCCACCGGCAGAGGAAGGAAGGGCCAGCACCTTCACCTGGTTCAAGGCTGAACGACTGAGTTCCGGCGTGCGCAGCGCCAACCGGCCCGAGGCAGTCTGCGTCAAAGGTGCCGGCTGCGTCGTCACCTGGCAGGAGGACCCGGAAGGGATCCGACCCGGCGAGGGTGAGGGCCCCGGCGAGGGTTGGAGCGGCGCTGTCGCCCATCACCAGACCGACACCTGGTACTCCTTTATCGACTGGGACGACTTCGGCCTGGTCAGCGGCGATGGGACCTACGGGTCGTTCTACAACACGACCGGGAGTCTCGCTGCATGGGTGGCAGCCAATACCACCGGCAGCCCCATGGCCGCGGTGCCGATGGCGATCCCGATGCGCCTGACCGACAACGCCATGTGCACGGCCACGGACAGCAAGCCGTACTGCTTCGTCGACTATGACGGCAGCGGCACTGCCGATTTCTGCGCCTCCACTGTCCCGGTCGCAATAGTGACTCCCGAGGGACCGACCCAGACCATTCAGATGTGCGTCACCGAGGACGGCCGGCTGATGCGCGGCACCACCGCCTCGACCCGGGCCCGGCTCGGTCTGCACGGCTATTCCACCAATACCGGCTGTGCTTTCGACAAGGCCAATCCCGAGGCCTGCCCAATCGACAGCGCCTGGTTCTACGTAACCTACGAGGAGAACAAGGGCCTGGGCGATATCTGCGACGACGGCTATTGCGAAGACGGGGAGCTTACCGAGGCCGACAAGCGTGACATGGGCAAGAACGTCTGGTACCACACCTTCGACATGTTCAGACCCGAACTGGTCTCGCAGGGCCTGATGCTCAACCAGCCGGCAGTCTACCCGGCTGACTGGACCGACCCCACCGGCCTGCTGGAAGCAGCGCCGTTGTCCGGCTTCAATTTCTACGCCTTCACGGCCGACCCGATCTACGAATCCCAGGCAGGGATCTTGACCTCCACCCTCTACCAGACCGAGATCGCCCGGCGCCCGAGCGTCATGTCCCAGGACTGGTACGATGCCGGTCCGAGCGGCCTGGTGGGCTTTCAGCTGTGGAAGCAGGGGATCATCCGCCGCGGCGGTCCGGCCGACATCATGGCCCGGCGGTTCGTGATGCCCACTGCTGCTGAGCAAGTATGCACGACCGAATACAAGGCATGCACGACCGAACCGGTGTGTACGACAGAAAACGTCTGCACGATAGAAAAGGTGTGCACGGACAATCCTGCCAATCCTGCATACGATTACAAGGCCAGTATCTGCAAGAGAAATCCTCTCCTTCCACGATGCTATCCCTATCTCGATAGCGACGGCACTCCGACCCTCGAGCCGCAAACCTGTGAGGAGCCTGTCGAAATCTGCAAGGATGTGGAGACCTGCAACGACGAGACCTCCTGCGAGACGGTGGCATCCTGCGATGGCTACGAGAACTGCGAGGCGATCGAGACCTGCACCGGCGGGGTGGATGACAACGACAACCCCTACGGCTACGACAAGATGGAGTGCGTGAACCCGGACGGCTTGTCCGGCTGGGCCTTCACCGACGGTTCCAATCCCCGCTACGTCAAGGGGTTGTGCGCCGCCTCGGCGATCAACCTCTCGGGCAACACCGTCATTACCAGCGAAACCTGCGGCGACGCCGCGAACTGCCTGGCGGTCTTCCCGTTCAACGACTACTTCGACGATCTCGACATGACCGATGCCGAACCGATCTCCAAGATTCTGACCTGGCAGCAGTACGGAGTGAACAACGGTAAAATACTGACAAGTGCTTGGAGCTTGCATGATAACGTCAACTCCCTCGACGATCAGTCATGGGAAAACCCCTACGACATGGCCAAGGGTCACCGCGGCTTCCTCGCCGGCGACATGGTGATGGCGATGTACGGCTGGACCAATAACTGGAAGGCCCTGACCGAGGCCAAGGACATCGTCAACCTCTATGTCCGCCGCTCCTTTGACGGCGGCAGGACCTGGACGACGCTGCCGGCCAGCTTTAACCACACCAACGGCATCACCTATAAAGGTGAAGGCACCACCACCTGCGAGTTCATGGGACCCACGGGGACGGAGACTGAGATCCCGGTCTGTGTGACCTATGCTGCTGGCGAGTTCGAGCAGGCCCGCAACGTCTCCCAGCTCCTCGGCTCGAGGGTGACGGTCCTCGACCCGCGCTACACCCCGACCACCCGCACCATCAACGAGGCCTGGGTCTCGACTTCGTCGCTGCCGGAGGGGTTCACTGCTCCGGTGTATGACGACGATACCCGTGATCCGTCGCGTTTCTTCATGGTCTACGAGACGGGCCACAGCAGCGCCTACGATGCCGGCGAGGCCCCGCCGCTCGACCTGTTCTACAGCCGGGCGGTGGACTGGGGCGACAACTACATGGTCTGGGCAAACACATTGGAAGAATGTGCGATTTCGGAGGACACTCCTGGCTTCTGCAACGAGTTCGACGCCATCGAGGGCAGCCAGTTGCTCGAGTCGGGCGAGGCCTCGGTAATCTGCAGCCCCGGCGGCCAGTTCTTCTACGCCGTCTGGAACCAGTGGGACTTTGACAAGGATGGCAATGAAATCGGTGCCGACGACTGGTTCCGCCGCATTCTCTTCCTCGATCCACAATAAACCAATGACGATGTCGACAACGATGACGATGGTTATCGCTTCAACTAAGCCTGTCAATGGGAGGAAGTAGTTGGTGGAAACTTTTTACCAGCCAGCGTCGAGC
>JAEYNP010000141.1 GCA_023412495.1 Pseudomonadota bacterium
CCCTGGAAACGCACGCCCTGCGCATGCTGCTGCGCCAGCCCGAGGCTCTTTACCTGCTGGACCGCGTATTGCAAAAGGCCGGATTGGGCCGCTTTTCGGTACAGGATTTCGAGCAGGCCGACCGCCAGATGCTGGCGGGTGTGATCCTGGCCTCGCTCGAGCAGGATGATATGGACGCCGCGCAGTATATCCAGGAGAAAATGCCCGAGACCCTGGAAGACCTGGTGCGCGATCTTTTGGAGACGTTCCCGCAGGGCGAGCCTTCGCCCGAGCGGCTGATCGAAGACTTGATCCAGGCGGTGATGCGCCTGCGGCAGGTGCGCACGCGAGCGCACATGGAACAGCTGATCTTTATGCAGCAAGACATCCAGCAGGAACAGGGAGGAGCGCGGTTTGGTGATTTTCAGGGCATCAATGAGGTAGTAATGCAGTGTACGCGTGTTTTGTGGAATCTTGACCGGTTGCTCGGACAACCACTCCAGCTAGACTAGCCAAATTTCGATTTATGGTATATTTGTAACCATGGTCCGTAAGAAAAAACCTACCAACGAAAGCACCGACCCAGAAGAGCGGATGAGCAAACGAGGCGCGGACGCGCGGGCGCGGGGTTCCAGCCGGAGCCAGCGTTCCTCCCGGTCCGATGCTTCAGCCGTCCCAGAGCGCGGTAAAGCCCAGGCGGATAAATCGGCCCTGGACGGATCCCAGGCCCTGGATGAGGACGACTTCGTCGACAAGGACACCCCCGAAACCGAGGAGCCGAACCCAACCGCGGTGGGAGAGGACTGGTCAGATCTGGCCCTGGAAGACCCGCTGGAAGCTCTTGGCCCCTCGATGGTGGCAATGGAGCTTTCCGAAGACCCGGTGCGGCTGTACCTTAAGGAAATTGGGCAGATCAACCTGCTCGACGCCGACAGCGAGTTCCGGCTGGCTGCGCGCATCGAAGCCGACCGGCACATCGATACGCTCTACAACCATCTCGCGACCGACACGCCGCGCCGCTATCACCAGGTTTTCATGGCGGTGGCGCGCGAGCTGATCACTGCCTGGGGACGGCTGCTGGAAGACGCGCACAATATTCAGCAGGGCGAGGTGCCCGATCTCTGCCTGGTTCTGGCGGAGGCGCAGATGCTGCGCCGCCAGTGGCAGGCGGATGAGCCGTCGTACCTGCGCACATACCTCGACAACGGCCTGTGGGGTAAAGACTCGCTATGGGACGGCCTGGTGCGGCACGCTTTCATTGTATTTATGAGCGTGTACCTTCTGCCGCCGCAAGTGGCAGCTCCGCTGATGACCTACCTGCAGCGCGAGACCAAGCTGCCGGAGCTCGACTTCTTCGCCAAGCACCTGCCGGACGAGGAATACCTGGCTGAAGAGATTGAGGCTGTGCACCGCCGCGCCGACGAGGCCAACCAGACCCTGATCCGCGCCAACCTGCGCCTGGTGGTGAGCATCGCCAAGCGCTACCTTGGAAGAGGCATTTCCTTCCTCGACCTGATTCAGGAAGGCAACCTGGGCCTGCTGCGAGCGGTCACCAAGTTTGACCCGGCGCGCGGGTTTAAGTTCAGCACCTACGCCACCTGGTGGATTCGCCAGTCGATCAGCCGCTACATCGCCGAGCAGGCCCGCACGATTCGCATTCCCGTGCACCTGTTTGAGGCGATCACCCGCCTGCTGCGCGTGCAGCGCTCGATGGTGCAGCAGCTTGGACGCGAGCCAACCGCCGAGGAGCTGGCGCTGGAAGCCGGGCTGCTGTCAGACGAGGACACGCACGCGATCAAGCGCGCGCGCAAAGACAATCTGCCGATCGACTCGGAGGTGCTGCGGCGCTGGAATTGGGCGACGGCGAAGGTCCAGCGCATCTTGCAGTCGGCTGAAGAACCGGTGTCAATTGACCGGCCGGTCGGCGACGAAGAGAGCAGCCAGCTAGGCGATTTTATCGAAGATGACGAGGCCCTGGAGCCGATGGACGCCGCCGCGCGCGAGATGCTGCGCGAGCAGGTACAGAGCGCGCTGGGAGCGCTCTCTGAACGCGAGCGCCAGGTGCTGGAGCTGCGCTTCGGCCTGATCGATGGAAAAGATCACACACTGGAAGAAGTCAGCCGTTATTTCAACGTGACGCGCGAGCGCATCCGCCAGATTGAGGCCAAAGCGCTGCGCAAGCTGCGCCATCCAACCCGCAGCCGTCACCTGCGCGAATATCTTTCATAAGCGATTTATGTTTATTCTCAGCAGGCCGTTCGCGGCCTGCTGGTGCTTTAACGGCCTGTTTACACTTTGCTTACATCTACCCGGCAGCGGGGATGAAACCGGCCCGGTTTGGAATATGATTAAACCATGGCGATTCGCGTGGTGTTAATCCAGTCAGAAATGCAGCCGGCCCAGCCGCTGACGCGCTTCTTCAGCCAGCGCGGCGATGAAGTGTGGCAGTCGTGGGAGCTGGGGCAGGCCTGGAACCTGGTCATGCAGGTGAAGCCGCATTTGATTCTGATGGATTTGCACATCGCGGGCGCGGAATGGGTGATCTTCCTGCGCAAGGTGCGGCAGAACCTGCCGGATACGCGCGTGATCATGACCAACAAATATCCGGACTTGCAGCGTGAAATACTGGCGCGGGAGCAAAACGTGCAGGTGTTCCTGCGCCAGCCGTTCTCGCCGCGCTGGATCGAACAGGCTCTCAGGCGGCTGGAAGAAGAACCGCAAACGGCCAAAGCGAGTGAGGGCGAGCAGGAGGGCGAGCCGCCCGCCGCCGCAGCTCCGGGGAAGCCTGCTCCCGCGGTGAAGCTGCCAGCCGCGCGCCGGGTGCGCGTGCCTGTACGCATCAAGATTACGCTGCCTTACCTGCTGCTGGTGCTGGTGTTTGCGCTGGCGGGGGCGTATCTGGTCAGCCGGGTGGTGCTCGAATCGGTCCAGGACCGCTTCCTGAACGAGCTGATTGCCACCGGAAAGCAGAGCTCGGATTGGATGGTGCGCGAGGAAAACCGCCTGCTGGCGACGCTGCGCCTGATCGCCAACACGCAGGGAGCCGCCGGTGCGGTCCGCGCGGGAGACGCCGAAGCCCTGCGCGAGCTGGTGCTGCCGCTGGCAGTGAATGCCGGGGAAGAGGCGGTCGAAATTCTGAATGCTGACGGGGTGAGCGTGCTGTCGCTGCGCCGCGCGCCGGGAGGCGGCGCTCAAGACTACACCTACGCCCAGGCAGATGCCGGATTCGCCAACCTGCCGTTTGTGCAGCTCGTACAGGCCCGCACCGTCGACAGCCTGGGTGACAAGTTCGCCGGGGCTGCCAGTTTGCCAGATGGCTCCGCTTTCTATGTCAGCGGGCCAATATTGGATGAAGATGGGGAACTGGCCGGGGTGGTGCTGGTCGGCAAGCGCCTGGCAAGCATCGTGCGCGAAATGCACGCCGAAACACTCGGTGAAATCACCATTTACAGCGAGGACGGGCATCCCCTGGCATCGACGCTCTTCGCCGGGCAGAGCGGCGTGGCAGTCGAAAGCGACCTGGCGGCCCAGGTTCAATACCGCGCCGGGGATCAAGCTTTTACCCGCGACCTGAGCGTTTCTTCCGTCGGGTATACCGAGCTGCTGGGTTCGTGGGATGCGCGCAGCACCGGGCAGGGCATTTTAGGGGTGGCGCTGCCGCAGGCATACCTGGTGCGCACCAGCCGCGTGACGCAGCTGCAGGTATTTGTGCTGGTCGCAGCAGGAATCCTGCTGGTGCTGCTGGTGGGGTTGTACCTAGCCAACCTGATCACGCGCCCGCTGCTGCGCCTGGTGAACGCATCCGGGC
>JAEYNP010000079.1 GCA_023412495.1 Pseudomonadota bacterium
GCACCTGATGTTCGGAGTCATCACCTTGTTTTCAGATCAACTTTTACGGCTGCTTGGTTAGGTTGTCAAAGATCAATTTCTTGCCTCAATGCACGGCCTCTACGCCGGTCATTTTGCAAGAGGCTCAAACAAAGAACGAATTTCTAAGGTGCTATAAAAATAACATCATCAATCCAAAATATTAATGCAAATTGAAGAGTCCGGGCCACCCCCCAAGTCCCAAGAGATATCGTCATGACAGGACGACATTCGCTTCGACGCCGCATCCGGATTTATTTTCTCTGCAGCGTCGTCTTCATCTCGGCCATGGTGATCTTTGCCGGACCTTCTCCTGGGGCTGAGGAGGTGCCGGAAAAGATCGTCCGTCTGAATCTGCGCCAACTGATCGAACGGGCCATTGCCGCAAGTCCGGAAGTGGGCGAGGCGCAAAGCGAGCTGGCGGCGGTGCAAAGTTCCGTGGCCCAGGTCGAGGCGGCCTATTATCCCCGGCTTGAAAGCATAGCGATTGTCGGACCAGTGGAAGGCAGCCGGACCCCTATTATCCAGGACAACAGGATCCGCGGCAACTCTTCCGACCTCGGTCTTGGAATTTTCGGCCGGCTGGACTTCACCATAACCCAGCCCCTCTATACCTTCGGCAGACTGTCCAATCATAAGGAAGCGGCTCGGCACGGCGCCGCCGCCACGGCCCCGGAACCGGGCAAGGTGAAAGACGAGCTCGCGTTCAGGGTGACGCGGCTTTTTCATGCCTTGGTTTTCGCCCGAGAGGGGCTCGAGGCGGCCAGAGACGGGGAGCGGTTCTTCGATGACCAGCAGCAGCGTTTCGAACGCCTTCTTGAACTCGGCTCGATCGAGGTGAGTGAAACCGACCTCCACATGCTTGCCGCCTTTCGTGCCGGAGTAATGCATAACCGACTCCAGGCGGAGAAGGGGATTCGCCTTGCCGCCCACGCTCTCAAGGCCATGCTCGAGCTGCCTGCGGGAACCACACTCGAGGTGGTCGCGGAGCCTTCCGGGCAAAAAGAAAGGGAGAATTTGCCGGGCGAGGTGCAAAAGGCCCTGGCGAACCGTCCGGAATTCGAGCAGCTGCGACAGGCAGTGGAGGCGCGGAAATACCAGGTGGCGGCGGCGGAAAGCGAGCTGTATCCGTCGCTTTTCATGGCTGTGATAGTATCGCTTGCCGGGGCGCCGGGTCGGGAAAGCTTCGACAATCCCTATATTCGTGACGAGTTCAATCATGCCGACGCGGGGGCGGTTGCTGGACTGCAATGGGACTTCGATTTCGGCATCAAGCAGGCGCGCATCGAGGAGGCGCGGGCGAACTACCGGAAGGTGTTGTACCAGCAGAAAACGGCCGAGCAGGGTATCCCCATTCAGGTGGCTGAAGCCTATGAGGAGAGCATCGAGTGGGAAAAGGGCGCGAGCAGCTATAAGGAGGCGGCGTCCGCCGCCAGGAAATGGGTGGTGTCTTCTATCGCCGATTTCGACATGGGCGTCGGAACAGCGGGAAACGTTCTGCTGGCGATCGAAAAATACAGCGAAAACCAGGGAAAGTATGTCGAAGCGCTGTTCAACCACGAAATGGCCATGGCCACCCTGCGCTACGTGACAGGAACCATCCGGGAGTCGGGCGAGGAGAGCGGAGAGCAACCATAGCATGCGAACAATATTCCAAAAAATGGCGGGGTTCCAGCACGATCACCCTCTTGCAATCCTGCTGGTGGCGCTTGCCCTTGCGCTGCTGTCAATCTGGTATACCGTGGAAAATCTCGAATTCCAGACCTCGCAGATGGATCTCATCTACCCGAGCGACCGGCTGGTGCAGCTTACCAGGGAGATAAGCACCGCAAACGATCTCGATTCCTTTATCGTCGTCATCGAAGCTCCGGACGAAGCCCGCTCCCTTGCCTTCCTGCATGCTCTCGTCCCGGCCCTGGAAAAAGACACGGAGCATTTCAGCCATATTTTTTTCCGGGTCGATCCGGCCCATTTCAGACCCTGGGCTCTTCTTTACCTCGACGACCAGGACCTCGCCGGGCTGCAGCGCCGGCTTGCGGAACACCAATCGCTTCTTGACGCCCTTGCGGCATCGCCGACGCTGACCACTTTGCTCGGCGAGATCAACCGGGAGATGGCTTCCTCCATGATGGGCGAATTGTTCACCGGCTTTCTCGACGACGCTTCTCGGGATGAGGAAATAGAACCGATAGATCTGGGCTTCCTCATCCGGCTGTTGCGGGCGATGCAGCATCATCTCGATACCCCGGGAGGGGAAACCTCATGGTGGGATTCCCTGTTCACCGGGGAATCCTTTGCCGAAGCCCTGAACGGGAATGGCTATTTCCGGACCGGGGGGAAAAAGGATTTTCTGCTGCTTTTCGTCACTCCCAGGGCAACCGAAGCAGGCTTCACGGACAAGCTGGCCGCCCTGCAACGGTTGAGGACCCGTATCGCCGAGGTGCAGGCCGACTTTCCCGACACCCTGGTCGGCGTCACCGGCCAGGAAGCGCTCAACCAGGATGAAATGAGCGTCGCCTTCGAGGATATCAGCCTTGCCACAATTATTTCCCTAGTCGGTCTGGCCCTGCTGCTGATCATTGTCTGGCGCGGCATTCGCTGTCCGGTTCTGGAACTGGTTGAACTGGTCACCGCCCTGAGCCTGACCTTCGGCCTAACCACCCTGTTTATCGGCCACCTCAATATCCTTTCCGTCACTTTCGCTCCTCTTCTTCTCGGGTTGGGCATCGATTACGGCATTCACTGGCTCGCCCGCTACCAGGAAGAGCGGCGACAGCTGGGACGGGGGCGGGAGGCGGCCATCCAGGCCACGATGCAGCGGCTGGGGCCCAGCATCCTGCTTGCCGGGTTGACGGCGGCAATTTCCTTTTTGCCCCTGGTGCTGACCGGATTCAAGGGACTGGTGGAACTCGGAGTGATCGTCTCGATGGGCATGGTCGCCACCGTGGCGACAACGCTCTGCCTCCTTCCCGCACTGGTCACGCTCTTCGATGCAACCGCCTCGCCAACGCCTACGGCGGCAGGCCGGCCCGTGCGCCTGTTTACCATCGGCACCCGCTCGGCCCGGCTCATTCTGCCGGTGGCTATCCTCACCTGCGTGCTTGCCCTGGCGGGGGCGAAGAATATCACCTTTGACCTGAACATGCTCAATCTGCAATCGAAGGGGGCGAAATCGGTGATATGGGAGCACAAGCTCCTCGATGAGTCCGATCGATCGAGCATGTTTGGCATCGTCCTGGCGGATTCTCCGGAACAGATTCGCCAAAAGGCCGAAGCTTTGGAAAAACTTCCCACGGTATCTGGGACCCAGAATGTTCTGGATATGCTTCCTGATAACCAGGAGAACAAGCTCAGGATGTTGCGGGAAATGGGGCCTCTAGTTACCGGTATCGGCCCGATGCACGACGGGCAGAACGACGGTGTCGATGTCGCCGAGTTGGATGCCATTCTCGGACGGATCCGCTTCAAGCTGGCTGAAGGCCTGGGCTCGGCAGCAGACACCGGAGCCAACACACTGTTTGCCCGGATGCAGGAAGCGATCGAGTTGATCGACGGCCTGCGCCGGCGATTCCAGGGCATGCCCCCCACGCCGCTGGCGGCATCGCTTGCGGCCTTTCAGGACAGTCTTGCCAGGCAATTGCAGGACGGGCTGGCAATCCTTCGCCAGAATGTCTCGGCCGACCCGATTGAGGTTGGCGATTTGCCCGAACCCTTGCGTGAGCGCTTTATCCTCCCCGATGGCCGCTATGTCATCCGGGTCTTCCCGTCGGGCGATATCTGGGACCCTGCGGTGCTCAACAGGTTCGTCGGCGATATGCGCTCGGTCGATTCGGACGCCATCGGCGATCCGGTGACCCTCGATATTTTCACCCGGGCTTTCCGGGACGGCTGCATAAAGGCCGCCGTATACAGTGTCCTCTTTGTCGCGCTGCTTCTGCTCGTCACCTTCCGGCGACCCCTCATGGCCTTGCTGATCATGACGCCGCTTTTCGTGGGGACGGTCTGGACGCTCGGTCTGATGGACGTTTTCGGTGTCAGGTTCAATCTGGCGAACAGCCTGTTCCTGCCACTCATCGTGGGAGCGGGTGTGGAGTACGGCATCGTCATCCTCCAGCGGCGGCGGCAGGAAGGCTTTGCCGGACGGGAAACGCCATTGCCCACAAGTACGGCAAAAGGCGTCATCCTTGCCGGGCTCTCGACCACCATCGGTTTCGGCAGCCTGACTATTGCCCACCACCAGGGCATCGCCAGCCTGGGACTCCTGGCGTCGATCGGCAGTCTTTGCATCCTCTCTGCCGCTCTCATCTTTTTTCCGGCGCTGCTGCAGGTGTCGAGCGGGTACTTTCGCAAGAATTTCAATCAAGGAAGGGACTGAAACGGAGGAACGTATGGCTCGAATACCCAGTGAAAGGCTGTTGCGGCTATTTTTCTTCTTCCTTGCCGGCATCATCTTCGCCAGCGGGCCTGCCGGAGCCGCAGACAGCCCGGTTGACTACGTGCGGAGCATTCTGGATGAAGTCATGGCTATCCAGAGCAACCCGAGCATGGCGGGGCCGGCCCACAGAAGCGAGCGGAAAAAAATGATCGAGGAGGTGATCGCCCGAAATTTCGAGATCGAGGACATGGCGGAAACAGCCCTCGGCGACCAGTGGCAAAAGCTCGACGGTCGCCAACGGCAGGAGTTCACTGACGTATTCCGGGACCTCTTCCAGGACTCCTATACCCGAATGGTGTTGAACTTCCTACATGCTGAGAACATTGCCTATACTCCCTTGGAGGACGGTGGCGGAGAACCACTCGTCAAAACCGTCATCGAAAGGCCCAACGAGCATATTCCCGTACATTATCGGCTGAAAAGAGGACAGGCGGGGTGGCGTATCCAGGATGTAGTCATAGACGGGGTCAGCATCGTCGAGACCTATCGCGGCTCTTTCAGCCGGGTCATAAAAACGAAATCCTATCAGGCCCTGCTCGAAAAACTGCGCCTGCAGCAAAAGGCGGTGCAGGAAACCCGCTGATGAATAGCGAGATCCACTTCAGTTCAGGCTGCTCGTGTAGCGGCAATTCGTTGAAATAATGCTGGCAATACCATGTTCCGATGGTATACATCAGCAATACACCCGATGCGATTGAAGATTAAAATGGCTGGCGAGGATGAAAGTATCAGACGAAACGGTGGCGCAGGTCTTTCCCTTTCTGAAACACAACGGCCGTCTGCTCCGGGATTTCAACGAACAGGCGATTTTCAGGACCTTGCCGGAAAACACCACTATCTATTCAGAGGGGGACGGCTGCGGCCAGATCGCGTGGCCAAGTAACGGCATCTCCCCCTGAAACCTCACCCTCGACGGCTGTCCGGGGTGAGGAAAAGATTGTTATGTCCTCTTTAGAGTTGCGATCTAATCTTTCGATCCTTCATCTGCATTAGTCCTTCCAAATTCTTGTTAAATCGATCTTCGAAGCGTTACAAAAACATAATCTTTTTCTTTTGTTGTTTCCCTTACACAGCGAGTTGTTCTGCTGACTTGTGTATTGTCCAAAAATTGCAGAGCGCGCCTGCTGATTACTCTTGCTTGGGGAATCATTTATCATTCATGGTCAGGGCAGGTATTTGATAATCGAATAATATCAAGAAAAAGTTTTTTGAACAATCTGCGGCAATGGTGATGCAATGTATGCAATGTCATATTTGTTCGTGTCAGGGCGTGAGACAGTAACACGATTGAATTAATAACATTGAGTATGCACTTGCAAAGAACATAAAGATAGTTTCTATAGAAACTATTGCTCCAAAAGATAACGAGGATACTTCGGTTGTCCAGGCGCTTGATGGCCGACGGCATACTTGATCTTGTTCTTCATCTTTTCATGAATGAAGAATTGATAAAGCTGTAAAAAGTGCTCAAACCCGTAGAGATGGACTCTGAAAAAAGTTTGATAGAGGCGTGGTGTCTGAAACGGCGCTTTGGTAGTACATATTGTACAGCGAAGCGCCGTTTCAGACCTACAACGAAGTAGATCGGACTTTTTACGAGTCCATCAAGAATTGGAATGCATGGATTATCTGGACAGGAACATTTTTGCTATGCGGAGTCCGGCGGCAAAAAACTCCGCCGGGGAAATGTCCGGCAAAAAGAGGAAAATTCCATGATGACACTGGACGATATACGGCTGCAAGATTATTCCCTGGACACGCTTCCAAGGCTGCGCGAACTCCGTGACCGGCTCCTTGGGCGACAATCTGCAATCTGCATCGAACGGGCCCGGCACATAACCGACTACCTCAAACAGGCGGATCCGAACCTTCATCCGGAACTGCGGCAGGCGGGCAAGGTTCGCTATTTTCTGGAGCGGAAAAAAGCGCTGTTTCCCGACAGGAGCCTTCTGGCCGGGACCACCACCAGCAAGCCGCTCGGGGCGCCGCTGTTTCCTGAATTTTTCGCCTTGACCCTGTGGCCGGAACTGGAGACGGTCAGCGCCAGGCCGAAAAATCCCCAGCAGCTCGATCCTGGCGATGCCGAAGTCCTGAACCGGGACATCTTCCCCTTCTGGATGGAGAAAAATATCCAGGAAGTGACGCGACAGCGTTTTCATGACCCCAGATGTCTGCAGCTTTTCGAGGAGCTGGTCTTTTTCATTGCCGGCAAGGCCGGCTGCATCTCCCACTGTGTCCCTTCTTACCGGGTGATGCTTGAAAAGGGATTGGCTCGGATCATTGACGATTGCAGAGCCAAACTGAACGAGCGGATCGACGAGGAGCAAAAGGTCTTTTGTCAGGCAGCGGCCTTTGCGCTGGAAGGAATTGTCGCCTATGCCCAGCATCTTGCCGAAGAAGCGGAACGGCTGGCCGCTTTGACCGAGGACGGCGCGCGCAAGCAGGAATTCCTGGACATGGCAGCCGTCTGCCGCCATTCCCCGGCCCGGCCTGCGCGCACCTTCCGGGAGGCCGTCAACGGCATCTGGATCTGCCAGGTGGCAATACACGCCGAGAATATCAACATGGCCATGAGTCCGGGACGACTCGATCAGGTGCTCTATCCCTACTATCGACGGGACAGGGAGGCGGGGCACCTGCAGTTGGAAGAGGCTCTTGAACTGGTCGGATGTCTCTGGCTCAAGCTGGCGGATAACGTCGCTATGGTCCCAGAAGCGTCGGAAGAGCTGTTCGGCGGCGCCGGCACCGTGCCGGCAATCACCCTCGGAGGAGTCGACGAGCATGGGCAAGATGCTGTCAACGATCTCACCTATATCATGCTGCGGGTGACGGAGTTGCTCAAGGTCAGGGATCCCAACGTCAATGCCCGTTATCATTACGAGGTCAATTCCAAAGAGTATTGCCAAAGAGTCGCGGAAGTGGTTGTGAGCACCAAGGCTGTTCCCGCTCTCTTCAATGATGTTGCCAATATCGCCACCCTGCAGCATCAGGGGGAATCCCTGGAGCATGCGCGGGACTACGGCGTGGTCGGCTGCGTCGAGCTGGTCAGCTGCGGTCGGGATTATCCTGCCTCCAGTTCCATCATCCTCAACCTCGCGGCACCGCTCGAGCTGGCGCTCTTTGGCGGCAAGCGCCCCATAACCGGCGATCTGCAGGTGGGGCCGAACACGCCGTCGCCACTGTCCATGTCAAGTTATGCCGAGTTTTGGCAGGCCTTCAAAACCCAGCTGGACTGGTTGATCGGTCAGGCGGTCGCCTTGAACGAGTATTTCGGCCAGGTTCACCAGCAGGTGATGCCTTCGCCGCTTCTCTCGGTCTTTTACGAAGGCCCCCTGGCGGCAGGGAAGGATCTGGTCAACGGTGGAGCCCTCTATAATTCCTCGGGAGCCACCCACATCGGTTTTGCGGACGTGGTCGACTCGCTCAACGCCATGGAACAGGTGGTGTTCGGTACAGGCGACAGAAAATACGATGCCGCCGCCATGCTGCGTGCCGTGGAAACCGATTTCCAGGGGGACGAAGGAGAAAAGATGCGACTCTACCTGCAGAACCATGCGCCGAAGTACGGCACGACCAGCAGCGTGGCCCGCAACAATGCCCGAAACCTGATCCGCCACCTCTTCAAGACCTATCAGGGATATGTCAACTATCGCGGCGGTCCCTACCGGCCGGCCTACTGGACCATGACCAATCACGCCGGCCTGGGCGGCATCAGTCCGGCCATGCCGAGCGGCCGCAGGAAGGGCAGGGTGTTTGCCAGCGGCATCACTCCGGTCTCGGGGGCCGCGCCGGAGCTGACCACCTGCCTCAATGCCGTGGCCGAGCTGGGCGGCAGGGAGGTTCCGGGCTGCTGGGCCTTGAACATCAAATACACGCCGGAAGATGATGTCGCGGCCATGAGCAAGCGGTTTGCCGACACGGTGACCGCGTATTTCAAGGCAGGCGGACAGCAGGTGCAATTCAATGTCATGACCTATGAAGAACTACTGGACGCCCGTGACAACCCTGAGCAATACCCCTATCTCATGGTGCGGGTGTCGGGCTATTCCGCCTACTTCAAAGATCTCAACGACAAGATGAAGCAAGAGTTGATCACCCGTACCCAATACAATTTGACCGACGGCAAGGCGATGCCCTGTCCCGTCGAGTTTTGACCGCCTGCGAGGGAGGTTCGCCATGGGACTGACGCTTTTGGGGCCATACCTGGAGATACAGAAAAAGTTCGAGCGATGTTTCGATCCGGAGACGCTCACCGCGGAGCTGGCGGAGGAGTTTCTCGGCCTCTTGCTCTCCCTGATGGGGATCGCCTTCGTCCTGGATTCAACCTATCGCGACAATATCAGAGGATTCAACGGCCGTTACCAATTCAGGAGCATGGACGACAGGATCTCCATGGCTGTGGTCTTCCACGACAGTCGGATGGTTGTCGCCAAAACGATAATCGACGACCCCCATGTGAGCGTTGTCTTTCGGGACGGCAAGGCCCTGCTCGGCTTTCTCCTGTCCCCCAAGCAGGACATCCTCACCGCCATGCTCAACCACGACATCACCACGAGGGGCAATCTCAACTATATTTATCGGTTCGGGTACCTGGCGACTAATCTGCGGCGCAGGCTGCTGCACAAGGCATGAAAGGATTGGTCGGCGATATCGGGCGCTTTTCCATCCACGATGGCCCCGGCATCCGGACCACCGTCTTCCTGAAAGGGTGTCCCATGCGTTGTCCCTGGTGCCATAATCCCGAGTTCCTCGAGGCGCGGCCGGAAGTAGCCTTTTACGCGGATCGCTGCATTGCCTGCGGGGACTGCCGGAAGGTCTGTCCCGAAGGGGCCATTGATCTGGATGATCCAGCGAGGGTCGATCGGACAAGGTGCACGGGCTGCGGTTGGTGTGCGCGGGACTGCCCGGCGGCCGCCCTGAAAACCGTGGGCCGATGGTACACCGTCGAGGAACTGCATCGGGAAATCATGCGCGATGCTCTCTATTATCAAAGCTCCGGTGGCGGGGTGACGCTGTCCGGCGGCGAAGCGACCTTGCAGGCCGCTTTCTGCGGCGCTCTGCTTGCGCGCCTGCGTAAATCCGGGGTTCATACTGCCATCCAAACCAACGGCTATTTTCCCTGGTCTGTTTTTGAAACCGAGCTGCTGCCGCATCTGGATCTCATTTTTTTTGATCTGAAAATAGTCGATCCCACCCGCCATCGCCAGGCGACCGGTATCGACAACGGACCGGTTTTCGGCAGCCTGGCGCGGCTGGCGGCCCGGGCCGGGGAGCGGCTTCGGGTGTGCATACCCCTGGTTCCGGGGTTTACCGCAACTCGGGAAAATCTCTCCGGTATTGCGGAATTGCTGCGGCGGACGGACTTGAAGAACGTCGACCTGCTGCCCTACAACCCGGCAGGCCGGAGCAAGACCGTGAACATCGGCAGGACGTACGATCAGGGGCTGCCCGCTGCCGGGATGACGCCCGAGGAAGTTGGAGGATGGCGGCGATATCTGCAGGTGGGGTGTATGGAGGAGAATTAATATCTCATTTTCAAAATTGTTCGAGTGCCAGGGAGGAGTGGAGATGCAAATCGATTTTCATCATGCGGTAACCTATGTGACGGCTCGTCTGGCCGGTTTTCCCAAAAAAGATGCCGAAAAGATTGCCTATGCGGCCCAATATGTAGATGACGCCACAAGTCCTGGCACGGTGGTGTTCAACAACAAGGCGGCTTACCATCGTATGTGTTCCGCCCATAAGATGGTCGATGTCCGCAATATCAACCTGGTGGAGAACCAGCATGTCTGGATGCCGTTCCATTTCCTTCCCGGCAACGGCGGAATGGCGGCGGGGGAAAATCCGGACGGCTCCTTTATCGAGAAGATCGTCAGCCGGCCCGGCAACGACAATCCCGTGGCCCGGGACATGGTGGAGGAGGCGATCCGGGAACAGGGACGACCTTACGGCTTGCACCGGTTCGGCATTACCATGCATGTGTTTGCCGACACCTGGGCCCATCAGCAGTTCGCCGGAGTGGAGCATCCGATCAACGAGGTGGAAAAGGCCCGGGAAACAGGTACCAAGGTCTTTTCCAATGGTCTGCAAGGGTGGCTTCGCGATGTGTTGGACGATGCCATCCCGCCGTTGGGGCACGGCCGCGCCAATATTTTCCCGGATATGCCCTTTTTGACCTGGACCTACAGGAACGGTCTTGGAAAAGACATAACGCGCCGCAATACCGACGATTTCTGCGAGGCGGCCGAGCAGATGTGCAGGGCCATGCAACGCTACCAGGGCAGCGAAGAGGTCGGGTTGCCGGCCGGGGATGCCGAAAAGGTAAAAGACCTTTTCAGTTCGCTTCAGGAGAAAAAAGGGGAAAATCGTCATAAACAGTGGCTGGCCGCCATTGCCGACGGCACCTTCAGTTTCGGGCCGGAAACAGTGGAATATTCCGGAAAGGATGGTGAGGATTCCTGGAAGAAGCTTGCCTTGGGAACCGGTATCGACAAGCCGGTGTACCCCTATAAAAAGAGCTTCCTCAAAAGCGACTGGAAGCTCTTTCATGATGCGGTCCAGGCCCACCATCTCTACATCAATCATCAGCTGTTGCCCAAATACGGCATCTGCGCGACGTGAAGGACAACCTTGCCGGACAGGTCTCAGGCGATCATAAATTTTTCGGGGATATCGTGCGGAAAATCGGAATCCTCCTTGGTCGAAGGGGCTGCGGTCGGACAATTGATCCAGACATCCAGGAAATTTCGTATCTGGATCAATTGTGTCATTTTCGAGCGGCGAATGATCAATAGCCGCTGCCGACGATCAGGTTGCTTTTTGTTCGTTTGGCATACGTATTTTTTTCTTTGCCTTGCCATTCATATTTGACCCAGCTCCCTTCAGGGCTGGCCTGCATAAGCGCGGCATAGGCAGGCGGAGCTTTTTCTTTCAGGCTCTGGCCGGTGAGTGTGGGATGGACGAGCATGTTTCCTTGTTCTTCCATGATGAAGGCGTAAGGTTCATATGCGTCGGCTTTAATGGCCGTGACGTCCTGTCCGCTGTCGATTGCGGCTACGATGGCATCGACATGGCTGCTGATGGCAGCTTTATCAACTGCCCAGGCACCTGATACGACAAAGAGTATTGTCAAAAGGGATAAAACAGACGCTAATTTTTTCATTGTTTCTCCTTTTTCGGAAGCAACGATCATCCGCCTACCCGATGGTTATTTTTTCTGTTGCTTCCATTGAATGAGTCAGAACCTCTTTCAGAGGTATCCTGCCATACTCCTCTGAATTCCAAGAACAGAAGCATTCCCAGGTGCAGTTTTTTGGCATCACCTCCTTTAATGAGTTAGTATTAAACAGGATTGAGGCAAAAAATATGCCCGGTATCGCATCAGTCGAGGTTACTTCTGGAGAGAGTTTATGATGCCACTAAATTTTGCATGTTTTATGCCAAAACAATGAGTTTAGTGAAATTATAGAAAAAAGTTCAGCGAAGGTCAGTTTGATCTGGAATTATCTGCGTAATTTTGCACACCAGTGTGCAAAAATGGTTAGAGAAAAATCTTTTTCATGTATACTTTTCGTGAGTATAACATACTGATCAAATCCTTTTTCAGATGAATTGCATGGCTACCGGAGCCTGCGGAATCGATTGTTCAACCTGCCGACTGCACCTGGGAGGCACATGCAGCAGCTGCGGTCCGGCCACAGGACACCAGGCCGAACTGAAGCTGGAGGCGCAGGAAAGGTTGCTGGGCAGCCCCTGTCCCCTCTTGGCCTGTGCCCGGATGAATCGCATCGACCATTGCCTGGCGGACTGCGACCAGTTTCCGTGCGAAAATTTCTCCGGTGGCCCATATCCTTTCAGCGAGGCCTTTCTCAATATGCAGCGTCGTCGTCGCGGCGAACTGGGCTGCCCAAAGGAGAGCGGCCAGCTTCCATCGGAGCATTGGCAGGCATTACAGAGACGTGACCCGGCGGAACTGCGACAGCTCTGCGGTGTCCCCACGATGAATGAGGATAAGCTCACGCTCACTGTCTTCGACCAGGAAGTGCGGGTGGACCCTGCGAGGGAACTGGTGGAAACCCGTGCCGCCGGCACCTGGCGGCGTGCGGGAGAATTATTTTCCCTGGTCGTTGTGGTCTATCTCGCCTATGCCCGAAACGTTTCCCTTGCAGGCCGCTGGGTCGACAGACAGGCTCTTGGCTGCCGAAGCTTTTTCAAGGGCAGGTACAACTTGCAGCTCGATCGGCTGCTCGCGCGCTTCGGCAACGCACCGGACGAGTTCATCGCGAGGACAGAACAACTCGGCGCCACCTTGAGCGGGGACCCCGGGGATGCGGCCGTACGCCTCTGGCTGCTGCCGAAAGTGCCGGTAAAGCTCGTCCTTTGGCGAAAGGACGAAGACTTCCCGCCGGCTCTCACAATCCTGTTCGATGCCAGCATCGAAGAACTGCTCCCCGCCGATGCCATCTGGGCTGTCGTCCAGCTCCTCAGCGACAGCCTGCTGTCCTTGCCGTCTGACAGGAAAGGTTGAGAAGGCGCTCCCAGGGCAGGCCACCACAGGCCCTTCCCCCGTTGTTACTATTGATAAAATCGTAAAAAGTGCTCCAACCCGTGGAGATGGATTCTGGAAAAAGTTCGATATACGAGGGTAGTGTCTGAAACGGCGCTTTGGTAGTACATATGTACAGCGAAGCGCCGTTTCAGACCTACAACGAAGTAGATCGGACTTTTTACGAGTCCATCGGTACTCTGCTCTGCTGCCGTGGTTAAATGCGGCAAGCTGGGGAGCTACGCGGCCCCGATAGGTTCTCCATGCATTGCCTGATTCATCTTGTCAGGGTAAGGTGATTTTCATGGTCCATATGGACAAGCGTGGACTTTTCTGAAAGAAAAGGGATATGCCAGGGAATTTCGGACAGCAAAAATTGCCGCACGACAGGAGGATGAATGGCGAAAATAATCGCAATCTACGGGAGCCCCCGACGGGACGGCAACAGTGCCGGCCTGATGAAGCAGGCGGTGGCGGGGGCCAGACAGCAAGGGGCGGAAGTGGTGGAGGTGTTTCTCAGGGATTACAAGATATCGCCCTGTTTGGAAATATACAATTGCAGCAGAGCCGGGGAGTGTGCCATCCGCGATGGCTTTGCCGAAATTCTGAACATACTCGAAGCCAGCGATGGGGTTATGCTGGCGTCCCCCATCTTTTTCTACACGGTGAGTGCCCATACCAAGATTTTCATGGATCGTTGTCAGTCCCTCTGGGTCCGAAAGCATTCTGCCAAAGGGGAGGCGACAGTTTCATCATCGACAAGGCGCAAGGGGTTGTTCATCTCGGTCGGAGCGACGAAAGGCAGAAAACTTTTTGACGGCGCCCTCCTGAGCGTCAGATATTTCTTCGATGTTCTGGATACGGATCTCTGGAAAACAGTTCTCTGCAGGGGTGTCGACGGGAAAGGGGAGATAGAAGGCCAACCCGATTCCTTGCGGGAAGCATTGGAAGCTGGCAGGGATCTGGCGAGAACGCTGCAGGAAACGACCGGCCGGCAAAGCTCAGGTTAGTACCTTAGAAATTCGTTTCTTGTTTTTTTGAAACGAATTTCGTGAAGGTACTTATATCCCTCAAGGGGGTACTGAAAAGAGTCCCCTCTGCTGTTGGAGGGGATGACAACCCTTGGGTTGCGGGCGTCAGCCCGCATTAGGTTCATCCCTGCGAATACGATATGGATACCTGGCCTCTCTGGCTCATTGCCGTTTCTTTTGTCCTTTGCGGCCGCGGTCATCGCCTATGCCGGCAGCAGGTTGTCGAAAATCGCCGACCAGCTCGCCGACATAACAGGAATGGGTGAAGCGATGTTCGGTGCAGTATTCCTTGGCGGCTGTACCTCGCTGCCCGGAATCGTGACTTCGGTTGCGTCGGCTTATCAAGGATATGCGGAGATCTCCATAAGCAACGCTATCGGCGGCATCGCCGCCCAGACCGCTTTTCTCGCAATAGCGGATATTTCTACAGGAAGGCCAACCTCGAACATGCCGCCGCCTCGATTGAGAATCTACTCCAGGGGACCCTGCTGATCGCCCTGCTGGCCATCCCTGTGCTCGCGAGCACCAGCCCCAACGTATCAATCTTTCAGATTCATCCGGCAACTCCTCTCCTCTTCGTATGTTATTTAGCGGGACTGCGTCTCGTCTCGAGAGGCCGCTCCGTACCGCTCTGGAAACCGCAGAAAACCCCTGAAACAACCATTGACGTCCCTGACCGAAAGAACGTGGACGAAAAAGGCCGATATGGTATCTGGTCAGGATTTATCGGTTTTGCAGTTGTTGTGGCCGTCGCCGGATACGTGGTGGCTCAGACCGGCATCGGCCTCGCCGACAGGACAGGATTATCGCAGACCATCATCGGCGGTCTTTTCACGGCCCTGGCGACCTCCCTGCCCGAACTCGTTACCGCGGTGGCGGCGGTTCGTCAGGGTGCTCTTACCCTCGCGGTGGGTGATATTATCGGCGGCAACTGCTTCGATGTCCTCTTTGTCGCCGCCGCCGACGTCGGCTATCGCCAGGGGTCTATCTATCACGCCATAACCGACCGGCAGATTTTCATTTTCGCCCTGACCATACTGCTGACGGCGATTCTGCTGCTCGGACTGCTCCGCAGGGAGAAGCACGGAATCGCCAATATAGGCTTTGAAAGCTTTCTCGTGCTCCTCTTGTATATTGGAGCTTTCGTTCTCCTCTTTATCACCCGGTAGATGAATGAGATCCTTCGCTGGATGTCTCAGCCGGGAGGGAGAGAAGGGGGTGGGGCGGCGGGAAAGAAGGAGGCCGGCAACGGCGTCCGGATGGGAATCGGTAGAGGCAGGCCAGGACCCGCCTCTGGATCCGGACAGCATGATTTTTACTTCTGCCGAGTGTATTTGTTCAGTGCCTGGATCAAAGCGGCAGTCTGCTCGGTTTTCGGCAGTTTTTCCTGGCCGCTGAGGACTTTTTCAGTCCCGGGATAGGCACCTTTTGCCTCCGAGTAGTACATTCTGTTGTTCTCTTCCCCCGTGTTCAGAATCGCACCGGAAAGTGCGATGCCGGCGAAGATTCCCTCAGTCTGCTTGTACGCCAGCACCTCGGCCTGGGGCGAGGCTCCGGCCTTTTCGCCCCAGGGGCCTGCGGCCACAGATACCTCCGCCCCGAGCTGCAGTTCGCCGTCGCTGAACTTTTCCAGGCTGGTGTTCTTGGTAAAGACCATGATGAGGTCGCTCTGCTCCACCCCGAGCTGTGCTCCCACGCTGGCGCCATAGAGGGAGATGAAAATCGGGCCGCTCCATTCGTTGTCGCGATGAAGCATCAACACGCCACCTCCGTATCGTCCACCGACCGTGCCCAGCGCCACCTTGGTGACATCCGGAAATATCGCTATCCCTCCTGAGTTCTCGATGATCTGCGGCGGAATCTTGTCCTCGCCGCGGGGCGTCATTGTCTGGATGACATTCGTCGAATCATTGAGGCGTTTCTGAAGATCGGCCATGTTCTCGATCACATCCGCCTGCTGACTCCCCGTTATCCGGGCGCCTGTCGCGGTTCCGGTTGCTTCTGTTTTTTTCTCCTGACCGGTCTGCGCAGCCGCCATCCCGCTCTGCGGGGCGGATACCAGGAAACTGTAATAAGTGCCATCACAAACCCTATATTCAGCTCTCTCATCGCGTACCTCCTTGTGAACGTCCCGCCGGGTAAGGGCGAGACTTTGTTATTTGCGCCGCCTGCATAAACTCCTTTCGTGTCACATGGAAAATCGAGGATGTATTCCTCGGTTTTTTGGACTTTTCAGATCATGCTGCACCTCAAGCAGGGCAGCATAAGAGCCTTGTCCCTCCGGCTGTCCGCCGATCCTTTCGATGCGCAGCCGGCTTCAGCGCGCCGTGGCCCGCGGGTTGGGCCAGGCCAGCTGGATGCCGAGCGTCTGCGTGAGCATGCGTTGGAAGTCCTCCAGGAGCGCGGGGGAGTTGCGGACCTGCCGGGGAGTCGTGCCATGTGCCAGGCAGTAGGCGGCCAGGGCGCCGGCGGCCTCGCCGATATTCCATTCCACCGGGTGGAGCCGATAGCAGCCGTTGGTGATATGGGTCGAGCCGATGTTCTTGCAGGCCGGCAAAAGATTTTCCATGCGCACCGGGATCAGCGCCCCGAGCGGGATTTGGAAAGGCCAGCTGCTGATATCGACATAGGTCTGCAGCCGGGTGGTCGGGTGCAGATCGATGCGGTAGCTGCCGATGCCGATGCTGTCATGGAAGACCTCGGCTCCCTGCAGCGGTTTGCGGGCAGTGACTCCGATATGCTGTTCGAGCACGGTGAGCTCGGCGCGGATCCGCCGGCTCTCCCGCACGTACACGTGCTTGGCCAGGCCGTCCAGGGTCTCGACCACATCGTTTCTCAGGCGCAGGCCCCGGTAGCCGTATCCGCCGTCGAGTCGGGGCGCCTCGGTCTGCATCCAGTACAGCAGGGAGAGGCTCAGCTGGCGGGCGCCTTCCAAGTGCCGCAGGCGCTCCTCTTCCGTGACACCGACCAGCGGCCCCAGCCAGTAATCGTTCTGCGGCCAGTTGACCAGGGTGATGTCGCTGACATACCTTCCCCGGGGGTAGTGGCCTTTGAAAAAAATCCGCCTGAAGTGCCAGAGATCTTCCACATCCTGCTCCATCGGCCCCTCGAAGATCGCCTGCCGGCGTACATCAAGGGTGGCCGGGTCGACGAAGACCCAGCCGAGTTGGGGTTCCGGCCAGAATTCGGCCCGATAGCCCCGCCAGAAGGAGTAGTCCGCCGGGCGCTCGATGGTAAAGTCTCCATCAGGAAGGTAATCGATGGCGAAGCACCAGGTCACGGCCTGCTGGTTGAGAGGATCCGGCTCTCCCGTCAGGGCATGTGGCTCACCGGTCTGCGCCTGACTCTCCGCCCCGATCACATGTTCAGCGCCGGCCATGGGCAGCAGATCGCCGAACTCGGTGGCATCCAGCACGTAGGGGGCACGGATGAAAAGTCTGTCGCCGCTGGCATGCTCCGCCAATTCCACGGCCCGCACCCAGTCGCCGTCGACTTCGGTAGAAACCGGGCGGTGCTTCAGGACGATGTCCAGCTCCTTGCCGGAAAGGAAGGGCGCCAGCAATTCGTACATGGCCGCCAGGGCCACGCGCGGCTCGTGGCAGAGCGGACTGACGTTGCCCTTGCCCGGATTCAACCGCTCGTTGAACCTGGCTTCCGGCAGGAGCGGATAATTGCGGTAGTAGTACCCGCGGATATGCTTGCGCAGCAGCTGATAGGTTGCAGTGCAGCCTGTCCCCTCGATCCAGGGATGCTCATCCGGGGGCACCGCCTGGGCGGTCAACTGCCCCCCGATCCACTCGGTCGCCTCGGTCAGGATGACTTTTTTCCCGAGACGCAGGGCGGAGAGCGCCGCGGCCACTCCGCCGAGCCCGCCTCCAATAATCAAAATATCGGTTTCCCTTTCGTGTATCATCGATCCTCCCTCACAGTCCCCAACGCGATGAGACCGTCCGGTACGTCGCAGCTATTTTTCCGTCAGCAGGCGGACGACGGTTTTATTATTTTCGCGGGCGCGATGCTGCATTTCCTGCAGTGCGGTATGGATGCGTGTGCGCAGCTCGTCGCGCATGCCCCAGGCCCGGTCGATCCTGGCGATCAGCTGTCCGGCGCTGATATTTTCCAAGCCCAGGGCCTCGAGCCGAAGCTCCTCAAGAAACCCCGATATTTTCGTCGCGTAGGGCAATCCCATGAAGGGGACGCCGGCCAGGGCGGAAAAAATCAGGAAATGCAGCCGCATGCCGACGGTGAAATCGAAATGCTTCATCAAGGTAACCAGCTGCCCCGGCGAGTATTCGCGCCTCAGGACCGTTGCATGCTGGGCATGGCGCATTTGTGCCACCACGCCGTGGCTGTGCTGAACGTCATACATCCGGCGTTCGAGCGGAAAAAAAACCACCTCGGCCTCGAAACGGTCGATGAGAAAATCCGCGGCGTTGGCCACCAGGCGATGGTAATGCTCGATGTCTATGTCCGGCGCGGCCGGGCCCAGTTCGCGGACGGACAGACCGATCAGCCGGGCCTTCATGTCTAGCGCCTCGGCCAGAGGGATATCGCCCTGGCTCAGGGATTCGGGCTCCAGCAGAACCACCGGGTCGGCGGTCATCAATATTTCCTTCTGCACGCCGATCTCCTCGAAAAGCTGCAGACTCTGCCGGTCGCGCACCGTGATGGCCGCCACCGGGTTCAGCGCGTCGCGCACCAGCGATCTATTGTTGCGATCCTTGAGCGGTCCGGCACTGACGGCATAGACCATGACAGGGACACCCGCTTCATGGGCAAGCACCACCTCCCGCAGGTAGGTTTCTGCCTCGGCATCGTAGAGAATCCCCCCGCCCCCAAGAATGAACAGGTCCAGTTCCTTGAGTACTTTCAACGCCTCATTGCGAGGTACATCGCGTGCCTGGACCACATGGTCGACATCGTGGTTGCGGCGCGTGTTTTCGGCGTCGCGCGTGAATACGGTGATCTCCACCGGCATGCTTCGGCGCAGCTCCGTGACGATGACTTTCAGGATCGCCTCGTCTCCAAGGTTAAGACCGCCATAGGATCCGGATATTCCGACACGTTTCTTTTCCCGGTCTGCGCTCATGGCAATCCTCCGTGTGTTCGAATTTTCTCAGCCGCAACATGACTGGCCGCCATAGTGGGCAAATGGGCTTGTTTACCTTCGCGAGTTTTCCCAAACTATAAAAAAGCTATGCAATCGGCTTCCGGCGACCATCGGGTATCGACGGCAATTCCTGTCGATTGAAACGGTATTTTCGGTTGAATCGGCATGCAGGCCGTGATGGTGAAACTCCAAAGCTCTCCTGGTCTTGAGCAAGGGGCCGACTTATGTTCTTGGCGTGGCATTCTCTCTGATTCCAAATTTCAGTGGAAAACGGAGATTCGCATGGCACCAGGCATTCGGGAGAATCTCAGACCTTTTTTGCTGCTTGTTCTTATAAATGGCTTTGTCGGCGCCATGGTCGGCATCGAACGCAGCATACTGCCCAACCTCGCTCAAGCTGAATTCGGCCTTGCCGCAAAAGCGACCGCCGTCTCCTTCCTGATCACCTTCGGAGCGGTGAAGGCTCTCGGCAATCTGCTGGCAGGGGGCCTTGCCGACCGTTTCGGCCGCAGGCGTGTTCTCCTCGCCGGCTGGCTGGCTGGTTTTCCGGTTCCGCTCATCGTGATTTTTGCCCCCGGCTGGGGGTGGATTGTTGTCGCCAACGCCCTGCTCGGCATAAACCAGGCGCTTTGCTGGTCGGCCACGGTCATCATGAAAATCGATCTCGCCGGTCCCGGGAGCAGAGGGGTGGCGACGGCGGCAAACGAGTGGGCAGGCTATGTGGGAGTGGCCCTGGCGGCCTTGGCCTCCGGATGGCTAGCGGGGTTGTATGGCCTGCGGCCCGCCCCCTTTTATCTGGGTATCGGAATTGCGGCTGCCGGATTGTTGTTTTCTCTTTTCGCTCGAAACACCGGCGGAGATACAAGAGGTGAGGGTATCTCCGGCAGCCGGCGTAAAGTTTCCTCATTCTTGAAGGTCTTTGCCGTCACCTCCTGGAAAAACCGTACCCTTCTCGCCGCAAGCCAGGCAGGGCTGGTGACCAACCTGAAAGACGGAGTAATATGGGGCCTGGTGCCTATCTATCTGGCGGAACGGGGCCTTTCCTATCACCAGATCGGCCTGGTGGCCGCCGGGTACCCGCTGGTATGGGGATTCTGCCAGTTGGTCACCGGCCCCTTGAGCGACTGGTGGGGACGCAAATGGCTGATCGTTGCCGGTATGGGCATCCAGGGTGCGGGCCTGGCCCTCTTTCGTTTCAGCCAATCCTTTTCGCAGTGGTTGGGGGCCGCCGCCGCAATCGGCATCGGCACGGCAATGGTGTATCCGCTGCTCCTTGCCGTCGTCTCCGATATCGCGGAGGATCGGTGGCGCGCCTCGGCTCTCGGCGTATACCGTTTCTGGCGCGACAGCGGCTACTTCCTGGCAGGGTTGGGAGTCGGGTATCTGGCCGATATGCTTGGAAGCGGCTCGACGTTTGCTTTGGTTTCGGCGATTCTGCTGCTTTCGACAGCCGTTTCGGCGACGATGATGGGGGAAACGCACGGCCGGCAATAGGAGCGATTCGCCCTCGGATAAAGTGCGTTTCCGCTCAGGTTGCCAGCATGATTCTGGGGCCCGCCAGGTCCTGCCGGTCCCGTTCGGGGCTGCCGCCCTCCGGCCAGCTGTGACGATCTGCGGTCACAGGCATTTTCAGGATATCCCCGAGTCTGAGTTGATCGGGATCCTGGAAGGCCGGCACCCCAATGGTGATCCTGTCCTGCGGGACATTGAGCCGCAGGGTGCCGTGGACCAGATCCGGCCAGGAGAAAATGGTCGACCAGTTCGAGTCGGTCTCCTGCTGCACGATCGAGTGATGGATGCCGTGCATGCGCGGGGTGACGATGAGCCTGACCAGTTTCCGCTCGAATCCGATCGGCAGCCTGATGTTCGAGTGGTGGAACAGGATGGCGAGCAGGGTCAGCAACTGCCAGGTGGAGAGCGCGAGCGGCGAGATTCCCAGAAAAAACACCTGGGCTCCCCGCCACGGTGCCGACAGCAGCATCTCCACGGGATGGAACCGCAGCGCGGTGGAAGCGTCCAGGTCCAGATCCACATGATGCGTCTGGTGCAGGCGCCAGAGCAGGGGAACCCGGTGGGTCAGATAATGCCAGATGAACAGGGTGTAATCCAGCAGCACCACGGAAAGACAGACATCTGCCCAAGCCGGCAGGCGAACCGTCCTGAGCAGGCCGAAATTGCGCCGCTCCCCCTGCTTCATGAGATACCCGGTCAAGGGCTTTTCCGAAGCCCGGATGGTGGCCGCCGTGGTGACGGACATGAAGAGATTCCGGATATTGCGCCTGATCTTGTCCTGCCGCGTCTTTCTCAACGGCCGCCTGTTCTCGAAATACAGGATGGCGATGCCGGTGCCGACGATCAAAAGACCGCTCAGCCACCCCGGGGGCTCACGGTCCAGCAGGCCCGGCTTCTTGTTCATGGCCGTATCTCCTTTTTGTTTCAGCACGCGAGGCGATTTCGCCCGTTTTCTCCATAAACCTCGGCGCCAGCCGATGGACGGCTTCCGCCGTCAGGGTCCAGGCGATATGGTTGCCGAGCTCCTTGACGTTTATCTGCCAGGGGATTTTCTGTATTCCCGGCGACACCCCCATAAGCGGGGCCATCGCCCCGTCGCAGCCAAAGAAAAACGGCACGGCGAAGGGGAGCCCCATGGCGTTGCGGACAGCGGGCAGCCTTTGCCGGAGTCCGGCATAGATGAGACCCCACATGACCCCGTACGTCACGCCGAACACCGCCCGCGACCTGCGTTTCTGCGCTTCGGTGAGTTCATGGCCGACGATCTTGCGGGCAAAGTGCGGCCCGGCCATTTTGTGGGCGGAATCCTCGCGGACCTGTTTTTCCCGGCGTTTCTGCTCCGCGCTGACCAGCCGGTCGGTGAGCTTTTCCAGTTGCCCCACCACGACTCCGGCCAGCAGTCCGGAGATCACTCCGGTCAGGATTGTCCGGGAGGGGAAAGGTTTTGTTTTCATAAAGACCTCCTGTGCAAAAGTGGCTGACAATCCTCAATGCATCCTGTCACAGGGAAGACGCATTCGGCTGTTACAAAATTAAATCAGAATAGGCGTGGGCAGTGCAATACGGTAGATCGTGTAAATTGCCTCTGCATGGACATCAGATTTAGAAAGAAGATTCCTTCTACGTCATTGCCCGGGCATTTCCGACTGTTCCCAAGGCGAGGGAGGCTCGAAGGAGGGTGGGGTTGAGGAGAAGTAATAGCTTTATAAAGTAGGGAATGCCGATGAACAGTGATTAACATGATAGGACACCAGCTTCACCGGAACCCCGCATGACGGCTCCCGGTCACATTGTCATGGCTGGAGAGATTGCCATAAGGAGGCGAAAGGGAGTGGGCGACATCGCCGGAATGTCCCGATCATCAATCAAAGGAGCAATGACTATGAGCAACTCGTTCAAGTATACGCGTCTTTCGAAAGACGACACAGCCTGTTTGCTGGTGGACCACCAGTCGGGCCTGATCTCCCTGGTGCAGGACTTTTCGCCGGGAGAGTTCAAGAACAACGTGCTGGCGCTGGCGGCCAGCGCCAAGTACTTCAATCTTCCCACGATCCTGACGACCAGCTTCGAGAACGGGCCGAACGGCCCATTGGTGCCGGAGCTCAAGGAGCTGTTCCCGGATGCGCCGTACATCGCCCGCCCCGGCAACATCAATGCCTGGGATAACGAAGAATTTGTCGACGCGGTGCGCAAGACCGGACGCAGGCAACTGATCATCGCGGGCGTGGTCACCGAGGTCTGCGTAGCTTTTCCCGCCCTGTCGGCCGTCGAGGCGGGATACGATGTTTTCGTGGTCACCGATGCCTCTGGCACGTTCAACGAAGTCACCCGTCACGCAGCCTGGGCGCGCATGAGTGCGGCCGGCGTGCAATTGATGAACTGGTTCGGCGTGGCCTGTGAGCTGCACCGCGACTGGCGCAACGACATCGAGGGGCTCGGCGCGCTCTTTTCCGAATACATTCCGAATTATCGGAACTTGATTACAAGCTACATGTCCAAAAAATAGCAAAGTGCAGCGTGTTATCGCCCCGGCATCGGCGACGGCGGAAAACGTCTCCCGCACCTGTTGGGCGTTGAGCTGCTGCATCTTCACCCGTCACGCAACCCCAAAAAGGCGCCCCCTGCCGGAGACGCCTTTTCAGACGGAAAAGGACGAAACCGATTACTCGGCGCCGGGGCCGCCCATCGCCCGGCGGGCCTTGCTCCGTTCGATGGACTGGAGGGCCAGATATTCCTTGCCGAAACGCTTCAGGTTGGAGATTTCGTTGTCGTACTGGTCGTAGTGGCGTTCCTCGTCGATCACCAGCTGCTCGAACAGCTTCTTCGACACCGAGTCGGCATTGGCGCTGCACTCGTTGGCCCAGCGATTGTAGTCCATAGCACTCTGCTCCTCCATGCCTCTCGCCATGTCGAGCATCTTCTCAACATCCTTGACGCTCTTGACCTCGCCCGAAGCTTTCATCTGCACGTCGCCGCCCAGAAACAGGATGCGCTCCGCCAGGGCTTCCACGTGCAGCATCTCCTCGATCGCAGTCTTCTTGAAGAGGTCGGCCAGCAGGTCAAACCCCTGGTCGTCGCAGTGGAAATGGAAATACATATACTGGTGCAGGGCGGCGATTTCGTCGGCAACGGCCTTATTCAGCAATTCGACACTTTTCTCATGCATTGGTGATCTCCTCTTTTTTCATAATGAAAATACAGCTGTTCTTTCACCTGCAAAACAGATGGAATTATATTGTCAGTTGGTATTGCATGCAATATTTGGGACGAAATATTGAAGATAACAATTACTAGGGTGCACTCCGTACACCAGGTGCATGGAAATGCCCTCGAATCCGGAAAGTGAGACCGGAGATATCTTGACATCAAGATATCTCCTCTTAACGTATTCCCCATGAAAAACGCACCTCACATACGATTGATATTGTGGAAGGCGGCAAAGGCCGTCGAGAAAGTTGACCGGCGGAGCATCGCCGGTACCGGGCTGCACCTGAGCGACTTCCAGATCCTGGAAGTCCTGCTGCACAAGGGGCCGCAACCGCTGAACGTCATCGGCGAGAAGGTGCTGCTCACCAGCGGGTCGATGACAGCCGCCGCGAATCGACTGGAAAACAAGGGGCTGGTCCAGCGAATCCAGGATCCCCACGACGGTCGTTTCTTCTTCGTCCATCTGACCGAGGATGGGCGGCGCGTCATTGGCGAGGCCTTCGCCAGGCACGAAAAAAACCTTGAGGAAATCGTCGAGGTGCTGACGCCAGAAGAATGCGGCGAACTGGTGCGGCTGCTGAAAAAGATCGGCTACAGGGCCGAGAGTTTGATTCCTTGAGCGGGAGCCGCAATTTCTTTAACTCCATATCTTGATATCAAGATTTTTTGCAAGAGGTGACCCATGAACCGTCAAACCATATCCGGTATCCATCATATAACCGCCATAAGCAGCTCGGCCAGGGAAAACCTGGCCTTCTACGAGAAGACCCTGGGCCTGCGGCTGGTGAAGCAGACTGTCAATTTCGACGATCCCACGACCTATCATCTCTACTATGGCGATGATAGGGGCACGCCTGGAACCATCCTCACTTTTTTCCCCTGGGAGAGGCTGCCGCAGGGGAATCTCGCAGCCGGGATGGTGACGGCGGTGGCCTTTGCCGTGCCTAAAGACTCCCTGGATTTCTGGCTCGATCGGCTGAAGGCCGCGGGGATCCGGATCGAGACCGCCGAGCGCTTCGGCGAGCCGGTAGTCAGTTTTGCCGATCCGCACGGCCTGCCCCTGGAACTCGTCGGGATGGCCCGCCCGCCGGGAGCCGTGGGCCGGGAAATCGGCGAGGTGCCGAAGGAGCATGCCATCACCGGCTTTCATTCCGCAACCGCCACTTTGCAAGTCCTGGAGCCGATCAGGTCACTCCTCCAGGAGGCAATGGGCATGACCCTGTTCGGCCAAGAAGGGAACCGTTACCGGTTCCGGATGAACGATCCTGATGCCTCCGGCCAGGTGTATGACGTCATCGTCGACCCCGTGGCCCGTGCAGGCAGAGCGGGAACCGGAACCGTCCACCATATCGCCTTCCGAACCGAGGACGATGCGGCCCAGCTGCAGTGGCAATCCCTGCTGAGAAGCTCGGGATATGGCGTGACGGAGGTCAGAGACCGGCAGTATTTCCGCTCCATCTATTTTCATTCGCCGGGCGGGGTGCTCTTCGAGATCGCGACGGATGAGCCGGGATTTGCAGTGGACGAGAGTCCGGAGGAGCTGGGCAGCTCCCTGAAGCTGCCTCCGCAATACCAACTCTCCCGGTTCGACATCGCCCGGCACCTCCCTCCTCTGCGGGCGGAGGATTTCCGGCACGTCTTCCGCGCACCCGAGGGCGCCGATGACGGCTGGACGACGGTCGCCCTGCACGGCACCGGCGGCGATGAACACGATCTCCTGGAACTAGCGGGGCAGGTGAACCCTGCCGCCGCCGTCATCGGGGTCAGGGGCAGGGTGCTGGAGAACGGAATGGCCCGGTTTTTCAAACGGCTGGCCGAGAACGTCCTCGACGAGCGGGATGTGATAGAGCGCGCCCATGAGCTGGCGGAGTTCCTGGGCGATGCCGCATCCCGCTACGGCCGCAGGGGTGACCGGCTCGCCGCCCTGGGTTATTCCAACGGGGCCAACATGGCGGCCGCAATGCACTTGCTCCGGCCGGAGGTCTTTGCCCGGGCTATTCTCCTCCGGCCCATGCTGCCGCTGCAGAGCCCGGATCTCCCTGATCTGCAGGGGAAGGAGATCCTCGTGCTGAGGGGCGACCATGATCGGGTCATTCCTTCGGAGAGCACCGACCGGCTGGTGGAAAGACTGCAGGAGGCCGGGGCCCGGCTCACCGTCAGGACGATCGACGCCGGTCATGAAATCACCGCGGAGGATGTCGGGGAGATCAGGCGCTGGATTGCGGAGCGGCGGCGAGACTGACCGTCAGATGGTTTGCCCTAAGCGCCGGCGGAGCGCCCACCGCAGGAACTGGGCATACACCCGCCAGACCTCGTCGCCGTAGCCGCCGGCCGTAAGGAAGACGGCGGGGACCTTGCGCTCCTCCAGCCAGGTGTAGATCAGCCGGTCGCGCGTAAACATCTGCTCCAGGGAGAGCTTGAGCAGGGAGGCCGAGGGCAGCTCGTCCTTTTCGTAGGGGTCGGCCCCGCAGACGACGACGGCGAGGTCGGCCGGGCCGCCTTCCTCAAGTTGATCAAGACCGTCCGCCAGTCGTTCCAGGTAATACTCTTCCTCGCCGCTCTCGACGGGGATATCGATGTCGCTCGGGATAAAAGAAGGATGATCCCTGCCGTCCGCCAGCATCTGCGGGCAGTCGAGGGGCCAGCCGCTCGCCATATGGATGCTCAGGGTGTGGATGGAATTGTCGCCGGCGGTCAAGGCCGCAGTACCGTCCCCCTTGTGGGCATCGACATCGATGATCCAGACCCGGTCGACCTTCCCCTCGAACTGCAGCTTGCGGGGAGCGATGACCACATCGTTGATCAGGCAGAAACCATGGCCGAAATCATAGTGGGCATGGTGCGCGCCGCCGGAAAAGAAGAAGCAGAAGCCGTGCTCCAGGGCCAGGCGCGCGGCCTGGACCGTGCCGGCCGACTTGATCAGGATGCGCCCGAAAAGCTCGGCCAGCGGCCGGGTGGCCGTTTCAGGGGCGTAGCGGTGGTATCTGCCATCGGCATCAACCAGTTCGAAGGTGGCAATGATCTCCTGTTCGAGGGCCGGCGAGTACAGGCGTTCCACATACCCGCCGGAATGGACCCGAAGCAGGTCCTCCCGGCCGAGTGTCTCGACGATGCGGTCCCGGTGCCACTTGTTCTGCAGGGCTTTCAGCTCGGGATCATCGAGAAGCGCCTGGAATGTTCTGGTGGGGCGGCTGTCCCGGATGGGGATCTGGATGCCGAACTCGATAAGGCTTGCCGGGATGGTGGGATCATAGAGAATCATGGCTGGCAATCCTTGAAGAACATGCTTTTCACACAGGAATTGTGGACACTTTTTCGCATCCACCTCGAACTGCATTGTTTTAACGACCTGCAGAGGTCGTTTCGAAATTAAAGTAATGCAAGATTGAACGTAAGGTAAGCATCTGAATACAATGAATCGTTCGCTGTCATCGGGATGATGCCACTTCTTGTTGATAGCGAGAGCCGCCTGATCTCCGTGGGGATCGGGAGATCAGGGGATAGCGAAAATTACGGCAGCTTTTGCGGCTTGCAGAGGTTTTCTTCCTTTGCCGCGCTTCGGCCGCAGTTCCCGCAGTAGTACGATGCGGGATAGATGAGGTTTATATAGGCCTTGGGATCATTGACGTGGAGTTCGTCTTTGACATGCGCACAGAGAGTTTTGGCTTCTTGTTTTTCTTCACTCATGAGGACCTCCATTTCTTTTATAACGGCTTGCTCCGATAAATAATGCAACTGAGGATGAGCCTCTAGCATCTCATCAACCGTTCATATACGTTAGGCATGGGACCTGGTATGTCAACCAAGCGATTGGTTTTGTTGTGATAAGCAAAGTTACTCTCGCCAGCGAGTCTGCGCAATGAGGGCGGATTCGATCTCAATCACCTCCGGGCACACCAATGCGGGCTGCGGCCGCAACCTCAGGGTGGTTCTCACCTCCCACCGCAGAGGAGAAGTACCTTCACCAAATTCATAATGAGAATTGATTATTTCTAAGGTACTCATGCGGGCTGACGCCCGCAACCCAAGGGTTATGATCCCCTCCCACCGCAGAGGGGATAAGTACCTTCACGAAATTCATTCTTAAAAACAAGAAATGAATTTCTAAGGTGCTAATCAGAAGCCAGGTACGCCGCGAACTGGTATGGTAGCGGCATCGTGAAACCACCGCCCGGTTCAGGGGCTATTCTCTCTTCCTCTTCTCAATCTTCAGATGAACTTCCTTGACGCTGCACTTCCGTTTGCAAAGGTACTCGCCGCTTTCATTCTCATGCTCGCCGGCATGCGCTTCAAGATCGGTCTTGCCTCCTCTATCCTGCTCGGCGGGATTTTCCTGGGGCTGGTCTCCGGCATGGGCCCAGTGGCGATCGGGAAAACCGGGGTCGTCGCCCTCACCCAGGAGAAGTTTCTCCAGCTGATCTCCATCGTCGGCTTGATCATGGTCCTTTCCGACGCGCTGGAGCGGTCCGGCCAGTCGAAGCGGCTGATGGATTCCCTGTCCGGCTACCTGACCAACCCGCGCCTGCGTCTCATCTTCTTTCCGGCGCTGATCGGGCTGCTGCCCATGCCGGGCGGGGCGGTCTTCTCGGCCCCGCTGGTGAAGTCAATGGGGGAGGAGCTTTCCATAAGAAGCGAGGACCAGGCCCTGATCAACTACTGGTTCCGCCATGTCTGGGAAATGGCCTGGCCGCTCTACCCGGGGGTGATCCTGACCGTGGCGCTCGCCGATATCCCGATCGGCACCTTCATCTCGAGGACCTGGCCGGGGATATTCGCCATGTTCGCCCTGGGCTGGTTCTTCCTGCTGCGCCGCGCCGTCCCGGACACCGGGATGAGGCTGGCGGCCGCCGACCCTGGACAGCGCAGGCCGGCCGACATCCTGCGCGAGGGATTGCCGCTCGCCATCGCCATCGTCGGGGCGGTCGCATGCGAGGTGCTGCTGAGCAAATATGTCCCGCAGGTTTCATTCGAGTGGGGGGTGATAGGCGCCCTCGTCGTGGCGGTGGCGACGATCATGATGCAGAACCGCATGGACAGCCGGCTTTTCCGGCAGGTGCTCGGCAAGAAGAGCCTCTGGGCCATGCTCATGGTGGTGGCGGCGATCTTCGTCTTCAAGGACATCATGCAGGCGGCGGGGATCGTCGAGGAGATGGCCGGGACGGCGCGGGGCGGCGTCGCTCTTTTCGCCGCCGCCTTTTTCCTGCCCTTCCTGGTCGGCATGGTGGCGGGTATCAACGTGGCCTTCGTCGGCTCGACCTTCCCCCTGCTGCTCGGCCTGCTCCACAACCTCGGCATGGACGGCCAGGTCGTCCCCTATCTGGTGGTCGCCACCTTCGCCGGCTTCACCGGAGTGATGATTTCGCCGATCCACATCTGCTTCGTGCTCACCTGCAACTATTTCGGCGCGGACCTGAACCGGACCTGGCGGCAGCTGGTGGTCCCCTGCTGCTGCTTTGCGGCGTCCGGAGTGGTCCTTTTTTATCTGCTCTCCGTTCTGTAGGTAGGTTGCCCCTCCGGGCACCAGGTGCATGGAATGCACCCCGCCATGCGGCTCCCGCCCTGGCCTATAGCCTGGCCAGCAGCCGCCGCAGTTCGTCCGGGTCGCCGGTCGGGGCGCTGCAGGTGAAATCATTGCACACATAGGCAGTCGCCCGGCCATCCAGCCGCTTGAGCGATTGCAGAAAGCTCAGCTTCTCCGCGAGGAAGGCCTGATTTTCGCCCGCGTCCGCCAGGAGCACCGGCCGGTGCGGGTCGTGGGGGTGTTCGGCGATGATCAGCAGGGCTTCCGTATCGGCGGCCCGGGGGGCTCCGGTTACCACCACATGGGCGTAGTCGTCCCGCCGCAGCCATGCGGCCAGCAGCAGGGGCAGCGCGGGCGGATAGTGCCTGAGTGTTTCGGCAAAGGATTCCATCACCCGCAGGGCCTGCCGGCGCCAGTCCTCCCGGCCCCGCAGCCGGGCGAGACGGAGGAGATTGTGGACCGTCACCGAATTGCCGGCCGGCTCCGCCCCGTCGTAGGCCCCCCGCAGCCGGATCTTGACCGTATCGCAGGCCACGCTGTCGTAGAAGTAGCCGCCGGGATCGTTCCAGAACAGGACGATCTGGGTTTCCGTAAGAAACTCCGCCCATTCCAGCCAGTGAGGGTCGTGTGTCGCCTGGTGGAGATCGAGCAGGCCGCCGACCAGGTAGCCGTAGTCGTCCAGCTGGCCGACAAGTCCCGCCTCGCCGTCCCGCCAGCGGCGCATGAGGCTAGCGTTGGTCGGGTCAAAGAGGTTGGCCTCGACGAATTCGGCGGCCCGGACTGCGGTGGAAAGCAGTTCCGGCCTGCCGAGGATTCTGCTCCCACGGGCAAGCGCCCCGATGAACATGCCGTTCCAGCCGGTGACGATCTTGTCGTCCCGGTGGGGGAGGGTTCGGGTCTCGCGGGCCTGCAGGAGGACCTGCCTTGCCGCGGCCAGCCGGGTTTCGATCTCCGTCGGTGGGGTGTCGAAGCGTTTGGCCGCCTCTTCGTTGGATCTTGCCCGGTGCAGAATGTTTCGGCCGGTGAATTCGCCGTGGGGATCATATTCGACGTTGCCGTCTTTCTCGACGCCGTAGATGAAGCAGAAGAGCTCGGTCACAGCCGGGTCCAGCCGAGCGCGGATCTCCTCTTCCGTCCAGAGATAGAAGGCGCCCTCGCCATGTTCCGCAGGCGCGTAGGGATTGACGCTGTCGGCGTCTTCCGCGGAATAGAAGCCGCCTTCCGGATGCTGCATGTCGCGCAGCACATAGGCGAAGATCTCCTCGGCCACCCGGGCGAACTGCCGGTCGCCGCTCTGCAGGAAGGCGTCGAGATAGACCCCGGCGAGCTGGCCCTGATCGTAGAGCATCTTCTCGAAATGGGGCACGAACCACCGGCCGTCTACTGAATACCGGTGGAAACCGCCGCCGAGCTGGTCGTACATGCCGCCGTCCGCCATCTTCTTCAAGGTGTGCAGGGCCATGGTCTTCGCCTCCTCCTTGCCGGTCTGTCGATACCACTCGAAGAGGAATGACAAGACGGCGGGGCGGGGGAACTTCGGTGCCTTGCCGAAACCGCCGTACTCGGGGTCGTAGCTTTTGGCGAGGAGATCATGGCAGCGCTCGGGGGCATCGGCCGGGATGGCGGCCGCCTCGGGCTTTTCTTCCCTCGCCAGGTGGGCGACCACCTGCACCGCGGCCCGCTCGATCTCCATCCGCCGCTCTTGCCAGGCTTCATGCAGGGCCGTCAGCAAATCTGAAAAGCCCGGGCGCTGATGGGCCGATCGGGGCGGAAAGTAGGTGCCGGCATAGAAGGGGCTGCCGTCGGGGGTGAGGAAGACCGACATGGGCCAGCCGCCGGCCCCGGACATCGCCTGAGTGGCCGCCATGTACATCTGGTCGATATCCGGCCGTTCCTCCCGGTCGACTTTGATGCTCACGAACCACTTGTTCAGCAGCTCGGCGATCGCGGGGTCTTCGAAGGACTCGTGGGCCATGACATGGCACCAGTGGCAGGTGGAGTAGCCGATCGACAGGAATATCGGTTTATCCTCCTGCCTCGCCCGGTCGAATGCCTCGTCGCCCCAGGGATACCAGTCCACGGGGTTTTTGGCGTGCTGCAGCAGGTAGGGACTCTTTTCGTTGATCAGACGGTTGCTTTTCTCTGCCATGGCGGGCCTCCTCGGGATGTTGCTGTTTTCAGGTCGCCCATCGGCCGGACGGGAAGGGGGTGCGCGAGCCGAGAATCGGTCCGTGTCGCCGACGTATACAAGACTATAAGCCGGAATCACCGGAGGGACAGTCCGAGACCGCATAAATTGGGAATCTTGAACGAGAAGGCTGGGGAAAAGACCCCGTACATGGATGTTCGGGTGCGCACAGGAGGTAATTGTTGGATAGGCGAAGCGACGGCGGCAGGGTCAGGTTTTCGTCCGTCGGCCGAACTCGATCCCCAGCTTCGCCATGCGGTGCCTGAGCGTGTTGGGGTGGATGCCGAGAAGATCGTCGTGCCCCGATGGGCCCGCTCGGAGCGGCCCTTCTTCTGGCTGACCGCGCCTGTGAACGCCCCTTTCTCGTGGCCGAAGAGCTCGCTGTCGATGAGGTTCTCCGGAATCGCCCCGCAGTTGACCTTGATGAAAGACTCGCCGCTGCGCGGCGACAGCCGGTGGATTGCGTTCGCCACCACCTCTTTGCCGGTGCCGGCCTCCCCCATCAGCAGCACGGTGTTCTTCAGGTGGGCGAGCGGATTTGCGCTGGAAATCGTCCACCAGAGCAGGAGTGCCGCTTCCTCTAGGTCCTGCCTGACTCTGTGGGGACCATATAACCCCTGCCACCAGCGGTTATTCCCGTCAATCTCCGGGCAAAAGGCGCTCTTCCCGGCTGAGCGGGTTTTCACTGCCGCGGAAAGGACACAAGAATATATGATTGGCTGACTGGCTTGCCTTTCTCCATGGTGGCCCCTGTCTTAAAGTTTGAGCAATGGGAGGCTCCAGAACGGAAGCCTTCGACAGCTCACATACGTAAAGGAGGAGCACCATGGCAACAGCATCACAAATTCACAGCCTGCTCAACCCCACCAATTGCACGGTGGTCCTGATCGATTATCAACCGCAGATGTTCTTCGGCATCCAGTCCATCGACCGCGGGATGCTGATCAGCAACGTGGTCGGCCTGGCCAAGGCGGCCAAGGCGTTCAAGGTTCCGGTGATCCTCACATCCGTTGCCGCCGAGACCTTCAGCGGGGTGTTCCTGCCCGAGGTTCAGGAGGAATTCCCGGACATGAAGCCGATCGACCGGACCACCATGAACACTTGGGAGGACCAGAAGGTTGTCGAGGCGGTGGAGAAGACCGGCCGGAAGAAGCTGGTGATAGGCGGCCTCTGGACGGAAGTTTGCATCGTGCTGCCGGCGATCCAGGCCCTGGAGGCGGGATACGAGGTCTATGTCGTGGCCGATGCCTGCGGCGGGGTCAGCTCGATGGCCCATGACATGGGTATGCTGCGGATGGTCCAGGCGGGGGCGGTGCCCATGACCTGGCTGCAGTTCCTGCTCGAGCTGCAGCGTGACTGGGCCCGCAGCGAAACCTACGAGTCGACCTTGAAGATCGTCGGCGAGCACGGCGGCGCCTACGGACAGGGCGTTCTCTACGCGAAAACCATGCTCGGCCACAGCGGCGGCTGACGACTTTTCTTGAGTCATGAGTACTGAGTGCTGAGTACTGAGGATTTTCGCCTCAGTACTCATAGCTCAGTACTCATAACTCAAGGAGACAGGACCTGTCGCAAGGGGAGGGCGACCATGAATACACATCAAACAGCGGCCGGTGCTGAGCCGGTATCCATCCTGACCCTGCGCGAAGTGAAGCCCGGGGCGGAGGCGGGATTCGAGGCGGCATTGCACGATTTCATCTCCCTCTCCCTTACGGCTCCGGGCCAGTTGGGGGTCAGCGTCATCCGCCCGGTCGAAGGGAGCGGCTCGCGGGAATATGGCATCCTGCGGCGCTTTACCGACCCGGGGAGCCGCGACCGTTTTTACGATTCATCCATCTTCAGGGAGTGGGAGCTGACCGTTGCCGCGCTCACCGAAGGAGAGCCGAAGCGGCAGGAGCTGACCGGCCTGGAAACCTGGTTCGTTCTGCCGGGGCAGCGGGCGATCATTCCGCCGCCGGCCTGGAAGATGGCCATCGTCACCCTCCTCGGGGTGTGGCCGGTCAGCATGTTGGTCCCCTGGCTGCTGAAACCCCTCGTCGCTGGCTTTCCCCCGCCGTTGCAGGCGCTTGGCATTGCCGCGGGTATCGTCATCCTGCTTACCTGGGTGGTTATGCCGGTGTCGGTCAGGATGCTCAGACCCTGGCTGTACCCTTCAGCCAAGGAGTAATTCAGCCAAGGAGTAAAGGAGGCAAATATGAATGCACCCGAACTTATTTTCCATAATGGCGCCGTCACGACCCTCGATCGGAGCCGTCCGCAGTGTTCTGCGGTGGCTGTCGCCGGAGGGCGGATTGCCGCCGTGGGCGGGGAGGAGCTTCTCCGGACGGCGGATGACCGCACGCAGCGGATCGACCTGAAGGGGCGGCGTGTAGTCCCCGGCCTCAACGATTCCCATATTCACGTGATCCGGGGAGGGCTCAACTACAATATGGAACTGCGCTGGGACGGCGTGCCGTCGCTCGCCGATGCCCTCGCCATGCTGCGGGAACAGGCCCGCCGCACGCCGCCGCCCCAGTGGGTGCGGGTCATCGGCGGGTGGACGGAGTTCCAGTTCGCCGAACGGAGGCTGCCGACGCTGGATGAGATCAACCAGGTCGCCCCCGAAACTCCCGTCTTCGTCCTGCACCTCTACGACCGGGCGATCGTCAACCAGGCGGCGCTGCGGGCCATGGGGTATGTCCGGGAGACACCGGATCCGCCCGGCGGGAAGATCCAGCGCGACCACGCGGGCAACCCGACAGGACTCCTCATCGCCAAGCCCAACGCCATGATCCTCTATGCCAGCCTGGCCCTGGGGCCGAAGCTTGCCCATGCGGACCAGCTGAATTCCACCCGCCAGTTCATGCGCGAGCTGAACCGGCTGGGGCTTACCAGCGTGATCGACGCCGGGGGCGGCTTTCAGAACTACCCGGACGATTACCGGGTGATCGGGGAGCTGGCGGAGAAAGGTGACCTCACCCTGCGCATCGCCTACAACCTCTTCACCCAGCATCCGCAGGGCGAATTCGAGGACTTCGCCAGATGGGTCAAGATGACCTCGCCGGGGCAGGGCAGCGATTTCTACCGGATGAACGGCGCCGGCGAGATGCTGGTTTTCTCCGCCGCCGACTTCGAGGACTTCCTGGAGCCCCGGCCGGACCTTTCCCCGGTCATGGAGGAAGAGCTCTCCCGGGTCATTCGCCTGCTGGTGGAGCATCGCTGGCCGTTCCGCCTCCACGCCACTTACGACGAGTCGATCTCGCGGTTCCTCGATGTCTTCGAGTCGGTCAACCGTGAGGTCCCCTTCGCCGGCCTGCGCTGGTTCTTCGACCACGCCGAGACCATCATGCCACGTAACCTCGAGCGGGTCAAAGCCCTGGGCGGCGGCATCGCCATCCAGGACCGGATGGCCTTTCAGGGCGAATACTTCCAGCGGCATTACGGCAGCGGGGCTGCCGAGCATACGCCGCCCATCCGGCAGATGCTGAGCATGGGGATTCCGGTCGGCGCCGGCACCGATGCCACCCGGGTGGCCAGCTACAACCCCTGGGTCGCGCTCTACTGGCTGGTGAGCGGCAGAACCGTGGGCGGTTCGCTGCTTTATCAGGAGGCCAACCGGCTCGGGCGGGAGGAGGCGCTCCGCCTCTATACGCAAGGGAGCAGCTGGTTTTCGGACGAGGAGGGGCAGAAGGGCGCGCTTGCGCCGGGGCAGTTTGCCGATTTGGCCGTGCTCTCCGCCGACTACTTCACGATCCCGGAAGAGGAAATCAAGGGCATCGAGTCGGTGCTGACTGTCGTGGGCGGGAAGGTGGTCTATGGCGCCGGCGATTACGGCAACCTGGCCCCGCCGCCTTTGCCGGTGAGCCCCGACTGGTCGCCGGTCACTGCCTACGGCGGCTATCGCCATGTCATGTATGCCCGGACCGCCGTCCGCCGTCATGGAGGACACCTGCATGGCCCGGGACGGGTCTGCGACGCTTCGAGGAGGTTGTGGGGTCTCGGGTGTGACTGCTTTGCCTTTTGAGGCAGGGGAGGTCAGTGACAGCTTTGCCGAGCGGTCACCAGCTCCATGCTTCCATGGGGGAAGGCGAGGAAACCTTCCCCCTCCACTGTATTCCGTTTACCCGCACCGTGAACTCTCCTGGAGGATTCCAGGCCCAGCTCAAGCGAATTCTCATCACAAGCAGCCCTGAAATGGCAGTGTAGTAAATCCACCCGATGCGGCGGCCCTCGATTCTGGGCCAGGTCTTGCGCACCAGTAGACCGGGGTCTTGCCTGAAACTGTGCCCCGACGACCCGGGATTTTCTTGCGGGGGAAACTTTTGACATTCTTCTTGACAATGATATACCTGTAACGTATTTTTAGTTCACTATGAAAGAAAAATGGATACTCTTCTCATACTCGATCCCCGCCGCCAATGCCAAGGGGCGAATGCGCACCTGGCGGCGCATCTCGGCCACCGGCGCGGTGCAGTTGAAAACCGGCCTGCAGATCCTGCCCAACCGCGAGGATCTGCTGGAGAGTGTCACCTGGCTGATCGGCGAGGTCAATGCCCTGGGCGGTGAAGCCCTGGCCCTGCAATGTGTCCGGGTCGAGGGCATGGCCGACCAGCAGATCGAACAGCTCTTCCAGGCCCAGGTCGATGCGGAATTCGTACAGATACAGGATGAAGCCCGCTCCCTGCTGACCACGGCCGACACCTCGCCGGACGGGGAAGGAGTGAAGGAATTGTCGACGGCCCTGCGCAAGCTCCGCAAACGCTGCGAGGCTGTGAGGGCTCGCGATTTCTTCCCTTCCGGCGCCGCCGCCAGGACCCTCGGCGTTCTCGACAGTATCTCGGAGCGGCTGCGCCGGCCGGAGCAGGCCTCTGTTTCCGTCGCCCGTCTCGATCGCTCGCTCTTCAGGAACAGGACATGGGTCACGCGGGCCAGGCCCTATGTTGACCGGCTGGGTTCCGCCTGGCTCATCCGCCGGTTCATCGACCCCGACGCCGAATTTCGTTTCCTCAATGGAGGCGAGGCCCCGAAGCTCGATCAGGGCGAGCTGCCCTTCGATATGGCTGTCGGCGAGTTCACCCATCAGGGCGAATTGATCACCTTCGAGGTCCTGATCAGGGATTTCGCCCTGCACGAACCGGCGTTGACCAGGCTGAGTGAGCTGGTCAAGTTCATCGATGTGCAGGAAACGATCCTGCCGGAGGATGCCGCGCTCTTCAAAACTTTGCTGGACGGTTTGATCGAGCTCTCCCTTGACGACAGGGAGCTGCTGGAGCGAGCCCGGCAACTCTTTGACGCCCTGTATGCGGGCTTAGTCAAAACCATCCAAGGAGATGGCCCATGAAGCTGCCGCTTCGGGAAAAAAGCAATGTCAAAACCTAAAATGGCAATTGGCAACACCCCTCAAAATCAACATTCTCAAGGAGAACACACATGCCTCCCTATACAAAACATCTCGAGACCAGCGCCGAGCGAACCGGAAACGACTACCAGCAACTCCATGACTGGCTGGATAATCACCCCGAACATAAGGCGGCCCGGCACGATCTGGGCGCGCTTGCCGCAAACAGAGCGTATGTCAGTTCCACCTGGGGCGATACAGCGGTCACGGAACTCTTTCTCCACGTGGCCGAGGACCTCCTGATGAAGGAAATCGCCGCGCTGAAGGCGGCAGGATGTCCCGACGAAGCAGTGCGGCACAGCGTGGAGGTGGCCCGAAAGGCCCTGGAGATTGCCAGCCGGGTCAAGATCCCGGTGAACATGCATCTCCTCGCCCGCGGGGCCATCTTTCATGACCTGGGCAAGGCCAGGACCTACGGCATGGAGCATGGCGAGATCGGCGCCCAGATGGCCGAAGCGCTGGGGCTTGAGGAAGAAATCCGGCAAATCATCCTCAAACATATCCGGGGCGGGCTGACCGAGGCCGAGGCCAGGGAACTGGGCCTGCCGGTCCGGGATTACACCCTGCGGACGCCGGAGGAGAAGATCGTCATCTATGCCGACCGGATGGTGGATATCTACACCGACGGCATCGTGCCGGATGCGGATGAAGCCATGGCTGAGGCCCGTTTTCCTGAGATTCTCAACTCCTATGTCAAATACGGTAAAAACCCGGCGACCCTGCAGCGCTACCTGGCCCTCCACGCGGAAATCCAGGGTTGGATGGCCTGATAGACAGGCGGAGGTTTTTCCCTCCGGGGCCACACGAACAACGACCATGAACCCTCCCATCAGAGATATCACCCTTCTCTTTGCGGCCAGAATCACCCGGTTGTTCGCCTACGGCTTCGTCTCCGTGGTTCTCGCCCTCTACCTGGCGGCCACCGGCCTCTCCGCCGCGGGCATCGGGGCGATACTGACCGCCACGCTCGCCGGCGACATCCTGGTGTCGCTCTGGGTGACCATGGTGGCCGACCGGGTGGGCCGCAGGAACATGCTGCTCCTCGGCGCGGCGTTGATGATTCTGGCCGGCCTGGTCTTTCTCGTCACCGACAATCCCGTCTGGATCACCATTGCGGCGATCATCGGCATCGTCAGCCCCAGCGGCAACGAGATCGGCCCCTTTCTGTCCATCGAGCAGGCGGCGCTGTCGCAACTCGTCCGGGACAATCGGCGCACCAGGCTGTTCGGCTGGTACAACCTCGCCGGCTCGTTCGCCACGGCGGCCGGCGCCCTGGCGGGCGGCTGGCTGGCGGCATTGCTGCAAGGCTACGGCTGGAGCGCTCTGCAGGCTTATCGTTCGATCATGGCCGGATACGCGGTCTGTGGCCTGGTGCTCGTGCTGCTGTTCACCGTCCTGTCGAAGAATGCAGAAGCAGCGGGGGCTGCCGGGGAAGCCAAGGGGATGAAAGGAGCCATAGGCCTGCACCGCTCGAAGAAAACGGTATTCAGGCTCAGCTCCCTCTTTGCCCTCGACGCCTTTGCCGGCGGTTTCGTGGTGCAGAGCATGATCGCCTGGTGGTTCCATGTACGTTACGGGGTGGACGAGGGACTGCTCGGCAGTCTGTTCTTCGCCGCCAATCTCCTCGCCGGCATCTCGGCCCTCTTGGCCACCAGGATTGCCGACCGCATCGGCCTGCTGCGCACCATGGTCTTCACCCACATCCCGTCAAATGTCCTGCTCTGCCTGGTGCCGCTGATGCCCAACCTCTCTCTGGCCATTGCCGTGCTGCTGCTCCGCTTCAGCATCTCGCAGATGGACGTGCCTGCCCGCCAGTCCTACACCATGGCGGTGGTCGCGCCGGATGAGCGGTCGGCGGCCTCGGGCATCACTACAGTTGCCCGATCAGTGGGCGCCGCGGCCTCGCCGCTGCTCGGCGGCCTGCTCATGGCCCATCCGCTGCTGTTCAGCGCTCCTTTTTTCGTGGCGGGGGGATTGAAGATTGTCTATGACTTGATTCTGTATAAGGTCTTCCGGGACAGTGAGGCCTGATCATAAGGAAATGAAGAAAAATTTGGCCAGAAAAGATCGATCGACCGCCGCACACCCTTCGTTCGGCGAGGCCCTGCGGGTGTGGACCAGGATAGGTTTTCTGAGTTTCGGCGGTCCGGCCGGTCAGATCGCCCTGATGCATCGGATGCTGGTGGAGGAGCGCAAATGGATCGGCAATGATCGCTTCCTCCACGCCCTCAACTACTGTCATCTCCTTCCCGGCCCCGAGGCGCAGCAGCTGGCCACCTACATCGGCTGGCTGCTCCACGGGGTGAAGGGGGGGCTTGCGGCGGGGCTGCTGTTCGTCATCCCCGGCATGCTGACCATTTTGGCCCTGACCGTGCTGTATGCGGGTTTTCACAGGGCGGCGGCGGTGCAGGCCCTGTTCTACGGCCTCAAGCCCGCGGTCCTGGCCATCGTGGTCATGGCGGTGTTCCGCATCGCCGCCAAGGCGCTCAAGACCCCTTACCTGATGCTGCTGGCGGGTCTGGCCTTCATTGCCATGTTCCTCTACCAGGCTCCCTTTCCTCTGGTTATCGTCTGTTCCGGACTCCTCGGTTACCTGGGCATGAGCCTCTGCCCGCAGCGTCTCGGCGACCGCTGTCCCCAGTGGATCTGCGGCGGTTCGTCCGTCGGCGGGACTGCAGAGGCGCAGGGGATTGTCGACATCCTGCTCTCGAAAGACGACTCGGGCCGCTTCGCCCCGACGCTCTCCCGCAGTCTCAAGGTGCTGGCCACCTGGGGGGCGATCTGGCTCGGTCCGGTGGCGCTGCTCCTGCTGTTTTTGGGACCCGGGCATGTATATACGCAGATCTCCCTCTTCTTCAGCAAGATGGCCGCGGTCACCTTCGGCGGGGCCTATGCGGTCCTGGCCTATGTGGCCCAGCAGGCGGTGGAGGGTTTTGGCTGGCTGCAGCCGGGCGAGATGCTCGACGGCCTCGCCCTGGCCGAGACCACCCCGGGGCCGCTGATCATGGTGGTGCAGTTCGTCGGCTTTCTCGCCGCATTCCGCGATCCGGGCGTGCTCAACCCCTATGTCGCAGGGACGCTCGGGGCCCTGCTCACCGTCTGGGTGACCTTCGCCCCATGCTTTCTCTGGATATTCCTCGGGGCGCCCTATGTGGAGAAACTCCGTCACAACCGGCTGCTGAACGGCGCGCTGTCGGGCATCACCGCCGCCGTGGTCGGGGTGGTGCTCAATCTTTCGGCGTGGTTCGGGATCAATGCCATGTTCGCGAGGTCGGAGCCTCTGGAGTTTCTCGGGGCGACTCTTCCCGTGCCCGATCCGGCCTCCGCCGACTTCTTCGGGCTCCTGCTCGCAGTCCTTGCCTGCCTGGCCCTGCCCAGACTGGGCATAATCAGCGTCCTCTTCGGCTGCGCCGGGTTGGGGGCTCTCTGGAAAATGCTTTTCTAGGTGGCTCTCGGACTATGCCCTTGTTCCCCACATCTGTGTCACGAAAAATACTGTTCGCATAGCAATTTTATAAAAATTTGATAAAGCCGTAGAAAGTGCTCCAACCCGTTGAGATGGGCTCTTTTTACGAGTCCATCAGAATTTGGGATGATCCCATTTTACATGAGGCGCTCGATCGTCTCGTCGGTGCTCTGCGTCTGGTCGATAGACCCTGTTCATATACGGTTGCGGTCAACCTGGGTTCGCGCCGCTCTGCTGGCGGTGGGCCGCACTGGTGCCGGTGGCGAAAAGACCAAGCCTTGCAGTACCGGAAGTGCCGAATAGGGGGCGGAGGGTCGGAAAAGAAACGAAAACTGTTGATTACCCGAAAAAATACGTTACAAGGAGCAGGAGGCAGGAAGAAAACCAGTATACACTTCGGTGCAGCCCGGACTCACACGAACCTTATGTCGATCTTTCGGAAGTTGCTCGGAATGATCCAGGCGTTCGAGACTTGTCCTTGGCTGAAACAGCAGTGTCCACCCCGCGGATCCGGTCTGGACTGAGAATGTCAGCAGGAGCTGTGCACCGACAGTTCAATGCAAACAACATCTATGGAGGCTGTACATGAAAAAGAATCGCTTTGCCCGAATGTTGACCCTTGCGTCTTTCGCCATTACCGCCACGGTGACCATTGCGAATGCCGATACCGTTACCCTGAAGTACAGCAACTTCTTCCCGCCCACCCACATTCAGAGCAAGCTGGCCGAGTCCTGGTGCCAGGAGGTCGAAAAGCGCACCGATGGACGCGTCAAGGTGGAATATTTCCCGGGTGGCAGCCTGCTCAAGGTAAAGCAGACCTATGACGGTGTGGTCGACGGCATCGCTGATATCGGCCTGTCCGGTCTGGCCTACACCCTGGGCAGATTCCCCGAGATGTCCGCCCTGGACCTGCCCTTCGGCTTCCCGAGCGGGGTGGTGGCCACCAAAGTCGCCAACGACGTCTACGACAAGCTGCAGCCGAAGGAATTCGCCGACACCAGGGTGATGTATTTCCACGGCCATGGCCCTGGCTATATCCATACCCGCGACAAGGCCGTCTCCAAGCTGGAAGACCTGAAAGGGCTGCGCATTCGCTCCACCGGCATGAGTGCCGAGATCGTCACCGCCCTCGGCGGCATTCCGGTGGCCATGGGAATGTCCGATACCTACCAGAGCCTGCAGAAGGGCGTGGTGGACGGTACGGCCAATCCCATCGAGTCCAACCAGGGCTGGAAACTGGGCGAGGTGACCAAATACTGCGTCCGCTGCAACGAGACCTCCTACACCACCACCTTCTTCGTCGCCATGAACAAGGATAAATGGGCGGCCATAGACGCCAAGGACCAGCAGGCCATCGAGCAGATCAACAGGGAGTGGGCGGACAAGCACGGCCAGGCCTGGGACAGCAGCGACCAGGATGGGCTTGCGTTCTTCAAGGAGAAGGGCAATGTGGTTGTCGACCTGGATCCGGCCGAGACGGTGAAATGGAAACAGGCGGTGGCCCCGGTCATCGACAATTATGCCGCCGATCTGCAGAAGAAAAATTTGGACGGGGCGAAGGTGATCCGGACGATTCGGGATTCCATGCAGGCCAATCTGTAAGGAAAGGTTCCCTTCCGGCAACGGGACCGGCTCCTATCCGGACCGGCCCCATGTTCTCCAAGGCAACATCTCTGAAAATCCATGGAATCCTATCTGAAAACGCTGTCGTTTCTTTCCGGCAAGATCAAGATGGCCGGCGCCTTCTGTCTCTTTGGCATGGTGGCGCTGACCTGTGCCGACGTCATCTGCAGATTCTTTGGCCGTCCAATTTTCGGATCGGTCGAGCTCATCGGTTTCATGGGCGTCATCGCCATTGCCACCGCGCTGTCCTTCACCCATGAACACAAGGGGCATATCGGCGTCGAGCTCTTCGTCATGAAGCTGCCGAGCAAGGCCCGTAATTTCATCGATCTCTGCACCGGCATCGTGACGTTCGTCCTGTTCGCCGTGGTCACCTGGCGGATGGTCGACTACGGGCTGAAAATCCGAAGCTCGGGGGAGCTGTCGATGAATCTGAAGCTGCCAGAGTACGTGATCATCTTCCTCCTGGCCTGCTGTTTTTTCATCTACTGCGGGACCATCCTCGGTTCCATTCTGCAAACTCTGGCCAAACTGAAAAGACAATGAATGCCACTCTCGTCGGTGTCTCCGGAATCGCCCTGATGATCATGGTCTCCATGACCAGGATGCCGGTCGCGTACGTCATGACCGCGGTAGGTTTCCTGGGCTTTTCCATTCTCAGCAGTACCACGGCGGGCCTCAACCTGCTGGCCAAGGATTTTTACGATATCTTCTCTTCCTATGACCTGACGACGGTGCCGCTGTTCATCCTCATGGGGCAGCTGGCCTTCAACGCCGGCATCAGCAGCAAGCTCTACGCCACGGCCTTCCGGTTCCTCGGCAATACCCAAGGCGGGCTGGCCATCGCCACCGTGGCCGCCTGCACCGCCTTCGGGGCGATCTGCGGATCGAGCGCGGCGACTGCCGCCACCATGGCCACGGTTGGCCTGCCGGAGATGCGGAAATACAAGTACGCCGACGAGCTGGCGGCCGGGTCGGTGGCCTCGGGCGGGGGGCTGGGCATGATCATGCCGCCCAGCGTGGTGCTGATCGTCTACGGGATTCTGACGGAGCAGTCGATAGGCAGGCTGTTCGTGGCGGGAATCCTGCCGGCGCTGCTCGTCACCCTGCTGTTCATCATCACCGTGTACATCTGGTGCCGGATCAGACCGGAACAGGGACCGCGGGGGGAGCGCTTCACCTGGAAGGAGAAGATCAGGTCCATCGGCGGCATGGGCGAGACCCTGGCGGTCTTCGCCCTGGTCATGGGGGGGATGTTCTACGGTCTCTTCACGCCCACCGAAGCGGCCGCAGTCGGGGTCTTCGGCGTGTTGGCCGTCGCTCTCGTCTGTCGCCGGCTGAGCTGGCGGAAATTCGTCGAGGCCCTCTACGAGACCCTCAAGACCTCCTGCATGGTGATGATGCTGGTGGCGGGGGCGACCATTTTCGGCAAATTCCTGGCCATCACCCGCATCCCCTACGACATCGCCAGCTGGATCGGCGGCTTCGACCTGCCGCCGCTGCTCATCCTCTTCGCCGTCATCCTGGTCTACTTCATCGGCGGCTGCTTCATGGATTCACTGGCCCTGGTGATGCTGACCGTGCCGATCTTCTTTCCGCTGGTCATCGGACTGGGCTTCGATCCCATCTGGTTTGGGGTGATCATAGTCATGGTCACCGAGATGGGTGTCATCACCCCGCCGGTCGGACTGAACGTCTATGTCGTCTATGGGGTGGCGAGAGGTCTGCCTGATGGGGGGATCCCTCTCGAGTCGATCTTCAAGGGCATAGCCCCTTTCATGCTGGCGGTGCTGGTGGGGATCGTCTTTATATCGGTCTTCCCGCAGATCACCCTGGTGCTGCCGAATATGATGTACTGATTCAGGACTGAGGACTGAGCTATGAGGACTGAGTGAAAAAACTCTATTTCATTTTTTTGGTATCTTGTACACTTCCTCAGTCCTCAGTCCTCAGTCCTCAGTCCTCAGTCCTCAGTCCTCAGTCCTCAGTCCTCAGTCCTCAGTCCTCAGTCCTCATCCCTCAGCCTTCAATACCCGCCTGGACCGATTCCACCGCAAATAAAATTTGCCGACGACAATGACCCCAACAGCAAAGAACAGCTCCGTTCCGTATTGAGCGGCCTTGGAGGGTTGGAGCAGACTTACGGTGAAGGGGTCGGTGATGAGCATCTCCCCGCCCACCTTGCCCAGGATAGCGGCGCCTATGTAGACAATGACCGGGTATTTGTCCATCAGCATCGAGAGCATGCTGGAAGCAAAGACCACCAAGGGGATGCTGAGGCCCAGTCCGAAAAGGAGCAGGAAAAGATTGCCATGCGAGGCGCCGGCCACCGCCAGCATATTGTCGGTGGCCATGGTGATGTCGGCGATGACGATCAGCTTGATGGCCTGACCGATGGTCGTCGCTTGCTTTCCGGAATCCTCTTCCGGCACCCCCTCGACGAAGAGTTTCACCGCGATCCACAGGATGAGCAGGCCGCCGATGATTTTAAGATAATTGACCAGGAGCAGCTGTGCCACGAAGAAGGTGAGCACGACCCGGAGCAGGACCGCCGCGGCAGAGCCAACGACGATGCCTCGCTGCCGCTGGTTGTGCGGGAGCGAGCGGACCGCCATGGCGATGACAACGGCATTGTCGCCCGCCAGGATGAGATCGATGAGGATAATGCTGAGAAGTGCTGAAAAAAAATGCCAATCCAGGGCGATAATGCCGAAAATCCCGAGATCCAAACAGAGATCCTCCTTGTTTTGACGCCGGCAGCCGTTATTCGACGGTCCCGGGGTGGTGGTTAATTCAAGATGCCGCGAGAACGCGCCTCTTTAGTTAGCCCGTCGTTTGAGGTCGGGCCGCAGTTTCTTGGTAGCACAAACTTCGGAAAACGTAAAGGACTCATACGGTAATCGTTGTGCAGGGGTGGTTGCCGGAGGAAGGTAAGAAGGGGATGCTCCGCGCTGGCGCGGGTGACCCTGCCGTCGCACCGCAGCATCCCAGCGTTCTCGGCCCGCTATAGCCTTACTCGTCGGCGGGGACTGATGCCGACTGCGATCTGCCACCCGTCAATGACCGTCCTCGTCACGCTTACCCTCATTCTTGGCTGCAAATATTTTTCTTACATACCATTGGACAACATAGCAGATGAGCAGAAGAATGACGGCGACAGCCGTGACGGTCGTATCCATTTCAATGACGGCACCGCCCAGGATGATCAGGGGAAGGCCCATTCCATACTGGGTTAAAAAGTTGATGGTCATGTATGGAGTAAAAGGGTACCCAGCCAAGGCGAGCAGAGTGTTTTTGACTGTGTAGGGGATGCCAGGAATGAGCATGAAAATTATAACCTGCCATCTCCCCTGGTTTTCTCCGAAGTCTGGCATGGACACGTCGAATTGTTGCAGCAGGCGGGAGATCCGTTCACGCAGAATCGAATGAACAAGATAAAAGGTAATAGCCATTTGCAGTGACATGAGCACGGCTGACAGCAGAGTGCCTCCGACAATGCCGAATTGCATCCCCACCAGGACCAGGAAAATATTAATCGGCACACCCAGCATCGGCAGGACGGCCATCAAGGCTATGAAAACCACCGGGTGGATGTGGCTCTCCAGATAGCGTTTCAACGAGCCGGTCAAACCAAAATAATACAGCACGAATATCAAGATTATCAGCAGAACGGCCACGAAAACACTCGTTGCATCCGACCCGCGAAATTTCCCGGAAGTCTGACTTTTCATAGCAAAAAGTGGGCTCAGAAGGACCATAAGGGGGAGGTCGCTGGCATTAGCCAATAAAAGATTCAGACTGAGCCTGGCACTCGGTTGGTACTTTTAAATTCATTTCTTGGATAACAACCCTTGGGTTGCGGGCGTCAGCCCGCATTAGATCATTATGCGAAGGTAAATATATGGGCAGCGGGCTGTCAAGCAGGCCGGGTGCGGAAACCATGCGAGAGGCCTGAGTCAGAAACGGAAGCATTTCAATCTCAAATAACCCCACTCACAGCAGCAGAAGATAGACCACCGCCGTAATGCAGTAAAAAGACGCCAGCATGACGAAGGGCTGCAACGTCCTCGGCCGTGCCGTTGTCAGGCGATTGACGATGCGGTGCGAGGCGTAGAGGGTGGCAAGCAGGCCGCCGGCGACGGTAATGGCCTGCAGGACAAAGGCGGCATCGCGGGACATGATGCGGTGGGAGCCGTAGGGTCCGTCGAAACCTGCCATCGCCATGAGGTTGGCGGCCAGAAGGCCAGCGCCGCCGACGAAGACCTCGAGATGCGCTGCCAGGTAGGCCCCGAGGATCAGGGGTATCATGCCGTAGCCGAGAATCGAGGCGGTCGCCCGCAAGGAATTGCCGGTGAGCCTGGCCATCAGGCCGGACAGCAGCGAGTAGCCGCCCAGATGGATGAGGATGCAGGAGAAAAAGAAGATGCTCGCGGCGAGCGCCTGATTCTCCGGCAGACCCATGCCATGGAGGCCTTGCCGCCAGTAATCGAAAAAACCCGGAAAATTCTGGTGGAGGACGAAAGGATAAAAAATTGCGGCCAGGCTGACGATCAGAAAACCGTCCTCGAGGCGCGGTGACTGAAGATTCCACAACTCCTGCGGCGCAAGGCGGAGGTTCAGGTGAATCGACTCCAGCTTGCAGTTCTTGATGCATTGGCCGCAGAGAATGCAGTCCCGGTTGTTGTCGACCAGGAAGGGGTGGCGGAACATCGGGCAGCCGGCGTTCCCACCGTCGCCGGTATAGCACACGTGGTCGGTGCAGCGGTTTATGCAGACATGGGTGTTCGACCGCAGTTCCAGGACGGCCGGCATGGAAAAGACGGCGTTGATCGCCCCCAGAGGGCAGAGATAGCGGCACCAGACCCTGCGTTTGAACAGCACGCTGAAGACGAGGGCGCTGGTAGCTATGGCGGTGATGATCCAGCCGGTCAGATGCGGCGACTGGTAAGCATTCCAAGTGGTCTCGATCCAGAACAGGAGAATGCAGAGCGAGGCCATTATCCACCCGGAATACTTGCGGAGAAACGGCGGTGTCGGCCGCTCGGGCCGGGCGAGCGCCTGGGCGAGCGCGCCGGGAACCGACAGCCCGCAGACGCTGCACCAGGTCCGGGCGAGGAAGAAGAACGAGAAGATCAGGAGCGGCCAACCCACTACCCAGCCGAGGGTGAGGCCGATATTCTGCTCGGGCTCCGCAGGCCCGAAGAACAGGGTGATGACCACCAGTACAAGGCAAATGCCGACTACGGCTCTGGGGAGCGCCGGAAAGAGCCGGCTGCCGAGGAAGGCCCTGATCCAGGAGAGGCGCAGCAGGTTGAACTCCCATTTACCCTCGGACTTGGGCACCCCGAGGAGGAGCTGGCTGCTCACGGGCTCGTTGTTTTTGCCGAGGATGACGGCACGCTGCAGCACGCTGGCCATTTCGGTGAGATTGCCGGGCCAGTCGTAGTTCATGAATTTGCCGAGAGTCTGGTCGTCAACCCGGGTGATGTTCTTGCCGTACTGCAGGCTGTAGCGTTTGAGATAGTAGGTGACCAGGCGGGGAATATCCCGCCGGTGCCCTCGCAGCGGCGTCATGCGGAAATGGTGGTCGGCCACCAGGGCATAGAGGGAGGGCAGCAACCGGCTATGGCCGTCCTGTTGCCCGGACGTGTCCTTGCAGATCAGGATGATCCGGCAGCGCAGAGTCATCCTGGAGACGCCTGCCACCTTGGTGTAGGCGCCCTTCTTGATGACGCCAGCCAGCGTCCGCTGGAAGTCGGGCTCCATATTTTCCGCATTGTACAGGACCACCGTGCCGTTCTGCAGACGTTCGAATACCCCGAGCTGGTCGATCGGCGAGAAGGAGAACGAATCCCGCGCGTAGCCGAAAAGCTCGACTTCCAGCTGGCCGGGCTCGAAGTTGCGGACGTCGACTTCCAGATAAGGGCCGTTGCCGCAGGGGCTGCCCCGGTGGATTTCGTAGGCGGCCATGCGGCGCCCCGTGCCGTTCTCACCGGTAATGAGCACCGGATCGAGACCGGCGCCGAAACGTCTGACGGCGGTCATGATCTGCCGGGCTATGGTCGAATCGACCGGCTGATCGTGCCGGTCCGCCATCGAAGGGGTCGGCGAGGGCTTCTTCGACAAGGCGGGGTCGGTCAGGAAGGTTTGATCCAGGAAGCGTTCGGAGCTCCTTGGTTTTGCTTTGGCGTTGACCAGCGCGTTGGCGTGGTCGTGGAAAGAGACCCGCAGCCGCCTGGCCAGGGCGATGCTCAGTTGGCGCTGGATGGCGGGGTTTTCAAGCAGCTTCTCGAAGGTGTCTGCATCGAACGAGAGCAGAGAAAGGTCGGTCAAGGCGCGGACGCTCAGGCCGTTGCTGCTTTTGGTCAAGAGGGCCGTCTCGCCGAAGTGGCCTCTGGGACCGACATGGCTTACCAGTACTTGGCCGCCGTCCGCCACACTCATCGTCAGTTCCGCCTCTCCTTCGGCGACTACATAGAAGTGGCGATCGCTCTCTCCCTGGCGATAAACGTACCTGCCCTGAGCAACCGTCACCCTGCGGGCTGCGGCGCAGATCCGCGCCATCTCCTCGCTGCCGACCTCCTTGAAGAGGGCCGAGAGGGAGAGACTTTTTTTGCATTCCTCCTGCCCATCCATTTTCCGGTCACCTGGTAATGGATTTGCATTTTTCTCTGTTGCAGACCCGTATTCCATTCCATAAGCCTACCTTGCCTTCCACTAAGGCGCAATACGTTCGACAGGAACAGAACAATAATATTGGCTCATCCGGCAGGTCAGAGGAAAAAGCGACAGCGTCCAGTTTCGTGATAAGGTAGTGTCTTAAATCAAAGTCTTACGAAGAATCACCACGGAAAAGGGATGCCTAGCGATGATCGAGTCAATAAGTCACATTACATTCGTTGTCAGGGATGTTGAAAGGGCCGGATATCTTCTGCGAAAGATTTTTGATGCGAAAGAGGTTTACGACAGCTCAAGGAAGAACTTCTCCTTCTCTTATGAGAAGTTTTTTGTTGTCGGTGGCGTATGGGTGGCGCTCATGGAAGGCGAGCCGTTGCCGGAACGTTCGTACAACCACATGGCATTCAAAGTTTCCGACACGGACTTTGATGAATATGTGTCAAGGATCAAGAGACTGGGATTGGACATCAGACCTGGCCGGGAAAGGAGTGAAGGTGAGTCTCGATCCGTCTATTTTTACGATTATGACAACCATCTCTTCGAACTGCACACAGGCACACTTGACGAGAGACTGGAGTGCTATTCCCAAGGTCCAGAGATCTGACCAGCAAAAGTATCGGACGGCCTGATCAGCAAGGGTACCTGACTTATCTCGCGAACGATAGCCTCCCTCCCGGCTTCGAGGCTTTCCAGCTCGCCGGTTCCCGAAGCAGCATCGAGCAGTTGGCAGAACAGGCGGACCAGGCAGTCGTTGGCTATCTGGAAAATCGGGGAGATGGTCTTCTGCCAATAGATGGGCGAATCCGGATCCGCCATATTGCGAAGCATGGTGTGGCAGGCGAAGATCGTCAGCTCGGCCAGCCACTCGATGCGGGGATCGGCAAGGGCGACTTCGCCCTGAAAGCCGAAGATGCCTTTGCCGGTGAGGAGGTTGCGCTCGGCAAAGCGCGCGTAGCCCGAGGTCCCGGCCAGGACGATCTGCCGGTGAGAGAGCAGGTTGGCGGTGCGGTCGAGGCGGGAAAGCAGCCTGTTTTGCGTAAGGAAATCGAGGTTCGCCCGCAGATCGGTAAAAGTCGCCTCCGGCACGAACATCAGAAAACCGATCTCGGGCTCGATGCCGTGCTCGCGGCAGATGCGGATCGCCCTGGCGCCGTCGCCTGCGCGGGCGCCCTTGTGCAGCCGCGAGAGGATATCCGGCGAGCCGCTCTCGATGCCGATCAAGAGACTGGTCAGCCCGGCGCGGACCAGCGCGGCCATCATCTCCTCGTCGAGATCGCCCGCCCTCGTTTCCATGCCGAAGGTGATCCGCAAGGGGCGGAGCAGTTCGAGCAGTTCCCTCGTTCGCTCTCTGCCAGCCCGGCCGGGGCCGATGAAGTTCGGGTCGGCGAAGTAGAAATCACTGATTCCTGCCTCCATCAGTTGTTCGATTTCCCACACGATATCCGCGGGCGAACGGCCCCGCCACCGTCGGCCCCGCCCGTCGAAGGCCGGCACCAGGCAGAAGCTGCAATGGTTGTAGCAGCCTCGGCTGCCGAGGATGGTAACGGGTTCGGCCAGGCGGGCCCGCCGGGGGAAGGGAAAATTTTCCGGCACCCTGTCGACCGGCCTAGGGCGGAGGACCTTTCCTGCCTCCCTTACAGCGAGGCCTTCGATATTGCTCAAAGATAGGCCGTTGGAAAGCCGGCGGGCGAGTTCCACCAGGGTGTGCTCGAATTCGCCGACGGCGACGGAGTCGACGGCGGCGGCGCTGTCGAGGAGCTGCCGATGAACGAGCGTCGGAAAAAAGCCGAACAGGTTGAGGTGACCGGCGAAACCCCGCCCGCGAAGCGCCTCGAAAAACTCGAAGAGGTGCCCGGTATGCTCCCAGAAATAGACGGCATTGACCGCCAGCAGATCAGGTGCCTCATTCAGCACCGCGTCAAGCGTAGCGGCAAAGACGGCGCCCGGCTCGGCGTGATCCAACAGGATTGCCGGAAAGCCGGCCCCTTCGAGGGCCGCTGCGGCGTACCCTCCCATCAGGCAGGACGACAGGGGGGTGCTGGCGATATCGTTGAAGTGGTGGTCCGAGGCGAGGCGCGGGTGCTCGAGGATTACGATCTTCACGGGAACGCCTCCAGTCGGGAAAATACCCCCGCAGCGTGGCAGCGGGCCTCGAACTGGTGCAGCACATGGTTATATCGCGGTGGATTGTAATAGACCGGATAGAGCAGATCGATATCGGCGGAGAGCCGGCCGGTCTCGATGAGTTTTCGAGTGAGCGGCGCGCCGGGATAAAGCCGGACATGGTTGAAGATCACCGCCCCGAGATTTCCCCGAGGCGCATGGATGGCGAGCAGCCGGTCGAGGGTCGTCCCGGCCTCGGCATCGTCGTCTCCCGGCAGGTTGACCAGGAAATGGCACATGGTGAGCAGCCCCAGCTCGGTGGTGAGCCTCGAGGCACGGAGGATATCTTCTAACGAGAGTTTCTTGCCGAGCAGCCGCAATCCCCGTTCAGTCAGGGCGTCGCCGGAGAAGTAAACGCAGGCAAGTCCAGCCCGAACGGCCAAAGCAAGATTTTCGGCCGTGACCTCATCCTCGCGAAAGAAGCCGGTCCAGGACAGCGGCAGCCCCCGCCGGATCAGCTCCCGGCAAAGACCCTCGAAATGGTCCCCAGGACGGTTGACCACCGGATCGGTGAAGTGGAAGAGGGTGAGGCCCCACTCCCGGTACAGTCGCTCCATCTCGTCGACGATGGCCACGGGATGGCGCAGGCGGACCCTGCCGCCGCCCAGAAAGGGGTAGAGACAATAACCGCAGCACAGATCGCAGCCCCTTTTGCCTTCGATACCCATCGCCGCGACATAGGTGTTGCCCTCCATGTAGGCGGCGGGAGGGAAGGCGGTGGTGTCGATTTCCGGCAGCCGGTCGAGCGGCAGGCGACCGCCGGGCGGATTGACCGCCAGCCTGCCGCCCTCGCGGAAGATTACCCCCGGCAGTTCCGGCAGGGGAGGGTCCTTCTCGAGCAGCCGGGCGAAAACCAGCTCCCCTTCGCCGACAAGACCCAGGTCGATCTCCGGCACTTCCTCCATCAGCCGTTTGCCGAACAGGGAGAAGGCCGGCCCTCCGGCGAGAATTCTGGCCTTCGGCACCAGACGGCGGACCAGGAGTCCCGCGGTCTTCAGCCCCGACAGATAGGAGGCCTGGTGCCCCGCCAGCGGATCGAGGTTGCGGAAGGACAAAGCGACGATCTCCGGCCGGAGGTCCGTCAGCAGCCTCTTCAGCTCCGGCCAGGGGTCGGGGTGGAGGTTCATGTCCAGGGCGTAGGGCTCAAAGGCCGTCGGAATGGTGGAGGCAAGCCGGGCGAGCCCCAGAGGGTAGACCTTTTCCTTCGCGCCCAGGTGGGAGGTGGGGAGCTGCACAAGGAGGATTCGCTTGCCCATCACTCCACCAGCAAAAGTCCGAGATATTTGACATATCCGCTCTTTTCCCGTACCGGGGCAAGCGGCCAGCCGACTTTCTCCGCGGTGGCGTAGACGTCGATCCCGGCGGCTTCCATGGACGGCCGGGCCCGGTCGCGCTGCCGGCAGCTGCCGTCCGGCGGACAGTCGGGGCACAGGGTGCAGGGGCCGGCGCCGAAGACGAAGGCCTTGTGACAGCCGGCGAGAAAAACCTCCTTCTCCAGGGCGAGAAGCATTTCATGGAACTGCCGCCCCGGCGGCTGTCCCTCGACCAGGAGCGCGATGCGGTATTCGTCCAGCATCCGCCGAGTCTCGTCGTGGGGGATGGCAAGCGGCGGGCACTGGCCATTGTTTCCGAAATTTTCACAGCCGAAGCGGCATTTCATCGCCACCCAGGAACCGGTGACCACCTCCCGCGGGGCGATAACCGAAGCCCGGTCGAAGCCGAGTTGCTTTGCCGCAGCAAGCCACGGCTCGTCGCGCAGTCCCTCGCCCGGTTCCCTGCCCGCCAGGATCAGGGAGCTGTCCGTCGTCAGGTCGCAGATGCTCGAGTGGCGAAGACCCGCGGCATCCAGCCATTCCAGGATCGTCTCGCTTTCCTGGCAGGCGCCGTTGTAGGTGTTGAGCATCATGGTAAGGTCGTAGAGGGCGCTTTTCTGGGGTGAGCCGCCCCTGCGGTCGGGGAAGTAATCGTGGATGAGCAGCCGGCCGCCCGGCGCCAGCAGGCCGACGGCCTTCTCCAGTAACTCCCGGGCTTCCGTCTGCCCGTAGGCGTGGAGGAAGTTGGCGAGGATCACCAGGCCGAATTGCTGCTTGAAGCGGTGCTTGCGAAAGTCGCCGGCGATGGTCGCGATGCCCTGCCAGTCGGCCTCCTGCGGATAGAGGCGGCGGGCGGCCTCGATCACCTCGGGGATATCGAAGAGCATCGCGGCAAGGTCGGGTCGACGCTGGCGCAAGGCGCGGAGCAAACTGCCGGCCCCGCCGCCGGCATCGAGCACCGGGCCGTCGAGCGCAGATAGCGGCAGGCGGTCCACGATCTCAATGGCCTTCTGCCGGGCCAGAATATCCATGGCCCGGACGTAGCGGAAATTCCGCTCATGATAATTCAGATCCTCATGACGTTCGAGCCGTTGCGGCGCAAGCCTGGCGGTCAGCTCTTGCCAGTTGCCCTGCATGTAGCGGCGATAAAGGAGGAAGTCGCCCAGGTAATCGTGGGTGTCGGGAACGAGAAAGCGAGCCGAGGCCTGACTGTTGAACCACCGGTCCTCCGTCCGGACGACCAGGGCCATGTTCTCCAGCGCCCGCAGCAGCCGAAAAAGGACCTCCCTGTCCGCCGAGGCGGCTCTAGCAAGGGAGGCAAGCGACCGGCCGTCCCGGCCAAGCAGGGCGAACAGCTGCAGATCCAGGGCTGTGAACAGCGCTTCGGAATACCAGTAGGCGCAGGCCAGATCCTCCAGATACTGAAAACCGTCGCCCGCAGGATCGGCGATCATGAACCCGAGCTGGCGCATTTGTGGTTCCTCCCTCCTTCCTTGTCTGGTTCCTAAAATAGCCATTTTGTCGACTGACTATACCGAAAATGCAGGTTATTGCCACCGGCTATTTCGCCGGTATCTCCGAGACCGGTCTGAAGGAAGGCTCGGAACAAAAAAACAACCTTTGCGATCTCGATCAGTCTCGGCTGATACGAGCATCATTAAAAATGTCCTACGGCTCGCACCACGTTGCAGAAATCTTTCATTAAGAGTAGCATTTTCCAGCTCCACGACCCTTGAGACAGGCGTTTTTTTGCACCTGGTTCCATTCCGACTATAAAGGAGAATCTTATGAAAAGAATTGCTGTTGCCCTGTTGTCCGCCCTTGTCATCCCCACTGTCGGTCTTGCCGCCGAAACCATGCGCGACGGCTACTGGGAAATGACAACCACCATGGAAATGCCCGGCATGCCGATGCAGATACCACCCACGCAGGTGAAACATTGCTTTACCAAGGAAGATGTGAAGGATCAGAAAAAAGCCATTGCCGGAAGCGAGGACTGTACCGTTTATGATTTGAAGGAGACCGGCAATAAAGTTACCTGGAAAATGAAATGCAAAGGTGACAGTGCCGGTGAATTCAGTGGAGAGACTGTTTTCAAGGGAGATTCCTTCGAGACGAAAATGAAGATGCAGGCCGAAGGGCAGGAGATGGCGATGAATGTCAAGGCAAAACGGCTGGGGGAGTGTCCGTGACGGAAGTCAGCTGATGAAGCACCCCGATTCAGCGATGTTCATTTCTGGCTTTGTCGGAAAAATCGGCAGGACACCGGCCTGCCGATTGTGACTACGAAGTACGCCCCCGGAAGCAGCATCGGGGCTCTCTCAGCAATCTCGAGCACTGCTGACATACTCAATGATCAATTCTCCGGTAACTGGATCGTTGCGGGTAATCGTATCACCCCCGCATTGCAGTTTGGCAGGTTCTCGATGGACTGGGATATAAACAGGAATACGCTTCTCACGTTCGATAATAACCCTTTCGACCCTGGGTACTTGGTAATATTGGGACCCAATGAAGTAATGATTATGCCGCACATTGTTTCTGTCTTTCCAAAAGAGACCTTTGCCACCCAATCTATGCGGTACGCGGACTCTCTGGTCTGACTTAACAGGTTTCTTGAAGTCACGCTTGACAGTTGTCTGTGGGGCTGGTTCGGGAGACCAGTGAGGCGGTCTTCCCTGTCCTGTCCATGTCCTGGAACCCCAAGGGTCTAAAGTGTATCCAGCGTGAAGAATCGTTGCTGTGAATATCATCAGAGAAGAAAGAATAAGTGTCAAAAAAATGGATTTTTTCACCGGGTATTTCCTGCTTGGGGTCTGTTTGAGATAAAAGACGTCCTTTTACGCCTTTTCCATAAAGAAACATTAAGAAGAGGCAGGGGACAGTCAAAAAAAATTGCCGGATAACCGCGATGCTTCTACCTCTGTTCAACCGATCTCATTGCTTTGTCGGAGAGACAGTAGTGAGGATGTCTCATAAGGTGAGCGATAATGAAAACGGTCAGAAATTGCTTTCCGGCCAAATAGGACGCACCGGATGCAACTCTGTATTTTTCCTAATCCGTCCTTGCAGGATTGTCCTGCGGAAACGGAAGGCAAGGGGTTCTTATCGCAGTTAACGTGGAAAAATATTTGCCGGCGGGCAGCAGGTCGGCCACATTGGCCGACCGTTGATTTGGAGGTTGTGAAACCGCGGTTTATGTTGCCTTGATATTGATCGTGGATTCGGCAAGTTGGGTCAGTTCTCGGTCGGTTTCCTTTTCTTCTTCCAGGGTCTGTTGCAGCAGGGCGGCATGGTCGGTGAATCCTAGCTGATTGGCATAGGCGCATGCCGTGCCGTAGCTGGCTATCTCGTAATGCTCCACTCGCTGCGCGCTGGCGATCAGCGCCGCATCGAGAACATTGTCTTCGATATCGCCCCGAAACCAGCTTTTCTCCTTCTTGACGAAGGATTCGCCTTCCTTGATGATGCCTTTCATACCCTCGCATGTCGAGCTCGAGGGTTCCTCATTGAGCTCATTGAAGATTCTATCCAGACGCTTTTTCTGGTTGTGGGTCACCTCCAGATGGTGCAAGAAGGCTTTTTTCAACCGCTGGTCGCTGGTAACTTCGGCCATTTTCGGCAGCGCTTCCACGATTTGACTCTCGGCCGAATACAGATCCTGCAATTCATGCACGTAGAGTTGTTTCAGATTATTGAGCTGCATGATACTTCTCCTTTATGCTACATAATACTTTCAAGCCCACATGGACTCGGTCCAACCGCTTTAAAACGACCGGACCGTAATTCAGACCGGCCCATGTGCCGGTCGCTCCGAATTTTTGAGCGCGACGATCTTGCGTTGCTCAAAGTGCTTTGCCGACTTTTTGTGAAGCGGCTCCTAGCTGTTATGGGTCCTGCCAAATGTATGCCAGAATTGGCTTTGGAGCGCCGAAAAAGAAGTTTCAAATCTTCAGCTTCAGAGGGCGCACTGATTTAGGTGGTGTCGTGATATTTTCAGAGATATGTGATGGCTACATCCGCAAATTCCAGATCGAGCAAGGCACTGGCCTGATCCATTGTTATTGAGACTTACGAGGTTGAAAAAAGGCGATGTCATCGCACTGGATCAGATACCCCCGGTCAATTTTAATACAGCAGATGAGTTCTTTTTGTGCCAAGCCTATGCCATGGACGACACGGCAGATCTCGCCTTTGACGAGGGCGTCCGGGGTTTCCGACTCATGCAAAGAGACTGCTAACGCCATTGCCTCCCTGGACATGTAACTCTCGAAATTCTCAGTGAGCTGGCGATTGATCTCGCTTTCCAACTCCGCTTTTTTGGCATAGTCCAATGATTTGGTTTTCCATTCGAATGAGATCTTCATGCTGGCTTCCCCCATTGTCATTTCCCGACCTCCTCACGCTGGAGACCCCAATCGAAAAGGGCCGGCATCCACTGCAGCACCAACTCCTGATAAAAAGTAGTCATTTTCTCCGGGCTGCAGATGACTATTCACATCGCTCCTGCACATCTTCAAATATAACAACTTCAAAGCTTTCCAGTACCTTGGACAGGAAGGATCACCGAAAATACCGTACCTTTGCCTCGTTGGCTTTTCACTTTTATGTAGCCGCCATGTTTTCTTACAATGCCGTAGCTGACATACAAGCCGAGCCCCGACCCATTCCGATGCCGCTTTGTGGTGAAAAAGGGTTCGAATATCTGGTCGATAGCGGCAGGGTCTATGCCACCGCCGTTATCCCGAATATGAAAGGCTACCTTGTCACTGTCAATAACTTCAGTGGAAACAGTAATGACACCTCCATCTTCACAGGCATCTGCAGCGTTGCTGAAAAGATTGAGAATAACCTGCATCAGTTGATCCTGGACTCCCTTTATAGTTGGAAGGTCGCGGGAATATTCCTTGAAGACCGATATTTTTTTCGTTTTGAGACTTCTTTTCGCCATCAACAAGAGAGAGTCGAAAACCTCGTGAAGGTTCACCGATTCAATTCGATCGCTGGTGGGCCTATAAAAGTTCTGAAGATCGACAATCAGCTTCTTCATCCTCCTGCATTCCTGGAGAGCCAGATCGAGAAGCTTCTTGTCGTCTTGCTGAAGGGCATGCCTGCCGATTCCTCTCAGAACCGTTGTGACACTTTGGAGAGGGTTGTTGAATTCATGGGCGATGGAGGCGGAGAGCCTGCCGATTTCGGCCAGCTTTTCCGCATGAAGGAATAGCTCCTGAGACTGGATCAATTCGCGGGTTCGTTCCTCCACGGCTTTTCTCAGTTCCTGCTTGCTCTTTTTCTCCGCGATGAGGCCATCCACTTTGGCTATCAGTTCTTCTGCGGAAAAAGGTTTTATGAAATACCCCTGCGCTCCCTTTTTCAACATATCGACGAGAAAAGCCTCGTCCGCCCTTGCCGTCGCCAGCAGAATCGGCGTGTCGTCCAACTCCCGGTGGCGCCGCAGGGCCTGGACCATCCGGCTGCCGCTCATCCGTGGCATCATCTCATCGCTCAGGATGAGATCGGGAACGAGCTTGAGTGCCTTCTCAAGGCCTTGTTCCCCATCGAAGGCCGTTTCTACCCGATATTTTTGCCGCAGCATTTCGGTCTCGAATGCGTTCATATCCGGGTTGTCGTCTACGACCAGGACCAGCGGCGCATCCGGCGACACCTCGTGCTCCTCGACCTGACTGGATGAATAGGATTGCAGCCAAGCTCCTCGACCGTCAGGCCGCCCAATTCCTCGTACAAGCCTTTGCCGGCTTCTGACACGTCGACACCAGCCGGGGCGGTTCTGGGCAGAGACACGCGGAACAATGCCCCTCCGCCGGGCGCGTCCTCGACTTCCACAGAGCCTTGGTGCAAGCTCACGAAATCCTTGACGATGGACAGGCCCAGGCCGGTTCCCTCATGGAGCCGCTCCGAGCCGCCCGATAGCTGGCGGAATCGCTCGAAAACCGCTTCCCTGAGATGTGCCGGAATCCCCGGCCCCGAGTCCCGGACCCGAATCATCACCCTATTTCCTTCGGCGTGAAGAGTCAGGGCGACGTTCCCACCGACGGGGGTGAACTTGATGGCATTGGAAAGGAGATTGAGAAGCACCCGCTGGATTTTTTTCGGATCGACCTGGGCCAGGATTCCCTCCGGAGCATCGATGCTGTAGCCGATTTCGTGCTCGGCGGCGAGGGATTCGAAGGCGAACCCCACGAAACGCGTCAACCGCGAAAGATCCACATCCGCGTATCGAATTATCATTCGCCCCGCTTCGAGACGGGCTACATCGAGCAGATCGTTCACATGCCGCAACAGCAGGCGGGCATTTCGATGGATGACCTCCAGGTCATGTTTCAGGCGATCATCTACCCCCGCGGTCTTCAGCCACTTTTCCACCGGCCCGAGAATGAGCGACAGAGGCGTCCGCAATTCGTGGCTGACATTGGAGAAAAACTGGGTCTTGAGGGATTCGATCTCTTTGGCCTTCTCGTAGAGTCGGGACAATTCTTCGTTGGCTCGCCTGAGCTTCCTGCCTGCTGCTTCAACCTCCTGCGTTCGGGCGAAAATCTCTGCTCCCATTCGTTCGGTTTGATGCCGAAGATCATCGGTGAGATGTCCCTCCTCTTCCCTTTTTTGCTGCAGACGCACGAATTCCGTCACATCTTCCACACCGTGGACGATGTAGGTCAGTCTGCCGTCCGGGCCGAAGACGGGTGAGTTCACGGGAGTCCAGAATCGTTCAACGAAGCCGCCGCCCTCAGGCGCGCGTATATCGTATTTCTGTATGGGCATGGTGTCGGGCCGCAGCGTTCGGACAACCCGTTCCAGGGAAGCCCTCAAGTTGCCGACTCCCGTAGCCTGCGTATCCTTGGGATTGTCAGGGAAGGCCTCGAACATGTGTCGGCCGACAAGCTGGTCACGCCGGGTCCTTGTGGCGTGCAAATAGGCGTCGTTGACTGCAACGATCTTCAATCTGTGTCCAGGACCAGGTAGAGCCCCGGAAGGGACTCGAACAGAATTTCAAAGTCAGGTCGGGCATGTCATCACCAAATACCGTATAGAGGGTGTGTAGCAGTTCGGATATACCAATTCAACGCCTGGAAGGGTGTGTAGAGGTGCCCTCGTGATCTGCGGGGGGGGGGCGTATTCAACGATTTCATACTCGGAATTCTCAAATAATGGACAACCTGAAGGACAACTGCGGTCGACGCCACTGGTGGACCATGTTGTTCCAAAAGAGATTGTCATCTTGTCCCATGATTTCACTCATAACTATAACCATCGGATGGAACTTGTGTAGACCTCGGCGGGGCATCCGAGCAAGCTCCTGTAAGACTGCGGCGACATGGCTGGAGAGGCAGACGACCGGCTGAAAACTTGCCCGGATGAAGACGACCAAGAGCAATCCTGAAATTTCGTGATGCAAAAAATCATCCGGCGCTTGCAGGCAGCCATCGCCTGGAGACATTGAGGCCAGCTCTGTTCGACTGTTGGACGGCAGTGTTTATATTACCCGATGACCACTCCTTATAAAAAGGGGGCCGGCATAGTAGGCGGAGCGGCTCCACTTTGGACGTATGTTTTTGAATAGATAATGAAAATGTATGGCATGACAGATAGAAAGTACGAGTTTTCCTGGGATCTCGTGGGAGACATCGCGAAGGGTCGACCGAATCTTGGTTCTTACACCCGTCTTGAAGTTTACCGTCTGGCGCTATTAACGTTCAGGGATGTGCTCGAGCAGCATGTGGGGACGGAAAAAACCGACCTGATCTTCAATCAGGCGGGCCAGCTGGCAGGCCGCGAACTCTGCAGGAACCTGGTTCCGGTCGCGAGTGATTTCAGCAGCTTTATCAAGGTTCTTCAAGAATCGCTTCGGGAGTTGCGAATCGGGATCCTGCGGGTCGAGGAGGCGGAAATGGACCAAGGAAAACTGACCCTTACCGTGTCCGAAGACCTCGAATGCTCCGGCATGCCCGAGGTCGGATTTTCGTCCTGCACCTATGACGAAGGGTTTATCGCCGGCATTCTCGAGAGTTTTACCGGCAGGCCATTCAAGGTAAAGGAAGTGGAGTGCTGGTGTACCGGAAACAGGACCTGTCGCTTCGTGGCTGAGGCCGTCAACTGATATCCTGAGACCGAAATATGTCGAACGAGCAGGAGCAACACCTTATTGAACAGATCTGCAGACTCTTGCAGGAGGTCATGAGAATGAGCTCCCCTCCCTCCCTGCCGGATCGCTATGCCTCGATCGAGTCCCTGCGAAGCCTGTATACCGACCTGATTTGGCTGAGAGAAGTATTATATGTGGTCTCGCGGGGCGACTTATCACAGAGAATCCCCCTGCAAGGCTACCTTGGCGGCATCCTCAAGACACTCCAGGCCAATCTGAAACACATGACCTGGCAGACCAAGATGGTCGCGCAGGGAGATTTTTCCCAGCGAGTCGATTTCTTGGGCGAGTTTGCGGATTCGTTCAATGCCATGGTGGTTCGGCTCGATCAAACACTTCAGGAACTGTTGTATAAGACCAAGCAACTCGGCGAGGCCAATGCCCAGCTGCTCGAGGAAATTTCCGTCCGCAAACAAACGGAAGCGGATCTCCTCGAGAGCAGAGAGGAACTGAAACGGCTAGCCCAGACCGATTCATTGACCGGCCTGTACAATCGGCGGCATTTTAATCAAGTCGCCGTAAGTCAAATCGATAAAGCGATCCGCTATTCACGCCCCCTGTCGATAATGATGTTCGACATCGATCATTTCAAGCAAATCAACGACTCTTTCGGACATAACACCGGCGATTGGGTACTGAAACAGATTGCCCGGACATCACTGGATATTTTCAGGGCCACGGACATGCTGGCGCGATACGGCGGTGAGGAGTTTATCGCCCTCCTCTATGAAACTTCGGCAATGGAAGCTGCCAACGTTGCGGAACGACTGAGAAGCAGAATAGAAAAAACGAATCTTCAAGCTCAAGACGGTCCAGTGATGGTAACCGCCAGCTTCGGCGTCAGCGACTGCCTCGGCCATACGTACGCCAAGCCCGGCGAGGAAGTCCTGGAGGATTTCGTTTCCACCGCCGATGCGGCACTGTATTTGTCCAAAAAAACGGGCCGAAACAGAGTGACGATCTTCAGGCCTGCCACTCGCCCGCCGGGAGTTTCGTGAAATTCTGCTTCCATCTGGCTGAATATATATTCTTTTTTATGCGTGATGTAATTTGATTGGGATCAGCACAGTAAATGTTGTCCCTTTTTCGCGCTGGCTTTTTACTAGAATATCTCCGCCATGAGATCTCACTATTCCGTGAGTGATCGACAGGCCTAGGCCAACGCCTTTTACTTGAGGTTTTGTGGTATAAAAGGGCTGAAATATATGTTCCATTGCTTCAGGAGCGATCCCAACTCCGTTATCTTCAATAACTACAGCCACCTTATCGCCTTTCCTGCTTGTCCTTACAGAAATTACTCCCCCGGTTTCATTGCAGGCTTCCATTGCATTGGTCAGCAGATTGAGGAAAACCTGTTTAATCTGGTCGTTAACCGCAAAAACATGTGGCAACTGGCGATCATATAATAGCCGTAGAGAAATACCTCTGCTATCCATGTCGCTCTTAAGCAGCGCGAGTAGCGCATCTAGAGTCCTATTCAAGTCAAGATATATTTTCTTTTTAGGCGTTGGGTAATGAAAATCTCTCAGGCCTCGGATGAGATCTCTGATTCGATTGCACTCGCTGACAACAGTGTCGAAACGTTTTTGATCTTCATCACTCATTGTCAATATTAACCTCAGACCCTTCAGCGTAGTGAGAATTCCTTGCAGAGGGTTGTTGATTTCATGAGAGATCGAAGCGGAGAGCTTTCCAATTGCGGCAAGTTTATCCGCATGCAAAAACTTCTGCCTCGTATCAAGAAGTTCGTTCGTTCGCTGTTCCACCATTCGCTCAAGATCCTTATTAAGAGCCTTGAGTTGATCTTCGGCCATTTTACGTTCCGTTATGTCATGGACAATTGAAAAACTGAGTGTCTGATTCCGGAAAGATATTGGAGTGGCATATACTTCCATGACGCGAATTGTGCCATCGGCCAAACGATGGGAGGATATGAATTTGTTTTCCCGACCTTCTGTTGCTTTTGACAGCGATTCTGATAAATAACCAGGAGATGCAATGTTAATCTGATCCAGCGTCATTTGTCGCAGATACTCTCTTGAATAACCGTAAAATTCGGAAGCGGCTATATTGGCGTCTATTATTCGTCTATTGTTTGGATCGATGAGAAACATTATTGCGCTGTGGTCCTCGAACATGAGTCGGAAACGCTCTTCACTAGCCCTGAGCGATTCTTCTGCTCTTTTGCGACTGGTGGTTTCGAACAGAGAGAGGACTAGTCCAATGACTTCACCAGTGCGATCCTTCACTGGAGAGAGGGTCCAGTCCCAATAAGTCACACCCCTCTCCGGTTGGTCAGGAAATTCGAAAGGCTTATCGTGGGCTTCAAATGACTCACCGGTATCTCTCACTCGTGAAAAGATCGCCTCGTTCTCAGGGTGTGGATAGAGGTCGAAGTGATTCTTTCCTATCATCTCTGCCGGGCGATAACCGCAAGTTTTCGCGTATTCTTCGTTGACGCGGACAAAGTTGAAGTCCCGGTCGAGATATACAAGGTGACATCTTTTCGCGCCATCCATTACAGACTGGAGCACATCACCCGTACGCAATAATTCTTCTTCTGCCAATTTCCTCTGTGAAGAGTGGGCAGGGCGATTAAAGTCCTTTGCCATTATTACCACCTCCCCCCTGGGCGGTCGGAGCAAAATCCCTTGAATAGGATCTCAGTTTGGATCCTTGAGGAATATCCAGTCGAGAATACCCCTGTCTCTGAAAATATGATTCTCCTTCACCGCCTTTCCGGTATTCCTTCCATTCCTTTTGACGTTCTTTTCTTTCCTTCTTCAATCCTTGTCTCTGTCCTTCTGCCAATTCTTCTCTTCGTAGTAACCTTTCGATTTTCCTTTACCTGATTCGTCTTTCCATTCATCGGCTTGGGCTAGTCCGACTGAACAACAAATTATAAGGATGCCAAGGAACTTTCTAAAGTTATTCATCTCCAATCTCCTATTTCGGAATTGCTTGATAAGCGCAATTTAAAATTTTCCTGATCATATTGTTAGGTGTTATTGTTCGTCTTTCGCGACCAGCAGTAACCTCCCCATCGAATATGGCGTCCGACTGTTGATGATCGAGATGGCATCTGCGGACACAACATCATTGGCTATGACGTCCCCATGTTGAAGAAGGTGTACCCCTGGTTTGAACCGAAAGGGGAGATCCTGGATACCTTGGTCATCTCCAGGGTGACCTATCCGGACATTGGCGCCTCAGATTTCATGAGGGTACGCAAGGTTGAACTCCCAGTTCTATAACAATCTCACAATGTCGTAACATCCTGTCATAATATGCTATTTTGGGTATAATTACCCTATTTTCGCTTTTACAAACATGTTAAAATTCCGTGCCGGAATGATAAGCATCGGAGATTCGGCGATCAAACCATTACCACCTGAGGTATCTAACCGTGAGCAGTGATCTTTCTTCACATGTTAAAGATCCCGCCCGACTTGCCGCCCTCCACGCCGTTGCACTCTTGGATACGCCTACAGAAGAGGCATTTGATCGTTTCTCCAGGTTGGCGGTGACCTTTGTAGACGCACCAGTAGCTCTTGTCACTCTTGTTAATGCTGATCGACAGTTTTTCAAAAGCTGCATCGGACTTCCAGAGCCCTGGAAGACCAGCCGAGAAACGCCTCTGTCTCACTCGTTCTGCCTCCATAACCGCATACCGGGCCAGCCTCTTCTCCTTGAGGATGCCCGAACGCACTCGCTGTTCAAAGATAATCCAGCAATTCCTGAGCTGGGTGTTATTGCCTACCTCGGAATTCCTTTGATAACCTCGGACGGCTATGTCTTGGGCTCATTTTGTGTCATCGATTCTAAGCCGAGGACGTGGAGCCAGAAGGAAGTAACTGTGGTTCAAGATCTGGCCGCAGCGGTAATGACTGAAATAGAACTTCGTACGCAGTTAGCAGCACGAAAGCAGTTGGAGAAACAAGTTGAAGAACGCAGTGTCGAGCTTCAGGAAAAGCAAGCACAATACCTGCATTTGGAGAAGCTCACTGCGATAGGGCCACTTTCTGCATCCATAGCTCATGAATTCAACAATCCTCTGCAAAGTATTACTACTATTCTCAAGGGCTTTCAAAAGTATGGTAAATACGAAGAGAAAGATCGGGTGTTGCTTGGCCTTGCCATCGACGAATGTATTCGGATGAGGAATCTGATCCACAACCTTCAGGAATTCAATCGTCCATCCTCTGGCACCAGAACTCGGTTAGATCTTTCCAATGTAATTGAGTCATTGCTATTGCTATGCGAAAATGAATTAAAGAAGAAGCGCATCTCTACCGTACTTGTTTTTGATGAAAAACTACCGAAGATCTCAGCTGTCCCTGACCAGATCAAACAGGTCATTCTCAATCTATTGAAGAATGCTATAGATGCGTGTGGGCCAAAGGGCGGAGTGCTTGAATGTAAACCTGGCGTGAAGATCGGCACATCGCTTTTTCGATCAAAGATAACGGGAAAGGAATGGATGAACACCAGATATCCCATATATTTCAACCGTTTTACACCACGAAATCCAGCAAGAAGGGAACTGGTCTGGGCTTGTCTGTCAGCCATGGCATCGTACGAGACCACAGGGGAGATATCCGGGTTGAGAGCGAATTAGGGAAAGGGACAACCTTCACCGTTATATTGCCTATTAACTGGAAGAAAAGGGAGACGAAACGACCTTAACTCCCCAACTTGAAATTATATCTCATAGTCGATCTTCTCAATAGCCCGCGGACAGCAGTTTGACTATTTACAGACGCATCTCTATTCGTAGTTGAGGTGTCGGGAGTCATGTGTATTCAGAAGCTGGCGGTCTGTACATTGGAATGGGAAGACATTGACCGTACTAAGGTTCCGGTAATTGAAAATCTGGTGACAGACATCGGCATAAACTTGATGAACTGCACGGTGTTCTCCAGGCCGCAAAGGAAATAGAACAGAAATTGTGAACCGGTGGACGGGGAAGCATCTGTTGTCACTCCCCCGTCCCGGCCTATTCCCGACTCAACAGGGAGTATTTCAACTCCTTCTTGCCGATGTGCTGTTGGCATTCCTTCGGTACTCGATACCGGAAGAGAAAGAGATCTGTGGTGGTCCGAAAAGGTATTCAGGTGCGTAAAAAGCAGAAAAGCCCATCTTAAAGTCCTCCTCGTGTGTACACGATTGTGGACAAAGATGAGCCTTTATGGCAGGAAAATCGCTCTTTGTGGATTTTAATAACTTGGTGGAGCTGAGGGGGATCGAACCCCTGGCCTACGCATTGCGAAGGAGTGTGTCAGGTCAGTGTTTTCGCGGCTTTGCTGGCCGTTTTTTTGGTACATCGTCAACCAGTAGGTCAACCGTCACCCGTTTTTGTCGCGAGTTGACGTGTTGGTAAACACTCATGGTCATCTCCGGGGAAGCGTGGCCGGCAATCTCCGATACCGTCTTGAGATCGGCCCCGCGCTCAAGCAGCCGCGTGACAAAGGCGTGGCGGATATCATAAAGACGGAGCCTCCGGATGATTTTCGCCCTTTTTTTGGCATTTTTCCACGCCGTCTTGATGCTGTCAACCGGGGCACCGAAGTAGTGGATGATGCGCCCCGCCCCCCCCCTGGCTTCGTCTTCGCCGTACCACCTGGTCAGGTGGTTGAGAATCACCGCATTAAGCGGCACGGTGCGCAGTGGCGGCCCGCCCTTGACCGCCGAGACCACCATGATGGTGCTCTCTATGAAATCAATGGCCTGCCAGGTGAGCGACAACAACTCTTCGCGCCCAGGGCGCAGGCCGGTGTGGTAGGCAAGCAACATGGCCCGCTGGAGGTGGGGCTCGGCGTGGGCCAGGATCGCCGCAAATTCAGCCGCCGATGGCGGCCTGATCAGCTCATTATCCAAGGTCGGCATGACAAAGCCGTCCATGGGATTGGCGGCCAGCAACCGGCGGCGCACCGCCCAGCGCAGGACCGCGCGGATATCTGAGAGTTCGCGGTGGATGGAGACGTTCTTCACCCCCTTGGCCCGCCGGCCGGCGACATAGCGGTCAAGCCGCTCGGCGGTCAGTTCGTGGGCCATCAAATTGCCTATTTCCGGCAAAATGGTGCCCTTCATCCGCACGGTGAGCCGGGCGATGGTGGTGGCGGCCAGGCTGGCGTCCTTGGCCATGTGGTACTGGTTGAGCAGCTCGACAAAGGTGGGGCTTTGCTGCTTGCTGGTCATGGCCAGCCCGAATCCGAGCAGGTTATTGAGCGCCTCGGCCTCGCGGCGGCCGTCCTCGCCGCGGCCGAAATAGACGGCGGTCGAATCTGGGGCAGAGGGATTCTTGCCCTTGCGGTAGCGGACCACCCAGCGGCCATCCTTGAGTTGGTGGACGCTCATTCCCTCCTCCCAAGTTTCGCCGCGGTATCGAGAGCTGCGGCAATGATTTGCTCAACAAGGGCGGTGACGGCGGCCATCGCCTCTTGGTTTGATGATTCCACTACTGGCTCCCCCTGCAGCAGCCTCCTACCCAGCAAGAGGAAATCCACGTACTCGTAGCCGCAGGCCTCCGCGATTTCCTCTTGCTTCTGCAGCCCGGCCACCTTCCGGCCCCGCACTATGGCGTTAATTGATTGAGAGGCAGAGCCGGACTTCTCGGCAATATCCCTCTGCTTCATGGCCCCGCTATCGAGGATATGATTGAGGGCTGCGAGGAAATATTCTTGGGTGGTTGGCATTGTTTCGAGTTTTGCAATAAATCGAGCTTTTGTATTGCGATTTAAGCAATATTGTGATTTCCTAAAGAAGTTCCGGCCCCTTTCGGAGCCGGTTTTGAAGATCACCGGAAGAACGTGAGCAGGAAGGCGACGATGGCCATTATCTGCTGGTAGCTCAACCGGATTTTGATGCACAGCGTTATCATCTGGGATATCTCCCTATTGATATGCTGGCAGCGCTGCCAACTTAAATGTTGGCTTCGGTGGTTACTGAGATGGAGCGGGGCAACCCATGCACGAACATGGACCCGGCTTTAACCCCATTGGCCACCTGACGGTGTGTGTGCCCACGCACCGGGGATAGAACGGGGGAAGGTTCTGCTGTTCGTGCAGCATTGCCTTTGCCCCTTTCATCCCAATTTACCCCATCACTTCGGGGCGCAATATTTATTACCGAACTGACCAGTGCACTTCATCCCCTGGCCGCATTCATAGTCGTACTCACAGTTTCCAGCAAAAGAAATTCCGGTAAAACAGAACAGGGCGACGATTGTTGACACGATGACTTTTTTCATAATAGTTCCTTTGTTAAATTATTATTTATTGTGGCCGTGAAACTCTTTTAAAGACTTTTGATATTGCTCATGTGCTAGGACTTTCCAGTCTGGTATTAATCTACTGTCACATCCTCCAATTGAACCTAAATCCTTCTCTACCTCGGTAAATGTTTCCCTGACAATATTCCGACCTATTGATTTCTCTGAATTGTTAATTGTATCAAGCATATCAAATCCAAATTTTTCTTTTACGAGCTTGATAACCCCGGCTGTGTAGGAGCCTCTCTCAGTGCCAGATGGAAAACAAAATTCATAATAAGCGTCAATAATTAGAGCTGATTTAAGGAGTCGGCCGGCAATCTCTCCTCTCTCAAACTCCATTTTGTCTATCTTGTTTTTTGCTTTTGCTTGGCCTGTGAGGAGAATGAACAGTACAAGAATGGTAATAGAGATTATTTTCCAACTCCTCACTTTCACCCTCTCTTCCATAGTTGAATTATTTCCTGCCGGGACTCCTTCATGGAGTCTTCAAGCGATTTGACACGACTTTCGAGCCTGCCATTGGAGATATAAAGCAGGAATATAAAGAAAGACTGAATAACTACGAGCGTCACAAGGGTGCCAAGCGCGAAAGCGACCCAAAACTGAAATTTTGAAAATTGGTTATTAGAACCTCGCTGCGGTCCGTTCATGACGATGGTCCTCTCTGACTCGAAACGCTGGTGATACTGCTGTTCCATTCCTGCACGCCAACAACGCAACCCCTATCAGTTGCGGCCCTTCTAGTACCGGGAATGCTCTGCAATCGCATATCCACCCGGAATAATGATGTAGAGCGAAAAACACCGGGTGCCGGGATCGAAAAGCCTGGTTGACCAGATTCAAGCCCAAATCGGCATTTTTGTAGACGCCTGCAAGATATTTGAACAGGGAGTTAATGTCAACGAGATCGTCCTCCATGGCGTCGTCCAATGTGCCGAGTTTGTTGTTGTAGGAAATGATCCTCTTCTTGTTGTCAAAGAGGGTGATGCTTTCGGAAGAGCCCGCCGAGATGGCATAGGCCCAAGATAAAGGATCGGCTGGCCGAAAGTGGTTGGTGACGTAGATATTTCGCTGGGCTTTGTACCGGGCTTCCATTCCTTTCATCTCCCGCCGAAGACCAGCAATCCTACCAGAATGACGGCCACCAAGATTCCTATGTACATTTTCAGGCGATCGTTTTCCTTGTATATCCTCTCGCGATTGTATTCGGCCCAATCTTCCTGGGTAAATTTCTCAAAATCAGGCTCGGTCTCGACGAACGTTATCGATCCGCCTGTTTTAGGATCTTTGATGACCGGTTTACTGATGTCCATTCTTGGATATTTTGCCATTTTCTTCTCCCCAAAGTAGTAACAATGGGTGAAGTTTTTACTGGAAATTGTCTCCCCCTTCAATTGGAGGAAATACCCTATTTTGTATAGGTAAAAATACCTATTTTTACTCCTCTTTTGCCAATAACTCCGCGATAAAGCGCCTAAGATAGGATTTTGTCGTGTCTTTTTCCCTGAGCAGGTTGATTAAATACCTTTCTTCTATCGATAGGTCGTCGCTTGGGGTGTGATGGTTGGTCACGGTCATGTCGCGGCCTGCGGCGTGGCCGTGAAGTGATTTGGCTTTGTATATTTTTCCCCCATCCTTGTATTCCGGCTCCGGAATATCCTTTGGAAAAGCCTCATGCAGTTTTCTCCAGGTATCTGGGTATGGTGTTATGTCTCCACTTGCAATCCTGCTTATGTTGCTTACACCGCTTGCTCTACTAATCTCAGCATAGCTTATCCCCTTAACTTCTTTTAACTCATAGATTGCTTTTCTTAATTTATCTCCGTGCATTTCCATAACTATCCTCCATTAGTTTACGAACTATGTAACAAACAAATGTATCAAGCGCAAGAAAAATAATTGCAGATGAAAGAAAAAACATTGCATCGTGTAAATTACCAATGTACATTACATCGAAAATGGAGGTGAAACACATGCAGATCAAGTTTGACGGAGATAGGATTCGACAGCTGAGAATGTCTCTTGGTTTGAGTCCAGCGATGTTTGCTAAAACCATTGAAACATCAAGGCAATTAGTGAATCAGTGGGAAAACGGAGAGCAAAAACCACAGGTAGGAACGTTGATCAGGATATGTAATGCACACAACGTTCCAATCGACTATTTTTTTGTCGAGAAAAATGTAACGTACACAGGTGAGAAACAATGAAAGAGTTGATCGCAATTCAGAAATCGGCAATCGGAGAGGGCACGGTCAACACCGTCAACGCTCGGGACCTGCATTCGTTTCTTGATGTGAAACGGCAGTTCTCGAAATGGATCGATGACCAGGTAGGCAGAGCAAGATTATTGGAAGGTCGGGATTTTATAAAGGTAGTCGAAAAAGACTATCTTTCCAAAACCGGCCAGACCAAGACCGAATATTTCCTCACCATCGAGGCCGGAAAGCACATCGCCATGCTCTCCGGCACTGAGAAAGGCTTTGAGGTCCGCGAGTATTTCATCGAATGTGAAAAAAGAGCCCAAGCCGCCCCGGCTTTCAAACTCCCAGGCACCTTCAAGGAAGCCCTCCTGCATCTCGTCGAGCAGGTAGACCAGAACGAGAAGTTGCAACTCACCATCGCCGAGCAAGCCCCGAAAGTCGAGCTTGCCAACCGTATCGAACGAGCCCAAGCGATCAGTATTGAGAAGTATGTCAAGGCCATCTCGGGGCGGGATGGCATCGTTATCGGTCGCAACAACTTCTTCGCCTGGATGCGCAAGGAGAAGTTGATCGACAAAAGGAACATGCCCTATCAGCAGTACATCGACGCCGGCTGGTTTGAGGTTCGGGAGGGCACCTATGAAAACATTGCCTCGAATGGCCCGCGCGCCTGTTTCACTACCCTCATTGCCGGGAAAGGTCAGGTAGCGATTTTCGAACGCCTGAAAACATCTCCCCACACCGTTGATTTCGTCAACAAGCGGGCAAGACTCCAAGCGAAACAGACGATTGAGGTTAGGCCATGCCACTGAAGACAACCGGATACGTGTGCGATTACTGCGGGAAGATCTACAGGCACAAGAGTTCCGCTTCGAGCCACGAAAAAAGATGCTTCTGGAATCCTGAGAATCGCGCCTGCGCCTCCTGTGGAAACCAAGATACCGACCACCGCTACTGCGCCGCGACCGGGGCCGACCTGTCTACCAAAGGAGAGTTGAAACGGCACTGCGTCCTATGGATTCCAGAACATGACGATTCGGAGCTTTAACCTATGTCCGACCTGCAACCACTACCGCCTGCGGCAATTGAGGCGGCGAGGCTACGCCGGATAAGGGATGAATTGACGCTCATCATAGAGGCGTTGGAGGCGTCAGCCGGGCTTCGCAAGTACCAACCAAAGCGGCAAGTCTCCTATATCCATGGGCAAGCGGAAACCACCAAAAAGCGAAAGGAGAAGAGATGAACCGAAGAATCAGCAATAAAAAGGCAAAACAGCTGTCAGTCCTAGACCGCCAGCATCGCCAAGATAAAGAACTCATCCGGAACGCCGCAACTATGATGGCGGCCAAGATGAAGGACGAGCACCGGGAGCAGATACAATCCCGTCAGGGCTTTACCTGCCCGAGGCCAAGCAGATGCCGGGATTACGGAAAGGAATACGAGGAGGGGTCGCTGTCCCTGTTCGAGAAAGTCATTGTCGGCGGGATGGTGGCGGTAGTGCTGATTCTGTTGGCCGTTTATCAGGCGGTGCCGAAGTGAATGGAGGGCCTTCTCAACAGGAACTCCTGGAGCAGATTCTTTCCCGCCTTGCGGCGATAGAGAAAGCGGTTGAGTTCATCGCAAACCCACTTACCCAGGTAAAGGCCGAAGAGTTGGGAACACAGCTCGGGCAGGCGATGGCTGTAGGTGACAAGAAGAGGATCAAGGAGATCCGGCGCATGATCGGCGGGGGGCAGCGAAGATGAAAAATATGGATTTGGAAACCTTGGCCGGCGAGGCCTTCATAGAGTTCTTCGTGGCTAAAGACCCGGACGGCAATGACGAGTTCCAGCGTTTACGCGAAGTCTCTATTCAGATTGGCCGGGCCGGGAAGTGGCTCCAGCTCCCGAACCTGGTGAATTTCAAGGACGCTTACGGGAGGTCTGTGGCTGATTTCCTCGATATCGAGACTCTCATGTCTCTCCTGGCAGAGCAGAAGGAAGAAGAGCGGAAAGAAGCTGAACGAACCAGGGCGGAAGATGAGTACCACGAGCGGAGACTCCGCGGATGAAGCGCTTCGTGGTTGAAGGCCTTGATGACCTCGACACAGTGGCGTGGGCGATCCGGAACGAACTCGACATCACCAAGAAGCCGGTAGAGGTCAGAATCGGGCCGCCAAAGATCGATCGCTCGGCCGAGCAAAACTCGCTCATGTGGCTCTGGTTGACCGAGATCGGCAACGCAACCGGGCATAGCAAGGACGAGATGCACCGCTTCTACAAGGAGAAATTCCTCATCTCCATTTTCGTTCGGGATGACCCGGACTATGCGGAGATGGCGGCGGCGATCAAGGCAGTAAAGGCGGTGGGCGCCCGGCAACACAAAGCCCTCCGGGACCAGGTGATTGAATTGACCAGTACCACCAAGTGCAGCGTAGGCCAGATGAAAGAGTATCTCAACGAGATCAAACGCCATGCCGTGATTGATCTGAGGATAAACCTGACCGAGCCGAGTTTGCGGGGGCTGATATGAGTAAGCCAACAGAAGCACAAAAACGCCTGTGGGGCCGGATCTTCGAGGCCGGCTGCGTAGCTTGCCGTAAGGAAGGAAAGTTTAGCTTCCCCGAGATTCACCACTGGCGGGAGTACGGCTACCGGGACCATTCAAAGGTTTTCGGATTATGCCCGGCTCATCATCGGCCCGGTACTGCGGTGCCGGGGGTGCCCAACAGGCACGGGCAGCCGATTGAGTTTCGGGAGCGGTATAGGACGGATGAGGAGTTGTTCGCGGAGAACATGAAACGAATAGGAGAAAAGAGATGGAAGCAGAGTTGATCGAGGAAAACGGCGCAATAGTCGCTGTTGAAAAAAAAGAATTGCTGGTTGCCCCTGTGGCCTCGCTCACGGACCGCCTTCTGGTTGCCGCGCAGGGTGGTTTATCCATTGATATGTTGGAAAAATTTATGGACCTCGCCGAGCGTAACGAGCGCCGGGAGGCCGAGAAGGCCTTCCATAAGGCTTTCGCCGAGTTCAAAGCCAACCCTCCGGAGATCATCAAGGATAAGGAGGTTGATTACAAAAAGAAGGACGGCTCCAGGACGCACTACTTTCACGCGACCCTGGGGAATATCGTACGGGCAATAATCGCGGAGATGTCCAAGTATGGGCTTTCTCATCGGTGGACCATCCAGCAGAACGGCTCAAGGATCAAAGTTGGATGCGTCATTTCCCATTATCTCGGTCACTCCGAAACAACCTGGATGGAGGCCGAGGCCGATCTATCCGGCGGCAAAAATGCCATCCAGGCCATTGCCAGCACCACTACCTATTTGGAGCGCTACACCCTGCAGGCCGCGACCGGAATTGCCGTCCTCGAAGAAGATGATGACGGCCAAGGGGCAGGGGACAACGTTGGTTTCCCGAAGGACAATCAATCAGGTCAGAAAGACCAAGGCCAAAAGCAACAAGACAAGAAAGAGCAGGGTAGGCAACAAGGTCAGGCTGGTCCGCAAAACCGGGAGAATGTCGAGAAATGGCTGGACTGGATAGACAGCTTCATTGGTCATCCTGGGGCAACCCCGGAAATGCTCGAAGCTCAATGGAAGGAACTGCTTGAGCCCTTCCTCCATACGTTCCAGGAGGGCCAGCAGCATGAGTTGAAAACCGCCTACAAAGGCACAATGGACGTACTCAAAGAAAAAGGAGAAGGAAAATGAGTGAGACTGCAGAGGTGATGCCATTGGCAACAATGGCCGATTTGGAAAAACACAAGATTGTCCTTGAAATCACCGGTCAGGTAGTAGCGTCGAACCTGGCTGATTTCGAGGCGAAGGCCTCGGCTGTTATTGCCGGGATTCGCACAGAGCTTGTCACGGACGACCACTTCGCCGAGGCAGAAAACAACATTAAGTCTTGCGAAACCGTTGAGTTGCATCTCGCACAGGCAAAGCTCGACATCATCCAGCAATCGAAGAGCATTGCCGACGCGATTGCGACAATAGACCGGATCGACGCGAGATTCAGCGAAAAGCGCCTGGTACTGAAAAAGCTGGTGGTTTCGGAAAAAGAGAAAAGGAAAAACGACATTATCTCCGAATACCGCAAAAGGATTGACACCCTTGTTGCGGCCTCCCCCGTCGCGCACGGCTTCACCGTCGATACCCAGGAATTCAGGAACGCCGTGAAGGGCAAGAGATTCGTCGCCAAGATGGAAGAATCCTGTGGCGCCATAGTCGAGTCGATGAAAGAGCGGCTTTCGCAATTGGAGAACAGCTACGCCATCGCCATCGCCACCATCGAGGAAAAGGAAAAGGATTTTCCTGGACTCTTCCCGGATAAACGGACCCTGGCACTGAAAGGCATCGCGGATGTTGATGTCGTCATCGAAAGCCGGGTCCTGCGCTTTCAGCAGAGCATACGGGAGAAGGAGGAGAAGGCCAAAGCCGAGGTATCGGCAGAGGCCCCACAGTCCTCTCCAGCTCCCCGGCCGCCAGTTCCCCCGGCCCCTGGTTTTCCTGGGGCGACTCGGCCGGCTCCTTCTGTTCATGGTTCAAATGGGGGATGCGACTCTCCTACTCCTCCAGCCCCGCCAACTCCGCCTAATGCTGGTGAGGCGCGCGTGAAGATCGGGCAGCCAAGAACGGTAGGTGAATTACGGCAAATGCTCAGTGGCGTGGCGGATAACATTCCACTGGCGGTAATCAACGGCCCGCTGCCGACACTCTATGTTCGTCCATTCCAGGGTGTCAATTACATCGAATTCGATTGAAGGGAAGGAGGTCCAGGTGAGCGAAAAGCACATTGAAATGCAAATGGTGGAGTCCTCGAATATTCGCGCCATCGGATATGACAAGGAAGAAAAGACTCTCTTCGTCCAGTTCAAAAATTACAACGAATTCAGCTTCGAAGGTGTTCCAAAGGAAACTCATGACGCACTGATGGCGGCTGAGAGCGTCGGCAAATATTTCCATTCCCACATCAAGGGGAAATTCAAGACAACGAGGGTTTAGTTGATTCCCTCATCTACGCCGGGAGGCAAAGGAGACAGGAAATGTCAGTAAACATCAAACTCGGAGACATCGGCCGCGGAGCGTTATCTGAGAAGTTCGATGACGCCATGATCGATGTTGTCAAAAACACCTGCGATCCGAACACGGACGCGACCACAAAGCGAAAACTCGTCATCGAGTTGATCTTTACCCCGAACAAAAACGACCGGACCCAATGCAAGCTCGAAACAAAGGTCACTACCAAACTCGGAGCGGCGAGGCCGTTGGAATCTACCGTCGCGATGGGTTTCGACAGAGAGACCGGGGAAATCGCTGCCATCGAGCATGTACCGGGGCAGGCCCCGCTTTTCGGGGCATCCACCCCGAGCATGGGGACCGCCGAGAGTCCGACCGTTGTTGATACCGGTAGTCAGAAAGTAGTCAACTTTCGCTAAGTAGCGAAAAGCCATCATTCATTTCAAAAGGAGAGTCAAAATGTTGGACAGAAGTTTTGTGGAAAAAATTGAAGCATTGACGGCCCCGACCATTTTTCCAATCGGCGGCCTGGATTATGCGAGCAAGGGTCTCGTGATGATCACCCCTCCCCAGGTAGCGAAGTTCAGTGTGGAATCCCTGGCGGCAATTCTCGACTTCTGTGAATTCGAGATGGAGTCTGAAAAGCGACACGTCTTGCATATCCAGGATTATCATCATGTGAAATTGTACGGACCTGTGGACCCCAAATTCCGGACCAGGGAATGTTTTGTCGCCGCCGAGGCTTCCTCTTTCAATTTCGAATTCGAGACCTTTCACCAAGTCGAGAAATTCATCATCGCTCTACAGGCTCAGTTCGTTCAGTCCGAGACGACCGCGGCCATTCTGAAATTGGTCGGCAACATGACCAAGGTCGCCGAGGTTGGGACCAAGGACAACGGGGTCACTCAGGTTGTCGAGGTGAAATCCGGCCTCGCCAAAGTCGATAATTTCTCAGTTCCCAATCCGGTCAACCTTGCCCCCTTCAGGACTTTCATCGAGATTAAACAGCCTGCCTCAAACTTTGTCCTCCGGATGAATGACAGATTCCAGTGCGGGCTCTTCGAGGCTGACGGCGGCGCCTGGATGATAGCGGCTATGAAGGGCATCCGCGAGTTCCTCGACAGCGGCCTGAAGGCAATCGGTAAGCGGGATCAGATCACGATTCTTTGTTGATCGGCAACACGGTTGTTTTTTGATCGATACCAAGCCACCGGTCATGACCGGCCGGTGGCCTCAATCCAGGTGAAGAGATGGGGAAGTTTTTTGCAAAGCCCCGGCATAAGTTCAATGCCGTGAAGGTCGAGTATGACGGTATCAGGTTCGATTCGAAGTTGGAGGGGGACTACTACCTCCACCTGATGAAGCTGAAGGCTGCGGGCCAGGTCGTCCAGTTCCTTCGCCAGGTGCCTTTCCATCTTCCCGGTGGCGTTCGGTACGTTGTCGATTTCATGGAGATGTGGGCAAACGGTGCCCTCGTCTTCACCGATACGAAAGGCATCGAGACACCTGACTTCATCATGAAGAAAAAACTGGTGGAGGATCTTTACCGGCCTATCACTATCAACATCGTCAAGCGCGGGGATTTTTGAGTGATGAGCCAGGACATAAGGATATCCGTCGAGTTTCTCGACCACCCCAAAACCATCAAGCTCGAAAGGAGACTTGGCGGCGATGGCCTGAAAAGCCTGCTCTGGTTGTGGTTTTGGTGCAGGGTAAACAAGCCGTGCGGAATCCTTGAGGGAATGGATGAAGAGGATATAGAGATAGCCGCCAGGTGGAACGGTGAGCGCGGAACGTTCGTCAAAGGCTTGTTGGCACTCCGTTGGATGGACGTTAACGAATCGTCAAACGGCGTTACCTACTCGTTGCACGATTGGGATCAACATAACGCCTGGTCCGCCTCCGAGGAAGAGAGAAGCAACGCCGCCAGGTTCAGCAGAATGGCAAAAACCCATCCCGAAATCCACAAAACGATGAGGGAAGAGGGAAGGGTAGGGATAACATTCAAGGAATATCAGGATGTTAAAAAAACTAACGCCGTTAAACGACCGTTAAGCGATAGTTCGACGGTCGTTGACGCCTCGTTAACTCCTGCTCCTGCTCCTGCTCCTTCTCCTGCTCACAACGCAGATAATGAGTCGAGCCTGCCGCTCGACGGGGATCAACCGGCAAAAAAGGAGAAGATTCCTTTCTCTGAGATTGTCGGATTCCTCAACGAGAAAGCCGGATCTTCTTTTAAAGCTAACAATAAAACCACCATGGGGCATATCAAAGCCAGGTGGAATGAAGGTTTCCGTCTCGAAGACTTCAAGGCGGTTATCGAATTCAAATGTGCAGAGTGGTTGACGGATGAAAAGTTCGTTCAGTTCCTTCGCCCTCAGACTCTCTTTGCCGGGAAGTTTGAGGCATACCTGCAGGCCGCCAGGGTGGGCGGTGGGAGGCCTACCGGCAATCAAAATAAGTGCGAACGGTGCGCGTACAACCAGCGATCGAGATGCAAGAACCTCGATAAGCCGAATTTCGACCCGACAAAATGTAACGCTTTCGTGGCGGGAACGTAAAAGAAGCAGAATCAATTGGCCTTCGGGGCCAGAAAAACAAAAGGAGAAAAAAATGGGAGAGATGGAAAAGCCGGTACTCGTTCATCAATCTGATGCTGCCAAGATCCTTGGCGTGAGTAATGGCCAGTTCTTTCGGAAGCTGATGGCACAGCACAACGTTGAACCTTACCAGGAGCTTGGAAGGATAACCCTTTACCGCAAGGCGGATATTGAAGCCCTCGCCGACCTGAGAAAACAGGATGAGGCCCGCCAGGCCCAAACAATCCAGGTGGACAAGGCTTTCATTCTGTCCCTGGAGGCGAGAATAGAAGTCCTTGAGAACGCCTTGCGAGATATCCCCCGGCCTGTCGCCAAACTCCCCTTTGAAGGGAGCCTTGGCCAGGGTCAGGAGGCGTAGGGGAAGTTAGAGTTTCTCTTAAGTACACCAAACAAACAATAAGACTACAAAGGATTTCAAAAAATGAACACCGAGACAAAAGAAGGGATGGACCTGGGGAAAGAGATCGGCGCCGCCGAGGCGATCAAGGCGCAGTCGGAAGGAGAACACCGGGCGGAGAATTTCGGATACTCGTTTGAGGAGCTGATGTTCATACGAAAGCTCAACACGACCGCCCTTTGGCTTGTCGGCAACGAGTTGGAGGCTGCCAACAGGAAGTATGCCCCGCTGTACTTCTCCTCCAATGAGGCTCTCGGCACCATCCATGCGGAGTTGCAGGAGGTGGAGGACATCCTCAAGAGGGTGAAGGTAGTAAACGGGCTGGTCCTCAAAGGTGACTCGGAGGACTTCAAAAAACTGAAAATCGAATTGGCCCACCTGGCTCTGTCCTGCGTCAAAGGCATGGTCACGTTCTGCGACCTCGATGAGGATCTAAAGATCGCCGAAGCTGTTTCGTTGGAACAACAGACGATCCTGGCGGCTGTGGCGAACCTCCCTGACGAGCAACCGACAGAGGATGCCGTTGTCGAGGATATCCCGGTTGTTGAGGAAGCTGTCCAGGATGGCGCCGACCTTATGGCCGGCGAAAATTAACTGACAAATCGAATACCCTGCCCGACTTACCAACGGGCAGGAAGAAACCCAGGAGAAGAATGACCATGCACAAGTACATGACAGTTGAAATGCCGGACGGCTCAAAATGGGGTGTGCCGGTGGAAATAATTGCCAGGCACAGAGCCAAAAATTACGCAGATGAGTTCGGAGATGATGTTGAGCGGAGCCTGGCCGAGGACACCATACCTCTGTTTGAGTCGAGTGACTACGAAATCGAGGATTGGGCCGTGAACAACATGAATTGGGAAGACTTCGATGGACATCAGGTGAAATTGGAAGATGCTCCCCCGCCTGATTTTCAGGAGGCATGGTTGAGTGGGCCGAAGGGATTGCGAGATTAAAGATTGAAATGCCGTCCGGGCCATCCGGGCGGCAAATCCAGGAGAAGAGAAATGGCAGTTTTGACAGAGAAAGAGGCCCTGCTCATGAAGGGCATAGAAGAAGGCAATTCCAGCCTTAAAAAGGATGCCGAAGCCAAGCTCCACATGTTTCAGAGGTCCAAAATAAATCCCGATCATGTGGACGCGATAAACCGCCTCATTCCCCAGGCAATCGCGATTGCTGACGAGAAGGAGCCTGGAGTCCTCCACAACTCACCGGGACCAGTAAAAGACCGATGGAGCCGGAACTATCACCATGCGATGAACCGGCTTTGCCGGGAAGCTGGATTGAGGGGGTAAGGTGCCGGTCGATTGGTCCAAATATCCGTCCAACTGGCGCGAAATCGCTCTCGCAATCAAAGAAGAGGCGGATTGGCAATGTGAGATGTGTGGAAAGCAGTGCCGGCGCCCAGGGGAGCCTTTCGACACTCATCGGCGAACGGCGACAGTCGCCCACTGCAACCATGATGAGGCCGATTGCCGGCCGGAAAACCTGGTGTGCGCCTGCGCGCCGTGTCATCTCCGGTATGACGCCCGGCACCATGCTAGGAACGCCAGGGCAACCAGGCGAGAAAAGAGAGAGAGGAGACAGCTAAGGCTGTTTTGACGATGAAAATTGCCATTCATGACAGCGATGCAACCAAGTACCCAAACTTGGCACTGATGAAAATTGCGGCCCACCACAGGAACACAGGTGATTTGGTGGAATGGTTCAATCCCCTGGTCGGGGGCTATGACCGCGTGTATTCCAGCCAGGTCTTTACCTGGAGCCGTCGCGATCCGTACTTGCCAGGTGATGCCGTTTGCGGCGGAACTGGGCACGATATCACCGCAACCCTGCCGGAAGAGATCGAGCATATTTGCCCGGACTACTCGCTTTATGGTTGCTCTGAGAGTTACGGCTTTTTGACTCGCGGTTGCATCCGGTCTTGCGAGTGGTGCTTCGTACCAGCAAAAGAAGGCCATATCAAAGCCCATGCTGACATCGAGGAGTTTGCCCGCCATCGTGACGTGGTGCTGATGGATAACAACGTGCTGGCGCACTCTCACGGCCTTGACCAGATAGATAAAATTGGCCGCCTTGGCCTGCGGGTGGACTTCAATCAGGGTTTGGATGCCCGCCTGATTGATGCCTCTGCCGGCCGCCGCTTGGGCAAGCTGAAATGGATACGGCATATCCGGCTGGCCTGCGACACCTCGGCGCAGATCGAAATGATACGCCGGGCGGTTGAAGTGCTGCGATGGCACAATGTCAACCCGGCGCAGATATTTTGCTATGTGCTGGTGAGAGATGTTGCTGATGCCATAGAGCGGGTGCGATTTCTCAAGGGCATTTACGTGGTTCCCTTCGCGCAGCCTTATCGGGCACCGGACGGAGCGGAGCCCACCGCAGAGCAGAAGGCTTTTGCCCGATGGTGCAACCACCGGGCGATTTACAAAACGTGTACCTGGGAGGACTACCGGCGAAAGGCCGCGTAGGTCTTCCAATAAGGAATTAACACCCAACAAGGAGATTTAAAATGGTCAACAAAGTCATAATCATAGGCAACCTTGGGGCCGATCCCGAGATCCGATACACCCAAAGCGGCACCGCCGTTGCCACTCTCAGCATCGCAACCTCCCGGAAATGGAAAGACCGCGACGGCAACTTGCAGGAGGAAACAGAGTGGCATCGCGTCATCGTGTGGGGGCAGGCCGCCGAGTACTGCAGCAACTACATGGCGAAGGGAAACAAGGTCTACGTCGAAGGCCGCTTGCAAACCCGAAAATGGAAAGATCAGCAACAAATCGACCGGTACACCACGGAAATTATCGCTGGACAGGTGAACAACCTCACTCCAAGCGGATCTTCCGGGGGCCGTGAGCAACCGCCCCTGCCTCCTGAACCTTTCGGGGGCGGTTATGGTGGCAATACCGACGAAGACGTTTCGTTCTGATGATAGAAGAGAACAGGGAAGTCATCTGCAAGATGCAGGCGGGCAACAAAATGTACGCCTCATGGTGCGACCTGGTTCAGTATGACGAGCTATGCGGGAAATGCCCGCATAGCGAGAAGAGGGACAAGTCGAAGTATCAGGAGTCCAGGGAGAAGAAGGAAAATGAGTAGTGACGCCGATAAGGCCGTGGTCATCCTTGCCGTAGGTGCCGGGTGCATTGACGCCCTCCGGATCGGGAGGGCCTTCGCAAGAGTGGATATCAAGCGAAAGCTGGATGAGGCTTTTGCCGCCTATGAGAAGGCAATACTGGAGTGGCCCGGAGTTGCCAATCAACGGGGGAGACGATGGACCCAGGAATGCGTCGATGAGTTCAAGGCGTTCATCCACAACACCCAGGACAAGGGATATCCGGACGCCTGTATGCTCTGCATGTGCGATCGGGGGCTCATCGACCTGATGGAAAAAGAGTTCCTTCCTCATCAGCTTGCCCTGTTGAAGCCGATCCACGATGCCGTGGCGACAGTCCATAGGTTTGTAGACCCGGATGGGCTCAATTTCATGGCATTCGAAAAATCTGACGAACTGCTTGATGAGCTATACAGGATCATAAAATTTGAAAGGAGATGTGATGAAGAAGACCGTAAACGAGCCCGAGCCGATGCCAGAAAAAAACGAAAGGCGGCCCGTATGGGAAATGGTAGTCGCGGACATGCTGGCAAGGGACCATCTTGGAGAAGAAAAGTACGGGACAAGACTTCAGGCGTTTAACGGCCGGGACCCTCTTGTTGACGCTTACCAGGAGATCCTGGATATGTCCGTTTACGTGCGGCAGGAGATTGAGGAGAGAATGGCGGAAAGGGCAATGCTCAAGAAGATCCGTGAGGCCCTCACCCGCTGCCAGGAGGCAACCAAACATCCGTATGCGGAAAACTACGTCCGGGCAAATAGGCAATTACGCCTCGACCTGGAAGGAATCTTTGAGACGGAGTTTTGAGGAGTAGACCATGAGCGAAACAACGAGAACTATCCTGATCGCCTTGTTCCTGGCCTGGATGATCGGCTTTTGTGTATCTGCCGGGCAATGGGCGGCGGCGAAGGTGTTGCCGCACATCGCGGCGCCAATCGTCGAAACGAGCGTTGTCATCCATCAATCATATTCTGACCTGCAAAAGGATGAACCATGAAAGTCGCAGTCGTAAAACATACAGGGATCGAAGAGGCCTATGCCTGCATTCAATCTACGATCCTCAAAGAGCGGGTTTTGCGCTCCACCTTGAAGGATATCTATGAGTGGGAACATTCGATTACCAGGAGTCAGATTTTCTCGGTCCAATTGATCGACGTTTTCAATTTCGTGAGTGTCCACCTGGTAAGACACGTCACCATCCAGCCCTACGTCACTTCTCACCGGGAAGAACGGGGCGGCACCGGGGATGAGGGGAGATATACCCTCGTCAATCATCGCTTCATCACGAATGCGGAGGCCCTCTTGGATTTGGCAAAGAAAAGACTCTGCTTCCAGGCCTCGCCGGAAACCAGGGACGCTATGCTGGCGATCAAGGATCAGATCCGGGTGTTTGATCCGGGTCTTGCCCACTGGATGATACCGGCCTGCGTCTATCGGGGCGGGATCTGCCGGGAGCCGAAGGCCTGCGGCAAGTACAAGGTGCGCCGGTCGAATGGCGAGTTGGATGAAATCTCTATGCGGAACGGGTGGTGATATGGCCTTGAGCACGATGCAGACAATGGCAATATGGGTAAGCGGCCGATGTCGGTGCTCATACTGCGGAAAATTCAGGCGAGTAGACGATTTCCCCGATCAGCCAGGACATGAATATTTTTCCAGTGAAGACGGGAAAATTACCGGCCACGTGCATGTCGATCCAGCCTGCAAAAAATGTCTTGAGAGAGGTAACACATGAATCTTGACCTAGTTTTGAAATTCCACTGGTTCGATGAGATCGAGGCCGGCCGGAAAGATATCGAGTATCGGGAGATCCGGCCATACTGGACAGTCCGAATATGGGAAAGGCGGGATAAAATCAAGACCGTCACCTTTCGCCGGGCCTACACCTTGAAAAAGCTGACCCGGAACGTGGAGAAAATCGATATTGGACCATGCCCTTATGAAGGGTGGGACGGGGAATATTACAGGATTTACTTTACCCCAGGGTGGCAGGAGCCGACAAAACCGGATTTTAACGTCGCCGTTCAGCGGCGGCGCAATGAGGTAATTTGGAGCGCGGACGGCATGCCGTCCGCTGGAACTGCTGGTTGTCGCAACAATTTGATTGAGGTGAGCATGGAAAAGAAAATACCGATAGAATTTTACAATGAGAAAAAGGCCGGACAAGGACACCCGATTGTCCACACTGTCGGAGAGTTAATCGCACAACTGCAAAGGTTGCCCGCTGATCTGCCTGTGTCTGGAGGTTTCGGTAACCCGGCACAGTTGGTGGTTTACAACATCGGTCACGACCCTTTCCTTGAGATAAATGAGTTCGACGAGGACTGAGCGACAACGATTGAGGCCACCGGACCCGCGCAGTTTGCGGGGTCCGTGTGCGCCGATTGGTTATGCAAAAAATAAATTAAAGTATCTACTTTTTTCTATTGACTCCTTGTTGAATAACGAGTATCTTTTAATCATACAGGATGGCAATAAAGCCAAACCAACAAATACAAGGAGAACGCCATGTTAGAGAAAACCCATAAAATCGAAATCGCTGTTGACCACACTGAGGCTGATGAGTTTTGCGCGTGGTTAAACGAGCAGGGCCATAGTGCCACGGTCGGGACATCTACCGGTAATTACGTAGATGGCGAGTGGACATCAAGCGATGCTGATGCCAGTGAAATTTTGAATGGTCTGTGGGATGAATACTGCAATGGGTAAAGGCGGAAAGCGCAAGGGGGCCGGGAGACCGGCCCTCCCCGACGATAAGAAGAAGGTGGCAATCAACGTGAAATTGCCGCCTGACCTTATTGCCTGGATGGATAAGCAGGAACTGAGCCGCGCCGTGCTTATTGAAAGAGCTGTGCGGGAAAAGTACGGTATTGGCAAGGACGAAGCATAACGACGTTTTAACCGGCTGGCCACTGAGCCAGCCTTGAAACCCCGGAGCTTATTCCAGTCCGGTTGAAAAATTTGTTATCTGAAAAATGCAGTTAATCTAAGGAAGTACGATGAAAAACTACCTTTCTATGGGGTTCGGCGTGAATTCGGTCGCGCTGTACCTGCTCATGCAGGACTTGGGTATGGAATTTGAGGCCGTTTTTGTGGACCACGGCGGCGACCTCCCAGAAACCTACGATTACGTGGATTACTTCATTAGCACTGGAAGGCCAGTAACGATACTGAGGCCTGTTGTTTCCGGGAAAAGGTCGCTCATCGAGTACTGCGATGCGTACAAGATGATCCCGAGCCGGTTCGTTCGGTGGTGTACCCAAAAATGGAAGGTTGTGCCCCTGAATGAATACTTCGAAAGGCCGTGTTTTTCGCACATCGGCATTGATGCCGGAGAGACTCATAGGGCAAAAATCAGCACGAACGACGGCATTGAAAAGCGCTACCTGCTGATTGAGCACGGAATGGACAGGGATGCGTGCCTGCGACTGATAGAGAGCAAGGGGCTTAAAAACCCCGGCAAGAGCGGTTGTTGGTTCTGCCCTTTCCAGCGGGTGTCGCAGTGGCAGAGGTTGCGCAGGAAGCACCCTGACCTGTTCTGCAAGGCGGTGCGGATGGAAGAAGATCAGAACGCTGGGAGAGCGGAAAGAGGAAAGGACAAAGACTTCTACTTCCGGAAAGATGTGCCACTCCGCAACCTGGTAACTGCCGGAGCGATAAGCCAAAAAGCTCTGCCTGGCATGGAAGACCTCGAATACCCTCCATGCCAGTGCGGGCTGTGACAGATAACGTGCTGTTCAGCGGCGGCGCACGGTGATATATCGAAGCGGGGGGGGGCGGGCGGGGGCGGGGACGGGGGGGGGG
>JAEYNP010000010.1 GCA_023412495.1 Pseudomonadota bacterium
GCCTGCCGGAAGGCTTTCTGATGCACCATGCCGATGTCGCGCACGCGGTTGAGCGCGATCAGCGCCACAATCGCGAAGCCCGTGAAGGCCAGCCCGGCGCGCCAGTCTTCGATAAACAACGCCGTCAAGATCCCGCCCAGCAGCAGACCGTTCCCTACCAGCGTAATCAGGAACTTTGAAAAAAAGTTTGCCAGTTGGGTTACATCCCCGTCGATGCGTTCGATTAGCTCGCCTGGGGTATGGTCGTTGTGAAACCCCATGTCGAGATTCAGGCAGTGCCGCGCCAGCTCCGAGCGCAGCGCGTTGGTTGCCGTCCAGGCCACATTCTCACCCAGGTAGGTCACGCTCACCGAAACCAGCTGCTGCACCAGCGCAATGGCGATGAACCCGACCGCCGCGTAGGTGAGCTGGGAAAGCGCTCCTCCTGCCATGGCTGTGTCGATGAAGTAGCGCATCAGCTGCGGGTTGATCACCTGCAGGGCGATGCTGCCAAGCAGTAACACTGCCAGCAGCGTAAAGCGCGCGCGCTGCGTCCGGATGTGCTGGGACAGCAGGTCCCAATACTGGCGCAGGGAGATATTCATCGGATTTCCTTAGCCGGGGAGAAGGGTTTTCTCACCTTCCAATAATACCAAAATCTTTTGAATTGCGTCGGCTGGAAAACCGGCGGTTTTTCTGTCCGCCGGCTTTCCAGCCCAGATTTTTATGCTGCCAGTTTTTCCCATTCCTCCATTAATGTCTCCAGGGCGGCCTGGGCCTGGGCTACCTGCCAGCTTAGCTTGTTGATGCGCTCGAAAGCGCCGCTGTGCCCCACTTTTTGCAGCTCGTGCGAAAGGCGGCGAATATCCGTCTCTTTCTGGCGAATGCGGTCTTCCAGCATTTGCAGGTCGAGGGCGCGCTGGCGCGTCTGCTTGCTGTTGTCGCGCATCATGGGCTTGGGCGTCAGCAGCAACTGCCGTCCCTTGCCGGCCTGGGCCGGGGTTGCCCGGCGCAGCACAAACTCCCGGTACGTCCCGTGGAAGATGTGCAGTTTCCCTGCCTGTAGATCCCAGATTTGGGTGGCCAGCCGGTTGATCATGTAGCGGTCATGTGATACCAGCAGGATCGTTCCGGAGAATTCTTCCAGCACGGCTTGCAGCGCCTCGCGAGCCGGCATATCCAGGTGATTGGTGGGCTCGTCGAGCAGCAGGAAGTTCGCCCCGTCCAGCGCCAGAATTGCCAGGGCCAGCCGGGCGCGCTCGCCGCCGCTCAGCGCGGAGAGTGGTTTGAAAACGTCCTCGCCGCGGAACAGGTACTGTGCCAGCAGTTTGCGCGCCGCTTCGTCCTGCATGGGTTTGTGGCGCACCAGCTCGTCGAGCACCGTCTGGTCGCCTTGCAGCGCGTCTTGCGCCTGGGCGAAATACCCGATCTTCAGGCTCGCTCCTAGCTGCACGGTGCCCTTCAACGGCTCGATCTGTCCGAGCATCGTTTTCAGGAAGGTCGTTTTGCCCGTGCCGTTCGGCCCGATCAGCGCGGCGCACTCGCCGCGGCGCAGCTCCACGTTGCGCGCGGTAAACAGGGCGTTGCCAGGGTATCCGACGACCGCCTCTTCGGCGCGCAGCACGATTGTGCCGCTCATGTGCGCGTCGCCCAACCGCGGGCGGATCACCGGCGGCCTGCCGTTCGGCATGCTGATCGCGTTCACCTTGCGAATGGCCTCAATTACATCCAGCGGGCGGCTGGTGTTGAAGTCGAATTCAAACTCCGACCACTTTTTGCCGCTTCGCAGCGCCATGATCCCGTAGGTTTCAACGATCGCGAGGTCGCGGGTAAGCCGCCGCAGCCGTCCGAGCGCCTGGGAGTGGGTGCTGTCGCGCACCCAGTTGCGCTGGATGTAATCCACCTCGTTGAGCAGGCGTTCTTTTTCTTCGGTAAAGACGCGTTCCAGGTACTCCCAGCGCTCCTGGCGTTGCAGTAGGTACGCGGAATAGTTGCCCGCGTAACTTTCGATGCCTTCGCGCCCCATTTCCCAGACCACGCTCACCACGTTATCGAGGAAGTACCGGTCGTGGCTGACGATTAGCACCGCGCCCTCCCACTCGCGCATCGCGCGTTCCAGCCATTCCACCGCTTCGATGTCGAGGTGGTTGGTAGGCTCGTCGAGCATCAACAGGTCAGGTTTTTCCAGCAGCAAGCGCGCCAGCAGCGCCCGGGTTTTCTGCCCGCCCGAGAGGTGGTTGAGCGGCATATGCCAGTGCTGCTTGCCTAATCCCAAACCTTCCAGCGTCTGCTGAATATGGATCTCGTACTCGTATCCGCCGGCGACCTCATAGGCTTGCTGCAAGCGTCCGTACGTATCGAGCACGGATTCCAGCTCCGCGTCGCTGATGTTGGTGTCGGCCATGCGCGCTTCCAGCTCGTGCAGGCGCGACTGCTGGTCGAGCAGGTCGCTGAAGACGGTCAGCATCTCGCTGTAAACGGTGTTGTCCCGGTTGGCGAAGGCTTCCACAGCCTCCTGGCGCAGGTAACCTAACCGCTTTCCCTTGGCGATGTGTACGACCCCGGTCGTAGGGGCGTTGATCCCCGCCAGGATCAGCAGCAGGGTAGTCTTGCCGATGCCGTTGGGCCCGATCAGCCCGATTTTGGCATCGTTGGCGATGGTGACGGAGATCCCTTTAAAGAGGTCAAACGCGCCGAAAGAGACACCCAGGTTGTTTGCGGTTAAGATCGACATAGCATCCTCCAGAATATTGTCGCACAAATAATGTTTTTGAACGAAAAACCGGCCAGGGGTTCGCCCGGACCGGTGGGAAGGATGCTTGGGTTAGCGCGATGACTGCGAGCACTGCCAAACAAAACGGCCGCGGGCGAGAGCGCGCCGCGGCCGAGATAGTACTTCGTGTAGCTGTACCGTCAGCAGACGCACTCCGACAAGGCATCTCCTCCAACAGAGGCCAGAGCAAGGAAGGGAGTGAACGGGCTAACGAACATTGGTCTACAAATCCTCAATCGTAAAGGTTATCAACACCAACAATATAGCAAGTTCCGCAAAGCGTGTCAATAGCTCGCGCAAAATCCTGTTCTTAAGTTCAGGTGCCTGCGCGTTTTGGTTGGCTAGTATCACAAATCTTACCCTTGAATCTGCCGTCGCGATTCCTATAATAAAAAATTACCTGAGAAAGGCAATCTTTGTATGGATGACAATCGCCTGACCGTGGCGAAGATGCTTGGCTTTGCCAGTTATGATCGTTACGCGGCGCGTTGCAAATTCATTTTTGCTGGGATCCCGCTGCGCGGCAGCCGCGTACTGGATGTCGGCTGCGGGCGCGGCGCGCTGGCGATCTGGGCCGCGCTGCAAGGCGCGGCCAGCGTCCTGGGGATCGAGCCCGAATCGGACGGCAGCCGTGGTGGAACCCTGTCCACCTTCCGCCACCTGGCCGGTCAGCTCGGTTTATCCAATATCCGGGCTTCCGCGGCGCGTTTCGAAGACCTCCATCCGGGCGAGCGCTTCGATGTGATTGTGCTCTACAACGT
>JAEYNP010000025.1 GCA_023412495.1 Pseudomonadota bacterium
CCGTGCCGCTGGTCGAGAACAACCCTGTCCGCGCGCGGGCGCTGATCGAGCGCGCCGGGCTCGACCTGCCCGCCGAAACCCTGACCCCGCCCACATTCTGGGAGCGCACCCTGATCGGGCGGCGCAAAGCGGTCGCCGACTGGATTCGCCTGCAAATCTACGGCGTGATGTGGGCCGCGACCGGCATCGACCAGACCTACCCATCCGACTACCCGCGCGCGCAGGTCGACCTGGAGCCCGACCCAACCTTCAACGGGCGCGAGACGGTCACCGAGGGCGACCTCGCGCTGGAAGCGCTCACCGCCGGGCGGCGGATATTGGGGGACGTGCCGCTGCTGGTCGTCAACGAGCCAATCATGATCTCGGAAGGCGCAAACAGCGCTATCCGCTACAACTTTTACTATCCCCGCCGCGCCTACGACGAATACCGCCAGCTCCTGGCGGATTTCACCGCCCGCGAAGGCATCGCTTACCTCGATGCCTGGGACATCACCCCGCCCGAGGAATTTACCAACTCGGCCATCCACATGAACGCGCAGGGCACCGGCCGGCTGGCGCAGGCGGTCGCGGAATATCTGCGCCTGAATTTGTTGGCCCCATAATCATCAACTAGCTGGCTGCGCGCTGGTTGGACCCGGCTTTAGGAAGATGAAAGGATTAGGCGCAACCCTCTACGCCCTTAACGGGGTCGAAGATCACGTGCATTTCGTAGTTTCGCTCCCCCAAAAATCGCCCTGGCTGCCTTTATCGGTCAGGTGAAAGGTGCCGCAGCCACGGTTTATAACAAGAATTACCCAAACGGTGATCCATTGGTCTGGCAGCATGAATACAGTGTATTCTCCTTTGACGAAAAGCGCATCGGCAGCGTCATTGCCTATGTAAACCAGCAAAAAACGCACCACGCCGCAGGAACGCTGATCCCGGCGCTAGAACGAAGCGAAGAATGAACGGCAAGCGGGTCGATCGTGGATAACGTGATGTACCGCCGTGCGGGGAAATCCTGGACAAGCCCTCAAGCATTATATTTTTCTGCTTGCCCCGCATATCCTGTGATATCCTTACCGCATGACTGAATCGACCGTGCAAATTCTCTCCGATTACATCGCCGGCAGCATTCTCAAGCAGCCGAACCGCTCCATCGCCCCTGACGCCAGCCTGATCAACTCGGGTCTGGTCGATTCGTTTTCGCTGGTCGACCTGGCGATGTTCGTGGAGGAGCGCTTCAACGTGCGCCTGGAAGACACTGAGCTGAACGCCGGTACCTTTGATACGCTGGCGGAACTGGCGGCGCTGGTCGAGCAGCGCAAGGCATAAAAAGCCCCGGTTTGAAAAAAACCTTCTTTTCGTTATACCGTTCCTGTATAATGGGCAAGGACTGCGGGCGGGCCCAGCCGGGCGCGCCTGCCGAGGAGGGTTGAGCGAGATGCTGGTACTACACACCGACCGCATGGAACTGCACGCGCTGACCCGGGATCAGTTGAACCTGGCCCTGGAGGATGTCGACCGCCTGGCCCAAGAGCAGGACGCGGTGGTTCTCCCGGAGGTCTTCTCGACCGAGTCGCGCCAGGCGATGATGATCAAGATCACCCGCATGGACCACGTAGAACGCCGCGCGCACCCCTGGTACACCTACTTTTTGCTGCTGCGCGCGGAAGACCGGCGCGCGATGGGGGTGTGCGGTTTCAAGGGCGCGCCGACCCATTTCGGCTCGGTCGAGCTGGGATACGCCATTCACGAAGATTTTCGCAACCTCGGCATGATGACCGAAGCGGTGCGCGCGCTGGTAGATTGGGCCTTTACGCAGGAGCGCTGCACCCGGGTGACCGCCGAGACGCTGCGCGAGAATATCGCCTCGCAGCGGGTGCTGCAAAAAGCCGGGCTGACGCTCGACCACGCCCACGAGACGATGATTTATTGGAAAATTGAGCGCGAGGACTGGGCAGCGCGCGCGAACGGCCAGAACCAATCGGTCTCCGCGTAAGACGCCCGGCGCTCGCCTGGTAGGGAGTTTGAGGATATGCGTACCTTACGGGTACCGATAATGTGCGTACTGCTGGCTGCGCTGGCGTTGAGCCTGACCGCCTGTACCGCCGAGGATCTTTCCACCGCGCCCGGTACGGGGCGCACCGGCGGCTCGGTGCTGGCCGAGGCGACCATGAAAGCGCCTGGTGAGACAGACTTCAGCGAGGAAACCATCCCCGCGCCAGTGACCGGGCGGGGCGTGGAGCCCGCGCAGGGTTCGCGGCGGGCCACGGCCACGCCGAGCGCCGCGCAAACCCAACGGGCGCGCCCGGCCCCCACCTTCTATCCTGAGGAATGGCAGGATATGCCGGTGCTGCCCGAGCTCAGCCCGCGCGCGCTGGAAATTCTGGCGGATGGGCTGGCGAAGGGCAACAATCCCAACGCGTTCTCCAAAGTGGGCGACTGCGAGAGCCAGGCTTCCTGGTTCCTCGAGCCATTCGACCTGGGACCGGCGCACTATTCGCTCGGCGAATACGAGGACGAGCTGGCCCCGGTAATCGAATACTACGCCGGGTCGCACAAGCGCCTGAGCATGGCGGCCAAACCGGGCTTCACCGCCGCCTCGCTGATCTCGCCGATCTGGGCCGACCCGCAGCAGTGCGAGAAGGGCGAGACCCCGCTCGACTGCGAGTACCGCATTCACCGCCCGCTGGTGGCCTTCGTGATGGTGGGCACCAACGACGCCTCGAACCCCACCACCTTTGAAGGCCACATGCGCGCGGTGATCGAGCGCACGATCGAGCTGGGCATCCTGCCGGTGCTGGGGACCAAAGCCGACAACGTGGAAGGCGATCACTTCATCAACCAGACGATGGTGCGGCTGGCGCACGAGTACGGGCTGCCGGTGTGGAACTACTGGGCGGCGGTGCAGGATCTGCCCGCGCAGGGCTTGCAGGAAGACGGCGTGCACCTGACCTTTGCCGCGCCGTACTTCGACCGCCCGGGCGTGTTCGAGCGGGCCTGGCCGGTGCGCAACCTCAACGCGCTGCAGGTGCTGGAGATCACCAAAGGGGCTACCGAGCAGGTGCAGGGGCAGCAGTAAGCGGCGATCCTTAGGGTTACCTTGCATGCGCTTGCCATTCACGGCGCGTTATGGTAATTTTTAAAGACGCCCATCTTGTTTTGCGCCAATTACCCACTGGAGGCCCGCTGCATGAAGATCGTCGAGCCGCGCACATACCGCG
>JAEYNP010000135.1 GCA_023412495.1 Pseudomonadota bacterium
TCCACCGGCGATCGCGACGTACCGCCACACGGGCGAGGTCGTCGTCGACCCCGCCGGAGCTGCGGTTCGGGAAGTGCTGATGGCCTGGCTCATGCGGCGGCTTGCTCGACTCGCTGAATTTCCTGGCCAAAGGCGTCGAGCGACTGCCAGCAGGCCTCAAAACGCTCACGATCGAGCGGGTGGTGACCGAAAAACACATCCTCGAAGGCGATCATCGTCGTCTCCAACATCCCCCGCAAGACGGGGCGATGCCGCAGCTCGCGGAGGTACTGCCGATTCGTCTTTCCCTTGGAAAGGCGGATGACATGATGCTTGTCGAGTTGGACGAGCTGGTAACTGAACAGGTAGATGATGGCCTCCGAGTATTGCCCCGCTTCGTACAGCCTCTGGGCCTCGGAGAGGAAGTCGCCGGTCGGCTTTTTGAGTTGGAAGGGAAGGTTCTCGACCCGGTCGACATCGTGCGACGTCTCGACGACGTGCCCTCCCGCCTCGCCGTTGGCCTCCTGGTTGAGGGCCGCACGGGCGATCAGCACGGCGATGGTCACCAGCAGGGCCACGAGAAGCGTCAGCCCGATGCCTTGCAGCACGGGCGTCAGGAAACTGGCGCTTTGGTTGTTCGTAGTCGCCGTCTTCGGCTTGCGATTGGCCGACCAGCGGGAGTTGCGATTCTCGAGTTCCTCTCCCTTGGGTGGCGAGACCTCGATCCGGCGGACATCGTCCTTCTCGCGGTCGTACCAGGGATAGCGGGTCTTGCCGCTGAGCGCCTCACGCCCCGACTCCACCGCCTTCTCGGTCGGCAGGTCGGCTCCCTGCGCTACGCAAGCGGCCAACAGCCAGCCGAGCAGGGCGAGGAGCGGGATGTGGGTCGTGAGTCGGATCATGGAAACCAAAGTTTGGGTCAATCTCTCGTAGCTGAATTCGCCAGAAATAAGACAAACCAATACGTCCACTCGCGAGGCGTCTGAATTCTGGCGAATTCAGCTACGGGTTACTTTGATGCTCATTCATTTACTTGCCCGCCAGGCGGATGCCTTCGGCGCGCATCAGCAATTCTACTTCCCAGCCTTCGTGGCGGATGCGAAGGTCGAGGTAATTCAGGAATCGCACCACCGACATAAACGCCGCCACAATCCACAGCGACGCCGGGTAGATCAGGTGTGTTTCGTACCACCCGCCGGACCACGCGCTGAATAGCACGCCCACGGCGACGGTCATCGTCACGTAGATGATGCCGACCAGCAGCATCGCCAGCGCGGCAGAACCGATCCAGCGGCCGATCAAATCGCTGCCGCTCGGGTCGTGCAGGTGGGCGCTACGCTTGCCGATCGTGATCGCGCCGGTCCCGCGGGCTCGGAGCGGGTTCTTCTCAAGCAGGATGATCTCGGTGATGTTCGGCCGGAGGGCGCGGATCACCGTGGCGTAGAGGGCGATGCCCGGAATGACCAGCACCTCCACAAAAATGTTCACTTCGTAGTGATCGAGCGTCAGCAACAGCAGCCAGACCGGCAAAATGCCGCGGAGAAACAGTTGGCACAGGGTCAACTGCGGAGCGAACTGCAGCACCTCGCGCAGCACCTGGCGAATCGACGGCCGTTCGAGAAACACGGCGGGACCGAGAAAGCCGACCACAAACGTGGAGGCGAGCGGGGCTTCGAGATAGATCAGCACCGCCATCGTCCAGTAGTAGCGGAACGAAATCTCGTCCTCACTGAGCTCCGGATTGGCCATCCAGCCGATGAGGGCATAGTTGAGCACGGCGAGCGGAAGGATCGCGAGCAGGCTGCAGGCCAGCCAGGGACGCCAGAACTCGCGCACGACGTGCAGAGCCAGGTCGAAGGTTTCCAGCAGATTGCGCTCTCGGACGGCGATCCGCGTGTTGTCGAGTTGCACGCTTACGATCTCCGAGGGAAGCCGAGAATGACAAAGTAGAACGCCAGGAACGCGCTCGACAGCACGGCGACCGTCACCTTCACCCAGTACGGTGCGGCCGACGGCGACAGAAATCCTTCGATCAGCGCCGCCATGAAGAACATCACCATCGCGGCGCCGATGACCGGCATCGCCTCGGTCCCCGCTTTGCGGAGCGACGACGTGCGCGTGAGCCCCTTGGTGAACATCCACGAAAGCCCCAGCCGGAGCCCCGCGCCGGCGCAGAGGACGATCGCGGTCAGCTCAAATGGTCCGTGGGCGGTGACGAAGTGAAAGAAGTTTTGCCCCGCTTCAACATCCGGCCGGGCCATGTAGCCGAAGGCGGAGCCGAGCATCACGGCGTTGAACATGGTCACGAGCAATCCAGGCACGACGAGCAGCCCCCAGGCAAAGCATTGGAGGCCAATGCTCGTGTTGTGCTGGATGTAGAACGCGGCCATGAACATGTTGTCGTCGCCGCTGCGGTCACTGCCGTCGATCGGATTCTTGTACATTTCCTCCAGGCCGTTGATCCCTTCCTCGCCGAGCACCTGCGTGGCGAACTCGGGGTAGGCGGTCTTCGAGTAGGCCAGCCAGGCCGCCAGGATGAACATGCCCCAGAAAACGAGAAACATCAGCTGCACGCAGCGGTCGCGAAAGATGCGCTGCGGCACTTCCTCAAGCAGCATCGGCAGCCACTTGCGAAACTGAAAGCGGCGACTGCGATAGAGCTGGTTATGAGCGCGGCCGACGAGGCGATGGAGATATTGAACGGTGTTTTGCGGCAGTTGGTAGGCGTCGGCGAGTGCCAAATCGGCGCAGGCGGCGCGGTAGAGCGCGGCGAAACGCGACATGTCGGCCGCCCGGTTGGCGTTCGGCTTTCCCTTGCTGGGATGCAGCTGGTCGCAGTATTGCTCGAGCTCCGTCCAATTGCGGCGGCGGCGTTCGAGGAGTTCGACGACTTTCATGAACTTGCCTTTGTTTCACCGTAGCTGAAGTCGCCAGATTTCAGACGCCGCGTGAGTGGCCAGCGGGTTTGTCTGAATTCTGACGAATTCAGCTACGGTGTTTGTGTGTGCGATGGCATGGCATTCAGGATCGGCTGCTGGGCACGCCGATCATTTGTTCCTGCGGCAGCGGGGGAGGGCCGCCAGCGTAGGGGTTGGCAAACGGTGTCTGGGGATAGCCGCCGACGAATGCCTGTCTATTAAACACA
>JAEYNP010000147.1 GCA_023412495.1 Pseudomonadota bacterium
TCAGTATTGACAATATCCCCAATGTAACGGATGGTTTTACACTAAAATTTAGCGGAAGGGTTGAAAATATGTACGCAAATGCAAATGCATGAAAAAATATGTTATTATCTGCAGGAACATAACTTGTTACTTGATAAATTACTGCTTGCACCATGATACCCAAGGTGAGAAGAAAATGGACGAACTCTTTTTTGTTAAAGAAAAAGCTTTTAAAATCTTTTGCCTTCATCAAAAGCAATAAAAACATTATAAATAAATAAAATTTTTCCCACTTCGATTGACTAAAAAAAGTTGATATAATATCAAAGAAAGAGATGCGGGAGTTGTGGGGTTCCTGGCCATAATTAAACCAATAGAAAAAATCATGGTTAATGAATGGCAGGATAAAAATGGTTGCAATACCAACTGTGAATGCCATAAAAATCCCGATAGTTTTAATCTCCTTTTCTACAATAGAATGGTAAAGTAATAAAGCAATGATTATAAAAAATCCTAATCCCCCACCATCTTGTTTTGTAAATATGCTTAGGAAAATAAACAATGCTGCTATTGCTAATTTGCCAACTTTCCATTTATTGTAAAAGATAGCTGCTAAAACAAACGCAATAGAAACCAATTGAAAAACTATTACGGTATGGTTATACCATGGCCAGAAATTAAAAAAGGTATAAGATAAACAAAAAATCAATAGGGATAAAAACCTGATTTCTTTTTTTAATTTCAAGTGCCTTTAATATGGCAAAAAATGAAAAACCAGCTAAAATATTAATAAATGCCTGAGCTTTAATCAGGTTAATCATCGCAGGTCCAAATATCTTAAGGAATGTTGCCGGTATAAGCCAAAACCCAAAACCCATCGGAAGGCCAAAATCCTTATAAGGTATTTGACCAATAGACATCCGGTATGCACCTTCCCAAGTGAGGTATATATTTAACCTGTAAGGAAATTTTAAAAACAAAGGGAGAAAAGCGAAAAATAAAATCAATCCCACCTCACATATAAATATCCAATTGATATTTTTTTGTTTCAACCACATAATCATCTTCCATTAGGTTATCAAATACTCCAAATATATACTATATATTGTACAAAAATAAATAAAAATAACTATTTTTACATCATGTTTTAGCTGCAAAGTATAATTTTTTATCTTAAGGGTACAATATTCATTGGTCATGCTTGAAAGAGATATTAAAAATTCTTTTTGGATAAAGGTAGTATTCACCTTACAAATCATAGGTTTGTGTGTGTTGTTATTTCTTACTGCTTTTAACAAAAGTCCATCAACTTTTGATGAGGTTTTATTCCCCCCAAATGTTGAACTTTTAAAAACATATGGATTTACCACCCAATTTTTACTGGAGATGGAAGATCAGGCACCTGGCCCCTTATATCAATTTGTTCATATTCTATTTGAGCCTTTTACAAATTTGAGGCCTCCCGGTATACGCATTGTGAATTTCCTTTTTTTAATAGGTATGATTATCATCTTATATAAGACTATCGGTAAGTATAATCCTGACCATAATTTTAAAATAATCGCTGCATTAAATATTTTATTGATTCCAATGATATGGCAGGTTTCGGGTTTAGCACTTACAGAACTTCCTACACTCTTTTTTGCCACACTCACTGTTTTTGGCCTTTTAAAAATAAAAAATTCCGAAAAATTTTATTTCATCCTCTTATGGGGAATTGTTAGTGGCTTATGTTTAGGATTAACTATTTTAGGGAGATCTCCATTTTTAGTTATGGTTGTTCCATTAGCAATTATAATTGCTCTGGTTAAAAACCGTAAAGTACAAGTAGCTTATATAAGTGCTTTAGTAATAGCTTTGGCAATGAATCTTCAAGTGTTTCTAATTTGGAAAGGATTGATGCCTCCTAAACAAATTCATACAGGAGCTGGTGGTATAGATATTTGGCATGGGATATTAGGGTTTTCTTATCTCAGCCTGGTGTTTCTATTAGTCATGCCGTCATGGTTTTACTTCAGGAGACAACAGATTATTAGCTATATAGCATTAACTGTAGGATTTTTTATTATAAATTATTATTTATTGAAGTTCGAATATAGCCCATTAAGCGTTACATTAGGTAAATTTCTACCTCAGTATATTTTGAATTATTACCCATATATTGTTGCGCCATTTTTTGGTTCCTTAATTATATGCTTTTTGATAAGTACTTATAAACAGGTACTCAACAATCGAAATGATCTTTATTTTTTATTTTTAACAACAGTTATCCTTCTAATAGTTTTAAGTACTTTCAAAATAACACATCTATTTAGTAGTAGGTATGTTGTTCAAGTTGCACCCTTTATATTTATTTTGGCATCACGGTATGATACACAAACACCTTCCAAGGTTATTAGAATTTTGTTGGGCTTTGGTTTGGGTATTGCATCATTGCTTACTTATGCGAATTTTGAAGTTTGAGGTTTGATTTAACTATTTTTAATTTTTTCACGTATTGATCATAATATCTGGAAACAATTGCGAATGAAGCAAAAAGAAATATGCCTGCCGGAAGTTGGGTAATCGCTTTTTGAGCATATTGTGAAATAAATAATCCGAAGTTGCCTACTATAAAACCCAGGGTAACTAGTCGAGCTTCCTTATCAGGGCAACGATAAAAAACGCTCAGCCCAACTTTTAAAAAACTGTAATAAAAAAATAGCAATAGCAACAGCCCGATCCAACCAGTTTCGAGACCTAATTTTAGATATCCACTATCAATAATATAATTAGTAAGGTAATGATCGGGAGAATATTTTGCACCAAAATGCCCTGTTGTGTTG
>JAEYNP010000015.1 GCA_023412495.1 Pseudomonadota bacterium
CCCTGGTGGCCAACAGCATGAAGTCCAGCGCGCAAGATCCTCAGGGGCTCACCTGGGAACAATACCTGACAGACCCCCAGCAACCTTCCAGCGTGGCCCAGCGCTTCAACACCCGCAAATCGCTGGAGCAAACCCAGGTCGGCATGACCTATGAACGTCAGCTCAATGGCTCCCACAGCGTGGCCCTGACGGCGTATGCAGGCCACCGTTCGATGGAGCAATACCAGTCCATCCCCGCAGCAACCCAGCAAAACAATGCCGGCCACGCAGGCGGCGTGATTGACATGTCCCGCAATTACGCAGGGATCGATGCACGCTGGACCGGCACATTCCACGAAGCACCCGTTCCTGTCACCGTGACGGCAGGCCTGGCAATGGACCGTGTGGAAGAAAACCGCAAGGGCTACGAGAACTTTGTCGGCAGTCAACTGGGTATCCAGGGCGCGCTGCGCCGGGATGAGAAGAACACCATTACCAATCTTGACCCCTATGTGCAAGCCACATGGAAACTGGCTCCGACCTGGACCCTCGAAACCGGTCTGCGTTACAGCCGCGTGAAGTTCGACACCCGGGACGACTTCATCAGGCCCGGCAACCCCGACGACTCGGGCAACATCCGCCACCGCAAGGCCCTGCCCGTGGTATCGATGGCCCATGCCATCACGCCAGACGATACGGTGTATGCCAGCGTGGGCCGCGGATTTGAAACCCCTACTTTTGCGGAGCTGTCGTACAGCCCCGGCAACATCGACGGTCTGAATCTGCAGCTGCAACCTAGTGTCAGCACCCAGTACGAGCTGGGCTATCGCCAGCGCTTGCGCGGCAACGTGAAGGGTTTGTGGAGCGCTGCGGTATTCCATGCGCAAACCCGCAATGAAATCGTCAGTGCAGGAGCCTCCGGTGGTCGCACCACCTACCGCAATGCCGGCAAAACCCGCCGCCAAGGTGTGGAGCTGCAAGCCGATCTGCAGCTGACACCCCAATGGCACGTGCAGGCGGCCTACACCTATCTGGATGCGACGTTCCGTGAAGCTTCTGGCAATGCGGCCCCTGGCAATATGCTGCCCGGTCTGTCCAAACAAAGTTTGGTGGTCGCCAGCAGCTACCAGTTCACGCCAGAGTGGAAGCTGGGCCTGTCGGCCCAGCATGCCAGCAAAGTGTTTGTGAACGATGCCAACAGCCAAGCGGCCCCGGCCTTCACCATTGCTTCGGCCAGTGTGGGGTACACCACCGACCTGGGCGCATGGCGCCTGCACGCCTTTGCACGCGTGGACAACCTGTTTGACCGCCATTACGCAGGCTCTGTCATCGTCAACGACGGCAATGGCCGCTATTACGAAAGCGCCCCAGGACGCAATTGGGCCACAGGCGTCAACTTGCGCTACAACTTCTAAAGCTTCATGGCGCAAGCAGCTCCTGAAAAAGTAGCTGCTTGCGCTTGTAACATGCCGTTTTTATATACAAATGTTATTGAAATCGTTTGTATATATACGTTGGCAGCTACTCAATAGATATCAAAATGCATCAGCCATCGTGAACCACGAAGTCTTTCTTGCTGCTTGAATACCCTCAAGACATCTCTTTACGCGATGACAAAACCCATTCCTTGGTGAGAAAATACTTTCAACTTCTCAAAACGAGAAGACTCAAAAAGTGTTCCCCGCCATGAAGAATTCCGAGCGCAGTTTTGCACGCCGTATTGATTTGACCTCCTTGCAGCTGTTCGTCGCCGTGTGCGAATTGGGCAGCATTGGTCGTGCTGCCGAGCGTGAATACATTGCAGCTTCTGCCGTCAGCAAACGTCTGTCCGATCTGGAAGCTGCCGTAGATACCGCCTTGCTGTACCGCCATAGCCGCGGTGTCACCCTGACCCCTGCCGGCGAAAGCCTGCTGCACCATGCACGCAACGTGCTGTACGGGCTGGAGCGCATGCAGGGCGAGCTGTCCGAGTACGCTGACGGCGTGCGCGGTCATGTGCGCGTGCACGCCACCATCTCGGCCATCGTGCAGTTCCTGCCCGAAGATTTGGGCGCCTTCAGCAAGGACCACCCCCAGATCAAGATCGACCTGCAAGAGCACCTGTCTGCCGACGTGTTGCAAGCGGTGCACGAAGGCACGGCCGATATCGGCATCTGCAACATGGGCCAAGCCAACACCAACGGTCTGCAAACCCGCCCCTACCGCACCGACAAGCTGGTGCTGGTCGTGCCGCAAGACCACATCCTGGCCCAGCGCGAAGCCATCGGCTTTGAAGAGGTGCTGGAGTGGGACATCGTCGGCCTGCACGGCGGCAGCTCCATCAGCCTGGCCATGCGCGGTGCCGCAGCGCGCTCGGGTCACCCCTTGCACCAGCGCATTCAAGTCACGAGCCTGGATGCCATGTGCCGCATGATCGACAACGGATTGGGCGTTGGCCTGATTCCCGATCGTGCGTTTGAGCTCATGCACGGCGTGGGCAATTTGACCTGCGTCCCGCTGACCGACAGCTGGGCACAGCGCACCTTGAGCCTGGTGGCCCGCGACTTCGATGCACTGCCCGTGACATCGCGTTTGCTGGTGGAACACCTAGCCAAAGGCTGGGTGTCCAGCCCCAAGGTGGCTCCCTAAAATTTAAAGAGACAACTTCCCAACCCACGAAGACGAGAACAACTTATGGGCCGCACGCTTTACGACAAGATTTTTGACGAGCACGTCATTCACACGGAGGAAGACGGCACGTCGATTCTGTACATCGACCGCCATCTGGTGCACGAAGTCACCAGCCC
>JAEYNP010000041.1 GCA_023412495.1 Pseudomonadota bacterium
TCAGGTTTAATCGTTTTTACGGCAACAAAGCGGTTCAGCTCTTTATCCTGGGCGAGATAAACGTTCCCCATCCCACCTGATCCCAGCAACCGGATGATTTTATACCGATTGGTAAGGCCTGGATGCAGAGAATGATCGGATGTGTCGCTCTTTTCCGGCAACGCCTCTTCTTTTTGGTTCATAATTCCAGGTTATGAAATCGTAAGGGAAATTGCAGGCAGATGCCCGATCAAGTTGGAGCTGAGCTAAACCACATCGTTTTATACTTCAAATGCCATCGGACCTATTCTTGATTCCAAGCAATTCAGCGCACTGTATCTCGGCGCCGTAAAAGCCCCACACAAAAAAACGTCCACATTGTCGCCTGCAGTAACAACACCGAAGCGCTTCGCCAATAGACTTTCGTGCCGTACTCAAAACCGATATGTTCTGTAACGAAAGAGGGGATCCATTCCGTAGATAAGCCCGAGTGCTTCAGGTACACTGAAGAGAATAAAAGCTCCAGTCCCCATCTTGCCGGCAGAATATCAGCAATGGACCGTGTCACCGTTCCCATGCCGGCATAGAAATCAGGGCCCAACCCTCCAGAAAGGATGAGTTGAGGTAAAACGGCAATTACCGAGAGTAAGAGGGAGTATTGTCCATTGCTTGGGTCGAGGGCACTGATGCACAAGCCTAAAGCCACCGATGTCCAGGCTATGCAGACCATAGAAAGAAATATTGTAAAAAAGGACACTTCCCGAAGGTTGGGTTCAAAACAGCAAATAGATACAAATAGAAAACACTGAAACAAGGTTACCGCCAGACAGAACGGCAGCTTCGAAACGATATAATCCAGGATCCGCTGGTGCGACATCCGTTCCCTCTGATAGATCGACCGTTCACTGGAGATTTCCAGGCACGACATCATGGTGCCCAGAAAGACGGCAGTCATCACGAACATCAGTAGAACGCTTATGGGCACAGGGAAATGTGCAGCTCCTTCGTTACGGAACGCATAGATGATTTGCGCGGCACTGCGCTGATCATTCATCCCTTCGGGCGACAGCACCATTTTCAATTGATTCCCGAAGGCAATGCCCCCCGCATACACCTGTTGTTCGATGCGGTCGAACTGTTCACGAACCGTGTCGTCCGGAGTGAATCCCTTGATATTTTGAGAAATTGTTATAAGGGCGAGCAGAACGGGGATCAGTGCGTAAACTATCGATCGATTCAGGAAACTCAATCGAACATGTATATGGCGCTCGGAAAGAATGCGCCATGAACGAAAAGAAAAAATATCCCGGATCTGTATCCGCTTGCCCCCAGATCGACTCTGCGTGACATGTTCGCTTTTTCGATTCGCAGGTTCTGAACCATTCTTTTGGGTTTCACCATTCGGTCTGAATTTGGCAAACAAATCCCGACCGAAATCCGAAAATTCATTGACGATGTTCTCTGTAAAAAATGGTGATTCCGTATAAATGCCGGCACATTCTTCCGCAACAAGCAGGCGAATGTCGGATTTTTGCTCCGGCTTCCGAGAACCCGTACTCATCTCCGCCTCCAACACATCGAAGATATGGGAGGGACGCTCCACCTCAGGAGATATTCCTTTAAAGAAAGTAAGCGCTTCATCGGGTTTTCCGAAAAATACCAGCTTCCCCCGGGAGAGTACGATGATCCTGTCCAGCATATCGAGATTGTAGAGGATATGCGTCGTGATGAGGACAGTCGTTCCATTGCGGGCCATTTCCCTGAAATGGTGCATGAGCTTTTCCTCGACACAGGGGTCCAGGCCTGCTGTCGGTTCGTCGAGGAAGAGAATGCTAGGCCGGGTGATAAGTTCCGCGGCAATGGAGACGCGCTTCCTCTGCCCACCGCTGAGCTGATAAATTCTCTGGTCTCTGACTTGGCTTAACCCGAGAGCTTCCAAAGTGGAATCGATGATGTTTGCCCTCTGCTCGGCAGCAGTGTCGGGAGGAAGCCGTAACCGGGCCAAAAAGTCGAGACTTTTCCAAACGGTCAACTCGGTGTGCAGGATATCATCCTGGGGAACATAACCTATGACATCCCGAAACATCTCATAAGCCTGATAGAACGAGGTCCCGTTTACCAGGACATGGCCGGAACTGGGCCTGCTGTAGCCGTTCAACGATTTAAGAAATGACGTCTTTCCCGCCCCGCTAGGCCCGAGAATCCCGACAAATTCTCCTGGTCTGAGCGACAGCGAAATATTATCGAGAATTTTTTTCCTGTTCCCTCGCCCAGTCGAAACTTCGTGGGTCAGACCGACACACTCCAGCTTGAAGTCGTCGCCGACTTCCAACTGACTGATCGCTAGCGTGCCGTCGGCGTCTACATGAAAATGGAACGACGTGCTGCCGATAACGATGGTATCAGTAAATTCTATTCGGGTGGCATTGCGAATTCGGTAGCCGTTGATCCAAGTACCATTCAGGCTTCCAAGATCTCTGATGAAGAGTCCTTCACTTCGGCGCTGGAGTTCCGCATGGCGGCCACTCACCGTCGGTTCGAACGGCAGGCTGACATCCGCCTCGGCGTTCCGACCGATAATCCATGCTTCTTTCGAAGGAAGGTGTCTAGCCCAGGAGTTTTTTCCTGAAGCCTTTTGAAACCGGAGGTGGTTTTTCGTCGGAGAACCAAGGCCGATAAGATCCTTGTCTTCAAGCCAGCAAGTTTCAACGCGCTTGCCGTTGACGAACAATCCATTAAGGGAGTTGAGATCGACTATCTGAAATCGGGATGTTTCCTCGTCGAGGGATATCCTGAAATGACGTCTGGAAATCGTAGCCCCTGCTGCGACAATATCGCATTGCCCGGCGTCACGACCAACAATGACGCCGGCAGGGGCTATACTGTACTGCCGATAGGAAAAACTGGAGTCAAGTGCGACAAGAAAAGCTATCGATCCGGAAAGATTGCCTGTCCCCTGACAGTTTCCCATCGTCGCACGTATCCGGAGTTATTGGTTCTTCGGCTTCACCGTCATATCGCCTTGAGGCGGGGCAGCAGGCCCCGCTTCGGCCTGCGGAGCAAATTTGCTGACTATATAAGGATTCCCTTTTTCGAGATTGGGCAGGGCCTCGTTCAACGCCTGCTGCGCCTCGAGGATCGGTCCGAAACTGGGTGAGGACAAAGCTTCGAATGCGCCGGATTCATAGCGGAATTTGCCGCTTCCGGAAGGATACTCAACCCCTACCTTGAAGGCATGGGACTCGCCGTCGACCGGCAGGTACGCTCTGAAAGTCAACACATAATCGTTCTGCAGTATGTTCTGGATGTCCTCGATGCTGCGGGTCATCTGCTCGTAAGCCTCTGCGATATGATAGTACTTCCCGAATGAGTTGTTTGACAACGCCTGAAGATTCATCAGATATGCCGGGTCGATCTTTGTGTAAGCCAAAGAATAGATCGGCACCGGCAATTTCAGATTGGTGATTCTCGTCATCAGATCATCTCGCGTAATAGCGCTTCCTTCGTCCTTTCCGTCAGAAAAAACAATGATGGAAGTCGAGGCCACATATTCGGCTTCCGAAGTCGAGGTGCCACCGGCGTCGGCGGTCGCGGCCAGCTTCATGGCAGCGGCTACTCCGTCATACAGACGACTCTTCTTTCCTTTTGCTTGTACATCGGCGAGCCGCCGTCCTAAAGTCGCCCCGTCTTTTTCGAAATTAGAGATGATAACGTAGCCGGTCTTGCTGTCATCCAGGGCAATGACAGCAACCTGGTCCTGATACCGCTTGCCGTCGATGAAACGTGCCGCAGCTCTCAGAGAGGCTTCAAAAGGTGCCCCGGCCATGGTCTGGCTGGTATCCAGAACCAGGACGGTTCTGATCGCTTCCCTTCGATTGCGGATCGACTGAACCATATACTGTTTTTTATCGGGACTATAGACCTGTCCTTTGACCATCAGACCCATATTCATGAAATTCAGGTTGATAAGCGGATTCATATCCTGGTCGAAGGTCCGCATATATATCTGGACGAAAGGATAGAGTCCTGATTCTACACGAAATATTTTCAGTCCGTAACCTTCCAGATTGGTCGTAGGCTCATAGGCTGTCGCCTTCAGGGGGATGGAAAGACAGAAAAGCAGACAGAGTATCATTCTGCTCAGGCCAGAAAAACAGGCAGTCGAGCGCTCTTGGTTTCGAAGCTGTGGTACCATTGTTCCTCCTGTATTCTTTTGTTAGTTATGCCCAGTTGCCAGGCGATTGGCTCTTTGCCTTGCCTCCGGAAACGAAACGCAGCCCCATTATAGGTTATGGAATATCAAATAGCCAACAAAATCCTCTTGTTTTCAACAAAAAAAAGCTGCGATTACTGAGACTTACGGGTTACTAGCCTATCTCTGCGACGACTCCGAAAGCCGCACAGGAGAAATAGCAATAATAGTTATATTATCGCGCCCTCCAGCCTGAAGCGCAGCATCTGTTAGACGCTTCACCAGCAGCGTATTGTTATCCGTACAAGATAAAATGGTTTTGATCTGTTCATCGGAGATTTCCCCATGCAAGCCGTCCGAGCATAGCAGCAGTGTGTCCTGTATTCTCAGGGTCCCTTCAGTGTAATCCACGACAGAGGGAGCGTTCGCTTCCGGAGGTAATCCCAGGGCATGCAGCAGGACGTTTTTCTTTGGATGAACGAAGGCCTCTTCTCTGGTGAGCATACCTGCGTTCAGAAGCATTTGGACGTAGGAATGATCGATGGTCAATTGCCGCAACGATGTATCCCACACGTACGCTCTACTGTCACCCACCCAGGCGATCTGGTAGTGTAATCCAACCAAACGGGCGACCACCACGGTGGTGCCCATAGCTGTCCCGCCTGCTTCACGACCACCTGCATCACGAATTGCCACATGTGCTGAGTGGATCGAGTCGCGTAGGGTTTTACCCTCCAACATACCCTTGGCAATTTCTTGAACCGCAATGCGACTTGCTCGCTCACCTTGATCATGCCCGCCCATTCCGTCGGCGACGATCCACAGGCCATGTTCCGGCAAGGCAAGATACGAATCTTCGTTGATGGATCGGAGGAGACCTCGATGGGAATCTGCGCAAAAATCGTAAATCAGGCGAGTACCAAGAGTGCTACCGTCACTGCGGCCAGAGAGAAAATTTTTCAGGAATTTCATGAGAAGGATAGGTCGATTATTCACTTTTTTTGTCTGAAGGAAGGCGGTTCAGTTGTAACATTACATGTGTTTCGATATCAAATCAGAACTGTGTACCGCGAAAGAATTTTCAGTTCTTTTCCTGTGGGTATGCCTTTTCTTCATCTGGCTATTCCCTTTTCATCCGAATAGGATGGGCCATATGGGACCTTCGTTCCATGATGTATGAGGAAATGTGATGGGAATTTGGCTCAGGAAACGATGCCGTTCATGACGGGGTCGCCCTCGTGCAGGTCCATCGAGACCAGGAGAGCGTAGTGGCCGTTCCGCTCGAGCAGTTCCTCGTGGCTGCCCTGCTCGATAATCCTGCCGTGGGCCATGACCACGATATGGTCGGCACGCCGGATGGTGGACAGCCGGTGGGCGATGACCAGCGATGTGCGGCCCTTGAAGCTGTCGGCGATGGCCTGTTCAAGGATGTTTTCCGACTCGGTGTCGATGGCCGCGGTGGCTTCGTCGAGAATAAGAATAGCCGGGTTGCGGCACAGCACCCGGGCAAAGGAAAGGAGCTGCTTTTCTCCGGTGGAGAGTTCCGTGCCGCCCTCGCCAATCTGGGTGTCGAGGCCGCGCGGCAGTTTCCTGACGAAGCGATCCATGCCGGTGCGGCGAAGGATCTCCTCGACCCTCTCACGGCTTACGCCGGTATCCATGACGATGTTGGCGAGCAGGCTGTCCTGGAGGATGAAGACATCCTGGAGAATGACGCCGACGAGCGTGCGCAGGTGCTTTGCATCCATCGCGGCGATGTCGGTGCCGTCGATGGTGATGCGGCCGGCCTGGGGCACGTAGAACCTGAGCAGCAGGTTGACGAGGGTCGTCTTGCCGGAGCCGGTGGTGCCGACCAGAGCGACGGTACGGCCGGGTTTGAGCGTCAGGGAGATCCCGTGGATGATGGGTGAATTCTGCTCGTAGCCGAAGGTGACGTCTTGAAATTCGAGCCGGCCCCGGACGTTGTCGAGCCGAACGGGAGCGGCCGGTGCCGGGATCGCGCTTTTGGTGTCGAGGAGTTGGAAGATCCGCTCCGCCGAGGCCATGGCCGACTGGACGATGGAATATTTCTGGGAAAGCTCTCGAAGCGGCTGGAAAAAGAGGCGCATGTAGGAGATGAATGCCACCAATTCGCCGAGCGTCAGCCTCTGCCGGATGACCTCACCGCCGCCGTACCAGAGGATAAGCGCTACCGCGGCCGAACCGAGGAATTCGGTGAGCGGCATGAAGGTGCCGAAGAGCCGGATCTGGCTGAGGGTGCGATCGAGATAGCCGGCGCTCAGCTCTTCGTAGGTCTCCCGGCTCTTCTCCTGCCGGCCGAAGAGCTGGAGGATGGTGATCCCGGACAGGGCCTCGGACAGGAAGCTGTTGAGTCTGGCCAGCTGGCTGCGGATCTTCCGAAACCTCTCCCTCGCCAGGCGGGCAAAGAGGATGGTGATGACCAGCGCCAGCGGCACGAACGCCGACATCACCGCCGCCAGCCGCGGATTCATCCAGAAGAGCAGGGCGAGGATGCCGACCAGGCGCAGCATGTCGTTGAAAAGCGATACGATTACCGAGGTGAACATTTCGTTCATGTTCTGGATATCGTTGGTCAGTCGGGTGACCAGCTGCCCTGTCCGGTGGGAGCTGAAAAAGGGCAGGTCGAGATGCAAGATATGCCGGAACAGCTTCTGGCGCACGCTGTGCATCACCGACTGCCCGACCCATTCCAGCACGAGGATCTGCAGGAAGGAAGCGAAAAAGACCAGGCCTATGATGAGGCCGTAATAGATCGACTTCTTCGTCAGTTCGGCCAGCCGTTCCGCCATCGGCATGTCTGTGACGGTAATGGCATGGTCGATGGCGGTCTGCACCAGATAGGGCAGGGTGAGGGTTGCCCAGGTGATGACAAAAGATATGAGCACCGCGGCGATCAGCCCCATCCGGTACGGGCCGGTGAATTTCAGGATTCTCCGCCAGAGGTGGAGGTCGCCGATCGAGCCCTGCTTGCCCTCTTCGCTGTAACCGAAATCCATCATGGCGAGAGGACCTCCGATTCGCTGTCCTGCCTCATCTGCTTGAGATACATGGCCTGATAGAGGGAATTCGCGGCCAGCAGCCGCTCGTGGTCGCCTTCGCTCTCCACGGCCCCGTCGGCCAGGACGATAATATGGTCGGTCATCGACAGGAGCTTGATGCGGTTGGAGACGATGACCACGGTCTTGCCGGCGAAATGGCGCTTGAGGCATGCGAAGACCTCATGCTCTGTAGCCACGTCCACTGCCGACAGGCCGTCGTCTATGATGAGCACCGGCCGGTCGCAGAGAAGCGCCCGGGCTAGCGCCAGCCGCTGGCGCTGACCGCCGGAGAGTTTCACCCCGCGCTCGCCGATAACCGTGTCATATCCTTTGGGGAGGACTTCGATATCCGAGTGGATGGCCGCCGCCTCGGCCGCTCGCACGACCTCATCCCGCGAGGCCCCAGGGTTCCCGAGGGCAATGTTGGCGGCGATGGTGTCGGAAAAAAGCACCGGCTCCTGACTGACATAGCCGATTTGGGAGCGGATGAAGGTCAGCGGCAGGCTGTTCACATCATGGCCGCCGAAAAAAAGCGCGCCTTCCGGGACGGGATAGATTCTTGCCAGCAGCCGGCAGAGAGTCGTTTTTCCCGAGCCGGTCCGGCCGGTCACCCCATGAATACCGGGACCGAGGGTCAGGTTGATTTCGCGCAGGGCCGGGGACTTTCCGCTGGGATAGGTGAAGCTGAGGTTGTGCAGGCGAAAGCCTGGCCGGACCAGGGGTGACAGGTCGCTCGCCGGGGCCGGGTCTGGCAGAACCGGCCGGCTGGTCACCAGGTCATGAATCCGGCCGAGCGAGGTCAGTCCCCGCTGGACCAGGTTGGCCACCCAGCCGATCGCCATCATCGGCCAGATCAGCATGTAGAGGTAGCTGATGAAGGCGACGAAATCGCCAAGGGTGATGACCTGGCGGATAACCAGAGTCCCGCCGAAATAGAGGACCATGAGCATGCCCATGCTGCCGACGAGGGTGGCGAGCGGGCTGATCAACCCCTGGATGGCGGCGACCTTGAGGTTGCCCGACAGGTACTCACGGCCGAGGCGGTCGAACCTCTGGGTCTGGAAATCCTCCATGGTGTAGGCTTTGATCAGGCCGATGGACACGAGGTTCGACCGGGAGAATTCGGTGAGCTCGGAAAAGAGTTCCTGCACCTTGGTGAAGCGGCGGTGCAGCTTGCTCGAGAGAATCCGGGTGGCCACGGCCAGAATCGGCATGGGCAGAAGGGCGAGGAGCGTCAGCATCGGGTGGATGGCGATCATGAAGCCTATGGCCGCCACGCACATCACCAGGGAATCGACGGCCGCCACCAGTCCCATGCCGCAGGCCATCTGCACGGAAGCGAGATCGTTGCTGGAATGGGCCATGAGGTCGCCGGTGGTTCGGCGCTCGAAGAATACGGCGTCCATCTTGAGGATGTGGCTGAATATCCGGTTGCGGATCGCCTGTTCCAGCAGGCGGGAAAAGCCTATGATCAGGTAGCGCCAGCAAAAGCGCAGGACCACCACCACGGCGGCTATGCCGAGAATCAGCAAGCCCAGGCGGAACAGTCCGCCCGTGGTGATCGTCATATTTTCCAGGGCATCCACCCCGTGCTTGATGAATCGCGGCACGGTCAGCTGCAGCAGATCGACCAGGATGAGGGCGGCAAGTCCCAGGAAAATCCTGAGACGATGCTGGCGAAAGCTCGGAAGAAGCAGATCCCGAAGCTGGGAGAAGGGGATCTGCCGTTTCAGGTTCTGGTAATTGGTCGCTGCTGTGGCTTTGTTCACGGTTGGGCCGGTATATGGTGGCAGATGGGTGAAGGCGCAAAGGATCAGCCATCCGAAATAATAATGGCGGGAAATGTGAAAGTCACTCGAATTTCCCGCAAAAACGTGTAAAGTGCCACCCAGAAACCAGAAGCCGGATAATAAAATGTCGCCTCAGACGATCACATTATCTTTCTTCCGTTTTCTGAATTCTGGTATGGCACCTCACTATAAGCGGAAGGTAAGCATTGAAACTCCCTTCGTGGGAGATTTTTGGTCGGAAACCAGAAGTCATAATAGAATGTCGCCTTGGCGACCATATTAATCTGGCTTCTGTCCTCTGGCTTCTGGTTTTCTGGTATGCTCACGACACTTGTCATGTACTGCGGGGTAGGGGCGGTGGCCGGAATTTTGGCCGGCCTGCTCGGCATCGGCGGCGGTCTGGTCATCGTGCCGATGCTCGTCTATGTCTTCGGGATCAATAAGATTCCCTATGAACTGACCATGCATCTGGCGCTCGCCACCTCGATGGCCAGCATCATGTTCACCTCGGTGTCCAGCTTCATGGCCCATCACCGGCGGGGGGCGGTGCACTGGCCGGTGGTGAAGAAGATCGTGGCGGGCATCCTTGCCGGCACCTTTCTCGGGTCCTGTTTCGCCTCGACGCTTTCCACCGAGTTTCTCAAGATTTTTTTCGTGGTCTTCCTCTATTTCGTCGCAACCCAGCTGCTCATGGGCAAGAAACCGAAGGGCAGCCGCGAGCTGCCTGGCTGGCCGGGCATGACCCTGGCCGGCAGCATCATCGGCGCGGTCTCGAGCTTCGTCGGCATCGGCGGCGGGACGCTCTCGGTGCCGTTCATGCTCTGGTGCAACATCAAAATCCACAACGCTATCGGCACCTCGGCGGCCATCGGCCTGCCTATCGCCATCGCCGGCACCGTCGGCTATGTGGTCGGCGGCTGGAGCGCCTCGGATCTGCCCGCGTATTCCATCGGCTTCGTCTACCTGCCCGCGCTCTTTGGGATCGCCGCGGTCAGCGTCCTCACCGCACCGCTCGGGGTGAAGCTGGCCCACAGCCTGCCGGTGGACAAGCTGAAGAAGATCTTCGCCCTCCTGCTCTATGTAGTCGGCACCAGGATGCTGTTCAACGCTCTTTAGTACCTTTTTTGCTTTGTAACTATTCAGCAACATCGGGATCGAAATCGCTATCGGGATCGGGATCGAGCTTATCTTTCGATTTCGATAGCGATCCCGATTTCGATGTGGATGATTGACCGACACATATCCGGCATCTCCAACCAACTCACAGGCCGTATCTCCGGCGCATGACCTCGGTGCGGAACACGAGCGGCGAGAGGAGGGTCACCAGGCTGACGGCGCCCAGGATTACCGTCAGCCTGGTGACGGAAAGCCCTGCTTCCCGATAGTGGCCTGTCAAGATGTAGAGGGTCCTCAGCCATTCAGCACCCTCAAGCAGGAGGGAGAGGGTAAGCAGCAGCGGCACGAACCGGTGCCTGACCAGCAGCAGGAACGGGAGGGCGAGGCTCGCCTCCGTCAGAAGCGGCGATCCCGATCGGGAGAAGTGGGCGGCGGCCAGCAGGCTGCTGATGACCACCGGCAGGAACGTCAGTATCTTCATTTTTTCCGAAAGTCTTTAATCATATGGCGGCCTGAAGGGGCTGCCATCACCATTATTTCGCAGTCCTTTCCCACGGATGCCGCGGGCTTGACCGACCAAGAGGATATCCGGGACAGCTTTCATCTCAAGTATATTGCCTTGCAATTCTTTTCCTTTGACTTAGGTCAAGGAAGCCCCTCTCGAAGGCGGATACCATAAGACAGTTGGTGATTCAATTTGTCTCGCAACGTCAATCCGGAGGAGCCATGCCCGTCTTCAGCTATCTCGCCATCCCCACAAACGGTGCCAAGGAGGGCCTGTGCACCGAGCTTGCGCGTCTTGACCACTGCCGGTTCATGCCGGCCGACAATCACGAAGTAGTCGTTCTCATTACCGATACGCCGGATGCCGAAGTCGAAGGAAGGCTCCAGGAGTCCCTGAAGGGGCTGCCCTCGCTGCAGTCGCTCAGCCTGGCCTTCGGCTACGATGAAAACGCCACGATTCAGGCAAAAGTCGCAGGAAAAAGAGGTGACCATGAAAATCGATAGAAGAAAATTTATCCAGAGTGCCGCAGCGAGCAGTGCCATAGCCGCGGCGGGGGCGATATTTCCGGGCATCAGTTTCGGCGCCTGGCCGAAAGTCGTCGGCAACACGGGAGTCGTGTCCTGGCAGAAAACTCCTTGCCGCTTCTGCGGAACCGGCTGCGGCCTGCTTGTAGGCGTTTTGGACGGTCGGGCGGTGGCGGTCAAGGGCGACTCGAACTGCAGCGTCAACAAGGGGCTCTGCTGCATGAAGGGGTACCATTCGGTCCAGGCCCTGTACGGCGCGGACCGGATAACGACAGCCAAGATCAGGAAAAACGGGGAGATGGTCGAGGTGCCGATCAAGGAGGCCCTCGATCTGGTGGCCGAGAAGCTGAAGGAGACCCGGGACAGGCACGGCAAGGACTCGGTGGCGATTTACGGCTCCGGCCAGTGGACCATCCCCGACGGCTATGTCGCTTCCAAACTCTTCAAGGGGTGTCTCGGCACCAACAACGTCGAGGCCAACGCACGTCTCTGCATGGCAAGCGCCGTGACCGGCTTCATGACCTCCTTCGGCATCGACGAACCCATGGGCTGCTACGAGGATATCGACCACGCCAACGTCTTCGTCACCTGGGGCAACAACATGGCCGAGATGCATCCCGTGCTCTTCTCACGGGTGCTGGCCAACCGCAAGCGGCGCACGAACGTCAAGGTCATCGATCTGGCCACCCGCCTCACCCGCACGAGCCAGGCGGCCGATGCCACCTTTCTCTTCAAGCCCCAGACCGACCTGGCGGTGGCCAACGCCATCTGTCACGAAATCGTCGAGGGCGGCTGGGTGAACCGGAATTTCGTAGAGAACCACGTCTCCTTCCATAAGGGCAAGACCAACATCGGCTACGGCACCGAGGACCATTTCGCCTTCACCGACCAGGACGAAACGATCTCCTTCGAGGAGTACAAAAAATTTCTGGAGGACTATACCCCGGAGCGGGTGGAGAAGATCTCCGGCGTCCCCGCGAAAGACATCAAGTACCTGGCAGCCCTCTATGGCGACCCCTCGCTCAAGGTCACTTCCTTCTGGTGCATGGGCATGAACCAGCACACCCGGGGCACCTGGATCAACAACCTGGTTTACAATATCCATCTCCTGGTCGGCAAGATCTCGACCCCCGGCAACAGCCCGTTCTCGCTGACCGGCCAGCCCAGCGCCTGCGGCACCGTCCGCGAGGTCGGGACGCTCACCCACGCCCTGCCGCACGGGACGGTCATGAACGAGCACGACCGGCAGATGGCCGCGGAGATCTGGGGCGTGCCGGTTGCGAACATCGACCCCAAGCCCACTTACCACACGGTCGAAATGTTCCGGGCGCTTGACCGGGGCGACATCAAGTTCATCTGGATCCAGGTGACCAACCCCATGGTCACCATGCCGAATCTCAAGCGATACCGCGACGGCGCCAAGAAGGACGACCGGTTCATCGTGGTCTCGGACGTCTATCCGACCCCGACCACCGATGTCGCCGACGTGATTTTGCCATCGGCCCTGTGGATCGAGAAAGAGGGCATGTTCGGCAACTCGGAACGGCGGACTCAGCACTTCGCCCAGATCGTGAGGCCCCAGGGCGAGGCGATGTCCGACACCTGGCAGCTCATCGAGGTGGCTCGCAGGCTTGGTTTTGAGAAGCAGTTTCCCTGGAGCGAGCAGGACTATATCGAGAAGATATGGGAGGAGTATCGAAAATTCCATGCCGGGCCCAAGCACGAGATGGCTCCCTACGAGGTGCTGAAACAGCGCTCCGGGGTCCAGTGGCCCTTCGTTGACGGCCGCGAGACCCGCTGGCGGTTCAATCCCCAGCACGACCCGGCCTGCAGCAACGGCCGTGATTTCCACTTCTACGGCAAGAAGGACAACCGGGCCTGGATCTGGGCCCGCCCCTACGAGCCGGCGGCCGAATCGCCGGACAGCGACTACCCTTTCTGGCTCAACACCGGCCGGGTCATCGAGCACTGGCACACCGGCTCGCTCACCAGGCGTATTCCCGTGCTGCACAACGCGATGCCGTCGTCCTACGTCGAGCTGCATCCCGAGGACGCGGCGCATCTGGGGGTGGTGAACGGCGAGAAGGTGAGAATCGTCTCCCGCCGCGGCGAGATCGTCATGCCCGCCCTGATCAACGGCCGGGGCGTGCCGCCGCGGGGCATGGTCTTCGTCCCCTTCTTCGACGAGAGCTATCTGATCAACGAAGTCACCCTGGATGCCTTCTGCCCGATTTCCAAGCAGCCGGACTACAAAAAATGCGCCGTACGACTGGAGAAAGCATGATGGAAATAAAAGGATCAGAAAAATGGGTCGGTCTGATCGCCCTCTCTTTGCTCGGCTTGCTGCTCGCCGGCGGGCAGGAGGCCAGGTCGGTCGAGGGGCTCGCCGATTTCGATCATCAGGGTAAAAAACTCTATCAGGCGGCCGAGGCGACGCCGGAGCTCTATCTCTCCGCCGACGCGGGCGACCGCAACCTGGCCGGCTTCTACGAACTGCGCCAGTATCCCGGTTCGCCGCCGCGGATTCCGCACAAGGTGGATCTGAGCTTCAGCGGCAACGAGTCGGACTGCCTATCCTGCCACGCCAGGGGCGGTTACAGCCCGGACGTCGCTCCTGTGCCATCCATGGCACCCGCGACACCAGGCCGTCCCTGGCCGTCGGTCGGCAAGTTCGCGCCGGTCACGCCGCACCCGGAAAACACCCTCTGCTATCAGTGCCATGTCCCGGTGACGAAGGAAGAGCCTTTTGTCGCCAGCAACTGGCAGTCGATCGATCCGCCCCGACTCGGCGGCTCTTCCTTAAGCAGTTCTCCCCCGACGATTCCGCACAGCCTGCAGCTGCGCGAGAACTGCATCGCCTGCCATACCGGACCGGGGGCGGTGGCCGAGATCCGGGTGAGCCATGCCTCCCGGGGCAACTGCCGGCAATGCCATGTTCCTGCGGTGCAGACCGAGGAATTGCGGGAATTTCAGCGGAAATAAGCGGAGGTTCAGGCGATGAAGAAGATGACAAAACCGCAGTCCGGAGGACTCCTGACCATCCTCCTGTTGCTCGCCACGATACTCCTTCACCCGGAGCGGGGTACGGCAAGCGGCTCCTCCTTTCTCGATACGGTGAAGAGCAGCGAGACGCCCTTCGACAACCATTCGGTCCGTCAGGTGCTGCCGGTCACCCAGCCGACGGTGCTGGCCCGGGAGCAATATCAGGGCGGCTCATTTCGGGTATTAGCGAGGAAGCAGGAGATCGAGCGCTACCGGTGCAGCAGCTGCCATGTGGCTGATGGCGGCAAGGAGGTGCAGTCGAAAAACGCCCAGGCGCTCACCCACGGCGACATCGTCGTGAACCATGGCCAGGCGGGCAGCAGCCTTGCCTGCATCGACTGCCACCACCAGGAGGACCGCGAGGTCCTCGAGGACAAGAAGGGCCGGAAGATCGACTTCGACCACAGTTACCAGCTCTGCGGCCAGTGCCATTTCCGCCAGAAACGCGACTGGCTGGGCGGGGCGCACGGCAAGCGGGTGGAGAACTGGGCGGGCGACCGGGTCGTCTACAACTGCACGACCTGCCATAATCCGCATTCGCCGCGCTTCGAGAAGCGGTTTCCGGTCATCTATTCCGTGCCGCTCAAGTGACGGGGGTATCCCATGTGTGTTCCAAAGAAAAACGAAGATAAACACCAGAAGCGGAATGATCCGGCCGCTGCCCTGCAGCAGAAGAGCAGCCGGCGGTCCTTCCTGAAGGGGTTGTCCATCGGCGCGGCGGCGGTAAGCGCCTCTCTGGTCACCGGCTGCGTGCCCGACGTCGATGCCTCCTCGAGCGAGGAACTGCGGTTGCGCTGGCAGGAGTATTTCAAGAAGAACTACCGGCTCATGACCCAGGAGGAGAAGGATGCGACCGTAGACCGCCTGGAGCGCCTCGCGGCCCTCAAGGACGGCCTGGAAGTGCGGATCGGCAGCGAGCCGCCGGTTGCCAATGTTCTCTACGGCTACGCCTTCAATATCACTCGCTGCGAGGGGTTTATGGAGTGCGTGGCGGCCTGCATCAAGGAGAACAACCTCGACCGCAAGACCAAAACCCAGTACATCCGGATCTTCGAGATGGAGCCGGGCAAGCTCGACCCGAGCGAGGGCGACGGCCGCTTCTACCACGAGGTTCCGGTGGAGAACAAGTTCTACATGGGCACCCAGTGCTTCCACTGCGAAAACGCCCCCTGCATCAAGGCCTGCCCGACCAAGGCCACCTGGAAGGAGCCGGACGGCATCGTCGTGGTCGATTACGACTGGTGCATCGGCTGCCGCTATTGCCAGGCTGCCTGCCCGTACTTCGGCCGGCGGTTCAACTGGGGCGAGCCGGAAGTGCCGAAGGAGGAGATCAACGTCAAGCAGCACTATCTCGGCAATCGGCTGCGGCCGAAAGGCAAGATGGAGAAATGCACCTTCTGCATCCAGAGGACCAGAAAGGGCCGGCTGCCCGCCTGCGTCGAGGCCTGCCCGACCGGCGCCCGGGTCTTCGGCAACCTGCTCGACCCGGACAGCGAGATCCGCTATGTCCTCAAACACAAGAAGGTGTTCAGGATGAAGGAGGAACTCGGGACCGAGCCGAAGTTCTGGTACTTCATCGATTGATTGGTTGTCAGCGCTATGCGCATATCGGATCGAAATCGATATCGCTATCGAAATCGAGGTTGGCTTTCCGATTTCGATCCCGATTTCGATCCCGATTCGGCGCCTATATGAATAACGAACCTTACAAGGGACATTTATGAACGACAACAGGGAAAGGAACTTTCGGACCTTCGTCGCCGACGCCGTCCGCTGGAATTTACGGGGCAGCGTGTCCTTCCAGCTGTTTCGGCTGGTGCTCGTCGGCTGCATGGCGCTGGGCATCTACGCCTACATCCATCAGGCAAAATACGGTCTTGCCGTGACCGGCATGAACGATATCGTCAGCTGGGGCTTCTATATCTCCAATTTCACCTTCCTGGTTGGGGTGGCGGCCGCTGCGGTCATGCTGATCCTGCCGGCCTATGTCTTCCACGACCCCGGGTTCCATCGGGTGGTCATCATCGGCGAGGGGGTGGCCGTGGGGGCGCTGGTCATGTGCCTCTCCTTCATCGTCGTCGACCTGGGCGGGCCGCTGCAGGCCTGGCATCTCCTGCCGGTGATCGGCATCTTCAACTTTCCTTCCTCGATCCTCGCCTGGGACGTGCTGGTGCTGAACGGCTACCTTGTACTGAACAGCCTGGTGCCCGCCTACATCCTCTATTGCCACTATAAGGGGGAGAAAGCGGACGAGCGCAAATACCGGCCCTTCGTCTTTCTCTCGATCTTCTGGGCCTTTTCCATTCATATGGTCACGGCTTTTCTCTACCAGGGACTGCCAGCCCGGCCGTTCTGGAACAATCCGCTGATGGGGCCGCGGTTTCTGGCCTCGGCCTTCGCAGCCGGACCTGCCTTGATTGCCCTGGTGCTCGCGGTCATCCACAATTTCACCACCTACAGGATCGATCGGAGTGTCTTCAACAAGCTTCGGCTGATTATCGTCATCTCGGCGATCATCAACTTGATCATGTTCTTTTCCGAAGTTTTCAAGGAGTTTTATTTTCCCACCCATCATTCGATCTCGGCGATGTATCTCTTCTTCGGCATCAACGGCCATAATTCGCTGGTGCCCTGGATCTGGACCTCGGTCTGCGTCAATATCGCGGCGACACTCGTACTCGCCATCAATCCCGGCAAAAACAATCCAAAAGTGCTCCTGCCGGCCTGCGCTTTTCTTTTCGTGGCTATCTGGATGGAAAAAGGCATCGGCCTCATCGTGCCGGGTTTTCTCCCATCGCCTTTGGGAGAAGTTGTCGATTACCTGCCGACCTGGGTCGAGCTTTCCATAACTTTAGGCATATTTTCCCTCGGCATCACCGTTGTTACCTGGCTGGTCAGGACAGCCTTGATAATCGAAGAACGGTACGAGAAGAATACTTGTCCTGACCGCTCCGGTCTCTAAATTTTCCCATTCCCCATTTGATCGGCAGAACCTTGCCAAGATCCTGCCGATCAAAGCCTTCTTTTTGCAGTCACCTATACTCTCCGGCGAAACAGCTTCGCTTCCGAGAGAAGAGCGTATCTTGCCCTAACATCGATTGCCGTTTCGGCGCCGTAAAATAGTCATTTGTTTGTAATCCGCCCAGCCTATTCGACCCGGTCGGCATGCCGGCTAAGAAGAGCATGTTGGAACAGCAGTGGCGGTTTCGTCTGAATATGCACATCAGGGCCGTAGATTTTTTTTACATGGATAAGGACGATATCAATTCAGAGGAATTTTGAAAAAAATAATTTGAGATCGCAATGCCTTTGGTTGTACCGATTATGGTTTGAAAAATAATGAAAAATTCGATATCTACCCAGATATTTTCCGGCAGAAAAATTTTCTCGCGGATAGCAATGGAATCGGCTTACTATCCGAAAATAAAAAAAATGGCTGGACACTGCGCAAGTTTACGTTAATATTGTTTGAAGTAGGCTTACAATATAACTAATTCATGGACCCTAAAAGGAAACATCATGAGCGACTTTATCAGAATTGTTACTCACTCCCGCCGTTTGAAAAGCGCTGTCAAGGAATTGAGCGTAGAGCAGTTGGAAGAAATTAAAGCCAAACTGCAGGCCATTATTGAGGAGCGTATTGCCGAAGAAACGGCGGAACAACAGGAAAATGCCGAGCGAATGGAAAAAATTCGCAAATATAAGGAAATGCTTGCTGCAGACGGTATCGATCTGGAGGAATTATCAGAATTCTTTCCGGAGAGACAGGGAAAGCGTGCTCCCCGTCAACCCAAATACGAGGTTTGGAACGAAGCGGGCGAGCGAATTACCTGGACCGGTCAGGGACGCATGCCGAATATCTTCAAAGCGAGAATCGAGGCTGGAGAATCCCTCGATACTTTCTTAATAGATCAATAAGGATGGGGAGGCCTTGGTGGATTTTCTCATTAACCGGAGAAAAACTACCAAGGCCAGGTTTACTCGCATCCGAAGCTTTTTTAAAGCAGACGATTCCTCTCGCGGTATATCGGCGGTTTGTTTATTCGAGCAACGAGCCACCGCCGTAGCAGATATTGCTTCTTCCTTTACTCCTTCTTTTTTCCTTTACTCCTTCTGTCGCTATTCATCCCCTTCATTCTTTGCTCGGGCATTGATGGATTTTTTCGATCGGCTTGGCGAGCGACAAACCCAGTGCAGATATCCGTACAATGAGCCCCTCGTTAATTTGCCGGCAAGTTCGAGATTGGAGCCGAATTAACGAGTGCTGCCCGATATTCATTGCCGGGAAAAATTCTCATTCCGGAAAATCTTTGTTCCCAGAAGCGGGACGGAAACATAACGAAGAATACCCGGAGCGGGGATTTTATGATTGTCTATATGGCTTACCCAGACCTTTCGGGGGTGGGCTGCCGACCAGGTGGAGGATTCTGGAGAGCAAACCGCTCTTGCTGTTGCGGCTCAGGTGGATGAGGATCAGCGTGAAAATCATCAGCGGAAAGGGGGCAACCTGAAAGATCTGGGCCGGAACGGTCGGGAACTGATCCTGAAAGGTTATGCCGAGCAGCTGCAGGAGGCCGAAGAGATAGGCCCCAGCAGCGACCCGCAAAGGATGCCAGCTGCCGAAGATCACTAAAGCGAGCGCGATCCACCCGATACCCTCGCATCCTTGGGGGTGGCCCCAGCCCGGCTTGACAGCGAGCGAATAGGCGGCCCCGGCGAGTCCCGCAAAAAATCCTCCGGCGATGGTCGCGAGCATCCGTACCCCATTCGGATCGATACCCCTGGCCCAGCAACTGGCGGGATTCTCTCCTGCCGCCCGGAGGGTCAGGCCATACCGGGTATGATAGAGAAAATAGAGGCAGCAGGGGATGGTCAGAAAGCTCACGTAGACGATGAGCGGATGGCTAAAGAGCACTTTTCCGAAGAAGGGCAGATCGTTTAGCAGGGGAATAGGCAGAACCTCCAGTTGGGGACCCTGCTGGCGCGCGTACGGATTGCCGAGAAAATAGGCGAGGTCCCGGCACAGGAAGGTGAGGGCGAAACCGACAGCCACCTGGGATTGGCCAAGTTGCACCCCGATCACGGCCAGCAGCGCTGCGACCAGACAGCCGGTTGCGGCAGCGGCCAGGAAACCGAGTAGCAGCGATTTTGTCAGGCTGGCCGCCACGAAGCCGGTCATGGCGCCGAGGAGGATGGTGCCGTCGAGGGAGAGGTTGACGACCCCGGCCTTTTCCGTCAAGGTTTCCCCAAGGGAGGCCAGCACGAGGGGGGCGGCCATGACCGTAATTGCGGCGAAAAATGTGGCCGGATCCATCACGCTCCTCCTCGACGTTTTTGCAGACCGTGCACCAGCAGTGCGCTGACCACGCAGGCCCCCTGGATGACTCCCGAGAGCGATGAATCCAGCTTGAGGACGATCGGCAGCTGGATTGAGCCTGCGGCCAGACAGGCAAAGAGCAGGCAGATGGCCGGGACCGGCCGGATCCGGTAATGGGCGAGCATCACCACTAAAAGCGCCAGGTAGCCGTAGCCGCTGGAGATGGAGGGCAGCAGGCGGTGGTAGATGCAGCTGACCTGCAGCCCGCCGGCAAGACCGGCGAGCCCGCCGCCGAGGATCATGGCAAGGAGGCCGGTGCGGCCGGGATCGATGCCGAAGAGTCGGGCCGCCGCCGGATTGGCGCCGGTGGCCCTGACCTTAAGGCCGAAGCGGGTTGCGCCCAGGATCAGGGCCGTGACGGCGAAGGCGACGCAGGCGATGATCAGGGCGGCGGGCGCGAGTCTCCAGCCGGGCGGGGTGGAGAGCCACAGCTCCGGGACAAACATGTCGGTGCCGCTCATCGAGGCGATGCCCGCCCGTTTCCAGGGCCCGAGGATGAGCCACAGGATCAGGCCCTGGGCTACGAAGTTGAGGCCGAGTCCCCCGAAGATCTCATTGACGCCGCCGCGGTTTTTCAAAAAGCCTGCGAGCCCAGCCCAGAGGCCTCCGCCGACAAAACTCAAGCCATGGGCGAGAACGAGGACGACGGCTGCAGGCAGGCTGCTAAGACTTTGCTCCCGCAGCAGGGCGGTGGCGGCGATGGCCCCGAAGACCACCTGCCCCTCGATCCCGATGTTCCAGAGGCCGGCCCTGAAGGTGAAGAGCAGCCCACAGGAGCAGAGCAGCAGGGGGATCCAGATGGTGAGGACGTGGCCGAACTTTTGCCAGGAAATAATCGAGCCGCGGGCGAGCGTCACGCCGATTTCGACCGGCGAGATGCCGAGGGCGACGAGCAGCAGGCCGACCGCGCCCAGGGCCACCAGGGCGATGCTGCCGATCCTGGCGAAGCGGGATAAATGGGAAGTTTCAGGTGAGGTCAACCCTTGCATGACAGATTTGTTTGGTGCGGCTCAGTGGGGAAAATGACGTAACAGCTCTTTAAATTTGAAGAACGGAACCTGCCGGCAGTTGCCATTTGCCGAGGGCAACACATTGATCTGGTATCTGTCCTCTGTCATCTGGCTTCTGATTCGTCATCTGGCTTCTGAACCTGTTATCGCACGGGAAACTTCAAGAAAACTCGTAGCCGCGGTCGGTATGTCGAGAATGATTTTGCCGTCGTAAAAAACCGCCACCCGGGTGGCCTGGGCCATAATCTCCTCGAGGTCCGGAGAGGCGAAGATAATGGCGCCCTCCTGCCCTGTTCGCCGGTGGAGCTGATGCCAGGTCCAGTTCGCCGACCGGACATCGAGCCCGCGCGTCGGATTTTCCATCAGGATGAGCCGGGCATGTTCGGGAATGAGCGAAAGCAGCAGCCGCTGCTGGTTTCCGCCGGACAGCTCCTCAACGATCGTTTCGGGACGGCCCTTGATATTGAACCGTTCAATTGCCCGCCTCGACCCGGCAAGCCCGGTTGCTGCGGAAAGAAAAGTATTTTCAGCTCCCGCGAGGATATGATGGTCGCGGATGGTCATTCCCGGCAGGAGTCCTTCGGCCAGCCGGTCAGCCGGGAGAAAGACTACATCTCTTGTGCCATCCTTCAGGGGTTTGCCGAAGCGATAGACCCGACCGGATTCCGGAGTCAAAAGCCCCCCGGCGATCTTTAGAAAAGCAACCTGGCCGCTGCCGTCCAAGCCCGCCAGGCCGACAACCTCGCCTGCGCTGATGGAGATCGACACCTCTTTCAGGCCGGCGCGGCCCGCCGTTGATATCACCCGGTCGAATTCGACCACCGGCCGGTTGCCCGCGGCAGCCTGGGGCGGCGAGTGGTGCTCGGGCAGGCTGTCGAACATCGCCCGGAGCAGGGTCATGCGATCAAAGGGGCGCTGCATGGAGGCCGCCACCCGGCCGTGGCGGAGGACGGTTACCCTGTCGCAGAGCGACTCGATCTCTTCGAGCTTGTGGGAGACCAGGAGGATGGTCGCCCCACCCGCCCTCAGGGTGCGCAGGGCGGCAAAGAGCTGTTCCTGCTGGCGCTCGGAGATGCCCGTCGTCGGCTCATCGAGGATGAGGATCCGCACCCCCAGGTGGATGAGCCGCAGCAGTTCAAGCTGCTGACGCTCACCGATGGTGAGTGTCTCGACCCGGCGGTCGGGGGTGAGGGCAAAGTCGAAGGTGGCGGCAAGACGGGTCAGATCCGCACGCGCCTTACCCGGCATGAAATCCCCGCCCGCCATGAAGTTGTCGAGAACCGAAAGCTGGGGAAAGTCGAGGGGCTCCTGGTAGAGCATGCCGATGCCGAGACGAAGGGTGTCGCTCGGCGTCTGCAGGCGGATCCTTCGGCCGTCGAGGAAGATCTCTCCGCCGGTCCGAGCCGTGAAGCCGGTGAGGATCTTCATAAGCGTCGATTTGCCGGCCCCGTTTTCCCCGACAATGCCGTGGATAGTCCCGGCGGCGGCGGATAAGCTTACTTCCTGCAGGGCTGGCGCATTGCCGAAGTATTTTGAGATATTCTTGAGTTCAATCATCAATTGCCGGCAAGGACTGAGAGAAAAGGACTGAGGACTGAGTAATTCATAAGTACTCAGTCTTCATAGCTCAGTCCTCAGTCCTTCTCATTTAGACGCCCCTTCCATCCCTTCGATCAGCTGGGGCAGATTCCACACCTGCTCGTCGGTCGCGGTCTCCCCCGCCTTGAGAAAGGCCGAGCCATCCTGAAAATTGAGCGGGCCGGTGAAGAGGCTTAGTCCTTCAGCCAGCGCCTTCTGGAATTCGTCCAGGGCCTGTTTCTGCGCGTCGCCCAGCGCATCGCCCGGCATGAAGCCGATGGAGGTGGTCTCGATGTTGTTGATGGCCTGCCAGTCTGGCCCGAGCCAGAGGAACTGCTGTTGCCACTTGCCGGCCATGGCCTCGCCGATCAGCTTGGTGTAGCCGGGGATCCAATTGAAGTAAGGAACGCCGAGGCAGGCCTCGGGGGCGACGGCGCAGGCGCCCTGGTAATCGTAGGGGATGGCCCGGACTTCCTTGCCGGCCTTCCTCTTCTGGCCGGCAACCACCAGGGCCTCGGTGGTGTCGATGCCGGAAATGACCACATCGAAACCGGAATCGAAGAAGCTGCCGGTGACCAGGGTGGGATCGGAGGTGACGCCGGGGATGTTGAACCAGAAGCCGATCCAGTTGACCTTGAACTGCAGCTCCGCCGCGGGCTTTTTCCGGACGTTCACCCAGGCGTGGCGGGCGCCGAGGAAGGCAGCGGCCGCGAGCCGGCGGGTTTCGGCGTTGATGAGGGGCCCGAGATAGCCGATCTTGCCGGTTTGTGTGGTCATGGCGGCGGTAAAGCCGGCCATCATCTTGCCGTACTCCATCCTGCCCATGAGGTTGCTGAGGTTGGCCCCGGCCTTGCCGGTCAGGGCGTCGTCGCCGGAAACGTGGATGAACAGCACCTCCGGGTGCATTACCGCGGCTTCGAGGATGCCGTCCTTCATGTCGTCGGAGTTGGCGATGATGAGCTTCGCACCCTTGCCGACCAGATCGTCAACCAGCATGGGGACTGTGATGCCGGGCCGGTCGGCCGGGTTGACCTTGTCGATATAGAGCATCTTCGCGCCCGGCAATGCCTTCTCCATGACCTGGCCGGCCTCGAAATGAGCCTGGCTCCAGCCGTGGTCGTTTGCCGGCCCCACCAGCAGGAGGCCGAAGGGATATTCCGCCGCGGAGACCGAAAAGGGCTGAACGGAAACGCCCAGCAAAACACCGAGGAAAATCATCACATGCCGGAATATGGCAAAATTTTTCATGTTTCTTACTCCTTATATTGGGGGAGGATTGAAAGACTCGATCGGCAGCAGATCATAATAGAAATTTGTCCGGGATTCACGAAAAAGAAAAGTTGCAATCGACGGTCAGCTTTCAGCGGTCAGCAATCAGCCACTGCGAAAAGCGAAAGGTGAGATGACAGCAGTGCCGGGAAGGCTTATTTTGGATCATCAATGATATGCACCTTCAGCAGTCACCTCACTTAAAGTGCAACAAAGGAAAAAGCTGAGAGCTGACAGCTGAACGCTGAAAGCTTAGTTAAAAACATGACCGACACCATTCTCGAGGCCGAAGGGCTGGCCAAATTTTATTCTCTCAGCGGGCAGAAGATCCCAGTGCTGCAGGACATTTCCCTGGCGATAGCCAAAGGGGAGTTCGTGGTCGTCACCGGCAACAGCGGCAGCGGCAAGTCGACCCTGTTGAGCCTGCTGTCCGGTATCGACCTGCCGTCGCAAGGCAGGATCACTCTCGCCGGCCGCGAAATCACCGGGCTCACCGAAGATCAGCTCGCCCCGGTGCGCAACGACCTGACCGGCTTCGTCTTCCAGGCCTTCCACCTCATCCCGTCGTTGAACGCCATGGAAAATGTGATGTTCCCGGCGGAGCTGAGAAATGATCCGGATGCCCGGCAAAAGGCGGAACACCTGCTTGCCCGGGTCGGGCTTCTGCCCCGCCGCGGGAATTTCCCCGATCAACTGAGCGGCGGCGAGCAGCAGCGGGTGGCGATCTGCCGGGCGCTGATCAACGACCCGCAGATCCTCTTCGCCGACGAGCCCACCGGCAATCTCGATTCGGAAAACAGCGAGGCGATCATCGGTCTTCTGCTGGAGCTCCACCGCGACCGCCAGACCACCCTGGTCATGGCCACCCATAGCGGGGCCCTTGCCGCCAGGGCCGATCGGGTCGTCCGTCTCCATGACGGCCGGATCGTGGACGACCGCAGGACGGGCCGATGAACCTGCGTTTCCTCTTCCGCGAAATGATGCACAGCCGCGGCCAGGCGGTGATCTTCGTGCTCTGCGTGGCGCTGTCGCTGGTCAGCATCGTCGCCGTGAGCAGCTTTCGGCGGGATGTGCGCGCGGCGCTCGCCGGCGACGCGAAAAACCTGCACGGCGGCGACATCATCATCCGCTCACAGGCGGAGTTTTCTTCGCCGCTGGGCGGGGAATTGGCCGCGCTGCAGCGTGATGAGGGGATCTCCCTCGTCAGGAGCTGGGAATTCTATTCCATGGCGAGGAGGGCGGACGGCGAGGCCGCGCTCTTCTCCAATATCAAAGCGGTGGAACAGGGGTATCCCCTGTACGGCACCGTGGAGCTGCAGTCCGGCAGGGGGTTCACGGATGTTCTGCGGCCGGGCCGGGCGGTGGTCGGCGCCTCGCTCCTCGACCGGCTGGGGGTAGCGGTGGGGGATACCTTGCTGCTCGGCGATGCCCGTCTCACCATCGCCGATGTGGTCAGCCGGGAGTCGCTCCGGCCCGTCGATTTTTTCTCGTTCGGGCCGCGAATCTTCGTCGCCGCAGAGGATCTGGGGAAGATGAACCTGATCGGGAAGGGCAGCCGGGTGAACTATGTGACCACCATCAAGGTCGACCGGCCGGGGGAAGCGGAGAAACTCGCCGAGCGCCTCAAGGCCGCGGCAGCCGAGGGCCGGGAGCGGGTCGCCACCGCCGCGACCGCCGGCTCCAGGGTGAAACGGTTCTTTGACAATCTCCTGTCCTTTCTGGCCCTCGTTTCCGTCTTCACCCTGCTGCTCGCCGGCATCGGCATGCAGAGCTCGCTCGCCGCCCTGCTGAGGCGGAAGGTGAAGAGCCTGGCCGTCATCCGTTCCCTCGGCGCCACCAGCACCTTTCTCCTCCGTCACTATCTGGCGCTGGTCTTCTGCCTCGGCCTTATCGGCTGCGGCCTCGGTATTTTTGCCGGCCTTGCCCTCAAACAGAGTTTCGCAGGATTTCTCGGCGGCTTTCTGCCCGAGAAGATCGTCCTTGGCGTGACGCCGGCCGATGTGGTCGAGGGGATGGCGCTCGGCCTGGCGGTTGTCGCCTTTTTCACCTTTCTGCCCCTCAGCTCAACCCTCGAGGTCAAGCCGGCAGCGATCTTTCGCAGGGAGAAAGCGGGCGGCGCGAAAAAGGCCAGCAGTCGGCTGCTGATCGTCCTTGGCCTGCTCATCCTTGCCGGGCTCATCGTCCGGCAGCTTGAGGAAATGCGGACAGGATTGTACTTTGTCGGCGGTTTTATGGGGCTCATTGCGGTGCTCGCCGCCCTGGCGGGCCTGCTCCTGGCCGCCATCGCCCGCCTGCGGGTGAAAAGACTGTCGCTGCGCCAGGCGGTGCGAAGCCTTCTCCGGCCCGGCAACGCCACCCGGGCGATTGTCGTGACGCTCGCCTCGGCGCTTGCCGTTCTGCTTTCGATGTATCTGGTGGAACGGAACCTGCGGTCCACCTATATCGACTCTTATCCCGCCGACGCTCCGAACCTTTTCTGCCTGGACATCCAACCGGATCAGCGGCAGGGTTTTCTCGAGCTGGTCGGAGGGGAGGCGGAACTCTTTCCGGTGGTTCGGGCCCGGCTGCGGGCGATCAACGGCGAGAAAATCGACCGCGAGACGGAACGGGAGAAGCGCGGCGACAGCCTGGCCAGGCAGTTCAATCTCACCTACCGGGAGACGCTGCTTGCCGACGAAGTCCTGGTGGAGGGCGACAGCCTCTTCGGTTCCAAAAGGGGCGAGGGAGCCTTGCCGCCGGTTTCGCTGCTCGACACCGTGGTCGAGATGGGCGATATGAAGGTCGGAGATGTCCTGGAATTCAACATTCAGGGCGTGCCACTGCGGGCGCAGGTGACCTCGATCCGAAAGCACACCAGATCCATGCTCTACCCCTATTTTTATTTCGTCTTTCCGGAGCAGTATCTCAAGGCCGCGCCGCAGACGATGTTCGCCGCCCTGCGCGTGCCGGAAGGGGAAGTGGCGCAGCTGGAAAACCGGATCGTGAGCCGTTTCCCCAATATCAGTCCGGTCAATGTCGGGGAGACGGCCGCCGAACTCGGCAGAATACTGGAAAAACTGTCCGCGGTGGTGGCATTTTTCGCCGCCTTTTCCCTGCTTGCCGGGGCGCTGATCCTGGTCAGCTCGATCCTCGCCACCAGAATGGCGCGGATGGAGGAGGCGGTCTACTACAAGATCCTCGGAGCGGGCTCCGCCTTCGTGCTGCGCGTCTTTCTGCAGGAAAACCTGCTGCTGGCCCTCATCTGCGGAGGCTGCGGCCTGCTGGTCGGCCAACTGGGCAGTTGGGCGGTCTGCCGTTATTTCCTCGAGATCGGCTACCGGCCGTACTGGCTTACCTGCCTGATGCTGCTGGCGGCGACTGTGGGCCTCGTGGTGCTTCTCGGACTGCTCAGTTCCGCGACTATTCTGAGCCGCAAGCCCGCGGGATTTCTGCGCGAGCAGGTGTAACTTCTGTGAGGGCTGAGTTGTTATGCGCGGCCTCACCCAAATGGGTGAAACATGGGGTGATTTATCGGGTGCTATCGGTATCGGTATCGAAATCGGTATCGAAATCGAACAACAGGGATCGATAGCGATAGCGATCCCGATTCCGACTTATGTGAGGGAGACCAAACAACTCACCTCCGCAGCAGGAGTAGGGTGCATTTTATGCACCAGGTGCGTGGAACGCAATTTACAGGAAGGCAGACCAAGTCTCAAAAAGTCTGAGTTTCCTAGGAACGGTGTGACTCATTCCCGTGGCGAGGAGAAAATGGGAAAGGCTATTTATTCGATATTGTTTACAACGTTGCTCGCTCTCTTCGGCTGCGAAGGGGAAAAAGCGGAGACGGCCGCCGACCGTCTTGAGGATCGCACGATGAAGACCATCGTGGCGGTGGGGGACAGCCTCACGGCGGGGCAGGGGTTGGCCGAGGAGGAGGCCTATCCTGCCCTGCTGGAGAAGAAGCTGCAGGCGGATGGATATCAATACAAAGTGATCAACGCCGGGGTCAGCGCCGAGACGAGCAGCGGCACCCTTTCCCGGCTGGAATGGGTGCTTTCCCTGGACCCGGATATCGTGATCCTGGAAACCGGGGCCAACGACGGGCTGCGGGGCATCGATCCGCAGGTGCTGGAGAAGAATTTGCGGGAAATCCTTGCAACCCTGAAGGAAAGGGATGTCGCGGTCGTGCTGGCCGGAATGAGGATGGTCCATAATCTGGGACCGGCCTACGTCTCGCGGTTCAATGCGGTCTACCCGAAACTCGCCGAGGAATTCGAGCCGGTCTTTTTCCCTTTTTTCCTGCAGGATGTGGCCATGCAGGGCCGGCTCAACCAGGCCGACGTCATCCACCCGAACGCGGAAGGCTACAGGAAGATCACCGAAAACATCTACCCGTACGTCCTCGAGGCGATCCGAATGGCAGAAGTCAGAGGCCAGAGGACAGAAGCCAGATAATATGGCCGCTGGGGCGGCAATCGATTCTGATCATTCCGGTTTATCGAGTTCCGGCTTTCCGATGAGCACCAGTCCGCAGACGCTGGCCATTTTGGGCGGATCGGCATCAGGATTGCGAGTCGCCCAGTTCATCTCCCATCCGACCGTCTGAAAGAGCTTGGCCACATCCACGCCGCAACCGGACATGGAAGGCCTGGCCGTTACGGGATATCGGCAGGCACCGTTTCCGGTAAGGGCTGCACAGTCCTTATTCTCGCGACAGAAGATTTCCTTGCACGATCCACCGGCAAAAGCCCGGGCGTCCGCACATCCCATCGCCGTGGCGGAATGCTCGATACCCGATGCCACTTCATGGAGCAACTGGAATACCTCTCGACTCTCGTTGGAAAAAAGAACTCCGGCAGGAACATCTATTCTGAAGAAGATAGCCCGGGGATGGTTTTTCAGCAGATTCCGGAATGCCGAGGGCCCTGCGATGTGAGGAGGACAGCCTTTTGCCAGGCCGTAGTTCTGGCAGTGCTCCCGACACCTCGCGGCGAGGCTCTCCTCAAGGATAATATCCGCGGATGCAACGATCACCGCCTCACTTGCCCCCAGTTCGCGGGCGATCTGCAACAGCAAGCTCAAATTGTTCATTGCCTGTCGAAACTACGAAATTGCAGGGTGGCTCGCCAGTACTCAAAAGTTGCTTTATGAATTTTACCCCATATTAATAGAGTCCGGTGCAAAAAAAGGGAGAGTGGACCGGGAAGAGCCTCTGTTCTTTTTATATGTGTTTATGCTCATAATAGGGTATGGTGGATGAGAGAAAAAGGGGGCTGAAAAGATGGACGATTTTGCAGACATAACGAAAAAAGCCAATGAGATCATATTGGAATCGATTTCGGAGGGGGTTTTCACCGTCGATCGCAACTGGCGGATCATGAGCTTCAACCGGGCGGCCGAGGAGATCACCGGCACGCTCCGCTCCGAGGCGATCGGCCGGTACTGCTGGGAGGTCTTCCGCTCCAACATGTGCGAAGGGGCCTGCGCCCTGAAGCGCACCATGAAGGAAGGCAGATCCTTCGTCTCGAGCGCCACCTCCATCATCAACAGCCGTAGGCAGCGGGTGCCGATCACCGTCTCGACTTCCCCTTTGAAGGATGAGAACGGCCGGATCGTCGGCGGCGTGGAGACCTTCCGCGACCACAGTTTGGTCGAGGAACTGCGCCGCGAGCTGAGCGGCAGCTTCATGGTCGGCGATATGGTCAGCCGCAGCAAGGCCATGCGCAAGATTTTAAATATCCTCGGCCAGGTGGCCGAGAGCGACAGCACTGTCCTCATCGAGGGCGACACCGGCACCGGCAAGGAACTCATGGCCAAGGCCCTGCACGGCCTGTCGTTGCGCAAAGAGGAGCCTTTTGTCTCCATCAACTGCGGCGCCCTTCCCGATACGCTGCTCGAATCGGAGCTGTTCGGCTACAAGGCTGGAGCTTTCACCAGCGCCGACAGGGACAAGCCGGGCCTCTTCCAGGCCGCAGGCCGCGGCACGATCTTCCTCGACGAGATCGGCGACACCAGCCCCGCCTTCCAGGTCCGGCTCCTGAGGGTCCTCGAGGAGAGGGAATTCCAGCCGCTCGGCAGCGTGACCAAGGTGAAGACGGAGGCTCGGGTTATCGCCGCCACCAACCGCGACCTGGCGGGGATGGTGGAACAGGGAGCGTTTCGGCGGGACCTCTTCTATCGCATCAACATCATCCGCTTTCACCTGCCGCCGCTCAGGGAGCGGATGGAGGACGTCCCCCTGCTGATCGAGCGGTTCATCGCCAGGATGAACCGCCTCCGTGGGCGATCTGTCGCGGGCGTCTCGCAGGAGGCGATGGCCATCCTGCTCGATCACGATTACCCCGGCAACATCAGGGAACTCGAGAACATCATCGAACATGCCTTCGTCCTCTGCAGCGACGGGGAGATCGGCATCAACCATCTCCCGGCCTCCCTGACCCAGCCGCGCCTGGCCAGTCAGGAGAACGACCCCTCCATGGCCGCCGGCCTCCGCGCCACGGAGGAAGAGATCATCGCCGAGGCGCTGAGGCGCCACGGCTACAATCGGCTGGCCGCCGCCCGCGCCCTCGGCATCCATAAAAGCACACTTTTTCGAAAGATGGCCAGGTACAACATCGATCTGCCGGATATCGACGGTCGAACCCACCGCAAACGGTCGTGCTAGGAGCCTGTCGGATAATCCGACAGGCTCCTAGAGTCGCATTCACGCGACTGTCTACAGTCGCATAGCGATGCATCGGTGCGACTCTTGCTGATCGGCGCAATCACCGGTTTGCTCCGGTTGTTTAAGTAACTATCCGTAATTCATTAATAAAATAAATTTGATTTTATCTGGCGCGCCACTTGCTGTTCCTGCGGGTAACGAGGAGAACTACAGCCGCCATGAATGTCGCGATCACAATCTGGGAGAACCGCATATCTCCGGTCTTTGACGCCGCGGAGAACCTGCTCATCGCGGAAATCCGCGACAGGGAGATCGTCGGCAGAAAAACCCGGCCATTGCCGGCCGGTCCCTACAGTCAACTGATTCAGCTTCTTCGTGAACATAGGGTGAAGGTCCTGATCTGCGGAGCGCTGTGCGTAGGCCCTGCAGCTCTCCTGGAGACGCATGGCATTCATGTCATCTCGTTCATTGCGGGAGATGCCGAACAGGTTCTCGCTCGCTACGCGCAAGGTGAAGATCTCTCGGCCTTCTTCATGCCGGGCTGCCGGTGGCGGAGATGCCGCACAGGATCGGAGCGCGGAGGACCGAAAGAACAACTGGAGAAAAATACATCCGGAGGTGGATTATGCCAGGCTTCGACAAAACCGGTCCGGCAGGACTCGGGCCCATGACGGGAAAGCTGAGAGGGCTGTGCCGCGGGATGGGCGGCGCGGGATTTACCGGCCGCGGTATCGGCCGTGGCATGGGCGGCGGTATGGGCCAGGGCGGCGGAGGGTTGCGGCGCGGTCAGGGGATGGTGCGGGCCGAGGAGTATCCTGACGCAGGTCCCGGGGAGACCGTCCAGGCTCAGAGCGCCGAATCGGGATCGGGGGCTGAAGTCATTGATCTGAAGCGGCAGGTCGAGCAGGTTGCTGAACTTCTCCAGATCATCACGGAGAAGGTCGCGGCTCTCGAGGCGAAAAAGTAGCCGGGGAGATTTGCCACGGGATGGTCAACCCATAACACGGGAAAGGAACATAGGCATGTCGCAGATACTTATCGTCGGTGGAGATCCGACCATTATGGGGGATTTCGTCCGGGTCCTGTCGCAAAAAAACGGCAACAGGATCAGTTGGACCTACTCCGCTCGGGAAGCACTGGCCATCATGGATCGGGAAAAGATCGATACGGTCGTTGTTGACGAGAACCTGGTCAAGGTCGACGGCATCGATCTGGTCGGAGAAATAATGAAAGCGCATCCCATGGTCAACTGCGCTGTGATCAGCTCGTTGCCTGTTGCTGAGTTCCACGAGGCCACCGAGGGTCTTGGGGTATTCATGCAACTGCCGCCTCAGCCGGGGGCGCAGCACGCGGAAAAGATGCTGCAGCTCTTGGAAACTATTGAAGTTCTGATGAAGATGTAAGGCGAGTTCCATGATAATAAGTGTTGCAAGCGGCAAAGGCGGCACCGGCAAGACCACGGTGGCGACCAACCTTGCCCTGTCGCTCGGGCGGGGAGTGACGCTCCTCGACTGCGATGTGGATGAACCGAACTGCCACCTCTTTCTGCAGCCGCAGATCAGTCAGATACAGGAAGTGACGACCATGATTCCGGCAGTGCGCAGAGAATCCTGTTCCGGCTGCAAGAAGTGTGCGGAAATCTGCCGGTTTCGAGCCCTGACCGTGGTGGCCGGCAAGGTCCTGGTTTTTCCCGAACTCTGCCACAGCTGCGGCGGTTGCCTGGAAGTCTGCCCGGAAAAGGCGCTTGACGAAGGCAAGCGGGTGCTGGGCATGGTGGAGTCGGGGCAATGCGGCGAACTCTTCTTCCGGCATGGCCGGCTGCGAGTGGGGGAGGCGATGGCCCCGCCGCTCATCAGGCAGGTCCGGACCGGCGCAAACGGGTGGGGGACCGTCATCATCGATGCGCCGCCGGGCACCTCTTGTCCGGTCGTTGCGGCCATGCGGGGCGCGGATTTCGTGCTGCTGGTCACCGAACCGACACCGTTCGGCCTGCATGACCTCCGCCTGGCGGTGGAGGCGGTGCAGGTCCTCGGCATCCCCTGCGGACTGGTAATCAACCGGTCCGATCTCGGCGACGACGGGGTGAAGGAATACGCAAGGCAGCAGGGACTGCCGATCCTTATGGAGATCCCGTACGACAGGGAGATCGCCGGAGCCTATTCCCGCGGTGTGCCGATCGTCGACGCCATGCCCGATTGGGGAGAACGGTTTCGCCGCCTCTACGACTCCATTCTCATGGTTACAGGTCTTTCCGGGAGGCGGCAATGATACGGGAACTGGTTGTGGTAAGCGGCAAGGGCGGCACCGGGAAAACCAGCATTACCGCCGCGTTCGCCGCGCTGGCGAAAAACAGCGTGCTATGCGACGCGGATGTCGATGCAGCCGATCTTCATCTCCTCATGGCGCCGCAGGTGCGGCAGCGCACCCCGTTCATGGGCGGGTCGAAGGCGATAATCCGGAAGGAGGACTGCACCGGGTGCGGCAGGTGCCGGGAGCTTTGCCGATTTTCAGCCATTGACGATAAGTTTGTCGTCGACCCCTTCGGCTGCGAAGGCTGCGGGGTCTGCGTCGATTTCTGCCCCGAGGGGGCTATCGATTTTCCAGTTCAGCAGTGCGGGGAATGGTATGTCTCCGAGGCGCGGTTCGGGCCCATGGTGCATGCCCGCCTGGGTGTGGCCGAGGAAAATTCGGGCAAGCTGGTCAGCCTGGTGCGCCGGGAGGCGAGGGCGCTGGCCGAACAGCGGGGCTTGGAGCTGATCGTCACCGACGGTCCGCCCGGCATCGGCTGCCCGGTCATCGCCGCCATCGGCGGGGCGACGGCGCTGGTCATCGTCGTCGAGCCGACCGTATCTGGCCTGCATGACATGCAGCGGCTGGTCGAGCTGGCCGTGCATTTCAAGGTCCCCGGCCTGCTCTTTATCAACAAGTTCGACCTCAATCCGGAAATGACCGACCGGATAGAGACATTTGCCGCCGAGCACCGGATGCAGGTGCTGGGGCGTATACCTTTCGACCCGGTGTTCGTTCGGGCGATGATCGCCGGACGAAGCGTGCTCGAGCATGCGCCGGATTCCGCGGTCGCTGCGGCTATCCGCACGGCATGGCGGGAGATAAGCCGTTCCCCGGCCATGAATGCCTTGGGGATAAAGGATTTTTCATCAATCATTCATTAAGAGAAAGGAGAGTTTTGAAATGGCGAGAGTGCGTATTGCGATCCCATCGGAAGGAGATGGCGGGCTTGACGGCCTGCGGGCCGGGCATTTCGGCCACTGCGACGTGTTCACCCTGGTGGATGTCGAAGACGGGGAGATCAAGGAAGTGTCCGTGCTGGCCAACAGGGAGCACGTCCAGGGCGGCTGCATGGTGCCGGTCCAGCTTCTGGCCCAGAATCGCGTGAACCGCCTGGTGGTCGGCGGCATCGGCATGCGGCCGCTGATGGGTTTCAGGCAGGTTGGGATCGATGTCTACTACGATGGCGAGCGGCAGGAGATCCGCCCGGTCGTTCTCGATATGATTGCCGGGAACCTGCCGCTGATCGGTGACCATCAGGTCTGCGGCGGCGGATCGGTCCACGTCTGAACAGAGGACATGGTAACTGTTCAGCAAAACGATGAGAGCCAAGCGGTTCGTAGTGGCGATCCTTGTGATCACCCGAAGGATGGGCCGACTCCGGGCGGAATTTCCATTTACGGAAAAGGAGGCAGCATGAAAGTTGCGGTTACAGCAAAAGGGCAGGATCTGAGCGCCCCGGTGGATCCACGATTCGGCCGGGCGCCGTATATCCTCATTGTCGATACCGACACTATGACCTGTGAATCCTTCGACAACAGCGGCAATATGAACGCGCTCAAGGGCGCCGGCATCCAGGCGGCGACCATGATTGCCGACAGGGGTGCCCAGGTCCTCTTGACCGGATACTGCGGCCCCAATGCCTTTCGGACGCTTGAGGCCGCGGGGACCAAGGTGGTGACGGATATAGCAGGCACTGTCCGTGAGGCTGTGGAAACCTTCAAGGCCGGGCGGCTTGTGTACAGCTCAGGGCCGAATGCGGAAGGGCACTGGTAATTTGCCTGAGAAGACGAGGAAATTCCGGATGAACGATAGCGAATTCGAGGCAATAGTTGCAAGGATCCAGAACGAGGTTTTCGCCGAGGCGAAAAACGCGCTGGGCGTGAAAGGCTTTGACCGGTGGCGCAATCCGAAATTCTGCGGGGTGATGGCGGATGCGGACTGCATGGCCCGCCTGAGCGGCAGCTGCGGCGACACCATGACCATATATATCAGGATGAAGGGTGAGCGGCTTGACCGGGTGAGCTATGTTACCGATGGTTGCGGTTCGAGTTCCGTCGCCGGGTCGTTTACCGCGGAAATGGCGACGGGCAGAACCATTGCGGAAGCCCTCGCCTTGACGGGCGAAGACGTGCTGCAGGAAATCGGGACCTTCCCGGACGAGGAGAAGCATTGCGCTTTTCTTGCCGTGCAGACCCTTCGCAAGGCGCTGAAAGGCTATCTTGTACAACAGGAGGAGCGACAGCAGGATGTCGCTTGAGATCGTCCCGCAGCTTTACCGAACTCCGCCATGAAGTTCGATGCGGGATGAGGCAGGAATTGTCAGGGGCGGCAATTCCTGCTTTTTCTTGCCGCCGCGATCTCTTCGGTTTTCAACGGCAGAAAGTAACCGTTTAAACCGCCGGACTAGGGCGAATACAAGATTCGCCCCTACAAGCTGAATCGGCTGGACGCTTACGGTTCAGTACCTGAAATTCATTCCAAATGCATTTCGTGAAGGTATATATCCAGCTCTGTTGGGTTAAATCATCCCCGTCGCCAGCAGGGCGGCGGTCAGCACCGCTACACCCACTCGATAGTAGCCGAAGATGGCCAGGCTGTGGTTGTTCAGATATGCGACCATCCATTTAACGGAAACAACGGCGGAGATGAAGGCGAAAACGAGGCCGATCACGAGCGATGAGGGGGGGAAGGTCTGGAGCATGACTTCCCCGTGTTTCAAGGCGTCGTAGGCAGTGGCGGCGCCCAGGGTGACGACGCCGAGGAGAAAGCTGAATTCCACCGCCGCCGGCATGCTGAGGCCCACCAGGAGGCCACCGACAATAGTGATCAGGCTGCGGCTGACCCCCGGCCACATGGCGATGCACTGGGCGACGCCTATGATAAGGGCCATTTTCAAAGTGAGATTGTCGAGGGCGATGCCGGCAATGGACGACTGCTCCCGGTCGGTGCGGGTCCTGAAGCTCACGGCGAGGATGGCGATCCCACCCACCAGCCAGGCCGCCACCACCGGCCACGGTCCGAAAAGATACTCCTTGATGTGCTTGTTGAAGGCGAGGCCGATCACCGCCGCCGGCAGAAACCCGGCCGCCATGCCGATAAGCAGCCGCAGCCCCACAGGGTCCCGGCCGAAAAGCCCGGCAAACATCTGCCGTACCCGGCGGAAATAGATGCCGAGTACGGCAATGATGGCGCCGGCCTGGATGCAGATGGCATAGGCGTCCGCAGCTTCCTTTTCCTTTTGCCGCTCATCCTGGGTGAGAGATCCTCCTTCTCCGATGCCCATGACCCGCTGGGCGAGGAGCAGATGACCGGTAGAGCTGACCGGCAGATATTCAGTCACGCCTTCGACGATGCCGAGGACCACGGCCTGGCCGGCGGTCATCTCGCTCCGCCCGGGTCCTTGCGGTTCTTGGGCTGCCCCTGCCCGACAGGTGAAGAAGAAAATAATGAAAATGGTGAGATATATCGATAGGTTTCTGAAGTGCATTAATTTTTGATCCTGGATTGAAGGAGTGGGCCGGTGGAGGAGTTCTGATAGTCTCGAAGAGCCTTGTAACCGTTCACTCGCCGGCAATCCGGCAAGGATCTCAACGCGGATAGCTGCGAACTGTAAGGGTGGGTGTAGGGGCGATCCTTGTGATCGCTCGCAAGGTGCGGTGGATTGCCACCTCCTTATTCTCACATCCGACTGCTTTCCGGGCGAATACAAGATTCGTCCCTACATCAAACCGGCTGAACGATGACGAGCCCTGAGAATACCCAATTCTCCTCGTGCGGCAAAGGGTATTTTCGACCAGCCTCGGGATTCCCGTACTGGGCAAAAAAATAGGCTGCCCCCGAGGGACAGCCTATTTTTTAAGCGGAGGATCGCACTTTTTCGAACGAAGCCTACTACTCCATCTTCTTCAGGCTGATCGGATTCGGCGTCAGACGTTCATAGCCTTTGCCCTGGGCGACGATGTCGAGGGGCAGGCTCGCCAGGTCCGCCTGGTCCATCGTCAAACCCTGCAGCATCTCTCCTTCCACGACCTTTACATAGGTCCGGCATGTTTCGCAGGTGGCAATCCGGAATCCCGGTTCGTCATCAGACATGATGGTGTTGAGCTTCTCCGAATCGACGTTGCCGCAGCCCGGGCAGCCGATGAAGCGGTAGGGGCCCGTGGTGCCGCAGAACGAACAGTGCAGCTGGCGTTTCGGACCGTCGATGACGGAGGTGAGCGCGGGCTTCGCAGAGCACAAGGGGCAGCGCCCGTCCTTCCATTCGCTGCCGTCGAGCGGAAAGGTCTCCCTGAGGGACAAAAAATAAGGCCTGCTGAGCAGAAAGAGCAGCCCCGCCAGTTCCTCCCTGCTATGCGGGAGGTCAGGCAGTTCGGGAGTTTCGTCGAGCGGCAGCCGCATGAAGTCGATCTTCCCTTCCTCCAGTGCCTGGCGAAGCGGAGCGAATTTTTCGGCGGGCAGCCCGAAAGTGGAAACGAACAGATCGAAAACGGCTCCGGCGACCCCCCTCGGGTAGGCCTTGGCGTCCTCAGGGGCCATGGCCGATCTCACCTTGGGAAGGAGTGGTGCCGCTTCCTGCTGAAAGCGCTGCCACTTGGCATAGAGTTCCAGCGGGTCCTTGAGGTGCGGCCGCTTCTCGATCAAGGTCTGAATATCAATGGTCATACTTCTCCTTATGGAATTTTAGCACCGTAGAAATTCTTTTCTTGCTTATTATGAAAGAATTCCGTGAGGTACTTATCCCCCTCAAGGGGGACTGAACTGAGCACCCCTCAAGGGGGTTACTGAAAAAAAGTCCCCCTTCATGGGAGTTTGGGATAGGAAAACGCAGCCGGCTTCCCCGTCAAACCTTCTTCGAGGAATAATCTCAGCTGTTCCTTCTCCGCCGTGCTGAGGCCCAGAGGCCGCAGCACCGAGTTGCCCGCCCCGCCGCCCGCGTCGAAAAACTCGATCACCTCGGGGAGCGTCGCATAAATGCCGTTGTGCATGTAAGGGCCTGTTCCGGCCACCTCCCTGAGCGTGGGCGTCCTGAAAGCCTTCCAATCCTTTTTGTCTCCGGTAATGAGATACCTGCCCGGGTCCTCCGCGAGGGTCCGGTATTGCTCGAAGTGGTAGACCTTGGCGACGAACCTTCGCGTCGCGGTTATCCTCGGGTCCTGCAGGTGCTCGGGGTTTTCCGGGACATTGAGGATATGGAAGCCGTCATCGGCGAGCTTGTCGCCGAAATGGCACCGGGCGCACTCTCCCTTGCCGGTGAATATTTCATACCCTTTCCGGGCGTCCGGCGAAAGGGCATTTTTATCTCCGCTGAGGAAACGGTCCAGAGGCGCATCCCGGGAGACCAATGTACGTTCGAAGGCGGCTATGGCCATGGCGATGCGTTCGCGGGTTATGTCCTCGTCGCCGAAAACTTCCTTGAATTCGTTCACATATTCGGGGACGGCGCGGATCTCCTCCTCCAGGAAGTCGAGGTTCTGGTTCATCTCGAAGGCCGACATCATGGGAAAGAGGGCCTGCTCTTCGAGGCTTGCCGCCCGTCCATCGTGGAACAGGAATTTCTGCAGACCGGCGCCGATCAGGGTGGGGGCATTGCGCCAGTTGCGGGTCGTCGGGTAATTGAGCGAGATCGGCAGGCCGTCGCTGAAACGGCGCTCGGGATCGTGGCAGGTCGCGCAGCTGGTGGTCCCGTCTCCTGACAGCCGCCGGTCGAAAAAGAGCTTCTTGCCGAGCTCGACCTTGGCCCCCGTCTGGAGGTTGGCAGCCGGCACCGGCACATCGCCGACCGGTTTGAGCTCACCGGCAAAGAGGCCCTGAGCCAGGCAGAAGATGCCGCAAGCCGTGAGCATTACTTTCCTCATCCTGTCACCTCCCGGCTCGCTGCAGTTCCTCGTCGATGATCTGCTTGAATTGGTCGAAAGAGCGTTCGCCGATCAGCTGGCGTCCATTTATATAAAAGGTGGGCGTGTTGTAGAGGTCGATGGACTGAGCGAGCTGCAGGTCGCGGTCGATCTCCCCGGCATGGGCGCCGCCGTCGATATCTTTCGTGAATTGAGCCACGTCGAGCCCCAGTTCTCCGGCATAGGCGATGAGGCTCGCCCGGTCGAGCTTAGGTGAGCGGGCGAGCATCAGATCGTGCATCTCCCAGTACTTGCCCTGATCCCGGGCGGCAAGGGAGGCTTCGGCGGCGATCCTGGCGAAGTCGCGATACTTGTAGGGAAAATTTTTGATGACCAGGCGGATCTTGCCTGGATAGGTCTCGAGGATCTGCTTGACGGTCGGACCGGCCGCCACGCAGTGCGGTCACTGGAAATCGATGAACTCGATGATGGTAATGGGGGCATCCGACGGCCCCAGGGTCGGAGAATCGCCGACCGGCACATCAGTCCTTTTTTCTTCCGCCTGCGCTATCGAGAACAGCAGAAGAGAGAGTATGATCAGCAGTTTTTTCATATGCTACCCCGTAAGCCATTGTTCAATGATAGAGGAAAAACTCTATTGCCTGAAGCGGTACTCTGCAAAAAAGGGGATACCGAGGTATCCCCTTTTTGGTTTTGAAAGATGTCGGCTTCAGTTTACATCCTGCCCTCTGCCTTCATCCACTTGGGATACCTTTTCTTGGCTTCCTCCACCGGCAGGGTGCCGCTTAACATCAGCTTGAGCGTTCCCGGATTGGCCAGGGTACTCAAATAAGCGTGAACCGGTATGGCCAGCACGAAGATGATGAAGGCCGCGTTGTGCACCAGATGGGCGAGAAGCATCACGGTGCCGTTGTCCTTCATGAACCAGATGGCAAAGCCCGATACGGCGATGGCCAGACCAGCCCCGACCACGGCCAGATAGTAGAGCTTCTGGCCGGGGTTGTATTTGCCCATTGGAGGAACCGTTACCTTGTGAGACAGGTATCCGCCCGCCACCTTGAACCACTGGACGTCGTCGGCGTCATATTCGAGGGCATCCTTCAGATAATGGCGCATGGTGTAGACAAGCGACAGGGTGAAGACCACGCCAAGCCAGTTGTGTACGTCCTTCATGGTGTTGAACCCGCCAAAGACAGCGGCGACGGCTTCCAAATGAAACAGGAAGGCGAATCCCGTGATCATCAGCAGAATGCAGCTTCCGGCGAGAATCCAGTGATTGATGATCTCGTCGACATGTGATTTTCTTACCATCTCCGCCATGTTACACCTCCTCCTTTTCCTTGTGGGGGCCTATCGCCAGATAATGAATGGCTGCCGCCGCGACGACGCCGCCCAAGCCGATGTATGAAAGCGGCTTCAAATATGTATGCCAGAAGACCACGCTGCCCGGGATGGCCGGGTTTTCCTTCATCCCGTAGAGCTTCGGTTCATCCTTAAAGGCGTAGACCGTGCCAAGGCCACTCAGGTCCTGTTCGCCGTAGATGGTTTTGTAACCGTCTTGTTTGGCGGCCTTGATCAACTCGTCGCGATCGCCGAACTTCAGGGCCCCGGTGGCGCAGGTCTTGACGCAGGCCGGCAGCATGGCGTTGCTGATCCGGTCGGAGCATTGATGACACTTGCTCATCTTGCCCTGTGCGTCATAGCGCGGCACATCAAACGGACACGCGCTCGCGCAGAGCTTGCAGCCGATACACTTGTCGCGGTTGACGGCCACGGCGCCTTCGGCCGTACGGTAGATGGCTCCGGATGGGCAGATCTTCATGCAGCCAGCATCCTCGCACTGCATGCAGCGCCTGCTGACGAAGAGCCAGCGCACCGGATTTTCCTGCCCCGGCACCTCGTTGTAGCGGATGAGGTTGAAGGCCGTACTGTTCAGATCCGGCGGATTCTGATAGGTGCCGTTATTGGTGGTCTTGATCCCCGGCAGCTGGTTCCAGGATTTGCAGGCTACCTGACAGGCCCTGCAGCCGATGCAGAGCTCTGGAGTAACCAGCATCCCTTTGCGGTTTTTTGTTTCGTTTGCCATAATTCACCCCCTATGCCTTCCGGACGTTGACCATGAAGGCCTTCGACTCGGGTATCATTGTATTTGCGTCGCCCACGTTCGGGGTCAGCAGGTTGGCGCTGTCGTAGCCGCTGCCGTCCTCGGGGAACTGCCAACCGAAATGCCAGGGCATGCCGACCTGATGGACCGTCGAGCCTTGGACCTTGAAGGGCTTGAATCGTTCCGAAACCACCGCGACCGCTTTCACCTCGCCGCGGGCGGAGGAGACGATGACCGTCTCGCCGTTGTCGATCTTGAGGTCCTTGGCCAGTTCGACGCTGATCTCCACGAAGTTCTGGGGCTGCAGTTCGAGCAGCCACGAACAGTGGCGCGTCATGAGGCCGGTCTGCCAGTGCTCGGCCACCCGGTAGGTGGTGCCGACGAACGGAAAGCGGGCGTCACAGGAGGCGAAGGCATCCATCTTGTCGCCGAAGAGCTTGATGGTCGGGTTGATCCGCTGCTTGGACATGGCATTGGCCTCGACCGGGCATTCCAGCGCTTCGTAATGTTCGGGGAAGGGCCCTTCCGCCAGACCCGGCCCGAAGATCGAGCCGACGCCATCCGGCTTCATGATGAAGGGGAACTTGCCGTCGGTGCCCATCGGCGGCGCCGGGCCGTCCGGAACATCGCCGACCCAGGCTTTTTTCTCGGCGTTCCAGGCGAGCAGCGGCCGTTTCGGATCCCAGGGCTGACCCTGAGGATCGACCGAAGCCCGGTTGTAGATGACTCGGCGGTTGACCGGCCATGCCCAAGCCCAGCCGGAGTAGAGGCCGAGTCCGGTGGGGTCGTCCTTGCCGCGCCGCTGCATCATGTTGACTTCCTTGCCGTCTTTCAGGATGTAGGAGTTGCAGTAGATCCAGTTGCCGCACGAGGTGGAGCCATCCGCCTGAAGCGAGGGGAAGCTGGTGACCAGGTCGCCCTTCTTGCCGATGAGTTTAGGTGGAGTGGCGGTCTTGTCGTAGACATCTTCGAGGAAATATCCGTTGATCTCCTTGGCGATGGCGGTCACATCAAGATGCTTGATCTTGCCGGAGGCATCCTTTTCGCCGTATTCCCAGGCGAGGTTGACGATGGGCTCGGGGCAGGCGCCGCCTTCCTTCTTGTAGAGTTCACGAACCCGGAAGAACAGCTCGTTGATCATCTCGGCATCCGGCCACGACTGATGGATCGGCTCGACGGCTTTGTAGCGCCACTGCGCCCAGCGTCCGGAATTGGAGATGCTCCCGCCCTTCTCCATGGAGGAGCAGCAGGGCAGGAAGAAGACCTCGGTCTGGATATCCTTCGGGTTCATGCCGGGGCCGCGCCAGAAGGAGCCGGTCTCGTTGTCGAAGAGGTTGACGTTGACCAGCCACTTCAGCTTGGTCATGGCCTGGCGGGTCTTGTTGGAGTTGGCGCCGGAGCAGGCCGGGTTCTGGCCCCAGGCGAAGAAGCCGTCGAAATCGCCCTTCAGCATCTTGTCGAAGATCATCAGCCAGGAAGCGTTCTGGCCGACATCGAGCTTGGGCAGCCAGTTGTAGCCGAAATCGTTGTCCTTGGTGGCCGCGTCTCCGTACAGGGCCTTGAGATAGCTGGCGATGTACTTGGGACGGTTGCCCCACCAGTTGACGCTGCGCGACTCCTTGGTCTTCGGCGTGTTCTTCTCGTTGTAGGTGGCGAGATCGGGCATGGAGGCATTCGGCACCGGATTGTAGCCGGGCAGGATATGGAACAGCAGACCGTAATCGGTGGAACCCTGGACGTTGGCTTCGCCGCGCAGGGCGTTGATGCCGCCGCCGGGCATGCCCATGTTGCCGAGCAGCATCTGGATGATGGACATGGTCCTGATATTCTGGGTGCCGACGGTATGCTGGGTCCAGCCCATGGCGTAGCACTCGGTGCCGACCCGGTCAGGTTTGCCGGTGGAGCCGTACAACTCGTAAACCGCCAGCAGTTTCTCCTTAGGCGTGCCGGTGATGTCGACCACCTTGTCCACGGTGTAGCGGGCGAAATGTTTCTTCAGGTGCTGAAAGACGCAGTTCGGATCCTGCAGGGTCGGATCCTTGAGGGGTATGCCGTTCTCTTCCAGCTGAAAGGACCAGGTCTTCTTGTCGTAGTTTCGCTTCTCCGCGTTGTAGCCGGAGAAGAGGCCGTCGAGGTCCGCCGGACCTTTGTAGTCCGTGTTGACCAGGAAGGCGGCGTTGGTGTAGTTGACGACGTAGTCCTTGAAATAAAGATTGTTCTCAATGATATAGTTGATCATGCCGCCGAGGAAGGCGATGTCCGAGCCGGAACGCAAGGGGGCGTAGAGATCCGCCTTGGCCGCGGTCTGCGAGAAACGCGGGTCGACGCAGATGAGTTTTGCGCCCTTCTCTTTGGCCCGCATGATCCACTTCATGGAAATGGGATGGTTGGAAGCTGGATTGCCGCCCATAGCCAGGATGACATCGGCGTTTTTGAGATCGATCCAGTGGTTGGTCATTGCACCGCGTCCGAACGACTCTGCCAGAGCCGCAACAGTTGCGCTGTGTCAGATACGCGCCTGGTGTTCGACGTACACCAGGCCCCAGGACCGGATCATCTTTTGCAGGATGTAGCACTCCTCGTTGTCAAGAGCCGCGCTGCCGCAATGGGCGATGGCGTCGGTCCGGTTGATCGTGACTTCCTTCTCGACCTCGACCTCTGTGCCGTCGGCCTGCTTTTCCTTGACCTTGATTTTCGAGGTCGTCTTGAAGCTCTTGTCCCTGGTGTCCTTGACCAGGCGGGCGATGCGGTCGAGCGCCCAATCCCACTCGACCTCTTTCCACTCCGTGCCGCCCGGCTCGCGGTAGAGCGGCTTTTTCACGCGCGTGTCGTTGTTGACCAGCTGGCTCACGGAAGAGCCTTTGGCGCAGAGGGCGCCCTCGTTGATCGGATGATCGGGATCACCTTCGGTGTTGATAATTTTGCCGTTTTCCTGATAGACGATGATGCCGCAGCCTACCGAGCAGTAGGGGCAGACAGTCGTCGTCTGCTTGGCATTCTTGATCCTCAGCTCCTGGGCATAGGCTTTTGCCGGGTCGAGGTTCACGCCAAGCGTGGCCACCAGAACGGTACCGCCTGACAGTTTGAGAAAATCCCGCCTTGATACTCCCATTGAAGACTCCTTTCTTGTTCATCACAAGTGCGTGAGAAGCGTAAAGCCCGGTCATGCGGCAACCGGACCGTGTCCCATAATGCAGCCCGCGTCCCCGTTGCTGTTTTGGAAAAAGCGGGAGGGACGCGGATCATGTACGCGGGGAAAAGCCCCGGCCATGATGAGGATCCGGAGTCACCATCTTTCCTGCAGACGGTGGAGACGATTCCCCCGGCACCAGCATGAGCACTATAGAAAAACGGGGGTGAGAAGAAAATCAGCAGGTTCCTGTTTTTTTAGTAAGGAAATCAAGACACTATCTGTAGGGAAACGACTTGAGACGGAGTAGGTGAGTGTCTCAGGGAAAGATCGGGTAAAGGCTCAAAATGAGGTAAGGACGGAACTGAAAAAAATGTAGGGTAAAACCTTACTAAATATGCGGAATTTGAACATTTCTTTCATGGCGGCAAAATATACATAAGGGAGGAGCCTGTCAAGAGCGAAAATCAGGAAAACCAAAAATGACCAGAATTGACAGGAAATGCCTGCGTCATCTTTCGCCGGAATCTTCCGGCAAGGCGAGAGCGGCCGGAGAACCAAGGCAGAATGTCAGCCTCTTATGGAGCGATACCTTGCAGATGAGCCGAGCTAGGTCAATTCGCCCTGATGCTGCCGTGCCGGTTGCCAATTACCTCCAGTGTGTCGTTGACCACCACGAAGGCGTCCGGGTCGACATCGAACACCAGTTCCTTGAGTTTCGACAGTTCGGTCAGAGTGATGATGCTGAGGATCACCTGCTTTTCGCTGCCCGAATAGGCCCCGCTGCCCTGCAGGAAGGTTGCGCCCCGGTGGAGGCGGGCGAGAATCTGGTCGGCGATCTCGCGTGAATGGTTGGAGATGATGAGAATCGATTTGCGCTGGTTGAAGCCGGTCAGCACATAATCGAGGACCTTGCTGCAGGTGTAGACGTAGATCAGTGAGTACAAGGCCTTTTCGATGCCGAAGCAGAAGCCGCCGGCGGTAAGGACCAGGGCGTTGGCGAGGAAGTTGGTGGCGCCGATGCGGAAGCTCCACTTCTTGTTGAGGAAGACCGCCAGAATGTCGATGCCGCCCGCAGAACCCCGCGACCTGAGGGTGATGCCGATGCCCGCACCGCAGATTATTCCGGCAAGAACTGCGGCCAGTATCGGATTTTCCACGGGAAAAGGCGCAGGCACGATGAAATCGGTGGCCAGCGAGCAAACGGCCATCCCGTAACAGGTGTAGAGCACGAATGTTCTGCTGACGCTCAGCCATCCGAGGACAATCAGGGGGATGTTCAGCAGGAAATAGGCGATGCCGACGCTGGTCCAATCCGTGAGGTAATGGAGGATGAGTGCAACGCCGATGACACCGCCGCTGGTGAAGGTATGGGGCACGAGGAGGCCGTTAATACCTATGGCGAAAAGACAGCCGCCGACGGTGAGGAGGGCGAGGTTATGGAGTATTCTGCCCAAAGTGATGGTGCGTCGGGTGCGTGTTTTCTGGTCTACGGGAATTGGTTGGGTCATGGACGGCGGCGGAAGTCTCGTTAGATAGGGGAACGGCGAGTACAACGATGTGAGGCATGGGCAGGATGACGTTGGATCGGTCTCTGCTGTTTTTCGTAAGCCGCAACGATGTAAAAATTATAAGGCCAATCGGCGCTCTGAGCTTACTCCGTTTCTCCGATGTTCTCAAGTCCTTTGCAGAGGCGAGCCAACTCAGCTGCGTCAGAAAAGCCGTTGCTGCCTGTGCGGCAGGGGACCGGTCTTTCTCTCGGTGATCCGGTCGTTCTCATCGATGTTGCCGTAAAGCAGGGGGGAATCCGGAGCGTGGGAGGCAAAGTTTTTCGCCACGGAAGCTCGGTTGCTGTTGGCGTAACAGTAGAGACAATGATGGGGGCAGCAATCGTAGGCGCCGATATCGACGCTCAGGGTGCAGCCGCATTCCGGGCGCTGGTTTTTATCCCTGCGGGAGGTGATCGCGGTGAGCGGAACCTCCGTGATGTGCTCGATGAGGGCGTCGTCAATACACTTCCCCGCTGCGATTCCCGCTTCTTGCAGCCGGCGGCCCAGTTCGCCGCCCTGGGCGCAGCTCTGCAGGACGATATCCCGGGGCGAGGCGAGATCCCTCAGGCTTGCGACCAGGGCGACCTGCTCGGCAACGGGGGACAGCACCAGGGGAATTCCTCGCATATTGCGCTGGCACTTTTTGTACATCTGGACAAAGCTCACTATGCACCGTTCGGTAAAGCCTGCCAGAGTTTCGGCCAGCCCGGCAAAGGCCTCGCGATGGAAATTGGCCGAATAACGATCGGTGATGAGGATCGGGTCGTATCGCCAGATCACCCTGTCCCTGCCGATCCGGGCAGCAAGATCCTGAAAGATGGCGATCCGCTCCGGCAGCGGCGGGACATTTCGCTCGATGCTGTCGTCGTAGACGGTGAGGGTGAAGAGGAAATAGAAGGGGTAGCCGAGGTGCTCGATCTCCTTCAGTCTTCCCATTATACCGCGCGGATTCTTGGTCCAGAAAACCAGGCATTCCACTGTCGCGGGCCACAGCGCGATCCGCGACACCTGATGGTAATTCATCGGGTTGCGGACCAGCACATACCCTTCCCGGAGCCTGCTTACCAGCCACTCCGAATAGAAGGCGGGGATGTCGGTTCTCCTGCTGGCGCTGATGATCATGGTGAAAATGGTACTTGAAGGGAATCGAACGCAATCCTGCTAGAAATGGATCCAAAACGACTGGCAGTGTAAATAGTCTTTGGCATTGATGGCTTTAAGTCAAGCTCGACCGCAATGGATCATTATGTCATGGTGTAGATAGCGGTTCTTCAACGAGTCGGAAATCAAAAAAACGGAAGGCAATTGCCTATATTGTGGTAAACTGTGCCTGATAAATTCATAATGTTTATTAGAACCATTCTTAATGAAATTGTATGCACAGCTCCGCCTTTCAGCTCAGTCCGCAGTTTGTCCAGGATCTTTCCGACCGTATCAGCGGCGCGAAAGAACTGATCGACCCCAATTCCGCTCTCAGCGATGTCTTTCTGGTGGGCAATGCGCCATCGCCGGAACACTTGGCCGAGTTGATCAATGTCGTTTATTGGGCGAGCTACGCCACAGAAGAGGGATATTCGGTCACCGCTTCGCTGCTGCTGCGACAGCCCGACCATATCACCGATACCTTTCACTTCGATACCCATATCGAGCTGACCGCGAGGACCATCGTCAAGTTGGCCCCGGCCCTGGAAACCCCCCGGGCCGATATCGGGGTGTGGCCGGATGAGGCTGGACAGCTGAAGATATGGGGTTTTACCACCATCTCCTATGAGACGGCGATCAACTCCGATCTGCTCATCAAGATCCTGGGACCCGGGCGGATCCTCGTCATGTACAGAGGCCGGACCATCGCCGCCCTTACCGCCAACCGGGCGGTATTCATCGATTCCCGCAGCTTTCTGCACACCATCATGCCGAAGATTGCGGCCCAGGCCCACAAGACCGATATCTCGCTCCTCAATCTTTTCCGTTACAACGCCATCCTCAAGATTGCCCAGCAGATGCGCACCCACGGGCGCGGCGGCATCGTTCTGATCGTGCCGGAGGACATGAACTGGAAGAAATCGATCAAGGCGCCGATCCACTATACCGGCGGGGCAAGCTTCCTGGATCCGGAAGCCATGCTGTCGACGCCGTCGCGCACCGAACTGGCGGATACCGAAAATCTCCTGCGCATCGTCCGGGATATGAACCTGAACCTGAAGAAGGACTGGCTGCGTACCTGGCAGCAGGTGCAGCAGCAGTGCTCGAGGATCGCCCGGCTCACTGCCGTCGATGGCGCGCTGGTCATGACCTTCGACCGCTATGTGTATTGCTTCGGGGCCAAGATCGAGACCATCGATACCCGGACCATCGCCACCAGCCTGAGCGTCATCGAGCCCTTCGAGGGCCACACCGTCCACCATCAGCCTTTCTCCAGCCTGACCGGCACGCGCCACATCTCGGCCGCTCAGTTCGCCTACGACCAGCCGGGGGCGATCTCCATCGTCGCCTCCCAGGACGGCAATGTCACCTTCTTTACCAGGGACATGGAATCCGGTGGCATCCTCACCATCCAGCAGGCGGAAATGACTCTCCTCCACGAGGGCCTTGGTGGGTCGCTCTGGAACCTCTCCCTCTTCTCCGATATGGGCTGGCTGGAGAAGGACGTCAGCCGAAACGAAAAAGGCTATCTAGCCGGTTTCGTCCGCTGGATGCGCAGTACGCTGTTGAAAGAGGGATAAGCTATCAGCCATCAGTTGTCAGCGTTCAGCTGTTCCCTGTTGACAGCGTGGCCCGCCTTCCATCACCATGTCTTAATAGTTTGCGCTTTCCGCTGGTGGCGCAATACTTTTCTGAAAGAGGGGCGACCGCCCATCGAAATGGCGTTCAGTTGTCGTCTGCTGAAAGCTGACAGCTGAAAGCTGACAGCTGAACGCTAAAAATTGAAGATCTTCGCTTCCGCCGCCATATCGATCAGGTGCGGCCCGCCGTCCAGTGCCATGTTGTGATGGAATTGTGCTTCGTCCAGCTTGCGGTTTTTGGCGCAGGGCGTGCAGACGCCGACCTGGACCTCGTTTTCGACCAGGTAGGGCAGGTAATCGGCGACACAGTCGCCGGTGATGGTCTTGACGGATCCGTCCCGGCCTTTCACCGCCCAGTCGACTCCACCGTCGATCAGGAAAATGTTGACTTTGTGGCCTTTGCTATGGGCGATTTTGGCGAATTGAAAACAGCGGGTTGCTTTTTCGTTGTCGTTTGAGCGTAAAACAAAGAGAAAGTTTGCCATGTTGGTCCTCACCGGTTGGTTTGATTTCCTGTATTAGTCACTTGTCTTCGAGAGTTGCGAACGACTTCGTCACTATAGCGCAGGCATTGCTATTTTCAATGTAAAATTGAAGTGTTACATGGTAGGACACAAGGCGTGCAAGGGCGGCGCAGTGCCCGTAGCTGCTCTATTCCTGTGTGGTTTACTCCTTAGCAGTCACATTTTTTGTTGATTATATTCCCATAGCGAATTAACTGGTGGCTGCCTTTTAATCCAATTCCAAATCAAGCGCTAACTTTGTCCCCTTTAAGGGGGGATTGAACTGAATCGGCTGCGCTGCGCGGCTCCTCGCCGTAATTAATGTACTGTCTCGTCACTGCTCGCTTGCCTTTGCGTCTTCATCTTGATTTGGACATGGAATTACTCCTGGAGCCTCTCGCAAAATGGTTTTTTCGCCAAATCTCTGTGTTATGATACAAGATTGTATTCTCGGAATATTAACTATGCCTGAGGCAAAATTTTTCGCATGCCTTTAATTTGAACGAAAATCCTCATTTTACCAAAGGCTTCCTGGAAAGCGAATCTTATCCGGCCGTCCGCAATGAACGAAGACAAGGTATTCGAAAACCTCCTCAAGAAAATCGATCAGTACTTTTTTTCGCAGAAGAACGGAAAGTTTCTCGACTATCACAATCCGCAAGAACTGCGCGCCCTCCTCGATCTGGAGCGGCCGGGAAAAACCGGCGACTGGCAGGAGATCTTCGACTGGGTCGATAAGTACCTCTCCTACTCGGCGAAGACCAACCATCCCATGTTCGTCAACCGGATGTGGGTTGGGGCCAACCTGCCCTCCATCGTCGGCGAGATGGTGACCGCCGTCACCAATACCTCCGCCTGCACTTATGAATCGGCCCCGGTCTCGACCCTCATGGAGCGGTACATGATCGGCAAGATGCTCGAAATCGCCGGGTTCAGGAACGGGGAGGGGCAGATGACCACGGGTTCCTCCAACGCCAACATGATCGCCATGATGACCGCCCGGAATCTGGCCGACATTTCCATAAAAAAGCAGGGACTCTTCGGGCAGAAAAAACTCTTCGCCCTGGTCGGGGCGGATGCCCATTACTCCATGGACCGGGCCGCCAACATCCTGGGGCTGGGGGCGGACCAACTGATCAAGATTGAGCTCGATCAATACGGGGCGATGATCCCGGCGGCACTCGAGCGGACTTTGGGGGAAATCGTTGCCGGTGGCGGACGGCCCTTCTTCGCAGTCGCTACCGCCGGCACCACTGTGCGGGGCGGCTATGATTCTATTCCGGCCTTGCTTGCCCTGCGCCGAAAGTACGGCTTCTGGCTCCATGTCGACGGGGCCTGGGGCGGGGCGGCGGTGTTCAGCCCGAGGCTGCGGGCCCGATACCTGCCGGGGCTCGAGGAGGCGGATTCCTTTACCTTCGATTTCCACAAGATGCTCGGCTCAGCCCTGATGTGCAATGTCCTCCTCATGAACGGGAGGAGCGATGCCTTCGCCCGGGTACTTAGCGCCGGCGACGGCAGCTATCTGTTTCGCAACGAAAGCGTAGACGGCAGTGAAGATCTGGGTCCGATCTCCCTGCAGTGCGGCCGGCGGGTCGACAGCCTCAAGTGGTTCCTCGACTGGAAGTTCTTCGGCCGGGAAGGGCTGGCCAGGCGGGTGGAGAAAAATCTCGAGCTTTGCGAGTACGCGGAAGAGGTGGTGAACGCGAGCGACGAACTGGAACTGGTCGTGCCGCGCACCTCTTTCAATGTCTGCTTCCGCTTCAAGGTCCCGGAGGCAGAGAGCAACAGCTTCAACTTGGCCCTGCGGACGGCCCTGCACCGGGAGGGCGCGAGCCTCGTCGGGGTTGGATATATCGACGGCAGATTGGCCATGCGCCTGCTGGTGACCAATCCGGCGTCGGAGAAAAGCGATGTGGATGCCTTCTTTGCAAGTCTCATCGAGAAGGGCCGCCAGCTCCTCAAGGAAAAGCCGCTGCCCGCGATGGTGGGCGGCTTCTGTCCCGTCTCGCCCTAACCCAGGGGACCGGAAAGTAGGGTGCACTCCGTGCACCAGGTGCATAAATTGCACACTACACCCACTCTTCGCTATTCGGTATCGGTATCGCTATCGGTATCGAACTTTCAGAGCGTTGTATCAAGTAGGGATTTCCCTTTGCAATGAATCCGTTGCTCCCAATTGATTGAGCATTTTCGGCAGTACGCTCGTATTCAACTTGCCATGCACGGGTTCATCCTTTCGATCCCGATCCCGATCCCGATCCCGTGACCGATACCGAATGAATGCACCCTTTTTACGGAAAACCGTCCCGGTTTTTCATGGGTGAGATCCGGCTCGTGAATTTCTAAGGTACTAAACCTCGAAACGCTGCAGCAGCCGGATCACCTCGTCCATTTCCTCGTCCGTGCCGATGGTGATCCGCAGCCAGTCCTCGATCCGCGGCTTGTTGAACCGCCGCACCAGGACGCCGTTGTCCCGCAGGTACTGCTGCACCTTTTCCCCGGCCACGCCCGGCCAGGTGCAGAAGACGAAATTGGCCGCGGACGGCAGGACCTTCATGCCGATGGCGGCGAGCGCGGCAACCGTCTTCTCCCGGGTGGCGATGATCGCCTGCCTGGTCTTCTCGAAATACTCGACATCCTCATAGGCCGCCCTGGCTGCCCGCTGGGCCACCACATCCAGGGTATAGGAGTTGAAGGAGTCACGGATGCATTCCAGCGCCCGGATGAGCTCGGGATTGCCGAAGGCCATGCCCACCCGCAGGCCGGCGAGCGACCGGGCCTTCGACATGGTCTGGATGACCAGGAGGTTGTCGTAGCGGTCGATCAGGGAGATGACCGATTCGGCGCCGAAGTCGACGTAGGCCTCGTCAACGATGATAAGCGTCTCCGGGCGGCGTTGCAACTGCCGCTCGATCTCGGCGGCCGGCACGGCAATCGAGGTCGGGGCGTTGGGGTTGGCCAGCAGCAGGGCCTTCAGGTCCTGTGGGAAGCTGTCGAAATCGACGGTAAAATCCTCCTTCAGCGGCACTGTTTCATAGGGGATCCGATAGAGCGCGGCATAGACCGGATAAAAGGTGTAGGTGATATCGGGAAAGGCGATGGTATCGGTCCCGTCGAAGAAGGCCGGGAACATCATGGCCAGGACCTCGTCCGAGCCGTTGCCGACAAAGGTCTGCTCGATGGTCAGGTTGTAGTAGGCGGCGAGCGTCCGGCGCAGCTCCGTGACCTGGGGATCGGGATAGAGCCTCGCCTCCGGGGCTGTGACCGAACGAACGGCTTCCATGACCTTTGCCGAGGCCGGGTAGGGGTTCTCGTTGGTGTTGAGTTTGATGAAACGCCGGTCCTTGGGCTGCTCGCCGGGGACGTAGGGGGTGATGTTTTTGACTAATTCACTGAAGAAGCGGCTCATAGAGGTTACCTTTATTGCTGCGCAGAGAGGCTGCGGATACAACGGCGGGCGTATTGCCTGGAAATAATTGATGTTATGTTCGGCAGAGAATGTAGCCTCAACCGGAGCGAGAAGCAAGCGTTATATTGCAGGTTTGGTGGAGCCCACATCAGGGATGAAAAGCGGGTTGGTCTGTGCCGAATCACCCGAAGGAGTTTTGCAAATCCGGGCTGATTCAGCTACAATGCGCCGAACAGGCAGGTAGCTTTTTGTAACGATGAACTCTCCAATTGACATAGGGATAGTAGCGCCATGGCAAAGTCATTTCAAGAACAGTTGCTGAAACTGGGGCTGGTCGAGAAAAAGCAGGTGAAGGAGGCGAAGAAGGAACAGCACCAGAAGAAAAAGCAGCAGTCCGGCAAAAAAGAGCCTGTCGTCGATGAGAACGTGCTGCTCGCCCGCGAGGCCGAAGAGAAGAAAAAGGCCAGGGTCCGGGAGCTGAACCTGGAACGGGAGGCCAAGCTGCGGAAAAAGGCGGACGACGCCCGGATCAGGCAGCTGGTCGAAGAGCACAAGCTGGCCAGGGACGACAAAGGCATACCCTACCGTTTCAACTGCCAGGGCACCATTCAGCGGGTCTTCGTTGCCAAGGAGACGGCCGACAAACTGAGCGACGGCCGGCTAGGCATCATCCGGTTGGCCGACAAGTTCGAGGTCATTCCCCGGAACATCGCCGAAAAGGTCCGCTCGATCAACGACACCCTGTTCATCGTCCTCAACGCCCCGGCTGGGAACGATCCCGACCCGGACGACCCGTACGCGGAGTACAAGATTCCCGACGATCTGATGTGGTGAAAAAACCAGGACTGAGGACTGAGTGCTGAGGACTGAGCAAAGGCGCGGGGTAATGGGCGAAAAATTTTTCGCCCCTACCCTCAGTCCTCAGTCCTCATAGCTCAGTCCTATTACTTGGCGCTGACAATCGGGGCAAGGCTCAACCCGATAGCCTTCGGCATTGCGCGGATATCGGCGATCCGGGTGTTGATGGTGACGGTCTTGGCGCCGGTCCGGGCGATGATCGGGTCGAGATTCTGCATGGCGATCGGGAATTCCCGGCCGTTCAGCAGGGCGACCAGGGCCTGGCCGATATCGGCATTGGCGTTCTTGCCCGGCTTCGGCACATTCTTTACTATTGGCTTGATATAAAGCGTCTGTTTTTCGGGGGCGAAACGGATGAGGGCGGTGGTGAGAAAATCGACCTCCACCTCGCCGACCTTCAGTTTAATCTCATGCCCCGCCACATCGGTGACAAAGGCCAGGTTCTTGCCGGCCAGATGGAGGCGGCAGGCGAGCTGGTTGTCGGTCAGCTGCAGTTCGCTGATATTGATGATGGTGATATCACCCTGCAGGGTCTTGGAATGGGCATCGATGTCCAGGGGCAGGATGGCTTTGGTGGCCTTGGCGATCACCGATTCCGGCAGGGTGAGCGAGATGACGTCCTGGGCTTGAACCTGGCCGGCTGTTGCTGCAAGACCGAGTATCAGGGTGACGAGAACAGGAAGAAACTTGTGCATCATTATGATCCTTGTTGATGTTTAGTACCTTAGAAATTCATTTCTTGTTTTTTGATTGAATTTCGTGAAGGTACTTATCCCCTCTGCTGTGTGGGAGGGGATGACAACCCTTGGGTTGCGGGCGTAAGCCTGCATTAGGCGCGTGAAAACGCGATAGTAATACCGAGTGGAACAGCAAAGTGCAAGCCATAAAAAGGCCGATCAGGGAAGCCATGTCCCGTTCGTCGGGGTGGTAGTGATAGCTGTCGACGACAAAACTTCCGGGGGTTTGAAACCGTCCCCGGAAGGATACCCGGCCCGACTGTTCCGGCTGGCTGCCGATCACGGCAATCCGCTCGCCGGCGAAGGTCTTTACTGTTTTCTCCCGGGCATTATAGTGAACGCGGTCGAGCTCGATGGCTTTGCCGGGGCGCTCTTCCCGCATGCGCAGGGTGTGGAGGTGATAGGTGTTCGCCTCCTCCAGCTTATCCAGGACAAACAAGGGGCCTGCCAGATAAAGGATAAGAAACAGGAGCCCCGCTGCCCATTTCGCCGGTGACCACGAGATACCGAGAGGGGCGGCGGCAATTCTTTTCCAGGACAGGAGCAGAAGAAGAAAACCGGCCAGGGTGAAGGCCAGCACGACCGGGTGCTCAGGCCAGATGAGATCGAGATGGAGCATGTTCCAGTGGGAGGGGGCGACCAGGTGGACCCCGTTACCCCATTTGATCTCCAGAGGGTCGAGCAGCAGATGGAATAGGCAGTTGCCGGCCAGCACAAGAAAGACGCGGCCGGTTCGCAGAGCTGTACAGGAGAGGGCGGCCGACAGGAAGAGACAGAAGAAGAGGCTCGCCTGGGCGGTGCAGTAGAGTCGCAAATCGTATGGGTCGAAGAGGCCAACGGGCACCAGGATCCTCAAGGTTATCCAGGGGAGATCGGGGATGATGCAGGCGATCACCGCCCAGAGGAGAAAATCTCTCCCGGCGACCAGACGGGTGATGGGCAGCTGGACCCCGATATGGCAGAGCGTATTCGGCAAGGGAGCAGGAAATGAAAAAGGAAATCGACGCAGCTGAACGCACGACAAATTTTTTCGGCCGCGCCATAATAGTCCATAGGCCGCGTCACCACAAGATCCCTGTGCGGCGAATTCTCCGCTCGTGCACCTTGCCTTTGTCTTTGTCCGGGAAGCTGCCATGAAGCCGATCCTCACCGTCACCTCGGATTGCCTCCTTACCGGCATTGATCTGCCTTTTGAGAACGAGCTCAAGAAGCGGCTGACCATCGACAACCCCCAGTACATCGCCGCCAAGAAATACGGTCGCTGGATCGGCAAAAAACTGAAGCCCCAGCTCAAATATTACGACCCGGTACCGACCGGCCTGCGTTTCCCCAGGGGCTTTTCCAACCAGGCTGTGCTGCTCTGCCGGCAGTTCTACGGCCACGACCCGGAGATCGTCGACCGGCGCCGGCTGCTGCCGGAGGTCGACTTCACCTTTGGCGGCGAACTCCGCCCCTACCAGGAGGAAGCGGTTGCCATAGCATCGGCCAAGTCCTTCGGGGTGATCGAGGCCGGAACAGGCAGCGGCAAGACGGTCATGGCCCTCGCCCTGATCGCCAAGCGCTGCCAGCCGACGCTGGTCGTGGTCCATACCAAGGAACTGCTCTACCAGTGGCAGGAGCGGACCAGACAGTTCCTCGGACTTACGCCGGGCCTGATCGGCGACGGCAAGTTTGCCGTTCAGCCGGTGACCATCGCCATCGTCAACAGCGCCCGAAAACACGTGGCGGAGCTGGTGCCTTTCTTCGGCCAGCTGATCGTCGACGAATGCCATAGGGTGCCGGCCAACCTCTTCACCGACGTGGTCTCGCGCTTCGACTGCCATTACCTGCTTGGACTCTCGGCCACGGCCTTCCGCAGCGAAGGCGAGATGACCAAGCTCATCTATTATTACATGGGCGACCGGCTGCACCGGGTAGACCGGGACGAGCTGAAAGCGACCGGGGCCATCCTCAAGCCCCAGGTCATCCGTGCCGCAACCCCCTTCACCTACCGCTACCGGGGCGACTACCAGGCGCTGATCAAGGCCCTGGTGGTCCACGAGGGCCGCAACCGGCAGATCCTCGCCGACATCCTCAAGGTGGTCAGGGAGGGCGGCAGCGGTACCGCCCTGGTGGTCTCTGACCGGGTCAGCCACTGCGAGTTTTTCGTCGAGAAGCTGAAGGCTCACGGGGTGAAGGCGGTGCTGCTCCACGGGCAGGTCGGCCCGGAGGAGCGCAGCGCCATCGTCGCCGCGGTCAAGAACGGCGAGGTCGAAGTGTTGGTGGCGACCCTGCAGCTCATTAGCGAGGGTTTCGACTGCCCCGGTCTCTCCACGCTCTTTCTCACTACGCCAATCAGCTTCGAAGGACGGCTCCTCCAGGTGATCGGCCGGATCATGCGCCCGGCAGAGGGCAAACAGGCGCGGGTCTTCGATTATATCGACGAAAACATTCCGGCGCTCCTGCGCTCGGCCCGGGCGAGAAGCACGGTTTTGGCGCAACTTTGACCAGATACAGCCGGGGAATAAATCATTCGCATCGTTACGGCACTTGCGCTGTGGAGAAGAAGAGGGTATATTATGCGGTTTCGAAACTGAAATGGAAGTTGCAAAGAGCACTGCTCGTTCAGGCATGTGCTCTTTTTCTTTTCTATTATCGTGATATTCACGGTGACCGCGGCGTCGGCCGCAGAGCGTTGGCCCTTGAGGTGCAGGATGGAACAGCAGAAGATTCGTAATGTGGCGATTATTGCGCATGTCGACCACGGCAAGACGACCCTGGTCGATCAGCTTTTTAAATACTCGGGGATGTTCCGAGAGAATCAGGAGGTCTCCGAGAGGTTGATGGACTCCATGGATCTCGAGCGGGAGCGCGGCATCACCATCACCGCCAAGAATGGTTCCTACCGGTACAAGGACTACTGGATCAACATCATCGACACCCCCGGCCATGCCGATTTCGGCGGACAGGTGGAGCGGGTGCTGCGCATGGCGGACGGCGCTCTCCTGCTGGTCGACGCCCAGGAGGGGCCGATGCCCCAGACCTACTTTGTCCTGAAAAAGGCGCTGATGAACAAACTGCCGGTCATCGTGGTCATCAACAAGATCGACAAGCCCGCAGCCCGCTGCAGCTGGGTGGTGGATCAGGTCTTCGACCTCTTCGTGAAACTGGATGCCCCCGACCATATCCTCGATTTCCCGGTGGTCTACACCTCGGCCAAGAGCGGCTACTCCCTGCTCGATCCCGCCGATCCTGTCCAGCCTGGAGTCCACATGGCCCATGTCAGCCAGATGATCATCGATCATATTCCGGCGCCTGTCGGTGCAAGCGACGCTCCCCTGCAGATGCAGGTTGCCACCATCGACTACTCGCCCTATCTCGGTCGGATGGGCATCGGCAAGGTGGTTAACGGCACCATGCGCCTCAACCAGCCCATCGTCGTCGCCCGCCGCGACGGTTCGATCAAGCCAGTGCGGATCTCCAAGATCTTTCACTTCGAATGCGACGGCAAGGTGGCCGTCGAGTCGGCCGGGGTAGGGGAGATCGTGGCGATTGCCGGGATGGAGGACGTGACGGTGGGCGTGACTTTCACCGATCCGGAGAACCCCCGGCCCCTGCCGCTCATCACCATCGACCCTCCGACCATCTCGATGAACTTCATCCCCAACGACTCGCCGTTTGCCGGCAAGGAGGGCAAGTTCGTCACCTCACGCCACATCGGCGAGCGGCTGCAGCGCGAGGTTCTGGCCGACGTGGCCCTGCACTGCGAGGTTCTGGACGACGCGGTGGGCTATAAGGTCTCGGGCCGCGGCGAGCTGCACCTCTCGATCCTTATCGAGAAGATGCGCCGGGAGGGCTACGAGTTCCAGGTGACCCGGCCGAGGGTCATCCTCAAGGAGGAAGACGGCCAGGTCCTCGAGCCCTACGAGCAGCTGACCGTAGATGTCGACGAGCAATTCCAAGGCGCGGTGATCGAAAAGCTCGGCAAGCTGAAGGGCCAGCTGGAGGAGATGGACACCGCCCACGGCATGGTCCGGATGGTCTTCAGGATCCCCACCCGCGGGCTCCTCGGCTACCGCTCCCAGTTCATGACTGACACCAAGGGCATGGGGATCATGTCCTACATCTTCTCCCATTACGGACCCTACGCAGGGGATATCGTCAACCGCATCAACGGCGTGCTGGTGGTGAAGGAGCCTTGCGTTGCGGTGGCTTATGCCTTATTCAATCTCCAGGAGCGCGGCAAGCTGTTCATCGATCCGGGCGCGCCGCTCTATTCCGGCCAGATCATCGGCGAGAACAGCCGTTCGGAGGATATGGTGGTCAACCCGGCCAAGGGCAAGAAACTGACCAACATGCGGGCCTCGGGCTCCGACGAGGCGGTCATTCTCACCCCGCCGGTCAGGATGACGCTGGAGGACTGCATCGCTTACATCAACGACGACGAGCTGGTGGAGGTCACCCCCGCCTCGATCCGCCTGCGCAAGCGGCCGGTCCCTGCGAAAAGATAGAGTAAAGCAAAGAGGCAAGCCATGAAAGAACTGGCAGTCCTGGCGGTGGCGATGCTCGCAGGTCTTGTCACCTTCGGCTTTAATCGCCAGAAAATTCGGCAGCAGTTGCACGCCCTGAGTGATGGTCTACGGATCCATCGGGATGGGTCTCTTCTGTTACTGGCTGCTGCACAGCGTACTGTGAGATGGGTGCCGTGGCAGGTCAGTGCAGCTGCTGAGCCGCTTCGCCGGGTGTCACGTTGAGGATGATTCGCTCCAGGCCGCGGAGTATCACCAGATCGATCGGATTGCCGACATCGCGGTCGGAGAGCGTGCGGTGGAGGTCGTCCACCGACTCCGTCTTTCTTCCCTTCGCCGAGACTATCACATCTCCCCTCCGTATCCCGGCCCGCTCCGAGGGGCCGCCAGGGTTGATGCCCATAACTTCAACGCCGTAGTTGTTCTGGAGATTGTGCATCCTGGCCAGACGGCGATCGAGATGCCGCGGCTGGGCGGCGAGCCCCAGAAATCCCCGGCGCACCCTGCCGTGGACCAGTATCTCCGAGATGACCCAGACGGCGGTGTCGGCGGGGATGGAAAAGCCGATCCCCTGCGCCACGGCGATTATCGCGGTATTGATACCGACGACCTTGCCCCTGGAGTCGACGAGCGGGCCGCCGGAATTACCCGGATTGAGGGGGGCGGTGTGTTGGATGATGTTCTCGATGAGCCTGCCATCCCGGCTCCGCAGGGAGCGGCCGAGGGCGCTCACCACGCCGGTGGAAACGGTGGAGTCGAAGCCGAAGGGGTTGCCGATGGCGATCACCAGCTGGCCCACTTTCAACCTGCTTGATTCTCCGAGTACCGCGTAGGGAAGGTCGGAGCTGTTGGCCCTGATCACCGCCAGGTCCGTCGCGGGGTCGGTGCCGACCAGCGCCGCATCGAGCGTGGTGCCGTCATGCCTGGTTACCGACAGCGCGCCTGCCCCTTCGACCACATGGTTGTTGGTGAGGATATAACCATCCGGGGCGATGATCACCCCGGAGCCCGCCCCCTGGTCGGCAAGGTTGCCGGTTCCCGCACTCTTCCGCGAAACCCTCAGGACCGCCGGTCCGACTGTCTCCACCACGGTGATGACCGCCTGGGAGTAGGCATCCAGCAATTTTACTTCTTCGGCATCCCCGTTCTCTATCCTGCAGCTTCCGCCCGTGGAAGTTTCCGGAGTTTTTCCGCCCAGAAACTGTAAGGCCTTTCGCCAGTGTTCATCCATCTTAGATCCTTTTTTTCTTCTCGTTAATCGGACTCCAATGCGGGCTGACGCCCGCAACCCAAGGGCTGTATCCCCTCCCACAGCAGATGGGACTTTTTTCAGTACCCCCTTGAGGGGTATAAGTACCTTCACGAAATTCATTCTTAAAACAAGAAATGAACTTCTAAGGTACTAAGAAATAACCACGGAAGGAACCCGGAACAAGCTCCCCTATTTTTCGAATCTCCCCATCAATTCAGCTTCCTCGATGGTATGCTCCTGCACTTTCCGGTCAAATTCATCCTTGCTGCTGATCTCCCCGAGCGACTCGACATCGAGTGCGAACAACCGGAAAAAATAACGGTGCACTCCTGACGGAGGACATGGGCCGCCGTAATCTTTTTTGCCGAAACTGTTTTTTACCTGTTTTCCCGGAACGGCGTGCTCCTCTATTTTTCTGGCAGTCTTATCGATATCGTAGACCAGCCAGTGGGTGAATGTCCCCATGGGAGCGTCGGGATCCTTCATACTCAAGGCAAAGCTTTTGGTGCCATCCGGGACGCCATCCCATATCAGCTTCGGATTGATGTCGTCGCCTTTGCAGCTGTATCTCCTTGGAATAAAGCCATTATTGAGGAACGCCTCGCTTCTGATGTTCATCTTTCCCTCCTTGGTTGCCTATCTTTGACATATCCGCCCTTCACCAGCGGCCATCACCTGGAAATGTGATTGCTTTAAAGAAGCTTTTACAGAAACTGTTATGTTTGATATCCCGTTTATCAAGAAGGAAAAAAGCGGTGCAGGCTAAGAGAGTGTACGCCTCGGTAGGCGGCTGGATAGGGATTGTAAGATTCGCTTTCAGGGGGTAAGATCCGGATAATTGCTCTAATAAAGAGTTGGGAAAATGACTTTGTTGGAGAGATAGATTGATAGGGATGTGAATTTCTCGGTCTTCTTCAGGTTATCATGCTCATCACAACCTCGTTACGCAGCACAAGGAGAACGCGATGACATACCTGCCCTGGCTTCGGGCCGCCCGCCTCCAATTGCACACCATCGGGCTCACCCCTCTGTTCTTGGGAAGCGTTACGGCATTGTATGAACAGGGATATTTCAACTGGATTCGGTTACTGGTAGCTGTCATGATCGGCCTTCTGTTGCATCTGGCGACCGCCTTTTTCAATGACATAGCCGATATCGGCACGGATGAGGTGAATGGCTCCCGCAGCATGTTTTCCGGGGGCTCGGGGGTTATCGTCGAGGGATTGCTGCGGCGATCGGATCTGCAGGGTGCGGCTATCCGGAGTGTGCTACTCGCTATTTTCCTGACGTATATCCTGGTTTTTTTGCTGCAGGTGCACTGGGGAGTCTTTCTGCTTGTGGGGTGGGGCCTTATGGCCGGTATCGGCTACAGCCTGCCGCCCCTCAAGATTGCCTACCGCGGGGGCGGCGAACTTCTGGTCCTGGCGACGTACAGTTTAGCCCTTGTGTGGTTCGGTTACTTCGTCCAGGCCGGGCCGGTTCATTCACAGTTGCCATGGGTTTTGAGCCTGCCGATCGGCTTCGCCGTCTTTGCGCTGATCACCATCACCCAGTTCCCTGATATGGAATCCGACCGCCAGGCGCAAAAACGCTCGCTGGTCATCCTGTTCGGCGAGTCGCACACGCTCCGTCTTGTGGCCGGGGGGATCGCCTTGAGCGTTCTGAGCGTTCTCGTTGCGCTTTTCAACGGCGCAGTCCCTGTTCTGGCGGGAGCTCTTTCGCTTGTTTGCCTGCCCCTGGCTTACAGCCTGTTAAAGATCATCTGGCAAGACGAGCGCGGCCCGGGTATGTATGCCAAACTCTGCCAGGGCACTCTGCTGCTGACTTTGTGGTTGGGTTTTGCGCCGGCGTGCGGGCTGATTCTCGATTTGTGGTTGAGGTAGTCCGGAGCAGGAATCGTGCGTATCTTTCGGATAATCCTGGGCGTCTGTATCGATTTGGCTATTTTCGGCGTCCTGATCCCCTGGATGACAATCAAGTCAGGGAAAATTCTCGATGCCGCTTATTTCGCCTCCATCGACCTGGACTATTTTCTCTTCGATCTGATCGGTATAGTCATCATTTTGCTGGGTGGAGGCTGGCTGTCCTGGGCTTCGCTGCTGCTGATCAGGGATGGCCATGGGTATTTGACCGAACTTTTCGGTATCAGGATTTCGCCGGTCACGGACCGGGTGGTCACCCAGGGGCCTTTTGCTTTTCACCGCCATCCGATCTGTGTCGGCTATTTAGCCATCCTCGCAGGGATCGGCTTTTCCCTCGGCATATTCGGGACGCTGGTCGTGGTTATCCCCTCGCTGCTGGTCTTGACCCACATCTATCTGCGCCTGTTCGAGGAGCCAGGCCTGCGGAGACGCCTGGGCTCGGAGTATGAAGAATACGCGCAGCGGGTTCCCATGTTTCTGCCGAAGCGCGACAACGCCCGCGCCCTATAGAATTGGGGAAAGGGAAGGGGCCACGCCTGTTTTGTCAAGAATAAAGATTTGACCCCCTTAGAGCGCGATGCCGGGCTGATCGTAACCGTTCACCGGCATTTTAATCATCCCTGAAAAAAAGCGTGCGTTCATACGAAGAGTCTGTTACATGAACTCCTCATGGACGCGATTCTCACCTACCGCAAAAGGGTCATTACCCATAACGAT
>JAEYNP010000049.1 GCA_023412495.1 Pseudomonadota bacterium
GTCGGCGTCTGCGTCGGGGTTGTCGGCGTAACCGTTGGCGTACCCGTCGGTGTACCTGTCGGAGTACCCGTCGGTGTACCTGTCGGAGTAGCTGTCGGAGTGACCGTAGGCGTTGCAGTCGGAGTGACTGTCGGAGCAGCAGCCGGCGTAACTGTCGGGGTTACCGTGGGGCCATCTCCCTCCGGCGGGCTTGTGGGTATATCAGGATCCAGGAAATTTCCCAACACCCCCACTGTCTCGGCGCCACTTTCCGGCACTACCTCTTCAGCCGTCAATGTGAAAATGGGATAACTCGCCCCACCGTCACGGGCACTGGCAACCCCTCCCTGTCCGGCGGCTGCAGGTCCCGCAGCCGTCGCCTCGAATTCGGTCGTGGGATCGAAGTCGCCCTGTTCCAGGGCTTTCTGGAGATCCTCCACCTCACTGACAGCTGCGGCAAAATCTTCAGGTGCCCCCTGGTCATAGACATCCTCATCCAGAACAACGTCAGAGTTGCGTCCCAGACTCAGGACAGTCTGCCCTTGATCGTTGAATACTATGGAAACCCTACCGTCACCACCGGTAATTATGCGTTCGTCAGGAAACACCGGGCTGTTGGGTGCAAGAACACGTACCGTCCCATCGGGGCCTACTGCCCGCACATCCCCGAAAATAACGAATACCTGGCCGACGGGCTGGCCGGGGTCGACATTTCCTGATCCTGCTTTGTTCTCGGTCATATGATTACCTCCTCTGGTCGGTAAAGATGAATCAAGGGTAGCACTGTTGTTTTAAGTATAGATCCTGAGGAATCTCAAAACCATTGTACCTTGGTTCACCCACCGGAAACTCCCGATGACTGGTTACGGAGAAATCACAGCAAACCTCACTCAGGGGGGGATTCTTGAAAGGGATGGGAAACTGCTGAGATTGTGTACTGAGTATGGGGGTGTCAAAAGATGGAGCAGAGGCGAAAAATCATCGCCGCCTCAATTATTAAGGACCTGCAGGGATTTTTCCGGGCAGAGCTTGACAAGGACCGGAAATGCCTGCATTTCAAGGGCCGCCTCAAGCTGAGATCGTCAGTTGCGGATTTTCGCCTTCTTCTCGATGTCCTCCCAGATCCTGCGATAGGCATCTGCGGCTTCTTCACGGCCGGCAAAGGTCAGAAGCGGCGCCCGGTGGACCCCCATTTTTTCCACATCGGTAGAGAACGGGATATAGCTCTCCAGCATCCGCTTATATTTTTTACGCAGGTCGGTCATAGTCTCCCGGTGAAGCGTCTTGCTCTGCTGGACCATCGAGAAAAACGGCAGGATCTTCTTGGTCCGGTAGCCGCTGTCCTTGAAGAAGTCGTGAAGCTGTTCGAGGGTTCGCACCGAGAGCGTGGTCGGGATGACCGGCACCACGATCCTGTCCGCCGCCTTGAAGACATTCTCCGACAAGAGCGAGATGTTCGGCGGACAGTCAAGAATGACCACCCCGTAGTCGCTGTCCATGGCTGCCAGGGCCTTTTTCAGGCGTGAACGGCGGTTTTTCATGCGGGACAGGAAGATGTCGAAGTCACGATAGCTGAGATTGGCCGGCAGGAGATCGAGATTTTCATAGTCGCTGGCCCGGATGGCTGCGACGATGCCGTCGCCGTTCCGAAAAAAGGCTTCATCCTTCAGTTTCCTGGAGGGTTTCACCCGATAATAGAAGCCTGAAGCGCCCTGCGGGTCGAGGTCGCACAGCAGGGTCCGATGTCCGCAGGCGGCGCTGATATAGGCGAGGTTGACGGCGGTGGCCGTCTTGCCGACCCCGCCCTTATTGCTGTAGCAGGCGATGATCTTCATCCGGGTTTTCCTTCGGGTGGAAGAGTTCCTGAAATTCAGCCCTTACCTCCGGGCTGTCGAAGCGGGCCAGATTCTCCATGATCTTGCCGCGCTCCTCCATCTGCAGCCGGTAGAGCATGGCCGTCAGCGCCCCTATCGCCTGGGCGATCTGCAGGACATGGAAATCCCGTTTCGGATCGCTGGCCACGCCGGACAGGAACTGCTGCTGCACCGAATAGTCATTGAACCTGCCCAGATTATCCTGCAGAACCTTGAGCGATTTGATGAGCCGACGCATCTCCTCCTCTGGAAACAGGGGGGCGAAGAATTCCATGAGATAGCGGAGTTTCTTGCAATGGATGCGCAACCGATGCAGGACCGGATCGGGAGTGTTTTCGTCGATATCTCTGGCGGTCTTGCAGACCTTCCGGTAGCGCTTCAGGATCAGCCGGCAGGCGAAGGCCAGGGTCTTCTCCCGGGCGAGGCGTCCTCCGCCGAGGTTGGCCGATTCGGCGAACAGCTTCTGCAGCGCGGTAATCTGGCGCATATAGCCCCGGCTCTTCAGAAAGGCCTGGACCTTTTTCTGTTCCTCCCGGCGATCCGCCGCCAATTTGCTGAACAAGAGCCGCAGCCCGACGTGGGAAATCGGCGGCACCAGCTGGAAATACGCCTCCCTGCCCAGGAGATAGACATCCAAGTCCCTGAGCGTGTTGGTTTTTTTTGTCAGTTCGCCGAACTCGGCTTTCAGCCTGGCCGTATCCTCCTCGGTGAAAATTCCGGAGAGCAGCGTCACCACCGAGCGGACCTTCCTGAGCCCGACACGATAGTCGTGGAGGAATTCCGTGTCGATATCTTCGATGATCCCCTTCTCATTGCACCGCACCAACTGCAGGAGCGTCCTTATTATGGCTACACCGGTATCCTTGAGCGGAGCCCCGGGATCGAGGGGGATGACGGGTTTGGCGGAATACTCCTTTTTCTCGATACCAAGATGCCTATACAAGTCATCGAAACCGGTGCAGGCGGTCGCGCCATATTGGTCGAGGGCCTGCTGCAATACGCCATGGGCTTGCGCATAGCCGCGCAGGGGCTGGGTGGCGCCGATCACCGCCACCTTGCGGGCTCGGCTGACGGCAAGGAAATGGAATCGGGCCAGGGTCTTGCCTTCATCGTCGAGCAATTGGCCGTCCTCCCGTCTGACCTTCACCTTGGCCACGGGAAGAAACGCCCGCAGCGGCGAGATATCGATGAGCAGCCGGGACACCGACCCCTCCTCCAGGTCGCCCGCGAGTTTCCATTCGGCGGTCACATGCTGTTCGTGGAGCTGGCCGGTCTCCAGATCGAAAAGGGTCAGCAGCCGTTCGGTCTGCAAGAGGACCTTCGCGGCCAGGAAGGCCTCGTTTTCGAAGCTGTCGAGAAGGAGCCCCTCTTCCGCTTCACCCCTCTCCACGCTCATTTTGAGCCCGTCTTCGTCCGACAGAAACTGCGAAAGCTTCTGCAGGCTCAGATTGCCGGGGAGAAAGAAGATAAATGGTTCCATACCATAACCTGGTTGTCTTTCGGCGATTCTGCGGCGATTGCCAAAACAGCCTCACTGCCTGTTGCTTCCCGTCGGGAATAAATCCCGACTGATACTTTGCTTATTGATAAAGCCGTAAAAAGTGCTCCAACCCGTGGAGATGGACTCTGGAAAAAGTTCAATATACGAGGCGCAGTGTCTGAAACTGTGCTTTGGTAGTACATAGGGTACAGCGAAGCGCCGTTTCAGACCTACAACGAAGTAGATCGGACCTTTTACGAGTCAATCTATTGAAAACCATGAGCTTAGTCTGACACAGCCTTCCCCGGAAGTCAATGGACCGACCTGTCCTCTTCATTACACCGGAAAGAGTGTCGTAACCGATTGCGGAAACTATATCTTTTCATAACAAGATCTGCTACCATAAAGGCAACGACAGTGGAAAGCCCTTTATGGGACTGAGAACAACGACAACACTCCCCTGCTGCCATGAACCTGAAGTCCGAATTAGCCCAGAGTCCCGCCTCTTCCCCGGCCAACGATCAACCGGAGAAGATCATCTTCGACCTGCAGTCCCCGGAATGGTATCTCAACCGGGAGCTCACCTGGCTGGAGTTCAACAAACGGGTGTTACACGAAGCCCAGGACAAGCGCAACCCCCTGCTTGAGAGGGTTTTTTTCCTCGCGATCATCGGCAGCAATCTCGACGAGTTCTTCATGAAAAGGATCGGCGGACTGAAGCAGCAGGTCGGCGCCAGCGTGAAAAGCCTGTCGGTGGACGGCCGTCTGCCTCAGCAGCAGATCGATGCCTGCCACATGGTGGTGCGGGAAATAGTCGACCAGCAGTTGAAGCTGGAAAAAGACCTCCGCCGCCTGCTGGCCGCGGAAGGTATTGAAATAGAAGACTACCGGGACCTGAGTCAGGAAGAGAAGGAGTTGGCCAACAGCTACTTCCGCGATGAGATCTATCCGCTCCTGACCCCGCAGGGCATGGACCCCGCCCATCCCTTCCCCTTCATTTCCAACCTCTCGGTCAATCTGCTGGTGAGCGTCCGCTATCCGGAAAGCGACCACAGTTATCTCATCAGGATCAAGATCCCCACAAGCGCCGATCTGCCGCGCTTCGTCCAGATCGGCAAGCGGGACCTGTACATCCAGCTGGAAGACCTGGTCGGCAACAACCTGGAGCTTTTGCTGCCTGGGATGGTGATCGAGAGCTGCGAGACCTTCCGGGTAACCCGCAATGCCATCACCGAGCGCTCTGCAGAGCAGGCCAACGACCTGCTGCTCATGATCGAATCCGCGCTGCGCGACCGGAAGTTCGCAGAGATCGTCCGCCTCGAGGTGGGTCGCGGCATGCTCGACCTGCACAAGGGCAAACTCGCCGCTGAACTGGGGGTGGACGAGGCGGTGGATGTCTACGAGGTAGACGGCATCCTCGGTGTAAGGGATCTTTTCCAGATCGCCGCCCTTGACCGACCTGACCTGCGTTTCGTCCCCCATTACCCGGTGGACAACCCCGAACTGCTGGGCGACGACCCGAATATCTTCCACACCGTCCGCGAACACGGCGACGTGCTGCTGCAGCACCCCTACGAATCCTTCGACACTTCGGTGGAACGTTTCCTGCGGGAGGCCAGCCAGGACCCGAAGGTGCTGGCCATCAAGATGACCCTCTACCGCACCGCCAAGGACTCGCGGATCATCCAGTACCTGATCGATGCCGCCCGCAACGGCAAGCAGGTGGCAGTGGTCGTCGAGCTGATGGCACGTTTCGACGAGTCGGCCAACATCCGCTGGGCCGGTTTCCTCGAGGAGGCCGGCATCCATGTCACCTACGGCATCGTCGGCATGAAGACCCACGCCAAGCTGACCTTCGTCATCCGCAAGGACTTCAACGGCCTGCGCCGCTACGCCCACATCGGCACTGGCAATTACCATGCCGGGACCGCCCGGGCCTATGTCGATTTCGGCCTCATCACCTGCGACCCCGAGATCTGCGCAGACCTCACCGAACTGTTCAACTACCTGACCAGCGGTTGCACGCCCATGCGGCGCTACGTCAAGCTGCTACCCTCGCCCAAGCAGCTGAAGAAGGCGCTGCTCACCAAAATCGAGCGTGAAATCGACCATCAGAAAAAACACGGCACCGGCCTCATCCAGTTCAAAACCAATGCCCTGGAGGACATCGACATGGTGCAGGCGCTGTACCGGGCCTCCATGGCCGGCGTCAAGATCGATCTCATCGTCCGGGATTCCTGCCGCCTGCGGCCGGGGGTCAAGGGGCTGTCGGAAAACATCAGGGTCGTCTCCCTGGTGGGCAGATTCCTGGAGCACACCCGGATCTATTACTTCAGGAACAACGGCGAGGAGGAGTACTACATCGGCTCCGCAGACCTCATGAAACGCAACCTGGAGAGTCGGGTCGAGGTCTGCGTCCCCATCGAATCGAGCCAGCACAAGGCATTGCTCCGGGAACTGCTCGACCTGCAGCTGGCCAACACCCGCAATGTCTGGGAAATGCATGCCGACGGCTCTTACACCCAGCTCCGCTCGGAAGATGAGAAGGCGGTATGCGTCCACCATTTCCTCATCGGCCGGGCGGAGAAGCGGGCCGCGGCCGGGAGACTGGCGCTTGCCAAGAAGAAAAGTAGAAAGAAGATCTCCACCCGGCAACTCGGCAAAAAAGAAGGGAAGTGAGGTACTCATGCGGGCTGACGCCGCAACCCAAGAATGTTATCCCCTCCGACAACAGAGGGGACTCTTTACAGTACCCCCTTGAGGGGTATTAGTACCTTTCACATACGTCAAGATTACGCAATGATATTTCAACTTAAGAAACTTCAGTGAGTTGCACCTCCGACAGACGATCATTCAGCAAAAATACTTCTTTGCAGAAAGGGCATAAGCCAATTTACGATTTTTCCTTGCATCGTTCGTCCTTTATTAGGTAGTCTTCCTTGCCAATCGACAGCCGTGTGTGTGTTGAAAAGTTCGTTACCGGCATTATGCCAAGGCCGACAAATCCCGAAACAGCCGTGCAGCCGTTTGGGATCAAACTACCTTCTGCAGAGAGGAAGCACGCATGAAAAAACTAATAGTAGGGGCTTGCGCCCTGGGGATGTTGGCGGCAGGCCCCGGCCTTGCCGCCGATGCCGTGAAAATCGGTATGATTACTACTCTTTCCACCAAAGCCGGGTATCTCGGCGAAGAAATCCGGGACGGCTTTAAGCTGGCCGTCGACCAGGAGGGCGGGAAACTGGGTGGAGTTCCGGTGGAGCTCCTCGTCGAGGACGACGGCGGCAAGCCCGAGAAAGGCAAACAGATCGCCGACCGTTTCGTGGAAAAGGACGGGGTGAAAATCATGACCGGCATCGTCTTCTCCAACGTGGCCATGGCCGTGGTCCCCAAGGTAGTGCGGGACAACGTCCTCTACCTCAGCGCCAACGCCGGTCCCTCGAAGCTTGCCGGCGACGGATGCCATCCCAACTATTTCAGCGTCTCCTACCAGAACGACAACCTCGACGAAGTGGTCGGCCAGTATGTGACGGAGACTGGCCACAAGAACGTCTACCTCCTCGCCCCCAACTACCCGGCCGGCAAGGACCATCTGGCCGGCTTCAAGCGTTATTACAAGGGCAATATCGCGGGCGAGGTCTACACCGTGCTCGACCAGTCCGATTACTCTGCGGAGATCGCGACGCTCCGGGCGGCCAACCCGGATGCGGTGTTTTTCTTTCTGCCGGGCGGCATGGGCATCAACTTCCTCAAGCAGTACGAGCAGGCCGGGCTCAGCAAGACCATCCCGGTCTACGGCCCGGGCTTCTCCTTCGACGAGCGGATACTGGGCGCGGTGGGCAGCGCCGCCCTCGGCGTGAAGAACGGCTCCCAGTGGACCCATGATCTCGACAATCCCGCAAACCGCGAGTTCGTCGCCGCCTACCAGAAGGCCTATGGCCGGATGCCGACCCTCTACGCCAGCCAGGGCTACGACACCGCCCGGCTGATCGCCTCGGCTCTCAAGGCCACCGGCAAGATCGACGACCTGACGGCCGTCCGGGCGGAGCTGAAGAAAGCCGACTTTGATTCGGTGCGTGGCAACTTCGCCTTCGGCAACAATCAGCATCCGATCCAGGACATCTATATCAGGGAAGTGGTCCAGACGGAGACCGGCTTCACCAACAAGACTATTAAGAAGGTCTTCACCAATCATGTGGACGCCTACGCCGGCGAATGCAAGATGTAAAGCTGTCGGCTTTAAGCGGTCAGCGGTCAGCTTGTCCGTGCTTTCATTGCACTTTCCATGTTCAAGGGAACATGTGGTCTGGAATGCCCAGAAAGCCTCTGTATTTTCTTTCGCTGTTTTGTAAGCTGATAGCTGACCGCTGACTGTTTATGCTTCTCGTACTCGAACAACTTCTGAACGGCCTGCAGCTCGGCATCACCCTGTTCCTGATGTCGGCAGGGCTGACGCTCGTCTTCGGCATCATGCAGGTGATCAACCTGGCCCATGGCTCGTTCTACATGATCGGCGCCTACGTTGGGGCGACGGTGGCCGGCTGGACCGGCTCCTTTGCGCTGGCGATGGCCGCGGCAGTCGCGGCCGCCATGGTGGCCGGCTGCCTGGTGGAAATCCTCGTCCTCCGCCGCCTGTACGCCCGCGAGCATCTCGACCAGGTGCTCGCGACCTTCGGCCTCATCATGTTTTTCAACGAGCTGACGAGAATAATCTGGGGGCGGCAGCCGCTCTTCGTTCAGGTCCCGGCCCCGCTCGCGGGCAGTGTCGAGCTGCTGCCGGGCCTGCCCTACCCCGCCTACCGTCTGGCGGTGATTGCCGTTGGGCTGCTCGTCGCGGCAATGCTCTGGTTCATCTTCGCCAGGACCAGGCTCGGCATGCAGATCCGGGCCGGCGCGGTGAACCGGGAGATGATCGGCGCCCTCGGCGTGAATATCAAACTCCTCTACACCCTGGTCTTCGGCATGGGGACGATGCTCGCCGGACTCGCCGGTATCATGGCCGGGCCCATTCTCGCGGTGGAATCGGGCATGGGCGAGTCCATTCTCATTCTCACCTTCGTGGTCATCGTCATCGGCGGCATCGGCTCGATCCGGGGCGCGGTGGCCGGGGCTCTCCTGGTCGGCATGGTCGACACCCTCGGCCGGGCCTTCCTACCGGAACTCCTGCGCCTCTTCATGACGGCCGCAACCGCCGACAGCGTCGCCGCATCCCTTGCCTCCATGGCCATCTACATCCTCATGGCAATCGTCCTGGTCGTCAAGCCGCGGGGCCTCTTTCCCGCCCCCGCGTGAACCAACCATGCTCAAAAGAAAACAGCTGACCATCGCCGGCGGAGCACTCCTGCTGCTCCTTCTCCCGCCGGCCGCCCACCTTGCCGGTGAACCCTATTTAGTCTCCCTGGCGAGCAGGATGGTGATCTACGGCCTCGCCGCGGCGAGCCTCGACCTGCTGCTCGGCTACGGGGCAATGATCAGCCTCGGCCATGCCGCATTCGTGGGCGTCGGCGCCTATGTCGTCGGGATCTTTCATTTCCACAGCTTCGAGGCGGAGCCGATCCTCACCTGGCCCTTTCTTTTTGCGGGCAGCGAGAACGGTCTCCTGGTCCTGCCATTTGCTATGCTTGCCGCCGCTGCCGCCGCCCTGGTTATCGGGGCGCTCAGCCTGCGCACCACGGGCATGCATTTCATCATGATCACCCTGGCTTTTGCCCAGATGCTCTTCTATTTCTTCGTGTCGCTCGAGAAATACGGCGGCGACGACGGCCTCACCCTCTATTCGCGGACCAAGCTGCCGGGGCTCGACCTGGACAACGACATCCAGTTCTATTACCTCTGCCTCGCATTGCTGTTTCTCTTTCTCTATCTGGCCGCAAGGCTGGTCCACTCGCGGTTCGGCCTCATCATCCGCGGCGCCGGCAACAACGACCGGCGGATCAGAGGTCTCGGCATCCCTTCAAACCGTTACCGGCTGGCCGCTTTCGTCATCGCGGGAGGGACCGCGGGCCTTGCAGGGGCGCTCCTGGCCAACCAGACGGAGTACGTCAGCCCGGGGCTGATGCACTGGACGCTCTCGGGCGAGTTGATGGTCATGGTCCTGCTCGGCGGCCTCGGCACCCTCTTCGGGCCTGTGCTCGGGGCTGCGGTCTTTCTCATGCTGGAAGAAACCCTTGCCATGTACACCGAACACTGGATGGTCTACATGGGACCATTTCTGGTGCTGACGGTGATTTTTGCCAAAAACGGCCTCTTCGGGATTCTGACGGGCCTGTTGACCGGGAGGAAAGCGCGGAATGACTGAGCCCCTCATACAGATCGAGGGCCTGCGCAAAGCGTTCGGGGCGCTGCAGGCCACCGACGACCTCTCCTTTACCATCGAGCGGGGACACATCCACGCCCTCATCGGCCCGAATGGCGCCGGCAAGACCACCGCGGTCAACCAGCTGAGCGGCGACCTGCTCCCCGACGCCGGCACCATCCGCTTCAAGGGTCGCGACATCACCCGGCTGAAGTCATACAGGCGGGCCCGGCTCGGCATCGCCAGGTCCTTTCAGATCACTCATATCTTCGAAAATCTCAGCGTTGCCGAAAACATGGCGATCGCCCTCTGCGCCCGGGCGGGCCACAACTTCCGCTTCTTCCGCCACTGGCGCAGGGCATCGCTCGTGAAAGACGATCTCGAGACCGCCCTTGCACGGGTCGACCTGCTGCACCGGGCCGAGCTTGCCGCCTGTCATCTGTCGCACGGGGAAAAGCGTCAGCTGGAGGTGGGGATGACCCTGGTCGGCCGGCCGGAGCTGCTCATCCTCGACGAACCGATGGCCGGCATGGGTCCCGGCGGCACGGTGGAGCTGACTAAACTTATTCGCAAGCTGAAGGGGGAAGTGACCATTCTCCTCGTGGAACACGACATGGACGTGGTCTTCTCCCTTGCCGACCGGGTGACGGTGCTGGTCTACGGGGCGAACATCGCCACCGGGACACCGGACGATATCAAGGGCAACCGGGATGTTCGCGAGGCGTACCTGGGGGACAACGGCGATGCTTGAGGTGGACAACATCACCTGCTACTACGGCGAGAGTCAGGCGCTCTTCGGGGTGTCGCTGACGGTTGCCGAGTCCGAGGTGGTGACGCTGCTCGGCCGCAACGGCATGGGCAAGAGTACGACCATCCGCGCCATCATGGGACTCACTCCGGCCAATTCCGGCACCATCCGCTACCAGGGCCGCGAGATCCACAACCTGCCAGGTTACCGCATCGCCCGGATGGGGCTGGGTCTCGTGCCCGAAGGACGGCAGATTTTCCCCAACCTGACGGTACGGGAAAATCTCATAGCCACCGCCGCAAACTACCGGAGGGCGCCCGAACCCTACTCGCTCGCCGATATACTCGAAATCTTCCCAAGGCTTGGCGACAGGCTCAATCATTACGGCAACCAGCTGTCCGGCGGCGAGCAGCAGATGCTCGCCATCGGTCGGGCGTTGATGATCAACCCCGGTTTCCTGATCCTCGACGAGGCCACAGAGGGGCTCGCCCCCCTGATCCGCAAGGAGATCTGGCGGGGCCTGAACATCCTGAAGGGCAAGGGTCTTGCCATCCTCATCATCGACAAGAACATCGAAGCCCTCATGGCGATTGCCGAACGACATTATATCATGGAGAAAGGGCGGATCGTCTGGCACGGCACCACCCAAGAGCTGCGGCAAGGGCCGGAGCTCAGATCCCGCTACCTGGGAATCGACTGATGAAAAATCCGAAGACAAGGGACGTTCTCGCTGCAGCCCTGCCGAGCCGGCAGCAGTTTGAGAGCGTAAGGCGCTTCAAGGTCGCCATCTGGCTGCTGATGACCACCGCCCTCGCCTGCGGATTCCTGCATCATCTGGTGCCGCCCGCCGTGATGAATTTCGAGCGGCTGCATATCTTTCTCTTCAACCTGTGCAGCGGCGGCACCCTTCTCGTCTTCTTCACCGAAAACCGCCGGGAATTGAGCGTAAGAGGCGCCCTCTTTTTGACCCTGGCACTGGCCTTTGCCCTGTGCGCCTTTTTCGGCTGGCATTCGGCTGCCCTGATCATTCCACTCATCCTTGCCGTCCTCATCGAAAACGTCCGGATCCGCCATTTCGGCAGCCGCCTGCCGAGAGCCCTCTTTTCGTCGACCGAGAGCACCTCGCGCAAGTTCCATCAGGCGGCGCTTCTCTGTCTCTCCCTGGGCCTCGTGACCTCGAGCCTCGCCATCGCCAACAGCGAATACGGCCGTTGGGTGGATCTGGAAAAACTGAAACTCGACACCTTCTTCCTCGGCTTCTCCTTCCCGCTTTCACTGATCAGCATGTCGGCCATCTTCACCCTGATGAAGGACGAGGTGAAATTCTCGGTGGCCTGTCTGAAGGAGCTGTCCTTCTGGGTCATCAACCTCGGGGTCATCATCTTCTTCGTGTTCATCCTGGCAGGGTGGTTCATGCCCCAGGTGGCAATCTCCATCATCCTGTTCCTGGCTGTGGCCCTCATCCTCTACCTCTATTGGAAACAGGGAATCCGGCTGCAGCAGAAGGCCTTTCTGACCTCGGGCATCCTCTTTCTCCTCATTACCTCCGTCACCGGCATCATCTACATCCTGCTCGCCCTGTCCGCCGCCTACGATAAGGAGACCTGGCTGCCGCTGCTCCGCATCCACGCCTTCACCGCCCTCTACGGCTGGAACCTGAGCGGCCTGGCGGTGATCAGCCGGCACGACGATTTCCCTATCCAACTCCACTCCCAGAAGGTGATCGCCATCCACTGGCTGACCGTCTGCATCCTCTGCCCCTTGGGCTATTTCTTTCCCGCCGCCGCGGTCCTGGCCGTCTTCTGCTACGGCGGATTGCTCTATATCCTCTTCTTCAGTGCGGGCAAGATCGACCAGGGCGTGGTCAGGCTGGAAGACCGGGTGCTGACGGGAAATCGCGCCGAGCGGCAATAACAACCATCCCTTAAGATTCCCAACAACGATTTGTTTTCAAACCCTCTTCCGGGTATACTGAGCCCACCCCCCGCTTTCCAAAATTTACCTTGAGCTGTTTGTCTTCCGCCCCGTTGCCCGGCAACGAAAGGAGGCAGTCGATGAAGGAAGAGAGCGCTGTAGCGGCCGGAACGCCGAAAACGGCAAAAGCCGCGGATGACCACCGGCTTCGGCTGGTCAACCGCACCATGCAGCTCCACCGGAACCAGGCCCATGCACTGATCGAGACGCTGCACACCGTCCAGGAATCCTTCGGCTATCTTGACGAAGACGTCCTGCGGCACGTAGCGGCTTCGCTGCGTGTCCCGCTCAGCCGGGTCTATGCGGTGGCCACCTTTTACCATTCCTTCACCCTCAAGCCCCCGGGCGAACACACCTGCGTGATCTGCATGGGCACCGCCTGCTATATCGGCGGCTCGGGGGACATCCTCGGGCGCATCCGGGAAAAATTCGGCATTTCGGCGGGCGAAACGACCCCCGACGGCAAGGTCTCGCTTTTGGTGGCGAGATGCCTCGGCTCCTGCGGCCTCGCCCCGGCGGGCGTCTTCGACGGCGAGGTGGCCGGCAAGCTGAATCCGGAAACGGTGATCGAGAAATTAAGGAGGGTTTCAGATCCATGACGCTCAATATTGAAGATCTGCACCAGATCGCCAAAATCGAAAGGGATATCCAGGAAGGCTTCCGCCACCGCATCCACGTCTGCGTCGCCGCCGGATGCCTGTCCTGCGGCAGCGCTGCGGTAAAGGAAGCCCTGGAAAAGGAAGTAGCTCGTCGTGGCCTGGCCAACTGGTGCCGGGTGAAAGGCGTCGGCTGCCTCGGGCTCTGCACTGCCGGCCCCCTCATCGCCCTCGACCCGGGCACCACTTACTACCAGGGGGTGACCGTGGCCGATGTTCCTGACATCCTCGATGCACTGGGGGGCGGCCCGGTGAGCCGGCTGGTCTGCCCTGCCGACTCCGCCTTCTTTGCCCGGCAGCACCGTGTCGTCCTTGAAAACTGCGGGATCATCGACCCGGAGCGGATCGAGGAATATATCGCCGCTGACGGCTACGAGGGATTGCACGCCGCCGTGACCCGAATGACCCCGCAGGAGGTGATCGACGAGGTGACCGAGAGCGGGCTTCGCGGCCGGGGCGGGGCAGGTTTCCCCACCGGCCTGAAATGGCGGACCGTCTCGAAGACTGTGGATCCGGTTAAGTTCGTCATCTGTAACGGCGACGAGGGCGACCCGGGGGCCTTCATGGACCGCAGCGTGCTGGAGAGCGACCCCCACCGGGTGATCGAAGGCATGGCCATCGCCGGCTACGCCACCGGGGCGAGCCAGGGCTTCATCTATGTCCGGGCCGAGTACCCCCTGGCCGTGAAGAGGCTGCGCCAGGCGCTGGTCCAGGCGGAACGCATGGGCCTGCTCGGCAACAATATCTTCAACACCACCTTCAGTTTTTCGGTAAAGGTCCGCCTGGGCGCAGGCGCCTTCGTCTGCGGTGAGGAGACGGCGCTGATCGCCTCCATAGAGGGCCGGATGGGCCGCCCCCGCCCCCGCCCGCCGTATCCGGCCGAGTACGGCCTCTGGGAGCACCCGACGCTGATCAACAACGTCGAGACGTTTGCCAATATTGCGCCGATCATCAGACGAGGCGGCAAATGGCTTGCCGGGATCGGCACGGAAAAGAGCAAGGGCACCAAGGTCTTCGCCCTGGCCGGAAAGATCGTCAACACCGGCCTGATCGAGATCCCCATGGGCACCACGCTGCGCGAGATCGTCTACGACATCGGCGGCGGCATCCCCGAGGGCAGGAAATTCAAGGCGGTGCAGACCGGCGGGCCGTCCGGCGGCTGCATCCCCGAGCAGTTCCTCGACATGTCGGTGGACTACGAGTCACTCCTCCAGGTCGGCTCGATCATGGGCTCCGGCGGCATGATTGTCATGGACGAGACCTCCTGCATGGTCGATGTGGCAAAATTCTTCATGGAATTCTGCATGTCCGAGTCCTGCGGCAAATGCATCCCCTGCCGGGTGGGTACGCGGCAGGTCCACGATCTGCTTGACATAATTTCGGCAAATCGGGCGACGCCCGCTGATCTCGCCACCCTCGAGGATCTCTGCGACCTGATGAAGAATACCAGCCTCTGCGGGCTGGGCCAGAGCGCGCCCAATCCGGTCCTGACCACGCTGCGCTACTTCCGCCGCGAATACCTCGCCCATATCGATGAAAAGATCTGTCTTGCCGGCTCCTGCAAGGTCTCCGAGGAGGTATTATGATCCATCATCCGCCCAAAAAACACCGCACCGATCTCAATCCGTCACGGCTCCTGACCTTCAGGATCGACGACCGCGATGTCACTGCCCGGGAGGACGAATCGATCCTGACCGTCGCCCGCCAGAACGGCATCGCCATCCCCACTCTCTGCCATCTGGACGGCCTGTCGGAGCGTGGCGCCTGCCGGTTGTGCATTGTCGAGATCAAAGGCATGCCGCGGCTGCAGCCGGCCTGCGTGACCTTCCCCCGCCAGGATATGGAGGTAATCACCAACTCCGGGCGGGTGGTCGAGTACCGCAAAAAGATACTCGAACTACTTTTTACCGAGCGCAATCACGTCTGCTCGGTCTGCGTCTCGAACGGCCACTGCGAACTTCAGAACCTGGCGGTGGAGCTGGGCGTCTCCCATGTCCGCTATAGCTATCTCTATCCCCGCCACACCATCGACGCCTCCCACAGCCGATTTGCCATCGATCACAACCGCTGCATCCTCTGTCTGCGCTGCGTGCGGGTCTGCGACGAGATCGAGGGTGCCCACACCTGGGACGTCATGGGCCGCGGCATCGCCTCGAAGGTGATCACCGACCTCAACCAGCCCTGGGGAACATCGGAAACCTGCACCAGCTGCGGCAAGTGCGTGCAGGTCTGCCCAACCGGGGCGCTGACGGAAAAAGGCCGGTCGGTGTCGGAGATGATCAAGCGCCGGCAGTTCCTGCCCTACCTGCAATTGATGCGTGGGAGGCGCGAGGAGCCATGAGCAAAACTGGAATTGCCACAATCTGGCTGGACGGCTGTTCCGGCTGCCATATGTCTCTCTTGGACATTGACGAGCATCTCCTGGAACTGGCGGGGAGAATCGAGCTGCTCGCAAGCCCCTTGGTCGACCGAAAAATGAAAAATTTTCCCGAGGTGGATGTCGCCTTGGTCGAGGGGGCGGTCAGTACGACCGCGGATGTGGAAAATATTCGGATCGTGCGTGCCCGCAGCAAAATCCTCGTTTCGCTTGGCGACTGCGCGGTTACCGCCAACGTCCCGGCCATGCGCAACCGTTTTCCGGTGGAAGAGGTTCTGCAGCGGGGGTACTCGGAGAACAGCGACAATCCGCGGGCGACGAAGCCGCAGGCCTCCACCGGAATCCCCAGCCTCTGCCGAATGGCCCGGCCGGTGCACGAAATAGTGACCGTGGACGTCTTCCTGCCCGGCTGCCCGCCGCCGGCCGCGGCGATTCTCCATCTTCTCACCGAACTGCTCGCCGGGCGCGTCCCCGACCTGCGGGATAAGAGCCGATTCGGGGCGTAAGCGTACGTTATTCATTATGTTCTCCAGAGAGGTGCTGCATGGCTGAGAAAATTATCATCGAGCCGGTCACACGGATCGAGGGACATGCCACGATCGCCATCACCCTGGGCGACGACGGCCAGGTCCAGGATGCAAAATTCCAGGTGACCCAGTTCCGGGGATTCGAGAAGCTGTGCGAGGGCCGGCCCTACTATGAAATGCCCTCCATCACCGAACGGATCTGCGGCATCTGTCCCGTCAGCCACTCGCTCGCCTCGGGCAGGGCCTGCGACGCCATCCTCGGCGTCCATCCGCAGGAAGGCGCGGTTTTACTGAGAAGACTGCTGAACTGCGGCGCCTTCATCCAGTCCCATGCCCTCAGTTTCTTCCACCTCTCCTCGCCGGATTTGCTGCTCGGCATGGACGCCGACCCGGCCGGCCGCAACATCCTGGGCCTCGCCGCGGCCCACCCCGAGGTCGCGAGAGACGGCATCACTCTCCGCAAAATCGGCCAGCGGATCATCGAGCTGATCAGCGGCAAGCGGATCCATGCCGCCTGGGTGGTGCCCGGCGGAGTGAATGCGCCCCTAGCCCCCGAGCACCGCGACGAGATCCGCCGGATGTTGCCGGAGGGGCTGGAGATCATCACCCGGACGCTGACCTCCTTCAAGCAGTCCCTGGACAACCACCGGGAGGAAATCCAGTTTTTTGCCAATTTTCCGAGCCTCTTCATGGGGATGGTGGACGGCGACGGCAACCTGGAACATTACCAGGGCAGGCTGCGCATCATCGACGCCAAAGGCCATATCGTCGCAGACGGCCTGGACCCTCAGAACTACCAGGAATTTCTCGGGGAGCGGACGGAGAACTTTTCTTACTTGAAATCACCATATTACAGGCCGCTGGGCTACCCGGAGGGGATCTACCGGGTGGGCCCCGCCGCCCGCCTCAATGTCGCAGGCGGCTGCGGCACGCCGCTCGCCGACCAGGAGTGGGCGGAGTTCCGCGACCTGGAGCGGGGCCCGGTACTCAGCAGCTTTTTCAACCACTATGCCCGGTTGATCGAGATCCTCTTCTGCCTCGAGACCGCCGAAAAGCTGCTGGACAACGCGGCGTTGACCACTCCTCGGGTCCGGGCGCTGGCGGAGCCCAATTTCCCCGAGGGCGTCGGCTGTGTCGAGGCCCCGCGGGGCACCCTCATCCATCACTACCGGATCGACGACCACGGCCTGATGACCTGGGCGAATCTTATCGTCGCCACCGGCCACAACAACCTGGCGATGAACCGGGGCGTGCTGCAGGTGGCGAGGAGGTTCGTCACGGGCCCCACGGCGCCCGAAGGCGCCTTCAACCGAGTGGAGGCGGTCATCCGCGCCTTCGACCCCTGCCTGAGCTGCTCGACCCACGCCCTGGGCGCCATGCCCCTGCGGTTCATGTTCATGCGACCGGACGGGAGGGTGATCGGGGAGATTAAAAGATCTGGATTGTTTTAATAGAAAAGAAAGGGGTGACGAAACCTCTCGAGTGTTCCGCCACCCCATGGAGTGAAACTTACACTACCGTGAAGAAATCGGCGGTAAGGTCGGCTGGTTTGTTTTTCAGAATGGCGAATTGCACCGCGGCATCGCCACCCTTGCCATCGGCATCATAATACAGCGCTCCGGTCGTGGTGTTGTATATGACATAATCGTCTACATCATTACCGGCAATTGCCCCATCAGCTTTGAAGAAATTATCAGCTGAGAGAATCCCTTTGCTTAAAGAAGAAAAAATGCTCTGAGACAATTCGATACCATCTATTTCCCCAGCGCCACTGGTCGTGAAATCGTTGATCGTATCTATGTTGTTGATCTTGTTCAACTCGGCATCGAACACAAAGGTATCGGCACCGGTACCTCCGATCAACACGTCGTTGCCGCCCTTGCCGATCAGAATATCGGCGCCTTCACCACCGGAGAGGGTGTTGTTGCGGGAATTGCCAACCAGGGTGTTGTCTTCCACATTACCGGTACCGTTAATGATGCCGGTACCCACAAGACGCAGTTCTTCGACAAAGTGCTCCAAAACGAAGGAGACACTGCTATAGACCACATCGTACCCGCTGAAATCGACCGGGATATGTCCCCCTCCAGGAGCATCCCCCATATAGTATTCCCAAACCTTGTCGCTGATGTTATCGACATAATAGGTGTCGTTTCCATCTTGGCCGAAGAGGGTGTCGGCCCCTTTCCCACCCTGAAGAAGATCGTCGCCTTCGTCACCGAGGAGGAAGTTATTGGCATCGTTACCATACAGCTCATTATTGAGCGTATTGCCATACCCGCTGACCGCATTGCCGATGAGGATGAGATTTTCGATATTATCGCCAAGCTCGTATCCCTGCATATTGGTTTTGACGGTATCGACGCCCGGTTCATTTAGTTCGACAGCTATATCGTAATCGTCTTGCGACAATTTGGTCAGGATGTATGTATCATCACCTTCATGACCATGGAGCGTCGAATTGCCGTTGCCGACCAGGACGTTGTCGAGAGCGTTGCCATGGCCGGTCACCGCATTCGTGCCGACAAAGGTCAGGTTCTCCAGGACCTCGTTGCCATCTATCAGGTTCAGGTCATTTCGCAGATCGTAGTCAAAAGTCGTCACCACTGTATCGATGCCGCCGGCATCAATGTTGTTGAGGAATTCAGGAGGGCCATCAAATCGGGTAAAGTAGACTTCAGAAATAATATCATCAGGCGAATCGAGCCAGTAGGTATCGTCGCCGCCGCCGCCATAGAGGGTATCGTCGCCGGCCTTGCCATCGAGAACGTTGTTGAAGAAATTACCCACAATAACATTCTCCGCTTCATTGCCGGTTCCATTGATCGCCCCGTTGCCGTCCAACAGAAGCATTTCCACGTTGGCGGGCAGGGTATACGTTATATAGCTGTTTACCGCGTCCCCCTTGTGTTCATGGCCCAGATGATCGGTAAACACTGGATCATATCCAGAGTGATCCTCAACCAGTTCGACCACCTTATCGCCAATATCGTCGACCTCGTAAATGTCGTTGCCATTGCCGCCAACCATCGAATCCTTGCCAAGGCCGCCACCTATCCAATCACCGCCTTCGCCGCCGAAGATGGTATCGTTGCCGGCTCCTCCATTTATATCATCATCACCGCCCTTGCCATCCAGGATATTGTTGACGTTATTGCCATTGATATAGTTGCTATCATCGTTGCCGGTGCCTTTCTGGGCAGTACCCGAGAGGCTCAATCCTTCAACACCATCGGCAAGTACATAATTGATCGTACTGGTGACATGATCCCAACCGTCATCGGCAGCGTTTTCAATTACTGCATCGTAACTGCTGTTGACTAGATAGGAGTCGCCGCCAGTTCCTCCGACCATGGTATCGTTGCCGAGACCGCCATCAAGATAATCGTCGCCATCGCCGCCGATCAATGTGTCATTGCCAGCATCGCCGGTTAACCAGTCATTTTCGGATGCACCGACTATGGAGTCATTGCCGAGGCCGCCATACATACTATTGCCTTCGTCTCCATCCAGGCCAATCAAGGTGTCGTTACCAGAGTCTGCTGAAAACCAACCATAACCGGTGATCGAATCGTTGCCGAGGCCACCGAAAAAATGGGACCAAGCGTCAGCAAGCCCCTCGATGGTGTCGTTGCCTGCGCCGCCGTCAATCCAGTCGCCACCGCCGTTGCCGGACAAATGGTTATTTCCTGAGTTTCCGAAAATCTCGTTATAAAAGCTGTTGCCAGAACCATCGATATGGGCCGATCCGATCAGAGTAAGGCCTTCGAGATATTCGTCGTCGGTGTCGGGATCGTCGTCCGCAAGAGCGAAGGAGACGGAACTTATTACGCTGTCCCAGCTATTGCCGTCGTCTACAGCCTCAATTACCACATCGCCCAGGCTGTCAACGTAATATACATCGTCGCCCTCGCCGCCAATCATTACATCATCATCAAGTCCACCATCGAGCGTATCGTTGTACAGGCTACCGCGCAGGGTGTCGTCGCCTGCCATGCCGTAGAGCGTGTTATAGTCGAATTCACCTCCGGTGATATCGTTGTTGAGTTCATTGCCTTTGCCGTAACCGGACCAGTGCAAGACCAGGTTCTCGAGATTTGCGCCCAAGGTGTAATTGCCGGATGAGTGCACGGTATCCGTCCCCTGGCCGGCCAGTTCCACTATCGTGTCCTGTCCCCATTGGTTGGCGAGAGGAGAAATATAGTAGGTGTCGTCACCCACCCCGCCGTACATGGTGTCCTTCCCTTCCCATCCCCTAAAATCATTGCTTTCGCCGTCGAAAACATCGTTGCCCTTGCCACCGTACATGACATCGTTGCCCTCGTTTCCGATCAGGATATTGTCACCGTCGTCTCCGTCGATACGGTTGTTCAGGCCGTTACCCTCGCCGCGCAGATTATCGGCAGCCTGACCATCCAAAATAAGATTTTCAAAATCATTGCCACCATTCCAGAGTGACCAGGATACCGAGCTGATCACGGTGTCGATGCCGCCACTGGGTTGCCACCTGCTATTGTCGTTCGGATCATATTGAACCTCCCACAAAGCATCGAGAAGATCATCGACGATATAGGTATCGTTGCCATCCCCACCATACATCCAGTCGCCTCCGGCACCGCCGTCGATATAATCGTTCCCAGTTCCACCGTAATATATAGAGCCGCTGCCGCTGCCGCCAATCAGGGTATCATTGCCGGCGCCGCCGTCCATGTAGACTTTCAGGATATCGTAATCCGCATCGGTCTCGCTATCGCGAAGATAGTCGTCGCCGGCGTTGCCGTAGAGACTGCCAATGCCGCTGCTACCGTCAATCCTGTCATTGCCGTCGCCGCCAGAGATATCATCCCTGTCGATGCCGCCGATAATGGTATCGTTGCCGGCGCCGCCGGTGAGACGACTGCGACCATTGCCGCCGTCTATATAATCATTGCCTTCGTCACCCCAGATCCGGTCATAGCCGTCGCCGCCATAAATCGTATCGTTGCCCAGCCCGCCATATAAACGATCGTCGTCATTTTGACCGTGCAGTGTATCATTGCCGGCGCCACCATAAATCGTGTCGTTACCGTCTGAACCCAGAAGATGATTGTTGCCGACGTTGCCGGTTATGGTGTTGTTCGACAAATTGCCAACGCCTTGTATATGACCGGTCCCCAGCAGGGTCAGAATCTCGATGTTCTCGGCAAGGGTATAGGATGAGGCACTTCGCACCTCATCCCAGCCCTCGTCCAGGTTCTCAACAATTTCGTCATCTTCATTGTCAACGAAATATGTGTCGCTGCCATTGCCGCCGATCATGGAGTCGATTCCCGTGCCGCCATCAAGGAGGTTGTCGTCCTCGTTGCCGTGCAAGGTATCGTCGCCAGCCATGCCATAAAGGGAAGATTTACCGTACTGGCAGGCAGTGATATCATTGGCTACGGCGTTTCCCTTGCCGATGTTCGCACCATCTATAAGGACCAGATTCTCGAAATTGGCGAGAAGGGTGTAATCCCTGTTGCTGTAGACGGTATCGGTGCCGGCGTTCGCCGCCTCGATCACCTTATCCAATTTGGGATCGATATAGTAGACATCGTCGCCGGTGCCGCCGTCGATCAGGGCGCTGCCCCATCCATAGGAATTTTGATTGAATGTATCGTTCCCGGCTCCGCCGTACAGGCTGTCTTTGCCGCCGTTGCCTTCGAGCCTGTTGTTGCCGTCATTGCCATAGATTTTATTCGCCAGCCAATGACCGTCACCGTCGATGTCGGCACTGCCGGTTAAAACCAGATTTTCAATTTCATCAGCGTCGAGATAATAACTGACGCTGCTCATCACTGTATCCACACCACCTGAAGACCCCTTGTAGTCCCAGACCATATCATTTTCATCGTCGACAATAAAAGTATCATTGCCGAGGCCACCTGACATGATGTCTGCCCCAATGCCGCCATCCAGGATATCATTCCCCACATCTCCATAGAGATGGTCATTGCCGGCGTTCCCAAGCAGACTGTCGTTTCCCACGCCACCAAAAAGGGTGTCATTTCTCTCCCCACCTTCCAAAGTATCGTTGCCAAGACCGCCATCAAAATAGATGCTATAGTCGTCGTTGCCGACCATGCGGTTATTGAGGCTGTTGCCTTTTGCAGAAGAGGCATCAACGAGTCTTAAATTCTCCACCTGATTGGCCAGCAAAGTGTACCCGTGGAAATGAACCTCCACCCAATCGGTTCCGCCCCCTGCAAGTTCCGTGACTGTATCGTTCGGACCATAGACCACAAATGTGTCGTCTCCCGCCCCGCCGATCAACAGGTTGCCCCCACTGCTGCCGCCAACCAGAGTGTCGTTGCCAACACCGCCATCGAGGACATTGCTGCCTGCCCCGCCTTCCAGGCTGTCGTTGCCGGCTTCACCCAAAAGGGTATCGTTCCCATCTCCACCGAAAAATTGGTCATTGTCGTTGCCGCCGTAGAGCATATCGTTCCCGGCATTGCCTGTCAGAGTATCGTGCCCACCATAACCATACACGATGTCGTTGTCAGGGGAACCGCTGAAGCCGTCGTTAGTGTCGTCAAGAAACCATGATACCGCCATACAACCTCCTTCTGTTATTTTATGGGGGATGGGGGTGAGGAAGACAAGTTCTTCCATTTAAAAATACGTAAAGATCTGATTATTATAAGAAAGTGCCGGTGCAATCATACTCTGGCATTAAGCTCTCCGCCAGTCAATTCTTTTAACAGTTTAATAATAAAATGCATGGTGTACTAACGAGTAGATATTGCAGTGATTTGGTTGAGTGAGGTCGAGGGTGCCGTGCCGGTTCAACGAGGAATTGGAGTTTTTCCGGTGTTGAGTTGACCTCGCGAAGGACTTTCATTAAAAAGGGAAAACAAAAGAAGTAAACCCTGAGGGAGGTACCAAAGAACGAGACAGAAACCTGGCACTGTCTCGACAAATGAGAAAAAGAGGGAGCAGAAGCCAACGCAAGGAAAGTCTCCTTGCCAGTAACCCGCCTATTCATCCGGCAGTTTCCTCCGATGAAACAATCTTGAGGAGCCCGTTCTTGGTGCTGCTGTCTGAATAAGCTAGCGGCGTTGTGGATTTGAACCCGGGAAATAGATTGGAGGAGGAAAGAGAGCTGAACCTAAGCCACAATAAGCAAATCCGACTGCGGGATTTCCACCCTCAGTGGTCATTTTCATATAAAACTATCGACTCAGAATTGCCATTTGGCGAGCAAGTGTTGATTTTAAATTAAAGTAACTTTTTATTGTTTCCCGAGCATTGCGGCGCAGGTTTACGCAAGTATTTCGATTTTCCAAAGCATACAGGACACGGCCAGCGATTTTCTCTGGACTGTGGAAATCCGTAAGTAATCCATTCACCTCGTCGCGTATCACTTCTCTTACCGGTTCCGTATCCGACGCTACCAACAGGCAGCCGCAGGACATCGCTTCAAGCGCAGACCATGACAATACAAAAGGTCGTGTCAGGTAGACATGAACATCGGAACAACGAAGCAATTGGCGGTATTGTCCATAAGGCAGGCTACCGACAAAATGCACTCGATCCGCCGGCAATGGGACACGGTCCAACATCGCCTCTTTCCAGGTCTTGCCGTCCGATCTTTTTGAGCCATAGCAAATCCGATCCTCACCAGCAATAATGATATGGCAATCAGGATTTTTGTTGAGAATGAGGGGCAGGGACTCGATGAATTGCGGAAAACCCCGATACGGTTCCATGCCCCGAGTTGCATAGGTCACGATAGTTTCTCGACCGGTCAAGGGGAGTCCGGGAATGTTCAAAGAAACTTCCGTGGAGGGAGAAAAATACTCCGTATCGATACCGTCATGCAGGACAGCGATTCGATCGCGGAATACCGGGGGAAATTGTTGCCGCTGCCACTGCGATGGAGTAATGCAGAGATCGCAGGACAACAGATCATTGATCATCACGGTATTACGAAGACGGAGTCTGGCACGGTATTGCGTCGACAATGTTTCCTGGCGATCGAACATTACATCGGGCGAATCGGCATGATAATACCATTCAAAATATCCGATCAATTTTGCTTGAGGGAAAAGATCCCGCGCAAACCAGGTTCCGCCCCACCCCGAGGCGCCATAGACGACATCAGGGACAAAACCGCGTTTTTTTAAATCCTCGCCGAGAAGCAACATGGCCTCGGCATGGGCCGTAGCCTGAAGCAGTGGCTGGAATAATTGGCTGTTTTCCTCCGGTGCCTTGCCGAGCTTGTATACGGCTTTTGCCACCCCGGGAATTTCCCACTCAGGTCGTGCATTTTCCGTGGCGAAAATTACATTGTGACCAGTGCTGCCAAGTAATTGAGCCAAATGGCGAAATTGGGCAGGGAAATTAGGGTGAATGAATAAAACATTCATTGATGCGAAGAGCCTCCATGCATGTCAATGTGGGGTAATCAGCAATTGCCGGTGGTTGCTTTGGGAACTTTCGAAACCGGTAAAAATTTCGAAGGTGGTGTAACTGGAGAACTGATATCCAAGGAGATTGCCACAAAAATGGAGTTAACCCATGAAGGTTCGAATTAAACAATATTCTGCGAAACTATAATGATATCGCCTTCCGTAAGCCTATCTCCGCCAATTTTTGCTATATGCACGGGAGCATACGTGCTATCTTTGCCATCCCGGTCGAAATAAAGCCCACCCGTGGTGGAGGCATAGAGAAAAACCGCCGTATCAATTGTGCCGCTATCTCTGAGAATCTTGCATTCATCGATAGTTGCGGCGCTAATGAATCGTGATTCTCCCTCGACCTGCAAATCGGTCAAGCGCGTATCATCTCCAAGATCTCCGAAGCCGAAATTCGAATCGAGAAAGGCGACAACATCCCTCCCGGTTTTGAAATCCTCTATCGTATTCCGATTGTAAGGATTATTGATACTGTCACCTTCATTGGGGTGCTCAAAGTAAAAAGTATCTTTTCCCCCGCCTCCGTTCATGACATCGTAGGCGCCGAGCCCGCCGTGCAGGATATCGTCATTGTCTCCACCAAAGAGACTATCTTCGTCGTCTCCCCCGTGGAGGGTATCGTTGCCTTGCTTCCCCTCCAGGGAGTCCGCTCCCTCTTCGCCATACATGAGGTCATTTCCCCATCCCCCCGTCAGGATATCCTTGCCATCACCGCCATACATCTCGTCATCGTCATTGCCCCCATCCAACGAATCGGCGTCAGCCCCTCCCCTGAGCAAGTCATTGCCCATGCCGCCCATGATCGTATCATTTCCACTCCCGCCGTAGAGTTCATCATGTCCGCCCTGGCCTTCGAGAAAATCCATCCCATCAAAGCCAAAGACCCTTTCGCTGGCATCAGATCCGATAAGCCTCTCTATGGCTGAGCCTGTCCCCGTCGCATCAGTACCAAATATATCAGTTGCCCGTACTTTTCCCGTCCACCCATCAGGCAGACCGTCGGTTTCGTTATCAAGAAATCTTTGGAAATAAACAGTCGGTGCCACTTGGGATCTCCCGCTTGCGACGGTTCCATTTAACGAATCTCCTATCTGAAGATGGAGATGAACCGCCATACCTTTTGGGCCGCCTGTGTTACCTGCGTTTCCTAGAACTGTCCCTCGATCGACATGGTCGTCCTTGTTTACAGAAACGCTTTCAAGGTGAGCATATGTGGCGTAAAATGTCCTCCCATTAACAGTGTATTCGACTGTTACAGTATTTCCATACGAGCCATCACCATTGTTTCTCCCTTTTGTGACGCCTTTTACCGTTCCTCCATCGAATAAAGAAAACACATCACTATTTTCAGAAATATCCAACGCAAATTTGGCATTGGAATCGGATACGACCTGCCCATCTATCCCATGGCTGAATTCTGTATTATATCCCTGCGCATACTTTGTTGCACTTGCAGGAAACTGGTCTGCTTTTACTGGCAATAGGCTTTTAATTGCATCAGGAATAGTTCCTGATGTTGCAAACCGCGCATCCCGAACACCAAGGCCAGAAAAATCATTGAGTACATCGTCGTTCATTCGAATTTCATATTCACACCCAGCTTCAAGAGCTGTCGCGAAATTCACTATGATCCTGTTTGCAATCACATTGAAGGATGACATAGGATCTGCAACATCCGGATCTTTTGTCAGGTTTAAAAAGTCAATCGTTCCGGGATTAGCAGATATTTTCGAAACAGCCTGATCAAAAGTCATTGTGACCTGGGTTCTCTCATTATTCACTGCAACACTGACTAATTTCGGTCCGTTGTTCGAAGTTGCTGCAGAAGGCAGATACTGCCCGACATTATGTTCCAGATCAACCTGTACGCCCGTTTTGTTGACGGTGTTGTTGAGGGTTACGGTTTGGACGGTTGATGTGGCGCCGGTGATGGTGATTTGCCCGCTTGTCTGGCCGTCTTTAATGGAGAGAACCGGCGGATTACCCGTCAGCCCTCCGCTGACGGTATACGTGAGTCTGATATCCCCCTGGGCTCTAGCCGTGGTTCCGTCGCTGTTGTAAAGGCCCACGGTGAAGTTGCCTTTGCTGTCGGCGGCAGAGGAAATTCTTAGGAAGACAGTGCCGGCTACTTTGTGCCCTGCATTATCTGCCAATGCCAGATTCGTCAGAATCGCATTGTTGCCGGCGCTATCGCGGATTGCCCCACCGGCTCCCAGTGCAAGGGCGCTGGTTCCGATGGAAACGCCATTACTGTCGGCATCGGTTGCCTGAACCGTGTATTCATAGGTAAGGGTATTCGTGCCACTGCCACTGATGTACTTGGTCGGCCTTATTGTGTTTCCGCCAATATTCAACTTGACATAAGGGTTGCCTGTGACATTCACCGCCTCATTGAATGTTGCGGCCATCCGGATGATATCGCCTGCAGAATAGGTGTTATCCGTTCCGGGATCGGAGACGATGGCAAGCCCGGTCAGGGTGGGGATGCCGCCGGTCTCAACTACAATATTCCTGTAGTCCCATAGATTGTGGCCCTCTGGCAGAGTGGTGTCGGTCATGGCATTGCCGGCCAGGTCGTGCACCGATCCGGCGGCGAAACTGGTAATCCGTAGATCGGCGCTGTGGTCTCCCGCGCCGACGGTGTATTTGCCGGTCAGCGTCTTGCTGTCGGCGACGGTCTTCAGGGTGATCACGACACCGGTGTCCAGCGTCACGGCAAAATTCGAGCCGGCCTGCACCACCTCGCTCATCTGGGCGGTGATGTTGATCACTTCCCCTTCCCGGTAGGTCCGGCTGTTGGAAGTGGAGGTGAAGCCCGTGACGGTCGGCGCATCGCTATCTTCATCCGTCAGGCGGGTAATGATATCTTCGACACGCAAGGGGGTCTTTCGCCCGGTGAGTTCAATGACGGTATTGTCAAAATCCTGGCCACGGCCCTTGCCTTTGATTGTCAACCAACCATCCTTGCCATTCGTGAAAAATACAGCCACATTGTTCAATGCGGCATCGCCGCGGATTGCCGAGAGGGTATTGGCAGCACTCCCTTTCCAAGAGTACGCAGTTGTCATCACCGAAATACCAGCCATACCGTTTAAAACAAAATGGTCGCCTGTTGCAAAATCCTTAATTGTGTCGGTTGTTAATAAGGTCGATTCTGTTTTTTTCTCATATATAAAACAGTCCTCACCACTGCCACCGCTGAGGGTATCAGCTCCCAATCCGCCGGTCAGCCAGTCATTGCCTTGTACTCCCCAAATACCATTGTTCGCAGAATTACCAATGAGGATATCGTGACCATCAATTCGACCAGACCCTTCAATATCCTCAATGTTCAGCAAGGTCACCACATTTGACCCGGTATCCTGGGCTTCGGTGATGCGCAGATCAACCCGTACTCCATGATTCCAGATAAAAGAAGCAGCATCCCTACCAGCACCACCATCAACAATACTGGAAGCATATAGTCCAGCATTGATGATGTCATTGCCATTTCCGCCGAGCAAGGTATCCTCCCCGCCACCACCACCGAGCCAGTCGTTGCCCTCCCCTCCATCCAAATAGTCGTCGCATACCGGGCCATCCATATCGTTATCCGCAAGGAGCCAATCATTCCCAGCGCCGCCCAGCAGAGTATCGTTACCTGCATCACCATAAAATTTATTATCTTGAGCATCTCCAATCAGGAGGTCATTGTAATACGACCCATAGATCTGTTCTATCCCGCTCAAGATATCAAAACCGCCTTGCCCGTTATTTTGTTTCGTTGTCAAGTTCAGGTCAGTCGTGACCCCTTGTGTTGCACTTGTGAAGTCAACAGCATCTATCCCCAAGCCGCCAATAATGGTGTTGATACCGGAACCGCCAGAGAAATCGTCATCCCCGGCACCACCAACTAAAAGGTCGTCGCCCGCGCCACCATTAAGATAATCGTCTCCTCCCCCGCCATCGAGTGTATCGTTGCCACCTTGCCCATAGAGGGAGTTGCCGTTATTATTTCCAACCAGCTGATCATTAAATGATGATCCGCTTAGCGAATAAATATCCTTTAAGGTATCTAGCCCGGCAGCCCCTGTATTCTGCGACCCCGTGATACGCAAATCAACAGTCACGCCGCCGGAAGCATCTCCATAGCCGGCACCAGCTCCGCCAAAAAGGGTCTTGCCAAACAGGGTATCGTTCCCAGCACCGCCGTATAGCCAATCCCAGAAACCTGTTTCTCCTGCATACAGAACGTCATTGCCATCTCCTCCATAGAGATAATCGTAAGATCCATCCCCATAGAGGGTATCGTTGCCTGCTTGACCGAAAAGGTAATCGATGCCGCCACCGCCATGCAGGACATCTGCGCCTTGACCGCCGTACAGGGTATCATTCCCGCCCTCGCCATAGACTGTATCGTTCTCGCCAAGCGTGTCGGTCCAGGAATTATCGGTGTTGTCCAGAATAACTTTGGCCATGAGTATTCACCTGAATGCGCAATAAAGTTCGTTAATATGAGAGGCTTTTCAAAATCGGAGAAAAGGAGCTTTCTCTTCAATCCCCGAGAAAGGGACGCTCAGAGAACTAAATTAAAAAAACTAACGCCGCTATCACCCATTCATTCCGGTCACAGCCAAATTCTTCGTCAGTATGGCAAGCTGCGCTGCCACGCTTATGCTTCTACCGTCAGACGTAGACCGGGGACCACTTCTCTTTTAGACCTGGGCAATGAGATTGATGGATTTTCCCCAGCCGTCATTGTCACCGTTGCCGAGAATCTGGTTTGGACTGTGGTGCAACTACACCTGAGCGATAAAGCCTACAGATTTACCAAAACCACCATTGTCATTATTATTTCCACCAACACTAAATACGGTCCAACTGGTGGAATCTGTAGATGCGCTGGTATCATAATCTAGCTGGCCCAATGCAACATAGATATTGTACAAACTCACCAGTTCGTCATCTCCAGTATTATTAGGGGTATTGGAAAATAGCAAACTTTCAACGCGATGATCAACCGTGCCCATGTCGTCAATCGTTATAATTCCTTCACTGTCGGGAAGTTCAGTAATTTTGCCATTGTGACCAAAGTCAAGGGTTGCCTCTGGTGTAAGCCTAACAAGAAGATCATTTCCATCGGTAGCGGAGCGTGCGAACATAACATCGTATTCAATATATTGACTGAATAAGCCATCTTCTACAGAGTACATTGTGTTGAAGTTTGCTTGTTCATCAGTATTTCCGAGAATGATTTTGTCAATGCTTCCACTTTCGTCAGAAATAAAATCATTGCCAAAATTATCATAGCTGTTCACGCCATAAACATATTTATCGTTCTCACTCCCCCCATAAAGAATATCGTCACCGTCCATTCCTTCCAAGATATCATCACCGGAACAACCATACATCATGTTCTTTCCTGTTGACAAGTTGCCAATTAGTTGCTCACCATACAGCCTATCTTCACCTTGACCTCCAAAGAGATAGTCCGCATTAGCTGCAATTGAATTATTGTCATGGACTGCACTCTCTATTTTTTTTGTAGTTTGATTATAATTTAAATCAACTCCAATTGTGCAATCTTCATCATCACGATTTCTTAAAATATCAAACACAAACCCTTCTTTTTCAAATTGTTCAGTCAGTGCAGTATAAAGTGATATATCGTGGTATTTACCAGGAGCTACTTGAATGTCGTTGATGTACTCTACCAATGTTCCTGATGTCTTACTCGTTGAAGAGGCGGTATTTACTAAATCTGTAAGGTCTCCTCCTACTTTAAAAGCAAAAATTCTATCATCATAAAGCAATGTGGGACTCCAAGAGCCAAACACAATAGCATTATATTTTACATTTGTGTCTTGATGCCATCTCAAATATTCTTCTGCCACTCCTCCACCTATATCGAAACCAGTCAGATAAACATTCTTGATTCCATTACTTTCATCTGCTACATAGCTATCAATAGCATCAAGTAGTATCTTGTATCTTGCATAACGTCGATTAACCTCATCATGGTAAAGGATGTTTGCTGGACCAGAGATTGGATTAGGATCAAGAAAAAGTAAATCAGAACTATCTCCAGAATCAATCACTCCCCTGAATGATATGACAAGAGAATCAGAAGAACGCGCCACTAAAGCAAGTGGCTTGGCACTATCAGAAAGATTCCCAGGAAAATATTGAAATATCCCATTAATAAGAGAATATTGTGGCCCACTCGTACCACTCTGGCTAATTGCATAAGCACCTTGAGCTGACCATTTTGACATGATAGGTGGGATCACCCAATTGGCAGACCCTCCGCTGTCTATCCCCAATGCATCCGCGGCAAGAGGCGTCCACCCTTGCCAGACAGACACATTACCCTGACTATTATTGACATATGCCGCTGCGGCAAAGCCGGCCAGGCTGGCGTATTTGCCATCGGTATATTCGCCATTGTGCTGGAATAGCTCCGCCGCCGTCTGCGTTACGCTGTCGGCAGCTATATACCCTGTGGCAAAGGTGGCAGCGCCTGGCGCCGTTGTTTCCTTACCAAATCTGTCGATTAGTCGAACCTGGGGCGAAGTGCCGGCATCGGGGTCCCATAAATACACCTGAAAACTTTCACCGTCCTCGTATTTGTTATCCCCGGTTGTCTGCACGTAAAAAGTTGCGGAAAGGGTATTCGCCGCGATTATACATTCGCCGTCCTCGACCGGCGTGAAATCCGAACTGGTGGCCCCTCCTCCTATTGCCGGCATGGTGCCGAACAGGAGATGAATATCCTCCGATACACTGTGATCCAATGTCACCTTGAAAGCCGCCCGATCACCTTCGTAGACTACAGTAGCATCATGCAAGGTAAGCAGAGGCAGTTGCCCACTCTCATCGAAAATCGAGGCCTCGCCGACCTTGTCCTGGATAGTGACGTTCGTCGGTGTCCGTAAGACTATTTCAAAAGTCTCGACACCTTCTTGAAGATTGTCCCGATTGGTAGGTATGGCTATTTTCCCGGTTTGCTCACCCTCAGGAATTTCTACAAAACCCGTTCGATGCCCTTCCGCGCCATAATCAGCGCCAAACACTGCGCTGCCATCCCGGAGATACCACCAGAACGACGCGCCGTCCTCGCCGGCAGGTCTATCGAGAGACCAGGTGAAGGTCGCCGTCCCTCCTTCCGTTTCGGCGATATCGTTGATGGAGAGTTTGGGAATGCCGTCGTCGTTGATTGAAAGGTCTTTGTTATCTGCCAGGTTATTGCCAGCGGGTAGGGCGGTGCAGGTCATGGCGTTACCCTCCAGGTCGTGCACCGTGCCGCTGGTGAAAGAGGTGATATTCAAATCCCCGGTGCTATCGGAGGCATCAACGGTGTAAGTTCCGGACAGGAGTTTGCCCTGGCTGTCGGCCGTGAGGGTCACTGTGTCGCCGGTATCTAAGGTCACATCAAAGGTGGAACCATTTTTCACCGCCTCACTCATTATCGCGGTGATGATGATGGTTTCCCCCACACCAAAATGACCACTAGCATTCGTTGAGGTGAAACAATTAACAACAGGCGGGGTTACATCCGGTGGTGGTATTTCGTATGGTGTGCCATCGGCGTTGAACATGCGAGCACGAATAGCAGAAACAGACGTATCGTTTCCTGATTGCCATGTTACTACAAAACCACCATTCGCCAGACTGGTAACAGATGGAGAATCCAGGTAATTGGCCGCAGTAGTATTGACAACGATTTCCCCTCCGAACTTGCTCCCATCAGAATTAAACAGTTGGCCACGGATTGTATAGCCGTTGATCCAGTTACGATCGATCCAAGTCACTACAAAACCACCATTTTCCAAGCCGGTAATAGATGGTTCAAATTGTAAATCGGTCGTTGCAGTGTTGACAAGGAACTCGCTTCCGGACTTCACCCCATTGGCGGTGAAGACTTGTCCTCTGACAGCCAAACTGGATTTGTCACCGCCGCTCTGACTGTAATCGTTCCAAGTGATAACGAACCCACTAGTCAGATGGGTGATCGAGGGATTATATTGGTCACTCGAAATTGTGGTATTGACAAGGAACTCGGCACCAGATTTGACTCCATTGGCAGTGAAAACTTGCCCCCTGACTGCTACACCGGATTTATCCCCACCGCTTTGGCTGTTGTCGTTCCAAGTAACAACAAACGCCCCGTCAGCTAACTTTGTTACGGATGGATCATATTGATAATTTGGTGTCGTCGTATTGACATTAAATTCATTACCGTACTTTAACCCGCTGGAGGTGTAGATCTGCCCATATATGCCAAAGTTGGAATCGTCGTTATGAACAGAAGTTACAACAAAATTACCATTAGCTAATCCGGTGACGCATGCTTCATAACCTGCAAAACCATTAACCTGAAACTCAATACCGGATTTAGCGCCACCGACAGTGTAGACTTGCCCCCTGGTCCCCGTCAAGCTGAACCATGTCACAACGAAGTCACCGTTGCTCAAGTCGGCCACACATGGATTACTAGAAAAGCTTACTCCCGAGGTGCCGACAAGAAATTCACTGCCGGACGGAGTCCCGTTTGCTGAATATATTTGCCCACGTACATATTGTATACTCGCAGAGTACGCTTGACTCCAGTCTTCCCATGTCACCACAAAACCGCCGTTACTTAGGCGTGTGATAGATGGAGTTCGTTGAATACCCGTAGCTGTGTTAACCAAAAAGTCGGAAGTCATTAATTCTCCCATTTTGACTTTCTCCAGATGAGATCTTTGCTAGCATATAAAAGTATTTTGAAAAACAACAATCATAACAAACTAACTTGTCACCAATCGATTATTAAGGCGGTTATTGATTACCGAACATACCCCCCAGTCATCCACATGAAAAATTACGGACAGGCAGTGCTTAGCGAACGACTCCATATTCGCCGATCGACTTATCTCCTGCACTCTTTTTATGGCTACAAACAATCATCCAGGGAGAACAGTAAAGTTATCAAAACTTAGTTGCCCAGGTGTGGCGGTCAGAGTTGCGAATTGGAACGCCGCACCGGCACCATTGCCGTCTGCGTCGTAGCACAGCGCCCCAGTAGTAGTGTTGTAAATGAGGAAATCGCTGTCATCCTCTGCAATGCCTGTCTTGTTGCTGCGAAAGTTGACGTCGGAAACCCCACCGGCCACGGCTGTGAAGATCGAGGCGGAAAGCGCGATGGTGTCGTCGGCGGCATTGAAGTCGGTGATGGTGTCCTTGTTGGTCGCGGCGCTCGGGGTGGTATCGAAGACGAACATATCCTGTCCGGCGCCGCCTGTGAGGATATCGTTGCCCAGACCGCCGCGCAGGGTATCGTTGCCGTCCCCGTCCCCGCCATTGATCTTATCGTTGCCGGTTTCCCCATAGAGATCGTCGCTGCCTTCCCCGCCGTTCAGGATGTCGTTGCCGCCGCCGCCATGCAACTCATCGTTTCCGCCAAGCCCGTTCAAGGTGTTGTTCATGGCGTTGCCGGTAATCATGTTGTCTTCCCCGTTGCCGGTCCCGCCGATGGCCCCGATGCCGGTGAGGATCAGGTTTTCCACATAACTGCCCAGGGTGAAGGTGACGGTGCTGTATACGGTATCGATGCCACCCTGGTCGACAGAGGCAGTAGGTGTCTCGGTTTCATAGACTTTATCAAGGGCGTTGTCGACCCAGTAAATATCGTCGCCGCTGCCGCCGAGCAGAATGTCCGCACCCTTGCCGCCGTTCAGGATGTCGTTGCCGGCAAGGCCGGAAAGGGTATTGGCCCCATCGTTGCCCACCAGCAGGTTGGCCGCGGCGTTGCCGGTGCCGTTGATGGCGGCGGTGCCGGTCAGCACCAGATGTTCCAGATTGGCGCCAAGGGAGTAGGACACCGAGCTTTTTACCGTGTCTGCCGTGCCTTCAGCCGCATTTTCCTGGGCGATATCGGATCCTTTGACGACATATGTATCGTTGCCGGCGCCGCCGGACAGGATGGAGAGCCCATTGCCCGTCAAAACGTTGTCCAGGGCGTTGCCGGTGCCGGTCTGAGCCATCGTGCCGGCGAGAATCAGATTCTCAAGGTGATCGCCCAGTGTATAGCTGGCAAGGCCGGTCCGCACCGTGTCGATGCCCTCGTCCTCGTATTCGGTCACCGTGTCGCCTGCGGTATCGACCACGTACAGGTCGTTGCCCAGACCGCCGGCCATAATGTCATCGCCGGCGCCGCCATCAAGGGTGTCGTTGCCGCCATACAGGTCACGGAGAGTGTCGTCGCCGTCCATGCCGGACAACAGGTTGTTCTGGCTGTTGCCGTCGATGATGTTTGCCAGCCCGTTGCCCGTGGCGGTGAGGGCACCACCCAGCAGCTTGAGGTTTTCCAGATTGGCGCCGAGGGTATAATTCACTGAGCTTTTCACCACATCGGTGCCTTCGCCGCTGTTCTCGTTCACCTTGTCGCCGACCGCATCGACATAGTAAGTGTCATTGCCCAAGCCGCCATTCATGATGTCGTTGCCCGCCTCGCCATTCACCAGGTCATCGCCGTCGCCGCCGTTCAGGGTATCGTTGCCGGCGCCACCGAAGAGCGAATCATCTCCTGCATCGCCGTTGAGAATATTGGCGGCGATATTACCGGTAATGATATTGTCCAGCTCGTTGCCCGTGCCGCCTATTGCACCCTTGCCGGTGAGGGTGAGCAGTTCGACATTGTCCGCCAGGATTTGGGTAACGGTGCTGTACACCTGGTCGAAGCCTTCATCGTCAAGCTCGGTCACACCATCGAGGGGGGAATCGACAAAATAGGTGTCGTTGCCGGTCCCGCCGATGAGGATGTCGATGCCTTTTCCCCCGTCGAGGATGTCGTCGCCGCCGTCGCCTGTCAGGGTGTTGGCGCCGATATTGCCAACCAGATTGTTGTCGAGCCCGTTGCCGGTGCCCCTGGTATTGCCGATGCCGGTGAGGACAAGGTTCTCCACATTATCCGGCAAGGAATGGTCGATCAGGCTGAATACGGTGTCCGTGCCTTGCTCCACCTCTTCGCCAACCTGGTCTCCCAGCGCATCGACATAATAGGTGTCGTCGCCATCGCCGCCCGCCATTCTGTCGGCGCCCACGCCGCCATTCAGGATGTTATCGCCGGTGTTGCCAGTCAGGATATTGTCCTTGATATTTCCTGTTGCCTTCAAGGCGAAGCCGCCTTCCATCAAAGACAGATTCTCGAAGAAATTGCCCAAGGTGAAATCGACGTAGCTGTACACGGTGTCGATGCCACCGGCATCTGCCATGTTTGTGGCGGACATGGTCTCGGCCACCTTGTCGGTAATGTTGTAGACGACATAAACGTCATTGCCGGCCCCGCCGAACATCTTGTCGCCTTTATCCGAGAAAGGAGCATCACTGGCGATCAGAGTGTCGTCGCCGTCGCCGGCATAGAGAATGTCGTTCCCCAGACTGCCTTCGAGGATATCATCGCCGGCATCTCCAAAGAGAACATCATCGCCGGTGCCGCCAAACAGCCAGTCATTCCCAAAGCCGCCGCAGATGATATCTTTGCCGCTCCCACCATCCAGATAATTGTCACCAAAGTTGCCGCTGATTGTGTTGTTGAGGCTGTTGCCGTAGCCGTTTATTGCTTCGGAACCGTTGAGGGCAAGGTTCTCTAAAAAGTTACCGAGGGTGAAATCGATGGAACTGTTCACCGTATCGACGCCACCGGTATCGATCGCCTTCCCGTTGAGCCACTGCGTCTCGGATACAATGTCGTCTTCCGCATCGACAAAATAAATGTCGTTGCCCGCGCCGCCCATCAGCAGGTCATAGCCCTCGCCGCCGTTCAGGGTATCGTTGCCGGCACCGCCCATCAGCACGTCATCCCCGGCAAGACCACTCAAGCTGTCGTTACCGCCCGCGCCATCCAGTATATTGCTTTCGACATTGCCGGTGATCTGGTTGTTCAAGGCATTGCCGATGCCTTCTGCCGCTGTTCCGGTCAGGAGCAGATTTTCAACCCCATTGCCCAGCATATAGTCCAGGGTGCTTTCAACCGTGTCGATGCCACCGCCGCCGGTGGTTTCATCCACCACATCGGTCGAACTGGTCACAATGTAACGGTCATTGCCAAGGCCGCCCCGCAAGATGTTGTTGCCAAGACCGTCAATGAGAATGTCGTCTCCTGCCTCACCTAAAAGGAGATCGTTGCCGGCACCACCGGCAAGGGTATCGTTGCCGGTCCCCCCAAGGAGATTGTCGTTGCCATCGCCACCCTCCAAGGAATCATTGCCGCCATAACCATAAACAGTATCGTCATCCGCAGTGGGGAAACCATCGTACGGCCAGTTGTTGTCGTCGTCGTTCAGATACCAATACGCCATGTCTTCTCCTGTAAATAGTATTTCTGGATGCTACCGTTATTTTGATGTTCCGAGGGGAACGGGCGGCAAAATCCTTAATTTTTTTTCATCTGATCCTGAAAAGGGTACGGGACAGCCACGCTCTTTTCCGCCAGCTCGGTTATCCCTTTGCTTTCACTCATATCGGTGAAGTCGCTCAACAAGGGCTGTGCTCTTGTCAAGGTTTCCTTAATGTAGATCGGGCCAGCCCAAAGAATGTATTGCTCGTTGTACTCCGCTTCAGCGCCTGCCGACTGCGGAGCCATCACCACTTCGCCGCTCAAATGATCGACGGCCAATACCTCCAGCGATGTTTTCGCCTTTAGGATTTCATTGTTGGCAATAAACCACTCGACCCGGCTGCGCACCGTACCAAATACATCGACGGTTACATACACATCGACCTCGGCCTCTGATGGCGGCACCACATTCACTCCTTGAAGGAAGAGATAGGTCTGCAGGAGAGCTGAAAGATACTGAAGATCATAGGAGGTGATCTCCTCAGAATTGTGATATGCCCCTATACCCTTATATTCGACGCCTACCTGAGCGACGGCACCTGCTCCTTTTTGCTTTGTGGTCTTCTTCTCCGGAAATGGCAAAAGGGTGTCCGTCGTACTCTCGCTTGTTGAGTACGTTTTCGAGTCGCTTGACGCGTCCGAGGTTGATGAGGTTGTGGTGGTAGAATCGGCAGTTTCAGTGGATGATGTTGTGGTCGAGGCAGTGTCCCCGGATGTGTTGGTGGAGGAGGTTGTGGAAGTGGTGGACGTGTACCGCGGAAAGACCGAGGTTTCAACCGTTTGTGGGGACTGGATGTAATCACCCCGCAACTGGGATACGATGGAATATCTTCCACCCACAAGATTTCCGGCGCCGGTATCGCCAATCGCATTTACAAAAATGTTTACTTTCTTTCCCCGGAGGGAACTGATGTTAATTTGCTTAATGGCACCCCGGGTTGCTGCCGCAACCAACTCCTGCTCAACCGCAAAGCGTTTCCCTCCGCCATGACCTGGCAATCCCGTCAACACCCCGCATCCGCTGAGACAGATTGAGAAGCCCATCAGCAATACATAACCAAATATAGATCTTACTCTTTTCATTATTCCTTCACTTACTTTAAAAATAACTGACTGCTCAAGGCTCGCGCATACTCTCGTCCAGGGCTCTTATCACCGGATAGAGGAAATAAGAGATCACGCTGCGCTGTCCTACTTTTATCTCCGCACGGACCTTCATCCCGGGCAGGAGCCGAAAACCTTCCGGCACATTTCGCAAGGAGGTCGACAACAGGTTTATTCGGGTGCGGTAAAACGCGTCGGCCAAATCCTCATCGGGCGAGGAATCAAGAACAAGCTCCCGGTTCTCCTTCCGGTATGCGTCTTCGCTGATGACCCGCACCTTGCCCGGAAGAGTGTCGTGACGTTGAAAGGGAAAGGCATCAAGCTTTATCCGCGCCGAATCGCCAACCCTGATCCTGCCTATGTCCTTTGTTTCGACATCAACTTCCACTTCAATGGTGCTCTCCGATGGCACCAGTGTTACAAACGGTTCAGCCTGTTGAATAATGGAGCCCACCGAACGTTTGGCCATCTTCAGAACCACGCCCCTTTCCGGCGCTCGCAACGATACGAGTTCGTGGAGACGTTTGGCCTTGTTTAGCTCTTCCTGTACCTTCTCCAGATCACTGCGAAGCTTCACCTCCTGTTCCATCAATTCTCCGTTGCGGTCCTCGACGAACCGTTGCCATTCCGATTGAACCTGCTTCAACTCCTGCCGTATCACCTGCTCCTCGGCCTGCAGGCTCTCGACCCTGTTCACCGCCTGGCTGCGAGCTTTTTGCGCCTCGAGTACTCGAAGCCGGTACTGCTCATCCTTCTGCGGCAGTTTGGCTGTCGTCCCTTCCAGGTCCCGCAGGAGTTTCAGGTCCCTTTCCTGACCCTGTCGCTGAACGGCGTTCAAGCCCAGCTTCGCTTCCAAGGCAGCCACCTTGTCATCGGTGGTCTGCTTGTTTTTGGCAAAAATCACCTTCCGCTGCCGAAAGATCTGCTCCTGCAAAGCGCCGTCTTCCCCTTCTTCAGGTTTTGCCGAAAAAGATGAATTGCTTAACTCTGCCTTGATCCGCCTGATCTGGACCCCCAGCGTAAGACTCTGTTTGGTCAATTGACTCAGGTCCGCGCCGGTAAAAGTGGGATCGAGGGTGGCCAAAACCTGATCTTTCTCCACGGTATCGCCGACCTCGACCTGTATTGATCGGATGACGGCGGTATTGAGCGGCTGAACCACTATTGTCGGAGTGGTTGTTATCAGCTCCCCCTGGGCGACGACAATCCGGTCGACCTTGAAGACCACTGCCCCGATCGCCAGTAGCACCAGGGATAAAAAAATCAGGTACAGCACCCAACGGATCTTCCCCGGCACCGGCCGTTCTTCTATCTCAACCGCGTCAGGCTGGTACTCGAGCAGATCCTTATTGCTTTTTTCTTTTCCGATATTCATTTCAACTTCCGTGGACCCTGAATTCCCTCCCGGTTCTCTCTCTATTTCAATTCCATCTGCTGTTGCCAAAGATTTCTATAAAGCTTGCAGTGTTGCAGCAACTGCTCATGAGGCCCATATCCCACTCGTTCGCCATTATCGAGAACGAGTATATTGTGGGCGTCCTTCAGCATGGACAGTCTGTGGGATACAATGATAACTGTCCTATTTCTGGCTATTTGCACAAGATTCTCCCGCACGATCCGCTCGCTTTCCGGATCGAGGGAACTGGTAGCCTCATCGAGAATGAGAATATCCGGATTAGTGAGCAGGGCGCGGGCAATAGCCAACCGTTGCCGCTGCCCGCCGGAAAGGTTTCTCGCTCCTTCCTCCAGCATTGTGTCGTACCCCTGGGGGAGCTTCACGATAAATTCATCCGCCCCGGCAAGCAGCGCCGCCCTGATGATCTGCTCGCGCGAGGCGGCTGACTGGCCGGCCCGGATATTCTCCGCTACTGTTGCCCGAAAGAGGAAGCTTTCCTGCAAAACAACACCCATATGCTGCCTGAGATGGGAGGTGTCGACTTCATTGAGATAGCAGTCGCTGACCCTGATTGTGCCGGTAGAGGGGAAGTATACTTTCTGCAACATCCTTGTGAGCGTGGTCTTGCCTGAACCGCTGGGGCCGACGATGCCGAGAGTAGTCCCTGACGGGATAACCAACGATATTTCTTTCAAAACATTGGGTAGGTCCGGTGCATAACGAAAACTTACTCGCTCGAGGACAATATTGCCTCTCAGCGAGGGACGTACGCCATGCCGGTCCACCCCCCATTCCGGGCGGGCGTTCATAACCAGCCCTAGTTTTTCTACTGAAAGGGCAGCCTCCTGGTACTGATGGATGAGGCCGACCAGCCGCACCAGGGGAGAAGTGACACGCCCGGCCAGCATCTGGAACGCGATCAAGGCCCCCACGGTCATGCTGCCGTCAAAGACCTTGCTGGCACCAAGCCAGATTAGAATGACCGTCATCACCCTTTCGAGGAATTGAGTGATCGATTTTGCGGTGATCGAAATCTTGCCCACCCTGAACTGCATGCTGACCGCTTTTGCAACTTTATCTTCCCAACCTTTGCGAAGCAGTGGTTCAATCGCCATGGCCTTGACCGTGGCCATGCCGTTGATAGTCTCGACGAGCATAGCCTGCCGGCTTCCCTCAGCCTCATATAATCCATTGAGTCGCCTTTTGAAGGGCACGATCAAAACACCGATAACCAGAGCGATGGACAGGGTGAAAACCAGAACGATCCCGGTAAGGTGAAAACTGTAAAAGAACAGAAAAGGAAGGAAAACGAAGAGCGATGTGGCTTCAAGCAGGGTAAGGAAGACATTGCCGGTCAAAAAATTCCTGATCTTAGCCGTCTGCTGCATGTGCTGGGTGAGGACACCGGCCGCAACATGCTCGAAGAAGTCAAGAGGCAGTTGCAGGAGATGCCGGAAGGTTCGGGCCGTGACCCGCAAATCGATCTTGTTTGTGGCATGAAGCAAGAGATAGTCGCGGAGGAAATCGAGACCGGCGTTGACCGCCAACGCCACCGTCATTCCTATTCCCAGGACATTGAGAGTATTAAAGGCCTGATTGACCAATACCTTGTCGATGACGATTTGGAAAAAAATCGGAGTGACCAGGGAAATCGCATTGATAAAAAGAACAGCAACAGCAATATCGATAAATGTAATCTTCTGCCGCAAAATCTCGGGTATGAACCAACGCAGGCTGAATGGCTGCGATTCGTCAGTAAGCCGATATGGCCGCTTAAGAACATAAATCTTTCCCGACCATATCGCCTCAAACTCCTGCCGCGTCAGTCGGATATGTCCGCCCCCGTTTCCGGAAAGCGGATCAAAACATGCAACTACTAATTCCCTCGGTTGATCTCTTTCACCTCTTTCCAATAGTCCGGTCAACACCACATGGGAACCACTCCGAAGAATGGCGATGGCAGGATACGCTTTTTTCAGATGGAGGAGTTCATGCCAGGACAAGTCCAGCATTTTCGCTTTCAAGCCATGTTCTTTGGCCATCCTGAGCAGAGTATTTTTGGGGATCTCCTCGGAGTTAAGGTTATATTCGTGGACAAGACGGTCCTTGGTCAGCTCGATCTTGTGCTCGCGGGCGATAATGGAAAAACATACGAGCGAGGTATTTATTCTTTCAAACCATAGAACATTGCCGGCCCAACTGGCGAGAAAGCTCTGCAGGGGCACTTGCCTGGATTGCATTTGCCCATCCTGGTCAGGTGCGCTTACTGATACCGCTGGTTCTTCCCCCCCGCTCCTGTTAATTCCTGTTATGAGCGCATAAGATTCGTCTCGCAATGCAGCTACAACAGGCAATTTTTCCGCCAAAGCGCCAAGTTGTTCGACCTGGATTTTGAGGAGTACCGTTCGCACCCCCGCATCTCTAGCTAGACTTCCGATGGATTCAATAAGTTCTTTTGGCCCTGCAATTTCCGACGTCAACAGGAGATTGGCGAGTTTGGTAACTAAAAAACCGTCCCCTTTTTGAATTGCTAGGTAGCGGCAACAATTGAGAAGCGTAAGAGAAGGGCTTTGAGATTCTACTTCGATATTAAGTAACTGTTCAGCATCAAACTATTTTCACTGCATCAAAAATAGTTCTTGACAGGGTTTTTGGCGAAATTTTCAAAATTCAATCGTATTGTCGGCTCATCTCCTTGAGCCAAAAATAAGGGCCATA
>JAEYNP010000064.1 GCA_023412495.1 Pseudomonadota bacterium
ACCACCATCGAAACGCGCGCGCCGTAAATCACCCGGCTGAGCGTGTCGCGGCCAAGCGTATCGGTCCCCAGGAAAAAGGCTGAGTCCGGCGTTTTGTTGGCGGCCGATTTTTCGATAAAGACCGGCGGAAGATAGCTCTTACCGCTGTTGATCTTCAAAGGATTGTGCGGCGCAAGCACGTTTGCAAACAGCGCCACCAGGAAAAACAGGATGATAACGACCATCCCGGCGACCGCGCCTTTATTGCGAACCAGGCGGTACCAGGCGTCCATCATCAGGCTGCGAGAAGGTCCTTTGACCTCCAGAGTCGCCGCTACCGCTTTCGCGCGCAGCGCATTTTCCGGTGAAGAGGGATTGGTTGTTTCTGCCATTATTCGATCTCCTCTTTCTACTTATCCAGGCGAATGCGCGGGTCAAGGAAGACGTAAACAAAGTCTACGCTCAGGTTGGCCACCGCCACCAGGATCGCATACAAAACCGTTGTACCCATAATCATCGAGTAGTCGCGCTGCCCAATCGCCTGCACGTACGCGCGGCCCATGCCCGGGAAACTAAACATGGTTTCGATAATGAATGAGCCGGTTACCAGGCCTGCCAGGGCTGGCCCCAGAAACGTAACCACGGGGATCAGCGCGTTGCGCAGCATGTGGCGCAAGATCACCAGCCGCTCAACCAGGCCTTTGGCGCGCGCGGTGCGCACGTAATCCTGGCGCTTCACATCCAGCAGCGAAGCGCGCGTCAAGCGCGCGGTACGCGCCAGCGTGCCGAACCCCAGCACCACCGCGGGCATGATCCACGCATTCGGCGCGGCCCAGGTGCGCGGCACCACTGGGATCAGGTGCAGCCACGACGCGAATATGATGATCAGGAAAATGGCGATCACGAAATTCGGCACCGAAATACCGATCGTCGCGATGAACAGGCTCACGTAGTCGATCCAGGTATTCTGCTTGAGCGCCGAAATAATTCCAATGGGCAGGCCGATCAAAACGGCAACCACCAATGCCATCAAACCCAGGCGCGCCGAATAGCCAAAACGGCTTTCCCAGAACGGTTTTTCTCTGGGGGCATCAAACAAAATCTGCTGAATGGTTAAACCACGCTGGCGATAAGAGGGCCCCATGTTACCGCATACTAAACCGCAGGTAAACTCGCCCTCGCTATCAATGTCTCCAAATACGTACGACACGTACTGGCGCCATAGGGGCTTGTCCAAGCCGTAATACTCGTTGAGCAAGCGCTGTGTACTGGCGTCCACCTGCCGGGCGCTCAGATCCCGGTCCCAGGGGCCGCCGGGCGCTGAGTGCATCAGAAAGAAGGTCACAGCCGAAACCGTGATCAAGACAGGGATGAGCCATAAAAGGCGCCGGACTAAATAGGTTCCCATAGACTTTTCAGTCCCCTTTCCAGGTGGGTGTTGGTTGGCCGGCCCGCCTTGGGAGGGCGGACCGGCCAACGCTTATTTCAGATCGTACTTATTGCTGCTTAGTGCGGATCGATGGTGATCGCGTTCGGGACCTGGTTGCCGGCCCAGCCCGCATCCTGCGGGGTGGTTACCATGCCCTGAACCCAGGGCTTCACCAGGTACACGTTCACGTTGTTCCAGAAGTACGCCACCGGGGCCGTGTCGGTCAGCATGCGCTGCGCGTCGGCATACAGGCCCATGCGGGCGTCAGGATCGAGTTCCGAATCGGCCTGCGACAGCATCTCGTCCAGCTCGGGGTTCGAGTAGCCGATGCGCTCGCCGAAGGCGCCGGTCTTCCAGTACACCGACAGCCAGTTCTGCGGATCCGGGTAGTCAGCGCACCAACCGAGGATGTAGACCTGCGGAGCGGTTTCGATGTCTTTGGTCAGCGCGGTGTAGGTGGTCGCCTCAACCGGATTCAGGGTGATCGAAACACCCAGGTCCTGCTGGAAGCGCTGCGCCAGCCACTCGTAGCGAGTGCGGTTGCGCGGCGTGTCGGAGAAGGTGAACTCGATCGGAGGCAGGGCCTCGAACGAGCCGTAGGACGACTCAGCAATAGCCTGCTGGGCAGCCTCAGGATCGTAGCCGTAGCGGTCTTCGTCCGGATCGTATCCAGGGACGCCCGGCGGGATCCAGGTCAGGGTCGGCGAGCCGAGGCCCTGGAGGACGTCCGTCACCCAGGCTTCGCGGTCAAGAGCGTAAGCGAACGCTTCGCGGACCTTCTGGTCGGTGAAGGGTTCCTTCTGCTGGTGGAACATCAGCGCGTAGGTGCAGGACCCTGGGTAGTGCAGGATTTCCTGGCTCAACGTGGGATCCGCCTGCGCAACCTGCAGGTCTTCCGCGGCGAGGCCGATGATATCGAACTCGTCATTGCGGTAGGATTCGAAGGCTACAGCCGAGTCGGTGATGTAGCGGTATTCGAGCGTGTACGAAGGCGCGCCGCCCCAGTAATTCGCATTGGGGGTGAACAAGGCTACGGTATTCTGCTCGAGGTTCTCCCAAACGAAGGGACCGTTGCCAACGTGGTTGGCAGCATCGGTCCACCA
>JAEYNP010000072.1 GCA_023412495.1 Pseudomonadota bacterium
GCGTGAAGCCACCCGGCCCTTTTTCATGCGGATTCGCCCGAGACGAACGGGCGAGGAGAGTACCTTAGAAATTCATTTTTTTTTAACAATGAATGTCGTGAACGTACTTACCCCCTCTGCAGTGGGAGGGAGTAAGTACCTTTTGGCTACGGGCGTCAGCCCTAGTTCTGCGTGCCTTCCTCCTTGGCCGGTTCCAGGGCCGCCGCCAGACTCTTCAGGAACTTCCACCCTTTCAGCACGTCCTTCTGGGACTCGGCCATGAGCTGGTCGGCCATGGACGGGTTGACCCGCTTCAGGGTGCGGTAGCGGTTCTCGCCGAGGGCGTACTCTTCAAAGGTGATGGACGGCTCCTTCGAGTCGATGATCAGCGGGTTCTTGCCCTGTGCTTCCAGCTGCGGATTGAAGCGGTACAGCGGCCAGTGTCCGCATGCCACCGCCTTTTTCTGCTGCTCGAGACCCAGGGCCATGTTGATGCCGTGGTTGATGCAGTGGGCGTAGGCGATGACCAGCGAAGGACCATCGTAGGCCTCGGCTTCGGCGATCGCCTTGATGGCCTGGGCAGGATTGGCGCCGAGACTGATCTGGGCGACGTAGACGTTGCCGTAGGTGGCGAAGATCATGCCCATGTTCTTCTTCGGCATTTTCTTGCCGCCGGCGGCGAACTGGGCGGTGGCGGCGCGGGGAGTGGACTTCGACATCTGGCCGCCGGTGTTGGAGTAGACTTCGGTGTCGAGCACCAGGAGGTTGACGTTCTCGCCCGAGGCCAGGACATGGTCGACGCCGCCGTAGCCGATGTCATAGGCCCAGCCGTCGCCGCCGAAGGCCCAGACCGATTTCTTCACCAGGAAGTCGGTCAGGTGGAGGAGTCTTCTGGCGATGGGGTCGCTATTCTTGAGCAGCACCGCGTTCAACTCGTCGACCCGGGCGCGCTGGGCCTCGATGGCCGTCTGGGTGGACTGGTCGGCGCCCAGGATGGCGGTTGCCAGCTCCTCTTTGACCATGCCGGCCTCGGCGGCCGCCTTAAGCAGCTCGGTGGCCTGGCCGCCCAGTTTGTTGACGGTGGTGCGCATGCCGGCGGCGAATTCGGCATTATCCTCGAACAGAGAGTTGGCCCAGGTGGGTCCTCGGCCGTCGGCCCGCTTGCAGTAAGGGGTGGTGGGCAAGTTGCCGCCGTAGATGGAGGAGCAGCCTGTCGCATTGCCGACGTACATGCGGTCGCCGAACAGCTGGGTGATGAGCTTGATGTAGGGCGTCTCGCCGCAGCCGGCGCAGGCGCCGGAGAACTCGAAGAGCGGCTGCATGAGCTGGCTGCCCTTGACCGTGGTGAGGCTGACCTCGGCCGGGTTGATTTCCGGCAGGCTCAGGAAATACTCGACGTTCTTCGACTGCTCCCGGCGTACTTCCTCGGTGTTCGGGATCATCTCAAGGGCTTTAGTCTTGGCCGGACAGGCGCTGACGCAGAGGGTGCATCCGCAGCAGTCCTCGGTGAAGATCTGCAGGACGAATTTTTTGCCCTTGAAGTCTTTGCCGACCGCGTCTTTGCTGATGAAGGCTTCAGGCGCGCCGGTGACATCAGGCACGATCTTGATCCGGCAGGAGGCATGGGGGCAGACCAGGGAGCACTGGCCGCATTGGATGCAGTTCTCCGGCAGCCAACGCGGCACGGAGACGGCGATGTTGCGTTTCTCGTACTGGGTGGTGGCGGTGGGCCAGGTGCCGTCGGCCGGGATCTGCGAGACCCGCAGCTTGGTGCCGTTGCCTTCGATGATCTTCGCGGTGACCTCCTTGACGAATTTCGGGGCGTGATCAGGTACGACCGACGGGATCGGCTTGCCGTCGACCGTGGTCCCCAGTTCGACCTTGGTGATGTTCTTGACCGCCGCGTCGACCGCGCCGTAGTTCATTTCGACCACCTTCTCGCCCTTGTTGCCGTAGGTCTTCTTGATGGCCTTCTTGATCGCAGCAATGGCCTGCTCCTGGGTGAGGATACCCGAAATCAGGAAGAAGGCGGTCTGCATGATCATGTTGATGCGGGCGCCGAGGCCGAGGGCAAGGCCCAGGGAAACGGCGTCGATGATATAGAATTTAGCTTTCTTGGCGATAAGATCCTGCTGGACTTTCGCGGGCAGTTCATGCCAGACGTGATCCTTGTCGAAGCTGGTGGTGAGCAGAAAAGTGCCGCCCTCTTCGAGATTGGCGAGCATGTCCACCTGCTTGAGGAAGGTGAAGTTGTGGCAGGCGATGAAGTTGGCCTTGTTGATCAGGTACGGGGCGATAACCGGGTTTTTGCCGAAACGCAGATGGCTGGTGGTGATCGAACCGGATTTCTTCGAGTCGTAGACGAAGTAACCTTGGGCGGAGTTGTCGGTCTCGGTGCCGATGATCTTGATGGAGTTTTTGTTGGCGCCGACGGTGCCGTCGGAACCCAGGCCGTAGAACATCGCCCGGTAGACGTCCTGACCCTCGATGTTGAAGGAAGGATCATAGGAAAGGCTCGAGAAGGTGACGTCGTCGTTCGGTCCGACGCAGAACTTGGTTTTCGGCGCCATGGCCTTCATGTTGTCGAACACCGCCTTGACCATGGCCGGGGTGAACTCGGCGGAGCCGAGTCCATAGCGGCCCGAGAAGATGACCGGCGGGTAGATGGTGGCGTTGCTGTCGGCCGCCTCGCCGATCGCAGCGCGGATGTCGAGGTAGAGCGGTTCGCCCGCCGAGCCTGGCTCCTTGGTCCGGTCGAGAACGGTAATTCTCTCGACTGTGGAGGGCAGGGCGTTGACCATGGCTTTGCTGTCGAAGGGCCGGTAGAGGCGCACCATGACCATACCGACCTTCTCGCCCTGGGACACGAGGTAATCGATGGTGGCGGCGGCGGTTTCACAGCCGGAGGCCATCATGACGATGACGTTTTCTGCATCCGGGGCGCCGTGATAATCGAAGAGATGGTACTGGCGACCGGTGATGCCGGCGAACTTGTCCATGGTCTGCTGCACGAGAGCCGGCACCGCATCGTAATATTTGTTGACGGTCTCGCGGCCGGTGAAATAGACGTCCGGATTCTGGGCGGTGCCGCGGATGGTCGGATGGTCGGGGGACAGGGCGCGATGGCGATGCTCGAAGATCAGCTCCTCGTCGACCATGGAGCGCATCTGATCGTGGCTCACCTCCTCGATCTTCTGGATCTCATGGGAAGTCCGGAAACCGTCATAAAAATGGACGAAGGGGATCCTGGAGGCGAGAGTCGACTGCACGGCGATGAGGGACATGTCCATCGCTTCCTGCACATTCTGGGAACACAGCATGGCCCAGCCGGTCTGCCGTGCCGCATAGATATCGCTGTGGTCGCCGAAAATCGACAATCCCTGACAGGCGATGGCCCGGGCGGTCACATGAAAGACTGTCGGGGTCAGCTCGCCGGCGATCTTGTACATGTTGGGAATCATCAGCAGCAGACCCTGGGAGGCGGTAAAGGTCGTACACAGGGCGCCGGTGGTGAGAGAACCGTGAATCGAGCCTGCGACGCCGGCTTCGGACTGCATTTGGTTGACCACCGGAATGGTCCCCCAGATATTCTTCTGCAGCCCGGCGGCTTTGGAATCAGCCTCAGCGGCCAGCGGGGTAGATGGTGTGATGGGATAGAGAGTGATAACTTCGCTTGTGGCGTAGGCAACATGGGTACAGGCCTGGTTGCCGTCGATTGTAACCATCTTTCGCGACATGATTTGTTCTCCTTTATTGTTACTTGAGTTATGCCAGCAGCGTGGCGAAAACCGGTAAAATCGTATTGAATGGTTGCTGGGGTCGATGGAAATCCCCGGTAATGTAGTCGAACATTCACTGAATTACAACCATTTCAGCGAGATTTTTCGACCGCCTACTATATGCCACTTCGCGGTACTCCGCAATGAATGAGAATTGTTGATTGGTATTATAAATAAAACCAAATGATAGTCAGGCTCTTGCCACTTCGGATAATGTGAGGTATGCAAAGGCTGCGGATGCCGGCCGTCCTTCTTGCGCTTTAATCCCCCGGCTTAGATTCATCCGGGAGACGAGCGGGGATTGGCCGCTTGTTTGCTGAAGATGTTTGGTGATAATAACTGATGGACTCGTAAAAAGTCCGATCTACTTCGATGTAGGTCTGAAACGGCGCTTCGCTGTACCATATGTACTACCAAAGCACCGTTTCAGACACTACGCCTCGTATATCGAACTTTTTCCAGAGCCCATCTCCACGGGAGCACTTTTTACGGCTTTATCATAACTGAGTACCTTACAAATTCATTTTCTTATAGAGAATGAATTCGGTGAAGATATCCCCTTCGCTGTGGGAGGGGATAACATCCCTTGGGTTGCGGGTGTTGCCCGCATTAGAGGATATGTCAATGGTGAGAATCCAGGATTCGGAGCTGGCTTCGCTACTGCGCCTTCTGGCCGGGCATGAAGAGTTCGTATTTCTCGACACCTCTCGTCCCGATCATGAAAATGTCGAATCATTGCTTTTCCTTGCCCCCGTCGACCGGCTGATATGCCGGAGTGGGGACGACCTCCTCGGCTATCTCGAAACGCTTCAGCAACGGTTGTCGGACGGCCTGTATCTCGCCGGGTGGGTAGGGTACGAGTTCGGCGCGCTGCTTGAGGGCGGCATTGCCAAGGACAGCAGGCTTTACACCGATCCCGACGCCACCTTGGCGGATTTCGGGGTTTTTTTAAAACCCTATAAGTTTGACCACTCTACGGGCGAAAATAACTTTCCCTTGGATCCCGCCTCCGCTCCGCTTCAGGACGATTACCGGATCGAGAACCTCCATCCCAATATGACCCAGGAGGAGTTCATCGAAGCCCTGCAGGTGGTGAGGCAATATATCGGCGCCGGCGACACCTACCAGGTCAATTACACCATGAAACTGCTCTTTACCTTCAGCGGCTCGTCCGAGCGGCTGTACCAGATGCTGCGGCGGAATCAGTCGGTGGGCTACGGCGCCTATATCCGCCACGGGGAGGAACGCATCCTGTCCTTCTCACCGGAGCTGTTTTTCCGGAAGCGGGGGGACGAGGTGACCGCCCGGCCGATGAAGGGGACGGCGCAGCGCGGGCGAAACAGCGAGGAGGAAGGAAACAATAGTAGATACCTGCGAAACGACCTCAAAAATCGCAGCGAAAACGTCATGATCGTCGACCTGCTGCGCAACGACCTCGCCCGTTTGATGCATGGCGGCGGCAATGGCCGGAGCAGGGTCTTCGTCGAATCGCTCTTCGACATCGAGTCGTATGAGAGTCTTCTACAGATGACTTCGACCATAAAGGCGACAGCCTCGGCGGAGGATATGGGGCATATCCGTCTCACCGAACTGTTCCGGGCTCTTTTCCCCTGCGGCTCGATTACCGGTGCACCGAAGATCCGCACCATGCAGATCATCGACGAACTGGAGAAGGACCGACGCGGCGTGTATACCGGAGCCATCGGTTATTTCGGCCCGGACGGATCGGCTGTTTTCAATGTCCCCATCCGCACCGTGCGCCTGCACGGCAAAAGCGGCGAGATGGGGATCGGCGCCGGCATCACCTATGATTCCGTGCCGGAGGAGGAGTGGCGGGAGTCGCTTCTGAAAGGGCGTTTCCTGACTCATTCTCAACCGGAATTCCAGCTCTTCGAGACGATCCTCTGGCAAGCCGGGGGAGGCTATGTCTTCCTTGCGGAACATCTCCGGCGGCTGGAGGAGGGAGCGCAGTTTTTCAAATTCTCCTGCAATCCTCTTGAAGCAGTCGCCCGACTGCAGGAGCTGGAGGAATCCTTTTCGACGGAATGCTGCCGCGTTCGCATCGTACTGGCCAAAGATGGCAAGCTTTCCTTTGCCGCTACGCCTTGCGATCCTCCGGCCTCCATGGCCCTTCCCCCAAGGCCGGGTCCTGCCGCCGGCGATCTGCCGAAGATTGATTTTTACCCGAATCCGGTGGAGACAAAGGGCCCCTGGCGTTTCCATAAAACTACCATGCGCAGCCTCTTCAACCAGGCCTATGAAGAGGCTCTGGGCCGAGCTCTCTACGACTATATCTTTTTCAACGAATCGGGAGAGGTGACAGAAGGGTGTATCACCAATGTCGTGGTCTATGCCGACGGTCTCTACAAAACTCCCCCGATTATCTCGGGCCTTCTGCCGGGAGTGATGCGCGGCCGATTGCTGGCCGACCCCGCAGCACCGGTGGTCGAGCAGGTGCTGACCGAAAAAGACGTGAGGGAGGCGGAGGCGGTCTTTCTGTGCAACTCGGTGCGAGGGGTGGTTCGGGCCAGAATCCAGAAACCAGAAACCAGAATCCAGAATCCAGAATCCAGAAGCCAGAATCCAAAATCTGGAAGACAGAAACAAGAGGACAGATAATCAAGACGCCGGAGGGCGATATTTTCTGGCTTTCTGGTTTCTGGATTCTGATCAGTGCACCAGCGGCGTGTCCTGGTCGGGGGTGATCTGGGCAGGGGGAGTGACCAGCCTGTGCTGCTCGCCAAGTTCCCTGATCATCTTCATGAAGGAGGAGGGGAGGGGAACTTCACGATCCTCCACGAGAAAGCCGAAATGTTTGGCCCGGGCCAGAATCCGGGAGGAGTCGATGCCCTGCTGGTGATCGCAGAGGGTCTGAACGCGGAGGGCATCGGTGATGCTTTCGCAGAGATGCGGCATATCGGCCTTCAGGCTCAACAGTTCCTGCTCGATGGCGGCTCGGTTCTCCCGGCGGAAGGCGGCAAACTTCTCTTCGGGATTCTGGGTGCCGAAGACTTCGTTGGTGATGGAGCCGGCTAGCAGGGAGAGTTGGGCGCCGTCCACATTCGGCATCTTTTTGGCGAGATTGTGGCGGATTTCCTTGAACAGAATCATCTGGACGATATCCACTGCCTCCCGGAGAACCGTCACAAGCTGCGATTCTTGTTGCGTTCCTTCTTGTTTCATTTTTGTTCTCCGTTACAGGACTATCTTGACTGCGGGATGGTTTCTCAGGGATTCGTAGATCTTCAGCCTGTAATCTTCGTCGGGCACCGTGAGTTCCGCATTGAGGCTGTGGTATCTTCCTTTGGAACTCGAGTGTGAGTGGGTTATGGAAACTTCCAGTGGCGCGCAGGCGGCGGTGATGACGTCGTGTAGCAGGTTGCGGTCCTCGCCGATCACTTTGTAGACCCAGGTGCAGGGATAGGTTATTTCCGGTTTCTCGGGCAAATCCCGGTGAGGATTGTTTATTCGCAGTGTCATTGCGGGATCCTTCATGGTAAAGAGTTGCATCCATTCCGGCTCCGCGCCGGCGGGAAACCAAATTAATAAGGAGTGTGCCTTCAGGAGTCAAGGAACCTCGACTCTCCCACCCCTCCGCAATACTGTTTGGCATACGGCCAGGGAAGATGATACAATCACGTCGTGTAGCCGAATTTCATTAAAAAGACAGGGAGATCCTATGATTGCCTGTCCAACCAGGAACCGCGAGCGTTAATCTTGAAATCGAACGACATACAGGAAATACAGGACGCCCTTTACGAGAGCCAGGCACAAAAAAAGGCGATAGTCGAAGGTTTTAACGGTATTCTTATTCTTTTTGACCGAGACATGAGGGCGCAATGGGTCAACAGGGAGATCCAAAAGCGGTATCCGGATGCCATCGGCAAAAGCTGTGGTGAAATCTTTTGTTCCAAGGCCGAGAAATGCACTTCCTGTGCCTTTCGCCGATGCTTGTCCTCAGGCGCAATCGAACGGTCAACCCAGCGGACCGGCATCTACGGAGCCGACGGCGATGAAACGGTTTTCGATATCACCGCCTCTCCGGTAAAGGATCGCCACGGCAAGATCTCCGGGATGATCGGCATTGCCCAGAACGTAACGGAACAATACCGGCTGGAGAGGCAACTGCGGCATACGCAGAAGATGGAGGCCATCGGCACACTCGCGGGCGGGGTGGCCCATGATTTCAATAACATCCTGACCCCGATCATGGGGTATACCGAGATCATCCGCCTGAAGATGAAACAGGACGGCTTCGGGGATCAGGCTGTCTACGACTATCTGGAAGAGATTCTCAAAGCGGCAAAGAGAGCCAAATCCCTCGTCGAGCAGGTGCTGACCTTTTCCCGGAGCGTCGAGAAGAAGGAGGTGTTGCTCTACGTTCATCCCATCGTCAAAGAGGTGATGAAGTTGATGCGCTCCACCCTGCCCAGCACCATCGTGATCAGCGAGGAGATCAACGAACAGTGCGGCAGGGTTTTCATCGACCCGGTGCAGATCCACCAGGTGCTCATCAACTTGTGCACAAATGCCGCGCAAGCCATGGCCGGCCGGCACGGGATGCTGAAAGTGAAGCTGGGGCTCGCCCCGCCCACCGGCGACGGCAGAGACTGGCTGGAGCTCAGCGTGTCCGATACAGGGACGGGAATCGAGGAGAAGATGCTTGACCGGATTTTCGAGCCCTATTTCACCACCAAAGAAAAGACCAGCGGCACCGGCATGGGACTCGCCATGGTCCACGGCATCATCAGCCGGCAGGGCGGTTTTATCAAGGTCGAAAGCGAGGTCGGCAAGGGTTCTGTCTTCCGTGTGTTCCTGCCGATCGCCCAGAAGGAGACGGCGATCGAGCAGGTGGTCTCGCTAGGCGATCTCAAGACCGGCTCGGGAAAAATCCTCCTGGTCGACGACGAGACTCAGGTAGTGCAGGTGACTGGGGAGATCCTGCAGAGCCTCGGCTATACCGTGGTGGGCAAGACCTCGCCGAAGGAGGCGCTGAAGTTGTTTGTCGAGGATCCCTATCGGTTCGATCTCCTCATCACCGACCTGACCATGGCGGAACTGACCGGCCTCGAATTGAGTGAAAAGGTGAAGGAGAAGAGACCCGATATTCCCATCGTGCTCATTACCGGGTATTCAGACCAGGTGTCCAAGAATGCCGCAGTGGAGGCAGGGATTAGCGAATACTGTATGAAACCCATCAGCATGCGCGAACTTGCCAATATCGTCGGTAAATTTCTGGGGTGATCCTCCGCCCCGGCGACTTCCGACGAAGCGAGTAGCTCAGCGCGTTCTCTCCCGGCTCAGGCCGTTGATCAGACTGATCTGGTCGTTCAGGGTCCACAGGTCATAGATGTAGCCGATGCCGAGGAGTCCGCCGGTCACCAGATACAGCAGGCCGGTGAGCCATTTTCCCATATACATCCGGTGGATGCCGAAGAGTCCGAGGAAAGCGAGGAGCAGCCAGGCGACATTGAAATCGACCGGTCCCTGGTGGTAGCGGATATCAGCCTGCCGGTTCATGGAGGGGATGAGGAAGAGATCGACGATCCAGCCGATGAACAGCAATCCCAGGGTGAAAAAGTACAGCGTTCCCGTAAACTGCCTGCCGTAGTAGAAACGGTGCGCCCCCAGAAATCCCACAATCCACAAAAGATAGCCGACCACGATGGAATGGGTGGTCGATGAATCATAATCCTGCTGCATCGTTTTCTCCCCCAAACCCCGTTGAACGGGGCAAGTTTTCGGGATCGAAATCGCTATCGAGATCGGGATCGAACCTTGCACTTCTCGATTTTCGATCTCGATTCCGATTCCGAGTTGGATGAATCATCGGTAGACTAGACTCTTGCTGAAGAGTGACACTCTTATTTAGAAAATACCAAGATAAGAATTTCTACAATGACTTTTTGAAGTTTCCAACGGCGCTGTATGCCTCATTTATCCTCTCTTCCGTCAGTATCCCACGGTCCAGCGCGGCCAGGACCGCGGCCTTCAGCCTTTTAAAAATTTGCGGGTCGTGCTCGAGGTTGTTGCCGACGATAAGCAAGTCGACACCGGCTGCGAGAGCCAGGCAGCATCCTTCGACCAGACCGTAACGGCTGGTGATGGCCTTCATCTGCATGTCGTCGGAAACGACCAGCCCATGAAAGTTCAGACTTCCCCGCAACAGCGTCCGGATTGTTGCCTCCGATAAAGTGGCAGGATAGACCGGGTCGAATTTTTTATGGAACAGGTGACCGACCATCACCGCCCCGACCTCGCCACCGTCGAGCAGCAGCCGGTAAGGCTCCAGTTCTTCCTCCTGCCAGGTGTCGGTAATGTCGACAAAGCCGAGATGCGAATCTCTGCGGGAGCTTCCGTGGCCGGGGAAATGCTTGATGCAGCAGGCTATTCTTTCCCGCCGATGTTCATCGATCCAGGCCGCGGCGTGGGCGGCAACGAGGGAGGCTCTCGCGGAGAAACTGCGGCCATACCGGCCGATGATCGGGTTTTCCGGATAGACATTGAGGTCGACCACCGGGGCCAGATTGAAATTCACCCCGGCACGCTTGAGCATCTGAGCGGTCTGCCGGGCGCATTCCCGGGTGAGACCGCAGTCGCTTGCGCTGCCGAGCACCGCCGCCTCGGGGGTTTCGGGGAACCCCCGCTCTTTCTTGAAGCGGCTGACCCGTCCGCCTTCCTGGTCGACGGCGATGAGAAGCTTGTCTCCGGCCAGGTTCTGCAGGGAGGCTGTAAGTTCGGTTATCTGATCAGCCGAGCTGATATTGTTGCTGTTTTTCCCTTCGGCCAGGAGCCGGTCAAAGAGAATAACCCCCCCCAGATTGCCTTCGGCGATATCGGCTGCCAGCGGATGGACGGGGGTGAGGGCGTCGCCGGCAAAACCGAGTAGGAAGAGTTGACCGATTTTCTGGTCGAGAGGTGTTGCAAATTCGTTCTTAGTCATTTTTTCGACAGCTTCGCTTTTTCATATCGTTATCAGGGGCACAGTCACAAGATCAGTCCTCGAAAATTCGTTCGGGGTTTCTGTGTCAAAAAAACGTCATGCGCCAGGTTGTGGGGGGAGCCGCATTTTCTCCTTCTTATCGCATATAGTGTGAAAAAATCAATGAGGGAACCAGCTTTGCGGCTATTTTACTGGTCGTTTGTCTGATAACTTATTGTAATTACTTACTTTATTAACGCATCCATGTGCCGGAAAAAACGACCAACAGGATGAGAAAAATGAAAAATATATTAATCGGAGTGTTGTCAGTTTGAATGGCACAAAAAATGCTAAAAGAGAAAACACGTGAATTTGAGTAAAGATTTTTGCCGATGCGTCGATACAGAGACAAAGCAATATTTATCAATTCAAGTCTTATCTTTTAGGAATCAAAAATGGCATCCTCGACGAAAGAACCGAATGTTTCAACCTCCCACCTCAAGGGTGTAGAGTTGGAAAAGGTTATGGTTGAGCTTGACAATTTGAAAAAGCAATCCGAACGGCTTGATCTCCTGAATAAACTTCATGCCAGGATGGCCTGTGAGCTCAGTTTGAGCGGCATGATCGAGGCCTTCTCGGTGTGGCTCATGCCGGTCGTCAGCCATGAACTCATTGGCTACAACAACGCCAATCGCAGGAAACGCCATCTGTTTTGCTCCGGTCATGGGCCGCAACGGCGCGAGGCTATTGAATTCGCCGAGCAGCTCATCGCTGAGAAGGTGCCGTTTCAGGGATCATTTTCCAGGAAGAATGGCCGTTATGCTTATAAATGGATCTTCGAATCGACGGATGATTCCGGAATTTTTCTCATTCTGAAGGAAGGCCAGGAGCTTTTCCACGGCGAGATCGAACTCATCAACAGCTCGTTGGTTATCCTTGCCGAATGCTTGCGCCGCGGCCTCGAATACGAGGATCTGTTCGAGCGGGCCAGTAACGATCCCTTGACCGGCCTCGCCAATCGGCGGGTGTTCGAAGAGCGGATTCACGGGATGATGGACAGTGCGCGGCGGTATAAATATCCGTTGACCATGATCTCCATGGATCTCGACCGTTTCAAGAATATCAATGACAATCTCGGCCATCAGAGGGGGGACGAGGTTCTGAAGGAAGTCGCCGCGGTGCTGAAGAGGGCTGTACGCTCCACTGATCTGCTGGTGCGGATGGGCGGGGATGAATTTATCCTCATCCTGGACAAAACCGATCTGAAAAACGGCAGAGTCCTGGCCGAACGGTTATGCGCAGCGGTGAATGATCTCGATATCTGGGCCGACGACTTCACCAAACTGGGTGTCAGCATCGGCATGTCCCAGATGAAGGCTGACGAGTCCCTTCGGGAGTGGCAGGAGCGGACCGACGATATACTGTACCATGCCAAGGCCGATGGCCGGTCACGTGTCTCCGTATTCTAGCCGGATCTGAACGAGTAAAAAGTCAAAAGGCCGACTTTTCTTGAAGTCGGCCTTTGTTTTTTTGTAACTTTCATTCAATCATGCCATAGTCTAATGCGAGCTGACGCCCGCAACCCAAGGGTCGTCATCCCCTCCAACAGCAGAGGGGATAAGTACCTTCACGAAATTCGTTTCAAAAAAAACAAGAAACGAATTTCTAAGGTACTAAAAGACAGCTCTAGGGGTGAGAACGATGCATCGGCAGCGCTAAACATTTGCTCTGCCGTCAATGGTGGCTTTCAGCTTTTCTCCAGAGTGATCTGCAGAGGAATGACGTGCAGCGAACGGCTGTATTGCTCCGTGTAGCCAAGCGACCAGCTGGAGCATTTGTATATGCCGGCCAGGAGCGTCTCGATCTCCTTCACGATTCCCTTGACGTTGATGATCGGATGGCGGGAAAAGACCTGGGGCAGGCCCTGGGTGAGATTGCAGGCCAGGCAGCGGTTCGGTCGTTGATGCAGCTGCAGGTCCATGATAAGGGTGTCGCCTTTCATTTCACGGTAGGCGAGCTCGATGTCGTAGGCGCCCTCGGCGGCGTCCCCGAAGAGGGCGTCGAAGAAGTCGTTGGTCCGCTCCCTGGGGAAGATTTCCGCCAGTTTTTCTTTGCTCAGAATGGTCGTCAAATCGGTGGTGGCCATAGTGGGTGTCAATCTGGTCCTGTTGAGTGGTGGTTTTTGTAAAGAGCCTTTAATTACAGGCATTTTGTTCGCTACTATACCAGCATAGCCAATTTTGTCAACCGGCGTTGCGAGTGACCAAACCCTGTGTTAAAGTAGCCGCCATGAAAAACGACGTCTTTTGCCCATCGCCCGGATTTTCCTCCGGGAAAGTCAATCTGCAGGAACTGAACGAGTCGCAGTATTCGGCGGTGACCACCACGAAAGGCCCGGTTCTGGTCATCGCCGGGGCCGGGAGCGGCAAGACCAGAACGCTGGTATACAGGGTCGCCCATCTGGTGGAGCAGGGTGTCGCCCCGGAATCGATCCTCCTCCTCACCTTCACCAGAAAAGCCAGCCAGGAGATGCTCTGGCGGGCCGGCAGACTGCTCGACGAAAACTGCAGCCGGGTGATGGGCGGCACCTTCCACGGCGTGGCCAACCTGCTGCTGAGGCGCTACGGAGAGAGAATCGGCTTCGGCTCCTCCTTTACCATCATCGACCGGGCGGATGCCGAAGGGATCATCAACCTGCTCAAATCCTCCCTGGGCCTCGGCAAGAAGGATAAGCGATTCCCGTCGCGGCGGGCGGTGATCAACATGATCAGCGGCTCGATCAACAAGTCGGTCCCGCTCGCGGACCTCGTTGAGGAACAGTACTCCCATCTGGGCGATCATCTGGAGGATATCCTCATCCTCCACAAGCATTTCCAGGACTTCAAATTCGATCACGGCCTGATGGATTACGACGACCTGCTGGTCAACTGGAAGCGCCTTCTGGCCGAGGTTCCGGAGGTGCGGCGGACGATATCCGAGCGCTTTGCCTACATCATGGTCGACGAGTACCAGGATACCAATCTCATTCAGGCCGATATCATCCGCCTGGCCGCCGACACCCACGACAACGTCATGGTGGTGGGGGACGATTCCCAGTCGATCTATTCCTTCCGGGGTGCGGATTTCTACAACATCATGCGCTTCCCCAAGGTCTTCGAGGGCACCCGGATCATCAAGCTCGAGGAGAACTACCGCTCCACCCAGCCCATCCTCTCCTTCACCAACCAGATCATCGAAAATGCCACGGAAAAGTATGCCAAAACCCTCTTCACCAAGCGGGAAGGGGATGTGCGGCCGATGGTCTACGCCGGGACGGACGAGCGGGACGAGGCGGCCTTCGTTGTTGCCACGATTGCCAAACTCCTGACCCAGAACATCGACCCGCAGGAGATCGCCGTTCTGTTCCGGTCGAGCTTCCATTCCTATAAGCTGGAGCTGGAGCTCGCTGCCGCCGGACTCGATTACGAGAAGCGCGGCGGCCTGAAGCTCACCGAGTCCGCCCACATGAAGGATATGCTGGCCTTCATGCGGGTGCTGGTCAACCCTCAGGATACCCTGTCCTGGAACCGGATGCTGCTGCAGTTGGAGCATGTGGGACCTACCACCGCACAGAAGATTTCCGCAGCCATCGCCGCGGCGAAAGATCCCTTCGGAACCCTTGCGGCATATAAGCCCGGCAAGAGCTGGCAGGACGCCTATGGCCGGCTGACGAGGCTCTTTGCCGACCTCCTCGAGAAAGAACGCAGACCAACAGAGATCTATGAGGTCGTGCTCGCCTACTACCTGCCGGTCTTCGAGCGGCTGTACAGCGACGATTTTCCCAAGAGACGCAAGGACATAGATCAGTTGAAGTCGATCATGGACGGCTACGGGGACCTGCAGAGCTTCATCGACGACACCAGCCTCGATCCCCCCGAGGAGGATACGACGTCAGGCAAGGGCCTGGACCGCCTGATCCTCTCCACCATTCACTCCTCCAAGGGCCTGGAGTTCGAGGCGGTGTTCGTCATCGGTCTGGCCGAGGGCCGCTTCCCCCATGCCTCGGCGGGATTCGGCGAACAGTGGGAGGAAGAGCGGCGGCTGCTCTACGTGGCGGCGACCCGGGCGAGGAAATATCTTTACCTTACGTACCCCCGACAGTTGATGACCCCGGATCGCCAGTTCCACCGGGTGGGCATGTCGCCTTTCCTGAACGAGTTGAGCCGCGGGCTGTATGAGCGGATTGCCGAGCGGCCGGGAAAAAGCACGGAGGTCTTCTCCTATCGCGCCGCCATGACCGAGGACGCGGTCGAGCCGGTGCGGAAATCCCGATCGAAGAAACAGGATATGGCCGATTTTGCCCTGGGCTGCAAGGTCAGCCATCCGTTTTTCGGCAAGGGCACTGTCGTCAAAGTTTCGACAGGCCGGTCTCTCGATGTTCTTTTCGACCGGCATGGGGTGAAAACCCTCCATCTGGATTACGCGAAACTGACGGTAATTTGACGCGCACTGTGAGGATTGATGAACATGAAAATGACCTATACTGAGGTGCTCGCCCATCTCGAGGCCCTGCAGATGCACAAAATCAAGCTGGGGCTCGAGGCAATGCAGTCTTTCCTGGAACGGGTCGGAAGGCCGGAACGGAGCCTTCGTTTCGTCCACGTCGCCGGCACGAACGGCAAGGGCTCGGTCTGCGCGGGGCTCACGGAGGTTCTCAGCCGGGCCGGTTACCGCGTCGGGGTCTATACCTCGCCGCATCTCAGCAGCGTCCGGGAGCGGTTCCGGATAGGCGGCGAGTATATCGGCGAGGACGCCTTCGCCAGATTGGGGAGCAGGATCTGCGAGGTGCTGGCCGGCGAGCAGATAACCTATTTTGAGTTTACCACAGCGCTCGCCTTGCTCTGGTTCGCGGAATCCGAGGTCGATCTGGTAGTGCTGGAAGTCGGCATGGGGGGGCGGCTCGATGCCACCAACGTGGTTATGCCCCTTGTCTCGGTCATCACCAGCGTCAGCATGGATCACGAAGCCTATCTGGGCAATACGCTCGCCGAAATCGCCGGGGAAAAGGCGGGGATCATCAAGCCTGGCGTGCCGGTCGTCTCCGGCGCGGTTCATCCGGAAGCGGCGGCGGTCATCTCCCGTGTGGCCGGGGAGCGATCGGCACCGCTTTTCACGCTCCATCAGGATTTTGATTATACCGTGAGTGGGAATGGCAGCTGGGGCTGGCGGGGCGGGAAAGCCTTCGGCAACAGGATGATCGAAGGTCTCAGGAGCAACAGGGCAAGCCTTGCTCAGCAGGAAAACGACTCGTTGACAGTTGCTGCTCTTCAGCTATTGGCCAAACACGATTTCGTCGTGCGCGAAGAGGTCCTCCGGGAAGGTCTTGCCGAGGTGAAATGGCCGGGCCGGATGGAATATTTCGAGCTGGATTTTTATCTGACGGTTATCGGTACCCCGGTTGGCGTCAAAAAACTGCGCTATCTCCTCGATGGTGCGCATAATCCAGATGGTGTCAAAAACTTGGCAGGTACTTTGGCTAAGAATTACGGCAACCGGAAATTGATCGTCATCTGGGGTTCCATGGGCGACAAGGATCTGCCCGCCACCCTTGGGATCATGGCACGTCTGGCCGACGATCTTATCCTCACCCGGCCCTCCGGCGAGCGCTCGGCCACACCGGAACAGCTGTTCGTCCATCTCGAGCCCGAACAGAAGCGGAAGGCCCGCTGTGTCCCGGGGGTGGCGGAGGCCCTGATCGCCGCGCAGGAGGCAGCCAGGGAAGAAGACTTGATCGTGGTCGGCGGCTCCCTCTATCTCATCGGCGCAATCCGTCCCCTGCTCCTGGGAGAGCTGGCCTGATGGCGCGGGACTATTTCGATTTCGACGCCCCTGACGATGCGGAAATCCGGGCCGAACGGGCCAAGGCCAGGGAGTTGCGGAAGACCAGGTGGTGGCAGCAGAAGACGGCTTCAGGACTATGCTATTATTGCGGCGTCAAGGTCACTTACCAGGAACTGACCATGGACCATCTGGTGCCCCTTGCCCGAGGCGGCCGATCGACCAAGGACAACCTGGTTCCCTCTTGCAAGGCCTGCAACAACCTGAAAAAGTCCATGCTGCCTATTGAATGGCAGGAGCATGTGGAGCGCTCCCGCGGGGAAAGCGGCTGAAATCGCAGCAGGCGGATTTTTCTGCTCGCAGTTTTCCCCGATTTGGTTTAAAAGCCTTGAGCAATTTTATCAATTTGAGTAAAAATTCAGAACACACGGACGGGTAGCTCAGCTGGATAGAGTGTTGGCCTCCGAAGCCAAAGGTCAGGGGTTCGAATCCCCTCCCGTCTACCAAAAATAGAAGGCCGCTTTGTGAGTTATCACTAGCGGCTTTTTTTATTTTTTTCCTTTTGTTAATAAAAACAGATATTAAGCACTAATTTACCAATTGGATGCTATCTGTTCTTATCCCTACAACACATCTATTCAAATAGAACCTATGACGGGGT
>JAEYNP010000084.1 GCA_023412495.1 Pseudomonadota bacterium
GGACCACCTCGTGCGCACGTGTGCGCAACGTCTGCGCCGCGCCCTCGACGACGACAACGACGCCTTCGAGGTGTTCAACAACGCGCAGGACCACCTGCTGAAGGTCGGGCACGCCCACATCGAACGTGTGGTGCTCGAGGCCTTCGTCGAGGCCATCGAGAACTGCGATTCCCGTTCCGCCGCAGAACTGTTGGGCAAGGTCTGCGACCTGTTCGTCTACTCCGCGCTCGAAGCCGACCTGTCCTGGTTCATGATGCACCGCCACATCTCGGTGGAGCGGGCCAAGGCGGTCCGGCGTGGCGTCAACGAACTGTGTCAGGAACTGCGCCCGCACGCGCGGTCGCTCGTGGACGCCTTCGGCGTTCCCGAGGAACTGCTCCGCGCACCGATGCTCGTGAACGGCTGACGCTCCAGCCGAACCCGATCCGACCGCGCCCGGCCTGAATCACTCAGGCCGGGCGCAGTTTTTCTGCGTCCGGGTTTGAAATGTCGCAACCCGGGCACACTCCCCCCGACGCCGCAGTGAAACCACCCGCCGCGACGCGTCCAGGGATCTCACCCGTGCCGAGATGACGGCCGGGCCGCGAATGTCTCTGGGCTCCAAGCACGCTCGGCGACATCCGGGCGCGCCCACACCACGCGGCCGGTCTGCGATCAATACTGTCCGCAGGCCGGCGTCGCGCACTTCGCGCCTGGTCGCCGAGCACCGCCAACCACAGGTCAGGGGAATCATGTTCCGCCATACCGATTACATGCAGTTCGACGTCAAACCCGAGAATCCCGACCCCGTCTACGCGCGCAAGCTGCAGGAGCTGCTCGGCGGCGCCTTCGGCGAGATGACCGTGACGATGCAGTACCTCATGCAGGGCTGGAACTGCCGCATGAAGGGCAAGTACAAGGACCTGATCATGGATATCGCCACCGAGGAGATCGGTCACGTGGAGATGATCGCCACGATGGTCGCACGTCTTCTCGAGGGTGCGCCGGTCACCGACTCAACCGCCAACGCCCTCGGCGATCCCGTGGTCGCTGCGGTCCTCGGCGGCTCCGATCCCACCCAGGCCGTCTTCTCCGGCGGCGGCCCGCGCCTCGCCGACAGCAACGGTGTGCCGTGGAACGCCGGCTACATCGTCCACAGCGGCAACCTCCTGGCCGACTTCCACGCCAACGTCACCGCCGAAGCCCAGGGACGCGTGCAGACCGCCCGCCTGTGGCACATGACCGATGACCCGGGTGTGAAGGACATGTTGCGGTTCAACCTGGCCCGCGACACCTATCACCAGAACCTGTGGCTGAAGGCCATCGAGGAGCTCAAGGCAGACGGCCTCGAGGGCACCATCGCGCCCGACGATCTGTTCGACGAGGAGTACAGCGAGCACGCCAGCACGCTGTGGCATCTGTCGGACGGGGCGGATTCGGACAAGGGCGGTTGGGCCAGCGGCCCCACCCCGGACGGGAAGCACGAGTTCAAGTTCCTCGCCGACCCGCAACCGCTCGGCGACCGCCAATCCGGTCCGCCGCCGGATCCGAAGCTCTACGCGACCTACGATGGCGCCATGGGAGACCCCCAGAAGCCGCAGTTCGGCACCGAGAAGGGTGTCATCGGCAAGATCAAGGACGCTGTCGATCCTGATCCGACCGGCTAGGAGCCCGTCGTCGGTGCGGCAGGCCGCGGGCTCCCCAGGGGTTCGCGGCCCTGCCGTGTCGCCGGCGGTGCCGCTACATCTACGGAGGTGCCATGCCTGACCTGCCCGACCTCATCACCACGCCGTTCCGGTGGCTCGGCGCCCTCCGGCACGCCCGCGTGTTCCACCCGGACGGCCTGCTCTGCGGCGGCACCGCGTCGGTCTCCGGCGACCATCCGCTGCCCTTCCGGTCCGGACCGGTGACCGTCCGCCTGTCGAAGGGGATCGGCACCCCGGGCGGCCTGCCCGACATCGTCGGTGTGGCCGTCCGCTTCCCTGCCGTGGCCCCGACGAACGCCCCCGCCGACGCCCCCACCCCGGATGTCACCGGCGACGCCGCGTCCGGGGCCTGGGACCTGCTGATGGCCGGGCCCGCACCGCTGTCGGGTCGTCTCCCGGTGCCGCTCCCGGCCACCCACTGGGCCCCGACCGCCGTCTCGAGCCTGACGCCCTACCGCTACGACGGCGAGCTCTACTGGATTCGCGCCCGCATCATCGAGCCGACCGGGCCGTCGGGTCTGAACGTCGAGGATCTCGCCGCCTGCCTGCGTACCAAACGGCCGGTCGTGATCATCCTCGAAGCCGGGTTCGGACGGTTCGTGCCGCTGGCCCGCATCGAACTCGACCACGTACTGACCGGGCTCGACATCGACTTCGATCCGATCCTGCATCGTCCCGACGGGGTCGAGTTCGCGCCGTCCTGGCTGGGCGACCTGCGCCGACGCGCCTACCGCGACAGCCGCAAGGGCCGTCACTCGGTGGTGTCCTGACCTTCCTCGGACTCTTCCGCATCGGTCTTGCGGGTTTCGTCCTTGCTGAGGGAGGGCTTCTTCGCCGACGGCGGTAGTCCCATACGAACAGCGGCGTGTGCCTGCGTGAGTTCGCTGCGGAACACCTCGACGTCGCGGGCCCAGGCCTGGGCGAGGTCGCCGGAGGTGAGCCGCACCCCCACGCCTTTACGACGGCGCGGCACCCCGTGGAGTTCCCCGAGCGCGCGGGCGCTCTCCCAGTCCTCGGG
>JAEYNP010000019.1 GCA_023412495.1 Pseudomonadota bacterium
GGGGGCATAGAGGTCGCAACAGGGGAGGCATAGCGGTCGCAGCAAGGGGGCATAACGGTCGCAACGGACATGAACAAAACCTGTCAAAGATGCTGTAATTGCAGGAATTCTGAACAAGCCCGGAACCGTCTAATCATCTTTAATCTCTATTTAATCAAAAGAAAAGCGGCTAAGAGGGAGGAGGCTGAAGCAAAATGACACTACCCACATCAACCCGCAAGGAAACCAGAGAAACATGGGACATCGCTCTGCAATGGGTATCCGCCAATCAGAAATTCATCAGAAAGGTTGCCGCCCCCTACATGAGACACATGGCGGCGGAGAAAACCGATGTTCTGCAGGAAGCGATGATCGCAGCTTTTAAGGCTGTCATCGCCACTCGTAAGAAAGACAAACCGGATCAATTCATTTCCTTCTTCCGAGTAATTTTCAAAACCAATTGCATCAAGCTCGCCACGGGGATTCACACGGTTCACTGCCTGGAGGACTTTTACCTCCCCTGCTCCGATCCGGCGGAAGATATCGCGGAAATCGACTATACAACCAGCGCCAGGATTAACGAGGCGCTACAGAGTGTGAGCAAACGACAAAGGGAAGTCTGTTTTTGGCTCCTGCAACAACCGGTTCCGGTCAGCACACCGGACATTGCCAAGAAATTCCGGGTGAGTCGCCGCCATGCCTGTCGTCTGGTCAGCGGTAGCATTCAGCGTATATCACACAGCCAGCAATAGCCATGGAGATCAAAGAATTCGCGGCTCGCTCAACACTTCCCGGGCATGTCCTGTTCTACTTGAATCGAGAAGGCATTATTCAGAACCCACTCTCGCCAGATGAACTGATCTGTCTGCAGTTTCTCGAAAGGATCTGGGGCAGAAAACCGGTGCTGCGAGCACAACTGAGTCGTCTTTCCATGAAAGCACGACTCAGTTTCCTCAGAACCGCAAACCTTCAATCGAAATGGGAACGGTACGCCTACACCCGATTCCGCAATCTTGAATCCGGCCAAAAACTGGGAGTCCAGTCGCTCATCGAAGAGATCCAGACCACCTTTGGATTCTTCATGAATACAAAGCAGATAAAGCGTCTCTACACCCTTCGCAACCGCGCTCAGGTCGCAAGACACCGAGAAAAAAGTATGAGAAAAGAAGAAGAGGCCGACTCTTACAGCGCACAAACAAATAATTAAGAAACTCCATTTATTGGCCCTTAGCCGTAACATCTTCATCCCGCCCCGGCAGCACAAGACTATCCCAGGGAATTCTGCGGGATGGTCACAGCAAATGAAATATGAAAGCAGAGATGAAAACGAAACCTGCCCACATATTTTTTGCTCTGGCGGCCATGCTGCTGGCCCCATTTATCGCGGAACCAATGGATATCCACCAGCAGCCATACACGTTTCAAATGGACGTGACCCAGGAAATGACCTGTACCACCTTCGTGATAGCCGAACAACGATTAGGCAAACTACCGGCTGTCAGCTGTCAGTTATCACGGGTCTATTTTGAAGTTGGCAGTTCGATCATCTCCCCTGCCGCCACCACATCGATCTTGTCTGATCTGCAAAGATGCCAGATCGAACCGAAGGATGTATTGCGAGTGACTGGACATACCTGCAATCTGGGCTCTGAGAAAATCAACCAAGAGCTTGCCCAGCAGCGAGCGGAAAGCGTGGCCGCTTTTTTACGCGCCAAGGGTTTTACGGTAGCTGAAGTAAAGGGAGCGGGTGCCAAATACCCGGTCAGCAATGATCCCCGGGAGATATTGAAAAACCGACGGGTGGAAATAGACCTGCTGAGAAGTGAAAACCAACGACCAATCAATGAATAAGGAGGACAAATGAAACCGTCACCATCAGACAAATATCGGCAGGCAAAAGCCATCACCACGCTTGTCGTCTTAGCCGCGGCCTGCCTTATGGCGGTCGACGCCATGGCTCTCACCGCCCCCAGCACCGGAACCTTTGCCTACGATCTCTACGACATTGGCATCAACCAGATCCTGAAAGGGCCGATCGGCTTTGTGGCCGGCGTCGCCTGCATGGTACTCGCCGCGGTCCTGGCAGTCCGCCAGATGCTTTTGCCGGCAGTCTGCTGTGTTCTTGGCGGCGCTTTTCTGCTGAAAGCCGACAGCGTCGTGGAAACCATCGGCGCCATCATCTGCTGATCTCCGTATGGAAAGCAAGATCGTTCAACCATTCCCGCAGTATCTCTCCAAGCCGATTCAGGTTCTCTGGTTCGAAGTGGATGAGCTGATCCTTGGCCTGTTCTTTTTCGTCCTCGCCTTGATCTACGGCAAACTCATGTGGGTGATCTTTTTTGCCTCCCAATACTTTTATATCAGCACGAAAAAGAGAAAACCTCGGGGCTACCTGAAGCACCTTCTCTACATGCTCGGCCTGGCACGGATGCAGAACTACCCGGATTACTGGCAAAAGGAATTCCACGAATGAGGACAAACGTCTATCTGCAAAAGGCAGGAAATCTTTTCCTGGAAAACAGGCTGCTGAAATTCGTGATCGTCGTCATGGCACTGGCTGTGGCTTTCAACTCCCTGCTCGTCCTGCGAGCGGTTAAATACCAGCGCATCGTCTTGATCCCGCCGCAACTGACCGGAACCATCGAATTTGTTCAGGGGCGACCGACGGACAACTACATTCGCGATCTGACCAGAAGAATCATCAGCCTGGGCGCAACCTATTCACCGGCAACCGCCAGGGGGCAATTCGATGAGTTGCTCGAATTGTATGCCCCGGAATCATACCCGGCAGCATCGAAAACCTGGTACACCCTGGCCGGGAGAATCGAAGAGTCCAAGATCAGCACCGTCTTCTACCTGGAACATATCAAAATCACCAAAAACGACAGTATCGAGGTAAGTGGCACCAGCCGCCAATTTGCCGGTGACACGCCCATTGAAACCAAGTCTGAGACCTTCGTCATCGATTACCGGATAGAAGATGGCAGGTTTTACCTCCTGGCATTTTCGAAAAAAGCCACGCGCTGGCAAGAAAAGGAGCAAGATCGTGATGATCAATAGATTTTTCATCCTGACCATTCTCCTTGTAATGGTGACCACGGAAAGCAAGGCCGAAAATCTCACAGCGCCACCGGAAGTGCCGACAGCAATCGAACTTTCCAATCGGGATATCAACAGGATTGTCTGCCCGGGGAGAATAAACGATCTGATCTTTTCGGAGGAAAAGGGATTGACCGGTCATTTTGCCGACAATAACGCCTTCATCAAATTCAAGATCGAACAGCTGGGCGATGAACGAAGCTATGCTGAAGATCCCAGCGAAATCTTTGTGGTCTGCGACAACACCGTTTACACGCTCATTGCCACACCGAAGGAAATTGCCTCCGTAACCCTTCGTCTTTCGGCTGCTCTACAGAAAACATTGAATGCGAATATTTTGGCATTCAATGAACTGCCCTTGGAGAAACGCGTTCTGCAGATCATCCGCGAGGCATACAGCACGACCTATCAATCCGGCTATCGCATCACAGAGGCGGCGGATGAAATATTCTTGTCACCCGAGCTTAAGCTCACCTTAACGAAGATCGTCAACGTTGATGGAGTCGGTCTACGGCTCAAGGAATTCACAGTTTCCTCAACTGCTCGGGATGAACTCACCATCGAGGAAAAGTATTTCCTTCATCCGCAGATCAGTGAGTCCCTCCTCGCCGTTGCCGTGGACCACCACACCCTGGAACCCGGCGAGCCGACCAGGGTCTTTGTGGTAGAACAAAAGGAGCAGGATCAATGAACGTAAAAGAACGGTTCAATCAGCTAAGCCCCGGGAGAAAAAAGGCTGTAATCTGGCTGCTCCTGGGCGCGGCAATCCTGCTGATAGTCGTCTCCGGTTACCATTCCTCCCGGAGCGACAAAACCCAAAACCTCTTCGGTCAACACAAAACCAGAGAAATACAACTCGAGCCGGACCTGATCCAGAAAACTCTTCTCCACGAGCAAAGGAGCCGACTCGACGCTCTGCAGGCAGAAATCGACAAGATCAAAAAGGATCAATCGAGATCGGGAAGTGAGGTGGCGCCGGCCAGAATGGAAGAAACTAAATTTCCAGGCATCCCAAGCCCGGATCAACTGGAACAGCAGACGGTATTGCCTCATCCGCTTCCGTCTCCCCCTACTCCACTGCCACCCAGATCGGCGCAGCAACAGCCCCAACTCATCGGCGACATCACCGTTCTCACCAACGCCCATCAGTTACCCGAAAACACCCAAGGCAGTGACAAAAAAAAAGCCCGGACCGTCTATCTCCCTCCATCTTTTATGGAGGCGAGCCTTCTGACGGGTTTCGACGCCTCTACCTCCGGAACCGGCAAGAGTAATCCGGAACCGCTTCTCCTCAGAATCCAGACTCCTGCTGTGCTTCCGAACGATATCAAGGCAAATCTCGCCGGCTGTTTCATCATAGCCGAGGCGGTGGGAAGACTGGATAAGGAACGAGCCGATGTTCGGTTGGTATCGCTTTCCTGCCTCAGCAATGAAGGCAAGGCCATCATCGATACTCAGGTCAAGGGTTTTGTTACCGACTCCGATTCCAAGGTTGGTTTGTCAGGGCGTGTGGTTTCCAGAATGGGAGCGGCAACCGCCAGAACTGTGATCGCCGGCTTTTTTGGCGGCCTTGGCGATATGCTCAAAACAACCGCCACCACTCAATCCGTCTCGCCCCTTGGCACTACAACCTCGATCGATTCTTCCCAAATCACTAAATACAGCATAGGTGGCGGCCTTGCCGAAGGCTCACAGAGTCTCAGGGACTTTTATCTCGATCTGGCCAAACAAGCGACGCCGGTGATTGAGGTTGGAGCGACCAAAAAGATAACTGTGGTCATCTCGGAAGGGAAAGATTTGGAGATCAAGGAAAAGGACGGAGAAGCGCTGCAGAAAAAGTTATGAGACGAACAGTCAGCAACATCTCAAAGGCCGGGCCAAGGTCTACGTATATACAGTAGTTATGCTCAAATCGGGAAGCATGTCTGGTAACTGTAGATGTGTATGGGAATCTTATAGAACACCATCTTCCATACATTTCATTTTATATTCGGACAATGCAGAGGCCATCGTCGGAATTCGGATGCCGCCTTCACCGAATTTCCCTGTCTTAACAGTTTGGCAGGATGCGATGCCTATACTGACAACAACAGATTTCAGTGACAGGTGACCCGATCACTTCACGCCGTGTTTCACGGCAAAACGCATCAACTCCGCCGAACTCTTCAGCCCCAGAACTTCCATCATACTGTACTTATGAAATTCGACTGTCCTGGCAGAGATCCCGAGGAGTGCGGCGGCCTCCTTGACCGAATGGCCTTCGGCGATCAACTGCAGGACCTCACGCTGCCGTGAGGTCAGCCGGGCCAGCCCCTGTTCCGGCTCTCCGCCCCTGGGCCTGTTGCGTTCATAATTGAGCAATTCACCAGCCAGCATGGGGGTTATGTAGGTTCTCCCCTTGAGGGCGCTGTTGATGGCGGTCAATAATTCCGACGGCGCCGAATGCTTGAGCACATATCCGGATGCACCGGCCTCGAAGGCGCTCGCGGCGTAGGCGACATCGAGGTGCATGGTGAGAAAGACGACGACGATCTCCTTGTTGTTCCTTTTCATTTGCCTGACCGCCTCGATCCCGTTCAGCAGCGGCATTGACACATCCGCCACCACCACGTCAGGCTGCAGCCTGTCCGCCGCCTCTAGCAGGGCCCTTCCGTCCTCGACAATCCCCACTAGTTGATAGTCCGGTTCAAGCAGGCCGCGCAGCCCCTCGGCCACCATACGATGATCATCGGCAAGAAGTATTCTCGGTTTTTTCATGCTCCCTCCTGGTTCAAAGGAACCGACAGCGTGATCACCGTGCCGTATCCCGGTTCGGAATTGACGGTGAATTCCCCTTTGACATACTGCACCCGTTCCCGCATGCTGGCCAGACCGATACCGGGGGTGTGGCGGGCGCATTTCGGCTCGAAACCGGCGCCGTCGTCCTCGATGGACACCAGCAGTCGATTGGCCGAGCCTTTGAGGAAGACATCGACCTGCCGGGCATGAGCATGCTTGGCAATATTGCGCAGCCCTTCCTGGATAACCCGGTAGACGCACAGGGCGGCGTCCGGCGGCATATCTTTCGGAACTGACTCGCAGCGGCAGGTCACTGGAATATCTTCCCTGTCGGAAAAATTGAGGCAAAGCGAGTTGACGGCCCGCTCCAGGCCGAGGTCCTTGAGGATCGCCGGGTGCAGTTCCCTGGAAAGCGCGTGGATGTCGTCGGAGAGGTTGATCACCTGCTCCTTGATGTGGCCGATCCTGTCCCGCAGCGGAGTTTGTTCGAGCTGCGCCGAATGGAGTTCCAGAGTACCGGTTTCGATGGCAAGCGCGGCCAGGCGCTGGGCGTAATCATCATGAAATTCCCGGGACAACCGGCTCAGTTCTTCTTCCTGGGAGGAGATCAGGCGGCCGGCCAGCGTCTGCAACTCGCTCTGGCTGTCCATCAGGGCGGCCTCGGCCTTCTTGCGCTGTCGCAGGTTGAAGACCAGGCCGACGATCAGCATCGTCTGCAGAGCCAGCAAGACGAGGACACTGATGATGTATTTCTTATAAAGATCCCAGATCGTCGCCTCGCGAAAAAGGATGGTGCTGTTGTCGGGCAGAAGTTCCTCGGCGATATTGTGGCGCTTGAGTTGCCGCCAGTCGTATTGAGTGAGGTAGATATCGGCGGGACCGACGAAGAGTGAATCGCCGGGGGACTGGCCGCGCAGGATGCGCAGGGCTGTCTCCGCCGCCTTCTTGCCTTCGAGACGCAGGGACACCAGCTGTCCGCCAACGATGCCGTCACCCAGGTAGGATTCGTAGGGGCCGAAGATAGGCAAATCGGTATGGGAGGCGATGGCGCGAAGCACCATCCTCGGCACATAGCTGCGGCCCTTGCCGTCGACGAAAAGGGTCGAATAGAAGATGATCGAATCCTTCGGGAGATGCTGGCACCTCTCCAGGATATCTCCCAGCGGCAGGCCCGTCAGGTCGATGAACTCGACCTTGTCTTCCATCGTCATAAGAGCATCGCGGAAAGCGATGGCTCTGGCGTGATCGTTTTCAAAGGCGCCGGAAACCAGTACGGCGTGTTTGGTGTCGGGCCGGAATCGGAACGCCGATTGAACCAGGCGCTGCGACAACTCGGCCGGTTCCAGCACCCCGCTGACCCTTCCCCGGAGGGGAGATGCGAGGATTCGGTCCTTCAGGGGTTCGGGAACGGAGCACATGATGACAGGTATGCCGGAAAAGAGCTTGTCACCGTTCTCCATGAGGAAATGTGCGGCCGGTACATCAACGCAGACGACCAGGTCGACGTTGCCGCCGCCGTACCGGTTCTGCAGAAGGTTGGCCAACGACGTGCGCTGCGGGGCATCCCGAAACCGGGAGAGATCGAGGTATTCGGAATAGAGCTGGACGGGAATCCTCTTCTCTTGGCAAACTCTTCCATCAGGCCCTGTTCCACCATCTCGGTGGCGGGAAAATCACGGGGCATCGAGTAGAGGATCACCACCTGTTTCTCTCCGGCACCGTCAGATTGAATCTCGGCGCAGGAATCGCCGTGGCCGATGAGGACCGCCGTCACGACACACAGAACGAGATGGATAACCTTGCGGTAAAACGACCCTGGTGATGGTTTTCTAGACATCCTTTTTTGCTCCGACACGTGCCGATAGTCGCTTTTTTTCAACAAGTAAGTGTATCCCACAGGAGGTTGGGCGGAAAATGAAAAATGGCTCCGGCAGGGAAAATCTCGACTGCATCACCCGGTCTCCCGGCAGTTATCCGGTTCTCACCATGGCCGAATCCTCTTCAGTGAAAGCGGAACATGATTTTGACTCCACGATAGTGGCGGAAAAACGGCAGAGGGGGAAACCGGCCTCACCGGCTGTTTCCCTCTCCGAAAGGTGTTCAGTCGTATACTTACTCGATCTCTTCCAGGCTCTTGCCGCCGGTTCGTTTGCCCCAGAGCAGCAGCGGGATGATCGGCAGGAAGAACAGGATGGCGACCGAAGTGAAGATGCCGGCAAAGCCATACGCCTGATGGATCATGGGGATCAGCGGCTGCGAGGCGGACACCGACAGCCTGGCCAGGCCGTTATGGAAACCGGTGGCGGTATTGCGCATCCGGGTCGGATAGGACTCGGCGGTATAGGAAAACAGGATGAAGTTCACGGCCATGTTGAAGACGGTGACGGTGAATCCGAGGATGGTCAACATCACCAGGCCTTTCATGCCGCCAAAGATCAGGGCGGTGAGTGCCGCCAGCCCGCCAAGGATGGCGAGGGGCGTCTTCCTACCGCCCATGTCGGAAACCAGGGAGTTGAGGAAACAGCCGAGGGGTACGCCGATACTAATGACAGTCATGGCGGTGAGGCTTTCCTTGACCGTGAAGCCGAGCATCTTGAGCAGCTGGGTAGTCCAGGTGGTCAGCAGGAAGCCGGCCGGGGTGATGCAGACGAAGAGGAGCATGATCAGCAGGGTCCGGCCGATGTATTTCCGGGTGAACATGCCGGTCAGCACTTCCATGACCGATATCTTGGGCTGCACCGATTTGGCTGCCTCGGAGAGGTCGATGTCCTTGCCGGTCAGGTAGGAGACAACCTCCTCGGCCTCCTTGACGCGGCCGTGGGCAACCAGCCAGCGCGGCGATTCCTTGAGGTATTTGAGGCCGAGCACAAATGGAATCACCCCCAAGCCGCCGGCGTAGAAGATCCACCGCCAGGCGTCCTCGGCCATGGGGATGACCATTCGGCAGATCAGCGCCACCACCGGCACTGCGCAGAAGCCGATGGCCGCCACCCGGCCCTGCCACATGCCGCGGCTCTCGCAGGGGGCCATTTCGGCGATATAGGCCTGGGAAGTGACCATCATGCAGAACACGCCGAAGCCGGTCAACGCCCGGAAGATGGTGAAGATGACGAAGTTGTCGGTAAAGCCGGTGATGATCGAGGAGACCGAGAAGATGACGATGGAGATGAGAAAGGTCTTCCGTCGGCCGATAAAATCGGACATGACCCCGCCCAGAAATCCGCCGGAGGTCATGCCGATGAAGTACCAGAACAGGATGGTGGCGATATCGGTCGGCAATAGGCCCCATGACTGGGCCAGGGCGGGGGCGATGAAGCCGAAGTTCCAGTTGTCGAACTGCTCGAAGAAGTACGCCGCCATGATGATGATGAACAGCAGGAAGTGAATGCCTCTCACAGCAATGCCGTCGAAGTAATTGTTGACAAACCGGCTTTCGCCTTTCGCCGCCTCGATGACGCGGACGTCCTCGTGTCGTTTGAGCTCCAGGGCCGGTGCGCAGGGGGCTTGAGCGTGTTGGGTGAGTTCCATAGTATCCTCTTTTTCCTTGTTATGAGACAGGCTGTCTCGCTGAGTTTCCTGATTTTACGCATTAACCGGCGCTTGCCGGATGGGCGGTTCTGGCCCGTGGCCGCTCCGGATAGAATGAGCGGCTCCGGCAACACCCCGCGGGGGAGGTGTCTTCCGTATATCAGGCAGGAGGCTCGATAACAGCATCCTGCCTGCTTGCAACCGGGAATGAGTGATTACGCGGCGATCATGGGCAGCAGATCGATACCCCGGTCTGGAACTTCTTGTCGTTGACGATCAGCTTGACCTTGAACACGCCGTGCAGGCCGAGCTTGCTGATGTGGATCTTGATGTCCCGCTCGTCCTTCTCCAGGAAGGCGCCGGAGCACATCGCCAGGTGCCAGGTGGCGGAGGTGTTGAGGAAGTAGTTGTGGCTCTCGCCCTCCTTCTCCAGGCAGAGCATGGCCAGGGTGCCCTTCTCGAAGCGGCCGTGGAAGACGAAGCGGTCCTCGTCCTCTTCGATCAGAAGGTTGTGGAAGGAGGGCGGCAGTTCGAACACCTCTTCCGTCTCCGGCACGGTGTCGAACTCCTCGGTCACCTCGAGGCTGCCGAGCAGCCGGCCGTCGCCGAGCACCAGGTTGTCGCCGCCGTGGTAGAGCGGCAGCTTCTCGGCCCGGTAGAAGTTGCCCTCGGTCTCCAGCTGGTAGAGGACCACGCCATCCTTTTCCTCGACGGTGATCGAGCGCAGCTCCACGTTCGGGGCCTGGGCGTCGAGGAAGGGCCCGAGCGCTCTGGCGGCATAGCCGTTCTCCCGGCCGATGCCGCCGGAGTGGATCATGTAGTGCCCCTCGCCGTAGTACTCGACGTTGCAGATGTACGGGGAGAAGAACTCCTGGCCGCGCTCCTTGCCGTACTGCCAGACCTGCTCGATCTCCATCTTGTCGGTGTCGATGCGGTAGCGCACGCCGCGCGAGAAGTTGTCGCGGTTGTCGATGTACTTCTCCTTGACCTTGGCTCGGTACTGGCCGTTGTCGAAGCACATCACGTCGCCGTCCGGGCAGACCACGCAGGCATGCTGCTCGTATTGCCAGTCGAAATTCGCCAGATCCCCGACCGGCTTGAAGAAGTACTTGTCCACCATCTCCTGCGGCCAGCCTTCCGGGTCGCCGATGATCCAGTTGAGCCTGCCGGTCTCGTAGTCGAGGTTGATCACCGCGTCCTGGTGGCGGCCGGACAGGGTCAGGCTGTGGGTCCGCTTGTCATACCAGACCGCATTGTTGTGGAACCAGTCGTGAGCGTCCTGCGAGCCGGAGCCGCCCACGTGCCGGGGCAGCGCATGGCGGTAGTCCCAGGTCTTGAGGATCTCGCCGGTGTTGCGGTCGAGCAGCACGCACATGTCCTCGACGGTGTCCCGGGAGAAGTCCTGGGTGAGGGTGAGGATGTTGCCGTCCTCCATCTCGAAGTGGTCGTGATGGTAGTTGCCCGGCATGCGGTACTCCTTGTAGATCTTGCCGAGCAGGTTGATCTCGATCAGGCCGGTGCAGTTGTAGGGCATGTGGCAGAAGCGGCTCGAGCCGGTGACGATATTGCCGTTTCGCAGGCGCTTGATGTCGAACATGGTGTTCTCGGTCAGCATCCAGCGGATGTCGCCCTTGTAGTCATAGGCAGTGGGCAGGTTCTTGCCGGCCGGGGTAAGGAACATGATGTTGTCGCCGAGGTAATCGAGTGAGGCCTGGACGTTCAGACAGCGGCAGACGTCCTCCGGCAGCTTGGAGGTCCGGATGGTCAGGGTGGTGCTGCGGCCGTCCGGCAGGGAGACGGTCACCCGGTTGGTGAAATCTTCGTAGAGGCCGAGCACCGGCAGGAAGTGGTCTCTCGCGGCGGCGAAGGTATGGGTGATGTTCTCCCGTTCGTAGCGCTTGCCGTGAACGTTGAGGGTCGGCGCGACCTCGTCCGGCGTGGTGAACATGACCAGGGCGCAGAGCGGGTTGATCAGATAGGGGTTTACGACGACTTTCGGCGAGTCGAAAGTCGGCTTCTCCGAGTCGAAGGCGGCAAGAAATTCCTTTTCCGCCTGGTTCTGGCGGGTAATGAGATGGTCCTGGCTGATGTAGCGAACTTTGTTGCTCATGTTGTTCTCCTTTTTAGGCAAGCGCATCTATGGCACTGATGATGGCGGGTTTCTGCTTGAGTCCTTCCAGGCGGCTGAGCTCCTTGCCGTTTTTGAAGAACAGCATGGTGGGGAAGCCCTTGACCCCCAGATGTTCCTTCAGTTCCAGATTTTCGTCGAAATCGATGGTGTAGATGGGAAAATCCGGTTTCTGCTTGCTGATGTCCTTCAGCACGAAGGACAGCATCTTGCATGGGCCGCAGGTCTTCGAATAGAACTCGATGAGTTTCGGGGTCGAGTGGTCGAGCGACCGGTAATCTTTTTCGTTAATTTCGGTAATCATCGCTTATTCTCCCTGTTTGTCTTATAGATTCCACATAGTTGGCGGCGCTGTTGGCGGCGACGGCGCCGTCCGAACAGGCGGTGACGATCTGCCGCAGGTGTTTGACGGTAATGTCCCCCGCCCCGAAGATCCCGGGCACCGACGTCCGCATGTGGGAGTCGGTCTGGATGCAGCCGGTGCGGTCGAGGATGCCGAGCCTGGCGAAGGCCTGGGAAGAGGCCTTGAAGCCGATATATTCGAAGACGCCGTCGCAGGGCACATACCGTTCGGTGCCATCTTCCCTGGTCGATTTGAAGCGGACGCCGGTCAGGCGGTCGTCGCCGGTGAACTCCAGGACCTCCTGATAGGGGTAGATGGTGACATTCGGCAGCCGGCGCAGCTGATCGCAGGCCTTGGGGTCGGCGGTGAGGTCGAACATGGTGACGATGGTCAGCCTGGTGCAGATGCCGGCGAGGTAGATCGACTCTTCCACGGCCGAATTGCCGCCACCGATGACCACGACCTCCCTGCCGCAGTACTGGGCGCCGTCACAGATCGCACACCAGCTGATGCCGGAGGCGGCCCAGGTGTCCTCGCCGGCAACGCCGAGCCTTCGGGGCACGGTGCCGGTGGCCAGAATTACCGCCCGCGCCTTGTAGACGGTGCCGTCCTCATCGCAGGTTACGGTCTTCCACACGCCGTCGTCGGCGATGTCGATAACTGTTTTGTAGTCGAACTCCACCCCAAGTTCCTGGGTATGCTCGAACATCTTGATGGCCAGGTCGGCCCCGCTCAGCTTGCCGGCCCCGGTATAGTTCTCGACCTCGTTGGTATTGATCATCTGGCCGCCCGGTGAAAGCCGGTCAAGCATCAGCACCTTCATATTGGCACGGATCGCATAAATGGCGGCCGTCATGCCGGCTGGTCCCGCCCCAACAATGACGATATCGAATGTCTTTTCCATTGTTGCCTCCCCGACCGCCTGTCGCGGTCAAAATGTGTAATACTGAAACGAACTCTGCGAAATGTATTAGCGATCGTCTCGAGCGCCGTTGCACCGGGAAGAGAATTTTTCAGCGGAGCTTATATGCGTTTCCTTGAAGGTCGTTCCCGTCGGCAGATGAACGTCCGCCTTGCTTATGATCCGATTAAATAAAAAACTAAGCTTTGGAACAACTCGGAAACTTACGAGGTTCTGCTGGTAATTTTACCAGGCTGGAAGGGGCAAAATGTTCCAGTGATGAATCGCAAGTTGCCTAGGTTATGCGGGAGGTTGTGCGGAAGGGAGTGCATCGGGAGGAAGTGCACTGTACATGGCGAGGGCATGACGCCGTTTACGTGGCAAGGGGATGGTAAGCAGGGGGGGTACATACAGCATTATGGAGCAAATTTGGGCTCCAGGTGCTGATTCCTGGCAGCAGGTGCTTTTAGAAACCGTTTTGCAACAGCCAGCTAAGGTTTATGGAAGACAGGGAGGTGAATGCTCCAGCGGATGGAGATCAACCGCAACCCCGCCACTATAATCATTCCACCTATGAATGCCACCGTACGCGGCATTCCCCACGCGTGCATGGCCAAGTACGCAGCCACTCCAACGATGGCAGCCGTGGCATATATTTCGCGCTGCAAAATCAGTGGCACCTTGGCCGTGATAACATCTCTCAAGATACCTCCGGTGACGCCGGTCATAGTACCCATCAGAACCACGATAAGCGGTAGGCATCCAGCCGCTTCAGCCAATTGGGCGCCTGAAAGGGCAAACAGTGCCAATCCAAATGCATCTGCGACTAGAAGCGTGACGCCTGGTGGTGGCCATATCCGCACATACGCTACTGTCAGCAGCGCGGAAGCGATGATAATAATCAAGTACCAGGAATCGGTAACCCAGAATATTGGGTGACGATCCAAGAGAAGGTCGCGAAGGGTGCCCCCTCCAATTGCTGTAATCGCTGCGACCACAATGACGCCTACAAGATCCAGCTCACGATCACGCGCTGCCAGTACGCCGCTCATAGCAAAAACCGCCACACCGGCCAAATCCAAAAAATACAACAACACAGCTCACCCCTCTTTGCCAAAATGGTTCGCTTGTATAACCTGGAACTGGATCCACTCCAGCCTTCTCTACCTCTACATGTCCGGCTAAACCGCCGATGTGAATTGCCGCCCATGAAATATTGGAGAATGGCATTCTCTTTCTCCAGAAACCCTTCCAGCAAGACGATCTGCTGGCTACCCTCCGCAACATCTTCCGCAAGAACTGAAAAGAGAGCGCCCTCAAGACCGAACTGCTCTCACTGCCCGAACGTTTTGAAGATCGGGGGGCGGATCTACATTTGTCATACTTTATTATTTCTTTTTTGACTTAAATCAAAGTCTATGCATTATCTCCATGCTATCTTGAATTAACGGTCGTGAAATTCAGTATAATCTGGAACTAACCCATGCGCTGCCCTTATAGAAGAATACTGGCAATACTGCTGTTCGCGGTCATGTTCTGTTCTCCGATTTATGGACATGATTACTTCTTGGATTTGGTAAGCACAGCCGAATCGAGCGACATAGAATCTGGCTGCGTTATAAGTCATGGCGTTTCCAGTCATGAAGCAAAGGCCGGTCCACAGCACATTATGCAGTGCCATGAACTGGAGCAACCTGGCATCATTGCACCCGCCCTCATAATTCATTACTCACCTACTGTATCCACGCTTGCCTCTTCAGACAAAGATGCCGGACTCCCGGGATATCGTCCTCAAATCAGAATCCCTCCAAGAAGCCACGTTTATTTATCTACCAGATGGTTTCTGTGTAAATACTCAGGTATTTTTATTCCGATTTACATTAAGGAGAGATTCCATGAGAAACTCAAATATTTCTAAAACAAGTCTGGCAGCAATCTCAATATATGCAACGCTGTTTCTTGCCACCCCACAAATCGCCTCCGCTCATTGTGATACCCTTGACGGACCTGTCATTCAGGATGCGCGGAAAGCCATCGTAGCCCAGGATATCACTCCTGTTCTCAAATGGATAAAACCTCATGATGAAAGTACTGTTCGAGCAGCCTTCCAACAAATGATTGCCGAAAAGGCAGAGGGGTCCGAGGCCGCTGAGCAAGAATTTTTCGCAACTCTTGTCAAGATCCATCGCGCTGGTGAAGGAGCATCATTCACAGGCTTGAAACCTGCCGGTTCGGTTGAACCGGCCGTTGCCGAAGCGGACAAAGCCCTGGCGAGTGATTCATCAGATGCACTGGTAAAATTCGTTACCGAAGAGGTCGCGGCTGGTATTAAGGAACGTTACGAACATGCAGTTGCTACCTTCAAACACAAAGATGAGAGTGTTGCACAGGGCAGAGAGTTTGTGGAAGCTTATGTGTCGTATACTCACTATGTTGAACGACTTCATCAGGACGCCAAAGGTGAAGGTGGGCACGATCAACACGGAGGCCATGACACGAAAAAAGAGAATGTGGTGCACCATAAGCACTGACAACGGCTTCATCATGATGGTGTAACATGCAGCCCGGCCGGGGAGAGCCCACCGGGCTGATCTGTTTTCAGCGCTCACCCTGTTGTCACTGCATCAACCACACCTCAGGGCCCCTTGAGCCCCAGATGTTAATTCGTTGATTGTATATCCGATCTCGCGAGCAGCAAAAAGCTCGGCGGAGAGCTGGCGATATTTTTAGAGGGAGGGCTGGATCAGAAACTAAAAATTTGATAGGCTGGCTGATAGTTGCTGCAGCTCGCTCCATGCGAAGCCGCCTCCTCCGACCAGCAAATTTTGACATGAGCCCTGGCAGATCACTACCAGACAAATGGAGCATGCTTCCCATGGTTTCTTATCCCTTTATCAGCACAGGCTGGGAAAGCCTGGACAGGATTATCGACCATCTGCGTCCCGGAGATAACGTCGTCTGGCAGGTAGATGCGATAGATGATTATCAACGTCTGGTGACAGATTTTGTCAACTGTGCCCTGGCTAACAACAAGCGAGTTGTCTATCTCCGCTTCGCCCGCCATTTGCCGATGCTGGAGGATCGCCGCGACCTGATCACGGTCTACCAGCTCAACGAGGAATTAGGCTTTGAATCATTTTCCTCGCGTGTCCACAGTATCATCACGGAGGAAGGCAAAGACGCCTTCTATGTCTTCGACTCCCTCTCCGATCTGCTGCATGTGTGGGCCACGGATCTGATGATCGGTGATTTTTTCTCAATCACCTGCCCCTACCTCTATGAACTTCATACCATCGCCTATTTCGCCATTCTCCGCGACCGTCACTCCTTCAAGGCCATTGCCCGGATCAGGGAAATCACCCAGGTGCTCATCGATGTCTACAACTACAAGGGACGAGTCTGCATCCATCCGATTAAAGTCGAGAAACGCTATTCACCTACCATGTTCTTCCCTCATATCAGGCGGAAGAACAGTCTTGAGCCGGTGATCAACAGCGTCGACGTCTCCGAGATGTTCAGCAGTCTCTTCCGTCACAAGGCCGGTATCGCTCATCGGCATCTCGATTATTGGGACCACCTCTTCATCCAGGCAGGAACTCTCAACGCATCGAACGCACCGGAGGAGGAAAAGCAGGACATGGTGGAACAACTCAGCCGCCTGCTGCTCACCAGGAACAAAGAACTCCTGTCGCTGATCAGAGAGCACTTGACCCTGGACGATCTCCTCCAGATCAAGGTGCGTTTGATCGGTACCGGATTCATCGGCGGCAAATCGGTGGGAATGCTGCTGGCGCGCAAAATCCTCGCCGGCGACCCTAGGCACAACTGGAGCGAGGTCCTGGAACAACACGACTCCTTCTATATCGGTTCCGATATCTTTTACAGCTACATCGTCCAGAATGGCTGCTGGAAGCTTTTCATGGCCCATAAGACTCGGGAAGGGTATTTCGAGCGTGCGGCGGAGCTGCGTGAGCGCCTGCTGACCGGCACCTTCTCCGAAGAGACCATTGAACAATTTCAGCTGATGCTCGAGTATTTCGGCCAGTCGCCGATCATCGTCCGTTCTTCCAGCCTGCTCGAGGACGCCTTCGGAAGCGCCTTCGCCGGCAAATACGAAAGCTGTTTTTGCGTCAACCAGGGTCCACCGGAAAAGCGGTATGAAGTCTTCGAGACAACCGTACGCCACATTTTCGCCAGCATCATGAATGAGGATGCCCTCACCTACCGCCTCCAGCGGGGTCTCGACCAGTTGGACGAGCAGATGGCCCTGCTCGTCCAGCGGGTGTCGGGAGCCCATCGCCAGGATTATTTTTTCCCGGAACTGGCCGGCGTCGGACTCTCGCACAATGCGTTCGTTTGGAAAAAAGGCATGAATCCGCAGGCGGGCATGGTCCGACTGGTCCATGGGTTAGGGACACGAGCGGTCGATCGGGTGGAGAATGATTATCCGCGGATCATTGCCCTGGACGACCCGCTGGTCAAGCCGCTGTCCGACATGAAGGATGTACGGCGATTTTCCCAGCACTCCATCGATGTTTTGAATCTCCGGGCAAACAGCATCGAGAGCGTGGCCTTCGAGGCAATGCTGGAAAATGGTATCCCGGCAAATATCGATCTGCTGACCGTTCGTGACCCGGGGGCCATGCAGGCCCGCCGGGACATGGGATTGCCGGAGAAAGACGAGCGGATACTGACGCTCGATCCGTTCCTGACCAATACCCCGTTCATCGAGATGATGCGTTCGCTGCTCGATCGCCTGAAGCAGGTCTACCGTCATCCCGTGGATGTTGAATTCACCGTCAACTTCAATCAAGCCGGAACGCTCCAGGTCAACCTGCTGCAGTGCCGCCCGTTCCAGACCATCGGCATGGGCGCCGGGAGATCTCTGCCCGATGCGATTCCCACCTCGGACGTCGTTGTCCAGATGGAAGGCCATTTCATGGGCGGCAATATCATCCAGCCGATCGCGCTGATAATTTTTGTCGACCCGGAGCAGTACACCCGGCTGTCACTTTCGGAGAAATACAGCGTCGCCCGCCTGATCGGCAAGCTGAACCGGAGCATCGTCAACCGGAAAAAAAACCCGACCCTGCTGCTCGGCCCCGGACGGTGGGGGACGCAGACCCCGGCAATGGGGGTGCCCGTCCATTTTTCGGAGATCAATCACATCACGGCGATGGCGGAAATCAGCTACCGGCATGGCAGCCTCATTCCTGACCTGTCATTCGGCACCCATTTTTTCCATGATCTCATTGAAACAAATATCTTTTACATGGCCATTTATGCCGAACAGCCGGATGTCGTGTTCAACCTGGCCTGGCTGCTGTCCCTGCCCAACCGGCTGGCTGCCATCAGCCCGGCGGATGAACACCTGGCCTCTGTGGTGAGGGTCTCGGAGATTTCCGCGGCTCGCCTGATTATCCATTCGGACGTCGAATCCCAGCAGGTATTGTGCTATCTGCAAAGGAACATGAGCGGCGACAACTGCTGATTCAGTAATGGCAAAAGGGGTTGAACCCGGTTGAGGCGAACAGAAAGCGTTGCATCTGTCTACCGGTTGCCGAGTTCAAGCCCCTTCAACTCAACAGCTCGTCCTGAATGAGCTCACTCCGCCAGATGAATCAAGCCGTCAAACCACCCCATAGGCCAGCATGGCTTTGGCCACCTTGGTGAAGCCGGCGATATTGGCGCCCGTGACATAATCGCCCGGCCTGCCGTAAGCCGCCGCCGTATCGAGGCAGGATTTATGGATGCTCTTCATGATGATCAGCAACCGGGCGTCTACTTCTTCCCGGGTCCAGGAAAGCTTGAGGCTGTTCTGGCTCATTTCCAGGCCGGAGGTGGCGACGCCGCCGGCATTGGCGGCTTTGCCCGGGCCGTAGAGAAGGTTGTATTCCCGGAAGATCTTGACCGCCTCCGGCGTTGACGGCATGTTGGCCCCCTCGGCCACGCAGATGCAGCCGTTGTTCACCAGAGCCTGGGCGTTTTCCAGATCGAGCTCGTTCTGGGTGGCGCACGGCAAGGCGATATCGACTTTGATCCCCTGTTCCCGAATCACATCCCAAACGTTCTTCCCCGGGATGCAGACCGCCTTATACTTATCGGCATATTCGCTGACCCTGCCGCGCCGGATGTTTTTCAGTTCCATCAGATAGGCGCACTTTTCCTGATCGATTCCCTGTTCGTCGATGATGGTTGAACTCGAGTCGCAGACCGAGATCACGCGCCCGCCCATCTCATTGACTTTTTCGATCGCGAATTGGGCGACGTTGCCCGAGCCGCTCACCGCCACCAGCTTGTCCTTGAAATCGAGTCCACGGGTGGCCAGCATCTCTCCGGCGAAGTATACCGTCCCATAGCCGGTGGCCTCCGGGCGGATGAGACTGCCGCCGTATTCGAGGCTTTTGCCGGTCAACACCCCGGTATGCTCGTTGTTGATCTTCTTGTAGTAGCCGTACAGATAGCCAATCTCCCGGCCGCCGACACCGATATCGCCGGCGGGAACATCGGTTTCCGGACCGATGTGACGGTACAGCTCGCGCATGAAGGCCTGGCAGAACCGCATGATTTCCCCGTCCGATTTCCCCTTGGGATCGAAATCCGACCCGCCTTTGCCGCCACCCATCGGCAGCGTGGTCAGCGAGTTTTTGAATATCTGCTCGAAGCCGAGAAATTTGATAATGGAGAGATTGACCGATGCATGAAACCGGATGCCGCCTTTGAACGGGCCGATAGCGTTGTTGAACTGGACACGGAACCCCCGGTTGACGACGACCTGGCCCTTGTCGTCGACCCATGGGACCCGGAAGGTAACGGACCGCTCCGGTTCCACGATCCGTTCGTAGATGCCGGCCTTGACGAACTCAGGGTGCCGCTCCGTCGTCGGCTCCAGCGTTTCCATCACCTCGGTCACCGCCTGATGGAACTCGTGCTGATCGGGATCTAGTTGTTTGACCTTGTCGATAACCTTTTCAATAACTGACATGCTCTCTCCTCCTTGGCACCATGATTTCGTGGTGAATTGTGGTTATTCCTCACACTATGCCTATGGTTGACGGCCAGGGATTTACTCTGCCCGGTTTTTTCGATAGAACCGAAAATCCTCACGCCCTACCCCCTCCTTGCCGCAAAATTCCGCGACGAGTTCTTCCATGCTGTCATAGCCGGCACCGAACATCGGCAGTTTGGAAAAGTACGGACGGAGCGCACCGTTATTCACAAGTACCGCAAAATGAACCGGAAACAGCGGGTCGCCGATCACCAGTAGGTATCGTTCTCTGGAATCGGCAATTCGATAATCTTGTTCAATGTCGTCATAGTCTACGGGCGAATACTCTTCGCGCAGAATCTCCGCAGCTTCAAAGACCAAAACGTCGTGAAAGGACATGAAATCGGAACAGTTGAAATACCCCAGGGCGTAAAGGGCGACACTGAAACTGGAAACCTGTTCATAGAGCGGATGGCTGCGATCGCAGAGCATCAATACCTCATTGATCCTTTCGGTTACCAGGACACCATCGTGATTCAGTTGCCCCATTCTCGGCTGCAACGATGTCACTGCTTCTGCTTCAGTCATTTCACCTTTGTGGTGTTTCTGCATGAGAAGATCTCCTTTTGTTGAATCAACTCAGTAAACATGACCACATGATCCTCAACCGGAATGGCTGAAAGCAAAGGTCGTGCCACTCAATTCATCGATGTATTATTTTGATTTTAATGAAAAATTTATTCGAGACACAGAAGAGAGTCGCGTGGAAGTGGTGCCGAAGAAAGCAGTTGGCCGCCTTCGGCGCCCCCTGAAATTGAAGAAGGGAAATGCTGTTTCAGCCGATTGGAGGGAGATGACGGGGCTGTATGGAATCTGCACAGGTCGACGCCTGTTGTGCAGAAAATGAACAGAGGGAGGCTGTTAATGTTTGAGCGGCTCTGCCGTTGTTGGCTCCTGCAGCTTTTTCAGACGATGACGGAGGGTGTTCCTGCTGACCCCGAGCAATCTGGCCGCCTGGACCTGATTATCTCCGCATTTGCGCAAGGCAGCATCAAGAAGAACGTTTTCCACCAGTTCGATGACGCCGGCATGGACATCCGGCACATCAAGTCGAAGCAGCTCTGAAACAATCAGTTCCAGTTCGTTCCGCAGCCGCTCCAGGAGGTGGTCCCTCCCGCATACTCGGTGTTTTTCATCCTCCGCTACCGGGATCGGCAGAGCTTTGTCATCAATGACGGTACCCGCGGACAGCAGCACAGCCCGGCGCAGCCAGTTTTCCAGTTCACGGACATTGCCCGGCCATGAATAGGCGGTAAGCCTGTCCATCGTGCCCTCTTTGACAAAACACCGATCCCGCCCGTATTCGCGGCAAAACCGCGCCAGAAAATAATCAACCAGAGCGGGGAGGTCTTCAGCCCGTTCCCGCAGCGGAGGGATATGTAGAGAAATGACTTTGAGGCGCCAGTACAAGTCTTCCCGGAACCTGCCTGCCTCCACTTCTTTGTCGATCTCCTTGTTGGTGGCTGCAATGATTCGAACATCCACCGGGATGAGCCGGTTGCCGCCGACCCGCTCGATTTCTTTTTCCTGGATCGCCCGCAATAATTTTGCCTGCAGCGGCATCGACAATTCTGTGATCTCGTCGAGAAACAGGGTTCCCTGGTCACAACGCTCGATCTTGCCTATTACGGTGCGCTCCGCTCCGGTAAAAGCCCCCCTTTCGTGTCCGAAGAGCTCGCTCTCGAAAAGCGCCTCCGGAATGGCGGCACAGTTGATGGCGATGAACGGCTTGTCCTTTCGTCTGCTGTGATGATAAATGGCCCTGGCCGCCAGTTCTTTCCCCGTACCGCTTTCCCCGGTAATGAAAACTGCCACGTTATTTTCCGCTATCTGACCGATAATTTTATAAATTTCCTGCATCTTACGACTATTGCCGATGATCTGCGACGTGCGCTGGTCTGAGGCGAGCGTCATAGGATTCTGGACGGAAGACGGAAATCCCACCACATCCTTCATCTGCCGATTGACGGCAAGGGCTTCCCCGACAACGCGAGTGAGGTCGTTTTGCTCGAACGGCTTTACCAGGTAATCGTATGCGCCACGTTTCATTGCTTCTATGGCGAGATCCATCGTGCCATAGGCGGTCATCAGGATCACCGGGGTCTTGTTGTCGATTTTCTTGATCTCGATCAGGGCATCCAGGCCGTTGATGTCCGGCATCTTGTAATCGAGCATGATCAGGTCGAACGTCTCCTTCGCGAGGACATTGAGAGCCACCCTGGCATGCTCGCAGGGGGTGACGGCAAAGCCTTTCCGCACAAAAAAGCGGCTCAAAAAGTGAAGCAGGCCCTCATCGTCATCGATCACTACTATTTTTTCCATGCCTTTTGCTCAATGTGGTGTCTGCCGCAACCGGCAGGAAAATCGAAAACACGGTTCCTTGGCCTGTGTTGCTTGTCACCCGTACCACGCCGCCGTGATTGCGAACAGTGGTCAGCACCAAGGGCAGACCAAGGCCAGTTCCGGTCGTCTTGGTGGTAAAAAACGGTTCAAAGATCTTGTTCATGTTGTCAGCTGAAATACCGTGGCCGGTATCGGCGATGTCAATCCGGACGCAGGAAATCTCCCGACCGTCAATGACCTCGGAATCCAGCTTCGCCGATACGGACAACCTGCCGTGTACAGGCAAGGCGTCCAGGGCATTGACAAGCACGTTGATCAACGCCTCGCCGAGCAGCTTGCGGTCTCCGGTCACGGTGGGAAGCAGCTCGTCGATCGCAACCGATAGGACACATTCCTGCCGATTGATCTGAGGCCTTACCATGGTCAGGAGGTTGACCAGAAAACTCTGCAAATCGATTTCGGCGAAGACCAGATCCTGCGGTTTGGCAAAGTCGAGAAAGCGATTGATCGTGCCCTCGATACGGCCGATCTGGTTCATGGCTATCGCAAAGTCTTCCTCGAACTCGGCGGATATGCTGATTTCCTCTTGAACGGAGGCCAAAAAAAGCTTGATGGACGTCAACGGGGTCCTGATTTCATGGGCTACGGCCGCACCCATCCGACCCATGGCGGCAAACTTTTCCGATCGCTCGGCCATCAACCGGGTTTTCTGCAGCATCAGATCGGTCTCTTTCAACTCCGCTTCCTGCTGTCCGACCTTCAATTCCAACTGGAGATGCCGCTCGCGCAAGCGCGAGGCCATTTCCCTGACAGAATCCAGAAGGATGCCGATTTCGTCACGACGTTCGCTTTTCTCGAGCGATTCGTCAAATTTCCTCTCGGCCACTCGCGCCGCGTAGAGGCTCAGCTTTCTAATGGGGGCGACGATATGGGAACTGATGATGGTAGTGAACAAAAAGGCGCTCACAATACAGAGAAAGAAGGCCAGCCAAAGCAGTCCCCTGAGCCTTTCAGCAGCGGCGAATGCCTCGTCTCGATCCTGCTCGACCACAATGTACCATTTGGTGTCGCCGACCTGGAGCGAAGTGCCCAGCACCTCGATCCCGCGATAATCCAGATAAGCACTGACAGGATCGTTTTTCTCAAAAATATTGCGAAAGCTCTCGGACTGGGAAATGTTTTCCGTCAAAATCCGGTGCGGCTCCTTGTGCGCCAGGAATCGTCCTTCCCGGTCGACGAGGTAGCACTCCCCGGTGGCGCCAAGAGATACCTTGAGGATGGAATCTATGATTTTATCGGTACCCACTCTCCCGTAAACCATACCGGTAAAAGAGTTGTCGTCCATGGCTGGAACAGGCGCACCAATGAGAAAATACGATTGCTTGTCGTCGCTCGCATGGGTGATGTCGGATACATAAAAATTCTCGCGCACCTCGTATCGGGAATCAAAAGCCCGCGCCAAGTTGGCGGGATTCCCGGGACTGGCGGCAATGAGTTCTCCTGCCCCGGAAATAACGATCAGCTCTCTGTAGACATCGTACTTTTCCCTGATCAGGTCGAGATAGGGGTTCATCTGGATGGAGTCCATGCTCCTCACCACGGACGTCTCAGCCACCATCGATATGTCGGCTCTGCGCTCTTCAAGCCAGGCCGTCAGGAGCGAGACTTTGTCTTCTGCGACATTCTCCAGTTGGCGCACCACCATCTTGATGAGAAGCTGTTCGGAATAGACATGGGAAACATAGCCGATGATCAAAAGGGGCACGAGGGTGAGAGCGAGAAAGAGCAAAGAGACCTTGGCCCGGAGCGAGTTCTTCCACCCTTTGCCCCAGGCCTTCTCTTTTCGATGGAATTCTCCCATGCCCGCTCTTACGGTTGATGAGCGAGAGCCGAAAATCTCCGGCTCGACGACGCGCAGATCCATGTTTGCTTCGTGCGGCTATCCTTGTTTATCGAACGAATTTTCGAAAAAGAGAGAAGAGGTTTGTGACATCCCCCGCCATACAGTGGTTTATAACCTTTTATTTCCTAAATTTTCAAGAAAAGCTGCGGAAGAGGTTGTACGCTGCAGGCAAGGCGGACAGTGAAATTCCGCTTGTATTTGAATCCTTTCAATACACTTTCCTGCATGGCCCTGCTCTAGCGGAGAGCTCAAAATCAAACGGTGGAGGATCAGCCCCCCTTGCCAGGCAAGCGGGTGCATTGAAAAATCTCAAGAGATCCATCCGCAGCCATGCTGTGCTCATCGCCATTGGCGTAGAATGGGACGGCCAGCTCAGCCTGCGCAATGTACTGTCAACGAAAGAGGCTCACTCGAAAGAAATCCACCACCCCTTCGTTTTGTTGACCACAATGTGACACATGGTGTATATTTGACTATATGATCATATATCGTTTTTTCTAATGCGGGCTGACGTCCGCAAGGCTGTTATCCCCTTCCACGGTAGAGGGGATAAGTACCTTCACGAAATTCGTTTCAAAAAAGCAAGAAACGCATTGCTAAGGTGCAGAACGAATCTGCAAAGAGTCCCCTGCTGAGGGTCTTGTATAAAAAGGCTTGCAAGGAAGATTATGAATAATAGCATGCCCCATGCGAAAAGCTTCCAGGACCGACCCTGCCGGAAGGCCTGCTGTGCTCAAGTCGCCGAAGTGACCGTGACCGCGGATTTCGGTTCCCAGAAGGCGGTAGTTGGCGAGATTGTTGATTGGCGATCGCCTCGTCCCGTACATTTGGGTGGAGAGAACAAAGAAAAAGAGGCCTACAACCGGGAAGGATACCGAAAGGAGATGTTTCTCGTCTCCGGGATGGACTGCGGCGACTGCGCGGCAAAACTCGAGAGAAGGCTTGCCGCCTTTTCGGGAGTACGCTCAGCAACGGTCAATTTTGCCCTTGGTAAGCTGACGATAGAGCATGCTCTGCCCGGGTCCGAGATCCTGCGTCTAGTACAACAGGCCGGCTTTACGGCGGTGAAGGAAGAAAAGACGAGGCGGCAGCCGGCGGCGAGAACCTCCTGGTGGAAAAATGCCCGCACCCTGGCTACCTTCTTCTCCGGTATGTTGCTGGCAGTCGCTACCGGCATGGAGTGGACGGCCACGGCGGCGGGATATACCAATTATCTTTTTGGTCTTGCAGCCATCGTCGGCGGGTTCCATGCCGCGAGAAGCGGGCTTTACGGCCTCAAGTCACTGTCGTTCGACATGAATTTTCTCATGACGGCGGCGATTATCGGCGCTGCGGCCATCGGCGAGTGGAACGAGGGCGCCATGGTCGCCTTTCTCTTTTCCCTGGGGAACACCCTGCAGACCTATACTCTCGACAAAACAAGGCATTCCATCCGCTCGCTGATGGAACTCGCCCCCCCCGAGGCGACGGTAAAGAGGGGCAAGGAGGAAGTGCGTCTCCCGGTCGAGGAGATTGCGGTGGGAGAGGTCATCATCGTCAAACCCGGGGAGAGAATCTCCATGGACGGAGTAATCCGGAGCGGCGCCTCGGCAATCAACGAGGCCACCATCACCGGGGAGTCAATTCCCGTCGAGAAAACCGAGGGCGACACGGTCTATGCCGGTACCCTGCTGGAACACGGAGCCCTGGAAATCACCGTGGCCAAAAGCGCCGAAGACTCGACTCTTGCCAGGATAACCCATCTCGTCGAGGAGGCACAGGCGAGCAAGGCGCCATCCCAGCAGTTCGTCGATGTTTTCGCCAAATATTATACCCCGCTGGTACTGATCGCGGCCGCGGGTGTCATGGTCCTGCCCTGGCTGCTGTTCGGTCAGCCCTTCTCCCCCTGGTTCTACAACGGCCTGGTCCTGCTGGTGATATCCTGCCCCTGCGCCCTGGTCATCTCGACGCCGGTATCCATTGTCGCCGCCATCGGCAACGCCTCCCGGCACGGCGTCCTCATCAAGGGCGGCGCCTATCTGGAAGAGATGAGCGCCATCCGTGCCATCGCCTTCGACAAGACCGGCACCCTTACCCAGGGCCGGCCGCTGGTCACCGATATCATCGCCGGGGCCGGTTCCTCCGAGGCCGAACTGCTGGGCAAAGCCGCTGCCGTGGAAAAATGGTCAGAGCATCCTCTTGCAAAAACCATAGTCGAAAGGGCCATAGGACTAGGCTCCCTGCCAGCCGCGGCACGTTTCAAGGCCCTTGTCGGACGCGGCGCGCAGGCGGAGATCGACGGGCAGACAGTGTCCATCGGCAATCTTCGCCTGTTCGAGGAATTGGGCTTTGACCTGGCAGAATATCGGCAGACGCTGACCGACCTTGAGCAGGACGGCAAGACCGTCATGCTGCTGGGCGAGGGCGACCGCATCCTCGGCATGATCGCCGTGGCCGATGCCATCCGGGAAGACAGCAGGCAGGCCGTCCTGGATCTCCATAAAGCGGGAATGCGGCACGTGAGCATGCTGACCGGCGACAACAGCCGGGTCGCCGGCGCCATCGCCGGGAAGATCAAGCTCGATACCTATTACAGCGATCTGCTGCCTGAGGACAAGGTGGCGGCGGTCAAGAAGATCGAGGAGAAATTCGGCAAGGTCGTCATGGTGGGCGACGGGGTGAACGATGCCCCCGCCCTGGCCACCGCCTCGATCGGCGTGGCCATGGGGGTCGCCGGATCGGATGTTGCGCTCGAAACCGCCGACATCGCGTTGATGACCGACGACCTTGGTAAGCTCTCCTATCTCATCAGGTTGAGCCGCAAAACCGTGGCAATCATCCGTCAGAATATCGGTTTCTCCATCCTGGTGAAATTCATTTTCCTGCTGTCGCTGGTCCTCGGCATGGCCAACCTCTGGCTCGCCGTGTTTGCCGACATGGGGGCATCGCTCCTGGTAACCCTGAATGGCATGCGTCTGATGCGGCGGGTATGATCGATGAACGATTGCTGGGAGACTCTATTTCCTGGCTGCTACAGGTCCGGCGACCGGAAACGACTGCCGTAAAACCGCATAACTGATACCCGGTTAATTTATGGAAAACAGCTCAACCTTTTTGCGGGTTACCTCACTCTTTACCGTCACCGCCGTGGCGGAAATCCTCGGTTGCTACCTGCCTTGGCTGGTGATAAGACAACAGAAGTCCCTCTGGCTGCTTTTTCCCGCTGCCGCATCGCTCGGCACGTTTGCCTGGTTGCTCACCCTGCATCCTACGGCGGCGGGGCGCACTTATGCGGCTTATGGCGGTGTCTATGTCGTCGTGGCGATATGCTGGTTATGGGGTGTTGAAGGAATAAGGCCGGACAAGTGGGATTTTGTGGGTAGTGTGGTCGCTCTGGCGGGCATGGCCATTATAGTGTTAGGACCTAGAGGATAGCCGTTTCGGTTACTTTTGGAGAAGATTCGGTCTTGCCATTGGCTTTGGCAAGTCCTGATCCACCCTCAGCGGAGTTCTTCTACGCGCCGAATCGATTCCACTCAAGGGTTGTTACAATGGGCACGTGGAGATGATGCCAGTTACTGGGGGTTCCGGTTGAGGAATAATGTCATATTCACAGCAATTTGAGACCGAGAAAGGAATGTACAGGCTTTTCAGAACGACTCACGGTTCCCCAACCAAAGAGGATCTGATCACGCCAGAAAGATTTCAATCTCTTGACGGCATCGTGCTGGAAGTGACGGGGGACGACAGACTCCACAATCCGCCTGAGAATGTCTTTAAAATCAGCACACACGATCAGGTAATTATGACAGCGGAGTCCCTTTGGCGACAAAAGCCCGGCTATCTATGTTGTGGATGTGCATATGATCAATCTTCTGGCGGCCGATCTGATACTTGACGCAGGTGGTGTGGTTCTAGGTGCTGTTCTGGCGATTTCCGGAATTCGTGATTTGAAGACTGCCATTAGGAATTCTGAGAGCCGAAGAGCTTTTATGAAAAGAAGCATAAAAGGCATGGCTAAAGCTGCCGCCGCTTTTCCTCTCGGGTCTGTTGAAAAATTCACTATGCTCACACTCGGTGTGGTCAAAGGTGAGATCGGGGACCGGCACCCTTTGTCATGGAATTATTTCGATCTTTTTGTTCCGGATATTGCTATAGGGCGGGATGCGATTTATGCAAGAACCATTGAAGAAGGACTTGTTCCTATGCTGCAAAACCGCAAGCGCGGGAAAAATACAATCGATGACGGCCCAAAAGGGAACCCCAGAATAAAAATTGATATACATTGTGGAGCTGGACATAAACGAATCCCAAAATTCATTCAAAACAAAAGGGCAAGAGACAAGGTATTGAACAGCTACGCACAAGACGGTTATTCGGTTTTCGATAGTAGATACCTACATGTATTATTCGAGTTTCGGTACGATCACGTAGGTGAAGAGTGGACGAAAAAGCAACACAATATAGAGCTTTTTAGGAGTGACCTTGGGTAAAGCGGCCTACCCAAGGCTGCCTCCCTGGCCGACTCGCCGGTGCCGCAGTTGCCAAACAAACGGGTTGTTTTCGATTTTATCGAACCAAATGCTTGCTATTATCTATTTGTTACAAGTTGCCCCTCTTGGTATTTTACTTTTATTTCACAGTGAAACCTACGGCATACTCGTAACTCTAGAAAATCCAGCAGCAACGGCATTTGATTCACCGTGATATGCGACGCCTTTCCTTTATGGGGATAAATTCGAAAGAAATTCAAAGGAGATTACAAAAGACATGAAATTGTTTTGGAAGAGATTTGCACCGCTATTTTTGTTGTTTGTTGTGTTCACCTTCATTGAAGGTGGACTGATGGCGGACTATGCCGATGCCCGGTCCAAGTCGGGTGGAAAATCCTTCAGTTCAAGCCCAAGCAAAGCTCCGGCGAGCAATGCTCCGGCAGCTGCCCCTCCGAGCAGTGGTGGCTTCGGGCGGGGCTTGATGGGTGGTCTTCTCGGCGGTGCTATTGGTGGTATGCTGTTCGGCTCGATGTTCGGAGCCGGAGGCTCGGGCATGGGAATTCTCCCCCTGTTGATTCTTGGTGGATTGGCCTTTTTCCTCTACCGAAAATTTGCAAGATCCCGGCAGGCAGTCAGCAGCCAGGCTTCGCCTAACCTGTATGCCCGGCAGCCGGTTCAGCCTTCCAGCTTGTTTGGCGGGGGAGCTGCAAATACCTTCCAGCCACCGCCTCCACCGATCATCGGAGAGAATCTGGTGGACGGTGGCGTAGGCCAGATTCAGCAGATAGACAGGGATTTCGATCCGGCCTATTTCGTCGAAGTAGCCACCGATGTCTTCTTCAAGGTGCAGGCGGGCTGGATGCGCCGGGATCTCGACTCCTACCGCCATCTGCTGGGCGACCAGCTGGCTACGGAATACGAGCGGCATTTCGCCGAAATGCGCGTAAGCGGCCATATCAATAAATTGGAATCCATTGCCGTTCGCGAAGTGGAGATCGTTCAAGCCGGCAGCGATGGACGCGAGGACTTCGTCACCGTCCGGTTCACCGCCAACCTTCTCGATTACACGGTCAATGACAAGACCGGCGAGTTGATTTCCGGCAGCATGTCCGAACCGGTCAAGTTCCGGGAGGAGTGGACCTGGGCGAGACCGACCGGCACTCAGAACTGGAAGCTCGAAGGCATAAAGGAAGGTTGATGGAACTCCGCCGACGCGGCGTCGAATCGTGCCGGCGGAGTTTTTCGGTTGTTGCATTCTTACGAGGATGTCAGGGTCTCGGGATTGATACTCCACTGCCCGCGAAATTCCCTTGTTGCGTTCCAAATTGCCGCCACTGCGGGATGCTTGATGATCCGCTCGACCGAAATCGCATAGAAGCGCTCTCTCACGCTATCGGACCTGCCGACGATCCCTACATTATGCTGGCGGCAAACTGCCTGTTCGATTATTGAAGGCACCGCAAATACGCCGTCACCTGCCTGACCAAAAACCTTCAACAGGGCGTGATCGTCAAATTCCCCGACAATCTTGGGCCGGATGTCGAGCGAATTGAACCATTGGTCCAGACTCCCCCGCAACGCCGACATCGGCGTGGGCAATAACATTCTTGCGTTGTTCAAGGACTGAGGGAAACCCTGACGAAGGGGTCTCGCCAGCAATTCAATGGCACAAAACGTAACTCCGCATTCGCCCAGCAGATGGCTGTAGGCTTTGACACTCAGGCCGGGTTTTACCGGCGTGTCGGTGAGCACGATATCCAGGTTGTGAACGGCCAGTTCCGCCAGGAGCTGCTTTTCCTTCCCCTCATGACAGACAAGGCGCAATCCCTCGGGAAGAGCCAGAGCCGGTTCCAGGATTCTTCTGGCCATCATCTTGGGGAGTATATCAACGATGCCGACTTCGAAACGCAGCGGGCCGGACGATCTTCCGTGTACTGTATCGAGCAGTTCCAATCCCAAGGCAAAGATCTCGTCGGCATACCGAAAAACCACTCGCCCCAGATCGGTCAATTCCAGATTCCGTCCGACCCGCCGCTGAAAGAGCTTGCCGCCCAGCGATTCTTCAAGCTTGCTTATTTGCATGCTGACGGTGGACGGCGCCAACCGAAGCCGGTCGCCGGCTCTCGTGATACTTTCTTCCTTCGCTACAATCCAGAAGTAGTGGAGGTGATGATAATTAAGCCATTCCATATCGGTTCGATTTTATCTAATAAGATCGTTGTTATAATCTATTTGTTCTAACATTTATCTCTTGGTATGTTCTTCTGACGGTGTGTTCGATAGATGTGCACTCTGACTTCAAGTGGGAGGAACCTTGATGCTGGAGATCTCAACATATCATTTCCCGGCGTGCTTGACTTTGGATAAATTTATAAAAGGAGGATGAGCGTGTTTCGTATTGTACTGTTTTTAGCGACAAACTTGGCCATTATTGTATTGCTTGGCATCGTGCTGAGTATTCTCGGGGTTGATTCCCGAAGCACTTCAGGACTTTTGGTGATGGCAGTAATATTCGGTATGGGCGGATCGTTCATTTCTCTGGCCATGTCGAAATGGATTGCCAAAAAATCTACCGGAGCGCAAGTAATTGTCAATCCGGGCAATCCGACGGAACATTGGCTGTACGAGACTGTTCGCAGGATGGCCCAACAAGCCGAGATCGGCATGCCGGAGGTTGCAATTTACGAGTCTCCGGACTTGAACGCATTCGCAACAGGCATGAACAAGAATGAAGCCCTCGTGGCCGTCTCGACCGGACTTTTGCAGAACATGTCCAAAGACGAGGTCGAGGCGGTCCTCGCCCATGAGGTCAGCCATGTGGCCGGTGGCGACATGGTGACTTTGGCTTTGATACAAGGTGTTCTGAATACTTTTGTCATCTTGCTGTCGCGTCTCGCGGCGAATGTCATAAACAATTTTTTAAGCAGCGACGAAGAGGGCGAAGGGCTTGGATTTTTCGGATACATGGCTGTAACGATTGTTCTGGAAATAGTATTTGGCCTCTTTGCCTCGATTATCGTGATGTGGTTCTCACGGAAAAGGGAGTATACGGCCGACAAAGGCGCGGCGTATCTGACCAGTAAAGAGAAAATGGTAAGTGCCCTGCGACGACTGCAATACCATCATGAGCCGTCCCATCTGCCAGATCAGGTGGCGGCGTTCGGCATTAGACCCAAAAATGGAGGTATGGCACATCTTTTCAGAAGTCATCCACCCCTTGAAGATCGAATTGCAGCTCTTCAGAAGTTATAATCTTAAGAATATGGGCGACCGAGGATCTTCATTTTCAGTCGCCCATTCCAGTGTGGGAATTTGAAACAATTACTTTTAACTATATATAATGATGGCCTGGAATATGTGGCGGCCCGGCTGAAATTTCCTCATCGATTGGCCAATCGACCAGCGCTGCCTCGCCGCCGCGTGCGGCCCCTGCCGACAGAATTTACCGACTCGGGAGGTTCGTCTCCTTCATGAACACAATCCTGTTTTTTACCGGCATCCTGCTTCTGATCGGCATAGCATCAAGCAAGTTTTCGGCCCGTATCGGCATGCCTGTGCTGGTGCTGTTCCTGGTTGTCGGTATGCTGGCGGGGTCGGAAGGATTGGGCGGAATCGACTTCGAAAATTACAGTCTTGCCAACAGTATCGGCAGCATAGCCTTGGCGCTGATCCTCTTCGACGGCGGCCTTCGTACACCCATGGCATCAGTGCGCGGGTCATGGCGTCCGGCGCTCTCCCTGTCGACAGTTGGCGTCCTGCTGACTGCGGTCATAACCGGCCTTGCCGCGGCTTGGGTGCTGGGTGTGCCGTTGCTCCATGGCATGCTGTTGGGCAGCATTGTCGGTTCGACCGACGCGGCGGCCGTTTTTTCCGTTCTTCGTACCAGCGGCATGAAACTTCCGCCCCGGCTTGCGGCGACACTCGAGGTGGAAAGTGGTTCGAACGATCCAATGGCCATCTTCCTCACCGTCGGCCTAATCGAAATAATCATGGGTACGGCCGATACGACAGCCGGCATAGCCCTGCTCTTTCTTCTCCAGTTCGGTGTAGGAGGGATCGCCGGCATCGGTGTCGGCTACTTTGCCGCCTGGCTGGTCAACCGAATCAACCTCGATTATCCTGGATTGTATCCAATCCTCGCCCTGGCCCTGGGGTTCCTTTCCTTCGGTCTGGCGGCCGTTTTGGGCGGAAGCGGCTTTCTCGCCGTATATCTTACCGGCATTGTTCTTGGCAACAGCAGGCTCGTCTTTAAAAATGGGATATTTCTTTTTCACGATGCTGGCGCGTGGCTGGGCCAGATCATGCTCTTCGTCATGTTGGGGCTCTTGAGTTTTCCTTCCCGGTTGCTGTCGGTGGCAGTCGAAGGCCTAGGGATCGCTCTGGTATTGATCCTGGTGGCCCGGCCGATCGCGGTACTGCTCTCGGCTTTTCCCTTTCGTTTTTCCCTGCGCGAATACACCTTTCTCTCCTGGGTAGGCCTGAAGGGGGCTGTGCCCATTACTCTGGCGACCTTTCCCCTGCTGGCTGGTGTGGAGCAGAGCGCCTTGCTCTTCAACGTCGTCTTTTTTGTAGTCCTGGTGTCGGCCGTAACCCAGGGGTGGTCGCTCCCTCTGGTGGCCCGCTGGCTGGGACTCGGACAGCCGATGGACAGCAGGCCGCCGCTCACTGTTGAAATCAACGCGCTGCGGCACGTTGATGGAGAAATTGTCGAGTATGTCGTCGGGCACCATTCGCGGGCGGCAGGTCTGGCGCTCCGCGAAATGGCATTGCCCTATGAGGTTCTCGTCACGCTCATTGTAAGAAATGATGATATTATGATCCCCCGGGGAAGGAGTGTCCTTCTGCCCGGCGACCATGTCTTCATCACCATGCGCAGCAAGTGCAAGTCTCTCATCGATTGTTTTTTCGATTCCTGCGCCGTTGACCCGCAATTGTCGGCAGGCCTTAAGCTTGATTTTCGAGCCGACAGCACTGTAGAACAACTTTACAGATTTTTCGGCATTTCGGAACCGGTTACCATGGGGAGCCGCTCGATTGGGTCCTTGCTGGAGTCGGAAGGGAGAGGGTGCCTGAGGGTGGGACGTTTTATTGTCTCGCCGGGGGAAAAATCCGGCCTGGTGAATCTCGTGTATGATCCCCATCATCACTGTGCTCCAGAAGCCCGACTCAAGGAAATTGACTCCTGCGGAGGAAACAGCGGAGGATCGGAATCTTTTATTGAGTGAGTTTTACCGGAGTGGAAAAACCGGCGGGTTTAACGGCGAGCACCGAACATGTCAGCTGATTGAGGATAGTCTCTGCAGTATTGCCGATTATCAACCCGGTTATACCGGTCCGAACGACCGTCCCCATAACAACGAGATCGGCGCCCAATTCCTCCGCCGTTGCCGGGATGATCCTTTTAGGGTTGCCCTTTGGCAGGTGAAAGCGGGGAAGAAGGCGATTGTAGGCCTCGGTCCCTATCCTTTGGCGCAATCTCTCGCCGAGTCCGAAGAGCTGTTGCTGGCGGGACAGGTATTCCTGTTCGATATGTGTGGCTGCGGCGTCCACCATACTTTCGCTTCTTGCCAAGAGTGCTCCCTCCGCGAAGGCTCCCCAGGCGTGGATGATATGCAGCGAAGCGGACTCCGACAGGGCAAGCGAACTGGAGAGTTCGAGAATTTTCATATTCAGATCCTGCTCCTCCGCCGGGCGCAAGGGGTCCAGATCAACCGCGGCCACAATGTTGCGGTACTTCGGTTTCTCCGGTGTCTTCATCAGCCAGACCGGGCACGGGCACTTGCGCAGCAGATGCATATCGTCGCTGCCGAACAGCCTTTTAAGAAATCCAGGGCTTTCCGCAGCCTTTATCACCATGTCGTGGGCGTTTTGCAGTACTGCGCGAATCGTCTCCAAAAAGACCGTTCCCATGCGCACTTCAAGGCTGATTTCCAAGCGGGGGCGATATGGTTCGATCAGTGAATCCAAGGCTTCTCCGCGAAGTTGTAACGCCTTCGCCGCCTTGTCTCCGTCCGATAGCGGGGGCAGCATATCGATCACTGAAAGTGTTGCATGGTTCCTCTCCGCCAGGGAAACTGCCCTCGCAAATGCCGAAACTTGATCGACAGTCGACTCTGATACATAAAGTATGTTGCGAAAATTATTCATGTGCGAATCTCTTTTTGATGCTGTCCGTGACTTTCCTTTCAGCATGTTTCAAGATGGATGATACACATTGGTGCAACCGATCGCCATAGTTGAGCAGTCTGTTGTCTACAGAACGGAGTGCTTGTGTGCCACAGCAAAGAGGTCATCATGTATAATCAAACTGCATGACTTCCTGAAAATGGGTTACCAAGTAAATTCGTTCAATCGACACTTGGAACAAAGCGCAATCCGGTGCAGCGACAAAATCGGCGAGGTGCCCATGTCTTGCCAAATACAGATTCTGCCCCTCTTCACGATCTACTCCAATCAAATCCTTAGCATTGCCGATAATGGTTGCCGCAGCAGTTTTGTCTAAATCTCCTCTCTGATTGCTTCGGTTATCCATGAGCAAAGATACCCGCGGATTTGAGGAGAGATTGCGCCATTTCCGGGTGGTGCGGGAGGCGGCGAAAAAAAGGTACCGTAAGTCGAGAGAGAAGGCAACAGCGACCAAATCGGCATAAGGCGCGGTACCAGCAGAGGTGGCGAGTACGGCGAGCGGCTGGTCTTGGAAAATTCCTTTCAACACATCTGGAAAGTTAGTGAATGTGGTCATTGTCTCTTGCAGACCTCTTGAAGTTGTGGATTGGCAAGTTCGCCATTGTTGTACGGCTTTCAAAGCAGGCTCTGTAATGTGAGGAAGCGCATGTTATTTATCGCATCAGGATATGCAACTTCACGCCTTGCTCTCTGCAGCAAGCAAGAGCCGAACCTTATGATAATCCCCCTCATGGTCGAAAATCCTCAAGGAAGTCCGGGATCAATCTTCCCGCCACTACTGATACTGTTTTTTTAGTCTCAGGTTCATCCCGCTCCTGTATGTAGATCCAGGTAATGAAACATTACTTCTGAAATATAAGCCCCGCAAATTTCTAATCGAGGCATGGCGACAAAAGGAAGAGATGGCCCTCGGCCGGCCGTAATCAGGAGAATTTTCCCACATCTTGTCAGCAGGTGTGGTATTCTACAAAGGTCGTCCGGCAGGTGGAGAAACTAATTGAGAAGCCATATCGACAAGGGTAGCAAGGACATGTTTGGCAAACTGACACAGATCGTTGAACCAATTAGCATAGCCGTGGATCTTGGTACGGCCAACACTCGCTTTTATGCTTTCAGCACAGGAAAAATAATCGAAAAACCCGTCAAGACCAAGAAATTTTTTCAAGGCCCTGTTACCTGTGCGCCGACAGATACCAGTGATGCCGAACGTTCTCTTCTTTGCAGCGCTCTGGTCGCCTCCGGGGCTTCCCGAGTCTCGATAATCCCGGAGGTTTGGGCTGCGGCAGTTGGGACCGGTATCGACATAACTGAACCGACTGCCCAACTGCTCATCGACATCGGGGAGGGAGTCACCGATCTTGCAATCTTTCGCGAAGGGCGTATTGTTTTTTCTTCCGCAATACGCGTCGCCTGCGCCGACATGCACAAAGCCATTCGATCCTCAATTATGGCCAGGCATAAGATAAAACTCTATGAACACGAGATCGAACGGCTAACCAACGAATTATTCGCAATCATCAGTGAAGTAGAATGCAGGTCCAGATGCATTCGGATTTCCGGGATAGATGTCGGGAAAAGATGCGAAGTATCAATTACCATTGACCATAAAGCCGTTATTGACGCCATCCTTCCTGTCATCGGCAGAATCATCAGAATGATCGAGAAAAGCCTTAATGCAATACCCGAGCGACACTACTGTGAGATTCTCGAATCGGGCATCTGCCTGACAGGCGGCGGGGCATGCATCAAAGGAATGGATCTATTGATCGCGGCAAAGACGGGCATGGCTGTTAAAATCCCTCCTGCCCCCTTGCACGCGGTGATCAACGGCACAGTCCTTATGCTGAAATACTGGAACGGCAAGAAAGGCTGGTGGGACAACATCTCCTGGCCCAGGATAACCTTCTGAACACCCTGCGTCGCCGCCCCCTTCTTGTGCCCTTGATGTGACTATGATTTCAGCGCAAACAAGCAGATGAACCAACGAAACAACAGAGAAAATTCAGGAAACGAACAGTGGCAGCCTGACTTCCCTGGGGAGAGGCCTCCCTTGTCAATACCAGTTTCAGCCGCACCCAACGCCCTCGTCGAAAGAGTCAAAGAACTGAACTGCCTGTATGGTATTTCCAACCTCTTGGAAGTGCAGGATGTTTCGCTGCCCTGGATCATGGTCCGGGCCGTCGAATTGATACCTGCCGCCCTGCAATATCCCGAGAAAGCCTGCGCTTGCATCAGGCTCGACGGCCACGAGTATTTATCAGCCAATTTCCAGCGCACCCGGTGGTGTCGCAACACGCCGATCATGCTCCACGGAAATCACGTCGGCGACCTCACGGTGTTCTACAACGAGGGGTTCCATCCTGACAACCAGGGCCTGTTCCTCGAGGAGGAGTCCCACCTGCTCCGGGCAATCAGCGAGCGACTGAGCAGGGTCCTTTGGATGAAACAGTCGGAGCAGGCGCTGCGGGAAAGTGAAGAGCGTTACCGCGTACTTATGGAACAGGTCACCGACGGGGTAACCCTGATCCAGGATTCGCGTTTCTGTTACGTCAATCCGGTTTTCTGCAAGATCTTCAATGTGTCTTCGCCGGAGGAACTTATCGACCGGCCAGTGCACGATGTGGAGAACTGCGATGACGACGACATCCCAAAGATGTATCTGGCTTGCGGGGAAGGCCGGGTCGAGGACGGGTCCGAGCAGTTGTTCCGTCTTGATCGACCGGAGAGGCCCTTGTGGATCAAAGTCTGCCACACCCCGATTACCTTCAGGGGCCGGGCCGCAGTCTTGTCGACCTTCAACGACGTCACTGACATCAAGGAGCAACAGGTGGCGGCCCAGCATCTGGCGGACCAGCTGCACGACGAAAACCTGGTCTTGCGCTCCTCTCTCAGAGAACGCTATAGGTTTGGCAATATTCTCGGACGGTCGGCGGCAATGCAGGATGTCTTCGAGCTGATCCTCAAGGCGGCTGTCACGGATGCCAGCGTGGTGATTTTTGGCGAATCCGGCTCCGGAAAGGAGCTGGTGGCCCAGGCCATCCACGACCGCAGCTCGAGAAAAGACCAGAACTTTGTCGCGGTGAACTGCGGTGCGGTTCAGGAGCCCCTGTTCGAACGCGAATTCTTCGGTCACCGCAAGGGGGCCTTTTCCAGCGCCCATATGAACTCCGCCGGCTACCTGGACCTGGCGGACAAGGGGACTCTCTTTCTTGACGAGGTCGGCGAACTGACCGTGTCGATGCAGGCCAAACTGCTCAGGGCCATCGAAGGCGGCGGCTATCGCCCGTTGGGCGGCACGGAGACGGTTATGAGCGATTTCAGGATCATCTCCGCCTCCAACGTCACGCTGCAGGAAAAAGTCAAAAACGGCCAGATGCGCAGTGATTTTTTCTATCGTCTCCAGGTGATACAGATTCAGTTGCCACCCCTGCGAGAGAGGCGGGAGGATATTCCGCTCCTGGTGGATCATTTTGTCCGGAAAATATCCCCTGCCCCAGGCACCCCTAAAATCCCAGGCAACATCATGGATACCCTAATGGAGTACGAGTGGCCAGGCAACGTGCGGGAACTCCGCAATGTTTTGCAAAGGTATCTGACGCTGGGCCGCCTGGAATTTCTCACCCCCTCCCTTGCCGACGGCGGCAAGACGGTATTGCTGCCGCAGCTCAATCTCATCCATGCTGTAAAGCAAATCGAAGCTTCCCTGATTGCCCAGGCGCTGCAACAGGCAGGCGGCAACCGCACCCGAGCCGCGGAAATGCTCGGTATATCCCGGAGAGCCCTCTTCAGGAAAATCTCCAACCCTTGAGTGCCATAATCGCCCACTAGGGCGAAATCGCCCACTCTTCGCCAACTCCTTATTTTAATAATCCTTTCCTTTTGTTTCGGTTATGTCAATGCGGGCGATTTCGCCCGGTACGGCCACGGAAACAACAGCCCAACAAAGTAAATTCATAAAATAATATCAGTATATTATTTGAAATACTCACTGTTGGCATTTGTTTTGCTATTTAGGCAAGCACAAGGAGTGACGTGTCACTGGGTCCATTCCTCTTACACACGGAAGAGCCCGACAAAAACTGTCTCAACAAGGGGGAAATATGCAACCTGATCCATTTGGCAATTTGAAAGACTGGGGACCTGTTCTCGAACTTATATGCAAGTTGACGGACACCGGAAAGTTGAGTGATTGTCAGCCCGGCCTGGCCAGGATACTCGCTTACAAGGACAATTGGCGGCTTCGTGAGGAAACGCTAAAGCGATTAAAAACCATTGAGAATCCGAGCGAGGCGATGCTTGAAAAGGTACTTCGTATAATGGCTGACAAGAACCTGTACTATGAAGTGCGGATTCTGGCCTGCGAATCGATGACGGATCTATTGAGAAACATGGATAACCGCTTCACCGCGGTCACCAAGGCGGATCTTGCTGAGATCCTCGCAAGCCAACTCGCCACACCGCAGCCGCCGATCTTTTACGATGCCCTGCAAAAGCTCCATGCGGTAGTGCACGAACGATTCGGCATGCGTTAAGGCTGAACAATGTAAAAACTTAAACCAATGATGAGGTCGAAGATGCTGATAGCAATTCCAAAAGAAATATTGCCGGAAGAAAAACGAGTGGCGGCCACTCCCGAAACCGTCAGGAAGTACATCGCCCTCGGCTTCACAGTCGCGGTGGAAACAGGCGCGGGCGAGGGAGTCCTCATCTCAGACGATGCCTATCGTGCCGCCGGTGCGACAATTGCCACGGATGTTGAAAAAATGCTGGCCGAAGCGGATGCGGTGCTCAAGGTTAAACAGCCTGTATACAACCAGCAAAAGAACAGACACGAGACCGACATGCTTCGTGATGGCAGCATGCTGATCACTTTTCTTCACCCCGCGGCCCCGAGCAGCCACGAAATGGTGAGACGTCTGCAGCAGAAGAATATCACCGCACTGACCATGGACGGCATCCCTAGGATTTCGCGGGCTCAGCGGATGGATGCCCTGTCTTCGATGAGCGCGGTCACAGGCTACAAATCCGTCATAATGGCCGCCGACAAGTTGCCAAAGTTCATCCCGATGGTCGGCACGGCCATTGGCACGATTAAGCCGGCTCATTTCCTGATCATCGGCACCGGTGTCGTGGGACTCCAGGCTATCGCCACCGCCAAACGGCTTGGCGGTGTCGTCAAGTTCCTCGACATCCGCAAAAATGCCTGTATCGAAGCCGACAGCCTTGGTGGAAAAGCCATCGCTTTCGACATCCCGCAGGACCTGGCGGCCGGCAGCGGCGGCTATGCGAAGTCGCTGAGCGGCGAGTGGCTGGAAAAGGAGCGCCGGACGCTCGCCGACCACCTGAAAGAGGTGGATATTGTAATTCTCAGCGCGCTGGTCCCGGGAGAAATCGCTCCTGTCCTCATTACGGACGGGATGGTAGCGACCATGAAGCCAGGCTCGGTTATCATCGACGTCTCCGTCGACCAGGGCGGCAATTGTGAGTCGACCGAACCGGGAGTTTTCATCGAGAAACACGGTGTCAACATCTGCGGCATTCAGAACATCCCCGGCAGGATGGCCGTCGACGCCAGTTGGCTGTATGCCAACAACCTCTACTACTATATTGAAAATCTCTTCAAGAAAGGACTGGAACAGATCGATTTCGACGACGAAATCGTGAAAAATTCCCTCGTCACCCACCAGCGCGAGATCGTCCACCAGGGCACCCTTAAGGCCATGGCGTAATATTTAACAATTGGGTGCCTGTCCGGATCAATGGATCCGGCAGGGTCTGAGGGGCTCAGGCACCTCCGTGCTTCATCCGGGACCGACGACCCGGGACCGGGCAGGCACTCTTTCTTGACCGAGGCAAGACATGTCCAATCTCATCTTGATGGCGGTAGTTTTTCTAGGCTCTTTTGCCATTGGCTACCTGCTGATTTCGCGGGTTCCGCCCTTGCTGCACACCCCCTTGATGTCTATGACCAATGCCATCTCGGCCATCACCATCCTGGGAGCGCTCATTCTTTTTTCCGTCCCAACCTCGCCCATGGAAAAAATTTTAGGAGCAGTCGCCATAATGACCGCAACGTTCAACGTGGTCGGCGGATTTGTTATTACCGACAGGATGCTGAAACTTTTCAAGGGGAAGAAGCAAAACCCGAAACATTGAATCAACGACACCCACAGACACCATGACATATATCGACTCAGCGGTAATTACCCTTCTCATTGCCGGCATCTGGCAGTTCCGAGAACCTAAAAGAGCGAAAACGGGCAATCTGACGGCTGCTTTCGCCTTGTTCCTGGCTTTTTGCCTGGTCCTCTATCGCTACGGCATTGACGATGCCGGCACCGTTGTTATCGCACTCCTGGCTGGGTCAACAGCAGGGTATGCCCTGGCGCGGTCGGTCGACATGATTCAGGTCCCGGCCATGGTCGCCTTCCAACACGGGGCCGGCGGGGTCGCTGCTCTGCTCGTGTCCCTGGTGGAACTGACCCGGACGACGCACTCGCTGACTCCAGTGAGTGAGATTTCGGGCGTCCTGGGGCTGGTTATCGGCTCCCTCACTTTCAGCGGCAGCATGATCGCCAGCGCCAAACTCGCCGGCAAGATGAGGCAGGTGCCTCAAATCCTGCCACGCCACGACTTAGTCTTGGCAGCAAACGTCGCGGCCCTGACGGGTGTCGGCACGGCGACGTTTTTCGCCCCCGCCGGGGCCGCCTATTTGCTCTATACTGTCCAAATACTGCTCGGGACCTGCTTCGGCATCCTCCTGGCGATCCGGATCGGCGGGGCAGACATGCCCGTGCTCATTTCATCCCTGAATGCCACGGCGGGCCTGGCCGCCTCTCTCTGCGGGATGGTTATCGAAAGCCAGTTGCTCATCGCCTTCGGAGCGACAGTCGCGGCTTCCGGTTCCATCCTCACCTATGTCATGTGCAAAGGCATGAATCGCCGGCTCTCCGGGGTGCTCTTTCCGGCGTACCAAGCGGGCCCAGCCGCATCAGGAAAGAGCAGTAGTTGGGATCCGACCTCCGCCACCCCGGTGGCAGAGGCGAAGCCGTCCGAGTCTGCCGACAAGCAGGCTGAAGCTGTTGCTGCCTTGAAAGCGGCCGGTTCGGTGATCATCGTCCCCGGCTACGGAATGGCTCTGGCTAAGGCTCAGCAGGTGGTGGCCAACCTGGCGGAAGAACTGGTCGCGCTGGGCAAGATCGTCAAGTATGCCATCCATCCTGTAGCCGGCAGAATGCCGGGCCACATGAACGTGCTACTGGCCGAGGCCGGTGTGGATTACGACATGCTCGTGGAGATGGAAGAGATCAACCCCGACTTTCCCACCACCGACCTTGTCCTGGTGATAGGCGCCTGCGATGTAGTCAACCCGGCAGCCGTGCAAGCAGAGGGAACGCCCATTTCTGGGATGCCTATTCTTATGGCGCACCAGGCTAGGCGAGTGGTGTGCTGCAATTTCGACAGCAAGCCCGGTTATTCGGGCGTAGCCAATACACTTTACGAACAGGACAACACCCTGCTGCTCGAAGGGGACGCACAGAAGACTCTGCACGAGTTGCTGAAGGCCCTTGGCGTTGCGCCTGAAAGCCAGGCCGAACAGAATGCTCCCGAGGCTCCCGATGCTATGGCGGCAGCGGTCGAGGCCCTGCATTTGGCGGGCAGCGTGATAGTCATTCCAGGCTACGGCATGGCGTTGGCCAAAGCTCAGTTTAAATTGGTCGAACTGACTGCCTTGCTGGCACGGCGTGGCGCGACGGTCAAATTCGCCATCCATCCGGTGGCGGGCAGAATGCCTGGCCATATGAATGTACTGCTGGCCGAGGCGGATGTGGAATACGAAGACCTTCTAGAAATGGACGAAGTCAATCCGCTGTTCGCGGAAACGGACGTCGCCATGGTCATCGGGGCATGCGATGTGGTCAATCCGGCGGCCATGGCAAGCGCCGGCACACCCATCTCCGGCATGCCCATTCTGCTAGCCCAGGATGCCAGGCGGATCATCGTCTGCAACTACGACGAATCCCCCGGCTATTCCGGGGTAGCGAATCCACTGTACGAGAACAGCAAGACAATAAAGCTCTTTGGCGATGCAGGGGAAACCACGACCAACCTCATCAATGCCCTAACAAAACTGTGATTGGTCCGAGTCTTGCCCAGGCCTTCCGAATACCAGAATATTTCCACACCATGTATCTTAAGAGTCGGCCGATCCAGCAATTTTTCACGAAACTTTTTTGCAGAAAGCTGTGTTGCTGGTTACAACCTCTTACAGATTTTGTAGGTTTAATGCAAATATCGGAGTTCACAAGCCTGCGTCTCAAGAATACGAGTGAGACCCGATCAAATCATTTAGTTTGAAATACTTCCCGAATAGCTGGAAGCGAGATCACTAATGATGTATAGGGATCTGCTAAACCCTTTTCATTTCATGGCGCATCGGCTTTCCAATGACAGATAGCACCGCCGCCGCAAATTCGTGGGGAGCTTCCTGCGGGGGATTATGGCCAACTCCCTGAAGCACCAGATGCTCATGCTTTCCGGTGAAGAAACGACGATGGCTCGCCGTGCCACCGAGAGGCAGAACGCCATCGTCCTCTCCATCAATAGTAATAGTAGGTACGGATATTTTCGGAAGCTGCGTCAGACGCTGTTCTGTTTCTTCGACTGAAGGATCTCCGGGAACAAGCCCGAAGCGATGCCTGTACGAATGAATCACCACATCGACAAAATCAGGATTGTCAAAGGAGATGGATGACTGGTCGAACTCCTCTTCAGTGAATTTCCAAGTCGGCGACCACAACCGCCAGAGAAGTTTACACAGTTCGCGCCGATTTTTCTCAAGACCACTCCGACCCCTCTCGGCGTGAAAATAATACTGATACCAGAATCGGTACTCATTTTCGGGCATCGAGGGCATAACCGATCCCGGAATGTCTTGAATGTTATATCCTCCTACTGAAACGAGGCCTAGGATCCGCTTAGGCCAAAGTGCAGCCGCAATGCACGCAGCTCTGCCACCCCAGTCGAAACCGGCAGCAACGGCCTTGGAAATTTCCAGCGCATCCATCAAAGCGATTAGATCATGGGCAAGCACCGCTTGCTGACCGGAACGTGGTGTGTCCGGAGATAAAAAACGGGTTGGCCCATAACCACGGAGATATGGGGTAATCACTCGACAACCGTTGGTAGCAAGAACCGGGATCACCGCATTAAACGCATGGACATCATATGGGAAGCCATGCAGAAGGAATACGGTTGGCTCACCCCGGACACTGTTGTCGAAATAAGCCACTTCAAGCACATCCGTTGTAATCTTTTTTAACATGGTAAATGTGCCTCCTTTACGTCTTAATACCGTTGCCGGGAATAACAACTTTGTCTGACAGTATATGTAATCTTAAGGTTTTTGTCAGATCCAGGCTTATTCTCATCCTGCCATAGCCTTTTTCCGTCCCAAGAGTTTTCCCTTGAGGAAAATACGCAGTAATCAATCCAAATTTTGCATTTCCTAAAAATCAAAAAAGTCCAGCATATGTCATCCCAGCTGGAAAAGGAAGATAGAAGCCAATATTGATTTCTCAACCTCAAGGGGATGGACCTGTGGAAATCCTGAAAAAGTCAATAATTGAGATCATCGTTATCTCCGCCCTCCTTCTCGCTGGATGCGGTCCCGTGCTCAACCCGTATGAAGAGCATTTTAAATGCAAGACGCCTGGAGATGATGGGAAATGCATCGACACGCCAACAGCCTATCTGGAAGCACGTTATCCCGAGGAAAAGGTGAGCAACAAAGGCTCGGACGATTGCAAAGACTGCGACCAAATAGCCACAACAGAAAATCTTGCCGGCCCCCATAAGGCTCTTCAGGATGCCAGGTATCGAATACTTACTCAACTCCTGCACAAACCCGAAAAACCGATCCTGCAGCCCCCAAAAATTCTGCGGGTCCTGATGTTGCCATATGAGGGCGCTAAGGGTGAGTTGTTCATGACCCGGTATGTCTATCTCCAAGTTGAGGACGCCAAGTGGCTTCTGACCGAGCAACGGGAGAAGGGGGTGCAATGATTTTCAGTCTGTTCAACCGAATCGTATTTGGCCCTGGCATGCTACTGAAGAAGAGCGATCTGCAGCAAATGACCCATCGCCACCCGTTCTCCGCCTTCCTCAATTACCTGGCCTATGATCCCCGGACAAAACTGTATCTAAATCAGGACGACTCCATCGGCATGTTGTGGGAGTGCTCACCGGTAATTTATGCCGGGCCGAAATCCATCACCGCCCTGGAGGGGCTCTTTCGCACCGGGATGCCGAAAGGCAGCTTGCTGCAACTTGTCTTTCATGCCGATTCCCACATTGAGCCTATCCTGGCCGTTTATGAGCGGGACCGGGTCCGAGACAATCCGCTGGTCAAGGCCGATACCCAGTCGGTCATCAACTATCTGCGCAGGGGCAAAGAAGGGGTGCCCGCCTGCAGCAATATCCCGGTCCGTCGGTTTCGGCTCCTGGTCGCGGCAAAACTCCCGGAGTCTCCCGACCTGCCGAAATTCGAAAAGCTGGACGATGAAAAGATAGCTCCGATCATGGAGATCAGGCGGCAGATCACCGAAACGCTCAAGGCGGCGATGCTTCAGCCGCGGCATATGGCAGCCGAAGACCTTCTCGAGTGGAATCGCCGATTGTTCAATTCTTATCCGGAAGGCTATCCGGAAGACAATATCAATTCCTACGATCCGGACCTGCCGATCAGAAAGCAGATCATCAACAGCGAGACGACGATCAAGGAGGAAGGCGATCACTTGCTCATCGGCAGCAATTTTTTCTGCTGCACCACCCCCAAGACCATCCCGAAGGAAGTCGATCCCCTGCAGACCAACTCGCTCTTCGGTGGAATCTGGGGCGTAATCTCCGACGCCGATCAGATCAAGACCGATTTTCTCTACACCCTGAACATCGTCTTCGAACCTCTGGAGGCAAAGCTCCACGGCAAGTGCAACCTGATTATCAACCAGCAGGCGGTGGGGTCCCTCTCCCCTTCCTTGCAACGCAAACAATCGGAATATCTGGCGGCGACCGACGCTCTGGAGCGCGGTGTCCAGTTCGTCAAAGCCGTGCCGATCTTCTGGGTCTGGAACAGCGATTTGGAAAAAGCCCGGGACTCGTGCGCCAGGGTCCGAAGGCTGTGGGAAAATCAGGGCTATATCATGCAGCAGGAAAGCCTGATCCTGAAGATCCTCTTTCTCTCCGCCCTGCCCTTCGGACTGTATACGGCAACCGGCAATCTCGAGGCCCTGGAACGGGACTTCATCGCCCCGATCACCTCAATCACCCCGACCCTGCCGGTGCAGAGCGATTTCAGCGGCGCCGGAAAACCGAAGCTGCTCTTCCTTGGCCGCAAAGGGCAACTGGTGACCCTCGATTTCTTTGCCGGCAGCGCGGTCAACCACAATGTGTTCTGCTGTGCCTCGTCGGGGTCGGGGAAGTCTTTTCAGGTCAACTTCATCGCTTTCAACTACTACGCCTGCGGTGCTCTGGTGAGGATCATCGACATCGGCGGCTCGTATAAGAAGATGGCGAACATGCTTGGTGCCCGGTATCTCGATTTTCAGCCGAAGACGACCATATGCCTCAACCCCTTCACCCACATCCGCGAACCGAACGAGGAACTGAAAAGCGTGGCGGCGGTCTTTGCTCAGATGGCCTACTCCAACTCAAACGATGCGGCGGTGGACGATACCGAGATGAACCTGATGCGCAATGCGGTGCGGTGGGCCTGGCAGCAGAAAGGTGAGAATGCCGACGCGGATACCGTCTATCAATTCCTCATGCAGTTTCCGGCGGTGGAAAATTCGGACATGGCCGAGCTGGCCGATAACCAGAAACTGATCGAGCGCGCCCGGAAGCTCGCCTTCAACATCCGTGAATTTACCAGCCACGGTTTTCATGGCCGGTTTTTCACCGGCAAAAGCACCTTCGATATCCGCAGTGATGAGTTCGTGGTCCTGGAGTTGGAGAATCTCAAGGTCCAACCCGACCTGTACCGGGTGGTCACCCTGCTGGTGATCAATGCAGTGACCCAGGATCTCTACCTCTCCGATCGCTCCCGGCCGCGGTTGATCATCTTCGACGAGGCCTGGCAGTTTCTCGACAAGGCCGCCATGCTCGCGCCGGTCGTCAACGAAGGATATCGCCGGGCGAGAAAGTACAACGGCAGTTTCATGGTCATCACCCAGTCGCTCATCGACCTGGAGAACTTCGGCGAGGTCGGCAGCGTCATCAACAGCAACTCGGCCTTTCGGATCCTCCTCGAGTCGCCCGATTTCGACCAGGCCAGGAAAAAGGGATTGATCGACTACGATGACTTCACCATGGCCCTCCTGAAAAGCGTCAAATCGAACCCGCCGAAATATTCGGAACTCTTCTTCGACACCCCGTTCGGAGTGGGCGTCGCCCGGCTCACCGTCAACGACTACGCCTACTTCATCTACACCTCCAAAGCGGAGGAAATCGCCATGATCGAGAAAATGGTACAGGACGGCCAAAGCTATGATGAAGCGATCCGGCACATGGTTCAACTCCGGCAGGATGACAATGTTTAGCACTGCACTGGCTCTTTTTTCCCTGTTGATCTCTGCGTCCGCCTGGGCCACGGTCACCAGACATCTCGGTGTAGTCGGTCGAACCTTTCCAATCGTGGAACCCGATCTCCTCACCGAGTTACGGCAGAGTTCCTTACAGTTCGGGCAATCCCGGGAAGAGCTGCTTGCCCGGATAAAGAATTATCAGCCGATGAACCTGCATCCCCTGCCGCGTGCGGTAGCGGACCGGACCTTTCTGGTCGATATGCGGTATACCCTCGACCGGGATTTGACCGATGCGCATGGCAATATCATTTACCCCAAGGGATATTCCTTCAATCCCCTGGAGTACATCGTCCTTGCCGGTGGCCTCATCGTCATCGACGGGAGTGATCCTTCGCAGGTGAGCTGGTTCATGCGTTCTCCGTTTTCGCAGAACCGGCAGACAAAGCTTCTCCTGGTAGGCGGGCGAGCGGCAGATCTTATCGAAGAACTGCAGCGGCCTGCATTCTATCTCACCAGCGACATGGCCGAACGGTTGCGTCTCACTGCCGCTCCGGCACTTATCATGCGCAAGGGAGACAAGATGCAGGTCCATGAATTTTATGTGCCTCCCGCCGAACCGGGGGTGTCCTATGAGAATTGAACAAGGCGCGATTGCCGCCTTCATTATGGTATTGGCCCTTCTCTGCAAACCCGCGGTTGCCGTCAAATCCGGTAACGCATTCAATTCGGCCAAGGACGTCCACTATGAAGAGATCGACTTTCGTTTCGAAGGTATCTGCATCTGCCCGCGGCCGCCACCGGTCTACTTTGAAGAAGGCATGATTTACAGCTATTGGGAGCCTTTTTTACTGGAAGATACCGTCTCGGTTGCCAACTATTCAGCCAAACAGGGCGAGTTCATGGGAAGTTCGAGTCTTGATCAACTGGGAGGGAAAAACAAAAGCTCCGATGCCATCGAAATTGCCAATGAATCGACCTTTGCCCAGGGCCATGCCTATCTCATTCCGATCATGGAAGGCATCTGCGACAGAAATGACTACGGCATGTGGTGGAGTGAGTACGACTCGATGTGGCAGGACGACGAACTCTCCATCCTGATCCATCCCGAAGCCGCCCTTTTTGCCAACAAAGCAATGCAGATGGCATGCATGACCGATGCGGCTGCCGTAAATCTCGGCTTTCCGCTCGACTTCATGCCCTGGTGCGTGGGCAGCGGCGGCTCGGTCTATCCGATGAACGGCCATGTCGACAACGACAACATCGTTCAGGCCAACTCCACCGTCGCCGCAAGACTGATCGCCAAGCTCTGCCGGATCGGCATGATCTGCGACCCGGCCAACTTATGCGGGTGCGATATGACGCCGGTCTGGATCAAAAGCCATTATAAGCTGCATACAGCCAGACCGGCCAATAGATCGCCGGCCTATCCGGTCGGCAAAAGTGCAAAGTTCTACGATCCGGGACTCAACCCACCCTACTACGGAGAAGAGGGCTCCAACGATGAATTTCTCTGGGTCGTGTATCGGCAACAACGTTGTTGTACCTGCTGCGAGTGATGGGATTTTTGTTTTCTCTTGTGCTTTGCCTCCTCCTTGCCATGTGTGAAACGAGCTATGGTCAAGGCCCCGAGGAAAAAACCGAAACCGACCGATTGAACGTCATTCCATCGATTTTGGAAAAGGCCAGAAAGGATGGTGAAACAATGAACCTGCCTGTCAACAAATACCAAGCACAGGGGCTGAAGGCGGCGGAACAAGCTGCCGCCACCTTCCATTCACCCGCGTTTCAAAGAAAGGTAGAGGCGGAGCAACAGCGACTGGCGAAAGGAGTGTTCAAGACCTATACGCAACCCTGGCAAAAAGAGACGGATGTGATCCAGGAGTCGGCCGCGGCCCTTTCCGAGAAGGAAAAGATATATCTCTTTTTCTCGAGCTCGGTGCCTGTCGAGACCATCCACTCCTACCTTGCGACGATTGCCAGTGTCGGCGGATCCAATGTCATCCCGGTGATGTTCGGCTTGGTAAAGGGGCTCGCGAATGTTCAATCCAGCAACGAGTTTTTCGGCAAGATACTGAAAGAAGATCCAGCTTGCCGTGATCAAATGCATCCGCAGAAACTCTGCCGGCGATTCCAGTTGGAGATCCGGGTGAACCCAACCCTGTTCAGCAAATACGGTATCACTCAGGTTCCAGCCGTTGTCTATGAAAACGAAACAGGCACCTTCGTTATCGAGGGCGATGCAGGCTTCACGTACCTGCTCGAAAGAATCAACCGAGAGGCCAAAAGTCCGAGCCTTGCAAAATTCATAAGAACAATCCAGTCGACACATTGAAGAACCAACAAGCCAAATCCTGCCCCGGCTATTTGGCAGTCACTGCCATTGCCCTGGCAACAGCAGTAATCACGTCCGTTGCGGTCACATGCATCTATCACCACCGATTTGCCCAACAGATTAGAGTGGTTGATATAAAAGGCTTTGTCAAAGATCAGAAGGCATCGCTCCTGGCCGGCGAGATCGATGAAGCCAGGTGGCGAGACAATCTCGAGGCCTTCGAGGAAAGGTTGCAAACCGAACCGGGCAATCACGTTGTCTTATTGAAAGAGGTGGTGCTGAAAAATGGTAAGGAACTTCACTTTCAATAACCTGCGGCCACTCGACAGGCTGACGAAAAAGGAAGGTATTGCCGCAGGCATCACCCTCTGTCTTCTGCTGCTCGGTCTCTGGCTGCCGCAACGGCTTTCTCTCTCGGTCAGCCCATCCCTCGACCACAGGCTGTTCTTCCTGCTGCGACTGCCCGGCAAAGATAAGATCCGGACAGGAGACCACATCGTCTTCAGTCACCCTGATACCGAGCATATTCATCGGGGAATGAGCGATGGAAATGATCTTTTGATTAAAAAGATAGGCTGCTCACCCGGCGAGATACTTGCGGCGGGAGGTAACGGCATTTACTGCCAAGGCACATTTTTGGGCAAAAGTCTGCCAAACGATGGCCAGGGCAGGCAATTGCCTCAGTTTTCATACATCGGTCTCATCCCGGCGAACAAATACTTCGTGATCGGCCAGCATGAGCGCAGCTTTGACAGCAGATATTTCGGGTTTATCGATGCAGACGACTTCCGCTACAAGGCAGTACCTCTTTGGTAAGTGCCTGAGCCTCTTCCCTCTTTTGTTCTACTTGGCTCTCGGGGCAGTTGCTGCTCATGCGGCCGACTCTGCCGACCATACCTTCTACGACAAATCCAGGCAGGGATGGTTCTGGTACGAAGACCCGCCTGCGGCAGCACAAGGACAGGTAGCAAAACCTGAAGCCGAATCCCGCGGCACGATTTCCTTGGATGCCTTTTCGATGGAGGATCTTTGGAACATGCATCCGGATGAATTCCAGAGCCTGTTGAATGGCGTGCAAAAGCAGGCCGTGCAATTTCCCACTGAGCAAAACGTCCTGGAATACTTGACCATCCAGGATATCGCCAGACGCAAGGCCCTGGCCTATACCCATACCGCCTCCTATGTCACCCAGAAATACAGCGATCTTTTTCGCATGAACCAGGCATACCCCACCGCCGGGCCCGGCGTTACCGCTCGGGTGCAAATGCAGCGGGATGAGATAGCAGAAACGCTGAACCTCGGCAAAGCCGACCATGCCCTGCTTTTCTTCGTCAACCCTCGCTGCTCGTATTGTGATAAGCAGCGCCAGATCCTCGCCTACTTCGTGGAGAAATACGGCTGGCAGCTCAGAACCGTCGATATCGTCAAGGAACCCGATGCCGCCGCACGGTTCAATATCACCATCACGCCGACTCTGCTTCTGATCAAAAGAGGTAATCCCGAATCCATGCCGGTGGCAACCGGGGTGATCGCCCTCTCAGAGCTCGAACGAAAACTCTACCGGGCGATTCGCTACCTTGGAGGAATGACAGGCAGCGACAATTTCCTGCTCTATGACTTTCAAGCGGACACCGCCCTTGATCCCCGATCGATTTTGAACGGCAGGCCTCAACCATGGAATCCATCTCAATGAGGAAAGTCATGGGAATGAACAAGACAGTACACTTCATTGCAGTCCTTTTTCAGCTTATCCCGGCCATCGCCTCCGCCGCCTGGGTGGATGACTGGCTCGAGCAAAAGACCACCACCTCGCCCAATTACTTCTCCGGACAACAACGGGGCTACTACGCCGGTGGCGGGTTCAGCGGTAGATGGCCGAGCAAGGTCGATTATCCGGTGACCGTCGAGATGCCGCGGATCAAAAGTGGCTGCGGCGGGATCGATGTCTTCATGGGCGGCTTCAGTTTCCTCAACGAGGATTACCTCGTCGACAAACTCCAGTCGATCCTCGAGAGCGCTCCGGCCGTAGCCTTCGATCTGGCCTTGAAGACCCTTTGCGAGCAGTGCTCGAACACCATCAAAAACTTCGAGGCGCTGGCCGACAAGCTCAACTCGATGCAACTCGATGAATGTGCCGCAGCCAAAGAGCTGGTCGGAGTGGTGATGGATGAAAACGGTTTTCATTCGACGGAAGTCATGCAGGAAAGACTCGGCACCTCGATCAAGGAGAACAAACTGAGCCAGGGTATTTCCGAAATGTGGGACATTATCTCCAAGGAAGACGAGGCCAACAACAATGTCCCTCAATCGGCAGATGTTTCCCGGGTGACGAGCGGCTGCAACGCGGAAATCTCGTCAACCTTTCTGAGCGCCGGCTCCCTGCTGGAAAATATCGGGGGCAAATTGAGTATCCCGATAAATTACACCGACCTCATCCGTGGCCTGGTCGGCGATATCGAGCTGCAGGGTCCGGCCAACGCCTACCGAGTATCTTATGTAACGCCCTGTTCCGAGAACAATCCCGACGATCTCAAATCTTTTGCCGCCGGTGACGTCTACGCCAAGAACAGCGGCGGAACCTGCAGCCAGATCGGGGATGCCAACCGCGATTTGGTCGGCTATGTCAGCACGATCCTCACCGGTATCGCTGAAAAGATCGAGAACAAAGGCGCGCTCACCTCAGCCGAAACAGCCTTTCTCGAGACCAATCCCCTCGCCGCCCTGCCGATCCTGAAGACTGCGGTGGCCACCAACATGCAGAATGCGACCATCACCGGCCTTGCCGATATTACCGCGAAGGCCTACAGCCTGCAGATCCTCTCCGATCTCTATATCCGGGCTGAAGTGGTGGCGAGAAAAGCCAAGGAGATGCTGGAAAAGCAGGCCGGGCCGGTCAGCGGACAGCCGAGGGAAAACTGCCAGGCGGCGATCTTTGCCGAGCATGCCGACAGGAACATCTCGCTTATGCTCGACCGCATCAGGCAACTGCAGGAGACCGCCCGGGCAGGCTATATCACCGCAACCCGGGAACTGTCGACCATCATGGAATATCTTGAGCACATGCAGAAGATCGAAAAACAGATGATCGAGGAAATTACCCGCCGCTATGGCAGAGATGTGGCGGCAAGGATTCAATAGGGCCGAGAAGATGAAGCAATTTTCCACAATCATCGCGGCAGGTTGTTTTTATTTTCTTGTGGCCGATCCCGCCTTGGCCCTCGAAATGGAGTTCTTCACCTATGGCGGATTTGATCCGGTCACCGAGGCCTTTACCAAAATCGCCCTGATTTTTTCCGATTCCGCCTATCAGGGCCTGCTCTTTGTGGTCACCGTTCTGGGCCTGCTCGCCGGTGTTTCCGCCTGGTTGGTGCGTGCGGCTACCGGAGCGAAGGTCATTCCCCTGGTCTGGGCCGTGCCGGTCCTGGCCGGAGCGGTCATGTATCTGGCCCTCTTTGTACCGAAAGGCAATATTACCGTCTACGATTCCGTGTTGAACAGGTTCCAGACCATCGGCGGAGTGCCGGACGCCATCGTCTTTACCGCCGGCTTTTTGAGCAAGATCGAAAAAGGCATGGTGGATATCATCGACACCACCGCAGCACCGAACAGTCAATATCAGACCACCGCCGGCGGCATTGGCCTGAAGGGCCTGGAGTCGATCAAAGGCTCTTCGCCCAAGGATACCTATGCCAGGACCAGCATGGTCAGGTATACCAAAGACTGCGTGACGTTTGAATTGGCCAGGCCGGGAACAACCTTGAGCCTGGACGACCTGCGTAATACCACCTCCGATTTTTTGACCGATCTCGACAAGGCCACCAACCCCGCCGTATACACCGTCTATTACGATGCCACCAGGCCCGAGGGCAGCAACCTGACCTGTACCGAGGCCTGGTCCAGGTTGCGAGCAGTTTATGCAAACCCGCTCAACTACCAGGAAGCGATTAAAAAAGTCTGCGCCAAATCATTTTTCGATCCCGCCAGCCCCGCTGAACTCGCCACCTGTAAGACCCTCCTCACCAATACCCTGAACTTTACCACCGGGCTCTCCCCCACCCCGGAAAAGATCATCCAGCAACGGCAGATCGCCGAGATCCTCTATAATTTCTATTTCCAAGACGATTACGAAACCGCAGTGCTGATGGAGAGCAACCGCAAGATTACCGCCACCGGTCTTGGCATCGGTCTGACCATGAACGAGTGGATCCCGATCATGCGGGCGATCATGACCGCCATTGCCATCGGGGTCATTCCGTTTCTGGTCCTCTTTCTGCCCACGCCGGTCGCCGACAAGGCGCTGTCGGTGATGTTTGGCTTTTTCGTCTTTCTCACCACCTGGGGCATAACCGATGCGGTCATCCACGGAGCGGCAATGGACTATGCCGAATATGCCTTCGAGGAGATGCGGCAATCAAGTCTCGGGGTCTATGCCATGGCGGCATTCCCTGAGATTTCCACCAAACTGCTGGCCATGTTCGGGGTGATCCGCTCGGCCGGAATCATGCTGGCGAGCTTCTTCGCGATGATGCTCATTCGCTTCGGCGGCCATGCCCTGGCCCTCCTCGCCGGCAACCTCAGCCGGGTCGCCCAGTCGGCCGGTGCCCAGGCCGGACAGCTCTTCACCCCGGAAGGCACCACCGCGGCGATGAACCAGCAGGTTCGGGCGGCCGGCCTCCTCTCCGCGATGCCGGATCACCGCTTCACCAATATGGCAGCCGCTCAGGCTTGGGGAACCCATCGCTCGGTTGGCGGATATATGGCGGCGATGAATGCGAAGAATGCCCTGCAGGAGTCGGGGCAGATAGATCAGGGAGTGGCCGATAAAGACCTCGCCACGATGATGGCCGCAGCCAGAGTGAGCGTCGGGACCGGAACCGGACCGGTGGAAGTCTCCACCGCGCCTGATGGCCATGGCACCAGGACAAAATCCGAGACCGTCAATGCCGATGGCTCCACCACCATCAGGACAACCGGCGCTGACGGCACCGGAATTGCTGTGGACACTATGGCGCAAGGAAAGGCAAGCTATTCCGTCGACCACGCCGGCCAGCACACCACCACTCACGCCGCTGTCAACGGCCTTGATCCGGTCAAAGTCGGCACTATGGCCCAACACCAAAATATCGTCATGGCATCCAACAGCCTGGGCAGCAGCAAAAACTGGCAACTGGCAATGGATACCGCCAAGAGAGCCAGCTTGACCGACAGCGAAGCCCATGGTTTTGCCAGCCGACTTGAAAATGCTGAGCGGGAGAGTTGGCGGCGGGCGATCAGTGATCAGTCAAGTTTTGTGCATTCGATGAGTGAAGAGGTGAGAACGCAATTTTCTGCTTCTGTCAGTGCTGGCGGTATCCCCATTTTAAAAAGAATCGGTCCCCAGGCTCAACTTCTTGTCACCGGCCAAAACGGTGATCAGGTCAATTTTAATGTGTCAGAAGATACCGCCAGGAATTTTGAAAAAACTGCTTCTAAAGTTCGATCCGAATCTCTACAGCAAACCGTTCAGGACTCCAACAGCTTAGATTACATGACAAAATTGGCGAAACAAATAGGTGCGACCGAATCCTATTCACTCCTCAACAATGCCAGAGATCTGAAAGCGGCTACAGAATCCCATGGTGCAGACCTGACCACCGCTCTTGTTAAAGAATACACTCTGGAGTACTACGGAAACGAATCTCCCGAAAATATCAGACGGACCATTACTGATTTCAATAGCCTCCTGACTCGACAGGGAAGCGAGGGTGTTAAAAAGATAGGTAACTATTCAGCACCCATTTCAGCTACAGCCGAATCCATGAATGCCGGCCATTTGCCTTGGAATAATAGACGCAGTGCTTCCGTAGCCGACACATCCTGCTTTCTGCAGGTCGTCAGGTAGCTTC
>JAEYNP010000030.1 GCA_023412495.1 Pseudomonadota bacterium
GAAGCTACCTGACGACCTGCAGAAAGCAGGATGTGTCGGCTACGGAAGCACTGCGTCTATTATTCCAAGGCAAATGGCCGGCATTCATGGATTCGGCTGTAGCTGAAATGGGTGCTGAATAGTTACCATTTTTTTACAATTGTTTACACAAAGCCGACAGTATGGCCGGTCTGTTTCCGGCTATACTGCCATTGCTTGATGGACTCGTAAAAAGTCCGATCTCCTTCGTTGTAGGTCTGAAACGGCGCTTCGCTGTACCATATGTACTACCAAAGCGCCGTTTCAGACCTACGCCTCGTATATCGAACTTTTTCCAGAGTCCATCTCAACGGGTTGGAGCACTTTTTACGACTTTACCATTGCTTGTGAGTGCAACAAAATTTCGACGGGTAAGACACTGTCGAAAAAATCGACTGTGGTCGAGTTTTTTCTTGACGGATTTTGCCGTCCGGTTATATTTCCGACTGCAGTCAATTTTTTAATCCCGTGAGGAACACATGGCAGGCATCAGAGAAACCAAGAAAAAAGAAACCCGACAGGCCATCATGCAGGCGGCGGTCACCCTGTTCAGCGAGAAGGGCTTCGAGAAGACCAGCATTGAAGAGCTGGCGAAGGCTGCCGGGATCGGCAAGGGGACGATCTACGGCTATTTTCAGACAAAGAGCGACATTCTCCACGCCTTCTGCGAGGACGAGCTGGAGAGCCTGCACGAGGAACTGACGACCAATGCCGACCGCGAGATCCCCATCCTGCAGCAGATGGTCAGCATCTATATGAGTGAATTCATGCAGATCACGCAAAATCGGGAGTTCGCGAGAATCTTCATGCAGCAGACGGCCTTCCCCAGGGACGTCGATCTGGAGAAGCATCTGGCGAACGAGAACAACTACTTTGAGCTGCTTTTCCCCCTGCTGGAGAAGGCCCAGGAGCGGGGCGAACTGCGCCGGGATATCGATCTGCTCTATATAACCGGCCATTTCTACGGGCTCTACCTGCTCCTGGTTTCCGCCTGGTTCAGCGGCAGGGTAACCACCGAAGAGGCCGAAACCGCTCTTGAGACCCTGTTCCGGCAAGCCATAGAAGGGCTGCAGCCGCGGCCTGAACACATTTCAACCATAGGTGCCCAACATGAATAGCGAGAACTACGGCCCGCGGAGCACGAGGGCCAAGATCGTCTTCTTCGTCTGGAACAACCTGCCGAGATTTCTGCTGCTCGCCCTGATCGCCCTGGTCTTCATCCTGGCCGGGGCGATCAAGAAGGAGAGCGCCCTGATCGCGGCGGACAAGGAAAACGGCCTGAAGCAGGAACGGCCGCCGATCAACGCGGTGACGCTCACTCTTGCCCCGGCCGCCATCCATGACCGGATCAATCTGCCCGGCAGCATCGAAGCCTGGACCACGCTTTCCCTGCTCTCGAAACAGAACGGGACGGTGGAGAAGGTGCTGGTCCGGGAGGGGCAGAAGGTGAAGGAGGGCGACGTGCTGGCCCTGATCGAGTCGGAGGATTACCGGATCGCGCTCGAGCGGGCGAAGGCCGCCTACAACCTGGCCAAATCCGAATACGAACGGGACCGGGCCATCTACAGCAAGGGCGTCGTCCCCGCCGCCGAACTCGACGCCAAGAAGACCCAGATGGAAACGGCCAAGGCCGACCTGGAAAACGCCGAGCTCCAGTACTCCCGCTGCACCGTCACCGCGCCCATGAACGGGGTGGTGCGTAAGCTCGACGCCAAGGTCGGCCTGCAGCTGGCGGTGGGGGACCCTATCGCCGAGATCCTCGAGATCGATCGAGTCAAGGCGGTGGTCGGCATCCCGGAGTCGGACGTGACGGCGGTGCGGGGCCTGTCGACGGTGGATGTCACGCTCCAGGCCCTGGGCGATCGGGTCGTCACCGGCAAGGTCCATTTCCTTTCCTCCTCGCCTGAGACGGTGGCCCGGCTCTTTCGGCTGGAACTGGCCATCGACAACAGCGGCGGCGAGATCCTGCCGGGCATGTTCGTCCGGGCGGACGTGGTCAAGAGGACGGTGCCGGACGCCATCGTCGTCCCCTTCTACAGCGTGATCTCCCGCAACAATGAGCAGTATGTCTATGTGGAGAGCGACGGCGTGGTGGCAAGGAAGGACGTCAAGCTCGGCATCATGGAAGAGTGGATGGTCGAGGTGACCGAGGGCCTTGCCGCCGGCGATCGGCTGCTGGTCGAAGGCCATAGAGATGTTGAAGATAAACAGAAGGTCAAGGTGGTGAAGGCCGCCTCCGACATGAAGGAACTGGCGTTATGATCGTCTCCGATACCGCGGTCAAGAACAGCACGACTGTCTTCGTGCTGTCGATCCTGCTCATCATCTTCGGGGTGTACAGCTATAAGGCGCTGCCGCGGGAGAGCGAGCCGGACATCACCATCCCCAACATCTTCGTCTCGACCGAGTACAAGGGGGTGTCGCCGACCGACATCGAGACGGCGATCACCATCGAGATCGAAAAGAAGCTGAAGGGCCTCGAAGGCCTGAAGAAGATCTCCTCGGTCAGCTCGGAAGGCCAGTCGATGATCAATGTCGAGTTCGTCACCGGCACCGACATCGACAAGGCCTTGCGCGACGTCAAGGACAAGGTCGACGAGGCGAAGAACGACCTGCCGAGCGACCTGGAGGACGACCCGTCGGTCTTTGAGGTCAACCTGTCGCAGATGCCGATCATCGTCTTGTCGCTCTCCGGCACCTGCGGACTGTCGTGTCTCAAGGAGATCGCCGACGACCTCCAGGACGAGATCGAGGCCATCACCGGGGTCATGGAGGTGGAGGTGAACGGCGGGCTCGAGCGGGAGATTCGGGTCGAGGTGGTCCCCGAGAAGCTCGCCTACTACGGGCTCACCATCGGCAGCCTGCAGTCCGCCGTGCAGAAGGAGAACCAGAACACCTCGGGCGGGGCCATCCGCCTCGACCAGGGCCGCTTCCAGCTGCGGGTGCCCGGCGAGTTCAAGACGCCGGAGGAGATCTACGGCCTGGTCATCGGCACCCACAAGGGCGAACCGGTGTATTTGAAGGATGTCGCCCAGGTGATCGACGGCTTCAAGGAGGAGACCAGCATCTCCCGGCTGAACGGCCGGGATGCGGTGAATCTCGCGATCAAGAAACGTACCGGCGAGAACATCATCGCCATCAGCAAGGAGGTCGACACGATCCTCGATGCGGAGCGGCAGAAATGGCCGATGGGCACGGAGATCACCAAGGTGCTCGACAAGTCCCGCGACATCGAGGTGATGATCGCCGACCTCGAGAACAACATCCTCTCGGGCCTCGTGCTGGTGCTCCTGGTCATCTTTTTGTCGATGGGCATCCGCAACGCGATTCTCGTGAGCCTCGCCATTCCCTTCTCAATGCTGATCTCCTTCATGGTGCTCTTTGCCATGGGGATCACGCTCAACATGGTGGTGCTGTTTTCCCTGACGCTCGCCCTCGGGATGCTGGTCGACAATGCCATCGTCATCATCGAGAACACCTACCGCTTCATGCAGCAGGGGGCGGGCCGGATCGATGCCGCCATGCGGGCGACCTCGGAGGTGGCCTGGCCGGTCATCGGCTCGACCCTGACGACCCTTGCGGCCTTCTTCCCCATGCTCTTCTGGCCGGGAATCATGGGCGAGTTCATGCGCTTTCTGCCGCTCACCCTGATCGTGACGCTTACCTCGAGCCTCTTCGTGGCTCTCGTCATCAATCCGGCCATGGCCTCGATCTTCATGAAGGTCAAGGGGCCGCGGGCGAATTCCGGAATGACCATCGAGGAGATTTCCGCCGCCATCGACAAGCCCGCGCCGATAAAGGGCTTCTGGCTGACGCTCTACAGCCGCACCATGGCCGGGGCCCTGAAAAAGCCCCTCACCGTGCTGGCCTTGAGCTTTACCGGCCTTATCCTGTTGTTCGAATGCTGGCTGATGGTCATCGGCCTGGCGAAGCCGGTGGAGTTCTTCCCGGAGATCGATCCGAAGGGCTTCTACGTCAACATCGAGACCCCGGAGGGCGCCGACCTCGATTACATCGACCGGATCATCCAAAGGGTTGAGCTGGCGATTTCCGGGACCACGGCAAAAACCTCCCTGGAGGCGCTGGCGCCGAAAGAACATGCCAAGCCGAACGGGGAAGCCTACGCCGGCCCAAGCGATTTGAAGAACGTCAAGGACGTCTACATGCAGGGCGTGATCAGCGCCGGGCCCGGCTCGGTGTTCAGCAGCAATTCTCCGAACCACGTCGGGGTGCGCTTCCTCGAGCTGGAGGACCGGAGCGAGTCGTCGCACGCAACGGTCAACGCCATCCGCGAGCGGGTGAAGGACATCCCCGGCGGCAAGATCACCATCGCCAAGGAGGAGGAGGGCCCGCCTACCGGGGCGCCCATCAACCTGGAGATCTCCGGCCCGGATTTCGACGTGCTCGGCAGGATCGCCGGCCAGGTGCGGGCGGTGCTCGAGCAGATTCCCTTCGTCGAGGACGTCCGGGACAATTTCGTGGAAGGCATCCCCTCGGTGCAGGTGGATGTCGACCGGCAGAAGGCGGCCCTCTTCGGCCTCACCACCGATACGATCGGCTTCGCCCTGAAGAGCGCCTACAACGGCCTGAACGTCTCCTCCTTCCGTCAGGACGACGACGATTTCGACATCACCCTCCAGCTCAAGGAATCGGACCGGAGGGTGGTCGACGTGCTGCACGAGCTGCTCCTGCCGACGCCCTCCGGCGAGACGGTGCCGCTGTCGACGGTGGCCTCGGTGAGCTTCACCGGCTCCATCGGCGATATCAACCGGATCAACAACAAACGGGTGGTGACGGTGAAGGCCAATATCGAGGAGACCAAGACCACCGGGCCGGTGGTGCGGCAGGAGGCCGCCAAGTTCCTGGAGAAGGTCGTCCTGCCCGCAGGCTACGCCATCAAGTTCACCGGCGAGCAGGACGAACAGAAGGAATCACAGGATTTCCTCACCAAGGCCTTCCTGGTCGCGCTGCTGCTCATTTTCTTGACCCTCGTGGCGATGTTCAACTCGGTGAGCCAGCCCTTCATCATCATGACCTCGGTCATCCTGTCGCTGGGCGGGGCCTTCCTCGGCATGGCCGTTTTCAAGTCGCCCTTCGGCATCATCATGACCGGCGTCGGGGTGATTTCGCTCGCCGGCGTGGTGGTGAACAACGCCATCGTGCTCATCGACTACACCAACAAGCTGCGAGAGCGGGGGCATGAGCTGAAGGACGCCGTGATCTCGGCGGGGGCGACCCGGCTGCGGCCGGTGCTGCTCACCGCGATCACCACCATTCTCGGCCTGATCCCCATGGTCACCGGCGTCTCCTACGATTTCCACACCTGGTCCATCGCCTGGGTCAGCGAATCCTCCATGTGGTGGAAATCCATGGCCAACGTGGTGATCTTCGGGCTCCTGGTCGCGACCTTCCTGACCCTGATCGTGGTGCCGACGCTCTACTACCTGGCGGCGAGGATGGCGGAAGGCAGGCAGTATGCCGTCCAGCGCATCAAGAATCTTTACTGGCGGCCCTATGCCCTGCTGGCCGGCGAACAGCGACCCGGCCACCCGGAGGAGAATTAGAACATGCGAAGAACCGTTTTTATCATTGGCCTGTTTGTCATCCCCTTTTTCCCCTCCGAATGCATGGCTGAGGCCGCCGCGGAGGGTGTCAGGCTGACGCTCTCCGAGGCGGTGCGTGAGGCCCTGGCGAATAATCTCGGGCTGCAGCTGCGCATGGACGATGTGGCGTCGGCGGAAGGGGCAAGGCAGGAGGCCGAGGGGGAATTCGACATCATAGCCACCGCCGAGGGCGGCGCCCGGCAGACGGAGTATGCCCGCCTTATCCCGGAAAGCGTGGAAAAGGACAAACTTGCCGACTGGTCGGCGGGTGTCCAGAAAAAATACACCACCGGCACCGAGGTGAGCGTCAACTGGAACAACAGCCGCTACTCCTCAGAACCGAGCAGTCCCTTTCTCGATCCGGCGTACAGCTCGGGGCTGTCGCTAGGGGTGCGGCAGCCGCTGCTCCAGGGCTTGGGGGTCGACCGACAGACTGCCGCCATCCGGGCCTCGGAGAAGAATATCGAGGCGGCCTCGCAGCTGGTGGGCTCGGAGGCCGCCAATCTGGCCGCGAGCGTCAAGTCGGCCTACTGGAACCTGGTATTTGCCTGGCAGGACAAGTCGGTCAAGGAGCTGTCGCTGGCCCTTGCCCTGAAGCTGCTCGAGGAGACGGAGGAGAAGATCCGGGCCGGCAGGCTGGCCGAGGTCGAGATCTATCAGCCGCGTTCGGAGGTCGCCCGCAGGGAGGAGGCGCTCATCCTCGCCGACCGGACCATAGGTCTCTACGAAGATGAGCTGAAGCTTCTTCTCAACAGCAAGGACTGGTTCACCGCCTTCGTCCCCGCCGACCTTCCGCCGACCGAACCCATCTCCCCGGATCCGCAAACGATAGCAGCCCGCGCCCTGGCGAACAGGCCGGATCTGAAAGCCGCGGAACTCGCCATCGAGGCCGCGCGGATCGAGGAGGAGGTGGCCAGAGACAATATCCGTCCGGTGCTTGATTTGGTTGGTCTGGTGGGACAGGGTGGAACAGACGAGGCTTACGGGGACACATTGCGTGATGCGGTGGATGAGCCGGAGACTGAGTGGCAGGCGGGGCTGGCTTTCTCCGTGCCGCTTGAAAACAACGCGGCCAAGGGCCGCTTCCGGCAGGCCAGCGCCGCCCACAGCCGGGCCGTAAACCAGGCCCAGCAGTTGCGGCTCGAGGTGCAGAAGAGCGTCCGGACCACGGTCCGCGACGTGCAGCTCGCGATCAAGGCCATGGAGGCCACCAGAAAGACCTCGATCGCCACCCAGAAGCGTCTGGAGGCCGAGCAGGCGAAATTCGAGGTTGGCCGGGCCACCACCTTCGATGTGCTGACCGCCCAGGATGCCTACTCCCAGGCCCTCAGCCAGGAAAAACAAAGCCAGGTCGCCTATGCCCTGGCCCTTGCCGAACTGGCCCGGATCCAGGGCCTGGTGGACTTGAACGGGGTGGCGAGTTTTCAATGATTTTTTCCGGAGATCCTTTTGTTTTTGGGTGCCTGGAAAATAAGGAGAGAGTATGAAAATTGGTTTCTTCGCCCTTTCGTTCTGGTCGTTGGTCTTGATCGCCACCGGGCAGGCGGCGGAATCTCCGGCATTGCCTCCGGCAGATGCTGGGCTGGTGCGGTATGTCCTGCCACTTCCGAGCCAGGACGACGAATCCCTGTACAAGCTTGAGTTGATCGTCGGCAAGACGGTCCGAATCGACGCCCAGAACAACTACTTCTTCGGCGGTATAATCGAGAAACACACGATTCCGGGCAGGGGCACTAGCCTCTACAGGGTCACCAGCCTTGGTCCGATCACCTGCACGAGTGTGGCGGTCGATCCGGGAACCCCCTTGGTCGATCGCTTTGTCACCCTGGGCGGCGAACCCTATTTCATTCGCTACAACAGCCGCATTCCGGTGGTGATCGATGTGCCGGAGGGGGCCGAGGTGCGCTACCGGCTGTGGAGCGCAGGGCCGGAGATACCGCTGGCCGCGGAAGGCGTCGACTTGCCGGTGAAGGAAAGGGGATGAGAAGCGTGCAGACCGTCATGCGGCTGGGAAAACTGTGGATGGCTGAAGCCGATCTCGGCGATTTCCGTGTCCGCGCGGTATTGATTCCGGGGAAAGAACGGGTTGTGATATGGGATACCCTCTCCCATCCGGACGACATGCAGGTCTTCCTGCCCATGATCTCCGGCCGGGAGCAGGTGATCGTCTACAGCCATGCCGACTGGGATCATGTCTGGGGCACTGCCGGTCTGGCGCACCGGCACACCGCCATCGTCGCCCACGAGCTGTGCCGGGAGCGGTTCGCAGCCGAGGTTCCCGCTGTCCTGGCCGAAAAAATTGCCGAAGATCCGGCCCGTTGGCAGGCGGTTCAGCTCTTCCCGCCCACCGTTACGTTTGCCGACCGTTACGCCATACGTCTCGGTTCGACAGAATTCTTCCTTCATTACCTGCCGGGACACACTGGGGATTCCATTGTCGGTTTCCTGCCGGAGGATGGCGTGCTGCTGGCTGGGGATGCGGTGGAGACCCCGCTGCCGCAGGTCCCGGCGGGGTCCGACCTTGTCCGGTGGATCGAGGAACTGCGCCGCTGGAGGATGGATCGGCTGGTTAAGACGGTCATCCCTGCCCATGGGGCCATCGGCGGAACCGAACTGATCGCGAAAAACATCGCCTATCTCGAGCATCTTCAGCGTGGCGAGGAACCGGCTATGCCGGAGACGCTCGATGACTTTTACCGGGAGACCCACCGGGAAAACGTGCTGATCTGGTGCGGCAAATGAGTCTTGCGACGAGTTCCAAATAACTCTACCTTGTAAGCTTTGAAGAAAGAGAAACTTGATGGACTCGTAAAAAGTCCGATCTATACAGGACGGGACAAAATCATGATCATCGATGTGCTGGACAACTGGATCCGCTACGAAAAGATGCATCCGGGGTTCGCCGAGGCCTTTATCTTCCTTCGCCGACCGGACCTCAAGGATCTTCCCCTCGGCCGCCATGATATCGATGGCGATCGGGTCTACGCCATCGTGGCGAGGGACCCGGGCAGGAAGAAGGAGGAGGCTCAACTCGAGATCCACGAGAAATACATCGATATCCAGCTGGTCCTCGAAGGCCTCGATGACATGGGCTGGCGGCCGAAATCCCTGTGCCGGACGCCCTCCGGGGCATATTCCTCGGAGGAGGATATTCAGTTTTTTTCCGACCCGCCCCTGATCCGGCAGCCGGTTGCCGCCGGGATGTTCGCCATCTTCTTTCCGGAGGACGCCCACCAGCCGCTCATCGGCGAGGGGACGATCCGGAAGGTTGTCATCAAGGTAGCGGCAGACGGACGATTGGCAAGACTTTCCTGCCACCCGGCTTGAAGCTGGAGCGGCGCTGGTCCGGTACGAGCGTTAAGTCGAGTTTCTTCTGGATGGGTTTCGATCAGTTGCGATTCGGGGCGTGGCCCGCCAGGTAATCGGTGATGCGGACCCGGTATTCTACGATGTCCTTGCGCAGGGAGGAGAGGTTCGCCATCTTTTCGTCTACTTTGGCGATATGGTTGTCCAGGATTTCAATGAGCTTCGGCGTGATCTTCGTGAAATCCTTCTCGTGAATATCGAAGATGTCCGAGAGTTCCTGGATCTCTTTCAGGGAGATGCCCAAGGTCTTCAGCTTCAGAATGAACTTCAGGCGGAGAATATCGTCCTTGATATAGGTTCGGGTGCCTCCGCCCATCCTCGCCGTCTTGCCCATCAGGCCGATCTCCTCGTAATAACGGATGGTTCTCGTCGTTATCCCGAGATTTTTGGCAAGCTCGCCGATCTGTACCGGTTTCGTCTCTGTTTTACTCATTTTCATCCTCTCGAGCAGGCAATTATGGCAAGGCTGCCATAAAGAATACCTGTGGTCATTCGTCGTTCGTCATGCTGATGCCTATTTGTTTCGGCAGGTTGAAGTGTGTTTGGCACATATTAACCTTTACGTAATGTGTGTAAAGCAAAGTAGCATGCCGGTCCTTGCCATGTCAAATGAAAAAAAGAAATTCCATGTATGATTTCTTTGCATTTTGCAGCTTTACAGAAAGATTGAGAAAATATCTTGACCTTTACGTAAACATAATTTATAAAAAGCGAAGCATTGACCTGCCCCTGACAATGTTTTCGCAAGTTCGGGCGAGTCTGTCGCGCAGGAGCCGAGGCTCTTGCTGGAGATTCGCGTAAAATCGGGGAAACAAAATACACTGATGGCTTGGGGGAACGATATGATTTTCGCACATACCGAAGAACAGAGCCTGTTGCGGGAAATGGTCCGCGAGTTCGCCGAAAAAGAGGTCGCCCCTTCGGCGCGGCAGAGGGACGAGGAAGAGCGGTTCGACCGTGGCCTGATGTTCGACCGGCTGGCCGAGCTGGGTCTGACCGGCATCGTCTTTCCGGAAGAATACGGCGGGGCGGGCGCCGACTACATCAGCTACGCCATTGCCGTCGAGGAGCTCTCCCGTGTCTGCGCCTCGACTGGGGTGACCCTGTCGGCCCACCTTTCGCTCGGCAGCAACCCCATCTATCTTTTCGGGAGCGAGGAGCAGAAGCAGGAATTTTTGACCCCTCTGGCCGAAGGTCGGAAGATGGGCGCCTTCGGCCTGACTGAGCCGTCCGCCGGATCCGATGCCGGCGGCACCAGGACCACCGCGGTCAAACAGGGCGATTCCTGGATCCTGAACGGCTCGAAAATCTTCATCACCAACGCCGGCGAGGCCGAGATTTATGTCGTCTTCGCCCGGACAGATAAAGATGCCCAAAAGCATCACGGCATCAGCGCCTTCATCGTCGAGAAGGGCACCCCCGGATTCTCCTTCGGCAAAAAGGAGCAGAAGATGGGTATCCGTTCCTCGCCAACAATGGAGCTGATCATGCAGGACTGCCGGGTCCCGGCGGAAAACCTGCTCGGCCCGGAAGGTGAGGGCTTCAAGGTGGCGATGAAAACGCTTGACGGCGGCCGGATCGGCATCGCTTCCCAGGCCCTGGGGATCGCGAGAGGGGCGCTCGAGGCGGCGGTCGCTTACGCCAAGGAGCGCAAGCAGTTCGAAACGCCGATCGGAAAGTTCCAGGGTGTGCAGTTCCAGCTGGCCGATATGGCCACCCGGGTCGAGGCCGCGCAACTGCTGGTCTACAATGCGGCTTATCGGGCAGGCAACGGAATGGCCTACTCGCAGCAGTCGGCCATGGCCAAGCTCATGGCCAGCGAGACAGCCATGCGGGTGACTACCCAGGCCGTGCAGATCCTCGGCGGCTACGGGTACACTCGTGAATTTCCGGTGGAGCGGATGATGCGGGATGCCAAGATCACCGAAATCTACGAGGGCACCAGCGAGGTTCAGCGCATGGTCATCGGCAGCGCGCTGACCAGGTGAGCATATACAGGATCAGTAATTACTGGAGAGGAAAATGGAATTTACACGGGAAATCTACTGGAACGTGGGCCACGGCGCATCGACCCTGGTCCCCATGTACTTGTTCGTCATCATCGCCATCGGCCTTCTGGTGTGGGGCTTCCGGCGACGGATGGGGGTGTACCGGCAGAGCCTGCCGCTGAACAGGACCGACCAGTGGAAGCGTCGGCTCCGCTATGCACTGGACAAGGTTCTGCTTCAGAAAAAGGTGATCAGAGTGACCTGGCCGGGCATGCTGCACGGTCTCTTCTTCTGGGGTTTCGCGTTGCTCTTCATCGGTACGACGCTGATCGTCATCCAGGCCGACTTCACCGACCTCCTCTTTGACGTGAAGTTCCTGAAGGGCAACTTCTACAAGCTCTTTTCCATAACGCTCGACATCGCGGGCCTCGTCTGCATCCTCATGCTCGGCGGCTTTCTCATCCGCCGCTATTTCTTCCCGCCGGAAGGACTGCCGACCAAAACCGACGATGCAATCATGCACGGCCTGCTGCTCATCATTCTCTTCACCGGCTTCATCATCGAGGGTTCCCGTATGGCGGCCACCGAACTGGGCACGCCGGTGGCGGCCTGGTCGCCGGTGGGACTGATGTTCGCCAAGGTCCTCTCCGGCATGGGCGAGGGCGGCGTGCTCGCCCTGCACAAGGTGACCTGGTGGTTTCATCTACTTTTAGTGATGTCGTTTTTCGTCATCATCCCGTTGACCAAGTTCCGGCATATCCTCACCTCCAGCAGCAATTACTTTTTCGATGATCTCGGCCCGAAAGGCAAACTCGTCAATCTGAATCTCGAAAACGAGGAGGCAGAGAACTTCGGCGCGAGCAAAATCGGGCACATGACCTGGAAGGACGTCTACGACGCCGATGCCTGCACCCTCTGCATGCGCTGCCAGGACCGCTGTCCGGCATGGAACACCGACAAGCCGCTTTCGCCGATGAAGGTGGTCAACCAGATCGGTGAGGTGGCATTCGGCAACCGCGAGGCAAACCTCATCGATGTCGTCACCCGCGATGTCCTGTGGGCCTGCACCACCTGCCGCGCCTGCCAGGATATCTGTCCTGCGGCCATCGAGCATGTCGGCAAGATCATCGAGATGCGCCGGTCCCTTGTTCTCATGGAAGGTGAGTTTCCCGGCGAGGAGGTGATGGCGGCCATGGAGGCCACCGAGGTCAACGGCAATCCCTTGGGGATCGGTTACGCCGAGCGGGCCGACTGGGCAGCGGATCTCGGTATCAAATCCCTCTCCGAGGATGCCGAGGTCGATGTGATGTATTTCGTCGGCTGCTACGCCTCCTTCGACAAGCGCAACATCGCCGTGGCCAAGAGCTTTATCAAACTCTGCCGGGCAGCCGGCGTCAAGGTCGGCATTCTCGGCAAGGAGGAAAAGTGCTGCGGCGAGCCGATGCGCAAGATGGGCAATGAATACATGTATCAGAGCCTGGCGGCGGAGAACATCGAGCTGATCAAGTCCTACGGGGTGAAGAAAATCGTCACCACCTGCCCGCACTGCTTCAACACCCTGGAAAAAGACTACCGCGACATGGGCATGGAGGACATCCAGGTGCAGTCCTACACCGTGTTCCTGAACGATTTGATCGACAGCGGCCGGCTGCGCATCGATGCCTCCGACCTCAGCTGCACCTATCACGACTCCTGCTATCTCGGCCGCCACAACGACATCTACGAGCCTCCGCGCAAGCTGATAGCGGCTGCGGGCGGCAAGATCGTGGAGATGGACAAGAATCGGGCCGAAGCCTTCTGCTGCAGCGCTGGCGGCGGCCGGATCATGGCCGAGGAGAAGATCGGCGAGCGGATCAATGTCAAGAGGGTGAAGATGGCGGCGGCGACGGGGGCGCCAACCCTTGTCTCCAACTGCCCGTTCTGTTTGACCATGTTTGAAGACGGCGTGAAGGGCGCCGGCGTCGAGGAGACGCTCAGGCCCAGGGATATCGCCGAGATCCTGGCGGAACGCGTGCCCGATGCCGGGAAGCAGAAAGTTGATGGCTTTAATTAACCAAGGAGGACGTATATGAAAATTCTGGTGTGTATCAAGCAGGTTCCCGATATGGAATCGAAGTTCAAGATCGATGCCGGCGGCACCTGGTACGCCAAGACTGACCTGGCCTGGCGGATGAACGAATATGACGAGTACGCGGTGGAGCAGGCGGTGCAGTTGAAGGAGCAGGTGAAGGACGCCGACGTCACGGTGCTCTGCATAGGCCCCGAGCAGGTCAAGGAGACCATGAAGAAGGCCCTGGCCATGGGCTGCGACCGGGGCGCCCATATCGCCGACGACAGCGTCGAGACCAAGGAGCCTTTCCAAATCGCGGGTATCATCGCCGAGTACGCCAAAGACAAGAATTTCGACATGATCTTCACCGGCATGCAGTCCCAGGACCGGGGCAGCGGGCAGGTCGGGATACTCGTGGGCGAGATGCTGGGAATGCCGAGCGTCTCCACCGTCGTCCACTTCGCCTATAGCGGCGGGACCATCGAGGTCAAGCGCGAGTTGGAAGGCGGTGTCAAGGCCTGCGTCAAGGTCCAGGCCCCGGCGGTCGTCACCTGCCAGTTGGGCCTCAATACCCCGCGCTACCCGACCCTGCCCAACATCATGAAGGCCAAGAAGAAGGAGCTGCTCTCTCAGCCGGTTACGGATCTGCTCAAGGTCGACGCCCGCCAGGAAACGGTGAAGATGTACTTCCCCGAGAAGAAGGGCGGCGGCCAGGTGTTGGAAGGCGATGTCGCCGAGCTTGCCGACAAGCTGATCAGGATCCTCAAAGAAAAAACCGCCGTGCTGGCCTGAGCCGGTCTACTTATAGGAGAAAGACCATGAAAATTCTACTTGTTGCGGAAAGCCGGGAAGGCAAACTCCTGGGCGGCAGCTATGAACTGGTGGCGTTTGCCGCCAAGATGAATACCGAGAGCGTGATGTTTCTGGTGGGCAGCGATGCCACCCTGCCGAAATACGAGGGCAAGCTCTATCTCGCCGATGTCGCGAGCGCAGGCGAATACAACCCCGATGTGCACAAGCAGCTCATTCTTGACGTGGTCGCGAAGGAGAACCCCGACATGATCGCCCTCTGCCACTCCTCCTACGGCTGGGATCTGGCGCCCCGCATTGCCTATGCCTTGAAAGCGGCCCAGGTTTCCGAGGTGGTGGGCGTCGAGGGCGGCGTCCCCGTGGTACCGGTATGCAATTCCAAGCTCCGCCGCGAGGTGAAGGCAAAAACCGCGAGGACCGTGGTGACCCTGCAGGCAGGGGCCTTCGGCCTCTCCGCCGAGCCGAGCGGCACCCCCGCGGTCGAGAAAGTGGCAGCCGCCGGGGCCGGCAGGGTGCAGCTCACCGGCTACGAGCAGGCTGCCACCGGCGGCGTCGACCTGGGCAAGGCCCAGGTCATCGTCAGCGCCGGCCGCGGTATCGGCAAGCCGGAGAATATCTCGATGATCGCGGGCCTGGCCAAAGCGCTGGGTGGCGAATACGGGGCGAGCCGACCGGTGGTCGACGCCGAGTGGGTCGAGCATAACCGCCAGGTCGGCACCACCGGTCAGACCGTGGCGCCGAAGCTCTATATGGCCTGCGGGATTTCAGGGGCGATCCAACATTTGGCCGGCATGAAGAAGTCGGAGTTCATCGTGGCCATAAATACGGACAAGGACGCCCCCATCGGCGATGTCGCGGACGTCCTGGTCGTGGCCGACCTGAAACAGTTCGTGCCGGTTCTGACCGAAAAAATCCAGGCCCTGTAAGTGGAGGAACGGTCATGGTCAATGAGATATTTGCCAGTCTGCCCGAGTCTTTCGTGCCGGGCGTTTTGAAACAGCCGAAGAGCTTTTACTTTTCCCTGGGCGACTTCAGGAAGACCGTGCAGCTGACGGCCGACACCTGCCGGGTCAGCGACGGCAAGACACTGGACAACGCCGACTGCGTCTGCAAGACCAGCCCGGAATTTTTTGTCAAGATATGGCAGGACAACTACCGGCCGGGGATGAAGGATTTCATGACCGGCGTCATCAAGTCGAACAATCCGAGTGCCCTGCAGGATTTTCTGCGCAGCTTCGGCAAGGAGGCTTGATAAAGGAGTCTCACCGCTCCGGCACGGCCCCGCCTCCGACCGAAGGGTGGGCCGTGCCGGAGATTTTCTATTGCAAAACCATTTCCGAGAAGGCATTCCATGGAAATTTTAACTGAAATCAAGGTACGGGGCTATCATGCCGATTTCTACGGCCATGTGAACAATGCCCGCTATCTGGAGTTTTTCGAGGAGGACCGCTGGGCTCACCTGGAGTCGAAGATCGACCTTCGCAAGTGGGCGGAAAAAGGCCTCGTCTTTCTGGTAGTCAATATCAACGTCAATTACCGCAAAGCAGTTCCGGTCGGGGAAACCCTCATCGTCACCACCAGACTGGAGAAGATCGGCAACCGGAGCGTGGTGCTCAAACAGGAGATCCTGGTGAAGGAGTCCAGGGAGGTTGCCGCCGATGCCCTCATCACCTTCGTCATAACCGACAGAAGCGGCCGCGCGGTGGCCATGGACGGCGAGGTGCGGCAGGAGATCGAAAAGTTGAAGGAAACCGCCGCCTGATCCTGAAACCGCGGGGGAAATCATCACACCCTCACGTTAAATTCGAGAAATCGCGCCGACAGCGGCTACAATGTCTATCATAGAATTTATGGTTGACATTCATTGATGTTATGTATTAGAAGCGAAAATAAGAACTTTGGTACTTATTGATTGACTTGAACGTAAAAGTTAGATGAAGAATTGGCAATTCTGGGAGGTGTCCCCTGCTTCCCCACGGAGAATTTCATGGCGTGGCGGGGAATGAAGCGACCGTCGTTGGCTTGACTGGTTCGGAGAATATCAATACTGAGGGAGAGCAGCATGAAAAAAGCGATTTCTGTACTGGCGTTGGCATCCATCTTCACCGCAGGTTCGGCCATGGCTTCCGGTTGGCGTATTCCTGAACAATCGGTCGATTCAACGGCCAAGGCTGGTGCCAACATTGCCTCGGCCAAGCGTGCCGATACGGCATATTTCAACCCGGCAAAGATGTCTTGGATGGAGGATACCACCCACCTCGAGTTCGATGCCACCTACATCTATCTTTCCCCCATCGATTACGAAGATGCCAGGACCCCCGCTTTCGACGGCGAATCCGAGTCTGAGCATTTCCTGCTGCCGGAACTTTTCGTCGTCTCCCCCTCTTTCGGCGGCGCCCGTGTAGGGCTCGCAATAGTCGAACCCTACGGCCTCTCCAAGCGCTGGAAAGACCCCTACCCCAGGGCGGTCGCGGAAGAGTTTTCACTTGCCGTGGTTGAAGTCAATCCGACAATTTCCTACAGCTTTGCCAATATGGTCTCCATCGCCGCCGGTCCTCGAATGCTCTATGCCGATGCGGAGGTCAGAAGCGACGCCAGCGGTATCGGCATCCCGCTATCCCGTGAGATGAAAGACAGCACCGTGGAGTGGGGATGGAATGCCGCGATTGCGGTAAAACCGATTGAAAAATTGAATATCGCCGCCACCTACCGTTCGAATGTCGATCTGGATTTCGAGGATAATGCCAGGCTTAACCTGTTGGGTTTAAGGCTCAATCTCGATGCCGAGGTCTCCGTCCCCGCCCCGGCGGTGTTTGCGCTCTCCGTGGCCTACGACGTGCTCGACAATCTCAACGTGGAATTTACCTGGGACGTAACCTATTGGTCCGAGTACGAGACTCTCGACTTCAATTTCTCGCCGAATATTCCCGGCAATCCCTTCGAGCCGGCCCAGACGAGGGATTGGGACGACACCAACGCGTTCCGGATCAGTGCAACCTACGGCGTCACCAAATCCCTCGATCTCATGGCTGGTTTTGCCTACGATGAAAACCCGGCGCCGACCGAGCATATCGGCTTCGAACTGCCGGATTCCGATGCCTGGATTTATTCTCTCGGCGCCCAATACAAGGTCAGCGAGAAGATGGATATCGGTATCGCCATGCTCTATGACTACAAGGAGTCGAGAACTGTGCAGGTCAACCCGACCGATAGGGTGTTCGGCGAGTTTACCGACGCTTCCGCCCTGCTTGTTTCCGTCGGCCTGAACTATCGGTTCTAGGAAATCCTTACCGGGAGAGAAGCAACCCCTTGCCGCCCGCGCGGCAAGGGGTTCGTCGTTTGGGGGGCTGCTGAGACGCCTGTTACAGGCCTCGCAAGTATTCCGGTTTGAGGCTTACCTGGCCTTTCAGGGCTCGGTCGATGAGCTGCAGGGTGGCCTCCCGGTCCTTCGGCAGTTTCGCCTTGATCGGCAGGTAGTTAGAGGCGTGGTTGGCGTGGAAATAGCCGTCGGTGAGACTGGTTTCGGCGAACATCACGGCCAATTCCTCGAGCATCTGCTTCGGCTCAGGCAGGATGAAATCGTTCCGCAGGGATGCCTCGAAAAGCGGGGTGTTCGGGGTGAGCATGAGGGAGAGGGCACCGACGTATTCCGGATCGATGGCGGTCAGGACCCGGCCGGTTTCCCGGGCATGGACCAGAGAACGATCCCGGCCGGCGATGCCCAGCAGCACGGTGATGGAGAGCTTGATGCCGGAGGCGCGGATTTTTCTTCCCATCTCGATCATCCGCGCCGCGTCGGCACCCTTGTTGATGGCGGCAAGGGTCGCATCATCCCCAGATTCCAGGCCCATGTAGGCGATGGCAAGGCCGTGGTCGTGAAGCTCCTGCAGCTCTTCCGGACTCTTGCGCCTGATGCTCTTGGTGTTGGCGTAAGTGCCGATCCTGGTTACCCAGGGGAGCTTTTTTCGGATGGCAAGCAGGATGTCGAGCAGCCGATCCTGGGGGAGGATGAGGGCGTCGCCGTCGCAGAGAAAGAGGCGCTCCTGATTTCTGCAGTGTCTGGCGGCGAAATCGATGTCGGCCGTTATGGTGGCGTCGTCCTTGATGGAAAAGCGGCTGCCCTTGTACATCCCGCAGAAGGTGCACTTGTTGTGCGAACAGCCGGTGGTCACCTGCAGGAGGATGGAATACGCTTCGCTCGGCGGCCTGAAGATGTTGCCCTGGTAATGCATGTATGGTGTCTCCGAAAGTCGGGATCGGGATCGAAAATCGGAACACATGGATTTCGATACCGATTTCGATACCAATACCGATACCTAAATGTTGAATTGACGAGTTACATTCTGTTATCTCCTGAATTATTACGATGCACTTCCCTTCGGTGCAATGACAAATCAACGTTGATGGACTCGTAAAAAGTCCGATCTACTTCGTTGTAGGTCTGAAACGGCGCTTCGCTGTACCATATGTACTACCAAAGCACTGTTTCAGACACTACGCCTCGTATATCGAACTTTACCCAGAGTCCATCTCCACGGGTTGGAGCACTTTTACGGCTTTATCAACGTTAACGACAAGGAAAAGGAGTCGGCATGACAGTGCACCCGCTCTACCCCCATCTGCTGCAACCCCTCGATCTGGGTTTCACCGTCCTGAAGAACCGGGTGCTCATGGGCTCCATGCACACGGGACTCGAAGAGGAAAAGGACGGCTACCGGCGCATGGCCGCCTACTATGCCGGCAGGGCCAGGGGCGGGGTGGGGCTGATCGTCACCGGCGGCGTGGCGCCGAACCGGGCGGGGTGGGTTGCGCCTTTTTCCCTGCGGCTCGCGTCCTCCGCCCAGGCAAGTAAGCACCGGGTCGTTACCGAGGCGGTGCACGATGAAGACGGCAGGATCTGCCTGCAGATCCTCCACGCCGGGCGGTACGGTTACCATCCCTTGTGCGTGGCCCCATCTCCCCTCAAGGCCCCGATCAACCGTTTCAAGCCGCGGGAGTTGAGCGGTCGGGGGATCGAAAAGACCATCCGCGACTTTGTCAACTGCGCCGCTCTGGCCAGGGAAGCCGGTTACGACGGGGTGGAGATCATGGGCTCGGAAGGCTATCTGATCAACCAGTTCGTCGCCAGGAAGACCAATCTTCGTCAGGACGAGTGGGGTGGATCCTTCACAAACCGCATCCGCTTCCCCCTGGAGATCGTCCGGGGCGTGCGCCGGGCGGCGGGGCGGGATTTCATCATCATCTACCGCCTCTCCATGCTCGACCTGGTCAAGGGCGGCAGCACCTGGGACGAGGTTGTGACCCTCGCCGGGGAGATCGAGCGGGCCGGGGCGACCATCATCAACACCGGCATCGGCTGGCACGAGGCCCGGGTGCCGACCATCGCCACCCTGGTGCCGCGGGCGGGCTTTGCATGGGTGACCAGGCGGCTGATGGGGGAGGTGAAGATTCCTCTCATCACCACCAACCGCATCAACATGCCGGAGGTGGCGGAGAAGGTGCTGGCCGAGGGCTGCGCCGACATGGTCAGCATGGCCCGGCCTTTCCTGGCCGACCCGGACTGGGTGGTAAAGGCCGCGGAGGGGAGGGAAGCGGAGATAAATACCTGTATCGGCTGCAACCAGGCCTGCCTTGACCACATTTTCTCCCGCAGGACCGCGACCTGCCTGGTCAATCCCCGGGCCTGCCGGGAAACCGTCATGCCCTTCGCGAGGGCGGCGGTGCTTAAAAAAGTGGCGGTGGTCGGGGCCGGCCCGGCGGGGCTTGCCTGCGCCGCCACCGCCGCGGCCCGTGGTCATGCGGTGACGCTCTTCGAGGCAAGCGGCGAGATCGGCGGCCAGTTTCTGCTGGCTCGGGCCATCCCCGGCAAGGAGGAGTTCGCCGAGACCCTCCGGTACTTCCGCCATCAGCTCGAGATGCACGGCGTCGACCTGCGGTTGAACTCACGGCCGATGGTGGCTGAACTCAAAGAGTTCGACGAGATCGTCGTCAGCACCGGAGTCAGGCCGCGGCCAATCGCACTTGAAGGTGCGGACGGAGACAATGTCTCTTCCTACCCGGACGTCCTCATAGGCAAAAGACGGATTGGCCGTCAGGTGGCCATCATCGGCGCCGGCGGCATTGGCTTCGATATGGCGACCTATCTCCTTCATGAAGGGTCCGATCCCGTCACCGTCGCCGAGTTCATGGCTGAGTGGGGTGTGGATATGGCCTATGGCGGCGAAGGGGGCCTTGGCGAGATGCGGAGGCAGCCCCCGGCCAGGAAGATCTACCTGCTGCAGCGCAAGAGCAGTAAGCCCGGCGCGGGCCTTGGCAAGACCACCGGCTGGATCCATCGCGCGCTCCTCAAAAAGAACGGGGTGAAGATGCTCTCGGGCGTCGAGTATCTTTCCGTCTCCGAAAAGGGATTGCGCATTCGCCACGATGGCGTGGAAAAGCTGCTCGCGGTGGATGACGTAGTTATCTGCGCCGGCCAGCTTTCCGAAAAGGGGCTGGCCCGAGAACTCGATGAGGCAGGCATCTCCTACCACCTCATCGGCGGGGCGGAGAAGGCTGCCGAACTCGATGCCAAGCGGGCAATCGCGCAGGGCACGGAGATAGCCGACAGAATCTAGGAGGTTGTCGGATTTTGCCCGTTTTCCCCCATATCTTCTCGAAAAATATCCTCGGGAAAAAATTGCTATAATCCGAGAAACTCCCAGCAGCCTAACCCACTGCCGCCACCTTTCGCGTCAGCGGGTAGCTTTCCAGGATGGTGTGGATGGCGCCGCTCTTGGTCAGCTGGCTTTTATAGAGGTGGAACTGCTCCACCTGAAACTCGGCGGTCCGCAGCATGGCGTTGCCGGCCAGGAATTCCTGAAGCCTCTTGAGCGGGCAGTTCCTGAGTCTTGCCAGGGTCAGGTGGGGTGAGAACTTCTGCCGCTCGCGGGGCACGCCAATCTCGAAGAGTTTTCTTTCAATCGCGTTTCTCAGGTTGACGATATGTTCGTGGGGGTCGACCCCGGCCCAGAGGATCCGCGGGATACCGCGGGGCGGAAAAGTGCCCACGCCTTTCAGGCAAAGGGAAAAGGCGGGCCGGACGATATCGTGCAGCGCCTCCTTGATGTCCAGGACCCTGCCGCCTTCCACCTCGCCGATGAATTTCAGGGTGAGGTGAAGCTGCTCGTCGGGCACCGGGCGGGTATCGGGGAGGAAACGGCCGAGTCCAGCAACCTCTCTCCGGATGGACTCGGCTATGTCGATGGCAATAAAAATTCTTATCATTGGCTCATAGGGAAAAAGAATGAAATGTTTTACAGAACCGATGGATACAGAGTAAGCAAAAAAGCCCCCGCTGACAACCGCCGCCGCCCTCAGCCATGCCGATTTGCGGGACCGCCGGAGTTGACACAATTGCCTGGTTTGCATAGAATTTTACGGAATGCCGCCTGCAGCTTGCCAAAATACCCAGCTGAGCGGGATGGGCACTAGCAAATTCCTATGGCACGTAATGTCAACCGATGAGGAAGCGGACATGGATCTGACCACTCGAACCACCATTCTCAACGTCGGAAACGAAGAAGAAAAGCGTACGGAGATTCTCGACTATTTCCGCAAAACCTATGCCCTGGATGACGAACTCTACAGAATCCTGGCCCGTGACGCCACCTTCTATCTGCGGCCGGAGCCCCTGCGCCATCCGCTGATTTTTTATCTGGGCCACACCGCGGCCTTCTATATCAACAAGCTGAACATCGCCCGGCTCATCGACCGTCGCATCAATCCCGCCTATGAATCGATGTTCGCCATCGGGGTCGACGAGATGTCCTGGGACGACCTGAACGAGAAGAACTACAACTGGCCGACGGTGGATGAGGTCCGGGCCTACCGGCTGGAGGTGCGCGAGCTGGTCGAGGGCGTGATAAAGAGCCTGCCCCTCTCGCTGCCGATCACCTGGGACAGCCCCTTCTGGGCGATCATGATGGGCATCGAGCACCAGCGCATCCATATCGAGACCTCGTCGGTCATCATCCGCCGTCTGCCGATCGAGGAGGTCAGGCCCCTGCCCGGCTGGGACGAGTGTCCGCTCTCCGGCCGCGCGCCGGTGAACAGCCTCCAGCCGGTTCCAGGCGGCCGGGTGCTGCTGGGGAAAGGGAAGGACCACCCGCTCTACGGCTGGGACAACGAATTCGGCCGCCGCGAATTCGAGGTCTGGGACTACAAGGCCGCCAAATACCTGGTGTCGAACCAGGAATACCTGGCCTTCGTCGAGGACAGAGGCTATGAGAAGGAAAAATACTGGACCGAGGAGGGCCGGCGCTGGGTAGAGTTTTCCCGAGCCCGCCACCCGCTGTTCTGGCTGGAGGACACCGCCGGCTACCGCTTCCGGACGCTGACCAGGATCATCGACATGCCGTGGAATTGGCCGGCGGAGGTCGACTACCTGGAGGCCAAGGCCTTCTGCAACTGGCTGGCCGAAAAGGAAGGTAAAAAGATCCGCCTCCCCACCGAGGACGAGTGGTACCGGCTGCGTGACCTCCATGACATCCCCGACCAGCCCTACTGGGACAAGGCGCCAGGCAATATCAACCTGGAGCACTGGACTTCTTCCTGCCCGGTCGACCATTTCCGCTTCGGCGACTTCTACGATATCATCGGCAATGTCTGGCAGTGGACGGAGACGCCCATCACCGGCTTTACGGGCTTTGAGATCCATCCCTGGTACGACGATTTCTCCACACCCACCTTCGACACCCAGCACAACCTGATCAAGGGCGGCTCGTGGATCTCCACCGGCAACGAGGCAACGCGCGATTCACGCTATGCCTTCCGCCGCCACTTCTTCCAGCACGCCGGCTTCCGCTACGTGGAGGCCGATCAGCCCCTGGAGGAACCGCAGGCGATGTACGAAACCGATAGCGCCGTCTCCCAGTACTGCGAGGCCCATTTCGGCAGGAATTACTTCGGCGTCGCCAATTTCCCGGCGACCTGCGCCAGGATCTGCCTGGAGCTCATGGCTGACCGGCCGAAAAACCGGGCCCTCGACCTCGGTTGCTCCGTGGGTCGGGCGAGCTTTGAGCTGGCGAAGGAATTTCAGTTCGTCAACGGTCTCGACTTTTCCGCGCGCTTCATCCGCATCGGCCATCAACTGCAGGAGAAGGGCTCGGTGCGCTACGAGCTGCCCGAGGAGGGCGAGATCGTCTCCTACCACGAGCGGCGGCTGGCCGACCTTGGGCTTGCCGAGGCGGCGGGCCGGGTGGAATTTTTCCAGGCCGATGCCTTGAACCTCAAACCCCGGTTCACCGGTTACGACCTGATCCTGGCCGCCAATCTCATCGACCGGCTGCGGGACCCCGGCGCCTTCCTGGCCACGGTACATGAGCGGCTCAACGTCGGAGGCCTCCTGGTCATCGCCTCGCCCTATACCTGGCTCACCGAGTTCACCGCGAAAGAAAAATGGCTCGGCGGCTACCGCAGGGACGGCGAGCCATTTTTTACCCTGGAGGCCCTGAAGGAGCATCTCCGGGCCCATTTTACGATGGAGGGCGAGCCCCGCGACGTGGAGTTCGTGCTGAGGGAGACCAGCCGCAAGTTTCAGCACTCGCTCAGCCAGCTGACCGTGTGGCGGAAGAGGTAGGGGTATTCCATGCATCTGGTGCGGAAACGCACCCGTGAGGCATTATGTCAACCTACAGGCGAGCGAAGACACCGGGAGGCACCTATTTCTTCACGGTGGTTACCTATCGACGGCAAAGATTCTTGTGCGATGAGATTGTCCGTGCCGCGTTGCGCGAAGCCATACACGAAGTGCGAACTCTTTACCCGTTCGCCATTGCTGGCTGGGTGCTTCTGCCGGACCATTTGCATTGTATCTGGACCTTGCCTGACGGGGATGCCGATATCGCCAAACGGTAGGTGATGATCAAACGTTTCGTTACCAAGCGGTGCGGCACTGTATTGCTGCGTCCAGAATGGTTGAACGACAGCAGGCGGAAGAGAAACGAATCCACCCTCTGGCAGCGCCGGTACTGGGAGCATATGATCCGTGACGAAAGCGATTTCAGGCGGCACATGGATTACCTGCATTTCAATCCGGTGAAACATGGCTTGGTGAGGTGCGTTAAAGATTGGCCCTACTCCACCTTCCACCGGTATGTGAAGGAGTGTGTCTATCCTGAGGAGTGGGGCGGGGTGAGCGACGAAGGAGAGGGCGGATATGGCGAGCAGCGCGAATCTTCGAAATAGGGTTGAAGGATACATGGATTGCAACCAGGTTTTATGTAAGGATGTGGTGGTAGGGTGCGTTTCACGCACCAGGTGCGTGAAACGC
>JAEYNP010000057.1 GCA_023412495.1 Pseudomonadota bacterium
GAGCTTTGCCGGTCGTTCACCGCGCTACCCCGGACTGTCTGGGGCTGCGCCTTTGGGCGGCAGCACCGCGTTTTTGGACGCTTACGCGCCCTCGCCCAAGGGCCGCGATCAATTCGTGCAATCGCACAGCGCCGCTGCCGAACGCGTGGCGCGCGAAAGTGGCATTCCTGCAGCCTACATGCTCGGCCAAGCCGGCCACGAAACCGGCTGGGGCAAAAGCGAAATCCGTGGCGACAACGGCAGCAATTCTTTCAACCTGTTCGGCATCAAGGCCGGCAGCAGTTGGAAGGGCAAAGTGGCCGAAATCACCACCACCGAATACGTCGATGGCATTCCCCGCAAGGTCAAAGCCAAGTTCCGCGCTTACGACTCGTACGAAGAGTCGTTCCGCGACTACGCACGCCTGATCACCGAGAACCCGCGCTACGCCAAAGCCGTGCAAAGCACGGGCAGCGCCAAGGCCTATGCCAGCGCTCTGCAATCGGCAGGCTATGCCACCGACCCTCTTTACGCCAACAAGCTGTCGCGCGCCATTGAAAGCGCACGCAATGCACAGCAGGGCACCCAAGGTTAAAGCTGTAGAAAGTTAGATCATGAGCTTAATGAATGTCGGCGTCTCGGCCCTGTTGGCCAACCAAAGCGCCCTGACGACCACCAGTCACAACATCGCCAATGTCAACGTTCCAGGCTATTCGCGCCAGACCTTGGTGATGACCCCCCAAAAGGGCCAGAACACGGGTTCAGGCTATATCGGCCGTGGGGTGATCGCCAACACCGTGGTGCGACACGTGGATGAAATGCTGACCAAGCAGTCGAATGCAGCAACGGCAGCCAGCACGTCAGATGCCGCACGCCATCAGCTGCTTAACCAGATGCAGGAAGTTTTCTCAGGTGGCGAGAGCGGCTTAGGCGCAGGCATCAATGACATGATGAATGCCTTTGTCGACATAGCATCTGCCCCTACCGATGCAACGGCCCGCAGCGTTGCACTCACGCGCATGAATGAATTGGCTGCACGATTCAATGCTGCTGCGGACACATTGGACGAACTTGACTATTCGGCCAAGCAACAGATCCTTAACAACATCACCACAGTCAATACGCTGAGCGCGCAAATCGCCAGCCTCAATGGCCAGATCAGCCGTTCGCTGGCCAGCGGCCACACGCCCAACGATTTGCTGGATGCACGCGACCAGTTGGTGCGTGACATCAATACCTACGTGCAAACAACGCAGGTGCCCACCGGCGACGGCATGGTGAACTTGTTCATTGGCGGCAGCCAAGCGCTGGTCATGGGCATGCAGTCCACTGAACTAAGCACCCGTGAAACCAAGGAGTACCCTGGCAGCGAAAAGCTGTCGCTGTATTTTGGCGATGGCAACAGCAATGCCGTAGAGCTGACCGCTGCGATGGTTGGCGGTGGTTCGATTGCGGGCTTGCTCAAGTTCAACAACGAAGACTTGGTCGAAGGGCGCAACCTGCTGGGCCGTTTGGCCATGGTGGTAGCCAATGAGCTCAACGACCAAAACAAGCTGGGTCTGACGCTGGCAGGCGTGGCAGGCAAGGACTTGTTTGACTTCAAGACCACCACCCCTGGCTACAGCAATATTCGTGGCTTCCAAATGGACCCTGCATCGGCCACTGTGACGGTGGTCGACAGCACCCAGCTGGCAGCGTCGGACTACCGTGTGATTTATGGCGAAAAGCCCGAAGACACAAGACTGGTGCGCATGTCTGATGGCGTTGTACGCAAGCTCAGCGATATTGCCAAAAAGGATACTGACGACGCCCCAATTCCAGGCTTCTACGTGGTGGATGGGTTGGAGTTCAAGATCGACCCGTCGCTGACTCCAGCTGCTGGCCAGAGCATCTTGTTCCAGCCCTATCGCAGTACAGCGGGTGAGATCCGCAGCCTGATCCATGCCCCCGATGAGCTGGCCGTTGCCAGCGCGGTATCGGCAGACATCCCGTTGTCGAACACAGGAACGCTGCAGCTGACCGCTCTGGCCAATACCAAGCTGGAAGGCGGTGAGATCTCGGGTATCCCCGATCGCAATGAACGCGTGTCGATCTTGTTTGGTGCTGATGGCACGTTCACCTATCGCATCGATAAGTTGGTAAACGGTGTCTGGAATACCTCGGCTGCTGCGCAACCAGCGCCTCCAGCGCCTGCGCTGAAATACACATCGGGCGCTCCCATCAGCATTGATGGCTGGAGCATCACACTGACCGGTACCCCAAGCGCTGGCGATACAGTCGCCGTGCATAACGCCTTGGATCTGGGCGAAGGCTTCAAGCTCAATGCAGGCAATGCGCAAGCATTTTTGGCTTTGCGCGACCAAGCTGTGTTTGACAACGGCACCACCTTGAGCGACGGCTTTGCCGGCACCATGGCCGTGATCGGAACACGCACCCAAAGTGCGCGTTATGCAGCTGAGCTGTCGTCCACACTGGCAAAAAGCCTGGATGCCGAGCGTTCTGCTGTCTCAGGCGTCAATCTGGACGAAGAAGCCGCTCGCTTGCTGCAATACCAGCAGGCCTACCAGGCATCGGCCAAGATTATCCAGACCGCACAGACGCTGTTTGACAGCGTGCTCAACGTCATTGGGCGCTAATTCATCGCAGGGATAGGACGACACCATGAGCATCCAACGCATGGGCACGGCCCACATGTATGACCGCACCATCACCAACATCAACAAGCAGCAGTCTGAATTGGCGCTGCAGATGGAGCACGCCACAGCAGGCAAGCGCGTCATTCGCGCCAGCGATGACCCGGTGGCCGCCGCACAGGCTGAGCGTGCGCGCAACCGCATGTCCCGCATTGAAAGCGACCAGCGTGTGCTGGATGCGCAGGTCAGCACCATCAGCTATGCAGAAGCTACGCTGGGTGAAATCAACAGCGCCTTGCAGCAGTTCCGCGAACTGACCGTGCAAGCAGGCAATGCCTCGTATGACGATACCCAGCGCGATGCCATTGCGCAGCAGCTCATCAGCTTGCGCGACCAAATTGCCAGCTACACCAACCGCAAAGACAGCAATGGTTTGCCGCTGTTCCGTGGTTTGGACACCAAGTCGGAAACCCCTTTCCCAGCGCAGCAATCGGGCATCCATGCGGGCCAGGTCAATGCAGGTGAATATTCCATCACCAACTCACTCAATGGCGCGTTTGCGTTCTTTGATGTGACTCCGGGCAATGGCGTGTTCCGCATGGCTGTTCCGCCTGCGGCTTTCATGGCTGGAAACAGCACCCAAAGCATTCCCGCAAACAAAGGCAAGGTGTGGGCCGATGTTGGCGCCATTACCAATCCCGCAGATGTGGATGAGGCTCCGCAAGACTGGGTGATCGTATTTCAGAAGAGCGCGACAGATCCAGAGGTGATGGAATACGTTGCATACGACCGCACCAAATACGAAGACTATTTGGCTGATAACACCGTAGTTTTGCCTACAGATACAC
>JAEYNP010000060.1 GCA_023412495.1 Pseudomonadota bacterium
CGCTTCTCGCTGGGACGAACTCATGCCGTGGAACTGGACACCAAAAACCACCGCCGCGCAAGCCGCATAATCCGCGTCCTACAGACCACGCTTACAAAAAAGGCCCCCGTTTGGGGGCCGTTTTTGTTGGTTGCGGGGGCCGGATTTGAACCGACGACCTTCAGGTTATGAGCCTGACGAGCTACCGGGCTGCTCCACCCCGCGATGAACTGGTTGTGTTCGGGAACGCGCCTCTGAGCGAGAGGCTGAACAGGGTTCGGTTGAGCATTGTGAGTGGGTTAATGGAAGCCTTCTTCTGAGCCTGGCGGCGTCCGACTCTCCCAACGCTTAAGCGTTAGTACCATGGGCGCTGCCTGGTTTCACGGCCGAGTTCGAGATGGGATCGGGTGGGGCACAGGCGCTATGGCCACCAGGCTGAGAAGAAGGCTTGGGTCTGCGGCGCCTGCTTTGTCTTGCAAGGCAAGACACTCAAATGCGCGGCAGTTATTGACAAGTTGGCATTGTGGCTGAGACGCCGGCTGGGGTGTTGTCCAGCGCTGGCGTTGGTGGTGGGGATCTCAAGCGAGAACAGAGCAATTAGGACCAGTTAGCTGAATGCGTCACCGCACTTACACACCTGGCCTATCAACGTGGTGGTCTTCCACGGCTCGATGATACCTTATCTTGAGGGAGGCTTCCCGCTTAGATGCTTTCAGCGGTTATCCCGTCCGTACATAGCTACCCGGCTGCGCGGCTGGCGCCACGACCGGTGCACCAGAGGTACGTTCACCCCGGTCCTCTCGTACTAGGGGCAACTCCTCTCAAGTATCGACGCCCACGGCAGATAGGGACCAAACTGTCTCACGACGTTCTGAACCCAGCTCACGTACCACTTTAATTGGCGAACAGCCAAACCCTTGGGACCTGCTCCAGCCCCAGGATGTGATGAGCCGACATCGAGGTGCCAAACGATTCCGTCGATATGAGCTCTTGGGAATCATCAGCCTGTTATCCCCGGAGTACCTTTTATCCTTTGAGCGATGGCCCTTCCATACGGAACCACCGGATCACTATACCCTAGTTTCCTACCTGATCGGCTTGTCGGCCTCACAGTCAAGCACCCTTATGCTATTGCACTCTGCGCACGGTTACCGATCGTGCTGAGGGTACCTTTGGAAGCCTCCGTTACTCTTTTGGAGGCGACCACCCCAGTCAAACTACCCACCAAACAATGTCCCCCACCTTGGGCGGGGTTAGGGACCAGACAAACAAAGGGTGGTATTTCAACGGCGACTCCACAATGCCTGGCGACACCGCTTCATAGTCTCCCACCTATCCTACACATCGTTTGCCCGATGCCAATGTTAAGCTATAGTAAAGGTTCACGGGGTCTTTCCGTCCCGTTGCGGGTAAGCGGCATCTTCACCGCTACTACAATTTCACCGAGCTCGTGGCTGAGACAGTGCCCAGATCGTTACACCATTCGTGCAGGTCGGAACTTACCCGACAAGGAATTTCGCTACCTTAGGACCGTTATAGTTACGGCCGCCGTTTACTGGGGCTTCAGTTCAATGCTTCGCGCTTGCGCACTAACATCCCCCCTTAACCTTCCAGCACCGGGCAGGTGTCAGGCTGTATACCTCATCTTTCGATTTCGCACAGCCATGTGTTTTTGTTAAACAGTCGCCTGGGCCTGGTCACTGCGCCCCGACATAATCGGGGGCCCCTTCTCCCGAAGTTACAGGGCCATTTTGCCTAGTTCCTTAGCCACGGGTCACTCGAGCACCTTGGGATACTCTCCCCGGCTACCTGTGTCGGTTTGCGGTACGGGTGCCCGTGCAATACAGCGCTTAGCGGGTTTTCTCGGAAGTATGGTTACGCCCACTATCCGATCGCCCGAAGGCTCTCGGTACTTTCAGAGTTCAGCTCGGCGCGCGGATTTGCCTGCGCGCCTCAACACCTTTCTCCTTAAACGCACTATTCCGTCAGTGCGCGGGGCTGTCACTCCTTCGTCGCCGCTTCGCTTTGCACGGCCAGCATCGGAATATTAACCGATAATCCATCGGCTGTCGCCTTGCGGCTGCGCCTTAGGTCCCGGCTGACCCTGATCCGATTAACGTTGATCAGGAAACCTTAGCCTTTCGGTGGGCGGGTTTCTCGCCCGCCTTATCGTTACTTATGCCTACATTTGCTTTTCCAACCGCTCCACGCCACCTCACGGTAACGATTCGCCGCCGTTGGAATGCTCCTCTACCACTCTCCTGATCGCTCAGGAAAATCCACGGCTTCGGCGGTGTGCTTGATGCCCGATTATTATCGATGCCCGGCCGCTCGACCAGTGAGCTGTTACGCACTCTTTAAATGAATGGCTGCTTCCAAGCCAACATCCTGGCTGTCTCGGCAGCCGGACCGCCTTAGTTCAACTTAGCACACACTTGGGGGCCTTAGCCGGTGGTCTGGGTTCTTCCCCTCTCGGATCGGGACCTTAGCACCCCGACCCTCACTCCAACAGTAATCTCCCGGCATTCGGAGTTCGTCTGGATTTGGTAGGATATGACTCCCCCTAGTCCAATCGGTAGCTCTACCTCCGGGAGACAGCCTGATGGGCTGTTCCTAAAAACATTTCGAGGAGTACGAGCTATTTCCCAGTTTGATTGGCCTTTCACCCCTACCCACAACTCATCCAAAAACTTTTCAACGTTTACTGGTTCGGCCCTCCAGTGCATGTTACTGCACCTTCAGCCTGGTCATGGGTAGATCACAAGGTTTCGCGTCTACCCCCGCTGACTACTGCGCCCTGTTCAGACTCGCTTTCGCTCCGGCTGCCCGCCTTGTAAGCGGTTAACCTCGCCAACGGGGTGTAACTCGTAGGCTCATTATGCAAAAGGCACGCCGTCACCCAACTAATGGGCTCCGACCGCTTGTAAGCGCATGGTTTCAGGGTCTTTTCACCCCCTTGTTCAGGGTCCTTTTCACCTTTCCCTCACGGTACTCGTCCACTATCGGTCTCTCAGGAGTATTTAGCCTTACCGGATGGTGCCGGCAGATTCAATCGGGATTCCTCCGGTCCCGACCTACTCAGGATACCCGCCTCTCAACACAACTTACCTTTACGGGGCTGTCACCCTCTACGGCCCATCTTCCCAGATAGGTTCAAATTCGGTGCGTTGAAATTATGCAGGTCCTACAACCCCCGACCAGCCGTAACTGGCCGGGTTTGGGCCCTTTCCCGTTCGCTCGCCACTACTTGGGAAATCACTTTTGTTTTCTCTTCCTCCGGGTACTTAGATGTTTCAGTTCCCCGGGTTCGCCCCCCGCTTGAGCGGGGTGCCACGGCTTCACCGTGGCGGGTTGCCCCATTCGGACACCCGCGGATCACTTCGTACGTGCCGATCCCCGCGGATTTTCGCAGCTTATCGCGTCCTTCTTCGCCTCTGAGAGCCTAGGCATCCCCCATGCGCCCTTGTTTACTTCCTCTACTTTTCTTGATTACTCAAAAGCTCCCGGCCCATCGAATCTCGATATGGCCGGAAACCTATGCTCTTGCTTATTACAACATGTCAATGAACTCTTATGATTCTTTAATAAAACAAAGAATCTTAGTAGCTGAATTCAGCCATTATTACACAACCTTTTGTTGCATATCTTCAATTAGTGGAGAATAACGGATTCGAACCGTTGACCCCCTGCGTGCAAGGCAGGTGCTCTAGCCAGCTGAGCTAATCCCCCAATTGGGTTTGAGTTTGAGTGTGGGTGTGGGTTTTGTTGTGTGATCGGATTTTTGCTCAATCATACATAAACATCCACTTACCTCGTGGGCCTGCGTGGACTCGAACCACGGACCTCTACATTATCAGTGTAGCGCTCTAACCACCTGAGCTACAAGCCCGTTATCATTTTAAAATTTTTTAATGATAAAATAAATGTTTGCAGATAGCGGGACCGTTGCGCCAAGGCACTCTCCAGAAAGGAGGTGTTCCAGCCACACCTTCCGGTACGGCTACCTTGTTACGACTTAGCCCCAGTCGCTGGTTTAACCCTAAACAGCGCCTTGCGGCAACCATCTTCAGGTCCTCCCAACTCCCATGGCTTGACGGGCGGTGTGTACAAGGTCCGGGAACGTATTCACCGCGCCATTGCTGATGCGCGATTACTAGCGATTCCAACTTCACGGGGCCGAGTTGCAGGCCCCGATCCGAACTGAGACGCACTTTTTGAGATTGGCACCACGTTGCCGTGTAGCTACCCTCTGTATGCGCCATTGTAGCACGTGTGTAGCCCTGGGCGTAAGGGCCATGATGACTTGACGTCGTCCCCTCCTTCCTCTCTGCTTGCGCAGGCAGTCTGTTTAGAGTCCCCAACTTTACTTGATGGCAACTAAACATAGGGGTTGCGCTCGTTGCGGGACTTAACCCAACACCTCACGGCACGAGCTGACGACAGCCATGCAGCACCTTGATACATGCCCGAAGGAAGGCCGGTCTCCCGGCCCGTCATGCACCATTCGAGCCCAGGTAAGGTTCCTCGCGTATCATCGAATTA
>JAEYNP010000067.1 GCA_023412495.1 Pseudomonadota bacterium
CTACGCGATCTTGCAAGGGGTGGATGAGATTATTCCGGTAGACATCTACGTGGCCGGCTGCCCGCCGCGCCCCGAAGGTCTCATTCACGGGATCGTTACCCTGCACGAAAAGGTGCATGGGGAAAATCTCCAGAAGTGGGCCTAAGCCGCGCAACCAACACGCGTCCGCTTGCCCTGCCGGTTGTTTACAGGAATAGGTGCTTATGAACATGCAAGTGAAGGAAATCGCGACCGCTGTTCAGGAGCGGTTCCAGCTTGAATTGAATGAATTCCGCGAGCAGTACAGCCTGATCGTACCGGCGGAGAAGATCGTCGAGGTTTGCACAGCGCTCCGCGACGAATATGGTTTTAATATGCTCAGCGATGAGTCGGCGGTGGATTATGGGGCGTCGGCCGAACCGCGCTTTCACGTGATTTACCAGCTTCGCAATCTGACCGACCTGCTGCTCATTGCCATCCGCGTGCCTTTGTACGGCAACGCGCCGCGGCTGGAAACGCTCGAGAAGATATTTCCCAATGCCAACTGGTTTGAGCGCGAGCTTTGGGATATGTTCGGGATTAAGTTTGAGAACCATTCTGATATGCGCCGGATTCTCATGCCGTACGATTGGGAGGGACACCCGCTGCGCAAAGATTACCCGTTGGGTTACGAAGAGATCCAGTTTACCTTCAATGCCGCAGAAGTGATGCTGCGCAAGCCGCAGCCGAAAGAATAGGGCAGGAGTATCCGATGTCTGATATTCGCGAAGTCGATGTTGAGGAACTAAAGCATCTTGTATCGGAGCGCGCCCTGCGAGGCGAGACGATGCTGCTCAATATGGGCCCGCAGCATCCCAGCACGCACGGCGTGCTGCGCTTGCTGCTGGAACTGGACGGCGAAATCGTCGTGAACTGCGTGCCCGATATTGGCTTCCTGCATACCGGTATTGAGAAGAACATGGAAGCCAAGACGTATCAAAAGGCCGAGGTGATGACCGACCGCCTCGATTACCTGCATCCTTTGGGGAACAACCTGCTCTTCTGCCTGGCGGTAGAGAAGCTGTGCGGCATCGATGTGCCGGAACGGGCGCAGGCTCTGCGCGTGATTCTGGCGGAGCTGACGCGGCTGAACTCGCACCTGGTCTGGCTGGGCACGTCGGGGCTCGACCTGGCGGCGATGTCGGTGTTTCTCTACACCATGCGCGAGCGCGAAAAGATCCTCGATATTTTCGAGCTGATCAGCGGCGCGCGCATGATGACCACCTACATCCGTCCGGGCGGGCTGTGGCGCGACGTGCCGGCGGATTTTGAGCGGGCCGTGCGCGATTTGCTCGCGATTATGCCGGAGCGGATCGACGAGTACGAGCGGCTGCTCACGACCAACGAGCTTTTCCTCGACCGCACGGTCGGGATCGGGGTGATCAATGCGCAGCAGTGCCTCGAGTGGGGCGTGACCGGCCCGGTCATTCGCGCAGCCGGTATGCCGTTTGACATGCGCAAGGCCTTCCCTTACTCGGGCTACGAGCAGTACGACTTTGAAATTCCCACCGCGCAGGACGGCGACGTGTACAGCCGCTACCTGGTGCGCGTTGAAGAAATGCGCCAGTCGGTGCGCATCATCGAACAGGCGCTGGACAAGCTTCCGATGGGCCCGGTACGCAGCAATAACCGCAAGTTTGTACCCCCGCCGCGCTCGGAGCTGGGTGTGAGCATGGAGTCGCTGATCCACCACTTCAAGCTGTGGACGGAAGGCTTCAACGCTCCGGAAGGCGGGGTGTATGTGGCGGTCGAATCGCCGCGCGGCGAATTGGGCTGCTATATGGAGGGCGACGGCTCTTCGAAACCACTGCGCGTGCGCTGGTCGACCCCTTCCTTTGTGAACCTGCAAATCATGCCGCTGCTCTGCCGCGGGCATTTCGTGGCCGACGTGGTGGGCATTATCGGAAGTATTGACATCGTCTTGGGAGACTGCGACCGGTGAACGAGACTGACAGCAAAAACACCAGCTTTACGATCAAGTACAAAGATGAAGTCGACCAGATCCTGGCGAAATACCCGGCGGATTTCCGCCGTTCGGCAGTGATGCCGCTGCTCTTCCTGGCACAACGCGACCGCGGGTATGTGACCCGCGCAGCGATGGCGGAAATCGCTGAGATTTGCGGCATTTCGACCACCGACGTCGCTTCGGTGGCCGGTTTTTACACGCTCTACTACGAGCGCCCGCAGGGCAAGTATCATATTCAGGTATGCAACGATTTGCCCTGCGCCCTGCGCGGCGCGGACGAATACTTGAAGCAGGTCTGCGATTACTTGGGCGTGGATGTCGGCGGAACTACCGCCGACGGGCTGTTTACCGTCGAGGCGGTCAAATGCCTGGCAGCCTGCCACCGCGCGCCCATGTTCCAGGAACAGCAGGGCGATAAGCTGATTTACCACGAAGACCAGACTCTGGAGAAGACGGTCGCGTGGATTGAGTCGGTGCGCAAGATGCACGCCTCTGGACAGGAGCAGAAGTCATGAGCCAGCAAGAACACGTTCTTCTCCGCCACCGCGATATACCCGATATCGGCGACCTCGCCGTTTACCGCCAGCACGACGGCTTTAAGGCGTTCGAGAAAGCGGTGACGCGCATGACCGCCGAGGATGTCAGCAACGAGGTCAAGACCTCGGGGCTGCGGGGGCGCGGCGGCGCGGGGTTCCCTACCGGTGTGAAGTGGAGCTTCCTGCCCAATAATATCTGGCCGCATTACGTGGTCTGCAACGCTGACGAATCGGAACCGGGAACATTTAAAGACCGGGAGATTATGGAGGGCAACCCCTTCCAGTTTTTGGAAGGCGTGATGCTGTGCGCCTTTGGCGTGCAGGCCAACGAGGCCTACATTTACCTGCGCGGCGAATTCTGGCCGATCGCGCAGGAGCTGGATAAGAAGATCAAACAGCTCGAAGCCGAAGGGCTGCTGGGCGACAACCTGTTTGGGACGGAGTATTCCCTGCGGCTGTACACCCACCTGGGCGCGGGCGCATACATCTGCGGTGAAGAAACCGCCCTGCTCGAATCCCTGGAGGGCAAGCTGGGCCAGCCGCGCCTGCGCCCGCCGTTCCCGGCGGTGTACGGCCTGTACGGCAAGCCCACCGTGATCAACAACGTCGAAACGCTCGCCAACCTGCCGCCGATCATTTTGAACGGGGCGGCCTGGTACAAATCGTTTGGCACCGAGAAAAGCCCGGGCGTCAAGATTTTCTCGCTCTCGGGGCGGGTGAAGCGGCCCGGCAATTACGAGCTGCCGCTCGGCACCACTTTCCGCGAGCTGATTTACAACTACGGCGGCGGCATCGTCGACGACCGCCCGGTGAAAGCCATTATGCCCGCGGGCGCTTCTTCCTCGATTATTAAGGTGGAAGACGATATCCTTGATACCCCAATGGATTACGAATCGGTGGCGGCGGTTGGCTCGCAGTTGGGCTCGGCCTCGGTGATCGTCGTGGACGACACGGTGAACATGGCATGGCTGGTCGAAAAGACGGTGAACTTCTTCAAACACGAGTCGTGCGGGAAATGCACTCCCTGCCGCGAAGGCACCTACTGGATGAACCACCTGGCCCGCCGCATCAGCGCCGGGAAGGCCGACCTGGAGGAGATCGATCTGCTCCAGACTGTCGCTAACCAGATCACCGGCAAATGCCTGTGCGCCCTGGGCGAGTTCTCCACCATGGCCGTTTTGACCGGTATCCAGAAGTTCCGCGACGACTTTGTCTCGAGCGCGAGCAAGCCGCCGGAATCCGCCGCCCCGCAGCCTGAAGAACACCCGGCTGCCGAAGCAACCCGCGCGGAAGTTGGAAGGTAGAGGGTATGGCAAAGACAATCAACCTGATGATCGACGACAAGCCGGTATCGGTTCCGGCCGGCACGCTGGTGGTAGACGCCGCCAAGATGATCGGCAATGACATACCGGTTTTTTGCTACCATCCCAAGATGGAGCCGGTGGGTATGTGCCGGATGTGCCTGGTGGAAATCGGCCGCCCCGTGGTGGACCGCGCCACCGGCGAGGTGCAGAAAAACGAAGACGGCACGCCTAAGATTCAATTTGGTCCCAAGCTGGATACCGCCTGCACGACGCCCGTCTCCGAGGGGATGGTGATCCGCACCAGCTCGGAGAAGGTGATCGAAGCGCGCGACGATATTCTGGAGTTCCTGCTGACTTCGCACCCGCTGGACTGCCCGGTTTGCGATAAGGGCGGCGAGTGCCCGCTGCAAAACCTGACCATGGCGCACGGCCCGGGGAAAAGCCGCTTCTTGCTGGACGACAAAATTCACCTCGCCAAGCACTACCCACTGGGTGAGCTGATCTTCCTGGACCGCGAGCGCTGCATTCAGTGCGCGCGCTGCGTGCGCTTCCAGAGCGATATCGCCGGCGACCCGGTGCTCGGGTTCTCGCAGCGCGGGCGAGCGCTTCAGATCGTCTCTTTGTCCGAGCCGGATTTCGACTCGTACTTCTCGGGCAATACCACCGATATCTGCCCTGTTGGCGCGCTGACCACCGCGGACTTCCGCTTTGGGGCGCGCCCGTGGGAGCTGAAACCGGTAGCTTCGATCTGCACGCAGTGCCCGGTCGGCTGCAACCTGACCATCGACGTTCGCCGCGAAGCCATCTCGGCCGGGGCGGCGGTGGTCAAGCGGGTGATGCCGCGCCAGAACGAGGAAGTCAACGAAATCTGGATCTGCGACAAAGGCCGCTTTGGCCACCGGTACGCAGAGAGCCAGAACCGCATCACCGAGCCGATGATCCGCCGCAACGGGGAGCTGGTTCCGACAACCTGGGATGAAGCGCTGGACCTGGTGGCGGCGCGCCTGCGCGAGGCCGGCGCGAATCTGGTAACCGTGGCCGG
>JAEYNP010000082.1 GCA_023412495.1 Pseudomonadota bacterium
GAAGCGTGACGCTTCAGGCCGAGCCCCTCTTCGATGAAGGCAATCACCGGCTGCAGCATCGACAAGCTGCTCGTGATGGCTGCCAGGAAGAGCATCGTGAACCAAAGAAATCCGAAAAATCGACCGAGCGGCATCGCCGCGAACACATTCGGCAAAGCAACGAACCCCAGGCCGAACGTTCCTTGCTCACCGGCCGCGGCTCCGAGAAACATAAAGGCCGCTGGGATCGTGATCAGTCCGCCCAGACAGACCTCGAAGAACTCGATCATGCTCGAGGCGGTCAAGCCGCTGAGCACAACGTCGTCTTTCCGTTTCAAGTAGCTCGCGTAGTTGATAATCACGCCGAAACCGACCGAGAGGCTGAAGAAAATCTGCCCCGCCGCCGCCAGCCAGGTCTGTGGATCGGCGAGTTCCTTCCAGTTCGGGTTCCACATAAACCCGAGGCCGTCGAGCACGCTACGGCCTTCGCCCGCCGGCTGTGCGGCGGAGTCGGCCACAACCTCGCCGGCCGTGGTTTTGCTCACCTGCGCCGCATCGGCCTCATACGGGGGCAGGGTCATCACACGCACCAACACGCAAAGAGCACAGAGCGCCATGATGGGCATGGCCCATTTGCAGAAGTTTTCGATGCCCTTCGAAATGCCGCGATAGATGAGAATGAAATTTAGAAAGAACGTGATCCCGATGAAATAGATCACGCGCCCATGCCCGCTTTCGTAGAGAAAGCCATCCTCGCTGGCCCCGACGAAGTTGCTAAAGAACCGCTGATACTCGGTGTTCGAGGGCCCCTTCATCAACTCACCGGTGAGGTAGTACCACGCGTAGCCGAGGCACCAGGCCTCGATGACGACGTAGTACATGTAGATGATGAGCGGCACGACCAGAGCGATGGTGCCCAGGTACTTCGACAGTGAATTGCGCCAGATCACAGAGAAGACGCCCGGCGCCGAATTGAACCCGCGCGTGCCGCCGTAGCGCCCCATCGTCCATTCGGCCCAGCAGAGCGGAATGCCGAGGAGCAACAGCGCGACGAAGTAGGGGATCATGAACGCCCCGCCGCCGTTCTGCACCGCCTGCCCCGGAAACCGCAGAAAATTGCCGAGTCCTACGGCCGAACCTGCGACCGCGAGGATCACACCCAGACGTGTTCCCCACTGCTCGCTTGAACCCTTTTGAGCCACGTTCGCGCACTCCTAGCGACTTTGAGAGGCTGAAAACCGTAACGCCCGAGAGGGCGCGGTTGCCAATATAAGCAGGCGCAAGCGGTGCTGCCACTGCGATTTGGGAGGGGCAAAGAGGCGAAGGGGCGAAGAGGCAAACGCGTTCGTGTACCCGGAGCGTAACGCGCCCCGGAGCACAGCGAGTGCGGCTCCCCTCGCCGATGGACGTATATCGGCTCTTCTCCGGCGGCTCTTAGCCGCCGGCTACGGGCTCATCGTTCGGAAAATACTTGTCGACGATTTCCAGAAACTGCTCCCTCGTCGACGCACTGACCACGTGCGTGCGAAAGGCGCGCGCCCCCGGCCGGCCAACAGCGTAGTTGCAGGCGAACTTGCGCATCAGCAGCGTTCCCTTGGCTTCGCCAAAACGGTCGACCACCAACCGGTAGTGCCGCAGCATGCACTCGCGCTGCTCGGCGGCGGTTGGATCGGGCGGAATCGGGTCTCCGCGCAAGGCCGCCGCCGCCTGCTGGAAGAGCCACGGCTTGCCGAGACAGGCCCGGGCGATCATCACGCCGTCGACCGCGTAGCGGCGGAACGCTGCGACCACTTTCTCCGCCGAGTCGAGATCGCCGTTGCCAATCAGAGGGATGCTTTTCAGGTGCGGTTTGATTTCGGCGATCCGCTCCCAATCGGCGTTTCCCTTGAAAAAGTCGGCCGCCGTTCGGCCATGCACCGTCAGGGCGGCGGCCCCGGCCGACTCCACGACTTTGGCCACTTCAATCGCATTGATTGCGGCCCGACTGCAGCCAAGGCGAATTTTCGCGGTAACCGGCGTCGGTGCGCAGGCCTGCACCACCTTCTCGACAATCGCCCCGATCCGCTCTGGATACCGCAGCAGGTAGGAACCGCTGTGCGCCTTCTCGGTCACGTCCTTCACCGGGCAACCGAAATTGATATCGACCACGCTGACCTGATACTCATTAGCCAGCCGTTCGCCGACTTTGGCGAGCGTCGCCGGGTCGTTGTCCCACATCTGCACGGCGAGCGGCCGGGGCTCTTCCTTCACCCCCCAAAGGCGATCGGGATGCTCGGCTTCGTTCTGATCCATCCACACGAAGCCGCGGGCCGAAACCATTTCGGTCGCTTGCAGACCGGAGCCGCCGAACTCGCGCACGATCTGGCGGAAGGCAAAGTTCGTATAGCCCGCCATCGGCGCTTGCAGGATCGGCGGATCTACCTTCACGTTGCCGATGTACAGCGGCTTCACTCGCGGCAGCGGGCCGCCGGAAGTCGGTGCGGCGCTGCCCGCCTCGGGGGCATCGAATTTTTCAACCAGCGTGCTCATACTGGCAGTTTATCCGGCGGGGCCAGAGG
>JAEYNP010000142.1 GCA_023412495.1 Pseudomonadota bacterium
GTCCCGAGCGCAGGGAGCCTCTTCGCCTACCGAATCGCCAATGCAGAGATCGACGAGGAGCGGCGGTTCATGCGGGAAGCGCTCTGGCTTGAAGAGATGACGACGGGTTCCCGGTAGAACAGGAAGACGACGATGGCACTTACGATTGGCGAGACGACCCAGCAGCTCCACCGCGCCCTGCGCGACTATATTGAGGCCACGTACCACGTGAGCCACCGGACGCTCGTCGACCAGCGTGGGGCGCTCCTCGATCAGGTCGGCGTCATTCACCAGCGCCCGTACCTGGAGAGCACGCCCCGCTACAAGGCCGGGAAGAAGTTCGCGGAACTTGGCCTCCCTGCCGCGGCGCTCGACATTTTCACGGCCGTCTCCGCGCGGAAGGGCGACCTCGGGCTGCTCATCCACGATCCGCCGTACCAGCACCAGGCCCTCTCGACGCAGCTCTCGCTCGTCAAGGGGAACAGCCTCGTGGTGATGACCGGCACCGGCTCGGGCAAGACCGAGTGCTTCCTCCTGCCGATCCTCGGCAAGCTCGCCACCGAAGCCAAGGCGAAGGGAAAGGAGTTCGGTGAGACCAGCGCCGTTCGAGCGATGGTGCTCTACCCGATGAACGCGCTGGTCAACGATCAGCTCGGACGTCTCCGGTTGCTACTCGGCGATCCGCGCATCGTGCAACGCTTCGTCGGCTGGTCCGGCCGCCCCGCGCGCTTCGCGCGCTACACCAGCCGCACGCTGTATCCGGGCGTTCGTGACAAGGAGAAGGACCAAGATCGTCTGAAGCCGATCGGGAAGTACTACGTGAAGGCGCTCGAGGTCGCTGCCGGTCCTGCCTCGCCGGAGCAAGCGGCGGCCGCGAACCTCGTCGACGAGCTGAAAAAGCGCGGCAAGTGGCCGGCGAAGCCTGACCTCGCTGCCTGGTACGGCAAGGGCCGCTGGCTCGACAAGAACGGCGACTTCAAACGCTGCGTCACGCTGCCGGATGACCCCGAACTCGTCACGCGCCACGAGGTCCACGCGGCGCCGCCCGACGTGCTCGTCACGAACTACTCGATGCTCGAGTACATGCTGATGCGCCCGCTCGAGCGGCCTATCTTTGATCGCACGCGCGAGTGGCTGGAAAAGAACCCGGAGGAGCGCTTCCTCCTCGTCATCGACGAGGCCCACCTCTATCGCGGCGCGCAGGGCGCGGAGGTGGCGCTGCTGATCCGACGCCTACGCACGCGGCTCGGCATCCCCCCGGAGCGCCTGCAGGTCATTTGCACGAGCGCGAGCTTCAAGGACGCGGACTACGCCGTCGAGTTCGGCGCGCAGCTCACGGGCAAGGACCCGGCGGAGTTCCGCAAGGTACAGGGCGACCTCCTCGAGCGGCCCGGCGCCGCGAAGGGGACGGCCGCCGACGCCGCTGCGCTCGATGCGTTCGACCTCAACGACTTCTACGACGCCGCCAACGATCCCGACCGCGTGAAGGTGATCGAGGCCTTCCTCAAGTATCGAGGGGTCGCGCAGCCGTGGGACCTGCAGGCGTCGCTGTACAAGGCGTTGGAGGCGTTCGGTCCGATGTCGAGCCTCGTGAACTCGACGATGAAGGAGGCGCAGCCGGTCGACGAACTGGGCGCCCAGCTGTTCGAGGCGGGCGTCGCGGCCGACGTCGCGGCCAGAGCGGTGACGAACCTCATCGCCCTGGGCAGCGTGGCCCGCAGGGAGCCGACGGAGCCGGGGCTCCTGCCGTGCCGTGTCCACTCGTTCTACCGAGGCCTCGCGGGCCTCTGGATCTGCATGGACCCGAACTGCGCGAGCCTTCCGGCGGCCGAACGTGGAGGCCCTGCGGGCAAGCTCTACAGCCAGCCCCGCGACACCTGCGACTGTGGCGCCCGCGTGCTGGAGCTGTTCACGTGCCGGAACTGCGGGACCGCGCACGCGCGCGCGTACACCAACAACGTCGACAGTCCGGACTTCCTCTGGGCGGAGCCGGGCGGCGCGTTTCGGACGCTCGCGGGCTTCGTCGATGAGCTCTCTCCGCTCGACCTGCTCCTCGAGAAGCCCGTCTTCAACGATCTCGCGGAGCCGGCTGAGTACGACCTCGTCACCGGGCGGCTCAACCCGCAGAAGCTCGGCGCGCGAAATCGGCAGGTCTACATTCGGGCTGGTCGCTCACGGCCCGTGACCGACGACGAGCCGCAGGACGCGAACCCTGGCGAGTTCCGCCCCTGCGCCGTGTGCGGAGAGCGCGCGTCGTTTGGGCGCACCTCCGTCCAAGACCACCAGACGAAGGGCGATCAGCCGTTCCAGGCGCTCATCGCGAAGCAGATCCAGGTGCAGCCGCCGAGCCCCGTGCCCGCGACGAGGCTGGCGCCGCTGCGTGGACGAAAGGTCCTCATCTTCTCCGACTCGCGTCAGACGGCGGCGCGCCTCGCGCCGAACCTCCAGACGTACTCGACGCAGGACGCGATCCGTCCCCTCATCGTCGCGGGCTACGAGCGCCTCGCGGGCATCGCATCGGTCGCGCCGCTGCTCTCGCTCGACGACCTCTACCTCGGCGTGCTGATCGCCGCGAAGGAGTTGGGCGTCCGGCTCCGACCTGAGCTCAAGGCTGGGGAGAGCTTCCAGGATGAACTCGACGTGGACGCGGCCATCAAAGCGAATGCGCTCGCGAACCCTGCGGCGCTGCTGACGCTCTGGGGCAAGCTCCGCGCGTCTCGACCGCCGGAGTCGTTGCTGCGCGCAATCGTGAACTCGCTCGGCGACCGCTACTACGG
>JAEYNP010000039.1 GCA_023412495.1 Pseudomonadota bacterium
ACATATGGTACAGCGAAGCGCCGTTTCAGACCTACAACGGCTGACAAGGAGGAAGAAATGGCTCACGGCCATCTCAAAATAACCACGACCACCCCCCGCGAGTTGATCGACATAACCCGAACGGTGGAAGAAGCCATACGCAGCGCAGGCGTATCCACCGGCATGCTGCATCTCTTCAACCCGCATACCACGGCCGGTCTCACCATCAACGAGGGTGCCGATCCCGATGTCCGCCGCGACATCATCAGGGGGCTGAGCCACATTGTTCCTGACAACCTCGACTACCGGCACGCAGAAGGCAATTCTCCGGCACACCTCATGACCCTGCTCACCGGCAGTTCGCTCTCGATCTTCATTGAGAACGGCAGGCTCCTGCTTGGCACCTGGCAGAAGATTTTTTTCTGTGAGTATGACGGCCCGCGCACCCGGACTGTCCACTGGAAAGTCGTTCCCGACCCCGAATAATCCTTTACCCGAGGAGTTCACGTATGAATCTTGACCCTGGCAAGATGTGTTTTGGTCTGTCCGAGGACCTCGATCGCCAATCCTTCAGCACCTTCCTGAGACTCTGCGGCCAGAAGGAATTGGCCGAACTGCTCGCCGGCAGGTTGTCCGGCGAAGAGATCCTCCAGATTGTCGACGCCTTCTTCCTGCTTTTCAAGAAGCACCTGAACAAGGATGAATATCATCGGTACTTCCTGCTCGATCCGCATCACCAGCACAAGGAATAACACGTGGACAACAACAGACTCTATAACTTGCGCGATTACCTGGAACTGTTGAAGCGCGAACGACAACTTCTTGTCATAGAAGAAGAGGTCGACCCTTATCTGGAGATCGCTGAAATCCACCGACGGGTGATCGAGCGGGGCGGCCCGGCCCTGCTGTTTACCAAGGTGAAAAGCTCAAAATTCCCGGTTACCACCAACCTGTTCGGCACCAATAGACGTCTTGAACTGGCCTTCGGCAACAAGCCGCAACAGTTTGTACGCGATGTCGTGAGGTTGATCGAGTCGGGAATGCCGCTTTCCGCGGGCAAGCTGTGGGACAACCGACGGCTGTTCCTGGAAGGTTTGAAAATCGGCCTGAATGAGAAAGCAAAAGGGCCTATTCTCGACAATCTGCAAGCCCCGCCCCAGCTCAGTTCCCTGCCGATGCTGACCTCCTGGCACAGTGACGGAGGCCCGTTCGTGACCCTGCCCCTGGTCTACACCGAGCACCCCGGCGGACAAGGGCATAATCTCGGCATGTACCGCATCCAGCGGCACGACGAGACGACCACGGGAATTCACTGGCAGATCCACAAAGGGGGCGGCTATCACTATTACGAAGCCGAAAAGCTCGGCCTGGCCCTGCCGATGACGCTTTTCATCGGGGGACCTCCGGCCCTTATGCTTGCCGCCATCGCCCCGCTCCCCGAAGACGTGCCGGAACTGCTCCTCACCTCCCTGCTGATCGGCGACAGGCTGCAGATGACCAGGGACCCGCTGGGAGGCCACCGGCTGGTGGCCCACGCCGAATTCGCTATCAAGGGACAGGTGCCGCCGCACACCAGGAGACCGGAAGGCCCCTTCGGCGATCATTACGGCTATGATTCCCTCCAGCACGACTACCCGATCTTCCAGGCGAGTCATCTGTACCATCGCCACAATGCCATCTACCCGGCGACCGTGGTGGGTCGCCCCCGCCAGGAGGATTTTTTCATCGGCGATTTCCTCCAGGATCTCCTGTCCCCCCTCTTTCCGCTGGTGATGAAGGGCGTGAAAGCCCTAAAGACCTTCGGAGAAACCGGCTTCCATTGCCTTGCGGCCGCCAAGGTATCCGATCGCTACCCGCGCGAGGCCTTCGCCTGCGGGTTGCGCGTGCTCGGGGAAGGTCAGCTCTCCCTGACCAAGTTCCTCATCGTTACCGACGGCGATGTCGACATAACCGACTTCGGGGCTCTCTGGGTCCATGTACTCGAGCGGGTGCAGTGGGAACAGGATCTCTTCGTCTTCGCCAATGTCTCTCAGGATACCCTCGATTATACCGGCCCCTCCGTCAACAAGGGCTCGAAGGCCCTGCTCATGGGGCTTGGCAAGGAGAAGAAACGGAATCTTCCCGGAGCATTCACGGGCACGCTGCCGGCCACATGCTCCCACCCCTTCGTCATCCTGCCCGGCACCCTGGTCATCGAGGGCTGTCCCTATGTCGAAAACCCAACCTTGGCGAAGGAGCTGGCGGAACGGTCAGACCTGCTTGAATGGCCGGTAGTCTTCCTAGTCGACAACAGCCGCGAAGCCGTTTCCTCGATGCAGAATTTTCTCTGGACCGTCTTCACCCGCTTCGAGCCGGCCGCCGATATCACCGCCCGATCCACCTCGGTCAGACGCTTTCATGTCGGCCTGCATGCGCCGGTCGTCATCGATTGCCGGATGAAACCCTGGTACACCCCTGTTCTGGAAGTAGATTCCGCGACGAAGGAACTTGTTGACCGGAAATTTCATAAAATTATACCCAGCGAGTGGCGGTAGCCATGCACGAGCCCATCCGGTTACAGAAGTACCTTGCCCAGTGCGGTCTCGCCTCGCGCAGGAAAGCCGAAGAACTTATCGCAGACGGCAAGATAACCGTGGACGGTCAAGTGGTCACCGAAATGGGCGTGCTCGTCACCCCCGGTGTACAGACGATCGCCTGCAAGGGCAAAGTGGTCGAGGCAAGGGAAAAACTCGTCTCCTACCTGCTGAACAAGCCCAAGGGATTTGTCACCACTCTTGCCGATCCACAGGGAAGGCCGGTTGTGACAGAACTCCTGAAGGATGTCGGCATTCGTCTTTTTCCCGTGGGCAGGCTCGACCTGGATGTGGAAGGGGCGCTCATCCTGACCAACGACGGCAGGCTGGCCCAGCAGATCCAGCATCCCAGCCACGAGATAAACAAGACCTATGAAGCTCTGGTCAGAGGCATACCCGACAACCGGGAAATGGACCTCCTGCGCAACGGTATTCAACTGGAAGGGAAGCTGACTTCTCCCGCCAGGCTGAGAATGCTGAATCGTCAGGGGTCCAATAGCCTGATGGAAATCATCATCCATGAAGGCAGAAAAAGGCAGGTTAAAAAAATGTTCAGTTATATCGGGCATCCGGTTCTCAGCCTCAAACGCACGGCATACGGAGGGTTGCGGCTCGGCAACCTGCAAACAGGCAGGTATCGGCCACTTAACTCCGCAGATTTAAAAAAGATCTTTTTATAGAATTCTCTTTACAAATCCTCAATTAGCTGATTAAATCTAACTAGTTAGGAAGTTAACGAAGGTTCCGGCACCGCGAACCAAGACTTAACCCATTGGAAACAAAGATCATTTTTAGTCCAACAAGTAGCTTCCGGCTTAAGGCGTGAACTTCATTTGCTTTATTGTGTATCGTTATTTGCAACGGCATAATATTGGATTCTAATTTGATATCCGAAACAGGAGTTAAGTATGAACAAATCAGAACTCATCGAGGCATTGGCACAGGACATCAATATTCCTCACCGTGAAGCCGCAGCTATTACCAATACAGTAATTGAAACGATGACCGAAGCGCTGGCCAAGGGAGAGAGCATTGAGATCCGCGGATTTGGCAGTTTTGTCATCAAAAAATACGGTTCATACGAAGGCAGAAATCCAAAAACGGGGCGTAAGATCGAGGTGAAACCCAAAAAGCTGCCCTTCTTCAAGGTTGGCAAGGAACTGCGGGAAAAGGTGAACAACAGCAAATGAGCAGGAAGTATTTGTCCCACCGCAACAGAAACAGCGCCCGGGGTTGATGCATTTCGCTGCCTCGGCGCTGTCTACAGCCCTTCCTCTCCGACTATTTCGCCGACCAAATCATATACCTGGGCCTCGGTGATGCGAACATTGACAATTTCTCCAGGACTCGCGATCCCATCTGTGATGAAAGTGCAGCCGTCAACTTCCGGTGCCTGGTAACGTGTCCGGCCCTCGAGAAGCAGGTCGCTTTCGCTGCTTACTCCCTCGATCAGTACCTGCTCCACCCGACCGACGTACTTCTTCTGTATCTCCGTCGAAAGCTCCTGCTGCACCGCCAGAAGGTGTTCCTGTCGGCGATGCTTCTCGGATTCGGGCACTTGACCGGTGAAGAACTCGGAGGGCGCACCTTCTTCATTGGCATACGGAAAAACACCAACGTGATCGAGGCGCAGTTTCCTGAGGAAATCCTCTATTTCCAGAAAATCCCGCTCGCTCTCTCCCGGAAATCCGACAAGAAAGGTCGTGCGAAAGGCGATTTCAGGCACGTGATCGCGGACCTTCTCGACAAGCCGAAAGAGGCCTTCCGCAGTGTAGCGCCTGTTCATGAGACGCAGCATCCTGTCATTTACGTGCTGCATGGGGATATCAAGGTAAGGGACGACCCGCCGATTTTCCGCCATAAGGTGCAACAGATCATCGCTTACACCGGTGGGATACAGGTAAAGGAGCCGCAACCAGGGTATGTCGGTCTGGTCCAGCAACCGACGAAGAAGGTTTTCCAGACTGCTGTTGCCACCCCTATCCCGGCCATAGGCAGTGATGTCCTGGGCGATCAGCGAAAGTTCCTTCACTCCTCCCAGCCTGAGGCTCTTTGCCTCAGCAACAAGGTCATCCATCGTCCTGCTCCGCAAACTTCCCCGTATCGACGGTATCATGCAGTACGAGCAGCGATTGTCGCACCCTTCGGTTATTTTCAGCCATGATCGAAACGGCGGGGTCGATATCACTCTAGGTGTATCACTGGTCATGAGAAAACGATCGGGTATAACCACCCGGCGTTGCTCTTTGCCGTGGAGAAATGCATCAATTGTCCCGGCGATATTGGCGCCACCCTCCGTACCGATGAACAGGTCCACCTCGGGCAGTTCTTTGCTCAGATTCTCCTGGTAACGCTGAACGAGACAACCGGCTACGACGATATGCTTTTCCGGATGAGCCTCCTTTATCTTCACCAGTTCAAGAATTTCCGCGATCGCCTCTTCGACGGCCGATTGGATGAAGCCGCAGGTATTCAGGATGAGGACATCAGCAGCCTCAGGGTCGTCCGAGAATTGCCAGCCTTCGGCGATCATCGAACCCAGCATTACTTCCGAATCGACGAGATTCTTGGCGCACCCTAGACTAATCAAATGAAAATGCATTAAAACTCCTGGGAGAATAAAACGTAATGACTCGCGCTGTCTCGACCACAAAACCCGGACAGCATTTTGAGGAAGGACTTCAAATCAGAGAAGCTTCAAGAGATTCCAGCAGTGTTACCAAAGTTTGCTCTTTCTGCACCAGAAAGAGTTCTTTGGAAAAGCCCGGACGCCATCTTTCCCCCCAGAGCTCGTCGGATACTATCAGCACAGCGGCAAATTCAATATTGCGAAACCTTGCCACGGTGCAAAGCGCCGAGAACTCCATGTCGACGGCCACGACTCCGTTGCGCTGATGAAGGTCTTGCAGCAGCCGACGATCTTCCCTATAAACGGCGTCGGTCGACCATACGCATCCTTCCTGGACCTGAACGCCGCGTTCAGCGTAGATGACCGCCAGTTTCCCACGTAAAGAGACAGTTGGAGCAGCCGGTGCAGACAGCGGATAGTATTGTGATGTGCCTTCGCCCGCCAATGCCTGCGCAGGCAACAATACATCCCCGGTCTTAAGGTCGGGACTTATAGCCCCGCACCATCCGTACAGGATAATCTTTTTTGCCCCTAAGGCGATACATTTTTCCATGCACAAGACCGCCATCGGAGCACCGATGGCAGGCCCGGCCAAAAAAAAATTATCACCCCTGGCTACCGTCAGTTCCGAATTGAAAAGAAACCTCGATTCCCCGCCTTCTTGCAGCAGGCGACGATGGCAAGGCAAGGCTTCTGAGGGATTAACCAGCAGCAGACCATTTTCGGACAGCGGTTTCTCCCTCTTTCCTCTCCGGGGATGGATGAGAATATGGGGATCTTCACCTCGGCACATGGATAACACCTCAATGAAATCAGGAACCACTACACTCCTCAAAGGGGTATGAGTACCTTCAAGAAACAGGAAATGAATTTCTAAGGCACTACAAACGAAAAGGGTTGCAGTAATCTGCAACCCTTTCGACGATCCCAAAGAGATCGTTATACTTCAAACACCTTCTTATCCGAGCAGCGGGTTTGCATACAGAAGAATAAGAGAGATAACCAGACCGTAAATAGCGACGGACTCGGCAAGGGCCATACCAAGAATCATGAATACCATCAACTTCGGCTGTACTTCGGGATTTCTCGCCAATCCCTGGCAGGCGCCGTTACCGACGGAACCGATACCGATACCGGCTCCCAGACCGGCAAGACCGATAGAAAGTGCAGCACCGACGCAAATAAGAGCTAACTGAATGTTTCCTTCCATTTTTTTCTCCTTAAAAGTTTAGTATTTGGCCTTCTTCTATATACAAATCAACGATTCTTACACTCTTCTCAGGTGCTGCATCAGTGGGCGTGTTCTCTAGCCTGGGAGAAGTACACTACGGTCAGCAAGACAAAAACCATGGCCTGAACGATGGACACGAGAACACCCAGAATCATGATCGGCAGCGGTGCGAAAAAGCCGCCCGCCAGCATGAACAGAATGGCAAGCAGAGTCTCTTTTGCCATGATGTTACCGAAAAGACGAATGGAGAGGGAAAGGAGTCGAGCAAGGTTACTGATCAACTCGATGGGCAGAAGCAGGGGTACGAGCCACCAGACCGGCCCCATGAAGTGCTTGTAATAATGGAAGCCATGCTCCTTGAAGCCGATGATATGATGAGAGATCCAAACAATGAGGGTCAGAGCCAGGGTGGTATTGATGCTCGAAGTCGGTGACATGAAGCCGGGGATGAGTCCGATCAGGTTGGCGCAGGCGATATAGAGGGCAAAAGTCGCGATCATCGGAAAGAACTTGTCAGTCATTTCCCGTCCCATGTTATCGGCAAAAAAGTTGTCCATCCCGCCGATCATCAGTTCCCAGAAGTTTTGCCCCTTGCCGGGCACCATCTCGAGATTCCCCAAGGTGAGTTTGGCAACGATGAAGAGAAAGGCCATCACCAGCCAGGTGTACGTCATGTACGGGGCGCAGAGTTGTTCGAGAAACGTGTGACCGACCGGGCCGTGCGGCACAGGCAATCCCAATTTTTCCAGGATGATCGAAATGAATAGTATCGGATGTTCCATATCTCCTTTTACCTCCCTCCTCTGAAGAAGTAGTGCCTCATCACATTCAAGGAGACAAAAGTGATGGAGAACACTACCGTTGACAAACCTAAAATCAAGCCAAAGATATCGACCGCCCGGCTTTTTATGATGGCCAGGAGGACGAGACCTATAATTACGATTCGTATCCAGAACTTCAGCAGGTAGCCCCGCTGTCCCTGCCGTGCCTGCGCCTTACGCTCCTCAAGGGAAGGCCTCGACGACACCGAGTGGACTACCTTCATCACATCGCCGTGCGACACCCAGAAACTGCAGACCGAAACCACTCCACCGACAAAGACGGCGAGCGCAAATGCCGGAGACACCACAACTGCAGAACCGAGCGTTAAAAAGGCCAAAACGATCCAGCTGGTAACCTGCATCTTCTGCAGCGTCAACGACTCTTCAATCACACAACCCTCTAGTCTTCTTCTTTCGGCTTTTCCTGCTTATCTTCGTCTTTACTTTTATCCTTGTTTCGCCAGAGGATTTCGAGCAGAGACTTGTAGCCGGCGGCAATACCGAATGCCAACCCAATAAACGTAAACCATGGTTCAGTCCGGCCATCGAAAACCTTCTGATCGAGATAAATGCCGCCGCCTAATCCTATCACAATTGATGCGACGAAGGTAAAGCCGATATGACCATAGTTTGCCAGCAGTTGAACAAATTCCTTTTTAACATCCGACATTTTGTTCACCCGCGCTGCGCACGCTGTAATCTCGCTACGATATAGTCGAGTTTGGTATCATGACTCCATAGTAAAGTCAATAAGTTTTCACTTTTCGAACAACTTTTTGAATGACCATTCAGTCATTCTCACGGCACTGTCAAGATCGCTTTCGCTCTGGGCCGCGGAAATAAAGGCAACTTCAAACTGTGAGGGAGCGAGATAGATCCCGCCGGCCAGCATCTGCCGATAGTGTAGGGCATACAGCCTGGTATCGGCGAGCATGGCGGAAGAGAAATCGGTTACTTCCTCCCCGGTAAAGAAGGCGGTCATCATACTCCCGACACGGTTGAGCTGCACTGGAATGCCGACCCGGTCGGCGACCTCGCTCAATCTCTCGGCGAAGGCAGCCGATTTTGCCTCGAGTGCCTCATAGAATCCCGGTTTCTGGAGAATCTTGAGAGCGGCTATTCCCGCCGCCATCGCGAGGGGGTTGCCTGAAAGGGTACCCGCCTGATAAACAGGCCCGTCCGGGGCTACGCCGTCCATTATTTCGGCTCTGCCGCCATAGGCCCCTACCGGCAGGCCTCCCCCGATTATCTTGCCCAGACAGGTAAGATCGGGATGAACATTATAATATTGCTGGGCGCCGCCGTATGCCAGTCGAAATCCAGTAATCACCTCATCAAAAATCAGGACGATTCCAAGTTCCGAGGTGAGCGACCGCAGTTTCTGCAGAAATCCCGGTGCAGGTGGAATGCATCCCATGTTGCCGGCAACCGGTTCAACAATCACACAGGCAATAGCCAGCTGTTCATCCCGTAAGGTAGCTTCTAATATCTTTTCGTCATTGTAGGGTATGGAAATAGTGTTCTTTACTATCTCGTCAGGCACTCCAGGGCTGCCTGGAATCCCTAGCGTGAGCACCCCCGACCCGGCTTTTACCAGAAAAGAATCGGCATGACCGTGATAACAGCCATCGAACTTAACGACCACTTTCTTCCCGGTATAGCCCCTGGCCAGCCGAATCGCGCTCATGGTCGCCTCGGTCCCCGAATTGACGAAACGGACTTTTTCAACGGTCGGCAGCGCTTCGACAACCATTGCGGCCAGATCGATCTCCGTGGGAGTCGGTGCGCCGAAGCTTGTCCCGGAGGCAGCCGCCCTGGCCACCGCCTCGACGATCTCCGGATGGGCGTGCCCCATTATCATCGGCCCCCACGATGCCACGAAGTCGATATATTTATTGCCGTCCGCGTCCCAGAGATTCGCCCCGGATGCCCTGGTGATGAAGACCGGATCGCAGCCGACCGAGCGGCATGCCCGAACCGGGCTATTGACGCCGCCGGGAATAACTTTTTTGGCTTTTTCGAACAACTCGCCGGAAACGGAAAATGACATGATCTCTCCTTTATCTTTTATCTCCATGAGACTTGTGTCCCGAATAAATGCGTTTCTTTCGGATCTTCCACTTCATTGAAATGAAGCGATAATATACAGGGAGGTCGGTTTGCTGTCAAACGCCCTCCTCTTGATTTTTTCCACATTGTGTGCAATGTAGGAACCGGATTCGTTATCCTTGTTTTCTGTGGAATCGGCCGATCCTTTTTTCTGCTTGTCAGCCAATGGAGCAACAGGTAAAGTTGGAAGAAGGGTCACCCTCCAGGGATGTCCGTCAGCACCCAGTATGCAACAACCTCATTATCAAAGGAGAAAATAATGGCCAGCGACAAAGTTCTGCAACTCAACGATGCGGAGTTTGATACCGTGATTAAATCCGAACAGCCGACGCTCGTGGATTTCTGGGCCCCCTGGTGCGGACCGTGCAAAGCAATCGGACCGGTGATCGAAGATCTTGCCGGGGAATACCAAGGAAAGGTCACCATCGCCAAGATGAATGTGGATGACAACCCTGTCACCCCCGGGAAATTCGGTATCCGCGCGATTCCCACATTGATTCTTTTCAAAGGTGGTCAGGTTGTTGATCAAATTACTGGTTCCGTTGGCAAATCGCAGCTCGTGGCGCTCATCAACAAAGCCATGTAAAGCTCCAAGGGCTGTCCCCGCCTCTGCTGCCGACCTCACTTCAGACCGGACAGCCCTTCCCGCTCTCCATCTCCCGTCGAGTCTTCATGAAAGATCACTACGAACTCGTCATTCTGGGTGGCGGACCTGCCGGTTTGTCGGCCGGCCTCTACGCTGCCCGTGCCAGGCTCGACCATGTCCTGATTGAAAAAGGCGCCACGGGGGGACAGGTGCTGCTTACCGATTGGGTCGATAACTATCCGGGCTTTCCCGAAGGCTTGACCGGTTTCGATCTGGTGGAAAAAATGACGCAGCACGCCAAAAGGTTCGATCTCAATATCGAAACTGCCAGTGTCACCGAGGTCGACCTGAAGAACGAGCGGCGGAAGGTTCTCCATCTGGAGGAGGGCGGTACAGTCACCTGCGACACCCTCATCATCTGCACCGGCGCAAGGCCGAACACCTTAAATGTCCCCGGCGAGTTGGAATTACGCGGCAAGGGAGTTTCCTACTGCGGAACCTGCGATGCACCCTTTTATCGCAACATGCACGTTGCCGTGGTCGGAGGGGGAAATACGGCAATCCAGGAAGCGGAATATCTCACCAAATTTGCACGGAAGGTGACGGTAGTCCATCGCCGCGACCAACTCCGGGCGACGAAGATCATTCAGGAAATCGCCTTCGCCAATCCCAAGATCAAATTCCTCTGGAACCACCGTGTTACCGCTATTGAGGGCGAAAGCGGAGTTGAAAGGCTTGCATTGATCGCCAGTGACGGTTCCACCTCGAATCTGGAAGTCCAGGGAGTGTTTGTCCTGATAGGGGTGACGCCGAACAACACCGGTCTTCCGCTCGACCTGCTCAAGGCTGATGTCTGGGGGTTTATTCCCACCGACATCGAATCCCGCACAGCCGTACCAGGAGTTATGGCCGCCGGGGATATCTGCAGCAAAGATGTCCGTCAGATTGTCAATGCCGCCGGAGAAGGGGCCGTCGCCGTCCTCGCCGCGGAAAAATACCTGCATGGGTTAAAAAAAGCATCACATTAACGGCCTAAAGATGAAGTCTCAAGTTATAGTAATTGTCAAGCGATGTCCTTCGTTCTTTTTACTCGTTCTCCTGCTCCTCATGGTTGCCGGCTGCGGCGGTCTTCGGGAGACCTTCAACTTCACCTCCATCGACGAGGAAGGCAAGGAAGTCAAAACCGATCTGGACCTGCCGGCGAAAACCATGCTGATGAAAGGCATGGACGATTACAATGTGGGGAAATATTTCACCGCAATCGAATTCTTCGAAGAAATCCTCAACAAATATCCCTTCAGCCCGGAAGCGCCGTTGGCCGAACTGAAGGCCGCCGACTGCAGTTATCACCTTGAGCGATATGCCGAGGCACTGGCGCTCTACGAAGAATTCGAGAACCGCCACCCCACCAATGAGAGCATCCCGTATGTCATTTATCAGAGAGCTATGTGTCATTATAAGCAGATAGACAGGGTTGACCGGGACACGTCCGGAGCTGTTAAGGCTATCTCCCTCTTCAAGCAGCTCCTGAAGGCCTATCCCGACTCGCCGTATTCGGCGGAGGCGAGGGATCGCATTGCCACGGCCACCGAGTTTCTCGCCAACCACGAATATTTCGTAGTCGAATATTATGTCAGAACCGGGAAGTATGATCAGGCGAAGGTAAGGAGCAAGTACCTTCTGGCAATGTATCCCGATACGAAGATCGCCGCGAAAGCGACAGAGATGCTCGCTCGACTGGAAGCAGGAGACCCTCCGCGCTCCCCGCTTACCTCCTGGATGCCGAAATTGAAGATGGGAAGCTGGACGATTTTCAATCAGAACGATGCGGCGAACACCACCACCGCCGAGTGAAAGATCCGGTGCAGGGGATTAGCCTCTGCACCGTCACACGCTGTACTTCTCGGAAAATATCCAGTCCCCGTTGAGGGATACCGCCATCGCCCGCACCGGACAGATTGGTACACAGAGGCTGCAGCCGGTGCATTTTTCTGCATCGAAGACAACCGTCATTTCAGGTCTTTGGATATAAAGGGCACCTGGAGAACATACTCCGGTGCAGGCGCCGCACTGGAAGCAATTTTTATCGTCCCGGCGAATCCGCGCCGCCAGCCGTTCGATCTGCACCCCCATGCCGCGCAAATAATCGAGTCCGGCCTTGACATTGGCTTTGCTGCTGCCTTTGAGTTCGATGATCATTATCCCTTCGCGTTGAAGAAGGATATCGGCCTTGAGTATATTGAACTCGATGTCGTATTCCTTCACCAGCCGGTAGATAAAAGGCTGATCGCTGGTATCTTTGGGGAATCTGAGAATATAAATCTGAGTGTACACCTTTTGCCTCGCTGGTATGGATGAAAAAATAATGTGACATGTCAGCGCTTCTACGACCAGGCCGATCCAGGAATCGGTCGAGTTACAGCAACTTTTCTCAAATCCAAGACATTTTAGATATTAATCGCAATCCATATGACTGACATTGCGAGCATAATTTCAAAAGAAGGCAGAGATGAGAATAATGGCATATTCCGACAAACACCTAGACAGGTTGAATGTACTTTCCGGCCATGGTAATAGCAAGTATCTTTTCGCTAACAGCTGTGGGCATTTAGTCGACCAGCGACCCGAACAACAATAACTATCGTCTAATGAACTCCCAGAACCTTCAGGCACTCCTGCAGGAAGTGCAGAGCGGAACCTGCTCCATCGAACAGGCCCTGGCAGCCCTTCGCAATTTTCCAGACGAACAGCTGCCGGAGGCATGCCTCGATCACCAGCGTCACCTCAGGACAGGAATACCAGAAGTAATATACGGGGCATCGAAAACGGCGGAACAGATCGTCGCCATTGCCGAAGCCATGTTGAAACAGGACGTTCCGGTCATTGCCACCCGGATGGATCGGGCAAAGGCCGAAGCAGTGATGAAGATGCTGCCGCAGTTCCACTATGCCGGCGAGGCGCGTATGCTGATCTGCAATCCTGCCGAGGAGAATCCCTCCCGATACCGGGGCCGAACCCTCGTCATCTCGGCCGGTACTTCAGACATGCCTGTTGCCGAAGAAGCCCGCCTGACTCTTGTCAGCCTCGGCCATCCTGTAGATAGACTCTACGATGCAGGCGTAGCCGGTCTCCACCGGCTCCTCAACCGTCAGCATCTCCTGCAGACGGCCAAGGTCATCATCGTCGTGGCCGGCATGGAAGGGGCGCTGCCCAGTGTGGTGGGAGGGTTGGTGCGCTGCCCGGTGATCGCGGTGCCGACTTCGGTCGGGTACGGTGCGAGTTTCGGAGGAATTGCCGCCTTGCTCGGTATGCTCAACAGTTGCGCACCGGGGGTCGCCGTCGTCAATATCGATAACGGCTTCGGCGCGGCATGCATGGCCGAAGCCATCAACTCCAGGTAGGTCTGACGGATCCAGGATTTTCCAATTAAACCGAGCTGAACCTTGCAAGATTCCGACGTTGCGTTATAATCGCAGAGCCTAATTTGCCGAAACTTTTCGGCATACCGATTTCAGCTTTATCATCCAGACAATTCAAGGATATAAATGAATACATCACTCAAACTGAAACTCGCCTTTTTGGTCGCGGTCATCCTCCTCGCCATAACCACGGTAGTCCCGTCCTTTTTTCCCGGAGTTCCTTCCTGGTGGAAGACCTATCTGGCACCTGAAGGCTTGCGGCTGGGTCTCGACCTGCAGGGGGGAATGCACCTCGTCCTGAAAGTCAACCTCAAGAAGGCCGAGCTGAACACTCTCGAGTTTGCAGCCAACGATCTCAAGGACGCTTTGAGCGAACAGTCTATCAGCGCGGTACGCACCTCGTCCCCCAGCCCCGAAACGGTAATTTTCACCCTGCCGAATATCGGAGCCGTTGAAAAAGTAAGGAGCCTTGTCGCTGAGGACTTTCCCGACATTGACGCGGACATAGAGGCCAAGGAGGGCAGTTTTCCGCGCATCATTCTCACCCTGAAGGAAGAAAAGAAAAACTTCATCAAGAATAATGCCGTGGATCAGTCGCTTGAGATCCTGCGCAACCGCATTGATCAATTCGGTGTCGCCGAGCCCGTCATCATCCGGCAAGGAGCTGACGAAATTGTTATCCAACTCCCCGGCGTCAAGGATACCGAGCGAGCCCTCCGGCTGCTCGGCGAGACTGCGCAACTCGAATTCAAACTCGTAGCCGAGGCCCCTGGGCTGAATCTGCACGATCTTGTCCGGCAGGCGAAATCGACCGGCGAATGGCAAGAGGGCGAAAGCATCGGCAAGCTTAACCGCGCCCTGCAGAACAAGCTGCCTGATAACACTACCCTTTATTTCGATAAAGAGATCGACAAAGTCACCAAGAAAACGATAGCCACCCCGATTCTTCTGGAGAATAAGATTCTGATGACGGGCGATATGGTGAAAGATGCCCAGGTGCGGATCGGCGGCAGCTTCAATGAACCGTATGTCAGCCTTGACTTAACCAGCCATGGAGGTAAAGTTTTTGCCCATATCACCGAAAAGAATGTCGGCAGGAGACTAGCCATTGTCCTCGATGAAGTTGTCCGTTCGGCCCCGGTGATCCGCGACCGGATACTCGGCGGCTCAGCGCAGATCACCGGCAGTTTCACCCATGAGGAAGCAGCAGACCTGGCAATAGTTCTGAGAGTCGGCGCTCTGCCCGCTCCGGTGGACATCATCCAGAATATGACCGTGGGGGCGAGTCTGGGCAAGGATTCCATCACCCAGGGAGTGACTTCCGGCATCTTCGGCGCTATCTGCGTACTCGCCTTCACGATCATTTACTATCGGCTGGCAGGCCTGTTCGCCAACACGGCGATGATGCTGAATATCCTCCTGCTCTTTTCCGGGCTGGCTGTCCTCAACGCTACCTTGACCCTGCCGGGCATTGCCGGTATCATCCTCTCCATCGGCATGGCGGTTGATGCCAACGTGCTTATTTACGAGCGCATGCGGGAGGAATTCGACCTGGGGAAATCGGTCAGGTCGAGCATCGATGCCGGGTATGACAAGGCCTTTTTCTCCATCGTCGACTCCCAGGTCACCACCCTGATTACCGCACTCGCCCTTTTCCTGTTTGGCACCGGCCCCATCAAAGGCTTTGCCGTGACCCTCAGCCTAGGCATTTTATTCAACCTCTTTGCCGTGCTGTTTTACTCCCGCTTCCTTTTCGATGCGGTCAATGCCGTCAAGCCGTTGAAGAAAATTACCTTCATGAGGCTTACAAAGAAACCCAATTTCAACTATATGCGGGTTAAAAATGCCACTTATGTGATTTCCGCAACCATGGCCCTCATCGGCGTTGTCGCCATGGTCATGATTACCATGGGTCGGGCCAATCTCGGCGTGGATTTTGCCGGCGGCTCCGTGCTGCAATACAAGGCGAGCCAGGATTTTTCAATCGGGGAAGTGAGAAAGGCCCTGGCTGAAAACGGCATGACCGAGGTTGACCTGCAGAAGGTGGAAGATGAACAGAGACTTATGGTCAAGATTAAAAAGACCGATGTCGTCGTGGCCCAACATGCCGACAAGGTCAGCAGCATCCTCTCCACACAGTTGCCGGACAAGAACTTCGCCCTCGAAGGTGAATCCGAAATCGGCTCCTCGGTGAGTTCGGCTCTTCGCGACAAGGCCTTGATCGCCATCTTCATTTCTTTCGTCGGCATCGTCGTCTATCTGGCATTCCGTTTCGACATTCGATTCGGCATAGCGGCCACCGTCGCCACCTTCCACGATATCTTCGCGGTGATAGGCATATGCTGGCTCCTGAACATGGAGTTTACGCTGCTTGTCGTCACCGCCCTGCTCACCCTGGCTGGATATTCGCTCAACGATACTGTGGTCGTCTTTGACCGTATCCGGGAAAACAAACCGAAAACTGAAAAATATGTTCTTGATGAAACCATCAACGACAGTATCAACCAGGTGCTAAGCCGAACCATCATCACCGGTCTGACCACTCTCTTCACCCTGACTGCCCTGTTCTTTTATGGCGGAGCGGTGCTCCGTGATTTTGCCTTTGTTCTGATCCTCGGCATACTAATCGGCACATATTCATCAATCTTCGTCGCCAGTCCCGTACTCACCCTGTGGAAGAAAAAGACGGCATAACATAAGCCATGGTTTCAGCAGCTCATTTACCCGAATATGTCACCCGCCTCGATGGCCGGAAAACCTTCTCCTTCTCCTGCCATAAGGGAGTTGCCTGTTTTACCGATTGCTGCCGAATGCTCGAGCTGGCCCTCACGCCGTACGACGCGTTGCGCCTGCGTCACGCCACCGGACTGACGTCGCGGGAATTGCTGAACAACTACATCATCACCGAACAAGATGCCGGTGAACCTTTTCCCAGATTTTACCTAACCATGGTCGACGACGGCCGGGCGAGCTGCGTATTTGTGAGTCCCGGGGGTTGCACCATTTACCCGCACCGGCCGTCAGCCTGCCGCGCGTATCCGCTGGGCAGAGCGGCCGTCCGAACCGGAAACGGTACAATCCTTGAGCATTTCGTCATCATGAAGGAAGCTCACTGCCGCGGCTTTCAGGAAGCTGCGCAACAGACGCCCCTCCAGTACGTTAAAGATCAGGAGTTGACCAGCTATAATCGTTTCAACGACGCAGTGGCCCGGATTCTCCAACATGATGCGATCCGGCAGGGCTTGATTCCTTCGCGGAAGGATATCGATCTCTTCACCCTTGCCCTCTACGACCTGGACACCTTTCGCCACATGCTTATGGAGGATACACTGGAGGGAACGATTCTTACCCAGCCGGAAAAAGACAGGCTCCAGGACGATGAGGAACTGCTGCTGTTCGCCATCGAATTCGTGCAACGGCAGCTCTTAGTACCTTAGAAATTCGTTTCTTGTTTTTTAGAAACGAATTTCGTGAAGGTACTTATACCCCTAAGGGGGTACTGAAAAGAGTCCCTCTGCTGTGGGAGGGGATAACAACCCTTGGGTTGCGGGCGTCAGCCCGCATTAGAAATCTATTGAAGCCGACGGGCCAGCCGTCAGATCATGGAAAGGAAACACCGGTTATGGTGAAACTCGTTGTTTTCGACTGCGACGGAGTCATGTTCGACTCCAAGAAGTCCAACATCATGTACTACAACTACCTGCTCGCCCACTTCGGCCTGCCGCCGATGAACAGCTGCGAGGAAGACTTCGTCCACATGAACAATGTCACGGAGTCGGTCAAGCATATCTTTCGCCACTATCACCGGCCTTCACTGGAGGAGGTCGACGCCTTCCGGCGGCAAACCGATTACGGTCCCTTCCTGCAATACTTGGAAATAGAGCCCGACCTCAGGGACTTTCTTGAGATAATCAGTCCCAGGTATCATCTGGCCATCTCCACCAACCGAACCACCACTATGATTCCGCTGCTGCAGAGTTACGGGCTGGAAAAGTATTTCGGGGTGGTCATGACCGCATTAACCGCCCCTCGTCCGAAACCCGCTCCGGACGGGCTCCTTGCTATCCTCGACCACTACGATTGCCGGCCTGAAGAGGCCGTTTTCATAGGTGACTCTTGTTTTGACGAACAACATGCGGCGGCATGCAACGTACCACTTATCGCCTTTAAAAATCCTGCGCTCCAGGCCGATTTCTATGTCCGGAATTTTATGGAAATCCTCGATTTACCACCATTCAAAAAGGAGAAATACTGATTTTCCAGCCCCACTAACGTTCATTACAACTCACAAGAATGGATTTCCAAGGTGCTTATTACCTCATGGGGATCCCAGTCGCTCGTTTTCCTCATCCACCCTTTTGACGCCCTCCATAAGCAGGCTCATGAAATCACCGATCTCGGCCGCCCTCATCTCTTGAGGTAAAAGACCTGATGTAAATCGATATCTTCCTGTTTTTTCAGCAATTATCTTAAAAACGGCTTCCTCATTCCGCCACTCACCGTAACAGGCATTGATCAGACAGCCCTCACGAAACGATACTTTCCCGATACCGCAGGAGAGTTCCAGGGTAAGCACACCGGTCTTCTGCTGCATGTGAAAGATCTGAAAGAGTTCGGCCGGCATCATCTCCTCGATTTTCCCTACCATGCAGGAGTCAAGGTCACGGGCACGCGCCTCAGCGGTCTTCCTTAGTCGGGCGGCAAGCAGCCGGGCCATGAAGGATTGAACCTTGGGATTGTTGCCAAACAGGCGCCCGAACTCGTCTCCTGCTATGGCAAGCAGCCGGGCTGCACTGCCGGCCCTCACCGTGGCGACGGCCATATCTGCCCCCAGGTAACTCATTTCTCCACATATTTCGCCCGCCCTGATAACCAGCCGCTGGCCTCCTTCCTCCTGGAAAAGCTCCCCTGAGCAAACCAAATAGAGGTTGAGATTGATCTCCCCTTTCCTGATCAGTATGTCTCCCTTCTCTATCTCGATCTCTCGAAAATGAGAAAGAATTGTCTCTGCCTCCCCGGGACGCAGCGTTTGCAGAAAAGGGCTCTCCACCAATCCGCAAAGTTTTTCCCCCTCCACTCCGATCCTGGCCCGGGACCGCAAAGGACTCTGCTGCCCGTAGGGATCTTTGAGAGAAAATTTGATCAATCCTCTGCAGCCGCTGCAGTTGAAGAGCGTAGCTTGGTATTTCTCGAAATCGACCGGCTGTTCCTGCACAAATTTGAACAGCAGTTCCGTCATGTCCCGGACCAGGATCAGGCACACCTCCTTATTTTCGGGACAGGAGAAAGTTTTCTCCGAGAGACGGAAACAGTCTCCCTTTTTGTAGAGAGGGCAGTTTTTCTCCTCCTGTATAATAAAAATTGCGTCAAACACTCTCATTTATTCAAAGGTTTCTTTTTAGGGGCGGTTGCAGGAAGGGGCATTGTGTCACGGGATCACCGCCAAAATAGTTCTGGTGTTCCCGCATTAAGCTGATATACTTCTCGAAAATCAAAGGTTCATTCAATACCACAAGATGCTATGTCTGCGGCGCCTCAACAATTATCCGAAATCCACCAGCAGCTGAAAGATTACTTCTCCGGCTACAAATCGATTACCGTTGCACCGGTACAAGGAGATCCCCCGGATCGATACGAGATTACCTATCACATAAAAGGCCTAAAAAAGCTTGGGGAAGGGAATATCATTGAAGCCGGCGATCATGTGGTGGAAATTGCCATCCCTTTTGGTTTCCCACATTTTCCACCCAGTTGCAAGCCCAAAAGCAATATCTTCCACCCCGACTTCGATCCCGCTGCAGTCTGTCTCGGCGACTTCTGGCATCAGGATTGTCTTCTTTCCGACCTGATTCTCCATATCGGCCGGATGATCAATGGAGAGTTGTATTCCACGACCAATGCCTTCAACGAGGAGGCCTGTCTCTGGTACGTCAGCCACCCCGACACCTTTCCTTTGGCTGAAATCGATTGGCGCCAAAGTGAGCCAGATTTCGCCGGGTCAAATGAAATACCGTCTATCGACACCCTCGATGAGAACGACCTGTCCACTCCTTTCGACTTCCTCTCCAGGGATGAAAGAGAGGAGGAGCCGACATCTCCTTCTCCGGCGGCCGAGCTGACTGCCGCCCATGACCTGGACCAGATGACTCTGCTGGCCAGACAGAAGAAGTATTTTACTTTGTACGAGAACATCAAAGGTGGCGCTGAAAGTCTTCCCGAGGAACTCCAGAGACTTTTTTCGAAAGCGGAGAAAATAGTACGTAAAGCCGAAGACTGGCACAGGGACGCACAGAGATGCGAAAGAAGAGGGGATGTCCGTGGCGCGATTAGCGCATTTGAAAAAATCTCAGAACATGTTGAAGACTTCCCCGACCTCGAGTTGCATCTTGAGCGCCTTCGGCTTTTTATCGACCTGGTACCCGGAAGCAGCGAACCCGAATCACAGGTCATGGCAGATGAGGGAACAGACCATGAATTTCCTGCAAAATCTGTCTCGAAAAAGAGCAACGATGTGCCGCCGGCAAAAGGAAGACCTGCGGTGTCAGCCTGGCGGTTGCCCAAAAAACTTATCTTTTTCATACTTGGCGCAATTGTAACGGCATGTTTGACCGGCGGTGGATACTTGTATCGGCAGGCGGTATTGAAGCTTGACAAAGCCGATACCGCATTGTCTCAATGTGATGCTCTGCTCGAAAAGGACTTGTTCCAGGATGCTGAACGGTCCTGCGAGGAGGCCAGGACCGTAAGCGAAGGCCTGGGCTTGATCTTTCACGGCAGAGTGGAGCAACTCAGGGCACAAGTCGACCGTATCCTGCAGTCGGAGAGAATGATCCAGGGTCTGAAGGGAATGGTCCTCATTGATGGCAGGTATCTTGCCAAAAAAGAAATCGAGAGGATGGAAACATACCGGCAGTTGCGCTCGAAGGCGGAGGAACATTATACAAAAGAAGAGTGGCTGGATGCCGTCGATCTATTCGCGAAAATCCTTGCCTTGCCTGAGATTTCGCAACTCATCCCGACGGATGTTGTTACGGAGGTCAAGACAAAACATGACCTGGCACGTTTCCGACAGGTTTACGACTTCGGGAGGCAATCGCTGGAGAACGGTAAATGGCAGGAAGCCGTCACTGAGCTTTCCAAGGCAGAGGGATTAATCGACCTATTGCCGGAAGACGATCGTCCTCGATATGCCAGCAGTCTGACGTCTTCCCTGACAAAAGGCAGTTTTGAACTAGCACGGGAAAATGGTGATCTTTACTTTGCCGGCTCGGAGTGGCAAAAGGCTATGGCAGCCTACGAGCAGGCGCTGTCAACTCCGGGTATGGATGCCTTATCCGCAGAATCCTTGGAAAATGCTCGCCGAAACATGAAACGTGCCCAACTCTACAACCTGATCGACCAGGGCAGAAAGGCCTTCGGCGCCGGAGCCTGGGATAAGGCCATCGGTGATTATCGGCAGGCTGAGGAATTGCTGGCCAATCATAAGGCGCACCTGAACGTCACGGACGCCGATGAACATCTCAAAAAACTTTCAAAGATAATTCTGCAAGCTTTGATCGTTCGCGATCGACAGGCAGCTACCGGCCACGTGGAAAAGAACGAGCTATCCACTGCGCGCGGCATTTATCGACAGTTGATTGATCGTATCGACAAGAGTCCTTTCTCGAAGGAAGGCGAGTTCTTGGCGGCGAAAAAGGATGCTGTCGCAGCCGTGCAGACACTTGACGAGAAGATTTTCATCGCAGAAAAAAGCAAATATCTGGAAGATCAATATCGCTCCCTCTTCGCAGCCAATTACCCGGCGGCAGTAGCGGAAAACCTTATAAACCCAATCATCAGCTTCACCAAAGACAGCGGTGACAAGGCAGTCTTTCGGATGCAATGCACCGAGACGGGAGGCGGACGCCCGCTGACGCTGGTCATGTATTACGCATTCGACAGGAAAAACGGCCGGTGGGAATTTCATACCCAACCTCAGTGAGGAAAGGTACCCGCCTCCTTCAGACTTTTGGGAGGTCACACGAGAAATCTGAACTCGCCTTTGCCGAGCAGGTTATGCAGATGGAGCAGGCCCAGCAGCGACCCATCCTGTTCGATTATAGGCAGGGCGGTTATCTCATGGGACTGCATAATACTCAGGGCATCCGCGGCGAGGCGTGTGCTGTCGATGCAGATGGGTTTTACCGTCATGAATTCGGCAGCACTCAAGCGGGCAATATCTCGGGAATTGACGATTGCCCGTCGAACATCGCCATCCGTCACAATACCCAGCACCCGGTTTTCCCTGTCAACCACCAATACCACACCCATATTCTTCTCATTGAGGACCCGCACGGCATCGGTGGCGGATTTTTCCGGGAAAATCGCAGGAATATCATCGCCGGTGAGCATCACTTCGGTGACTCTGACCTTGAGTCTCTGGCCGAGGCTGCCGCCGGGGTGGTTATACCGGAAATCCTCCGCCTGAAATTTTTTACGATTCAGCAGCACCACGGAGAGGGCATCTCCCATGGCGAGGGTTCCGGTGGTGCTGGCCGTCGGCGCGAGGCCAAGCGGACAAGCCTCGCGCGGCACGCCGATGTCGAGGACCACATCAGCAGCCGCGGCGAGTGACGATGTTCTGCCGCCGGTCATGGCAATGATGGGATTTCCCCTTCTTTTCAAAGTGATGAGCAAACCGTTCAATTCCGGAGTTTCCCCCGAATACGAAATCGCCACCACCACATCGCCAGCCATGACCATCCCCAGATCGCCATGCATTGCCTCAACCGGATGAAGAAAAAAAGACGGTGTACCGGTGCTGTTCATTGTGGCCGCAATCTTCGCCCCAATGAGGCCGGATTTCCCGATCCCGGTTACAACGATCCGGCCCGGACAGGCCAGTATCATTTCAATAGCCTTAATAAATTCATCTCCGATTTTCTCCCGTATGGCCGCCAATCCCTGTTCCTCTACACGCAGCACTTCTTTTGCGTCTTCAATAGACATCTGTATTCCCTTTTGTAGATCCCAACCTCCTGACAGAGTTTACCTGTCGACCTGCTGTAAATACCGCATGCATATGTAACAAATCCAAGCGCCATAAGCATCGTTTTTTCACTCGGAAAGAACACGAGAGGCTCGATACCCTTTGACGGCGCAATACCAGAATTTCGACCTGCAACGATTCCAGATCAATTATTTCGTATTTCTTTTGCTTTTCCCCCATTTTTTTTCGATATGGTGTATAGTAGCTACTTTTCGATCAGCGTGTACTTGACCAAATTTCATTATCATCCTTCGGAGTTCTTTTTATGTCAGAGTATTTATTTACTTCAGAGTCAGTATCTGAGGGCCATCCGGACAAAGTTGCCGATCAGATTTCGGATGCCATCCTTGACGCCATTCTCTCTCAGGACCCTTCAGCTCGGGTTGCCTGCGAAACCCTCGTTACCACCGGTATGGCCGTTATCGCCGGAGAAATCACCACCTCCGCCTGGGTCGATATGCCTCAGGTGGTCCGGCAAACCATCAAGGGCATAGGCTATAACTCTTCCGAAATGGGTTTTGACTGGCAATCATGTGCAGTAATCACTTCCATCGATAAACAGTCCGCTGATATTGCCCAGGGTGTCAACGAAGGCACAGGCCTGGATCTCGATCAAGGGGCCGGCGACCAGGGGCTCATGTTCGGCTATGCCTGTAACGAAACAAGTGTGCTGATGCCCATGCCGATCACCTACGCCCATAGGCTTACCAGACGTCAGGCCGAAGTGCGTAAAGCCAGTATCCTGCCATGGCTACGGCCCGATGCCAAGAGCCAGGTGACCATTCAATATGTCAACAAGGTTCCTACCAGAATAGAAGCTGTGGTAGTTTCCACACAGCATGATCCTTATGTGAGCTATGAAGACTTGAAGGAAGGAGTAATGGAGGAGATCATCAAGCCTGTCCTTCCCGCCAACATGATCGATGCCAATACCAAATTTTTCATCAATCCGACCGGACGTTTCGTTATCGGTGGTCCCGTTGGCGACTGCGGGGTAACCGGACGGAAAATCATCGTCGACACCTACGGCGGCAAAGGTTCGCACGGCGGCGGTGCCTTCTCCGGCAAGGATCCGTCCAAGGTCGATCGTTCAAGCTCTTACTATGGCAGGTATGTGGCCAAAAATATCGTTGCCGCCGGGCTGGCAGATGAAGTCGAGGTACAGGTAGCCTATGCCATAGGCATTTCCAAACCCGTATCCATCAATGTCAACAGCTTCGGCACCGGAAGAATTGAAGATTCGCAGATCAAAAAATTGATCACGGAACATTTCGACATGCGTCCGAAAGCGATTATTCAACAACTCGACCTTCTCAAGCCCATCTATCTCCCCACCGCCGCTTATGGTCATTTCGGGCGGGAGCTCGATAGTTTTACCTGGGAAAAGACCGATAAGGCAGAACTTCTTCGCGATGCCGCGGGATTAAAATAAACGAGGCCTGCTATTCGAATTTTCGGTGAGCACACCGAAGCCTCAACATCTAACATAGGACATACCATGAACGATTCATTTAAAGACTATAAAGTGGCCGACGTTGGCCTTGCCGAATGGGGCCGCAAGGAGGTCGCTATTGCCGAGACCGAAATGCCCGGCCTCATGGCTCTTCGGGAAGAGTATAAGAGCAAAGCTCCTTTAAAAGGCGCACGGATCGCAGGCTGCCTGCATATGACGATCCAGACGGCGGTGTTGATGGAGACCCTGGTCGCTCTTGGCGCCGAAATACGCTGGTCGAGCTGCAATATCTTTTCTACCCAGGATCATGCCGCTGCCGCCATGGCCGCGGCAGGTATTCCTGTCTTTGCCTGGAAAGGCGAGACGGAGGCCGAATTCTGGTGGTGCATCGATCAAACCATCTTCGGCCCTGACGGCTGGCGCCCAAACATGATCCTCGACGACGGCGGCGATCTCACGCTGGTGCTTCACGAGAAATATCGCAAGGAACTGGCTGCAATACGCGGGATCAGCGAGGAAACGACGACCGGCGTACACAGACTGAACGAGATGGCAGCAACCGGCAAGCTCGGATGTCCCGCCATCAACGTCAACGACTCCGTGACCAAGTCAAAATTCGACAATCTCTACGGCTGCCGCGAGTCTCTCATTGACGGGATAAAGAGGGCCACGGATGTGATGATCGCCGGGAAAAATGCCGTAGTGGTCGGCTATGGTGATGTCGGCAAAGGTTGCGCCCAGGCCCTGCGAGGCATGGGAGCATCGGTCTTCGTCACGGAAATCGATCCGATCTGCGCCCTGCAGGCCGCAATGGAAGGCTATAAGGTTGTGACCATGGATGAAGTGGCTTCCATCGGCAATATTTTCGTGACCTGCACCGGCAATGTCAAGGTCATCACCAGGGCACATATGGAAATGATGCCGAACGAAGCGATCGTCTGCAACATCGGCCACTTTGATTCAGAGATCGACATTGCCGGCATTCGTGAGCTCCCTTGGGATAACATCAAACCCCAAGTCGACCATGTCACCTTTCCCGACGGAAAGAAGATCATCGTCCTTGCCGAAGGCCGACTGGTTAATCTGGGATGCGCCACAGGTCATCCCAGCTTCGTCATGAGCAACTCCTTCTCGAATCAGGTCCTCGCGCAAATTGAGCTCTGGCAGAATTCGGAAAAATACGAGAACAAGGTATATTTCCTTCCCAAGGCCCTGGATGAAATGGTCGCCAGGCTGCACTTGAAGAAAATAGGTGCACACCTGACTGTCCTTACCCAGGAACAGGCCGATTACATAGGTGTCCCGATCAACGGACCGTTCAAGCCCGAGTATTATCGATACTGATTTACAAATACTTTCAGGGGCTCATTCAGAGCCCCTGAAAACTCTCCTTCTACCCTCATCCGATGTAACCTGCGCCAACTTCAGGCTACCGAATGCCATTTTTTTCAATCATTCTCTCTCCGTCTGTTTGCAGCTACGAAGGTAGTCCATGAACGGCACCTTGAGTCGTTCTTTTGGCGATGGTATTCGTGGTCAATACACGATCGAGCTTGTGAACAGGAGACAAAAAAAGGCGCAGAGGTTGACCTCTACGCCTTAAATTTCCTGCTGCTCCAGCTAATCGAGTTATTCAGCCTTCGCTGCCCTCTTCGTTCTGGATACGGCTCGGAATGCCGTACATGGTGGTAGAGCCGGAGGACCAGAATGCCAACCGACCTTCTCTGACCATTTCGTTTGCTACGTTTTTGATGTCCCGCGGCTTGGTATCGGGATCGCAAGCATAGAAATCCTTGATATACAGCTGCGGTTTCGGAGATTTAGCGGCTTTCTCCTCAATGGCGTTTTTCAATTCATCTTTGCTGAGTGCCATAATTCAACTCCTATGAAAGAGGTTTTGGAAGAAAGCATCAATGGGGCCAGGCTGCAAGCAGCCTGGCCCGTTAACAACATTATTGACTTACTATTTGATATGGCTGGTGAACTTGAACTGAGTCGTGGTCCGCCAGGTGTCATAAGCAAGACGGTAGTCGTCGATGCTCTTCTCGGTGAACGGAATATCACATTTCTCAAAGAATTTTTCCCAGCCGATTCTTTCAGCCCAGTCACCCAGACGCTCATACTTGCGCGCGTCGGCTGCATATGCCTCAAGGATCTTCTTGACGGCGGATACGGTTTCCGGCCAACGGGGGGTGGTGTTGGGCAGGAAGGGGATGACCAGTTTGGAGAATTTCGGAGCGCTGATCCTGTTGGAAACCTTGCCGCCAACCAGGATTGCGATACCGTCGCCTTCGGGATCGGCGAGCGGCATTGCAGGACACATGGTGTAGCAGTTACCGCAGAACATACAGCGCTCTACGGTTACTTTGACGGTCTTGATTTCCTTGCCGTCCACCTCAGCCTTGGCGGGCTTTACAGCACCGAGCGGGCAGGAGGCAATGGCAAGCGGCAGCTCACAGACACCGGTGATACGCTTGTGGTCGATCATCGGCGGTTTCCTGTGGATGCCGAGGATGGCGATGTCGGAAGCATGCACCGCACCGCACATGTTCAAACAGCAGGCGAGAGCGATACGAACTTGAGCCGGCAATTTCATGGAAGTGAAATAATCGAACAACTCATCCATTACCGCCTTGACGACGCCGGAAGCATCGGTGGCCGGAGTATGGCAGTGTACCCAGCCCTGGGTATGGACGATGTTGGTCACACCGGCGCCGGTGCCGCCTACGGGATACTTGTTGCCGTAGCTGGCCAGGGTATCGAGAAGAGGCTGAACCTTCTCCTTGGCGTCAACCATGAACTCGATATTGTTCCGAGTGGTGAAACGCAGGTAGCCGTCGCAATGTTTGTCTGCGATATCACAAACTTCACGAATATACTCTACGGACACCAGACGGGGGGAGCCGACACGTACCGAATACACTTCGTCGCCGGTTTCCGATTTGTGCATCAAGACGCCAGGCTGGATGATCTCATGATACAGCCATTTTCCCTTATTGGCTTTGATAACCGGCGGTTGAAACCTTTCATAATGGGGCGGACCAAGATCTGAGATTCTGCCATCCATTGGTTTGTCTGGATTATAACCCATGGTAAGTCTCCTTATATTTTTAATGAATTATTAGCTCAGATTAAAAAACCAGCATCAGGCTTTGTGTTTTGCACGGAATTCGTCGATGTCGCGCTCAAAACCACCCTCAACCTCTTCCTCTTTCCAGAACACGTACGGGTTGCTCCGCGGCTCTTTGACATGCTGCGGAATCGGATCAACACCCATGACGGAGAGGAAGGTCGGAAGACCTACACGCTGCATGGTCTCACCAACACGCTCACGGTTTTTACCAACTTCCATCCACCAGTCCCAAACCTTCTCGATGAACTCGGTCAATTCCTCGAATTCGTTTTCCTTATCCATTTTGATGAAGGGTATGATAAGGGTGGAGAACTGGGCGCCATCAAGAATCGGTGCTTTAGCGCCGACACAGATTGAGGCACCTTTGTCCAGGCCCGGGCGCAGGGCGCGGGGCATGACGTTGATGCAGTGCATGCAGCGAGTGCATTCCTTGTCGTCGATTTTCAGCTCACTGCCTTCCATCCACATGCAGTTGGTCGGGCAGAGGTCGATGACTTCCTTCTTGATGTCGAATTTACCCCAGTCGCGGCCGCTGTGGGCACCGGCGTTGGCCGGATAGTTGCCGGCGATGTACTCTTTTACGGCAGCCTGATCGATACGGATCGCATCTCTCCAGGTGCCGATAACGGATATATCGGAACGGGCGATCGCCGCCACGCAGTCATTCGCGCAACCGGAAAACTTGAACTTAAACTTGTAGGGGAATGCCGGACGATGAATTTCGTCCTGATACTTCATGGTCAGCTGATGGCAAGCCTCTTCAGTGTCGTAGCAGGACCACTCGCAACGGGACTCACCGAGGCAGTTGGCCGGGGTACGCAGGTTCGATCCGGAACCGCCAAGGTCCTGGCCCATATCGTGGGTCAGATCCCAGAAGAAAGGTTCGAGATTCTCGGTGCGGGTACCGAGGAGAATGATATCACCGGTAGAACCATGGAAGTTGGTCATGCCGGAGCCATACTTCTCCCAGAGGTTCATCAGGCCGCGAAGGTTCTCGGTGGAATAATATTTAGAAGCCGGCTGGGCTACGCGAATGGTGTGGAAATGCTCAACACCGGGGAAAAGCTCGGGAACGTCGGCATACCGTCCAACGATACCGCCACCGTAACCGAAGACACCGACGATACCGCCGTGTTTCCAGTGGGTGATTCTGTCCTTGTAGGACAGTTCCAGGATACCAAGAATATCCCAACACTCAGGCTTGGTCTCCGCCTGGCGCTTAATGTCGGTCACGAAGCTTGGCCACGGGCCACTCTCCAATTGGTCCAACAAGGGCGTCTCTTGTTTTGCCATGATTTCCTCCTTTGAATTACTGTTTATACTGCAACCTTAACCAAACTTTTTCTGCTGAAAACCGAAGACGAATTCCGGCATATCATTCTACTAAAACCACCCGCCGCCTTTCCCTAGCCAGATCATCTACCAATAAAGCTTAACGGAATGATAATAGAAAGTTCTAATCAGCGTTCGAGAATAGCTTCGCTGTGCGGTTTTGTCAACAAAAATCCATTGATCGAGCGGCCTGTAAATGAACCGCCATTCACCCCCGAAAATGATGGCTAGGCCGACTGCAACACCTGGTCGAGAAAGGCTTTTTCGATCTTTCCGGAAGTCCCGGAAGGATCGGTCATGGCCTGCAGAAAACCGGTGGCCAGGACCTTGCCGAGCTGTACGCCTTCCTGGTCGAATGAATTGATATTCCAGGCAAAACCCTGGAAGGCGATTTTGGCCTCATAGCTCGCGAGGAGCGCCCCCATCACCTTCGGGGTCAGTTTTTCGGCCAAGAGGAGGCAGGAGGGGCGGTTGCCGGCAAAATTTCTGTTAGGATTTGCAGACTCCTGCCCTATGGCCATGGCGACCATTTGGGCGAACAAATTTGCTAGGAGCTTTTGCTGCGAGGTGGTCCCGTCGACCAGAAGGTCCAGACCATGCTGCGATTGCCGGAAGCCAATAAATTCTACAGGGACAATCTCAGTGCCCTGGTGCAACAGCTGATAGAAGGCATGCTGGCCGTTGGTGCCTGGTTCGCCCCAGATAATCGGTCCGGTTTTGCTGGATACCCGTCGTCCTTGCCTGTCGATCGACTTCCCGTTGCTCTCCATGTCGCACTGCTGAAGATGAGCGGGAAAACGATGGAGGGCCTGGCTGTACGGCAGGATCGCCAATGTAGGAAAACCGAGAAAGTTGTGGTTCCAGATGCCCAGCAGCGCCAGTAGCAGCGGCAAATTTTTGCGTATATCCCCCTCCTCGGCCTGGTGATCCACCTGTGCCGCTCCTTGCATTAATTGCACAACCTGGTTGTACCCCAGATAAAAGCCAAGCATCACAACACCGACCATGGAGGTGGAACTGTACCTGCCCCCGATATAATCGTGCATATAGAAGGTCCGCAGGTAGTTGGCGGAATTATCCATGGGACTCTTTTCACCGGTCACGGCGATGCAGTGGCGGGAAGGATCGAGCCCGGCCCGCTGCAAAGCCTGGCGCACCAGGTGTTCGTTGGTCAGTGTTTCGAGTGTGGTGCCGCTTTTGGAGACGATATTGACAAGGGTTGTAGCAAGGTTGACTTCGGCGAGCACGCCCGCCGCATCATCGGGATCGACATTGGCAATGAAGCGGACCATCCTCCCGGGCACTCCGTAGGCCTTGAGCGCCTCGAAGATCGCTCGGGGCCCCAGATCCGAGCCGCCGATGCCGATGTGGATCATGGTATCGAACCGCTCTCCCCGATGGTTGCAGATTCGCCCGGAATCCAGCTCTTCCAGGAAAGCTTCCAGCTTTTGCATTTCGCTGTGCGCTTTGGCGCTGGCATCTGGTTCTGCCGGTTCCGGCCCGAACAGATCCCGGCTGGCGGTGTGGAGGACCTGGCGGTTCTCGCTCTCGTAACCTTCAATCCGGTTGATGATCGCCCCCCGCCGCATCTCCCTGAACTGCTCTACCAGACACAGATCATCGGCAAGTTGCTGCAGGCCGTCCAGCACCCGATCGTCGACACGTTCGGTAGCGTAATGCAGATGGAGCAAGTCGGTTCGGCACACATATCCGGCCAGCCTGTCCCGCGCCTGCAGGGCTCCGGGGGCGGTCAGATCGAATGGTTTTCCGGCCAGGGTCAGCAACTGCCGGTAGACCTGGCTTTCAGTCAGGTTTTTATATCCTTTCTCCATTTCTCCACCTCCGCTATCGACTACCTATGCCGTCCGGCGCCGGCCTCCGCCTGAGCACGCAGTGACGCGATCGTCGCCTTGTAATCAGCGCTGCCGTAAACAGCCGAACCGGCAACAAATATATTGGCACCGGCCGCAGCGACATCGCCAATGGTTTTCGGGCCGATGCCGCCGTCCACTTCGATCCCCACCTGAAGCCCCAGAGCATCTATACGTTGTCTGAGCTGCCGAATCTTGGCCAGCGTCGAGGGGATGAACGATTGACCGCCAAAGCCCGGATTGACCGACATCAGCATCACCAGGTCGACCTCTTCCAGGATATAATCGAGGGTGGCGAGCGAGGTTGCCGGATTAAGCACCACGCCGGCCTTCTTACCGAGTTCGCGGATGCGGGCAACCGTCCGGTGCAGATGAGTGCAGGCTTCGACATGCACAGTAATCCAGTCGGCCCCCGCTCGGGCAAAGGCATCGACATAACTGTCTGCGTCGGCAATCATCAGATGAACATCGAGCGTTTTTTGGGTTATGGGGCGGGCTGCCTGCACCACCAGGGGACCGATGGTGATATTGGGGACGAAATGTCCATCCATCACATCGATGTGGATAATATCGGCCCCGGCTTCGTCGACAGCCTTGATTTCGGCACCGAGCCGGGAAAAATCCGCCGACAGTATCGAAGGAGCGATGTATATTTCTTTGTTCATTGTCTTCCTTTACTTTATGTCTTTGAAATCATGAGCAGAAAGCAGCTCATACCCGTTTTCTCACCTGGTCTCCGGCAAGGATTTCCACCAGCCCTTCCAGTTCGAGAATCAGCAGCAGCTCGCTGAATCGTCCCGGGGCAAGCCCCGCCGTCTCAAGAAGGGACTCCCGGGGAATCGGGTACGAATCTATTTTGGCGAGCAGATCTTTCGCCTCCGGCTCGAGACCGGGTAGGTCTTTTACAGCCGTGGGTTCCCCCCGACTCCCAACGGCTGGAGCCTGCATCCCCAACTCTTCCACGATATCCTGGATGCTCTGCACCAGCTTCGCTCCCTGCTTCAGCAGCCAATGGGTGCCTTCGCTCTTGCAGGAATCGACCTGCCCGGGAACGGCAAAGACTTCGCGGCCGGTGTCCAGCGCTATCTGAGCGGTGATGAGGGATCCTGAACGTTGGGCCGCTTCGACCACCACCACACCGAGGCTCAGTCCTGCGATGATGCGGTTGCGGGCCGGGAAACGAAAACCTTCCGGAGGCGTTCCCAAGGGATATTCGCTGACCAGCAGGCCATGCTCGGCAATATCCCTGAATAATCTCCCATTTTGCCTGGGATAGACCACATCGAGGCCGCAACCGAGGACCGCCACCGTGCTCCCTTTAGCGGAAAGGGCGCCGGCATGGGCTTCGGTGTCTATGCCGAGGGCCAGCCCGGAAATGACGGTGAGGGAGGAATCGGCAAGATTCCGGGACAAGGCATAGGCCGTTCTGCGCCCGTAGGCGGTGGCGGCCCGGGAACCGACGACGGCAACCGCCGGAACGCCCAGAAGCTCCAGGCGACCACGCACATAGAGGACGGGAGGAGGGTCCGGCAATTTCTTGAGCAGGGCCGGGTAGCGCGGATCTTCGAAAGTGACGGCTGCCGCCCCAATATCGGCCAGACTGCAGAGTTCCCTCTGAGCCCGAGCCATTGTCTCCTGTCCCGCCAACACCCCGGAGACCTGGTTCTCGCGAATTCCCTTGACGCGGAGGATCTCCTGACGGGAGGCCCGGAAAACGGCGGCAGGAGACTGAAAGTGATCGATGAGGCGCCAAAACCCCGTGATCCCTAATCCCGGTACCAGACTGAGACGTATCCAATCAAGGGCTTCGGCCATGGGGTGATTGACTGTTGGTTTCTCGAAATAGTTGTGGCTGTGGAATCTTGCAGCGGCAAAGACGCCGTAAAAACATTCGCCGCCTGGAAATCCCAGGTAAGGAATCCCCGGCGGCAGTAGAGAAAAAAGTCACGGGCGCTGCTTCAGTCGGTCATGAAAACCTTCAACTCCTCGACCCGCGAAGGGTGCTTGAGTTTCATGATTGCCTGGGCCTCGATCTGGCGTATACGCTCCCGCGTCACGGCAAAACACTTGCCCACCTCTTCCAGGGTATGATCGCAGTCAACGTCAATCCCATACCGCATCCGCAAAACCTTGGCCTCTCGCGGCGAAAGCGACGACATCACCTGGTTGAGGCATTTGCGGAGACTGGCGACCATCGACAGTTGATCCGGCCCGAGCTTATCCTTGTCTTCGATGAAGTCACCCAAAAAGGTCTCCCCATCGTCGCCGACGGGGGTGTCGAGGGAGATCGCGTCCTTGGCGATTTTCAGGGCCGACTTGATCTTACCGACGTCGGTGCCAAGATGTTTTGCCATCTCTTCCGGAGTCGGCTCCCGGTGTTCCTCCAGCATGAAATCCTTCGAAGCCCGCAGCAGCCGGTTGATAGTTTCGATCATATGGACGGGCAAACGGATAGTCCTTCCCTGGTCGGCGATGCCTCGGGTGATGGCCTGTCTGATCCACCAGGTGGCATAGGTGCTGAATTTGTAGCCGCGATGGTAGTCGAATTTTTCCACCGCCTTCATGAGGCCGATATTGCCTTCCTGAATGAGGTCGGAAAACTGCAGCCCGCGGTTGACGAATTTCTTGGAGACCGAAATCACCAGGCGCAGATTGGCTCTGACCAGCCCCTCCTTAGCCTGCTTATACATATCCCAGCCCGAATCTATGTCGCTAAGAAGCTGCTGCAGGCGGCGCTGGTCGACCCCCGACTCCTCCATCATCCGCCGGTTGACCTGCCGCTCCAACTCCTCCGGCGCCATTGCAGCTGCAGGCAGGCCGCCCTCAATTTTCCGCTGATTGATGAGCTCGACGAAAACCTTGCGGAACCGTTTCGACAATTCTTCAAGGCCATCGCCCATCGCTTTGAGGCACTCTACACAGATGAGTTTGTCGGTGAAGAGCGCAGCGATCGATCCGCTCAAGGAATCGATCTCGTCAACCATTCGCCCGGCCTCCGGATCTTCGCCCTTTTGCCGATACTGAGCCAGCAACTCCGACCGTTTCCGATGCAAGACTACCGCCTGATCGACCCGGGCCAGGAAGTCCTTGCTTTCCTCTTTGAAAGTACCAGTCTCGTTATCGGTTATGCCGCTGAGTATCTGACAGATCTTTTCACTGTTCGAATCAAGGCCTTTCACCAGCTCGAGCAGAGCCGGAATGGCCAGAGGCGCGGTCAACACCGCATTCTGCACCCGAAGCTTACCCTCCTCCATCATCTTGGCAAGCTTCAGCTCCTCCTCGTGGCTGAGGAGAGTAAGCGTTCCCATTTCCCGGAGGTAGATATTCATGGGATCTATCGAGGCCCGGGATTTGGAAATCTTGTCATTGTCCCCTTCGCTATATCTTGCGACCCTGCGCCTGTCCCGTTTTCTCCGGTCACTGAACGTACTGCTGCGACGATCGACACCGGAACCGTTCCTTCTCTCTTGGGTGACATGGTCGGCCAGATCCACGGGCGCTGCATAGTCCTCAGCAAAATCCTCAAAGTCATCGGCCAAACCAAAAGAGGGAGACTCAGCGTCAAAATCGTAGTCCCGCATCACCTCGTCCGGATCTCTGACCAGATCATCTTCACGCCCTGAAAACGTCATGTACTTCTCCTTTCAGGCAAAACCAAAGTATAAACCATTCCACCCGTGTCCGCCGCCGATCCCAACAACCGCCGTCCGACGGAACACGCCCCTCACAACAAACCAAACCACTGAAAAAGTCAAGCGAATTCATCGCATTTTCAAAAAAATCTATCTCTGAAACCCTCATAAATACGGGATAATCTCACATTTGCTGATCGTGCAATTGACGATTTATCTTCAGCTGTTCGATCATCAATTCCTGCACCATACGTATATCCCCCTCCCTTTCGGCGTTTCGCATGCGTTGCATTAGCTCATCCGCACTTTTTTTCAGGTGGATCTTCTGCAGGTATTGCAGCAGGTCGGCCAGTTCTTCCTGCTGCTTCTCCTGGTCGCCGTCGGTGGTGCGAACGGGCGGCCGAATCAGCAACTCCGCAACGAAACTACGCTCCGCCCCTTCAGGCAAAACGGTCAGCAACTCTTCCGGCTCCGCCTCGGGATTGCGCTCCAAAATGCTTTTCAGCTGCAGGAAGAGAATTTCCCCAATGCTGCCGGAAAGACTCTGCCGGAGTCCAGCCTCCTCCAGCCTGGAGAAATATTGCGGCTGCAGGATCATGAAATCGACCATCTGCTTCTGGGCCATGGAAAGCGGTGCGGATCTTTCGCCCGGAACCTTTTGGGGAACCTCGGGCGGGACAGGCTCGGGCGGAGGCTGCGACCCCAGGTGCGCATCCAGCTGCTGGGCGGCCATTCCAAGTTTTTCGGCAAAATGGGAAACAAACACGGACCGCTGGAGGGGCGATGCCGCCGCCGCGATCAGGGGACGGAGGGCTTCGACGATTCTGCTCTTGCCGTCAAGGGTGAGGCCGTGCTCCTCGATCATCCGGTCCAGGGCGAATTCCGGCAGGGACACCGCCTGAGCAAGCAGCCGGTTCAGCTCCGCCACGCCCTTCTCCCGCACGAAGGTATCGGGATCGTGGCCCTCGGGAAGGAAAGCGACGCGTCCGGAGACCTGCTCGGCGAGCAGCAGCGGGACCGCCCGCTCGGCAGCCTTCATGCCGGCGGCGTCGCCGTCGAAGAGCAGTGTGACCTTGTCGGTGAAGCGCTTGATCAGCCGGAGCTGTTCCCGGGTCAGGGCCGTGCCGAGCGGAGCCGCCACATTGGCGCAGCCGTGGCCCACCAGGGAGATGAGGTCGAAATTGCCCTCCACCAGCACCGCCTCGTTTTGTCGGCGGATCGCTTCCTTCTGCTGAAAGAGGCCGAGGAGCAGCCTGCTTTTGCTGAACACCTCGCTTTCCGGTGAGTTCATGTACTTTGGCTGGCCTTCGCCGATGATTCTGCCACCGAAGCCGCAGACTCGGCCACCGATATCCATGATGGGAAAAAGAATGCGATCACGGAACCGGTCGTAGCAGCCGCCGTTATCCTTCTCGATCAGGAGTCCGGCCAGGATGGCGTTTTTCCGGTCGATCGTACTCAACCGGCCGTCGAGGAAATTCCAGCCGGCCGCTTCGACGGAGGGGGCGTAGCCGATCCGGTATCTTGCCTGGAGATCCGCCCCCACCCCCCTTTTCTGCAGATATCTCCGGGCGACCTCCCCCCCGGCCGCCTGCTGCAGATATTCGCTGTAGATGGCTGCGCATTTTTCGTTGACCGCATAGAGGAGGTCTCGTCTCTTCGACTGTTCCTCTTGCTCTTTCGAGCGAGGTCGCTCGGGCAGCTCGATATGATACTTTCTGGCGAGTTCCTTCAGGGCTCCGGGGAAGTCGAGATTATAGTACTTCATCATGAAGCTGAAGACGTCGCCGGATTCCCCGCAACCAAAACAATGAAAAAACTGTTGCCCGCCATGTACGGTGAACGACGGGGTCTTCTCACCGTGGAAAGGGCACAACCCGAGGTACCGGGTGCCGCTCCGCTTCAGCTGCACGCACTCGCCAATAATTTGAACGATATCGGCACGCTCCTTGACCTGAGCGACGGTATCGTCCCGAGACCCGCCAGAAATCATACCCCTGTCCATGAAATGCCCGTGAATGTTATTCGCGACAATACTATACTACCGAAACCAAGACCTCGCCATCCGCTTACGAATTATTCGGCGTCCCTTCGGCCGCCTCAAGGTTCACCGTTATGGATGATTTTGTCAATGCCATCGAATACGAAGTCAAGCAGGAGATTGCCAGCCGATACTTCGGCTTTCGCTCGCAGATAGAGACGGAAACGGGACAGTACCTGGAAAAGCTGCAGCAGGCAGACGGAAATCAACTCGAGCAAATCAGATTGGATCTCTACCGCCTGCGGCTTCTTCTCCACCGGGAAAGACTGTTCAAGGACTTTCTCTTTCTCGTCAAACTGCCGGGAAACCTGGTAACATCCGGAGGCCAACCACCAACCGCCGAACTCTTCAGCGGATGGCGGGGAGAGGGATTTACCCGTTGGTGGAGGTATCGCAATCTCGCCGGGAAGATATATCGGTCTCTGGAAAAACATGTCACTGAATACCGAAAAATCTGGCTCGACCTCGGCGACGAGCACCGGGAGATCTGTGTAAGCATAGATACCTTCCACCGCAACAACGATCTGTCGGGCATCCTGGGTTTTCTCAAGACATTCAATTCTGCAGACAACGAACGGTTGAAGTTCCTCCACACAGTGGGACGACTCAGCCCCGGCAGAAGCCTCGATCAGGACCTGAGGATTCCCCATCCTCGCCCGGTAACCGACATCCTGCCTGAACTGCCTGCGCTTCCACCCCTGAAACAGCTGAAAGGCCGCCTGATTGCATTGCTTAAAGCGGCATTCAGATGCCAGGCTTCGCCGGAAACAAGCCTGCCTTTTTAACATCCGCGACTCGCTGCTTTTCCTACCGCCATATGGCGAAGGACGACAGGGCGGCAGCGCCGGCATGTCATATTATCACAGGCAAGACCATAAAATTGTTGAATATTGAATTGCATTTTGCCTTATGGAGAAGATATAGTTAATCATCACGGCGAAATATGCTTCACCATGAAAAGCCGCAACAGCCGATGGTTGAGACTCCATGACCCAAGGATACTATATCGCCCCGCCTGACCTCGATTCGGGCGAGCAGATGAAAGCACTGGTCCATCCCATCTGCTCATCAGCCCTCTGCTACTTTCCGGGTGCCCGTCCCAGCTCCGAGGATTACAGCAAGGCCGTCCTCATCCTCACCGGCAACGGGGATCAGATCCCTGCCCTGCTTGAAAATCCCGCCCTGCCGAAATCCACCCCCATCCTCCAGCTCGTAACCGAGGAGAAGAGCTCCTACTCGAATTCGCATCACGGGACCAACAGGTTGATCGATTGCCTCTTGGTTCCCGTAACCCGTGAGATATTCCGGCAACGGGTCCAGTTTCTTTGCCAGGTCCAGAAAATCAATGCCGAACATCAAGCGAGCTCCGCCTTACTGGACAAACAATTGCACGCCATCTCCACCAGGGACCCCCTGACCGGACTGTTCAACCGGCGTCAGCTTACCGCAAGCCTTGCGGAAATGATGGCGACGGCTGAGAGCGGGGGGGGCGACCTGGCCATCCTGCTGTTCAACATCGATTTCTTCAACAAGGTGAACAAGTCGGCGGGGCTGCGCTTCGGCGATTTCATTCTGAATGAACTCGCGGCGAGACTCACCGTCGCCACCAGGAAAGTTGATACCTGTTACCGCTTTTCAGGCGAAGATTTTGTTGTCGTCATGCCCGGCGCGGACCTCGGGGAGGCTGGCAGGCTCGCGGAAAAAATCAGCCGAGCCTGCTCGGAAAAGCCCTATGTTTGCGGCAGGATCAAGCAGCAGATCACCATCTCGGCCGGCCTCGCCTCCCTCAGGGAACACCGGCCAAAGAGCCATGACGATTTCATCACCATGGCGGAAACAGCCCTCTTCATGGCCAAGGCTCATGGCCGAAACAGGATTTTCGTATACAGCCCAAGGAGTGCACGGGAAGAACTTTCCCCGAAGAAGTCCCTGTCGTTTTTAAAGGAAACACTCGGGCACATTATGGAGAAGACGAGGGTCTCGGTGATAGAATCGCTCCAGCTCCTGGCCCGGAACGTGGCCGGTCCGGAGCATCTCGACCATATCGCCGCCGTCTCCCATTATGTTTCCCTCCTTGGAAAACAGCTGGGCCTGCCCAACCAGCATATCCGGACTTTTCAAAACGCCATCGCCCTGTACAACAGTTTTCGCTCGCTGCTCCACAATGACCTGCTCGTCAGACCGGGCAAACTGTCCCATCAGGAACGCAAAGCCATCGACGATCTCCCGTTCAAACTGACGGAGTTGACCAATATCTTCGATTACTTCGCCAATGAACGCAGCGTGCTGCTCTGCCACGGCGAAAGATATGACGGTTCGGGTTATCCCCAGGGACTGAAGGGGGACGAGATTCCTCTCGGAGCAAGGATATTCAGCATTGTCGAAGCCCTTGCCGCCATGAATGCCGAGCGTCCCTATCGACGGCGGCTCACACCCGACGAAATTATCGATGAGTTGACCAAGGAAGCCGGCAGACAGTTCGATCCGTTCCTGGTCGCCCAGCTGTTGGCAGTCATCGAGAACAACCGCCTGTTCGACCTCGACCCGGCTGTTTTGCATCGAGCCCGACAAAAAGTCCTTGCCGCATTCCCTGAACTGCCATGACCGAACAGCGCTTGGTCGATATCAAGGACAAAATTGAAGCCTTCCCGGCCTTGCCGGCAACCGTCGGCAAGGTCATGACCGTCACTTCGAATCCCGACAGCCATGCGGACGATCTCATACAGGCCGTCCTCCCGGACCAGTCCATGTGCAGTGCCATCCTGAAGGTTGCCAACTCGGCCTTCTTCGGAATCCCGCGGGAAGTCGGCACCATCGAACGGGCCGTGGTCGTCTTGGGCTATGAGGAGATCAGAAATATCGTGATCGGCAAGGCCGTCTTCGCCTCCTTTCCCAAGATGGACAACAAGTGCCGGATGACAGTCCGCCTGTTCTGGGAACACGCCTTCACCTGCGGCCTGGCCGCCAAGATCATCGGCGAGCGTCTGGGTCTGTCACCGAGCGAGCTGTTCATCGCCGGCCTCCTTCACGACATCGGTAAGCTCGCCATGTTCATCACTTTCCCGGGTGAATATCCGATTCTGGGGGAATTGAACCGGCCAGGCAATTATGACGACACCACTGCCGAGGAGAGACGCAGTTTTGCCGTGAGCCACGATCAGGTGGGGCGGCAACTCGCCGAAAAATGGCTGCTGCCGCAGCAGCTGGTGACGGCGATCGGCTATCACCACACCCCCTGGGAAGCGCCGTCCTTCCGGCAATATCCGCTCATCGTCCAGGTTGCGGATATCCTTGCACTCATGTTCGGCAATGCTGATATTCTCAAAATTGACGACGTTATCAAAATCTTCAACGATTTCTTCCCGGAAACTGCTCTTTGCTGGAAAAAAAACCATCTCCCCTGGGCTCCTGACGAGATCGGCTCCTGGTTCAGCCGACTCAAGCTGGTCCGGGAAAAAGACGAAAACATTCTCAACATCTTCGCCACTCCATGAAGATCACCTCAATCAAACGCACAATCAGAAACACCAGGAGATTGGCGGAGATTGTCAAGGTCCTCTCCAAATTCGGCTTCAGGCAACTGATCCACGATACCGGCATACACCGGCTGCTCGGAGCCGTCCGGGAAGAGCCCGAGACTGTCGAGACAGTCCGCCTGGAACACCTGACCGGGCCGGAGCGCGTCCGCATGGTCCTGGAAGAGCTGGGGCCGACCTTCATCAAATTCGGCCAGATCCTCTCGACCCGCCCCGATCTCATCCCGCCGGAGTGGGCGACGGAATTCAAGAAGCTGCAGGACAACTGCAAGCAGGTGCCTTTCGAAGAAATTTATCAGGTCCTGCTCCTGGAATTTCCGGGACGTCTCGATTTTCTTTTTGCGGAGATCGAGGAGAGGCCGCTGGCGGCCGCCTCCATCGCCCAGGTCCATCGGGCGAAGATGAAGACAGGCGACGAAGCTGTCGTGAAAGTCATCCGCCCAGGGGCAAGGGAAATCATCGAAGAGGACATGGCCCTGGTTGAGTCCCTCGCCCAGGTCCTCGAACAGTATTTTTCCAATCTCGGCTACAGTCCAACGGCGGTTGCCAAGGAATTCTCCCGGGAGATGCTCAAGGAAATCAACCTGGTCATCGAGGGACAATCCACGGAACGGCTGCGCCGCTATTTCGAAGGCGACGAGAACATCAGCTTCCCGAAAGTCTATTGGGACGCGACGACGAGAAGCGTGCTCACCATGGAGGAGATCCACGGCCGGCTGCTCTCTACGGTTTCACCGCTGGAGCTGAGCAAAAGCGAGCGCAAGGCCATCGTCGCCAACAGCACCGATGCGGTGTTCAAGCAGTGCCTGCGCTTCGGCTTCTTCCACGCCGACCCGCATCCCGGCAACATCTTTCTCCTGCCCGGCGGCAAGCTCTGCTTCATCGACTGCGGCTTGACCGGCCAATTGGACCGCAAGACTACGGACGAACTCATCAACCTGGTGGCCGGGGTGGTGAAGGGCGACATCGACCGGCTCTGCCGGGTGGTGCTGGAACTGACCGATGTCGACCCGGTGGTGCTCGACAACCGGGAATTCCGTCTCGAGCTGCGCCACATGACCGACCAGTTTCGCAACACCGATCTCGCCCACCTCAACATCACCGGCCTGCTCTCCGATTTCTTCGGAATGCTGCAGCGCTATCGGATCCAGTGTCCGGAGAACCTGACGCTCCTCACCAAGGCCCTGACCACCATAGAGGGCGTCGCGGCCTATTTCGACCCGACCTTCGACGTGATCGAGCACGTCGAACCGCTGATTCAGGAGGTCATCGTCACCCGCCGCAGTTTCCGGGCAATCCGCAAACGTTTTTTTCACGCCCTGATCAACACCATCGAACTGCTCGAGGATCTTCCGGCCGACATGCAGCGATTTCTCGATCTCGCCCGGCACCGGCGTTTCACTCTCAACCTCGAGCTGAAGAGGATCGAGCACCTCTCCGAACAACTCGACACCTCGAGCCGTCTGCTGGGGATCGCCATGATCATCGCGGCGCTCATCGTCGGCTCCGCCATCCTGATCCTGGCCGACCGTATGTCCCGCACCTCGGGTTTCATCGGCACGCTGGGATTTTTAGGTCTGGTCCTGGCCGGCATCAGCACCACCGGCTTCATTATCTCGTTTCTCCTGCCGAGAAAACGCAAATAAAACGAAGCCCCTGCCTCGTATGGGAAATTCCGAAAAAACTACAGAGCGGCAACCGCCTGCCGGCAGATATCGGCAAAGGTTTCCGGCTCAAGGCTCGATTTCCCGACAAAGAGACCGGAGAGCGCGGGAAGTTTGAGATAGCCGCCGACATTGGCAGGCAGCAGGCCTCCCCCGTAGACCACCGGCCAGCGGGAAAACATCTTCCGGATATGATTCACCGATTCGCCGACCTTGACCGGCGATTCAGGTATACTGAAATTGAGCGAATCAACGGGGGCATAGGCAACCACCAGTTTGTCGACATCGAGGTCGGCGATGGCTCCGAGCAGGGGAAGGCTACTCTCGCTGTCCACGCAGACGATGGGGATGAGGCGGGCATCGGCCGCTTCGGTTGCCTTGTTGATTATCTGTTGATTGTTTTCGTGAAAGTAACGGCGTCGTTCGCTGTGACCGACGATGACATAGCGCACCAGGCCCGCCACCATGTCCGCGGCGATCTCGCCGGTGTAGCCGCCGCGCGGAAAGGGCGAGATATTCTGGGCGGAGAGAGCGACGCCCGCTAGATTCAAACCTTTCAGATGCGCGGCAAGGCTCTCCAGGCTGAGAAAGGAAGGGGCAATAATCACCTCGAGATCTCTGTGTGGCTGGTAGAGCCGGGCAAACCTGTCCAGCCAGAGACGCCCCTCTTCGCTGGTTTTGTAGGACTTCCAATTGGCGATTATTTTGTATTTCATGAGCGTCCCTTAGAGAGCTGTGGTTGGGATTCGATTTCGTTGTCGTTGTCGTCGTAACAACCGTAAGGAGCCATAGTCGATCGAAAGCCGATAAACATCCAGTTGCTCGTGACAAAATTCCTCATCTTTTGGATTATCATTACGACAACGACAACCATTCCGCTGCCGCTTCACTGACAACGGGGGAAGCACATCCGCATGCCATCACGAGGATGCGCCGGCAAGAATCTTCTCTATCCTGCCAAGAATTTCAGGATAGGCAGCCTCGATACGGACCTTCTTTTTCCTCGATTTATCCCCGGAGTGGATGGAGACGGCCCGGCCGGGGAGATCCAGCAGGCGGGCAAGAGCCCTCACCACCTCCTCGTTGGCCTTGCCTTCGACCGGCGGTGCGGCCACGGCCAGCTTCAGGCAGCCATCGTGGATACCGACGATTCTGCTCTTGGACGCCTTGGGCTGCACGTAGACTTGCAGCAGAAGGACGCCGTCGGCAAGGGTAGTGAGATAGGGCATGACAAGAAAAGCGGGGTCTTTACTGCCACTTTCAAGAAACTGCCGAGGTGAGATTTTTGGAGTCGCTGGCATAAGTAATCGGTATCGCTATCGGTATCGGTATCGAACCTTGTTTTTCGATTTCGATACCGATACCGATAGCGATTTTGATTCCGCCTCAGGAAAGATCCATATCGATACTTTCGATATTGTCCGACGCCTCTCCATCGGAAATCTTGATACTCTCGAAGAGTTCGGAGAGATCTTCCTCCTTTTCCTGCGCTTCTGCGGAGAAGAAGACATCGAGGGCCTCAAGGTACGATTGCAGGATCGCTTTCAACTCGTCCCGCACCTTCAGCTTCTTCTGATTCAGGGCCTCGATCTCCTTCGGCAGCCGGGCAAGCTCGGCCTGAGCCTCGCTCCTGAATTTCTCCACATCGGCCCGCGCCTGGGCCATCATCAGCTGGGCCTCTCGTTCGCTGGTCTCTTTCAGATTGTCGGCGAATTTCTGGGCGGCAAGAATGGTGGTCTTGAAATCGAGACCCTGCTGCTTCAGTTCCCGGTTCTGTTCTTCAAGAAACTCGATTTTCGCCCGCAGTTTTTCGTTTTCCGCCTGTTCCTGCAAGGTGGTGCCCTGGCCGCCGACCAGTTTTTCTTCCAGCTCGCGGATCTTCTCATCCAGCTTTTTCCTCTCCTCCTCAAGGGCGGCGACGGCAACCCGTTCGGCTTCAACCTGCCCGCGCAGTTCGGCGATCTCCTGATCCTTGTGTTTGTAGCTCTTTTCCAGCCGGGACTGGATGCCATCCACATTTTCACGGGACAGACTCACCTCTGCGGCCAGACTCTCCTTCTCCCGTTCGAGTTCCTCCTTCTCCACCCGGAGGGCCTCGATTTCTTCCGCCTGGACACGGTTCTGCTCGCTCAGCTCGAAGAAATCCTCCGCCAGCAGCTCCAGATAAGCTCTGACCTCTATGGCGTCGTATCCCCTGAACTTTATCTGAAATTCCTGATCCTTGATGGCTTGCGGTGTCAACATGACCGGCTCCCTGTCATTGATGATTATATTGTCGTCCATGATCTCAGCCCATCCCCACGGCCAGCTGTTTTAAGGTTTGAATGAGAAAACTCTGCACAAACATGATGGCCAGGATGAGGATCATCGGCGAGAAATCGATCCCTCCGAAACTCAGCGGCAGCATCCTGCGGATACGGCTGAGCAGCGGCTCGGTGGCCTCGTAGAGAAAGCGGACGATCGGGTTGTAGGGATCGGCATTCACCCAGGAAATTATAACCCGGCCGATGATGATCCACATGTAGACGGTTAAAAGAAAGTCGAGGAGCTGCGCGACCGCCATCAGAAAGTTATTCACTACGAACATGGATATCTCCTTTTTCAGGCCACCCTGCAGCCCGGTTCTACCGTTTCACTCACCGAGGAAAGGATGAGTTTTTCTTCTCCGTTTACGGTTGCTTTGGCCGCCAGGACCATGCCATGGGAGGTTACGCCCATGATCTTTGCAGGCTTGAGGTTGGCCACGATGACCACCTGCCGGCCCACCAGCTCTTCCGGCCGGTAGTGCTCGGCAATTCCTGCGACTATGGTCCGCTGCTCCGGTGCCAGGACCGTCAGCTTCACCAGTTTTTTCGACTTCTTGATCGGCTCCGCGGCCGCGATCTCTCCCACCCGGAGTTCCAGTTGCCTGAACAGCTCGAAGTCCACCAGGTTCTCCACAGGCGGAGCCTCTGCCGGCGTGGCCGGCTTTTCGACCGACGCCTTCGGCTCGGCTGTTGGCGTTTGCCTTTTCGCCTCCAGTCTCGGGAACAGCGGCTCCAGGGGCTGAAGCCTGCTGCCCGGGGTGAGACCGCCCCACACGCCGCCTTCTGCAAGCGAACAAATACGCGAATCGTCCGAGGAGAGGCCGAGACCCGCAGCCATTTTCGCCGCCGCCCCCGGCATCACCGGCGAGAGCGTCAGGGTCAGCAGACGGAGGCATTCCAGCAGGTTGTAGAGGACGGTGTCCAGGCGGCCCGACTGAGCCGGATCCTTGGCCAGGGCCCATGGCTCGTTGCCGACAATGTACTTGTTGGCGAGGCCGACCACCTCCCAGACCGCCTGCAGGGCCAGATGGAACCGAAAATCGTCCATCATCGCCCTGTACTCGGAGAGCATGTCCTGCGCCGCCTGCTTCAAGACCAAATCCTCTACTTTCAGATCGGCGGACATCGGCACCACGCCGTCCCGGTACTTCCATACCATGGTAGTGGCTCGGCTGAACAGATTGCCAAGATCGTTGGCCAGGTCGGCATTCTGCCGGGCAACTATCGCCTCGGAGCTGAAAGACGAATCGAGACCGAAGGACATCTCCCGGAGCGTAAAGTAGCGCAGGGTGTCGACCCCGTAAGCTTCCACCAGTTCCTTCGGCCGGACCACATTGCCGATGCTCTTCGACATCTTGGTGTCGTCGACGTTCCAGTAGCCGTGAACATGGAGCTTGCGGTAAAGCGGCAAGTCCATGGCCATCAGCATGGTCGGCCAGTAAATGGCGTGGGGCTTGAGAATGTCCTTGGCGATCAGGTGTTCGGCCACCGACCAGAATTTCAGGAAATCACGTTCATCCGGATAGCCTATGCCGGTCAGGTAATTGATCAGGGCGTCGAACCAGACGTAGGTGACGAAATTGTTGTCGAAAGGCAGCTCAATCCCCCAGGTGAGCCGCGACTTCGGCCGGGAGATGCACAGATCCTCCAGGGGTTCGCCAAGGAAGGACAGCACCTCGTTGCGGTACCTTTCCGGCGTGATGAACTGGGGGTTGCTCTTGATGTGCTCGATGAGCCGCTCCTGGTAACGGGACATCCGGAAGAAGTAGTTCTGTTCGGCGATCTCCTGGGGCGGGGTCTGATGGTCGGGGCAGTTGCCGTCGATCAGTTCCTTTTCCGTGAGATAGCGTTCGCAGCCCCGGCAGTAGAGGCCGCTGTACTCGTCGAAATAGATGTCACCCCGATCGTAAACCTTCTGCAGGATGCTCTGCACCACGGCGATATGGGAGGAATCGGTGGTGCGGATGAAATTATCTGGCTTAACGTCGATGAGCGGCCAGGTTTCCCGGAAGATTGCGCTGATCCGATCGACGTACTCCCGGGGCGGAATGTTTTCGCTTTCCGCCGCCTTGACAATCTTGTCGCCGTGCTCGTCGGTGCCCGTCTGAAACCGCACCGAATCCCCGGCAAGCCTCCGAAACCGGCTATAGGTGTCGGCGACGATCGTGGTATAGGCGTGGCCGAGATGCGGCTGCGCGTTCACATAGTAAATCGGTGTAGTGATATATGTTGTCATGGTCCTATCCAAGCTTGTCATTAGAAAGGAAGGGCGATCCGCCTGTGGGTCCGGTGTCGCGAGGATCACTCCCCGCTCTTTTTCTCCCGTTTCTTGTCAGGGACCTCTTTCTTCACCGGCAGGAAATTCTTCCAATCCTTTTTGGCGAGGACCACTTCCTCGCCGACGCTGTTCTCGACGACAATAGTTTCCTGCAGGGGTATCTGTCGTTTGACAAGATACTCCTCGTTGCCGATCCGAATCCTCTTGCCCGTCTTCGGCATGTTCTTGCGCTGTCTCCGGTAGGTCTCGTATTCGTAGGTGAGACAGCAGAGCAGACGGTTGCATACCCCGGAAATCTTGGTGGGATTGAGGGGCAGATCCTGCTCCTTGGCCATCTTGATCGACACCGAATCGAAGTTCTTGATAAAGGACGAGCAACACAATTCCCGCCCGCAGGTACCGATCCCGCCGATCATTTTGGTCTCGTGCCTGACACCAACCTGGCGCATTTCCACCCGGGTCCGGAACTCCTGGACCAGATCCTTGACCAGCCCCCGAAAATCGACTCGGCTGTCGGCGGTGAAATAGAAGATCATCTTACTGCCGTTGAAAAAGCGCTCGACCCGGACCAGATTCATGCTGAGTTGGTGGGTCTCGATCAGTGTATTGCATACCTTGAAGGCATGGGCCTCGCTCTCGGCCAGTCCCCGGTATTTATCCAGCTCCTCGCCGGTGGCCGAGCGAACAATGGAGAAGCTTGCCTGGCGGTTCTGCCCCGGGCAGCCGCACATCGCTGAATATCTGGCGATCTGGCCCGGCTCGAGACCGTGGTCCGTCTCCACCATGACCGTGGTTCCGGGCAAAAGACCCGGAATCGTTGCGACTGCAGTCGACTGCTGGCCACCGTCCCGGAACTGGATCCGGTAAAAGAAGACCTCTTCGTGGCCCGACGGTTCGTCGACAGTTTCTTCGTATACAGTTTCCGACATCTAATGTATGTATCCTTTCCCGGAAAGCCGATGCAAAAACACTATCCTTTTCAGGAAACAGCCTTCGGGTTGAAGCAAATGGAAAATTCCTGTTCTTTGTAACCACGCTAGGAGTCTGTCTGATTATAGCAATTTTTTCTCAGATCGAGGCAAACTCGAAAAAATTACCGGAGGCATATACTCAATATTCCGAGGATAATTTTTTCGAGTTTAACGAAGATATGGGGAAAAAGGGCATAATCCGACAGACTCCTAGAGCGGGTTAAGTCACTGCAGGTTGAACAACAGCACCTCACAGAGCAGGTTCTTGTTGCAGTTGCGGGCAAGTTCCTTCTCGGCCCGGCCGATCGCCTGCAATTTAGCAAAGAGTTGCGAGGAATTCCAGCTTTTCCGTCTGTTTTCGGGCATCGAGCCCACGGGGACGCCACCATCATCGGCAAGGAGCAGGTCCCGCACCCAGATCTTCAACAGCCCGAAGAAAGACGGCAGGTCATCTTTGAGGCCGGCCACGGCCTCCGCCAGCCGCAGGATGACACCCACATCGCGATCCGGATCGACGGAGGAGTCGCTCAGAACCCTCACCACATCATGCCATAGCGCCACCATCTCGGTATTCTGGAGGAGCAGCGCCCGGCCCGGGCTCCCTTCGGAGAGCCGGGCAAGGAGCGGAGCCGTGTCCGGAGCCAATCCGTGGGCGATGAGGATGGCCGTGGTGTCGGCAAGCGACAGGCCGGCAAAGGGCACAACCTGGCACCTGGAGACGAGGGTGGAAAGCACCTCCTTCGACGACTCGGCGGTGAGAATCAGCAGATTGTTGTCGGGCGGTTCCTCGAGCGTCTTCAGAAGACTGTTCGCCGCCTCGCGCCGCATGGTGTGGACATCCTCCAGCACCACCACCCGGATCTCCGATTCGTAGGGCGGATAGGTAAGTTCCTGGCCGAGCTGCCGGATCCTGTCTATCTTGATCACCCCCTTTTCAGGGCTTATCACCAGAAAGTCGGGGTGATTCAGCGACCGGAACTTTCGGCACGAAGAACAGAGACCGCAGGCCTCCGCGCCCTGCCTGTCCCGGCAGTTGAGAGCCGCCGCCAGGCCCTTGGCGAAGAGCTTCTTGCCGACTCCCTCCGGCCCGCGAAAGAGATAGGCGTGGGGGATACGGCCGGCGATCAGCGAGCGGTTGAGCATCCGCTTGGCCTTGTCATGGCCGTACAACCGGGATAGCGAAAGGGAAGGATGTTCTCTCACGAAACCGACTCCTGACTCTTCTCAAAAAAGGGACGGCTGGCGGCTGCAGGCTTCCTGCCGCGGTTCTTCCGGCTCGGCATCCTTTTTGGCGAAGCCGCCGAGGTAGAGGTACCGTTCCAGGGCCCGCTGATATTCGGTCCAGGACATCTCCGCCCCATCCATTTTCCGGCGGAGCTGTTCGGTGATGTTCATCTTGGCGTCCAAGTCGTCGAGGAAGCTGAGAATGAACGCCTCCACCGTCATCGGCACCGCGGGAGAACCGAATTCCTGCCGGCCGTGATGACTGAGAATGAGGTGCTGCAGCTGGGAGAGCGTAGCCTCCGGAAACCCGGCGATTCTGCCCGCCGCCTCACCCACCATCTCGCTGCCGATCACCAGATGCCCTTTGAGCCTGCCTTGGACGGTATATTCCACCACCCCGCCATCCATGGTCAACTCGACCAGCTTGCCGATATCGTGGAGCAGCGCCCCGGCGATGAGCAGAGACCGGTCGACGCCCTGGTAATGCGTGCTCAGGAAATCGGCGATCCTCGCCACCGACAGGGAATGCTCGAGCAGGCCGCCCACATAGGCATGATGGATGCCCTTGGCGGCCGGAGCCTCCTGGAACCTTACCCACCAGTCGCTCTTCTTGAAGAAATGGGTCAAGAGCTTTTTCAGGCAGGGCTCGCCAATACTCCGGATCAGCTCGTGCAGTTCGGTCGCCATCTCTTCCCGGCTGCGCGTCGAGGCGGGAACGAAGTGCTGGAGGTCGACCTCTTCCGGCCCGGCCTTCTTGACCCCATCGAACTTCAGCTGCAGCTTCTCCCGGTAGGACTGCACCACGCCGGTGAGCCGCACCACCTCACCGACCGTGCATATCGCCTGCAAGGTCTCGACATTATCCCAGATCGGCCCGGAAAGCTCGCCGCTCTTGTCCATCACCGTCACCACAAGGTACGGCTTCCCGGCCCGAGTTTCCCCTAATTTGGCTGTCTTCACCAGGAACAGGTCGTCAACGCGATCTCCTTCCTTCAAATCCGCCACAAAACAATTCTTGCTCATTTTTGATCCCGTTTTCGCCCGGATTGACTCCCGCTTCTCGGCGCCATGGCTTTCCCGCCTTCCCGCCTGACGCACCCGTACAAGCTAACGTTACACAAGGAACCGTGAAATTACATCCATTAATTCCTGATAAAACCGGCGCAAGCCACCCCGCCACCGGTGCCGGTCGGCCCCCGCCCGCGATTTTTCCCGCTTGATGTATTGCTGAAACGGTGGAATAATACCGGGTTTCGCCGATACCACGTTTTCTTTCCATTTGTGAGACATCAAATTAAGCAGCCGCAGGACAGGAGTAAAGAGAATGACAAAACAGATGATCATTTCGGTCATGTCGAAAGACCGTCCCGGAATCATTGCAGATATCACAGGAGCCATCTACCGGCTGGGCGGCGATGTCGCCGATCTCAATCAGACCGTGCTCTGCGGCTATCTGACAATGATCCTGAGCGTCTCCTTCGAGCCGGAGGTGACCAGGGAGGATGTCCTGGCGGCCATCTCCCACATAAAAACCGAGTGCAAGTTCGAGGTGTCGATCAAGGAGGTCGCCCATGACCCCGAGGTCTGCGACCACCCGGCGGAGACCTATATCCTCACCGTCCAGGGGCCGAACAAGGCCGGCATCGTCCACGGCATCAGCCAGTTCTGCTTCGATCACAACATCAATATCCTCGACCTGGCGACCACGCTGAAAAACGATCAGTACACCATGGCCCTGCAGCTCGATCTGACCCGGTCCACCTCCTCGGTGGAGACCCTCCAGAAAGAGCTGGAGGAGTATTCGCGGCAAAGCAATCTGACGGTGATGATCCAGCACAACGATATCTTCCAGGTGACCAACGAAGTTTCCCTGCACTGACAGCATCCGCTATTCGATTCGATTTACATTATCCCGGGATACCGGGACAGGAGTTCATACATGTTACGCTCAGACCAGATCCTTGCCACGGTGGAGATGATCCAGAAGGAGAATCTCGATGTCCGGACGGTGACCATGGGAATCAACCTCCTCGACTGCCGGGGCGGCGACATCGACGATACCTGCGACCGGATCAAGAAGAAGATCATCAGTTATGCCGGCAACTTCGTCGCCACCTGCAACGCCATGAGCAGGAAGTACGGCATCCCGGTGGTCAACAAGCGCATTGCCGTGACTCCCATCGCCTTGGTCGGCGCCGGTTTCGAGAAGAAGGATTTCATTCGGCTTGCCGTGACTCTCGATGAGGCTGCCAGCGCCGTCGGCGTCGACATCCTCGGCGGCTTCTCCGCCCAGGTGGAGAAGGGCATGACCGCCACCGACCGGGAATACATCGCCGCCATACCCGAGGCCCTGGCCGCCACTGAAAAAGTCTGCGCCTCGATCAACATCGCCAGCACGCAGAAAGGCATCAACATGGACGCCGTGGCCATGATGGGCCACACCATTAAGGAGCTTGCCGAGAAGACCGCCCACCAGGACGGCTTCGGCGCCGCCAAGTTCGTGGTCTTCTGCAACCAGCCCGGCGACAATCCCTTCATGGCCGGGGCAATCCACGGGGTAGAGGAAGCGGAAGCGGTGCTGAATGTCGGGGTCAGCGGACCCGGCGTCGTCGCCCGGGCCCTCGAGCGGCTCATCCACCACCATCCGGCGCCGGGGACCCTGCAGTTCGATGAACTGGCCGAGGAGATCAAGCAGACAACCTTCCGGGTCACCCGCTGCGGCGAGTTGATCGGCCGGGCGGTGTCCACGTCGCTCGGCATCGAGTTCGGCGTGGTGGATCTTTCCCTTGCCCCCACACCCACCGTCGGCGACAGCGTGGGCGAGATCTTCAAGATCCTCGGTGTGGACGCCATAGGTGCACCGGGTTCCACCGCCATCCTGGCCATGCTGAACGATGCGGTGAAAAAGGGTGGAATTTTCGCCAGCAAGACCGTGGGGGGCCTGAGCGGCGCCTTCATTCCGGTGATGGAGGATGCGATGCTCGCGGAAGCCGTGGGCGAGGGATCCCTGTGCCTCGAGAAACTCGAGGCGATGACCTGCGTCTGCTCGGTGGGTCTGGACATGGTGGCAATCCCCGGTTCGGTGGATGCCGACACCATCAGCGCCATCATCGCCGACGAGATGGCCCTCGGGGTGATCAACTGCAAGACCACCGCCGCACGAATCATCCCGGTGCCCGGCAAGGAGGCCGGCGAACAGGTCAACTTCGGCGGCCTCTTCGGGGCGAGCCCGATCATGGCCCTCAAGAACGTCGGCAAATCGAGCCGCTTTATCGCCTGGGGCGGACGGATGCCCGCCCCGATCCACAGCTTCAAGAACTGATTCAAAGCAGGGAGGGGTCAAATCTTTAACCTTGACATTTTCTTACAATCATTGATTTCCGAGTAAACTTTTAAGAAAAAATGTCAAGGTTAAAGATTTGACCCCTCGATATTAGACCCCTCTTAAACGACCGGCCTGACCCGCAGGGCGTTGCGCCCGAATTCCTTGGCCTCGTAGAGGGCTTTATCGGCGTAGTCGAGGAGTGCCGTGGCCCGCTCGCCAAGGGACGGGACCATGGTGGTGGCGCCGATGCTCACCGTCACCCGGTCGGCAACCGGTGAGGCCGGGTGTGGGATATTCAACTCGGCGACATTCTTCATCATCCGTCTGGCCACCGCAATCGCGCCGTCGAGATCGGTGTTGGGCAGTATGGCCGTGAACTCTTCGCCGCCGTAGCGGGCGACTATGTCGACCGGCCGGAGCAGGGCCTCATAGAGGCTTTGAGCCACCTTGCGTAGGCAGTCGTCGCCCTCGAGATGGCCGTAATGGTCATTGTAGTTCTTGAAGTGATCTATATCGATAATCAAAAGCGAGAGCGGCGAGCCGGTCCGGATCGCCTGTTTCCACTCCTTGAGCAAATTGTCGTCGAAATAACGCCTGTTGAAGAGACCGGTGAGGCCGTCAAGCGATGAGAGCACCTCCAGCTTGACGTTCTTCTCCTCCAGTTCCTTGTGCAGGACCTCGAGTTCGAGAATCTTGGCGTCCAGCTCCCGGGTCTTTTCCTCCAACTGCTGGCGCTGCCGGTGCAGTTCCAGAAAAACGTTGACCTTGCTTCTCAGGATCTGGGCCTCGAGGGGCTTGAACAGATAATCCACCGCCCCGGAATCGTAACCCTTGAACATATGCTCCCGATCCATGCGGGCGGCAGTGACGAAGATAATCGGGATGGATTTCGAACGGGCGCTGCCCCGCATGAGCTCGGCCGTCTCATAGCCGTCCATGACCGGCATCTGAACATCCATGAGGATGAGGGCGAACTCGTAATCAAAGATCTTGGCCAGGGCCTCGTTGCCGGATTCTGCCCGCACCAACTCCAGATCAGGCCGGTCGAGGAGGGTCTCCAGGGTCAATAAATTCTCTTTCCGATCATCCACTATGAGAATCGGTATCTTCTTCATCTATTGCCCCATCGCCAGCGAATTCAAGAACCTCCCGAGTCGCTCGAGAGGCACGACATAATCTACAGCAACAACTTCCATCGCCGCAAGAGGCATGACATTCACCTCGGCGGTTTCCGGCGCCTGAACGACTGCGAGGCCGCCGCACTCCTTGATCCGCGCTAGCCCCTCCGCCCCGTCGGAATTGGCCCCGGTCATGATAACGCCGATCAGTCCTTCCAAATATACCTCCGCCGCGCTGGAAAAGAGCACGTCGATCGACGGACGCGAGTAATTAACTCGATTTTCCAAGGACAAGGCAAGAGAATTATCGGCTTCCACCAGGAGATGGTAATCCGGCGGCGCGAGATAAACCACTCCCGCTTCTGCCGGCTCCTTGTCCTCCGCCATTTTCACCTTCACCGCGCAGAGGCGCTTAAGATGATCGACCAGATAGGTATCGGATACCGGGCTGAGGTGCTGGACGATCAGGACCGGCAGCGGCAGGCTTGGCTGCAGCTTCGGCAGCACCGTCGACAGGGCCTTGAAGCCCCCGGCGGAAACGCCCATCACTATCGCCCTGTAACGCGACATTTCGTGTACTCCTACTCAGTCCTCATCGCTCAGTACTCAGTCCTCTTTTTTTTATCCCCGCTTCTTCCGATAGATTCTCTCCTTTTCTCCGACAATGTCAAATTTATCGGCGTAATCGGTGAATTTGAGGCTCTCCTTGGGGCCGAGACAGAGGAAGCCCCCGGGGCAGAGGCTGTCGTAGAACAGCTTCATCACCTTGTTCTGCAGTTCCTTGTTGAAATAGATAAGCACGTTGCGGCACAAGATGATGTTCATCTCGGCAAAAACCCCATCGGTGGCGAGATTGTGGGCGGAAAAGAGGACCCTATCCCTGAGGGGAGGATTGATCTTCACACTCTGGTAATCAGCGGTGTAGTACTCGGCAAAGGAGGCCAGCCCCCCCGCTTTCTGGTAGTTTGCGGTGTATTCCTTGACCACCTCGATGGGGTAAATGGCCTGTCGCGCCTTATCCAGCACGAGATCGTTGAAGTCGGTAGCGTAGATCTGGATTCGTTTGGCACTCACCTCCTCCTCGTGGAGGAGGATGCACATGGAGTAAACCTCCTGGCCGGTGCTGCACCCGGCATGCCATGACCTGATGAAGGGGTAGGTCTTGAGATGGGGGATGACGGCCTGGCGGATCTTGCAGTAGACGAAAGGGTCACGGAACATCTCGGTGACGTTGATCGACAGATCGAGCAGCAGCTGCTGGAGAAACTCCCCGTCGTAGAGAATTTTGTGCAGCATCTCCGCGTAGTTGGCCAGGCCGGCCGCCTGCCTCCGGTACTCCAGCCGCCGCTTCAGATGGGCCCCGGCGTATTCGCGGAAATCATGGCCGTATTTGAGGAAGAGTCCTTCCAGCAGGAGCTGGATCTCGATCCGCTCGTTTTCGAGCTGTTCGGCAATGACGGCCATCTCAGTACAGCCACACCTTGAGAATGGAAATGAGCCTGTCCGTATCCACCGGCTTGGCCAGATAATCGTTGGCGCCGGCTTCGATGCACTTCGTCCGATCCCCCTTCATCGCCTTGGCGGTGAGGGCGATGATGGGCAGCTCCTTGAATTCCGGCTTCTCCCTGATCCGCCGCATGGCCTCAAGGCCGTCCATCTTCGGCATCATGATGTCCATGAGGACCAGATCGATTTCACGGTGCTCGTCGAGCCGGTCGAGGGATTCCTGGCCATCCCGGGCCACCACGATCTTCACCCCCTTTTCCTCCAGGAGGTTGGTCAAGGCGAAGACGTTGCGCATGTCGTCGTCGACCACCAGGATCGTCTTATCCTCGAAGACCTCCTCCTGACGATGGTTCATGCGGATCTTTTCCTTCTGGTGTTCGGGCAGGTTCGCCTCCACCCGGTGAAGAAAGAGGGCCGACTCGTCGAGCAGCCGTTCCGGCGACCGCACGCCCTTGATGATGATGCTCTCCGTCAGTTTTCGCAGGCTTTCCTCCTCCTGGCGGGTGAGATCGCGGCCGGTGTAGACGATGACCGGAACCCGGGCGCAGAGCTCACAGCCGTGGATTCTCTCCAGGAGTTCAAAGCCGGTCATATCGGACAGCCCCAGGTCAAGGATCATGCAGTCGTACTCGCCGCTCTGCAATTCAGTCAGGGCCTCACTGCCGGTGCTGACCAGGGTGGTCACCACACCGCCGGTGCCCACCAGGGTCTTGATCGACTCCGCCTGGACCTTGTCATCCTCCACCACCAGCAGTTTGCTGACCGGTTTCATGATGACCTTCTTGATCCGGGCGAAGGCCTCCTCCACCTTTTCGATGGATACCGGCTTGGCGAGAAAACCGACAGCACCCTGGCGCATGGCGTCCATGGCCCGGTCGGCGGCGGACATGAAGTGGACGGGGATATGCCGGAGCCCGGGATTTCCCTTGAGTCTCGCCATGACCTCCCATCCGTCGATGCCGGGCAGGCCTATATCGAGGATGATGGCGTCGGGCCGATAGTAATCGGCATAGTGCAGGCCGGTCTCGCCCGAATCGGCAAGGATGCATTTGAAGCCCCGTTCTTCGGCAAAGTCACGCATGACTCCGGCGAAAGTGGGATCGTCTTCGATGATGAGCAGGGTTCTGCCGCCCTGGTCGCGCTTCTGTTCGCCCGCCACAGGTCCCACCTCCGACTCGCTCGGCCGAACCGGCTTCTCCACGACGGCCGCCTTTTCCTCTTTCACCTCATGCAGCTTGAACTCGCTGTTGCCGACGCCCCCTTGACGAAGCTCCTCCACTTGCGTGGCTACCTTCGCCGCTCCGGCAGCAGTTCGCTCCGGAATCACCAGGGTAAAAGTACTTCCCTCGCCGAGCTTGCTCTCCAGGTGTATCGTGCCGCCCAGCAGTCTGGTCAATTCCTTGGAGATGGAGAGGCCCAGGCCGGTGCCGCCATAGGTTCGGCTGGTGCTGCCGTCGGCCTGCTGGAAAGCCTTGAAGATCTCCTCCTGCTTGTCCTCGGCAATGCCGATCCCGTCATCCTTTACGGCAAAGGCAACGAGATCCTTTGCCTCGCCGCGGGTCAGCGCAATTGCCGACGACGGCCGGGAGACCGTGAGCGAAACGCCGCCCCGATGGGTGAACTTGAAGGCGTTGGTCAGAAGATTCCTGAGGATCTGCTGGACCCGCTGGGCATCGGTATGGATTGAGGCGGGCAGGGCGGGGTCGACGGTGATTTCGAAGGCAATTCCCTTGTTCTCGGCGACATCCTTGAACATCCTTCTCACCCCCTCGATCACCTCGGAAAGCCCCACTTCCTCCATGACGATCTCCATCTTGCCCGCTTCAACCTTGGAGAGATCGAGAATTTCGTTGATAAGGGTGAGCAACTCCGAACCGGCGGTATGAATGGCTTTGGAGGCCTCTATCTGCTTGTTGTCCAGATTGTTGTTCCTGTTGCTCGCCAGGACCTGGGACAGGATGAGGATGGAGTTGAGCGGCGTCCGAAGTTCATGGGACATGTTGGCCAGAAATTCGGACTTGTACTTACTGGCCAGCTCCAGCTCTTCCGCCTTCTTTTCTATTTCCTTGGTGGCTTTTACCAGCTGGCTGGTCTTCTGTCGCAGGGCGGCCTTCTGTTTTTCCAGGTGTTCCGTACGCTCCTGCAGCTCCTCGTTGGTCACCCGCAGTTCCTCCTGCTGTGCCTGGAGTTCCTTCTGCGACCTCTGCAGGGCCTCGGTCCGTTCCTCGAGTTCCTCGTTGGTTACCCGCAACTCTTCCTGCTGGGCCTGGAGTTCGGCCTCGGAATCCTTCAACTGCTTGGTCCTCGCCTCCAGGCCCTTGTTCATCACCAGCAGTTCGTCCTGCTGCTCCTGGGACTGTTCGTAAAGTTTCTGAATGGTCTCTCGGGACTTCGCCATATTGACGAAGATCGCCACGTTCTCCAGGATTTCCTTGATGAAAAGGCGCTGCAGCTCGTTGAAGGGGGTGAAGGACCCGATCAGAAAGGCCCCGACGATCTCCTTCTCAAAGAGCAGCGGAGCAACGAGGAAGCTGCGGGGCGACTGCTGATCCACCCCGAAATTGTATTCCGGAACCTCTTCCCGCAGGTGATTGAAGACGATCATCCGCCGCTCCAGGGTCGCCTGGCCCACCAGACCCTCGCCCAGACCGATGCGGTTGAAGTTGCCGTTCCGGTCGGTGAAGGCGTAGCTGGCCACCAGTTCCAGCATGTCGTCCCGGTAGAGGTAGAAGGCTCCGAGCTGCCCTCCCATATGCTCGACTATAAATGAGATGAACTTGGTCCCCAGCGCCCTCAGCTCGATTTCTCCGCGCAGCCTGTCATCCAGGCCTTCCTTGCCGCGCTTCAGCCAATCGGTCTCCTTGAGTCGCCCGGCCATTTCGTTCAAGGTCCCGGCCAGCACACCCAGCTCATCCTTCTGCCGCAGGTCGAGGGTAGAATCGTAATCGCCGGCGGATATAGCCTTGGCGAATTCGACATCGGCGATGATCGGCCGGACGAGTCTTCTGGAAAAGATCCAGGCCGACAACACGATGAATACCGAGAGGACGACGCTCAGCATCACTCCCCGATAGAGCTGGTCACGCAGCGGGGCGAGTATCTCATGCCGATCGATCTTCGAGATCTGATACCATTTGAGCGGGATATTGAGCCGGTTGAAGACGACCAGCACATCTTTGCCTTCACTGTCCTTGTATTGGTTATGCCCCCCGTCGAAGCTCCTGGCTGTCGCGGCCTTCCAGTACTGGGGGATCCGTTCGAGCTCGTAACCCACCACATAATTGCCGGCGCCCATGGTCAGCATGTTGCTCCTGAATTCGAACTTCCCGTTCTGTTCGTACCAGCGGACGAGATAGGCTTCGCCGGTCTTGCCCAGGCCGTCGCGGGAATCCATGATGGCATTGACAAAGGCCGGCGTGAGCTGCAGCACAACAACGCTGGTCATCGTCCCGCCGCTGTTGTATACCGGCGTGCCCATGAACAGCGATTCCACACCATTGCTCGGCTCGTACGGGGAAAAATCGACGACGACGGTCTTGCCGGAATTGACAACTTCCCTCCAGGTTTCGGCAAGGCCGCTCTCCTTGTACCGGCCATGTACGAGATCGGCGCCGAGATCTCGCTCTTCTGCCACGGAAAAGACAACGTGGCCGGTGAGAGAAGAGATGAGCTTCAGGTCATGATACCCGTAGGTTTCGATGTATTCCAGGTAGGAAGTTTTGTATTTTTCCGCGATCTGTCGGTAGCCGGACGAATCGACGGTAAACGGCAGAGCGGCACCACCATCGGTTCCGTTCCGGTAACTTTCCAGGTCGGCGATCAACTTACCCAACCGCTCGCTGGAGGCGATCGTCTTCAGATCCTTTTCGAACCGGTTGAAGGCGGTTTCCACCTGCTTCTTTTTAAAGGACTGGATGGTAATCATCTTTTCGAAGGCTCTGTCGAGCAACGACTGTGTCCCCAGCTGAAAGGCGAAAAAGCCGACGGCAGCCAGCGGCAGGATGCCTATTAGGACGAAAAGAATGACAAGCTTTCCTCTGATCGGTACATCTGCAAAGCGCATCCGGGTAGTCTCATGTAGTAAGGATTTCCAGTTATTCGGTAATACTCCAGTGTTACATGTCGCTGGGATTGTAGCAGGTCGGGAGAGAAAAGTCAGGTGTCAAGAGAAAAAACAGAAAAAGAAAATGCAAGGAATATCCTTACAATCGCGGGACAGCGGCAAGCAGGGCTCAACAAAAAAGGCCGGAACCGCACAAGGCGGCTCCGGCCATGATCTCATCGCAAGCCGGGATTTTATCTGACCCGGATTTTCCCTTCCATCATGAGATCCGGCGGACCCAGCCAGACGCCCTTCAGGAGGAGGTTGAAGTAGGCCCATTTGAACATCAGTTTGGCCATGTGGTTCATCTCGGTGTCCTTCAACAGACTAAGAGGACCAACGGCGGGGAACGGATATTTTCCGGTCAGAGGTTCCTGGGTATAATTGAAGTCGATGATGTAGGCTTTCCCGAAGCCTGATTCGATGAATCAGACCGCGTGGCCATCCGATCGGGCGTGTTGCTCGCCTCCCGTGATGTACGCCATGATGTTTTCATGCAGGACGTCGCCCTGGAAATGGGCGACCGCGCCCGCCTTGGAGGTGGGAACGTCGGTGCCGTCGCCAAGCGCCCAGACATTATCGTAGCCTTTCGGCTGCAGGGTGTGCTTGTCCACCGGGATATAGCCCATGGGATCGGCGACGCCCGAGTCGATCATCACCTGGGAGCCGAAGTTCGGCGGGATGGAGACGAGCATATCGTATTCGACTTCTGTACCGTCATAAGCGGAGATCACCTTTCGGGTGTGATCGACCGAACCGATGGCGAAGTTGGGAGTGATCTTGATATTCTTGTCCTTGCAGGCATCGGTCAGGATCCGGGTGGCGACCGGCTTGGTGAAGGCGCCGGCCAGCGGGGTGACGAACTCGATTTCCACCTTGTCGCGGATGCCGCGCTCGTAGAAATACCAGTCGGCGAGGAAGGCGAATTCCAGCGGAGCGACCGGGCATTTGATCGGCATCTCGGCGATGTTGATGACCACCTTTCCGCCGGTGAATTTCTTCAGCGCTTTGCCGAGTTCCTGGCAGTCGTTGAATCGATAGTAGCCGTAGATATCGTTGCCCCAGCCTTCCGCCATACCCTCGACCTCTTCGGGCCGAACATCGCAGCCGGTGGCCATGATGAGAACATCGTACTTGAAGATGCCCTCGGTGGCGGTGGTGACTTCCTGTTTGTCCCAGTCGACATTGACCAGCTCGGAAATGACGAAGTCGATACCGGGCTTGATGAACTCCCGACGGCTTCTCCTGATATCCTTGGGTTTATTGATGTCAAACGGCACGAAGAGGAAGCCCGGCTGATAATAATGGACGTTATCCTTATCGATAAGGGTAATCGACCAGTCATCGTCCAGGTCCTTTCGCATTTTGTTTGCCATCATGGTACCGCCGCAGCCGGCACCGAGTATGACTAGTTTTTTCATATTACCTGTGTTCTCCTTTTCGGTCTTGGCCTGCAAGCCGCCCCGCAGGGCAGCCCTTGGGGCCGTTGATATGCCGGTTACGCGAGCGCTTCCCGTTGCTGCTTATCTCTCTGATATGCCTGCAGACAACTCCCGACAGCCTGCAGCATCATGAAGAAAAATCCCATGGCCTCCTGAACCTTGGGATCGTTCACCATCTTGATCATTCCTAAGGGGCCGACCGGTTTGACCTTCGTGAAATCGAGGCCGTTGATGACCTGGCAGATCTCCTCGATCTGGCTTTCATTGCAGTCCAGACGCTTCATGAAGTTGATCATGGTACCGGACAGCTTGACCAATCCGCTGCCCTGCTGCAGGCCGTCGAGCCAGGTGTTCATGCCGTTGATGACATCGGTTTCCTTCATCAATACTCCGACTTCCTTGACGAACTCGGTCATCGGCTGGACCATGTTGAGCAGATCGCTCAGGGTGTGGATGTTGATGAGGACGGTATGCAGCAGATCGCCTAGCTTCTCTGCCTGAAATTCCCCCTCGTGGAGGGAGTTGAGGAATCTCAATACCCGGGGATACATGAGTTGGAGGATGGGCACCAGCTCGTCGCGCAGTTCGACGCCGGCCCGCAGCATGTCGAGGCCCTCCCCCACCGCATCGAGATTGGTGAGGGTCTTGCGGAGCAGGATGGTGAGTTCATCCACATGGAATTCACCCTCGAGGTCGGCGAAAAACTGAATGGACTTGGGGTATGCCTGTTTTAGAACGGGCTCCATATCCTGGGCCAGCTCGACGCCGGCCTTCATGGCGCCGATGACCTCGTTAATCTCCTCGAGACTCGTCAACAGGGTCTTGGCTACATGGGTAAACTTCTCGTTCGAATACCCGCCTTCGATGTCTTGAAAAAAACCGGAAACCTTTGGCTGGGCCTGTTTGAGAATCGGTTCGAGTTCCAGCTTCAGCTCCTGAAACACGTCCGACTTCAACGATCTGACTTCATCCGAGAGCCGGTCCAGCTTCTCCAGAATCAACGCTTCGTTCATTTTATTCTCTCGCTCGTTAGATTCACCCGCCACCTTTCCCGTGTGACGGTATCCCCTTCGACATGTTCGATTTTTTCTTTCTCATGCCCTTCTGTATACTTTTCGGGAAAGAGGGTGCTTGCTCAGTTCGAAAATACACTTCTCACATAACTACATCTTGACAACTCAGAGCGCATAACTTGCACATTTTGAACAAAATCATTTTCTACGCTCTGTGACTCTGTGGTATCGCACTATGTAGTACCATACTACGTGGAAAATGAAAAGTCGGAAGACGATACTCCTAGCAACTTAGCCAAGGTTTTTTCTTAATCCTGTAACGATAGCGAGTGAAAAATAAACGACGGCAGAACACCGCCAGCGGGGAGCTGACCTCTGTTCGGGAAGTTCTTCCTGCCGGACTCGACAGGGTCGCAATGGACAAATTGTAGACAGGCAACGAAAAACTCGACCTCCGATTGCACCGAGCGCACAATCAGCATCAGAAAATACCTTCAAAAAGATCTCAGGAAAAACTGCGAGAAGATCAGCCGGCACGGCAGATCAGGAGAAGGGAAATCGCGAGGGACAGGATTAATGGCGATTCACGGACCTGTTTAGAGCAGGAAATTTGCCGGAGAAGAAGCAGGTCTGCCTTCTTCTCCGCCAGGATCAAAAAGGTAATTCTCAATCGGCCGCCGAGGCTGCCGCCTCCCGCAACCGGGCGATCAGATAACCGACCTGACCCTCATCGTATTCATTCATATCGAAACAGTAGCCGTCGGCACCCGCCAGGCCGCCGGGAATGCATTCGCCCCTGCCCTCGGGATCGTTGATCATGTCCTCGTAAAAGCAAACCGACAGCCATCTTTCCGAAGGATCGTCGTCGATCACATCGATCATGGCAAAGAGGTCGCGTCCCTGCTGACGCCGGTGTCCGGGCCGCAAAGAAAAGCTGACCCCCGGTCGCCCGACGAAATTCAGATTGACGTCGGCCATTGACGATACCTCGGCATACAGGAGCGAAAATGCCCTCCGCATGGAGTTGTCGTCCTTTTGCCACATCGCCAGAAAAGCATCTACTTCCTCACGCACCTGAAGATTTTCTCCCATCTTCTCCTCCTTCCACAAGATACATTTTCACACTAAGGAAAGTAATTTCGGAATGTTATCCATTTATTCGCTGAAAAACAAGTTAGGAAATGCAGAGTATCACCCCTTGAAAGAAAACCCAAGCATCTTCGGCAGGAAAACTATGTGATATTATTTTGAGAGCGATTGGGTCGACTTCGAATATTTTCTCGAAGGATGGATCAGTTGACGAGCTTTAACGAAGGAAGGCGAAATTCAAGACTGCAGAAGGTTAACGATCGCGGCCACCGCCCGGGGAACCGCCCGGGCGACCGCCTCCGTCAATCCCCCCCCCAGCTCATTGAAACAGCTGCCCTCGATGCCGATCAGGTGAATTTCTTGCGGCATCCGCTCCGGATAGAGGATCCTGCCGACCCCGATCGCCTCCCGGATGCCAATGCCGTGGCCGCTCACCGGTCGCGGCGGAGTGGGTGGCAACTGCTCCCAGCCGAGCCGGTGGACCGTGCCGGCCTCCCCGCCCAGCTGCACGCCGTCGACCACGACCAGCAGCTCTTCTCCGGCCAGCTCCTCGAGCAGGTCGATCCCGCCCAGACCGAGAAAGACGAGGCGCACCCGGTCCGGCAAGGGCTGCGCCCGCAGGCGTTCGTAAATCGCCCGCCCGACGCCGTCATCGGCCACCAACTCGTTGCCGATGCAGACGATCAAGGCGCGGCGGTTCATGGCTGGGGTCGCGAGCCGCTGAAGGCGAGACTGAAGCTGCAGGTGTCGCCTGTGGCAATGGTTTTCGGTCTGGCGGGATAGCCGCAAAGTTCCGCCATAATGCCAGCAATATAGTAATGGAACATCTGGCAGGCTTGCCCGCCGATCTCCATCCTGCGGTTTTTGCAGACGCTGCCGATGGGGCAGTGATTCAGCTCTACCACCGCCTCCGGTCCCACGAATTTCCCTTCGATCTCCATCTGCTGAATCTTCAGGACCCGGACCAGCTCGAAGAGCGCAATCTCCGGCGTCCTCTCGGTCATATGGACCGGCAGGTTGGCGGCCATCTTCCGACCGGCCGCGACCGCAAGTGAAGGCGTCGACTTGCCGACGAAGGTCACGATGGTCTCGATGAACATGTCGAGGAGGAAGGACACCTCGGTGAAGGCCTTGTCGTAATCCTCCGGGGTCAGCGTCAGCTCGATGTTGCCGCTCATAGAAATTTCTCCATACGCCTGCTGAATTCGATATTGCGGTAAAAATTCTTGACCACGTGGTGGTTGCGGTGGGTTATCGCCCCCGAGGGACAGATATAGGCGCAGCTCAGGCAGGCGATGCAGTTTTCCAGAATCGCCACCGTCGCCTTGTTGGTCCCGCCGTCGTAGGCGAAGCATTCCGTCGGGCAGACATCGAGGCAAAGCCGGCAGCCGCGGCATGCTTTCTCATTGATCGTCATCTCCAGCATCTCAGCCCCTCCATATTGTTTTCATTGTCCTGCCCTTTTCACGGATCGAAACGCTCATCGCCATCCTGCCGATGGCATGGGTCGAACAGGCGAGACAGGGATCGTAACAACGCACCACGAACTCCAGGCCATTCAGCATCCGTTCGTCCTCCGCGCCGATCAATAGGGCATTGGCGCCCTCCTTGATCGATCTGTTGATCGCCGCGGTATTCTGCTGGGTGGCTATGATCATATTCGCCGCCCTGACGATACCGCGCTCGTCGATCTCGTAGTCATGGATAAGGGTGCCCCTGGGAGCCTCGATATGGGCCACGCCTCTGCCGCCGGAGAAGGTCGCCGGCACCCGGTTGTCGCCCCGCAGGGCAGGCGTGTTGATCAGCTCGTCCGCCCGCTCGCAGGCATGGATCAGCTCGACCAGTTTGGCATACATCTGGATCACCGCGTTATGGCAGGGCCGGCCGAATTTGGCGCGGAACTCCTCGAACTCCGCCTGGGCCAGCGGCGTGCCGATGCCGTCGACCACATTCAACCGGGCAAGCGTACTGACCCGGTAAAGGTGCTCCTCCCCCTCGTGTTCGAAGTAAACTTCCTTGGCGTAGGAGTTGGTCACCGTCCGTTCGACGAGGAACCGCCTGTAGTCCGTGCTGTCGAATTCGGTCTTGATCGTGCCCTGCTCGTCCATGACCCGCAGCCGGCCGTCGTAGAAGTTGAGCAGCCCGCCATCGGTCACCGTGCCCATATACCAGGTCGGCAGGTTGAGGCTGTCGAGCAGCTGCGGATTGTCGTCGAAGAGCTTCAGGAGGAGGGTCTTGACAGGTCCTGTCAGCTCCTTTACCAGATTCACCGCCTCGGCGGTCAGTTCCTTCAGCTTCTGGAACTGGCCGTCGCTCAGCTCAAAGGAAATTCCGCCGGCGACGGCGGTGACCGGATGGATGCCGCGGCCGCCTACCGTCTCGTTGATCTTCTGGCCGAGGCTGCGGAGGCGGAGCCCTTTCTTGGCCAGCTCCGGCTCGGCGGCCACCATGCCGACGATGTTCTGGGTGGCGGGTTCGCCGTGGAGACCGAAGACCAGGTCGGGGCCTGCCAGCACGAAGAGCGAGAGGGCGTGGGAATGGATGACATGGCCCATGTACATGAATTCCCGAAGAAGTCGCGCGGCATCCGGAATCCGCACGCCAGCCGCGCGGTCCAGAGCTTTGGCCGCGACCAGGTGGTGGGCGGTGGGACAGACGCCGCAGATGCGCGCGGTCACCTGGGGCAAGGTGTGGGCCTGCATGCCGACCAGGATGCGCTCGAAGCCGCGCAGTTCGTTGACGCAGAAGAAGGCCTCCTCGACCTTGCCCTGATCGTCGCAATCGAGGAGAACCCGGGCATGACCCTCGATCCTCGTTACCGGATCTATTCTTATGGTTTTTGACATCAGCTGGCCTCCCCTTCGGCTATCCACTTGCGGATGAGAAATGTAGGTTTGTTGCCGATCATCTTGGTCGCCATGGCGTAGGCGTACTGCGTCTTTGCCGTTTTTTCCAGATGATCCTTCACCGTCTCGTACGGAATTGTGGTGAGCCGGGACATCCGCTGGCCGATCTCGGTGCGGATATCCCGGGTCGGCTCGGTCAAGACCTGCATGGTAGGGCCGGCGCAGCCGCTGCACGGCACGCCGTGGTTGGGACACGGGGCCAGGCACCGGTCAAGGGTGACCGAACCCTGGCAGACAAAGCCCTGGCTTAAGAAGCAGGTTTCCTTGTCCGGCACGCCCTCGGTGATCTCGCGGATCGCCCCCACCTCGGTCTTGACCATGGTCCGCCGGCAGCCGGCGCAAACGCTCTCCTTGACGACCGTGGACGCCCGCCCTTCGGTCAGGGCTGAAAGGCCCTCAAAGACGAAGTGGGGATGGGGCGGACAACCGGGCAGATAGAGATCGACATCGATGACCTCATCGACAGGGGTAACCATCTTTTCCAGAGCGCTTATGGAATTGTTCGGCAGGAAGCTGGTCCTGGTGGTCGGGCTCTGCCGGTAGACGTGATCCATGATCTCCTCGCGGCTGTGGGCCAGGCCCGCGCCATGCAGCCCGCCATAGACCGCGCAGGTGCCAAAAGCAATGATGGTTTTGCAGGCTTTCCGCATCTCGATCGCAGCATGGCGGTCGTGCTCCGTCCGCACCGAGCCGGTGAGGATGCCAATATCCGCCGCCGGATAATTCTTTTCGTCCGTCAACACCGGACATTTCTGAATCTCCACCGACTCCAGGACCTTCAGTATCTTTTCATGCAGATCGACCAAGGCCACATGACAACCGCCGCAATCGCACAGCCACTCGGTATTCAGGCGAATCTTTTCTCCGCTCATCTTGTCCTCTTCACAGTTGTCATGTTCTCAAGCCTCGACGGTAAGCACCTTCAGGCAGGCGTTTTCCCCGGCGTGCCGGATCTCGAGTGTCGCCTTCTTCCCCATGATCGTCTCGAGGGCCCCGGCAAAAAAGCCGTACATCATGTTGCACAGCGACCCTTGCTGCGGATGACCGAAGCGCAGGAGGGCCTGGCGGATCATGCAGTCCCGGAAGACCAGCTGCAGCTGGCGCTGCCCTTTTTCATTGACGGTAATCAGCTCAGCCTGGCCCTTCTGCTTGAAGGGTTCAAAGCCCCAGAGGCAGTGGTTTGCCTCGAGGATATGGCGCACCTCCTCGACCGCCTCGAGAAGATCTCCGGTCCTTTTGGCATTTTCGGAAAATTTTCGACCGAGATTGCGGCCCGCCGAGGTCGTCATGCTGTTCGCCCCCCGCCCGAGGATCGGTTCGATTCCGGCCGACAGGGCCGCCATGAAGTTCATGGTTTCCTGCAGCGTCCGCCTTTTTTTCAGGATTTCCTCCACTTCAAGCCCTCCAGTGCAATGTGTTGCGTTTCCAGACGTACTACATCATATAAGTCTTTTTTCTTAAGCCCCTAATTACATATACTCTGTCGGCACCGCTTTTGTAAAATTAAAAGAAGCAGGATTGTGGATTCATGACCTAAAAATCAGAAGTTGGCAGATGAAGACAGGATGCGGCACCAGGACCCTTCCTGATCACCCTAAGATGAAACAAATCGATGACTACGCGAAAACAACTGACGGGAAGGGAATGAAATAGACCCGTTCGCTCTCAAGCGATACTTCGCTCGAACGTGCGGCGCAGGGCGGTCCGGAAGATGCAGCCGGTTCACTTATTCCAGCCGTATTCTCCCACCAGATCAACAAAACGGACGCCGGCGAGATTGGTAATCTCCAGCTTGCCTTGCTTCTTCTCCAGCAACTGCAGCACTTGCACGTGCTGGTCGCCGACCGGGATGATGATGCGTCCGGGATCGGCAAGCTGCTCGACCAAGGGTTCGGGAATGGTTGGACCGCCGGCGGTGACGATAATGGCATCGTAGGGACCGTATTCCGGCCAGCCGAGTGTGCCGTCATCGATTTTGGACCGGATGTTGTAGTAGCGCAGTTTGTCGAAGATCCGCCGGGCTTCGGTGAGCAGGGAGTCGATCCGCTCGACGGTATAGACCTTGTAGCACATCCGGGACAGCACTGCAGCCTGATAGCCGGAGCCGGTACCGATTTCCAGGACCTTTTCATTTCCCTGGAGCCGGAGGGCCTGGGTCATGTACGCTACTATGTAAGGTTGGGAGATGGTCTGGCCGGCGCCGATCGGCAGGGGATGATCGCCATAGGCCCGTCCCCGCATGGCATCGTCGACAAAAAGATGCCTGGGCACTTCCAGCATCGCTTGGATAGTCCGCTGATCGTAGATATCCCGGCTCAGGAGCTGTTCCTGAACCATTCGTATCCGGCCGGTTTCGTACGGATCCATCACCTTTTACTTCTTTTGCCAGGAAAAGTCTTTGGCCCAGCCCATCTCATCCTCGTCTCTCGAGAAATAGACACAGTCGGTCACGATGGAATTGCGCAGAGTCACCACCACTGTCTGGTATTCCGGAGCGCCGATACGTTTGCCGACCAGAGGGGTCTTCTCCATCAGGGACATCTTTTTGTCCCGGTACAACCATTTCTCCACGCCCTCGCCAACCTCCTCCTGTTCGTCCGGTTCGCCGAGAAAGACCAGGACATCTTCCTTGGTGGATTTTCCAACCTTAAGCAGTGCCGCGTCCGATGCAAGGTGGCGCACCGGGTTGATATAGCACCCCGAAACGCCGGCAACCAGCATCAGTGCCAGGAGAAAATTCCTCAATTTCACAGCCATTGTACTTCTCCATCGAGCAGAGGGACCAGGATTTCCCATCTCTGCCGTTTTCTGTAAAGATGGTGAGGTCGTGAGACCAGCGCAAAGCGAACCTCAAGAATCGCAACTCTTGAAAATGAAGCTCAATCGATCTCCATTTCTATAGCCGGTGGATTTCAAATTTTCAACGAATAAACTGAGACAAACGCAGGAACAGCAGATCATGCCGCTCCATACCGCTTGGCGGCATGGAGCGGCAATTCCCGCAGATCAGTCCTGCACGACCCGGTTGAGGATACGATAGTTCCTTTCAACCATGGCCAGGGGATCGACGACCAGTCCCGCCTGGATCATGGCATTGTCATGGATCTGCCGGGCAATTTCGGCAGCGAAGTCTTCGTCTTTCTCGGACAGCTCAACGAGTTTTTTGATGAGGGGATTTTTTGGATTGATTTCAAGTTTCTTTTTGCTCTCGCCCATCCCGGGGAAGCCCTTTTCCTTGCGTCCCACGGCCAGCACCCGCTCCATTGTGGAGGTCATGAATCCGTCGGGGTTGACGATCATCGCGGGAGAATCGACCAGTCGCTTGGATATCACGACATCCGAGACCGTTTTTTCGAGAACCTTCTTCATCCACTCGGTGAGTTTTGCGAGTGCATCCTGGTTGAGCTTTTGACCCTCGTCGCCCGCCGTCGCCTCCTCCTCTTTCACTTCCTCGCTGCCTGCGATGGACAGGTCAGCCCGGTCGGCGGAAACCAGCTTCTTGCCCTCGAACTCGGCGAGATGGCTGAGGACGAAATCATCGATGGGCTCCAGGGTGTAGATGATCTCGATATCCTTCTTGCGAAACATCTCCACGTAGGGACCGGCCTCGATGGCGGCCCGGCTGGGACCGTTGATATAGTAGATCTCCTCTTGGTCGGGGTTCATCCTGAGGAGGTAGTCGGCAAGGGAGATCGGTTTGTCCGCCTCCGACTTGGAGGACTCGAATCGCAGCAGCTTGCCCAGTTCCTTCTGGAATTCATAATCCGATGTAATGCCCTCCTTGATAAAGATGCCGAAGGTGGTCCAGAACTTCAGATACTTCTCGGGATCGCTCTTGGCCTCCTCGTCCAGGAACTTCAGGAAGCGCCTGGTGATGACCTTGCGTATCTTCATCACCAGGGCGTTGTCCTGGAGGGCCTGGCGGGAGATATTGAGGGGCAGGTCCTCGCTGTCCACCACGCCCTTCAAAAAACGCAGCCAATCGGGCAGGATATTCTTGGAGTGCTGGTCGATGAGGATTCGCTGGCAGTAGAGGTTCGCGCCGGGGTCCATCTTGCCGAAGCCGAAGACCTCGAGGTTTTCGGCCGGGACGAAGAGCAGGGCATTGATGGCGAGCGGCGCATCGGCGGAAAAATGCAGCCGGTAGAGAGGATCGCCTACCGCGTTGCCTATGAACTTGTAGAATTCCACATACTCTTCATCCTTGATCTCGCTCTTGTTCCTGGTCCACAAGGCCTGCACGGTATTGAGGGTTTCCCCGTCCAGCTTGATGGGGAAGGGCACGAAGGCCGAATACTGCTTGACGATCGAGCTGATCTTCCACTTCTGGACATAATCCTTGGCGTCATCCTTCAACTCGACGATGACCTTGGTGCCGCGGCGCAGGCCGGGCGCCTCGCTGATGGTGAAGGAGCCGGTGCCGTCCGAGACCCACTCGTGCCCCTCGCTCTTATCCCAGGACCGGCTCTGCACCCGTACCGCCTTGCCGGCCATGAAGGCCGAGTAGAAGCCGACCCCGAACTGCCCGATGAGGTTGACATCCTTTTTCGCCGCCTCGACCAGCTCGGACAGGAAGGTATTCGAGCCGGAATGAGCGATGGTCCCCAGGTTATGCTCCAGCTCGCTTCGGGTCATGCCGATGCCGGTGTCGGTGATGGTCAGGGTGTTGCTCTTCTCGTCGAGGTCGATGGTAATCTCGAGCGGCAGATGACCGTCGAAGAGATCGGTCTCGGTAATGCTTTCATGCCTGAACTTTTCCAGGGCGTCGGCCGCATTGGAGATCAATTCCCGGATAAAGACGTCCCTCTCGGTGTAGAGGGAGTTGATGACAATATCGAGGAGCTTTTTTGTTTCCGCCTTGAATTCGTAGGTTGTGGTCTGGCCAGTCATGATTCACCTCTTCTCGTGTGACAATGCGGCAAGTACCCTCGGCCCGGTTCCCGGGGACCTCTTGAGGCTGCTTGCCATTGATTTTTTTCCTAAATTCGGCGAATATGGTAAACATCGATGCACCGCTGTCAAGAGTCCTTGAGGGCGTCTCTACCACCTTCATCATGTAGATAAGTATGAAAATAATAGCCTTCGGCGACATTCACATGGCCATCGGCGAAGCCCGGCGGATTCCTGGCATTGGAGAGGCTGACCTGATCATCCTGAACGGAGATTTGACCAACCGCGGTGGCGTGAGGGAAGTCAAGGCAGTCCTGGACGACATCCTTGCCGTAAATCCGAAGGTGCTCGCCCAATTCGGCAACATGGACCGCCCGGAAGTCAACGAGTACCTGGAAAACCTGGGAATCAACCTGCACGGCCAGGCTCGCCTGGTGGGCGGGGAGGTCTGCCTGGTAGGTGTCGGCGGCTCGAATTTTACTCCTTTTCGCACTCCCTCCGAGTTCTCCGAGCAGGAGCTGCATCGTCTGGCCGAACAGGCCATGGAGCAGGGAGTGGAGTACAAAAAGCTTGCCGAACCGCTGCACAGGAGGACAATTCCACTGGTCCTGGTCAGCCATGTGCCGCCCTACGGTACCAGGATCGACACCCTGTCGAGCGGCAGACATGTCGGTTCCTCGGCCGTGCGCGCAGCCATCGAAAGGTATCGGCCCGATCTCTGCATTGCCGGGCACATCCATGAGGCCAAAGGCAGGGATCTCCTGGCCGGCACTCCGATCCTCAACCCCGGCGACCTGCGGGGAGGCGGCTGGGTCACCGTCCACATCAACAACTCCCAACTGGAAATCCATCTGCAATGAACGATCATTATCAAACCATCATTATCGGCGGCGGGCTCTCCGGGCTCACCGTCGCACATAAGCTGCGCCTCACAAAACCCAACCACCGCTTTCTGGTTATCGAAAAAAGCGGCCGGACCGGCGGGGTCATCGCCACCCACCGCGAAGAAGGCTACACAGCCGAGATCGGGCCGCACGGCTTTCTCGACAACTGCCGGGAAAGCAGAGAGATTCTCACCGAAACGGGGCTTGACCGAGAATGCGTGAAGGCGCCGCTCATCGATTTTGTCCGTTATGTCTATCTGCATGGCCGGATGAACCTCATCCCGCAGACCCCAAAAAAAATCCTGATGGCGCCACTCATCCCCTGGCATGCCAAGTTGCGGGTATTGGCCGAACTCTGGCAACCGGTGCTCGAAGGCGAGCCGACGGTGGCTAAATGGATCGCCCACCGCTTCGGGCCCGCCATTCTTCCCTATGCCGACGCCGTCTATACCGGCACCTATGCCGGCGACTTCGATCGGCTGACCATCGACAGCGTCATGCCCGGGCTGCGGGCGTTGGAGAGGGAACACGGCTCGGTGCTGCGTGGCGCGCTGCAGCGGCTGCGCGCGGGGAGGAAGGGAAAGTCGGAAAAGAAACAATTCGTGATGCCGGCCATGACCAGTTTTCCTCAGGGAATGGCGCGCCTGCCGGAACGGCTCACGGAACATCTCAGCGAGGGCCGGGACCTCTTGCTCAATACCGCGGTGAGCGCCCTGCAGCCAGTCGGAAACGGCTGGCAGGTGGAGACGACCCGGGGTGTGCTGCAGGCCGGCAATGTCGTTATCGCCCTACCCATCAATGCCGCCCTGCGGCTGCTCGCCGCCATCGATACCGCCATTCCGGAAAAGGCCGTGCCGGAAGCATGGCTGGCGACCGTGGTCCTTGGCTTTTCTGACCGGGTGCAACTACCGCCGGGCTTCGGTTTTCTCACCCCGGAATGCGAGGGAAGGTTCGCCCTCGGCGCACTCTTCTCCTCCAACATGTTTCCCGCCAGGGCCCCGGACGGCCGTATCGTCTTCGAAGTGCTCGTCGGCGGCAGAAGACACCCGGAACGGCTTGAACTGGATGACAAAACGCTCACCGAGAAAGCCTTCGAGGATGTCCGGCAGATTTTAGGCATCTCCGCGGATCCCGCCTACAGCACGGTCTTTCGCTCGTCGGGCGGCATTCCCCAACTCGAGCGTAACTACCCCGCGCTCCTCGCCTGGCGCCGGAAATTCCTTGCCGCCCACCCCAGCCTGCATCTCTGCGGCTTCGGCTGGGAGGGCATCGGCCTGAACGACATGATGAAACAGGCCACCAGGGTGGCGGAAGAACTCCTCTCCCCCGGCCGGAGAGAGACGGAGGCAGAGATAAAGGGGGTCTATTTTTAGCGCCTCGGGAAAGCAGTTCAGCTAATACATTCAGTCAGGCTGACTGTGAATACTGTGAGCAGGAAGCAAAAAAAGCCACGCCTGGCGGGTCGCGACTGCCAGGCGTGGCCTCCGGGGGGGGGAACTTATAAGGTTACTTAAAGCTGCTTCACTTTGTTGCTCAGGATATCAACTTGGGCACTGAGGGAATTGTCCCGCAGCAGCTGACTGCTGACAACCTTGATCGAATGAAGAACTGTGGAATGGTCGCGGTTGAAGGTGCGGCCAATGTCGACCAGGGATTCTTCAGTGTGCTTTCGGGCCAGATACATAGCGATCTGCCGCGGAAAAGTTATTGATTTCTTTCGCGAGCGCGACTGGAGGTCCTGAACGCTTATATTGAACTGTCGACTCACCAATTCGCAGATGGTCGCGGCGGAAAGCACCTGACTGACCCCGATGATCGAGGCCACCACCTCCCGGACCAGATCGAGATCGACAAAGCCACCGGTCAAGCGGGCTTTGGCGCGAACGGCGATGAGCGCCGATTCGATCTTACGGATGTCGCCGCGGATATGGTTTGCCAGGTAATCAACCAGTTCCTCGTCCAGCATCAATTGCTGCAGTTGCGCCTTTTTCTGGACGATTCGGACCCGTGTGGCGATGTCCGGGGCCTTGATCGAGGTCACGAGCCCGGAGGACATCCGCGAAAGGAACTCACTGTCGATGCCCACCAGTTCCCTTGGCGCGCGGTTGGCTGTGAGAATCACCCGCTTGCCTGATTTGATCAGAGCATCCAGCAGTTCATTGAGTTCTTCCTGGGTCTTTTTCTTTCCGGTGAGGGCGTGGACATCCTCCACCAGCAGGATATCGCAGTTCTCATGGTATTTCCGCTTGAAGGCGTCCATGGAATTGTTCTGAATCCCCCGCACCATTTCCGCCGAAAATTGTTTGGCTGTCATGTAATGCAGCCTGGTCATCGGAGATTCGGCGAAGATCTTGTGCGCCACCGCATGGGTCAAATGACTTTTGCCGAGACCCGTATCACTATTTATATAAAGGCAGGGGCCGACCGTGCCGTCTTTGGCGGCCATCGAACGGCAGGCCGACTCAGCAAGGATATTGCTCTCCCCAACCATGAATTCGTCGAAGGTGTAACGTGGATGCAGGGCTTTGAATTTCGAACTGTTTTCCGGAATGAAGGGCAATCTCATGGGAATGCCGGCGGCAGATCTTGCCCCCGTTGCGACCACCACGTCATGGCTGCCCTCTTCGCAGAAGGTTACTTTCGTCGCAACCATGCCGTTTTGCTGCATTTTGTCTTCGATCACGCCAAGAAAATTTTGTCTGACATAGGCGCTGAAATATCTATCCGGGGTCGAAAGAATGAGACATCCACCCTGGATCTGGACGAACTTAATCGGCTCGATCCACAGGTTGAATATATTTTCCGCCATCGTCTCTTTCAGACTCTCTTTGATTCTCTCCCAGACCATATGGAACCTCTTCCCAACCTTGGAAAAACAGATATAACCCGATTATAAGCGATTAGGCCTGGACAAACAGTCCCCTTCACCCCTCAGGGGGCCGGATACAACTGCTTCTCAGCCTTGTCTCGCCGTACTACAGAATTGTCATGCAGACCCGCATGACAGGTGTTTTTTCTGGCGCCAGAATTAACCTTAATTTTCTTGACCAGTCAAAGACGATCTATCGATATTTTCTTATAAGGTTGGCGTCTTAGAGGCCCTCCTCCGGATCCCCCGAAATGGTTGAATCTGTGAATTTCATCCCCCGAAAAGCCAGATTTTCAAGGCATCTTCCGCCGCACGCCTTTTCTCGCGACATCTGGCACCCTTAGCCTCTTATCAACAGAGTTATCCACAACTTAAAAGAAATATTGACCTCCATTATTCTTTTATTTAATGCATTATCCTCAAATTATCTCAAACTACATCCATTATTTTTTGGGTATGCACGTCATTTCGCGGGCTTCAGGCGACTAAGAAAAAAGTTAAATTTTTTTCACGTTTTGAATTACTTTATCCTAACATACTGTTCCTACTTGCCCGTGCCAGGGTCAGCACCCTCACCTCCTTGGCACCGTGACCTTTAAGGACCATGCTGCACTCCTCGACGGTGGTTCCCGTGGTAAAGACGTCATCGATCAGGCAGACAATCAACTGGTCAGGATCGAAGGACCTGTTCAGCTGAAAGGAGTTCTTCAAATTCTTCCGGCGATCGATGCCGCGCAGCTCCGTTTGCGCCACAGTATTGCGGATCCGGAACAGTCCGTCAGGAATGATAGCCTGTTCCCTTCCGGGAAACAGCAGACGGGCAAGCACCATCGCCTGGTTGAGTCCACGCAGCCGCAGCCGTTGGAGGTGCAGGGGGACCGGAATGATGACCCTACACTCGGCAAAGAGGGAAAGATCGCAGTTGCTGATCAACTCTCCCAATGCACCGGCCACGAAGGAGTTCCCGCCATATTTAAGTCTGTGAATCAGCTGCCGTACGACAGTTTCGTAACGGACGAGGGACCTGGCGAGTTCGTACGACGGCGGATTGGAAAGGCAGGTGCCGCAGAGATGTCCAAGGCTGCCGGCCACACCCTGCTGCTCCATCCCGCAGACCGGGCAGAGCGGTTCACAGAGGAACCGGACCTTGCTTGCACAGTCCGGGCACAGTCCGGCTTTTTTGCCGATATGCATCCGCATCCCGCAAGCGCCGCAGACTGGCGGGAAAATAAGATTCAGGCATCCTGTTTTCAGTGCGGTAAAAATTTCCATCTTCGCCTCCCGACCATTTCCCCTGAACCCTCCTTCTCTTTCCGAGGATTACTCTGCTTGCGTTATAGTAACCGCTCTTTCCCACATTTTTCCCGCTCCGCCACAAGCCAAGCTTTGCAATTCATTTGAAACATGGCATAATACCCCGCGAATTTCGGCACTCAGCAACTCTTATTAAAACGGCCGTATAGGAATCAATCACCACTTCTTTTCAGTTCGCCCGCGGCCAGACAGCCGCAGGGTGTTTCACAGGAAGGTATCTATGACTGTATCGAGGAAGATCGTCTGCTGCGCTGTGGAAAGATGTTTTACGAACCGTCTCGCCCTGCTTGCCCTGCTTACCTTGGTGTTCGCCTTGCCGGCCTGGGCGGAGAATGACAAAATCAATTTCCTGCCCCTCAACGTGCATAGTCCATACGATGCCGAAGCGATCCAGAGCCGTACCGACGGCGAACTGCGTTCGGTCCTGGCGGCGGCGGGCATTCCACTCATCCCCAGGGACGAGGCGGAGAGGCTGGTCGATTACCGGGCGGCCTGGCCTCCGTCGGCAAAAAAACTGCAGGAAATCGCTGACAAAACCGACGCAGACAACCTAGCCGTGGGTAACCTCACGGTTATCGGCAACAAGATCAGCATCGACATCAAACTCTTTGATCTGCTCACCCCCGACAGTCCAACCTTCTACTTTCAGACCGCGGATTCCGTGGAGGGCATAAGAGACGCCCTGGTGAAGATTGCAGACGAGATAAACAATTTTCTCGACAAGGACATCCGCATTGCTTCCATCGCCCCGGAAGGGAACGTGCGCATCGATTCCGGTGCCATCCTGCGCAAGATCAAGACCAAGCCCGGCGACGCCTACAGTCCGGCAGCGCTGCGCAACGATCTGAAAGAGATATTCAAAATGGGATATTTCGACAATGTCCAGATCGATATCGAAGACACGCCGACGGGGAAGAATGTTGTGTTCCGGGTCTTTGAAAAGCCGCTCATCGGCTCCGTCACCTTTGAAGGAATCGACGAACTGAAGGAAGAGGATGTCAAGGCGGCGGCCAATATCAAAGAGCAAACCATTCTCAACCCGGTCAAAATAGCCGAAGCGGAAGAAGCCATTCGGCAGCTCTACAAAACCAAGGGCTTTTACAACAGCAAAGTGAGTTCCGCCATCAGCTATCCGACGGACAAAGGGGCTAACCTGGTCTTCAAGATAGAGGAAGGCAAGAAGATCTACATCAAAGAAATTACCGTGGAAGGCAATGTGACCTTCAGCGACGGCAAAATTCTCGACGAGATCGAAACCGGCGAGAAATGGTTCATGTCCTGGCTCACCGACGCGGGGCTCCTGGATATGAACAGGATCCAGCAGGATGCCCAGCGCATCGTCGCCTTCTACAACAATCACGGTTTCCTGGAAGCGAAGGTCGGCGAGCCGCAGATCCGGCAGGAGGAAGAGTGGCTGTTTGTCAAATTCGTGATCGAGGAGGGGCCGCGTTACCGCGTCGGGACGGTGGATATTACCGGCGATCTGCTGGACAGCAAGGAAAAAATGCTCTCTCTCGTCGAAATCCGTAACCTGGAATTCGTCAGCCGGCAGCAGATCAGGGACGATATCCTCAAGCTCACCGATTACTATTCGGAAGCCGGCTATGCCTTTGCCAGCATCCGCCCCGCCACCGAGAAGTCCTCCACCGGCGAGAAAATGGACATCACCTTCAGGATCACCAAAGGCAACCTGGTCTACATCGACCGGATCACCATCAAAGGCAACACCCGTACCAGGGATAACGTCATCCGCCGCGAGCTTCGGGTTGCCGAGGGCGGCGTCTTCAACTCCAAGGCCTTGCGCGACAGCACCCAGGCCCTGCAACGGCTCATGTATTTCGAGGAGGTGAATATCACCCCCGAGCCGTCCCTCGACCCCGACCGGATGAACGTGGTGGTCGACGTCAAGGAGAAGAGCACGGGAACCTTCAGCATCGGTGCAGGGTATAGCTCCGCCGATAACCTGATCGTCATGGGCCAGATATCCGAGAACAACTTCCTCGGCCGGGGCGATACCCTGGCGTTCAGCGCCAACCTCAGCGGCAAGAGTTCCCGGTACAATCTCGGTTACACCAACCCGCACCTGAACGATTCCGCGCTCTCCTGGGGTTTGGATCTGTTCGATACTGAACGGGAGTACGACGATTACACCAAGGACTCGATGGGCGGCGGCATCCGCATCGGCTATCCGATCTTCGAAAAATGGCAGCTGTTCGGTAATTACAGCTACACCGATACCGATCTGACCGACGTTTCCGAGAATGCCTCCTTCATCATCAGAAACTCCGTCGATATCCACGTGACCAGCGCCATAAAGTTCTCCCTGGTCAGGGATACCCGGAACAGACGGTATGGGGCTTCCGAAGGTTCGAGAAACTCTATCAGCGTCAAATACGGCGGCGGCCCTTTCGGCGGCGATGCCGAGTTCACCAAGCTGGAAGGCTCGTCCGGCTGGTACTTCCCGCTGCCGCTCAGGACCAGTTTCCACTTCAGCCTGAACGCCGGCCAGGTCTTCGAAAACGAGACCGACAAGCTGCCCGTATACGAGCGGTTCTACCTGGGCGGCCTCAACTCGGTCCGTGGCTTCAAGTATGCCAAAATAAGCCCCATCGATCCCGTGAGCGGTGATCGCATCGGCGGCGACAAGATGTGGTACACCAATACCGAGTTGGTCTTCCCGCTGCTGGAAACCCAAGGGTTGATGGGCGTGCTCTTCTACGATACCGGTCAAGTCCTGAACGACGACGAGGACTGGTTCGACGACGCGGCCGACTCGGTCAAGCAGGGGACGGGCCTTGAGGTTCGCTGGCTGTCCCCCATGGGACCCTTGCGTCTGGTCTGGGGCTACAACCTCGATCCGAAAAACGGTGAGGATGATTCCGTCTGGGACTTCAGTGTCGGCGGAGTGTTCTGATCCTTCCCAAAAGAGGGTACGGTAATTATACTGCCGGTTATGCCGTGCAGGTTCCAGGAGTCAGACATCAGGTACCAGGTCAAGAGGCGCAAGGCGCTTGCTGCCTGTCTCCTGTAACTTGCCTCCTGTTTCCTGAAGGGCATAACCGGCACTTTTGTTGATAATGTACGACACACTCCTCAATCTCCTGGCTCAAAATGATGGCCTGGCCGTGGCCGGACTGCGCGGGGCGAGCCCTGCCTGGCTGGCGGCTCAACTGGCGGACAACACCACCTGCTGCTGCATCGTCCCCGATGAATACCTCATCCCGATCTTGGAACAGGACATCGGGCTTTTCACCGACAGGCAGGTCCTGCCATACCCGGGCCATGAGATTCCACCCTACACCCCACTCTCGCCGGACCAGCGGATCGCCGCCGCCCGGCTCTCGACTCTCTATCGGCTGAAGACCGGCAGTGGGGGTATCATGATCACATCGATCGAGGCGCTGCTGCGCCGGGTTATGCCGGCCGATCTTCTCACCCGGGTTGCGGAATATCTGATGTCGGGCGAGGACTGCGACCGGGACGACCTGCTGCAGCGCCTGGTGTACCTGGGATATGAGAAAGCTGCCCTCGTGCAGTCGGTGGGTGACTTCTCCGTACGCGGCGGCATCGTCGACATTTACCCTCCACCGTTTGCTCTAGACTCCGGCGTCATTCACGACGGACCGATCCGCCTGGATTTTTTCGGAGACACCATCGAATCCCTGCGGCCTTTCGATCCCTTCACCCAGCGCTCGATCGGTGAACTCAGCGAGGCGACGCTTCTGCCGGTAACGGATGTCCTGCTCGACACCACCCCCGGCCGGCTAAAGAGAATCGCCGGGCTGATCCACGACCTCGGCGACCAAAACGGCTGGAACAGCGAGGAGACCGCCCGCATGGCGGAACGGGCCGGCAGCGGTCTGCGCTTTGAGGGGATGGAATTCTTCCTGCCCCTGTTCTATCGGGAGCATGAGCCGCCGACCTCTACCGTCCTCGAATTTCTGCCCAAGAACACGGTTCTGGTGCTCATCGATCCGGAGGGCATCCGGCAGAGCATGCATCTTACCCTCGAGCGAATCCGCAAAAACTACGAAACATCCCGGGAGATTGGCAATCCCGCTCTGCCGCCGCCTGACCTCTTCTTGATGGAAGACGGGGCAACCAGACAGCTGGCGGAATTCAAGTGCTTGAATATCACTGATTTTTCCCGACCGGGAGAGGAAACGATCACCATCACCACCGGCAATCATCAGCTGCTGAAACAGGAAATATCCCTCAATCGCGCCAAACTCGGCATCCTCGCCCCGCTCTCCGCTCAGATCTCCACCTGGCAGAAGCACGGCGACCGGGTGATAGTCTGCTGCCGTTCGTCGCGCCATACCAAAAATCTGGCCGAGCTCATCGCCAAACATGGCCACCAGGTGGAAATCCTGCCCTCCCCGCTCAATCTCGAACATCTTCCCGCCCGCGGCCAGGACCAGCCCCTTTTTCTCTGCGATCACCCGCTCTCCGAAGGTTTCTCTTTGCCGGAGATGCATCTGCACATCCTCTCGGAAAACGAGCTGTTCGGTGAGATGCGCCTGGGCGGCAAGAAGAAAGCCAAGCAGAAGGAGGACCCGCTCCTCTTCACCGAACTGCACTACGGCGATATCGTCGTCCACCACGACCATGGCCTTGGAATCTATCGTGGCCTCGACACCGTTACCTTCCAGGGGGTGATCAACGACTTCGTCTGCCTCGAGTACAAGGACGGCGACAAGCTCTACCTGCCGGTCGACCGGCTGAACCTGCTCACCCGTTATCAGGGTCTCTCCGACCGGGAGCCCAAGATCGACAAACTCGGCACCCAGAACTGGAAGACCACCAAGACCAAGGTCAAGGAGGAGGTCTGGAAGGTCGCCCAGGAACTGCTCGAGATCTATGCCAAACGCGAGCTGCGGGAGGGCCGCCAGTTTTCCCAGCCCGGGCCGCTCTTCCACGAGCTCGAGGAATCCTTTCCCTTCGACGAGACACCCGGCCAGGACCAGTCGATCAGCGATGTGATCAACGATCTCGTCAGTGATCGGCCCATGGACCGGCTGGTCTGCGGCGATGTCGGCTACGGCAAGACCGAGGTGGCCGTCCGCGCCGCCTTCAAGGTGGTGGAAGACGGCTACCAGGTGGCCATACTGGTGCCGACCACCGTCCTGGCCGAACAGCATGCCAAGACTTTCGCCGAACGGCTGCAGGGTTTCCCGGTGACCATCTCCTGTCTCAACCGCTTCCGCACCCCAGCCGAACAAAAGAAGATACTGAAGGATCTTGCAAAAGGCGCGATCGACATCATCATCGGCACCCACCGCCTGCTCTCCAAGGACGTGGTCTTCAAGGAGCTGGGGCTGGTGGTCATCGACGAGGAACACCGGTTCGGGGTGGCCCACAAGGAGAAGCTGAAAAAGCTGCGGGCGGAGGTAGACATCCTGACGCTGACTGCGACACCCATCCCCCGGACCCTGCAGATGTCGCTGCTGTCGATCCGCGACTTGTCGGTCATCTCCACCCCGCCCGTCCACCGCCAGCCGGTCAAGACCTTCGTCGCCCGTTTCGACGAACTGGTCATCAAGGAGGCGGTGAGCAAGGAGCTGCGGCGCGGCGGCCAGGTCTTCTTCGTCCACAACCGGGTAAGATCCATCCACCGGATGGCAAACGTGGTGCAGCAGCTTGTGCCAGAAGCTCGTATCGCTGTGGCCCACGGCCAGATGGCCGGCAAGGAATTGGAGGAGATCATGGTCTCTTTCGTCACCAAGAAGATTAACGTGCTGGTCAGCACCACGATCATCGAGTCGGGTCTCGACATCCCCTCGGCCAACACCATCATCATCAACCGGGCCGATATGCTGGGGCTTGCCGAGATCTATCAGCTGCGCGGCCGGGTCGGCAGGTCGAGCATCCAGTCCTACGCCTATCTGCTGGTGCCGTCGCTCGATAGCCTGACCAAGGATTCCAAGGAACGTCTCCGCGCCCTTATGGACTGCAGCGACCTCGGCGGAGGGTTCAAGCTCGCCATGAGCGACCTGCAGATCCGCGGAGGCGGCAACCTGCTCGGAATCAGCCAAAGCGGCAATATCGCCGCCATCGGCTACGATCTCTATCTCGATCTGCTGCAGAAGACGGTCGCCGATCTCAAGGCCCAGGCGATGCGGGAGGAGGGGCCCGCCCGCGAGGAGGTCGATCCGGAGGTGAACCTCCAACTGTCCGCCTATATACCCGAAAGCTATATCCCTGATATCAGCCAGCGCTACATTACCTACCGGCGGATGGCCGCGCTTTCCACCGCTCCGACGGAGATGCAGGCCGATCTGGAGGAGGAGCTTATCGACCGCTATGGGCCGCTGCCCGTCGAGACGATCACCCTCTTCCGTATCATCGCGCTCAAGAAGGAGCTTGCCGACTTACGCATCAGCAAGCTGGAACACGGCAGGGATAGTCTTGCTCTGTCCTTCCTGAACGACACGCCCCTTGCGCCCGAGATGCTACTTTCTTACCTTGAAAAGGCCGGAACAAAAAAACAGAACGCCGTGCCCAAACTCACGCCTGACGGGCGTCTGATCATCTACGACCGGTTGGCTTCAACCGAACATATTTTTGAAACCATCACACGAGTACTCCATGAACTGGGCAACCTTATCTCCCCTGCCGCCTGAACGAGAGGTCCCGATCCCGCCTGGTTTCACCTGGGAGGAAATCGATGCGGTTTTTCTCGATATGGACGGCACCCTCCTCGACAAATACTACGACGATTTCTTCTGGGAATCCTACGTCCCCGAAGCCTACGCCCTCCGCAACTCCCTTGCGCCCGATCTGGCCCGGGAACAATTGCTGGCCGTTTACCGGAGTGTCGAGAACACCCTGCAGTGGACCGATCTCGACTACTGGTCCGAACGCCTAGACCTGGATATCGCGGCCCTCAAGCGGGAAGTGAGCCATCTGGTGGATATTCATCCCTACGTGCTCGATTTTTTCCTGTACATGCAGAAAATGAAAAAAAAGCTCTATCTCGTCACGAATGCCCATCCCAAGACCCTGGAGGTCAAGATGGAGAAGGTAAAGATCGAGCGCTGGTTCGAGCAATTGATTTGCTCCAAGGAAGTCGGGGCAGCAAAGGAGCAGCCCGAATTCTGGCAGAAACTGCAGACGCTCTTGCCCTACGACAAGGGGCGGACGCTTTTTGCAGACGATACCGAAAAGGTTCTCCACGCGGCCGCAGCCTATGGTATCAAGCATTTGATCCATGTGGCAAAACCCAGCTCCCGGCTTCTTCCCCGCCATTCTCCACATTTCCCGTCGATTCTCACCTTCCGGGAGTTGATGTTTTAGAGGTCGCCGAACCGGAGAGATGGGAAATGGCCGCTTCAGCCTCGGCCTTGCTGCCGGTCCATGTCGGATTAATGTTGCAAAGTTGCTCTAGGATGACAATTATTTGAGTATCTTACCCCCTGGAGCATGAGCAATTTAAAAATGAGGAGTAATGAAAAAATGAAAAGACTATCGCTGTTTTTGCTTCCGATATTTGTAGTCTTCTCCCTTTCTTCCTGTGCCGACTACAGCAAAGGGACCCGGGGCGCCGGAATCGGGGCGGCCGGCGGCGCCATCGCCGGCCAGGCCATTGGCCGCAGCACGGAAGCAACGCTGATCGGTGCCGCGGTGGGTAGCTTGCTCGGCTACATTGTAGGCAACGAGATGGACAAATACGACCGGCAGCAATTGAATCACGCATATGAGTTCGCACCCTCCGGGCAGCCGACCTCCTGGCACAATCCGGACAACGGCAACACCTATCAGGTTGTTCCACAGCCGGCCTATATCAATCCGACCCAGCCGGATAGACCTTGCCGGAAAGCCGAAATTCTCGCCACCATCGACGGCAGGACCGAAAGGACCTACACCACGGCCTGCCGCAACAGCGTAGGACAGTGGGTCTTGCAGAACTAACTGATCCGCCTTCGCTCAAGGATAGCCTCCTTTACTGCCGGTAAAGGAGGCTTCATCCCGCTTTCATTCCCTTTTCCATTTTTTTTCGAATGATGACAATGCCCAAAGGCCAGTCGCAGCTGGCGACATTTGCCCTGGTTCTGGCCATGATTCTCTGGGCAAGTTCCTTTATTGCCTTGAAATTCGCTTTTCGGACCTACGACCCCCTGGTGGTGATCTTCGGGCGTATGTTCATCGCCAGCGTCTGCTTTGTGATCATAGGTAAACGCCTGGCCCAATCGCTTCACTACCGCAAGGGCGATTATCGGCTCATCCTGTTCATGGCCCTGTGCGAGCCCTGCCTTTATTTCCTGTTTGAGGCGAAAGCGGTGGAGAACACAACCGCCTCACAGGCCGGCCTGATAACAGCCATGCTGCCGATCATGGTTATGATTGCCGCCGCCTTTATCCTCAAGGAACGCATCACCCGCCGCTCCATCGCAGGTTCGGTTATGGCCATTTCGGGGGTCTGCTGGCTGACTCTACAGTCCACTCCGACCACCGACGCCCCAAATCCCCTGCTCGGCAACTTCCTGGAACTGCTGGCGATGGTTTGCGCCACCGGCTACACCATCGCCCTCAAATCGCTCACCGAGCGCTACCCCCCGTTCTTTTTGACCGCGATGCAGGCCTTTGTCGGCTGCCTCTTTTATTTTCCCCTGCTCTTGTACCCCCAGACAGAACTTCCGAGTGAATTTCACCTCGGCCCTACCCTGGCCATCGTCTACCTCGGCGCGGTGATTACTCTTGGTGCCTACGGCCTGTACAATTTCGGCCTCAAGCACGTCCCCGCCAACAAGGCCGCCTCCTATGTCAACCTCATTCCGGTCTTCTCGGTGATCATGGGCTGGCTGATACTGGGCGAGACCTTTACCGGAGGACAGATTGCCGCCGCTGCGGTCATCATGGGCGGTGTTTATCTGAGCCAGAGATGATGGACTCCTAAAAAGTCCGCATCTACTTGATTCGCTGTACCATATGTACCACCAAAGCGCCGTTTGAGACTCTACTCCTCGTATATCAACTTTTTCCAGAGTCCATCTCCACGGGTTGGAGCACTTTTTAACGACTACTCTAAAAAAATCCGAGAAATTTTCCCTTTTGAAGGTGAGTGGGAGAGGATTCAGGCCCCAAGGAAAGAACAATCCTGCACCGCCCTGGAAATTTCCCCCGAAATTTATCTATCCCCGAAATCCTGCTCCGGAGTTCGCCTGGTGCAGTCTTATTCTCCCCCTTTCGGCAGTCTTCGTGACAGCATTGAAAAAAAGATTGACAAAATCCATCCGAAGGTTAATGATCAGAAGTCGATCGAGCGCTTGCTCAGGTATGCGTTATCACTTTATACTTACAAATCTTCCGGCATAACTGGCTGTATTAGCGTATTTATTTTCCGACTGAGCGCTCGACCGAAAAGCTGCTGTCTATGATCTGCGTTACCTGTTCGAGGGCCGGCAATGTCTCTGTTGCCGGCCTCTTTACACACAAACGAAGTTCATCTTTCGCAAAAGGAGGAGCGTATGGCCGCAGCAGAATTAAAGCCCCGGTGGGGACAGCCTCTCACCGGAATCATCTCGTTTATTGCATTTTTTGGCATAGCCTGGATACTCTGGTTTTTCCTGAGTGACCCGCGGGGTCCGCTGCACACTTTCCCCTACCCCTTCGTGCTCTATCTGGCCATGATGATCCTGGTTGGCCTGTGGCAGCATATGTTCCTCGGCGACTGGCCCTTCGACGATCTGCCCCAGCCGACGCGCGGCATCGTCGAGACCTTCGTCAACCTGGTCCTCGTCTGGTTCGTGATTCATATCGTCTTTTACCGAGTCCTCGGGCTCGGTTTCAATTTCCTCAGCCAGAGCAATATCGAGGCCCTGGCCGCCACCGGCTCGTGCGTCGCCCAGTTTCAGGATGCGGCGGGGGCCATGGTCAACTGCGGCAAGGAACTCTCTTTAGAGAAACTGGTGGCCGGCACCGCCCGCTACGGTGAGCGGGCGGTGGTCTGCTTCGTGCTCATCGGCTTTTTCAGCTATCCCTTCATCACCATCCTCTTCGGCAAATGGCCGGTCCGTCCCAGCGACCTGAAACAGCCCATGGCCGGTCTCGCTGAATTCGGCTGGTCCTCCATGTGGACGATGTTCTTCTACGTCGCGCTGATCGTGCCTTTCTGGGGGATGCTCTACGGCAAGGTCTTCGGGTCATCCTACGGCATGAATTTCCCGTGGTGGACCGAAATCGCCGGAACCCCGCATGTGCACTGGGTATTCGGCTGGTGGGAATGGATGATCGTGGTCCTGTTCATGACGCCCAACGTATGGCGGATGAAGCCCTGGTCGGCGATCAAGCTTGCCCAGCCTCTGAAGGGATTGGTCTCCTTTTTCGCCATCGTGGTGATCGGCTATCTGATCGCCCTGGCCTGCGTCAAATTCGCGCCCCTCTGGCTGCCCGACATGACCGAGGCGCTGAAGGCGAACGGCAACGACAGCATGGCCCGCTTCCTGTGGTACCATGCCGCCGAGATCGCCGGCTTCACCTTGATCCCCTTCCTGGTCTGGCACCATTATTTCGACGACATGGTGCCGATGCAGGACATCGACTCCTGGGCCGCCTTCTGGTTTCGGACCGTCGGCGTCCTCGTCTTCGCAGTGCTCAACTACATCTTCTTCTACTACATCAATTTCGGCCACTGGGGGCTCGGCAACCATCACATGGCCCACGGCGTGGCGGACAGAATTTTGCACGGCGAGTCCCTGATCTGGAATTTCTGGTGGATCATCCCCTTGCTCTGGAACGAATGGTTCTTCCACAAGTGGCCGTTCTATACCCATGAACATTGATCCTGCCTGTTTGAATTGATTTCGTGAAAGTGCTTCCCCCTCTCAAGGGGGGACTGAACTGGGTACCCCTCAAGGGGTCGCTGAAAGAGCCCCTTTTTGGGGGATTGACGAAAAAACAAAAGGGCCGGGACCTCCCCAGGGAGATCCCGGCCCTTTTTGCGCCACTTGCTGTTCGAATTTCGTCCAGTCCCGAGGCCGCCTGGCGGTTACCTCGCTACAACCGGGGATCTGCCGCAGCGGGAGCGGCTCCCGCCCCGGCTGCCGCACCCGCCATCAACGTGGTCGGCCGGCGCGTGATACCCGCGCCAAGACTCATGATGTTGTTGTAGCTCGCCATTATTTTCTGCGGAGCCCACTCCTCCCGGTTCTTACAGGCCACCTGTTTGCAGATGCGCTCCTCCGTGAGAATATCGAGGATGAAATCCATGAACTCATAATGGTGATCCGGCCAGGCAACCTGTTTTTGCTGGGGGCCGTCGTAGAACCAGATATTCTGCTTATCTGACAGGTTGTATCCTAAATTCTTATAGATCCGTCCGCCGTCCAGAGGCGGCAGGTGATCGCTGGTGATCACAATCAGACTGTCCGGATCGATCTCCCGCAGCTTTTTCAGGTAGCCGGCAACGGCTCCGGCTCGATAATAGAATTGTTGAATAGCGAGATAGGTCTGGGAATTGTTGCCGACGCCGATCACATCGACCTTCGGCGGAAAACGCTCCAGGTCGGTCTTGTGAGGCAGATGGCCATAAACACCCAGTATATAGTTGAGAAACGGCCTACCTTCCGCCGTGAGTTTTTCGACGTAGGCAAGGTTCTGGCTGAGCAGATCCCCGTCGAAGATGTATTGTTTGACACCTTCCGTCCCCTCGTACTGCAGATATGTGGGTCGGCTGCCGGCAAAGGCGCTGGGGAAGTTGATCTCTTGAAAACCCAGGCTGCGGTAGGCCTTTTCAGAGTTGAAAAAATCCGGCTTGTAGGATTGCGTGGCCACCGTCCGGTAGCCGACGTCGGCGAGAACATTCGGCAGGCAGGGCGTCTTGGCCCCGTCCAGCATATTGAATTCGGCCGAGGTATAGAGCTCGAGCGCCGGCACGCCGCAGAGAAGCTCGAACTCCGCCTGCGCCGTTCCGCCCCCGAACACCGGCGAAGTGCTCACATGCATCTTGGCCCGCATGGCCTTGAACTCCGGGGGTGCCGCCGGAGTACGGAAGGACAGGCCCTTGAAGCGTTCCGGATCGAAAAATGATTCCAGCACGAGGATATGGATATTGCGGGATTTCTGCAGGGTGCTTTTCAGGATCTCCGGATTCCGGCCGGGATCGTCGATCGGCGCCTGCGTAGCAAGTTCCGCCATCGCCCTATGCTTGTTGGCGGCAAAGAGCAGCAGCGAGATGGCTCTGCCCACACTGGCGGAAGTCCATCGGTCCGACCAGGGAACAATATTCAGCCCGCGACTGCCGGCGAGCTGCAGGAATTGCTTGGGTGCCATATAGGCGGCGATTGGCGGTATTGCGGCGACAAGCAGCAGCGCGAGGGGCAGGATCAGTTCCCGGGGACGGCGCCGAAGCGAAACGGCAAAAGCCGTAATCCAGAAGAAAACTCCGGCCACCACTCCCATCCGGACCCAGATCGGCGATACCGTAAGTCCCTCCGGCAGGAGAAGCAGATCATCCAGCTTTAAAATGCTGTGCATGAACACATAATAGAGATCCATGCCCACATAGAGCAGAACGATCGGTGCCGCTGCAATGACACCCCGCCAGGTGCCGGGACGCATGAGATAATAGAGCGCCCCGTAGACGAGCAGCAAAAAGGGCAATTCGTGGTAGAAAAAGTAATTCCGGACCTGATCGAAAATTTCGTAAACCAGCAGAAAAAAAGGCAAATCGTGCTGGAACGCGAAGTACTCGTCAATGCCTCCGATCAGCCCGAAAGACAGCGAGATGGTCAGAAGGAGAAGGCTCAGGACGAAAAAGGGCACGACGGCCAGCACCGCACCGCGCAAAAGATGGACGGACTCTTTCTTCCGGGGAAGATAGCGACGAAAGTATTCTGTTAACATGAGCGTGACGAGACGGTGAGATCTTCTGAAGAAGAGGGGGGAACAGATGGTTACAACTTCGACTGCAATCCGCTTGCGTTTCCGCGAGTGGGCTCTGCTCGCGGTCAGCCCGAAGTATGCCTGTTTCCATTCCCGGCAGAGTTGTCGTAATTTACCCGATTTTTAAGACTTCAGCTAGTTCTTTTGGGTTAACGCCCGTCGCCGCGTTATTTGCACGCTCCTTCAGGGGAAGATAAGATCGCCAGCAATTCGCCATGGATCCCCGGAGCCGTCGCCAGCACAGAATAGGGAGGGGAGAGAAGTTTCTCGTCTCCCTTTATGGAAGTGACCTTTGCGCCTGCTTCCCGGGCGATCAGCGCCCCCGCCGCCAGGTCCCATGGTTGCAGGGAAAGCTCCCAGTACCCTTCAAAGCGGCCGGCCGCCACGTAACAGAGATCGAGAGCCGCCGAACCCAACCTGCGTACTCCCTGGGCGAGCATGGTGAGTCTCACGAAATGATCGAGATTGTTTTCCTTTTTCTTCCTGACATCATACGGGAAACCGGTAACCAGGAGGGACCGGGCCAGCACCGTCTGCCGCCCCGCCTGGAGGGTTCGCCCGTTCAGCATGGCGCCTTTGCCCCGTTCGGCGCTGAACAGCTCATCTCGCATCGGATCGTAGACCGCTGCCAGGGTCAGCTCGCCGCCCGCGGCATAGGCGATGGAGACGCAGAAAAAAGGGATGCCGTGGGCATAGTTGACGGTGCCGTCCAGGGGATCGATGTACCACTGGTCTCTGCCGCCGTCTTCTCCACCGCCCTCTTCCGCCAGTATCCGATGGCCGGGAAAACTGCGATTGATTTCGCCTACCAGATAGGCCTCCGACCGATGGTCGATCTCCGTGACGAGGTCGATCTCCCCCTTGAAATCTATACGATGTTCCTGCTCGTACCCGTCGGCCAGAATCCCTCCCGCCCGGCGGGCCAGTCGCTCAAGATCCATAAGTGATGGTGTCGCCATATTCGCCTCCCTTTCCGATGCTCATGTTTTTCCACACAGTATGTACTCCGATCCGGGAAGACGAGCCGGATGCCCGAAATTCTCCGAAGGCGCAGGACTTGAAAACCGCTCAGCTGTTGATTCTCAGCAAAATAACGCCCAGAAGCGTTGCAGCGGTTGCCAAGGCCTTCATGATGTTGAGCCGTTCCTTGAGCACGAGCACGCTCAGCATCAGGGCAAAGACGATACTCGTCTCCCGTAGGGCGGTAACCAGGGGGATAGGCGCCATGGTGAAGGCCCAGGTTACTATGGCATAGGAGAAAAAAGAGGCTCCGCCGCCGAGAAGGGTGAGCCGCCAGTGGCTGCCGACCGACCTGGTCACCAGTCCCGGTCGCAACAGCTGCATGATGATTGCAAAGATCAGGCCATTGACGGCGGATAGCCAGCCGTAGAAACCGACGGCCGTGCCGGCCTCGCGGGCCCCCAAGCCGTCCACCAGGGAGTAGGCGGCGATGAAGCATCCGGTGATCATGGCAAGCGGCGCGGCTCGCCGGTTGTAAAGGCCGTCCCCGCGGCGGACCGCGGCAAGACTCATGATCCCGATGCCGATGACCGCCACGGCGGCGAGCTCAAACCGGCCGAGATGCGCGCCCAGAAACAGCATCGAGACACCCGCCACCAGGAGGGGAGCGGCACCGCGGGCCAGAGGATACACCTGGCTCAAGTCACCGAAACGATAGGCGGAGAGCAGAAACAGCTGATACCCCACATGAAGCGCCGCGCCTCCCAGAATATACGGCAGCGCCTCGATCCTCGGCAGGGGGGCGTAGAGCAACCCCGCCACCGCGAAGGGCACGTGCCCCAACACCACACAGCTCATGCTGAGGTACTTGTCGTCCGTCCGCTTCACCAGAAAGTTCCAGCAAGCGTGCAAAAGGGCGGCAACCAGTACGGCGACCATCACCACAGAGGACATGGGCAGTTTTACCTCCGCTTCTTTGCCGCCTCAGGCGGTCATTTGCTGAGTCGGGACCAGTAGCCCGCTTTTACTCAATCAAAATGGATATCATCGGCAAGGACTGCAGAAATCCTTGGCCCGAAGCTTTTTATGTTGGACAGCGTGGCATTATGATGGGCCCTGATTTCTTTTGCCGTTGCGTGTTGTTTGTCATGGGTCGTATGACCGTCGGCCACGAGTCTCACGGTATAGCCGAGCGCCGCGGCCCGACGGGTGGTGGTGTCGACGCAGAATTCGGAAGCGTAGCCGCAGATGACCAGATCATCCACCCCTTTTTCCGCGAGCAACTCGTAAAGATTTGTACGGAGAAAGGAGTCAGGGGTTTTCTTCCGCACCCTGGCGTCGCGTTCGTTCACCTCGAGTCCCGCCGCCAGTGGCCATCCCTCGCTTTGGAATGCCAGAACACCTGCCGCCGCCTCGTGCTGGATGAAAATCACCGGAGCCTCCGCCTTTCTGGCCCTGTCGGTGAGACGGTTGATCCGCTCGATGAGCGCATTCGCTTCATAGGGCTGGGGTGCCGGCTCGAAGAGCCCGCGCTGGACGTCGATTATCAGAACTGCCGATTTCATTTCACTCCTCCGAGACTTGCTCTTCACGTTTCGCAGGATCACTTTATCTGATCCACGGACGAAATGAAAGCGTCCTCGGCTCAAACAGACAGGCGAACAGACAGGAAAGGTTGCAGGATCTCCAGGAGTTGCTCGAATTCTTCTGCAAAGGCCCGGGCGTGGGCCTCATCCACATACCGGGTCGCGCCGCTGCTGCCCAGGGGGACTATATCCCCGCGCCAGCAATATCCAAGCCTCGCGAAGAGATTTTTCATTTCCGCATTCAGCCGCAGGCTGGAATTGCGGCTTCCGGAATGGTTCAGGAACCAGGCCCGGGGCGAAAAACTCTCCGGGTGCGACAGGGCGTGGAGTATCGCGCCGGGCAGGGCCTTATCGGAGGCGACGCACCCGGTATGACTGTTGATCAGATCGAAATTGCAGCCGGCCATGGAGGAGGTGACGATCGTCGGCAGATCCGCCCGCATGTACTCGTAGATGCAGCGGCAACCGTTCTCGTTGACCGAAGTGAGCATCCCGATCCGGCAGCGGGCGAGCTGCTCCGAGACCTCGTTGCGCCGGAGGTTGGCGAGCGCTTCGACCCTGCCGCCGAGTCCGCGATCTTCCACCTGGCGGCGGAAAAGATCAAAGCTTTGCTCGCTGCCCCGACCGATGAAGAGCGCGGTCGTATGCGTTAGCGGGGGACGGCTGAGGAGATCGAGCATGAAGCCGTGCCGCTTGCGCTCCATTTCATCATAGGTTGCGACAAAAACGAGATCGAACTCCTTGCCGCGGGTGGGCGGCAGGTCCTCTTCTTCCAGGAAATCGCCATGGCACAGGCGGGTGGTCGCAATCCCGCCCTGGCTCTCGAGAAACGCCGCATCCTCATGGCCGGCGACGCCGAAAAGGACCGGGTCCGTCAGTTGGCCGAAAGCCCGGAGCCAGGCATGACGCGCCACGACTCCCCAGGGCGGCTCGACATAGAGCAGGTACAGCCGGTTCAACCGGTGGAGGAGCTGCACATCGGCAAAGAGATAGGGGAGGGAAAATATTCTCAGAATGCCCTTTTCATCGGGCAGGTTCGGCCTCTTCAGCACCTGGCAGAAATTGCGGAGCTTGAACACCCGTTGCTTTTTTTTATGAATTTTTTCCTCGATCCTCTGCCTTTCCGACGACAGCAAGGCCTTGATTTCCGGATCATCGGCCGAATCCTGCGAAACCTCCGTCAACCATCGCCACTGCCCGGGAAAGGGAAGCAGGGCCAGAAACAGCCTGGCCTGCTGCCGGATATGCTCGGTCCTTCCCCGCCGGGCCTCCCCCTCCAGGAGGGGAACTCGCCGGGCGAACTCCCGATACGGCCAGGCGAGGCCAGTCTCTACTTCCATGAACGGCCGATGAGTCAGGAGGAGGTCTACGAGGGCGTCACCCACCTGACGGCGCAGTGCGCGACAGGCCGACTCATCGCCGTCCAGTAGACTACTGTCGTCGATTCCCGCAAAAAAGTACTTGAGCAGGTTCAGTTTTTCCAAGGGGTTGGGCATAATCGACTCCAGGGATATTTTATACTGGGCAGACGGTGCGGGACTTTCCGGAGGACGAGGTGAAAACGGAGGGAACCTTTATCTTCAGGGGCTGCAGTCGGTGGTCATTTGCTGGAGATAGGAGATCAATCGCGCCAGAAGAGGACGGTTTTTCTCGTCGAGGGCAAGATACTCGACGCCGACCTCCTTTCCCTGGTGAGGGATAATGGGACTGACGCTGCCATTCATCCGTTCGTGAACCAGGCGAACCGGCACCCGTATCACCCGGAGCAGCGAGCCGGCAACCATGATTTCCAGGGGCCATTGGGTTGGGAATACCAGGTCTCGGGGGCAGAAAAAGGAGAGTCCTCCAAAACTGATATCCCGGAGATGATGGATGCCGCTTTGCTGGAGGAGAATGATTTTCTTCTGGCCCTGATAGCGGAGAGTTCTTCTCCGGTCGAAGCAGCTTGTGGCAGGCATGGCGAGTCCCCCGAGCTTTGTCCCACCTATCAACAAAATCGTCATAGGTCGAAACCCACTTAAGATACTTTTTTGTGACAGGCATCGCAAGTGTGAAATCCGGTGCCGGTAAAAACCCCTTTAAGTATAACGGCCAAGCGCCTGATGGTATCTCCGGGCAATTCACTACAGATTCACGAAATTCCTCTTATATATTACGGTCGCGCAGATGCGCGACGTAGGCCCGATCTGTCTTCATGATGTGATCCCTCAGCCAGTGGTTGAGAAAATCCATGAGCTGCATGGAAAGTCCCGCCTTGCCGTCACGCAGGTCCTGCTGAAATCGGGCGACGGTCGCCAGCAGCTCACTATGGGCCTTGTTATGCGGTCCGGCTTGCGGATACGCGTATTTTTCGAAGAGCTTTTCCTCGAAGCCGAAGTGATACACGGTATAGTCGGCAAGCTTGCCGAGGACGGCCTCCGCCTCCCGCTCCCCCACCTGCCGCTTCATCGCCCGATGCAGCTGATTGACGAGTCCGACCAGCTCCTTGTGCTGGGCATCTATCGTCTCGATCCCGAGACTGAGCCTGTCCGTCCAGGGAATGAGGTCCTCCACCGGATCAGTCACGGCTGCCCCCCCGTATTTGCGGGCGCCGCTTTTGCCGACCTTGAAGACACTGATCATGTTTCGAAGTTCGTTGGCCATGGCGCTCAAGGCTTCAGAGTTGGAGCGCATATTGTCGCTTGCCCTGAACATCGACCGGGAAATACTGCTGACTTCGCTGATATCCCTGGCGATCTCGGCTGAGACGAGCGATGTCTGCGCTACATTCTCGTTGACCTCGGCAATGCCCGCGGAGGCTTGTTCGACGTTTGTCGCCACCTCGGAGGCCCGCTCCGACTGCTCCACCATCGCCTCATTGATGCCGGACATGATCTCGTCCACGGCATCGATCACCCCGGTAATAGCCTCGACTTCGACCACCGTGTCACTGGTCGATTGCTGGATCCCTTCGATCTGCTGTTTGATTTCCTTGGTCGCCTGGGCGGTCTGCTGGGCAAGATTCTTGATTTCACCGGCGACGACGGCAAAGCCCTTGCCCGCATCACCTGCCCGGGCAGCCTCGATGGTGGCGTTCAAGGCCAGCAGGTTGGTCTGATCCGCAATCTCGCTGATGACTTCCGTCACCTTATTGATCTGGCTGGCGGCGCTGCCCAGCAGAGCCATTTTCTCCGCCGCCTTCTTCACCTGGGCCGTGGCCTGGCCGGAGATGTTCTTGGCTTCGTCGCAGCGGCCGACCACCTTGTCCATCGCCTCTTTCATATCGGTGGCGGTGCCGGCCACGATGCCGACATTGGTGGACGCCTCCTCGCTGGCGGCGGCCACCGAGGTCATCGAGACGTTCATCTCCTCGCTGGCGGCGGCGACACCCTCCGCCCTGCCGCTGAGATCCCTCGCCTTCTCCTGCATCTGCTCGCTGGCGCTGAGCACTTCCCGAGCCGAGCTGCTCACCGTTTCGGCATTGCCGTTGATCTCGACGATGATATTGTGCAGCCGATCGACAAAGGAGTCGAACCAGCCGGCCAGAACGCCTATCTCATCCTGACGCCGGGCATTCAGCCGCTTGGTGAGATCGCCCTCCCCCTCGGCCGCATCCCTCAACCCTTCTATGACCCTGTTGATCGGCGCGAGCACCATGAATTTCAGGAGGACGACCAGAAGCACCAGGATCACCAGGCAGCAGACAAAACCGATGACAACGACCACCGCTGCGGTGCCGGCATTGACTTCGGCCATCGATTCCGTCAGGATCCGGCCGGTCGCCTCCCCGGCCTTCAGACTGTCGGCGCCAACCTGATCGAGGTCGTCGCCGATCCGGCCGATCACCTTGGCAGATTCCTCCGCGAGCACATTCTTCACGCTCGTTTCGTTCTCCCCCCGCAGGGCTTCGAAGCGGGCAGCAAGGGCCTCGATTTCTTTCGCCACAGCCGCCTTGTCGATACAGACCAGGACCTTGCCGATCGGCAGTCCATAGTACTCGATCTTTTCCTCATGGATCAGGACGCCGGGGTCCTGGCGGGCGGCGTCCAGCATTTTCTCGGTATCCTCCTCGCCACGGCCTTTTTTGAGATAGGAGATAACCAGATCATCGACGACATCGGCGTATCCCGGCAAGAGCTTGTCCTTATCGTCGAAGAAGAGGGCGAAGACAACCTCCTCGGTCTTCGATGCCCCCCGGCTGAATGCGATCAGGTCATCTCCCCGCTTGGCCATTATGGCCTCCGGAGCAACGGAGGCAAGCAGGGCGGCCACCGCCCTGGCGTTGGCGGAGAGGGTCTTCTCCATCGCCAGCCGAATATTTGTTTCCTCCTGTTTCAAGGATTTTTCGGTGGCAGTCGACAGATGGGCGGCGGCTTCGTCGCCCATTTTGGCGAGGGTGAGACGGACACCGTCCTCCAACTCGGCAAACCGCTGTTGGGCCTGACTGTTGGTATCGGCGATATTGCCGGTCACGACCTCCGACATCCGGCCGAGGAGCCTGTCCTGTCGGTGAAGAATGGACAGGCTCAATACGGTAAAGGCAGTGACCAGAATCGCGGCCAGGGCAATAATGATTTTCAGGGTCAGACGTTTCTCGACAATCCTCAGCATGGTTCCCTCGTATTCATCGGCCGGAAGATGTTTTTTCTGATACCGTTCTACATGATATTGCGTTTCTTTCCTTGTACCGGAAATTTGACGATCTTGTCAAACCGGGCAACCGGAAGGGAACGTGGAATAAATCCCGCCGACCTTACATTTTTCGCTTTGGCAGTACAACTCTTTTATGGTAAGGCTGACGAACAGGTACATTTCGTAATTTGCCCATGATCATTTTGAGGACCTTTCTCTCTTTCCTACGACCTATTTTCCCGGTTTCATTTTCCCTATGCTACGCCGAATCTTCTCCCTGTTGCTGTCGTTCATGGTCCTTGCCCCCTTTGCCGAACCCTTTGCGGCGGACCAAAGCGTAATCAAATCCTCCGGCATCTCCGCCGCCACGCCGCAGCCGGCGAGGTTTGTCGTCGAGGGCAGCCGGATTATCGACAGACAGACCAATGAGCCGGTATTTTTCAAGGGCATCGGCTATTCCCCTTACCTGCCCAATGAGACGCCGCTGAAGGGTGCGCCCCCAGGCGACGACGGCCGCTACGACGAGCACATCGACTTGATGGAAAACATGGGTGTCAACTATCTCCACGTCTTTCCCATGAAAATGCCGCCGAAATTCTTTACCGCCCTTGACCGGACGGATATGGTCTACGGGCAGGATATCTGGATCTGGGCGTACGAGGAGGATTTTCTCGCCGAGCCGTTCCTGGCCAAGACCATGGAGGACATCAAGGCGGCCATCGATCATGTCTATGCGGTGGGTAGGCCTGACCGGCTGGTGCTCTTTTCCATCGGCGACGAGCTGCAGGCCGACTCCGTGGTCCGCACCGACACCCGCCACCCCGAGGTCCGCAGCTACAAAGGCAAGCATATAGAAGTGAGCGACCGGACCCCGACCGAGATCGCCCTGGCCCGGCTGATCGATGGGGCCATGGACTACGAGCTCACCCGTTACGGCCGGAGGCACCTCTACTGTCACACCAGCTGGACCCATATCGGGCCCATTGCCAACCGTCCGGACCTCGAAGTGCCGGAGGCCAATGCCATCAACCCCGATCTCGGCGATCTGGTCTGCCTCAACGTCTACACCTACGCCCGGGGCGTGCGCACCTCGCCGCCCGGTTCGGTGACCGGCACCACCTACCAGGGCTATCTGGAGGAGCTGGCCGCCCAGACCGACAAGCCGATCTTCGTCACTCAGGTGGGGTTGTCCACCTCGCCCTTCGAACCCAAGCCCTGGGTGCCGGGATTCGGCGGACACAGGATTGAGGACGTTCCGAAGGATTTCCGTGCGGTGTGGCAGGATATCCGCACCGCCAAAGGAAAGGAAAAGTACTGCGGCATCTCCTTCTTCGAACTGCATGACGAATGGTGGAAGAGCGGCGAGGATCCTACCGACTCGACCCGCCATGAGCGGGAAGACCCGGAGGAGTGGTTCGGTCTCTACGAGGTCGGGCCCGACAACCGGCTGACGCCCAAAGGCAAGATCCCCGAGACGCTCGGCAGCCTGTACAAAAAGCAATGACCGCAGTATCCATCAACCTGAACGAACCATTGAGGTGACGCGCAGATGCATCCGCTTCTCATCTCCATACTCCTGCTGCTGTGCAGCAACGTCTTCATGACCTTCGCCTGGTATGCCCACCTGAAGGAGCTGAACAACAAGCCCTGGATCATCGCCGCCCTGGTGAGCTGGGGTATCGCTCTGCTCGAATATCTGCTGCAGGTTCCCGCCAACCGCGTCGGCTACACGGTCCTGAATGTCGGCCAGCTGAAGATCATCCAGGAGGTCATCACCCTGTCGGTCTTCGTGCCCTTCTCGGTCATGTACCTGAAGGAGCCGCTGAAGCTCGACTATCTCTGGGCGGGGATGTGCCTGATCGGCGCCGTCTACTTCATGTTCCGCAGCAAGCTGGTGTAAGATAGCAGGAAAAGAGAGAAGAAAACCGCCCGGTTTATCCTTTCCCCCTCATTTCCCCGAGCTTGGCGGACAGCGCCCCTTCCAGGGCTTCTTGAATCTCCACCCCGAAACAGGCGAAGGTGACCGCGAGCTTGTCATTGCTCTCAAGGAAGGAGAAGACGGTGTCGACGGCGATCCTCGCCGCCGTGATCACAGGGAAACCGTAGGCCCCGCAGCTGATCGCCGGAAAAGCGATCGTTGCCAGACCCTTTTCTCCTGCGATCCTGAGACACTGGCGGTAGCACGAGGCCAATAGTTCCTCCTCCCCGTGCCCGCCGCCCCGCCACACCGGTCCCACGGTGTGTAACACATATTTCGCCGGCAAACCGTAACCCCGGGTGATCTTGGCTTTGCCGGTCTCGCAGCCGTGCAGCTGGCGGCATTCCTCAAGCAGCTTCGGGCCGGCCGCCCGATGAATCGCCCCGTCCACACCTCCTCCGCCGAGCAGTGACTTGTTGGCGGCATTGACGATCGCATCGACGGCGAGTGTGGTGATGTCTACCTTACGGATGGAGATGCGGTTTGTTACGTGCTCAAGATCGTTTTTTGATTTCATGCAATCGCCTCATGATGATTGGGATTGGGAGCGCGCGGAGATACCGGCCGCCGACAACCGCACCCTTTCCATTACGACTTCTTCCGATCCTTGAAAAAGCCCATACCCTAACTATTATATGAATCTTATAATTGTTGCATGGATGCCGCAAATATGGTTTGCTTTCGATGCTCGCCCGGAATCATTTTTCCCGCACCGTCCTCCAGTTGGAGTCACAGATAATTCTCCTAGGCTTGCTCATCAAGCTCCCGATGCCGTGGATGGTGCTCACATCGCCATGGGCGCTTCTTTTCTTGTCGACCGGACAAGATCGCCCTTCCTTTCATCACCATAAAAAACCCGAACTTCACGAAGGCTGAAGACGGGTGAAGGAGAACTCCATGAATCGAAGTAAGTATTTGTTTCTTGCTGTAGTTCTGGGATGTCTCATCAGTCCGGCATTCGTCACCGCAACGCCCATAGGTTATACGGCGAGCGGTTCCGTCGACGATGCGCAGGGACTATTACTGCCAATTTCGGGTGAAATGACCATCGACAACCAACTGCGAGGCTGGACGACGGGACAGCCGACCCAATTGCAGGGCAGTGGACAATATTTTTATGACATGCCCGGTTATTCGCTCACGATTGGTCCATACTCCTTTTCCGGACCGCGTGGCGAACTTTATATGGAATTCCTGCAGACTGATTCCCCTGCCGATGATTTGGACTTCGGCGATTTCATGTGGTTCTTGGAGGATGGAGACGAGAATTCGCAATGGGACTCCTGGGGCGGCGAGGTTTTCACTTTTTGCAACGCAGATGGGTCGCCGCAGCTGCTCCCTTCCCAGTACGGCAGCCTGGCCGATATCATCCGCCTCGAAGGGTTGGCATACCTGCCAAATTACCCCGACCCCATCTTCGGGGATTTTCCTTCCGGTTTCAATTTGTTGCTGGTCCGTAAAAACGACTCGGCTCCCGTGCCCGAACCGGCAACCATGACTCTTTTGGGTGCGAGCGCGCTAGGTATGTTCCTGCATAGAAGACGCGGCTCTCGTCAAATGACCTCGGCCTTGCAGGCGGCTCCCCTCACCTCCCGCCGGTGACTATTGTCAGTAACCTGCCCCTCCCCCGTCAAAAGGGATTGGTTCGCAATATTGACGATCGCATCGACGGCGAGTGATGTCGGCCTGGCTGCCTGGCTGATAGCAATGCGTTTTGTCACGTTTTGTTTCGGCATTTCATACGAGCGTCTCATGATGATTGGGATTCGGGGAGCGCGGGGGTATCTCTAAACACCATCTAACATCCGACCTCCGTACCGTTTTCGTTACGTCTTCTTCCAAATTCAGGAGGAAGATATCCTAACGATATAATGAACCATTCTATGATTGCTTTTTTGCCGCAAATATGGTTGTATGTCGATACAAATTCTCGCTCTCCTGTACTCCTGTAATTTCTTTTTTGTCCGCACATTGCTCAGTCAGAGTCATAGATAATCAAGCTCCCGGTTGCCGTTGGTGCTCTCATTGCCGTGGGCGTTTTTGTCGATCGTAGACAGGATCGCCCTTTCCATACTCAACATGTAACCCGAATTTCGCGAAAGCTGAAGACGGGGAAAGGAGGAAGCCATGAATCGAACGAAGTGTCTAGTTTTGGCTGTGGTTTTGGGATGTCTCATCGGTCCGGCAATCGGCATGGCATCGCCTGTTGGTTATTCGGCGATCGGTTCCGTAGAGGATGCGCAGGGACTAATACTGCCAATTTGGGGTGAAATGACCATCGACAACCAACTGCGGGATTGGGAGACGGGGCGACCGACCCAATTGTTTCAGGGAAGTGGACAATATTTTTACGACATACTCGATTATTCGCTCGCGATTGGTCCATACTCCTTTTCCGGACCAAGCGGCAGTCTTTATATGGAATTCTTCCCGGGGCCTCGGTTCGGTGATTTTGTTTGGTTTTTGATCGATGGAGACATGAATTCGCAATGGGACTTCTGGAGCGGCGAGGTTTTCACCTTTTACAACGCAGATTGGACGCCGCAGCTGCTCCCTTCCCAGTACGGCAACCTGGCTGATGTCATTCATATCGAGGATTTGGCGACCATGAGGCCAACTCCCGCCCCCCTCGGGGACCCCCGCGTGAACCCCGTTTTCAGTTTATGGCTGGTCCGTAAAAACGACTCGCCTCCCGTGCCCGAACCGGCAACCATGACTCTTTTGGGTGCGAGCGCGCTAGGTATGTTCCTGCACAGAAGACGCGGCTCTCGCCGCAACCCGTAGTGTTGCAGGCAGTGCCACCCCCTCACCTCCCGCCGGTAACAATAGAGAGCAACCTGCCCGAACGGGCGGCAAGCAGGCTGTGCAGCCACACCAGGAAGGCGATGAGAGCAGGCGGCAGCAGCAGGTAGGTGAGCAGCATGGTAAATGGCCGGTCGAAGGGGACGAGTTGGAAGGCCAGGGTCCGGAGGAGTCCGAGCAGCGGCTCGTGGGCGGCGTAGACGAAGAAACTCGCGCCGCTCAGCCAGACGATGAAGTTTTTCAGCCGCTCATGACCGAGCACCCATTTCGTCCCGGAGAGCACGGCCGCGATGCCTACCACAATGCCGCATCGATGCAGGCAGAGGTTGAAGGGTTCGTCGTACCAGATCACATCGGCAAGAAGAATCGGGAGATAAAGCATCCACAACCATCTCCCATACCTGTCGAGGGCAAAGAGGCTTTTCTCCCTCATGGCCAGCCAGCAGCCCGCCGAAAAAAACAACACCCCCACCGCGTCGGGAATCGCCAGTGGCCATTCCGCGAAAATCCAGGCGAAGAAGACCGCCGCAAGGAATGGCACAGCGGCGCGTTCCAGAACAAAAATGAGCAGCGGAGACAAAATCATCAGCACCATGAGGTCCCGGATAAACCAGAAGTGGTAGGCCTCGGGCATCGAGGTCAAGCCGAGCACGGCGTTTGCCAGGGCAAAAGGGGAATAGTCGGCCACCAGCGGGCCCGAGCCGACAAAGTAATCCTGTACCGCCGGAATGGACTGGCCGAGGAAACGGATCACCACACCGAGTACGGTCCAGAACAGAAACGGCACCAGCAGCGTTCTGGCTCGTGCGGCAAGCTTTCGTCCGTATACCTGCACCGACCATTGTGTGCCGGCCAGAAAAAGATAGCCGGAGATCAAAAAGAACATCGGCACCGCGAGCCGGGCGATCCCCTGGGAGATCAGGATCCGGACAAAATCTGTGAGAGAATCGAGCCGTTCGAGGCCCAGGGTCCGGCCTGCGAAACTGATAGTGGTGCCGTAGGCGTGAATATAGACCACGCCGACAATGAGCGGGAAATTGAGCAGCCTCAGCCGGACCGAGGCTTCATGATCGAGGGGCGTCATATGGAGAAAACGGAAAGTTTTTGACAGCAGGCAACGGAGTCCGGAAAGAAGAACCAGAGTATATCCGAAGCCCGTGTCGGCCGCTCGACAATTTTTGCAAGGACGCCCGGGGGACTTCCCTCGTTGTCAGTGAAGCGGAGAGCGAAACGATTGTCGTTGTCGTAATGGTGTGGCCGTTGTCGTAGTCGAGTCGTTGTCGTAAACAGTAACCTCTTCCTGCAATTTATGGTTTCAGCCGGGAAACATCAAATTGCCCGCAACCGGATTCCATCATTCTTTTCGACAACGACTTCAACAACGACAACGAATCTCAATATCCCCCATCCTGCCTATTTCCCCATGGCCTTGGCCAGCGCCGCCTGGAACTCGATCGGGAAAGGAAAGACGATGGTATTAGTGTTTTTCTGGTTGGTCATGTCCGTCAGGGTCTGGAGGTACCGAAGCTGCAGGGCCTGCGGGTTCCTGGATATGATCTCGGCCGCCGCCAGCAGCTTCTCCGAGGCCTGGTACTCGCCCTCGGCGTGGATGACCTTGGCCCGCCGCTCGCGTTCGGCCTCGGCCTGCCGGGCTATGGCCCGGACCATCGATTCGTTCAGGTCGACGTGCTTGATCTCCACGTTGATCACCTTAATGCCCCAGGCGTCCGACCGCTTGTCGATGATCTCCTGGATATCGTTGTTCAATTTTTCCCGCTCGGAGAGCATCTCGTCCAGGTCGTGCTGGCCGAGCACCGAGCGCAGGGTGGTCTGGGCCAGCTGGTTGGTGGCGTTGAGGTAGTGCTCCACCTGGATGATCGCCTTCTCCGGGTCGACCACCCGGAAATAGAGGACGGCGTTGACCCGGACCGTGACGTTGTCCTTGGAGATCACGTCCTGGGGCGGAACATCCAGGGTCACCACCCGCAGATCGACGCGGAAGGCCCGCTGGATGCCGGGCAGGATCACCCTGAGCCCGGGCTGTTTCACCTCCTGAAACCTGCCGAGGAAGAGCACCACCAGCCGCTCGTATTCGGGAACAATCCGGAAGGAAATGGCGATCAGCCCGACCACCAGGGCTATCAGGGTCACGTATGGCAATAAGGCGCTGGGAATCATTTTTCATCCTCCTTTGACTTGGAAGTTCATCTTGCCGTGCAGCTCGAGGACTGGAAAGAGTAAGAAAGAATTTCGTGAAGGTGCTTACCCTCCCTCGCGAGGGGTAAGCTTTTCTACGGTAAGCAAAAGGCCCTCCTTGGCCGCGACTTTCACCTTTTCCCCTTTTTTCACCTGTCCGGGGTATCGAGCCTTCCAGGATTCCCCCTCCAGCCAGATTCTGCCTTCCCCGATAAAGTCCTCGGTTGCCTCTCCGGTCATGCCGATCATCGCCTCCGTGCCTGTCACCACCTTTTTCCTGCGAAATGCGATGAAGCGGCCGATGATCAGGAACAGGAGCGTGCCGAAGGTGGCGACAGTCACGGTGATCAGCACTGGCGAGATCCGGAACTCTTCATCGTCCATGAGAATGATGGAGCCTATCGAGAAGGCGATGATGCCGCCGATGCCGAGCGCGCCGAAACTCGGCATGAAGGCCTCGCCCACCATGAGCAGGATGCCGAGCAGCATGAGGGCCACTCCGCTGTAGTTGACCGGCAGCACCTGGAAGGCGTAGAGGGCGAGCAGGAGCGAGATGGCCCCGGCCACGCCGGGCAGAAGGACCCCCGGGTTGGACAGCTCGTAGATCAGGCCGAGCACGCCCAGCAGCATGAGCAGGTAGGCGACGTTCGGGTCGGTGATGACGGAGAGCAGCTTGACCCGCCATGATTGCTCGATAGGGGTTACGGCAAGATTTTTTGTGGCCAGAGTCTGAACACCTGTCTCCATCCGCACCTGCCGGCCGTCGGCCTGGGCGAGCAGATCGTCGATATCGGTGGCCACGATGTCGATCACCTTCATGTCCAGGGCCTCACGGGCGGAGAGGCTGACCGATTCCCGCACCGCCCTGACCGCCCATTCCGCGTTGCGGCCGTGCCGGTCGGCCAGCGCCTTGATGTAGGCTGCGGCATCGTTGATGATCTTGCGCTCCATGGCATCCGCCGGCGCCTTGTCCTTCTTCTCGCCTTCCTTACCCTTGTCCTCCTTGCCGGGTTGGCCCGGCGCGCCGCCGATCTGCACCGGCGTGGCAGCCCCGAGATTGGTGGCCGGGGCCATGGCCGCCACATGGCTGGCATAGAGGATGTAGGTTCCGGCGCTGGCGGCCCGGGCCCCGTCCGGAGAAACGTAGGTTATGACCGGGACGGGCGAGGCGAGGATCGCCCTGATGATGTCCCGCATCGAGGAATCGAGGCCTCCCGGCGTATCTATGCGGATGATGACGAGGTGAGCCCCGAGTTCCTGCGAGGTGGCGATCCCCTGCTGCAGATAGTCGCTTATCGCGGGACCGATGGCGCCTTGTACTTCGAGCATGGTAGCCGTGCGCTCCTCGGCATGGGCGGGGAAAACAAGAAGGGCGAGACCGAGCAGGCAGAGCGCCGGCAGGGAGGCTGCGAATGAGAGCAGTCCATGCCTTCGCTGTTTCACCTGAAAACACCTGGGCTGTTTTGTGTTAGGCAGGTACATATTATACCTCCAACGACAGGTTCTCGATTACAGTTTAAACATAACATAATGATGAATTGCAAATACAGCAAAAATCTGGTGAGGCCGTGCAGCCGGCTGGCGTGCTGGGGCGAATCTTGTCCAAAGAATCTGACTGACGGGCCATCACGAGGACCGCCCCTACAGTCCTCGGGCGGACGCATCGATGAATACCTGGCAAGGATTCGGCATTAATAAGTCCTGGCGAACGATCAAATATCACTCCATGGCGGCCCCGGCCGGTCCTGCCCCATACCCGTAAAGGCGAGGCCGCTCTTGTCCCCTGCCCGTCCGCTGGTATACTATTAAGAAAGATAGGGAGAAGCGGCTTCCCGAGGCTGCACCCGTTCAAAGTCTCCCGCGAAAAAGGATGAGAGAAAGGTATGACCGTCACACCCTTGCCGAACGTCGATGCCTACGAGGCCTATATCAACCGCGAACTGAGCTGGCTCGCCTTCGCCCGCCGGGTGCTGGAGATGGCCGAGGATGAGAACCAGCCGCTGCTCGAGCGGGTCAAGTTCGTCGGGATCATGGGGATGATCTTCGACGAGTTCGTCATGAAACGGCTGGGTGGACTGCATCAAAAGATCAGGAAATCGCCGACGGCGACCGGCTGCGACGGCCTGGCCCCGAGCCGGGAACTCGACCTCTGCCGCGCCGAACTGCAGAGGCAGGTGAAGATCCTCGGCGACCTGTTCGAGGATGTGCTGCGCCCTCTGCTCAGCCGCGAGGGCATCTTTCTGCCGGCCTACGAATCGCTTCGGGACGAGGACCGGGACTTCCTGCAGCGTCATTTCGAGGAGACGGTGCTGCCCATCCTGACGCCTCTCGCCGTCGACGCGGCCCACCCCTTCCCCTTCATCAGCAACCTCAGCCTCAATCTGGCCGTGGTCATCACCAAGGGGGACGGCCGCCACCGCTTTGTCCGGCTGAAGGTGCCGGCCAACCGCAAAAGATGGGTGTCCCTGCCGGAAGGCCGCGGCTTCGTCCGCCTCGAGGAGGTCATCGCGAGCAACCTCCACCTCCTCTTTCCACGCGCCGCCGCCATCGCCACCTACAGTTTCCGCGTCACCCGAGGGGCAAAAGACAATCCCTGGGACCGTGCCAAACTGGATCTGCACGACGAGGAGCTCGAGCCGGGCAGCATCATCGACATGGTGACCGCCGAACTCAATTACCGCAAGTTCGCGGGGATAGTCCGCCTGGAGGTGAGCGATGCCATGCCGGACGAGCTGCTCTCCTGGCTGGTCGATCGGCTGGAAATCATGCCCTCCCAGGTGATGAAGATACGCGGCATGCTCGGTTACGGGGACCTGCTCGACCTGAAGATCGACGGCAGAAGCGAGCTGCGCGACCCGCCCCATGTCCCCGTCCCCCACCACCGGCTGAGGGACATCCACCCCAGGGACAGCGACGCCTATTTCGCGCAGATCAGGAAAAAGGATCTCCTCATCCATCTGCCGTACCACGATTTCGACTCCTCGATCCTCAGGCTCCTCCAGCACGGCGCCGCCGACCCGAAGGTCCTGGCCATCAAGCTCACCATCTACCGGACCTCCAGCCAATCGCCGATCATCCGCGCCCTGACGGAGGCCGCGGAACGCGGCAAGCAGGTGGCGGTACTGGTAGAGATCACCGCCCGCTTCGACGAGGCCCCGAACATCGCCTGGGGCAAACAGCTCGAGCGGGCGGGGGCCCATGTGGTCTACGGCATCGAGCGCCTGAAGACCCACGTCAAGCTGGCCATGATCGTCCGCGAAGAGGAGGATGGCATCAAGCGCTACGTCCACATCGGCACCGGCAACTACCACACCGGGACCGCCCGGCTCTACGGCGACCTGGGCATCCTCAGCTGTCACCGGGAACTCGGCGAGGATGTCGGCCGGCTGTTCAACGAACTCACCGGCGCCATCCCCTCCCAGGAATACCGGCTGCTGTTCGTCGCCCCCCACAACATGCGGGATCGCTTCACCGCCCTGATACGCAATGAGGCGGAAAATTGCCGGGCCGGCAGACCTTCCGGAATCAGGGCGAAGCTCAACCAGCTCCAGGACTGCGATATCATCCGGGAGCTCTACCTGGCCAGCCAGTCGGGCGTGCCGATCTCGCTCAATGTCCGAGGCCTCTGCAGCCTGCGGGCAGGCGTGCCGGGACTGTCGGAGTCCATCCGGGTCTTCAGCATCATAGGGCGCTTCCTCGAGCACAGCCGGATCTACCGCTTCGAGAACGGGGGCGACCCGCTCTTCTTCATCGGCTCGGCGGACTGGATGAAACGCAATCTCGACCGGCGCATGGAAACCATCGTACCGGTCGAAAGCCCGGAGATCAAGGCCGAGCTGGAGGAGATCCTCTCGGTCTACGAACGGGACAACACCTGCTCCTGGGATATGCATCCGGACGGCAGCTACCGGCGCCGGAGGCCTGCGCCCGGCGAGGAGCCGCTCTGCGCCCAGAGCCATTTCGCGGCAACCGCCCGCTAAGTCGGACATTAGCCCTGTCCCGCGCCTGATTCAACTTTGCCTTTTCATATCCTGGCCTTATTGTCATTGCATAATTGTTCCGGAGGAGTAACCTCCGAGGAACCACCTCTTTTGCAACGTTTCTCAGGAGCAACAATGATCACCTGCTATCTCAGATATGTCATCGACCCCTATAAGCTTGCCGAGTTCGAGGAGTATGCCGGGATGTGGATCCCCCTCGTCAACAGGTTCGGCGGGAACCATCACGGCTATTTCCTGCCTCATGAAGGGGCGAATAATATCGCCATCGCCCTCTTCAGTTTCCCGAGTCTTGCCGAGTACGAGCAGTACCGGGAAAAAATCAAGACGGATCCCGATTGCCAGGCGGCATTTCAACACGCCCGGGAGACGAGATGCATCGTCAGTTTGGAACGGAGTTTCCTGCGGCCGGTTTTCAAGTGAAACAAATCAAGGCGACTGAGCTGAGACCGACATGAATAACAGCATCATTTCAGCATGCTGGCGAAGGCTCGATACCCCGGGGCACGACGCCTGCCGCCTGCGGCGGACGGAGGAGGGCTGGCTGCTCGAGGGAACTGCGGTTTTCCGCCACGAGGGCGGCGCCGCCGTCCTCCGCTACAGCGTCGCCTGCGACCGGGACTGGATGTCCCGCAGCGGAGAGGTGAGGGGCTGGATCGGCACGCAGGATTTCCACTTCAGGATGAATCGCACCGAGGCCGGCCTGTGGACCCTCGACGGCGCGGTCTGCAACGGCCTGGAAAACTGCAGCGACCTCGACTTCGGCTTCACTCCCGCGACCAATATCCTGCAGCTCCGCCGCCTGGGGCTGGCGGTGGGCGAAAGCGCGGAGGCCCCGACTGCCTGGCTGGACGTTCCCGAGGGGGTTCTGAAACTGCTGCCCCAGCGTTATGAGCGGCGAAGCGAGCTGACCTACTGGTACGAGGCCCCGAGCGCCGGTTATGAGGGTTTGCTGGAGCTGGACCCGGAAGGTTTTGCACGCACCTATCCGGGATTGTGGAAAATGGAAAAATAAAATGGGGAAGTATCCTCCTATTTCTTTGCATCCGAAAAATCCTTTTCCCCTTCTGTTTGGGTATCGCTATACATACTGTATGTGAGGATGCACATAATCCAAAACAACACGATCACCCAACACCATGGCCATACTCGATGTAAAGAATTTGTCAAAAAAATACCAAAAGATAGAAGCTGTTCACGACGTCTCTTTCGAGGTTGGGGAGGGGGAGATCGTGGGGCTCCTGGGGCCGAACGGCGCGGGGAAGACCACCATCATCTCGATGATCCTGGGCATCCTCGAACCGAGCGGCGGCTCCATCGAGATCCTTGACCGGACAATGGCCACCGATGCCGAGGAAATCGGCCGGAAGATCAACTTTTCCGCGGTCTACACCCACGTCCCGGCGAACCTGAGCGTCCAGCAGAACCTGAAGATCTTCGGCATGCTGTACGATGTCCGGGATCTGCCGGGGAGGATCGAGTCGCTGCTGGCCGAATTCGACCTGGAGCGGTTCCGTCACACCAAGGCGGGCCTGTTGTCCTCGGGGGAGATGGCCCGGCTGAATCTCGCCAAGTCACTGATCAACGAGCCGAAACTGCTGCTGCTCGACGAGCCCACCGCCTCGCTCGACCCCAGCATCGCGAGCGACGTGCGGGAAAAGATCCGGAAATATACCGAGCGGACCGGCGCGGCGGTGGTCTGGACATCCCATAACATGAAGGAGATCGAGAACATGTGCACCAGGGTGCTGTTCCTGTCCCGCGGTCGGATCCTGCTGACCGGCGACCCGCGGACCCTGCCCCGGATGAACGGCAAGAGCGATCTGGAGGAACTTTTCATCGCGGTGGCCCGTGAGCCCTTGTCCATCAACAACTGATGGACTCGTAAAAAGTCCGATCTACTTCGTTGTAGGTCTGAAACGGCGCTTCGCTGTACCATATGTACTACCAAAGCGCCATTTCAGACACTACGCCTCGTATATCGAACTTTTTCCAGAGTCCATCTCCATGGTTGGAGCACTTTTTACGGCTTTATCAACAACTGACGAATGAGAGAAATGAACCTGAACCGGATCTACGCGGTCTTCGTCCGCCAGTTCTACCTGCTCACCAATAACCCGACCCGGCTGGCCGGCAACTTCGTGTGGCTGACCATCGCTATCGTCCAATGGGGCTTTATCAGCAAGTACCTGGGGACACTTGGCAAAGCGAACTTCAGTTTCATCACGGTCATCCTCGGCGCCCTTATCCTGTGGGAGTTCCTCACCCGCATCCAGCAGGGGCTGATGATGGCTTTCCTGGAGGATATCTGGTCCAACAACCTCATCAATTTCTTCGCCTCGCCCCTCAAGATCTCCGAGTACACGATCGGCATGGTCCTGAGCAGCATCGTCACCGGCCTGCTCGGCTTTCTCATCATGTCGACCATCGCCGGCCTGGGCTTCGGCTACGATATCTTCATTATCGGCCTCTCCATCCTCCCCTTCATAGCCATCCTCTTCCTGTTCGGCATGGCCATGGGCCTCTTCGTCTGCGGAATGATCTTCCGGCTGGGCCCGACCGCCGAGTGGCTGGGCTGGCCGATCCCGATGATCCTCTCCCTCATCTCGGGGGTCTACTACCCGATCGACACCCTGCCCGCGCCTCTGATACTTGTCGCCAAGGCATTCCCGCCCGCCTATGTCTTCGAGACCCTGCGGGCCCAACTGGAGATGGCGTCGACGCTGCAGGGCTTCATGGAGAATCTGGCCATGGGGCTGGGACTTGCCCTCTTCTATCTGTTCATCGCCTACCGCTTTTTCCTTGTCGTTTACCGCCACAACCTGAAATCCGGCAAACTCGCTCGGTTCAATGCCACGATATAGCTCAGGGGTCAGCGCAAGAGGAAACAGTCGGAGCCAGAGCGCCTGATTTGTGTAACCGCAGTGGTACCTTCCCTCATAATTGTATGGCGTTGAGAATTATGAGTTGCGTCACAAGCGCACCGGCGGGTTCACCACCTTGAACTTTCGTTATAACCTTTTCACCATCGCGCAAAATGTTAAGCAGTACTGGCGCATCCGACATCTTCGCAAGAACGGATGCTATATCCAGAGGTTCATTTATTGCCTGACCGTTTAAAGACAGTATGACATCGCCAACGTTCAGACCAGCTTTCGCAAAATTGCCGTTTTCCGTTAGCTTTACGATCATTACACCAATGCTACCAGAATACTCTTGGGGCCTTTCGATTCTGTCAATGGATAGTCTTGCAAATCTCTGCTGCGATGGTGCCAATTTTTTTGTCTCTATCGCCTTCCGAAAATAATACCGTGAGGCGTGTCCGTCGGATTCAAGATAAGACATTGCGGCCAGCTCAAATAACTTTTCAGGTTGTTCTTCATTCTGATCGATAACTTTATTTTGCAGCGCGTATACTTCCCCCTCAGTAAGGGTAACAGGTAGCCCTGTCGATTTCCTGAGCATGAGCAAATACGGATCTGTTACGCGTCGTTCGATTTCTCGCGTCGACGATTGAGAGTCGAGGTCGACTCTTTTTGCCAGCACTTTCACCTTCTCATTGGCGAACTGCGCGGCAAGTTTCGTCAGCGCTCTAAATCCTTCTACGCCTGATTGCGCACCGATATCAATCCCTCCAGATTCAAGCGCATCAGATAACAGAGCATTATCACTCTCGTCTTGGGCTAAAGAGAAAAACCGAGCGCCGGCATTTGCCAAGGCGACTTTTGCATTCAACATCATCTCATTATGAAACGACAGCCCCTTCTCCGTCCTCGGCAGATCACTGAGATGCAACGACGCCAAATGCTGCAGGCCATTTTCCAATCGGTAAAACGAGTCCATCACTTCACGGTGCTGCCGGTAAATTTCCTGTATCTGCTCAGCGAGTGCGGGATCATGAGATAAGTCGCGTTGGAAGCTATCGAATACGTGAGTTGAAAAATTGGCCTGGTTCACGTAGAGACTGATTGCTTTTTGATAATCGCGAAACTCGCTTTTCGCCCTGTCCTGATACGCGAGTTCCGTTTCGTTCGCACGCCTCACATCCCAGAATTTCTCTGGCGGGTGAGTTACAATGGCCTGAATGGTTAACGCTAAAGTACGAAAATTATTTAGCACTTCTGCTTTGATCCTGACAAAAGCGACCTCAGCTCTTTTTTTTGCAGAGGTGCTCGTATCACCTATCGTCACATCGCCGCTGTTTGATTGACCAACTAAATTCCCCTGAGAGTTGTTACCGATAGAAATATTCTGCTGTGATTGAACAGCCGTCTTTTTCAGTTCGTCGCTACGGTCAAATGGGTTGACGAAAGCCACGATAGCTACCAGAAGAGCAACTACACTCGCAACCTTATCGGCTCTGTCCAGCCATCCATCGCCAAGCGCGCCCTTTAAGCTTAGGAGGAACAAGGATACAGCCAAAATGACAAAAATGACGCCTACAACAACATTAGCTTCCATAAACCGCGCCCCACTGACAAAGTTCGTGGTGAAACTGAGCAGCCAACAGAATAACTATATTTATGGAGAGGATTTATGGTGAGGACTTTGGGTCAATAATGCTCCTCGTATCGTCTCAAACTTGCCGTTTCCGCTCGATCGCCCCCGGCTCCATGCTAAAAAGGCGACGCACAGCCCAACTCAGCCGGATCTGGATGTAGCGCGAGTCATCGCCCGATTTTCACCTGTACGTGTTCAATCCCGTCCCCGCAACTCCTGCTCAACACGCCCGCCGGGCTGCAGTTCGTAAAGGGTGTCGCGCAACCGCAGGCGGATTGGGGCGGCATGGCCGCTGAGGCTCTGGACGCCGATCCTCTCCCGCTCCAGGACCACCTTCAGCCAGTGCTTGCGGTAGAGGATGGTGAAGGTCATCCGCCGCACCTCCTCGGGCAGGGCCGGGTCGAACCGGAGGGTGTCCTCCCTGGTTTCCAGTCCGGTGTAGCAGCGCTGCATGAGGTCGACGGTGCCGGCCATGGCGCCGAGGTGGATGCCCTCGTGGGTGGTGCCGCCCTGGACATCGGCGATGTCGCTCTGCAGGGCCTCCTGGAACATGTGCCAGGACCGGCGGCGGTTGGACCTCGCCAGCACCCAGGCATGGACCACCCGGCTCAGGGTCGAGCCGTGGGAGGTCCGCTTGAGGTAGTAGTCGATATTTCTGGGAATGGTTTCGTGGAAAAACGGGTAGTCGAGGCGCCGGAACAGCTGGCGCAGCTCGTCGGCCGACAGCAGGTAGAAGAGCATGAGCACGTCCGCCTGCTTGGAGAGCTTGTAGCGGTTGGTGCTGTCGCCCTCGGCTTCGAGGATGCGGTCGAGGCGGTGGATATCGCCGTATTTCTTCCTGTAGCGGTCCCAGTCGAACTCTTCCAGCCGATCATACCCCTCGAACTGGCTGATAATACCGTTGTCATGGAAGACGATGCGCATCCTGCGACTGATATCCTCCCAGCGGCGCAGCTCCTTATCCCCGAGGCCGAGATTTTCGCCCAGGAACTGCCGCCGATCCTCCGGCAGCATCTCCAGCACTTCCAGGGCGCGGCAGAAGAGCCAGGCGACCATGACGTTGGTGTAGGCGTTATTGGCAAGGCCCGGCTCCGCCGCGCCCGGATATCCGGTGTGGAATTCGTCCGGGCCCATGATCCCCTTGATCTCGTAGCGGTCGAGGGCGCTGTCGTAGCTGGCGAGACTCGCCCAGAACCGCGCCGTTTCGACAATCATTTCGGCGCCGTAGAAGGACATGAAGTCGATATCGCCGGTCACCTGGTAGTAGAGCCAGACATTGTAGGCCACCGCGATGTTGATGTGACGCTGGATCTGGGTTTCGTCTTTGACCCAGTGACCGGAGTCGGGATTGAGATGCAGCGTCTGGGCCTCCTCCCGTCCGTTGCTGCCGCTCTGCCACGGGAACATGACGCCGGCCAACCCCTCGCGCCTGGCCGCCAGCTTCGCCCGGGGCATCCGCCGGTACCGGTACTTGAGCAGCGCCCGGGTGATGTCGGGGATGCGCAGATTCAGGAAGGGAAAGACGAAGAGCTCGTCCCACATGATCAGGCCTCGATAGCCCTCGCCGTGCAGCCCCCGGGGTGGGACGCCCGCGTCCCGGTCGATCACGTGCACCGAAACGGTCTGCAGCAGGTGGAAGATATGGAGATTGAGGAGCTGGGGGATTTTCGTCCCCGAGGTCTGCAGATCGAGGCCGCAGCGCTGCCAGAGATGGCCCCAGGCCCGCCTGTGCCCCCGCAGCAGGGTCTCGAAATCCGGGGCATGGGCGACCTGCTGGAGCGCCTCGTCGAGGCTCTCGGAGATGGCCCAGTCCCTGGAATTGTAGATGGCGACGATCTTCTCCAGGCGGACCTGCCGACCGGCCTCGACCGGCAGGCCGATCTCGCAGGCGACCCGGTCCCGCTCCCGCACCAGGCGGCGCTCGACATACAAGGCCTCCTCATCGCCGACGAAACATCTGGTACGGGCGGCCTCGGCAATCCGGACATGGGACTGGTTCGTCTCCGCCTCGAGCCAGATGATCCCGCCCTCCTCGTCGCCGCCCGTGCCGATGACGTCCAGGTGGTGGTTGTTCAGCTGCCGGTAGCGGGCCACCAGGGTATTCTCGACCCGGCCGTCGAGCGCGCTACGGATGCGGAGGACGCCCGACCAGTCCTTTACGCTGACCACCGTCTCGAGCCCCGCGAGATGGGGCAGCTCCATATTGACGAAGCGGCGCTCGCGCAGGAGAATCTCTTTTCCGTCCGCGACAAAACGGATGGACCTCGACAGAATGCCCGCGGCAAGATCAAGCTCCTGGCGATACTCGCCGGACTCCATGGACGAGCTGTCCAGCCAGGGACCGTCGTCCAGTCGGAAGGCGAGCGGCAGCCAGTTGGGGACATTCACCACGCTCTCGTTCTCGACCTGCTCCCCCGCGATGCTGCTCCGCAGCCGGTTGTAGCAGCCGGCGATATATGTCCCGGGGTAGTGCTCCGGCCCGGCCTCGGCCTGGGGACTGGCGCCCCGGCCGGCAAAGTAGCCGTTGCCGAGGGTGCAGATGGACTCCCGCAGCTTCTCGCCGTCCGGGTCATAGCCCTCGTAGGCGATGGTCCAGACGCCCTTCTCCAACTCCCGTTCGGCCAGTGAGGCCAACTTTTCGAGAAAGGTCGTGACCTCGCCGGGATCTCGCAGGAAGTAGCGGGCGGCGGTAGGCCGGGGCCGCTCGCTGACCACGATCGAGATGCCGTTCTCGCCAAGGCAGCGGAAACCGTCCTCGTCGGTGGTGTCGTCGCCGATATAGAGTGGTGTCACCCGTGACCCGTCGACATGGAACCTCTGCAGCAGGGCCTGCAGCGCCCGGCCCTTGTGCCAGTCGACGTTCGGATGGAGTTCGAAGATCTTTTTGCCGGCACTCTTGCGCAACTCGTCGTACCTCTCGACGAGGGCGTCGACCCGGTCTTCGATGGCCGCAATGGCCGGTTGTTCGGCATTGCGGTAGTGGACGGCGATGGCGAAGGGTTTACGCTCGATCCGGATGTGGTGCAAATCGCGGGCGGCCGGGCGAAGCTCCTGTTCGGCTTTCTCCAGGGCGAGGAGGTACGGCCCGGCGCGCCGTTCCTCGTCGAAATAGCCGCCCCCGCCGCTAATCTCGAAGCCGTGGCTGCCTGCACAGACTATCCCCTCGATCCCCACCATGCTGCTGACGTCCGCCAGGCTTCTGCCGCTGATGACGGCCACGAACATGTGCCGGGCAAGTCTCGTCAGGACCTCCCTGGTCTTTTCCCCAAGCCGCGCCTGGCGGGGATCCTCGACGATGGGAGTGAGGGTGCCGTCGTAATCGATGAAGACGGCGGGCAGCTCTTTCCGCAGCCGGTTGAAGATGTCCTGGGTCTCGTCCAGAGCCGGGATCCACCTTTGCCGCCGCAAGGACACGACACCATTCCCCCACTCGAGTTCACTCAAGTCCCCCACCACCAGGTCGGCGCCGCAGCAACCCAGGTCCGCCCGGCCTTCACGCTCGACCCCGACCACCAGCGCGAAACCTCCCGCCTTGCCCGCCCGGATGCCTGCCTCCGCGTCCTCGACGATCATCGTCCGATGCGCCTCGACCCCGAGGCGGGCGGCGGCTTCGAAAAAAATGTCGGGCGCCGGCTTGCCGGCCAGTCCCCGGTCGGCGGCTTCCAAGCCGTCCACGACCACCGGGAACAGCTCGCCAAGGCCTGCTGCCGCAAGAACCTGCCGCGCGTTGCGGCTGGCGGAAATAAGAGCAAAGCGCAGGCCCGCCGCCTGTCCCTCCCGCATGAAGGTCAGCGTCGACTCGAAGGCCCTGACACCTTCCCTTGCAAGAATTTCGTGAAAGAACTCATTTTTCCTGTTGCCCAGGCCGCAGACGGTATCTCTCGCCGGGGGATCGTCGAGAAGGCCGTGCGGCAATCGAATGCCGCGGGAGGCGAGGAAGCTCTCAATCCCGTCGTAGCGGGGCTTGCCGTCCACGAATTTGCGGTAGTCGTCAAGATCGAATGGGACGAACTCCTCGCCCCGTCGATCGGCCCAGGCCGCCAGAAAATCGTCGAACAGCCGTTTCCAGGCCTTGGCATGGACTCGTGCCGTATCGGTTACCACGCCGTCCATATCCAGAATACAGGCGACGATCGAATCGTTGCGTTCCATAGATATTGTATTAAGCACAAAACCTGCCCTAAGGAAGACCGCGGTTGCCGAAAAATACCAGGGATCCGAAGCGGTACGGCATATTGCTCTTGGTATGGATGTTGCTAGTGTATTGGTACAGGGATTCGCAGAAGGCCTGCGGGCTTTGTGCGGGGACGGACTCAAGGCACGAGGCAACGGTCGAGGAGGATAAGGAAAATGGATGCAAGGCACGACTCCATCCGCTGGTTTTCGCAGATCGGCAAAAAAGACGTGGCCGCCGTTGGCGGCAAGAACAGCTCGCTCGGCGAAATGATCGCCGCCCTCAAGGCGGAGGGCCTCCGGGTGCCGGATGGCTTTGCCACGACCTCAGCTGCCTACCGCCGTTTCCTCGAGGAGAATCGCCTGATCGGCGGGATCGCCGAGTGGATTGGCCGGTATCGCGACAACCCCGACGATTTGGCCGCCGCCGGCCGAGCCATCCGGACGATGATCCGGGAAGGGAGGTGGCCGGAGGAGATCGCCGGGGAGATCCGGCGGGCCTACCGGGAACTCGGCCGCCGACTCGGCGTCCGGCAGCCAGCGGTCGCGGTGCGCAGCAGCGCCACCGCCGAGGACATGCCCGAGGCGAGCTTCGCGGGCCAGCTCGAATCTTTTCTCAATATTTCCGGGGAGGATGATCTGCTCGACGCCTGCCGCCGGTGTTACGCCTCGCTCTTCACCGACCGTGCCATCGCCTATAGGGAAAACAAGGGTTTCGATCACCTGGCGGTCACGCTCTCGGTGGGCGTGCAGCAGATGGTGCGGGCCGATGGGGCCTGCTCGGGCGTGATGTTCTCCCTCGACCCGGAGACCGGCTTCCCGCATGTCGTGGTCATCGACGGCGCCTGGGGGTTGGGGGAAAACGTGGTGCAGGGCAAGGTCAACCCCGACAGCTTCATCGCCTTCAAACCGCTGCTGGGCAGGGAAAACCTCCGGCCGATCCTGTACAGGAGGCTCGGCTCCAAGGAGCAAAAAATGATCTACGGCGGCGAGCGCGACCGGCCTACCGTCAACATCGACACCACCGCCGAGGAGCGGCAGTCCTTTGTCCTCGACGACCATGAGGTCCTGCAGCTCGCCCGCTGGGCGGTGGTCATCGAGCGCCACTACGGCCGGCCCATGGATATCGAATGGGCCAAGGACGGCGAGAGCGGCGAGCTGTTCATCGTCCAGGCCCGGCCGGAAACCGTCCAGTCGATGAAGGGCAACACCCTCAAGAGTTACTCCCTCAAGGAAAAAGGCGAGATCCTGATCACCGGCCTGGCGATCGGCGAGGCCGTCGTCGCAGGCCGGGTGCAGGTGATCCAGAGCGCGGAGGATATCGACCGCTTTCGGCCGGGCAATATCCTGGTCACCGGCAGCACCGACCCCGACTGGGTGCCGATCATGAAAAAGGCGGCGGGGATAATCACCGACCACGGCGGACGGACCTCGCACGCGGCCATCGTCAGCCGGGAGCTGGGCATCGCCGCGGTCGTCGGCACCGGCCGCGGCACTTCGAAACTTACGGACGGCCAGGAGGTGACCCTCTCCTGCGCGGAGGGCGACCAGGGGCGGATCTATAGAGGCATCCTCGAACACGAGGAAGAGGAGATAGATCTCGATCGCCTGCCGGAGGTCGCGACCCCGATCATGGTGAATCTCGCCAGCCCCGGCGCGGCCCTGCGCTGGTGGCGCCTGCCGGTCCGGGGCGTGGGTCTCGCCCGCATGGAATTCATCATCAACAACAGCATCCAGGTCCATCCGCTGGCCCTGGCCGACTACGACCGGCTGGAGGACGAAAAGGCCAAGGAGCGGATCGATGCGCTGACCCAAGGCTACCGGGACCGGCGGGAGTTTTTCGTCGACCGGCTCAGCCAGGGCATCGCCCTGATCGCCGCCAGCCGCTGGCCCGATCCGGTGATCGTGCGGATGAGCGATTTCAAGACCAACGAGTACGCCGATCTCATCGGCGGCCGCCAGTTCGAGTTCAAGGAAGAAAATCCCATGCTCGGCTTCCGGGGCGCCTCCCGCTACTACAGCGAGCACTACCGGCGGGGCTTCGCCCTGGAGTGCGCGGCCATCCGGCGGGTGCGCGAGGAGATCGGCCTGTCTAACGTCATCGTCATGATCCCCTTCTGCCGGACCCCGGAGGAGGCGGACAGGGTCCTCACGGTTATGGCCGAATACGGACTGGTACGGGGGGAAGAGGGCCTCGAGGTTTACATGATGGTGGAGATCCCCGCCAATGTGGAGCTGGCCGAGCAGTTCGCCGAACGCTTCGACGGCTTCTCCATCGGCTCCAACGACCTGACCCAGCTGGTCCTGGGGGTCGACCGGGATTCGGCCCAGTTGAAGGAGCTGTTCGACGAGCGGAACCCGGCGGTCAAGTCGATGATCTCCCGGGTCATTCAGAGCGCCCGCAAGACCGGGACCAAGATCGGCATCTGCGGCCAGGCCCCCAGCGATTATCCCGATTTCGCCGCCTTCCTGGTCGAGGAAGGCATCGATTCCATCTCACTCAATCCGGACAGCGTGGTCGGGGTGATCCGCCGGCTGGCGGGAATTGGCAAAAGCAAATGAGATCAATGCCCCACGGTCGGGCTTACGATAAGCGATAAGGAGAACAGACATGGAAGCAGCAAGAATATCGAAGAACGAAGTCAGGGAAAAACTCGGAAATCCGGGCGTGACGGTTATCGACGTCCGCCACGAACAGAGCAGCGCAGCGGAGAAAATAGCCGGGGCCCTGCTGGAGAACCCCGACAAGGTCGAATTCTGGCAGAACAAATACGCCAAAGACAGGGAAATCATCCTCTACTGCTCCTGACCCAACGAAAACACCAGTGCCGGTGCGGCACGGCAGTTGACTCAGAAGGGCTTTTCCCGGGTGTCCGCCCTGAAGGGCGGCTGGAACGAGTGGCGAGAGGGTGGGTATCCCATCGAGCCGGTCGGGGGGAGATGATCCTCCCGCCGTTGTAACGATTCAGAAAGAGCTGCGAGCGGCAGCGTGCCGCCGCCGGCCTGAATCGTGAAGGCAGATAACCGTCTGCCCGGACAACAACGGGCTAGACGACATAAGGAGATGTAATTATGGAACCAAGAATATCGAAGAACGAAGTCAGAGATAAGCTCGGGAAGCAGGACGTGATCGTCATCGACGTCCGCCATGACCAGCGCACCGCCACGGAAAAAATAGCGGGCGCCATGTTGGAGGATCACGAGAAGGTCGAGCTTTGGCTGGGCAAGTACCCGAAAGACAAGGAAATCATCCTCTACTGCTCCTGACCCGACGAGAACACCTGTGCCAGTTCGGCACGGCAGTTGATGCAGAACGGTTTCTCCAGGGTTTCCAGCCTGAAGGGCGGCTGGAACGAGTGGCGCGCGGATGGGTACCCCGTCGAGCCGATCGGGACCCGGTGATTTTTCCTGCCGATGCCTGACCCGGACTTCCCGGTGAGGAATCCGGGCCAGGGGACAGCTAGGGGAGCAGGCCTATCACCACTGCGAGCAGCAGTATGATGATCAGGGCCCAGAAGTAGAGGCCGAAGATCGTCACCGCCGCGAGGGAATCGGGATCGCTTTCGGCTTCCCGCCTCACTCGCGGCGGTTTTTTTGGAGGCGCGGATACCGCGAGGATCAGCAGTGAGACGGTGAGGCCGACCAACAGCAGGCTGAGCCATGAAGTTCCGTACGCTACAGGTCCCCAGGGAGGTATCCACGCGCTCGCCGCCCACATGGTGAGCAGCAGGACCAAGAACAGAAACAGCATCGATCCCCCGGCGACCTTGCTCCCCACCGGATGGCGCCAGCCCAGCGCCCAGACGATGGCGCCGGTGTAGATCATGGCGAAAATCAGGGCGAAAACGATATCGAACCACATCATAATCCTTCCTCAATTCCAGATTCAAACACAAGAGGAGCGATCTTCCGGCAAAGGACTCCGCTCCGCTTCATCTTTTCGTGGCAGATAGAAGCTTGGGCCGAACAGGACATTCAGCTCATTGTCGACTTCAACGGCTCCCCCCTCCAGGGCGTTCTCCGTCGCGGCCCGCCGCTCGCCCCAGGTATCCACCGTACCGGTCAGCGTCGCTTTGCCGTCATCGACTCTCACCGTGATATCGCCCCCGTCCACGAAAGGACTCCAGAAGAATTCGTCCTTGATGTCCTCCTTGAGCTCCCAGTCGCTCTTCTTCACGGTCGTGGCCACCCCGTTGGTAATATAGCCGTAGTCGTGGGAGGACAACTCGTCCACGTATGGGTTGTAGATGTCAAGGAAGGGCTCGTTGACCGTCAGATAATTCCTGACCCGGACAACCCCCTGCTGAAGGGAAGCGATGTCCTCGGCCCGGCTTTTTTCGAACGCGCTGTCGACATCGCCGAAGAGATAGACCACCCCGTTCGTCGCCGAAATATTGATATCGAATCGATTGATGTAAGGATCCTCCAGAAGCGCGTTACGGATTTCTGCGGCCAGGGCGCTGCCTTCGACGTCCCGGGTCCTGACCTTGATCTTGTTGTCGACACTCCAAACCCCGACCACGGACTCCGCAGACCTTGTCGCCGCCCGCTTCGCCTTGAGGTTGTCCACGTTGCCGCGCAGGGTCACATGTCCCTGGTCGGAGATGACGGCCACTTTGTAGGAAGCGACCCGCGGATCGTACAAGAGGACATCCTTCACCGCCTGCTCGATCCGTGCATCCGTCCGGGCCACATACTTGTCCTTGCGCAGACGCTCAAGGTCACCTTTCCCTTTTCCACGGCCACATCGATCAGCGCGTCATCCACGAAAGCATCCCAGTGCAGCATGCCTTCTATATTCTCACGGATCTCGGCGTCGCTTCGATCGGCCCGGTAATCGATCCTGATGTTATTGGCGAGGGCCTTCACGCCTCGCACCCCTTTCGCCACCTTGCCGGCGAGCCGGTATTCCTGCCAGGAATCCACCTCCCCGGCCAGGGTGACCGTCCCATTCTCCACCGAGGCCTGCAGTTCCCGGCCTTCGGTGGCAGGGTCCCTGGCCAGGGCCTTCTGCACGGCCTCCCTGATCTCCGCATCCGATCTCGCCGGCGCATCCACCGTTATGGCGTTGACCACGCCCCGCACGCCTTTCACCGTCGCGGCGATCTTTTCCGCCCGCTCCTTTTCGAGGATGCTGGTGACATCCCCGGTCAGGGTGACGATTCCCTCGCTGGTGATGACATCGAGATTCCATGCCGGAATGGCCGGATCCTTGGCCAGCTGGTCATCGACGGCATCCCGAATCTGCTGGTCCGTCAGCTCATCCTGGGCTCCGGCATGGCCTGGACCCCAGACAGTGGCGAGGCAGACAGCAGCCAGACCTGTAAGAAACAACAAGAGTATTCTAACGATTACGATGGATTTCAACATCTTACACCTCCCCGCGTCGAGAATCATTCCGGTATCTGCACCAAAGGACTCCAAGATTGATGCCAGTAACGTTTTCATCAACAGAAACAAAAAAATTCCGGTCCGTTACTTGAAACCGGCAATGCAACGCAGCACCTTTCCTTCAGGATGTGACGTCCGTCGTCGCAAGACACCATCCGATCAAACAGGACCGGATAGCAGTCAGGATCTGCTTGTTATTGCATTGGATCGTGCCGGCTCATGTCCATGGTCTTGTCAGGCTGGCGATCTTTTTGCATGAGTGCCTTCCAGGTGATGCATCTCAAGTAATGAAAAAACCTTTCTTCTGTAGGGAGTTCTTTGGATGTTCGCACCCCTCCATGCCAAAAGCGATTATTCGCTCGGTTTCGGCACCGCCTCCGTGAGCGAGCTGGCGGCGCGGGCGGCAGAGCTGGGCTACGGAGTGCTGGGACTGGCAGACATCGAAAACCTCTACGGTCAGGTGCGCTTCCATGCCGAATGCCGGGCTCGAGGGATCCGGCCGCTGACCGGGGTGGAGCTGCGTCCCGGCTTTGTGCGCGGCCGCCGTCCGGGCGACCGGCAAGGCAGCCTGGTGCTGCTTGCGGCCGATTGGTCAGGCTACGCCAACCTGTGCCGGATCGTGAGCCTGCGGTCCGGCGGCGGACGCGGGGGTGATTCCGGGGCAGGCGGCCTGGCGGCCGCACTCACAGGCAGAACCGCAGGTCTTTTCGCCCTCTCCGACGACCCCCGCCTCCTCGCCGGGATCCTCTCCAAAAGGCTTTTCGACCGCAGCCGGCTGGGACTTCTGCTTATCCGCCCGGCCGTCCCGGACAACACCGTTCTCCTCCGCGGGATGGCGCGGGAACTCGGCGTTCCGCTGGTGGCGGACCTGGACGCGGTGTTTCTCACCCCCTTGGACCGCGACCTGCATCTGCTGCAGCTGGCCGTCCACCGGGGCGCAACAGTGTCCGGGACGGCGGGCGACCCGGCGGCGGAAAGCCCGGAGAGGTGGCTGCGCCCGCCGCGGGAGGCCGCCGCCCTGTTCGCGGATCTGCCCGAGGCGCTTTCCGCGGCCGAACAGATCGCTGAATCCTGCCAATTTGAGTTGGGAAGGCAGGGTTTGGCCCGGACGGCGCTGCCCGTCGACAGCCTTGCCGGCGACAAGCTCCGCGGCCATTGCCACAGAGCCCTCGTTCCCCGCCGTGCGGCCGGCACCTGGAGCCAGTCTCACGAGGAGCGACTGGCGGCAGAGCTGGCGATCTTCGAACGGCTGGGGTTTGCCGGCCTTCTGCTGATCGTGGCCGAGATCCTCGCCTTCTGCCGCGAGCAGCGGATTACGGCAGTGGCCAGAGGCTCGGCCGTGAGTTCGCTGACCCTGTACCTCCTGGGCGGCTCGCCCGTCGACCCGCTGGCAGAGGGTCTGCTGTTCGAACGCTTCCTGCATCCGGCCAAGACCGCCTGGCCGGACGTGGACCTCGACCTGCCCTGGCATCGCCGGGACGAAGTAATCGCCTGGGTCTATCGCCATTTCGGGACCGACCGGGTGGCGATGGTGGCGGCTCACCACACCTTCCGGCGCCGCCTGGCCCTGCGCGAGGGGCTGAAGGCCTGCGGCCTGCCCCCGAACCTCATCGCCGCCCTGGCCGCCGCTCTTCCTGCCGAAAATCCGGCGGTGGAAGAGGTCGATTTCCTCAATCTGGCCACGCCGGAGGGAAAGGACTTCCTGCCGCTTCCTCCCGGGCTGGCCAGCGCCGTTCTCCCCCGCATCCTGCCGCTCGTGCAGAGATTGATCGGCCGGCCGCGACACATCGCCACCCATCCGGGCGGCATCGTCATCGGCGGGAGCCCGCTCGCGGACCTGCTGCCCCTGGAGCGGGCCCCCAAGGGGGTGATCATCACCCAGTATGATCTGGCGGCCATTGCCGAGCTCGGCTTGGTGAAGATCGACCTGCTCGGCAACCGCTGCCTGAGCGAGCTTGAGGAAACGCTGGCATTGGCCGGACGGCCGGCGCGGCTGGAGGATGTCCCCGCCGAGGACCCCGCGGCGCTCGCGCTCATCGACCGCGCCGCCACCCTGGGCTGCTTTCAGCTGGAGAGCCCGGCCATGCGGTCCCTCCTGGCCCGCCTGCCGGTGAAGAGGAAAAGCGATGTGACCGCGGCGCTGGCCCTCATCCGGCCGGGCCCCGCCTCGGGCGCCGCCAAGGATGCCTTCATCCGGCGCGCCCGCGGCGAAGAACCCGCGGAGGTCGCCGAACCGGCCATCGCCGACCGTCTCGCCGAGACCTGCGGCCTGCCCCTCTACGAAGAGGATATCATGATGCTGCTCAGCCGGGTGGGTGGGATCGACCTGGCCGAGGCCGACGAACTGCGGGCGGCAATCGTCGAGAGCGGCGGGGAACGGGAGATGCTCGCCCGCCTGGAGGAGAATTTTCTGGGCAAGGCGCGGCGCAACCGGCCGGGACAAGGGGCGGCCCGGGCGCGGCAGGCCTGGGCCTGCGCCTCCCGATTCGCCGCCTATTCCTTCAACAAGGCCCACGCCGCAAGCTACGCCCATCTGGGCTACCTCGCGGCCTACATGAAGACGCACCACCCGGTGCAGTTCGCCTGCGCCCTGCTCAACCACCACCAGGGGCTCTATCCCCTCCGTACGCTTGCGGCGGATTTCGGGCGCCGGGGGATCATCCTCCGCCCCCCGCACGTCAACTTCTCGGAATATCCCTCCACGCTGGAAGCGTCGCCGGACATCCGCGACGGGCCGATCCGCGTGGGCCTCGACAAAATCAAGGGACTGGCCGCCCGCGCGGCGCATGACATCCTCCTGGAACGGGCGAAGAGAGGAGCATTCATAAACCTGCCCGATCTGCTCTCCCGGGTGCGGCTCACCGCCCGCGACCGCCGCTCGCTCATCCTCTCCGGCGCCTGCGACGGTCTGCCACCCCTCGCCCCCAAGGGCTTCCCCTTCGTCCACCAACTGGTGCTCGAAAAACTGAAGGAGGGCGTGGACCATGAGGAAATTCTCCGCCTGCCCCCGCCGGGCGTTCGGGAAGATACGGAGCGATTCCGGCAATTTCAAAAGCTTTCCCGCATCCAGAACGAGCTGCCCCTGCTCGGCATGCACCTCTCGGCCCATCCCCTAGCCCTCCTGCGGACCGAGGCGGGACGGTACGAGTGTCTGCCGATCGTCTTCGCCGTCACCCTGCCGGTCGGCGTCCGCATCCGGCTCATCGCCCTGGTGGCGGCCATGCGGCGCGTCCTGACTGCCAGGGGCGTCCTGCAGTTCCTCACCCTGGAGGACGAGACCGGGCTCATGGAATCCGCTGTCCTGCCGCCGGTCTACGCCCGGCTGGGCAACCGCGTGACCACCCCCGGGCCCTTCCTCGTCGAGGGCCGAATCCGGCGCCCGCACGGGGCCGTCCACCTGGAGGTCACGGGGCTCACGCCCTTTCATGAGCGGCCACGACCGTATGGCCGACAAGCATGATGGGATTTGCTTCGGCGAATACTGTCCCGCGACCGCCTACCGCTCTTTCCGCAACACCGCGGCCACCAGCCTCAGATCGTCCACGAAGCCGGCGAATCCCCGCCGGCGCTGCTCGCCGGTCGGGGCGCGGAGGATGGAAGAGGGGTGGACCGTCACGGTGGCAAAGGGGGCGAAAGGGCTTGGCAGGAAACGGCCCCGGTCCCGCGTCACCCGCACCTCCCGGCCGAGGAGAGCCTGGGCTGCCGTCGCCCCCAGGGCCACCAGCACTTCGGGGCGGATCAACTCGATCTCGGCGTCCAGCCAGGGCAGGCATGCACCGATTTCCCTGGCATTGGGCTTCTGGTGGAGACGCAGCCTGCCTTTTTGGACCCATTTAAAATGCTTCACCACATTGGTGACATAGGCCTCGCGGCGATCGATGCCCGCCTCGGCGAGCGCCTCGTCCAGCATGCGCCCGGCCGGTCCCACGAAGGGTCGGCCCTGTTTGTCCTCGGAGTCCCCGGGCTGCTCGCCCACCAGGATGATCCGGGATTCGGAGAGGCCCTCCCCGAACACCGTCCGGGTTCCGCGCTCCCAGAGCGGGCATGCCCGGCAGTCGGCGGCCGCGGACTGCAGGGCGGCGAAATTCCGCTCGTCGGGCAGGTACCCCGCCGCGGCGCCTCGCTTCATTTTGTCGCGATCCATGACTCACCTCGGTCGAGGGTGATGGCGCCGCAGAGCGCCGGAGGATTCTTTTAACCGCTCCGAAAATCAATTTACGAAAGTGAAAGATCCGCGTTAGTTTTGCATCACTGCCCGAATCTTCCGCAGCAGGTCGATGACCGTGTAGGGTTTCATCAGGAACTCGTCCACCCCCGCTTCCCGGGCGCTCCGCTCGTTGACCAGCTCGCTGAACCCGGTACAGAGAATGATCGGGATATCTTTGCGGATTGCCTTTATTTCCGCTGCAAGCTCCTTGCCGGTGAGCTGGGGCATGGTCATGTCGGTGATGACGAGATCGAATGCCTGGGGCTCGGCCCGGAAGGCGGCCAGGGCCTCGGGTCCGCCGGTCTTGACCGTTACTTTGTAGCCTGAAGGTTCGAGTATCTCCACTCCCAGCTGGGCCAGGGTCTCTTCGTCGTCGACGAAGAGAACGCGCTCGCTGCCCGGCGGGAAGGATTCGACGGCCGGCTCCGTCACCCCTTCCAGTCCCTCCATCCTCGGCAGGAAAACCTTGAAGGTCGTGCCCCTGTGCGGCTGACTGTGGACGCTGATCATCCCGCCGTGCCCTTTGACGATGCCTCTCACCACCGACAGGCCAAGGCCCGTCCCCACACCAGCCTCCTTGGTAGTGAAATAGGGATCGAAGATCCGTTCCAGCAGCTCCACGGGAATACCGCTGCCGGTATCGCTCACCGCCAGACACACGTAGCTGCCCGGCTGCAGCTCGAGATGACGGGATGCCAGCTCCGCACCGACGACAATCTCCGAGACTTCGATGCCAAGAACCCCTCCCCCCGGCCCCATCGCGTGAGCGGCATTGGTGCAGAGGTTCATAACCACCTGGTGCATTTCGGTGAGATCCATGGACACTATCAGGGGCCTCGCGGAAGGCGCCGCCCGGGAGACGATCTCTATTGTGGTCGGCAGGAGCGGCCTCATGAGGCGCAAGGCCTCCTTGATGAACTCGGCGAAATCCATCGGAATCTTCTGATGCTCGGTTTTGCGGCTGAAGGCGAGGATCTGCCTGACCAGATCGGTGGCCCGGGTGGCGGCATCCTTCACCCGCTGCAGGTTGTCCCTGGCCGGGCCCGAGCCGGGCAGCTTCATGATGGCGATTTCGGTAAATCCCAGGATAATCGCCAGGATGTTGTTGAAATCGTGGGCGATGCCGCCGGCGAGCGTGCCGATCGCCTCCATCTTCTGGGCCTGGCGCAACTCCCGCTCCAGCCGCATTTCCACCGTAATATCCCGCGACACGCCGACGAAATTGATGATAGTGCCGGAGCCGTCACGCACCGGCGAGTCGGTCGCCTCCGTGGGGTATACCGTGCCGTCCTTCTTCCGGCTGAAGATCTGGCCAGACCACACCCTGCCCGCCATCAGGGTCTCGCGGATCTGCCGGTAAAAGTCCGGGGCATGGACCCCGCTCTGCAGAAGCCGGATGTGGCGGCCGAGGATCTCGTCCCGGGAATACCCGGTCATCCGTTCGAAGGCGGGGTTGATATACTGGACGATCCATCGGGTGTCCGTGATGAAGATCGCCTCCGCCGCCTGCTCGATCGCCGTGGCCAGCCGAATGCGTTCGTCGTTGATGGCCTTCTCCCGGGTGCTATCGCGAAGGTAGGCGGAGATGCCACCTCCTTCGGCAGGATAGGCCTTCACCGCCAGCCACCTGCCCGTCCCAACCCCCGGTCCCTCGTGCCAGTACTGCAGATCGCCGCCGATGCCGCGGGCCATCACCTGCCGGTAGAAGTCCTCGACTTCCGTCATGTCCGGAAAGACTTCCTGGTGGCTGCGGCCGATGAGGGCATCCCGGTTCTGACCCAGCATCCGTTCCGCCTCCCGGTTCACGTAGGTGAAGCGTAAATCTCCGTCGACGGCGATAAAGCCGTCGGTGATGCTCTCGAGGATCGTCGCCGTCTGCCGGTGGGCCCGCCCCATCTCCTCCGCCGACCGCCGCCGTTCGGCCATCCGCGCCAGCAGCAGGACGATGACCACCAGGAGCCCCGCGACCACGATTACGGCCCCGCGAATGATCCCGCCGTGGATATCCATGAAGGTGACCGGCTCGTTGATGATCAGCGAGCCCCGCGGCAGGTCGCCCGCATCGATCCCGAAACGTTTCAGCTGCCGGTGATCGAACATGAACCGGTTGGGACTCCTGGTGATCACGGGGATGTTTTCCAGCCGTTCCCCACCGATGATGCGCAGGGCGATTTCAGCGGCCGTCCGGCCCTGGTCCCATCCGCTGGTCAGCATCCCCCCGACGATGCCCTTGCCCAGGTAAAAATCCCAGACCCCGTAGATCGGCACCTTTGCCGCATGGGAAATGAGCTCGATGCTTTCGTTGTAGTCGAAGGCCTCATCGTTGCTGTCCCGGTTGAAAGTCATGAGCAGGATGATCGAGGTGGAGGGGAGATTACCCACCGTCGCCTGCAGTTCCGCCATGGTCAGATCTTCCAGAAACTCAATCTCCGTCTTTCCGGCAAATTCCGGCAGCAGGGAGTCGAGAATCTTCCGGTTGGCCCGGCCGGTGGTGGTCCGGTCGTTGATTACGGCGATTTTCTTGGCCTGGGGGTGGAGAAGGAGGGCGGTCTTGAGGGTCGTTCCGATATCGAAGGCTTCCATAACCCCGGTGAACACCTGGCGGTTTTCGGCCGCGAGCGTCTCATCGAGATAATTGACCCCGCAGAAGACGATCGGCACATCCTGGAAAAAAGTGCCCCTGTGGCGGAAGACGAAATTGAAGGCGTCGTCGTCGGTGCAGATGACGCTGGAAAAACGGACGGATGCGTACTTTTTGACGAGAAAAACCAGGAAGTCGCTGAATTCGCCGTTCCCGGCAAGCCTTTTGGTGTCCATATACTCGGTATGCACCTCGAGCTCACCGCGTCGGGGCTGCAGGACCGACATGATGCCTTCGTCTTCGCTGTCGGTCCACTCCAATCCCTTGTTGTAGGAATGGAGCACGAGAATATGGCGTTTCTCCTGACATTGCGCATCCTCATGGAAAACCATGAGGCATAACAGGATACCAAGGACTATCCGTAAAATGCCTGGGCTCGAAGAAGAAAGTATCACGGGGTAGACTCCGGCAGGTTTCCCGATTGGTATTCATAGCCACCGTATAAGGAGATTATTGCAGAAAAGGAGCGGGGAATCCAGGAAAGAATCAACGAAACGAGCCGCTACAGCCTAAAACCTAGCACAATAAATCCGCATAAAGGGCCGCCCATGAAAACCATTGTCAGACTTTCCGTCATCCTCGCCATGATCTTCTTCGCCGGCCACTCCCAAGCGGTAAGCTCCCATTGCTCAGCTATCAACTCTAAGAGAGCTATTGGTGACAGCGAACCCATTTTTCTGGTTGCGCAAGACGAAATGGAAAATATCCTTTTAGGAGGAAAATTATCGTTAGGCAAACTTCCTTTCGAATTGGAGAAAGCCATGAAACAGTCAACGCGCCCCCAGGGAATCGACAGCATGCTCTCCTTTCCTCTCGTGGAAGCCCTCCTGGGTCGCCGGTCCCGGAGATTCTTCATGGGAGCGGAGATCCAGGATGGAGTCTTCGCCCACAAGTCCAGCCAAAAGCTGCTGCCCTTGACCGAGTGGGAAAAGATGCTGGTCGTCTCGGCCTGCGGCGGCAACACCTCCTGGCATAATCTCATCTACCGGGCCGAGCGCTATACCCCCCACATCTCGAATTACGCCGGGGCCGCCGGGGGCCGGGTCTTTCCCTCGGCCGCCGGGTTCCACACCAGCCAAACCTTCTTCACCGACGACGAAAGTCTCTATATGCTCGACATGCGCGATGCGCCGGCCTTTGCCGACCGAGCGGCCGACGGCGGCCTGAACCTGGAGGCCTTTGTCGAAAACACCCGAAAACGGGTGCGCAAGATCAAGGACGGCCGTCTGCAATTGCCGCCCGAGGTGCCCTACACCGAGCCCCACAACACCTGGGTCTTCAACAAACCGTCGACCCTGGTGGTCGTGCCGGTGGGGGATCTGGCCCAGCACGTGCTGCTGAACATCTGCTATATGCTGCAGAACGGCCTGGTGCTCTTCGACGACATCAACAGGCGGGCCATCCCCGGCATCGACCGCTTCAGCGACATCGTCGATACCGGCAATGTCTGGCCCATCACCTTCGTCGAACAGTGGTCGCTCTCCGAACTGACCGTGGAACTCGGCACCAGCTGCTACGCGGGCGTCCTGATGCTGCAGGCCATGGGTCTGGGCGGCTGGATGTTCAACGGCGTCGACCCCTTCGCCATGCTCGGCGCCAGCGGCAGCCCGGATGTGCCGGGCCTGGGTTTCCGCTACGACCGGGACGACCGCTGGCCCTACCCGAATCCCACCGGGCTGCCGGGTTTCATGGAAGGCTTCTGCCCGCCCCATTACCCGGATATGCGGGCGGCGGTCGAGGCCCTGTGCGAGCGCAAATTCGGTCCTGGCGGCCCCTTTCATCCCGAAACCCCCGGCCCCTGGCGGGACAGCCGCCGGGTACGCTCGGCCGCCGCGCCCCACGACGAACGGTTCCGGGAATGCGTCGCCCTGCAGGCCCAGTACGTCTACGATACCTTCGGCAAATTCCCCGGCACCGTGCCTTCGATGTTCCTCATCATGTACCTGCAGGCCCATCACCTCGACCTGGAGTTTTATGACAAATTCTATAAGCCGGGCGCCTACCTGCGGAGCCATGCCGGGCACATGGAGCAGTGGCACCGAGAAAAGTGACCCCGTGCCGACGAAGAAACCCGGTGCGACAGTATCCATCCCGTCAACCCCCGCGCCGGACAACCACGACAAGGAGGCAATCATGAAAGAGCAAACCGGTTCAAGAACCGTAAACGGCATCGACGTCAGGAAACTCAAGGAAACCATCCAGGCCATCAAGGAAAACCCATCGCTTGCCGACTTCAAGTTCCGGATCGCCAACAGATGGCAGGGCGGCGGGCTGAACAAGACCACCGTCAAGGCTTCGTACGGCGCCGGGGCGGAATATCCCGACCGCGAGGGCAAGTTCACCATGCAGGCCGATGAGCCCCCGGTCCTCCTGAGCGGCGATCAGGCCGCCAACCCGGTCGAGCATCTCCTGCACGCGCTGGCCGCCTGCGTCACCACCGCCATGGTCTACCATGCCGCGGCCAGACATATCCCCCTGGAATCAGTCGAGTCGGAGCTGGACGGCGAACTCGACCTGCATGGTTTCTTGGGCCTGAAACCCGACGTGCGCCGGGGGTTCAAGAAGATCAATGTGAATGTCCGCCTGGTCGGCAACCTGAGCGAGGAACAGAAACAGGAGGTTATCGGCCTGGGGCCGCAGTTTTCACCGGTCTATGACATGGTGACGAATTCCGTCCCCGTCACCGTCAAGCTGGTGGAATAAGGCGGGGGCTGCCAACCACCCTCTATTTCTCTTCCTCCCCCAGGACCCCCCGCGGCAATAGGCTGGTGGCCAGCATCACCATGTTGATGTCGCGGTGGGATGCCCAGGCGGCTCCCTGCTGGTTGGCCGGAACCAGCCAGAACTGGGGGATGGTGGTCGCGAGGTCCCGATACATCGACACCGTTTTCAGGGCGTCCGCCGCCGTGTCGGGATCTTCCATCCGCTGCGCAAGATCGCCGAGGTACTTCCCGATGGAAGATTCGGCGTGCAGGCCGATCGCCAGTCCCAGCTCGCGAAATGCCAGCCGGTACTCGGCGGGTTGGCGGGTCGGTTTCTGCAGGATGTAGTGGCGCAGGCCTTGGGCGGCCGCGGACAGCATCTTCTCCAGCAATCCCCTCTGCACCTCGACCCCGGCGGCCATGAGCCGGGCCAGCCGCAGGCTGTCGGCCATGAGCCCTCCGATGCCCAGCGGGTCGTCGGTGGTCCAGTCCCGGCCTCGGCAGAACACCTCCAGTTCCGCAGTTTCCCTGCGCAGCTCCTCCCCTGCCGGGGACCGCAGTTCCAGATAGGTGATGTACCCGTCCAGGGGATCATGATGCCCCATGCTGGTAATCAGGGGATAGGAGAGGTCGATGGACATCTTCCAGTACATGAGCTTGGGCGCCCCGGGAGCGGGCCGATAGACGAAGCCGGCATGGGCGGCGCCGGCCAGCTCGCGGGCCCAGCTGTCGTAGATCTCCTTGCCGGTCTTTTTCGACACCAGGTGAAGGGCCTGCATCCACTTGGTCAGGTAGTGGAAATACTGCCCGTCGCGGTCCCATTCCAGTTGCCGGTCCAATCCTTCCCCGAGCCGCCGCTCGGTGAGGATCTTGCCGATGCGCAGTCCTCCGGCGGTGGGGTGGGCGGCGCCTTCCTCCTCTGCCAGACCGCTGATCCATCCCGACCGCGCATCGTCGTCGCGGTGGCGGCCGAGCACCGAATGGACCTGATCCACCAGGCGCAGGGCTAGGTCTTTATAGATACCGCAACCGGTCAAGGTATGGAGTTCGAGAAAATTGGCCACGGCAAAGGCGTCGGTCCACAGGTACCTCCGCGGCTTACCGGTCCCGGTAACACCGGTGTTTTCCGCAAACCGTATCATGATCTCGGCGGCAATGGCCGGATTGCGAGAATGTTCCATATCAGTCTCCCTGTGGTGGGATCTCCTCGGGGAGCCCCCTGATCCCTTCCGTCTCTCCTATTGCAATTGTCGCTCCTGCGGCAAAAGTTTCCCAGGCTGAAAAGTGATCCTGGCATGAAAATTGATAACTACATGGTAGATCAGGAGAGAACAAACCGCACCTCCTAAAAAAGCTGAAAGCCTCAAAGGATTTATTATGACCATATTACGAAGATTTCACGATATCCAGGGATGGGAACTGGGCGCCCGGGACGGCAATATCGGCAGATGCCATGATCTGCTGTTCGAGGATACCGACTGGGCGGCTCGCTACCTCGTCGCCGACACTCGAAAATGGCTGCCGGGCAGGAAGGTGCTCATCCCCCCGCGTGCCGTCGAGAGCCTCGAGGAATCCTCCGGTCCCGTGCTTCTCTCCGCCGGCACCATGGTTCTCTCGCTGACCAAGGAGCAGATCAAGAATGCCCCGCCCCTCGACAGCGACGCCCCGGTCTCCCGGCGCTATGAGACCGCTTTCAACCGGTATTACGACTGGCCCAATTACTGGGCCGCTCCGTCGATCCGAGACCCGCAGCTCTACCCGACGCTCCTGCATCGCCCGGAGGAACTGACGCGGCGCAGCGACGTCCAGTATCGGTTTTCGGACAGGAGGCCGGAAGAGGAGACCCATCTGCGTTCGGCCCGTGAAGTTGCCTCCTATCGCTGCCTGGCCGGCGGCCAAAATATCGGTGATGTTGACGATTTCCTGGTCGAGGAGGAGTCCTGGATCATCAGATACCTGATCGTCGATGCGAGAAAATACCTGCCGGAGGGCAGATGGCTGCTCATCTCCACCGATTGGGTTGCAATGATCGACTGGGCGGACAGCAGCATCGCCGTCACACTCACCACCGATCAGCTGGCAAAGGGCCCCAGGTTCGACCCGGACATGGAACTCGACCGGCACTATGAGCGGGCCATCCATGAATTCTACGGCCTGCCCTACTACTGGCGGAATGGAGAAAAGCGATAGAGTGATTTCCAGGCTCGCCCCCTGCCGATGAAGAGGCGCACTACCCCTCGACCAAGACCTGAAGACCTGTTCGTCCGAGACGGCGATATATAAGCTTCAGGCGCGCTCGGGCAGCAGGCGCGCAAACTCTCCGACGGTACGCCCTGCTCTCTTCAGGGTATCTCCTCGCGATTATCCTCTAACTTGACAGTGAGAAGAAAATCTCCGCCGTCACCGTTGATCGCCAGGCGATCCTTTCGGTTTGAAGGCGTGCTTCATCACGTAATCGGCAATTTGGTTGGCTTGGTCTTATCGAATTTCCAGTGAATGCCGAGATAAATACGGCTCTGGCCGTTTTCTTCTTCGGCTTCGGAGAGTGACGAGAAAGTACGGGGAATGAGAGGGCGGACCGCTCCGGTGTTGTCGGTGGTGACGCCGTTGTATTCGTCGGAGACGAAAGTAAAGGAGATGTCGTCGGTTTGATAGAACTTGCGCAGTGTCTGGAACAGGACGCCTCCGAATGTGGCGTGTCCGGAGGCATAAGCCGGGAAGGGAGGAGTGAAGTTCGGCCCGATGAGGTTGCTGGCCGGCGCGCCCAGCGGGGTGAAGGTCGGATCGCCGGTCGTGGCCGCATTGCCGTCGCCCAGACCGGTAGGCCCTGTTCTAGGATCCGCCTGGCGTATGCCGGTAATCGGACGCCAGAATTGATAGTCGTATTTATATTTCCAGCAGGCGATAGCGGCATCGGCCATCCCGACATTGAGCAGCGCCAGAAGCCGAGCCGCTTCCACCACATCGGATCCCTTCTGCTCGGCGATCTGCACGGCGATCTGGTTGTACAGCCGGGGCGGCGTTCCAAGGCCCGGCGTTCCGTCGTAGGCCCAGTATATGCCGGCGATCGTCTGCTCTGCGGTCCTTTCCGTCGGGGTGATTATTCCGTCGCCGCCCAGCCGTTTGACCTCATTGAAGGCTACCGCATACTCATAGCTTGCAAGAGAGGGGGGGCGCTGAACCCGGTACTGGTCGGCCGCACGCAAGACAAACGGCACCACCTTGCCCCAGTAGGCGCCGAGCGCAAGTGGAATCATGCTGATCGGGTCCTGCCGCCACTTGCCCGGCCTGTAGCTGGTGAAGAAATTCACGCCGATGACCGGGTCTTCGATCTGCGAACCGTCGTGGGCCCTGAGCCTGAGAATCGCGCATGCCGCCCGTCGCCCCAGAACGATGCCGTTGTTTTTTTCACGGCCGTCGGGGATTTGCTCCAAGTCTTCTTCCAGCAGTGCGTCATTGCGCCTGTGACGGAGAGCGAGACCAGCGTGTCATGCGCCGCCTGAGCGATGGCGGCGCTCATGGAGGTGGGAGCGTGTATCCGGCCGATGCGAGTATACCCCCGATAGCCTCCGGCAATGGCGTTCACCGCGTCGAATATCGCTATGTGGACGATAGCAAATGCCCGTGCCGTCCGGCATGGACCGATCTGCTCACCGAAAACCCTCACCTCGTCGGGCTCCACCGGCGTGTGGTCGATTGCGTTGGCATCGAGCGCAATCTCATTCCAGTAAAAGAGCCGGGACAACGCGTTTTTAACGGTAAACCAGACAAATTAAAAGATACAGACTTCTCATTTTCGATATTCAATTATAATTTGATATTATTAATATTTTGATATTGATCAGAGACTTCTGATTACAAGCTTTAGTTCGTTTTGTCATTCTGCTAGAAAATACTATCAAATGACAGGCAATAGTCTGCAAAACCCGCATCGTTGCTTACTGTGCTCGGTTATTTATCTGATTATTCATCATCGGATTATTTATTAATACTCGTTAGAAATCTCTCATTCCATTGAACAACAGAAATACAGATATATGTCTGTCAGAGGTATTCCAGGATATTTTTCGAACACTCATTACCTAAACAACTAACCGCTGGCGCCCCAGGTTTGGATCTGAATATCCCGAATTAACCCTCGACCAGCGCCTTGAAAGCCTGCTCGTCCAGGACGGCGATATTCAGGCGGCGGGCGCGCTCGATTTTGCCGCCGGGGTTCTCCCCCGCGACTACATAGTCGGTTGTGCCGGAAACGCTCGAGGCGACCCTGCCGCCGAGGCGTTCGACAACCTGTCCGGCCTCTGTGCGGGTAAAACCATCGAGTCTGCCGGTGAAAACGAAGGTCTTGCCGGCCAGGGGCCGATCTTCGGCGACCTCCGGCCCCGTTTCCCCGACCTTCACCCCCAGGCGCGACAAACGCGTGAGAACCTTGCGGTTGGCTGGCTCGGCAAAGAAGCGGGACACATGGCGGGCGATTTCCGGACCGATATCCGCCACCTTTTCCAGCTCGGCGGCGTCCGCGTTCTCCAGGTCCTCCAGGCGACGAAACCTTGTTGCCAGGATCGTGGCGACCCTCTGGCCCACATGGGTGATGCCAAGGGCGTAGAGAAAGCGGTCAAACGAAGGATTCTTGGCGGACTGGATGGAAGCATACAGCTGCTCCGCCGATTTTTGCGCAAAACCCTCCAGCTGCAGGATATCCCCGACCGTGAGCTCGTAGAGGTCGGCGATATCCAGGGCGAGCCCCTTCTGCACCAGGCCGCGGGCGGTCTTTTCCCCGAGGCCCGCGATATCCAGGGCATCGCGGGCCGCATAGTGGCGCAGGCGGCCGACCTGTTGTGGCGAACAGGTGAGCCCCGCCGGGCAGAACCAGTAGGCCCCCTGTTTATAGACAGGCGAGCCGCAGGCCGGGCAGCGCTCGGGCATGGCGAAAGGCTCCCGCCGCGGCCGGTCCGGAATTTCCAGCCGTTCGGCCACCTCGGGGATGACGTCGCCCGCCCGGATCACCCGCACCGTGTCGCCGGAACGGACGTCCTTCCTGCGGACCTCGCTTTCGTTGTGCAGGGTGGCGCGGCTGACCGTGACGCCGCCGACATTCACCGGCCGGAGCATGGCCACCGGAGTGAGCAGTCCGCTGCGGCCGACGGAGACCACGATCTCCTCGAGCATCGTGATCGATTCCTTGGGCGTGAACTTCCAGGCCAGGGCCCAGCGGGGGCTGCGGTGACGGGTGCCGAGGAGGCTGCGCTGCGACAGATCGTCCAGTTTGACCACCACCCCGTCGATCTCGAAGGGCAGGTCGTCCCGATTTTCCAGCAGTTCCCGGTGGTAACCGACCATCTCCTCGATGTTCTCGACCCTGCGGTTGAAGGGCGAAGTCTTCAGGCCCCAGATGGACAGCTGCCCGAGCAGCTGCCAGTGGGAGGAAAAGCCGAGACTGTTTGTTTCCTGGACGTCGTAGAAGACGATCTCCAGGGGCTTGCCGGCAACCATCCGCGGATCGAGCTGGCGCATCATTCCGGCGGCCGCATTGCGCGGGTTGGCCAAGGGTTCTTCCCCGTTCTGCACGCGGATCCGGTTCAATTTCTGAAAACCAGCCCTGGTCATGAACACCTCGCCCCGCACGGCCAGCAGCTCCGGCGCATCCCCGCGCAACTGAAGGGGAAGGCTGCCGATGGTCTTCAGGTTGTGGGAGATGTCTTCGCCCACCAACCCGTTGCCGCGGGTGGCGCCGTGAGAGAAGCGGCCGCCGCGATAGATTATCTCGACGGAGAAGCCGTCGATCTTGGGCTCGATTACGAAACTGCCAGGCCGGCCGGTGTTCTGACGGACAGAGGAAAGGAAATTTTCGACCTCGCTCCGTTCCATTACCGCCTGGAGGCTCAGCATGGGCGAGACATGTTCGATCTTGTTCAGCCTGCCCACCGGTTCGACGCCGACCCGCTGTGTGGGGGAATCCGGGGCGAGCAGGGCGGGAAAAGCCTCTTCGATCCGCTGCAGACGGGCGAACAGCCGGTCGTACAGTTCATCGGAAATGGCGGGGTGATTCTTGATATAGTACAGATAATCGTGGTGGGAGATGGCCTCGCGCAGGGCTCGGGCCTCTTCGGCGGCCTCGGCCTCGCCCAGTGCAGTCAGAGGCTTGAAATCCACCGTCTGCGGTTTCTTGAAGTCCATGTCAAGGCTGGCCTGTCAGAGGTTTTTTGAGAAACATTTATTTCGTCCGCAGGCGGAAGAACTCCCGCAGCCGGGGTAGATCATAGGTGTTGACCACGTCTTCCGGCTCGAGCCAGCCGCGGCGGGCCTGATCGACGCCAAAACGCATGAAGCCGAACTCCATGGTGTTGTGGGCGTCCGAGGAAATGGCCAATTTCACCCCCAGCTCCTTGGCCATCCGGCAGTGGATATCGTGCAGGTCGAGCCGGTCCGGCTGGGCATTCACTTCCATGACACAGCCGGTATCGCGGGCCGCTTGAAGAATCCGCTGCATATCCACATCAAATGGCCGCCGCTTGCCGATCAGTCTCCCGGTCGGGTGGCCTATGACGGTGCACAGGGGGTTGTCCATGGCCCGGAGGATGCGTTCCGTCTGCCGATCGCCGGTCAGGTTGTGATAGTAGTGGATCGAGCAGATGCGAAAGTCGAGCCTGGCGAGGATTTCGTCCGGCAGATCCAGGCTACCGTCCTCCAGAATGTCCACCTCGATCCCCTTCAGCAGGAGGAACTCTCCCCCGAAGGTCTCGTTCAGCCGGTCGATCCGCTCGATATGGGCTGCCAGCGCCGCCTCGTCCATGCCGAAGGCCATGGTCACCCGCTTGGAGTGCTCGGTGATGCCCAGGTAGCGATAGCCCCGGCCACGGGCGGCCTCGGCCATGTCAGCCAGCGATGCTCTGCCGTCGGTGGCGTCGGTGTGGGCATGCAGGTCGCCGCGAATCGCGGCAAGCTCGATCAGGCGAGGCAGCCGGCCTTCCTCGGCGGCTTCCAGTTCACCGTTGTTTTCCCGGAGTTCCGGCTCGATGTAAGGGAGATCAACCTGGGCGTAGACCTCCTCCTCGGTGGCCCCGGCAATCCGCCGTTCGGCCTCGAAGACCCCGTATTCGTTGATCTTCAGCTGTTTGCGCACGGCCCGCGAGCGGACAGCCACGTTATGGGCCTTGGAGCCGGTGAAGTAGTGGAGCGCCGCGCCGTAGCTTTCCGGCGGGACTGCCCGCATATCCACCTGGAGACCGGAGCGGAGGATCACCGTCGATCGTGTCGGACCGTGGGAGACTACCTTCTTTATGCCCTCGTAGGCGACGAAATGGGCCATCAAGGCTTCAGCATCGTCGCAGGTGGCGAGGATGTCCAGGTCCCCGACGGTCTCCTTTCGCCTTCGAAAGCTGCCGGCGATGGTGACCTGTCCGACGCCCGGTACCCTGCGCAGGTAGACCAGGAGGTCGTCCGCCCGCTGCTCCGCCTCGAACAGCTTGAAACGCTCTTCCTGTCCGGACCAGCCGTCCAGGGCCTCCAGGATGGCCTGTTCGGTCTTTTCGCCGAACCTGAAGAGGTCCCGGATTTTCCCGGCCTGGGCGGCGGCCTTCAGGTCCTCGATGTTGCAGACCCCCAGGGCCTGCTGCAGGGCCTTCACCCGCTTGGGCCCGAGGCCAGGGATCTTCAGGAGCAGGGAGAGGGCGGGCGGAGTCTTTTGCTCCAGCTCGACCAGTTGGGGAAGCGACCCGGTCTCGACAATCTGCCGGATCTTGCCGGCCAGGTCCTTGCCGATGCCGGACAGATCTGTCAGCGGCTCGCCCTCTGCCAGCATCGCCGCCACCGGGTGGGACAGGTCGGCCACGGTCCTGGCGGCGTTGCGGTAGGCCCTGACCCGGAAAGGATTTTCCCCCTCGATCTCCAGCAGGTCGGCGATGCGATTGAAGATATCGGCAATATCGGCATTCGGCATGACCATGGCGCCCTCCAGTGAATTTTTTCTATTATCAGTTTAGGCACTTCTTCGAGCTGTCGCAAATGTTTCCCGGCACGCTTTGAAACAGTTCTTTTGCGGACCGAAAAGTTTTATTTCGACAAGAGAAGGTTCACCCATTACTTTTCGGGGAATTGATACGGCCGATACCCGCCGCCGGATGCAGGGGCGAATCTTGTGTTCGCCCGTTTTCCCAAGGGCGATCACAAGGATCGCCCCTACACGCACATCTCGTATTCATCTATTAATCATGGCCCTTCCCGACCTGCTCCTCGCCCTGCTCGCCAACTTTGCCTGGGGCTTCAACTTCATTGCCGGGAAAATCGGTGCCGACAGGTTCCAGCCGCTCTTTTTCACCAGCATCCGCTTCGCCTTCCTGCTGTTCCTGATGCTGCCCTGGCTGAGGCCGGCGCCGGGCTATACCTGGCCACTGCTGCGGGTGGCCTTCCTGCTCGGGGTGGTCCATTTCGGCATGGTTTTCATCGGCCTCCACGCAGGGGGCAATATCGCCTCGATTGCCATCACCACCCAGCTCTATGTGCCGTTTTCGGCCGTCCTGGCGGCGGTTGTCCTGCGCGAGCGCATCTCGGCGATGAAGATAACGGCCATTGTTCTCGCCCTCTCCGGGGTCATGGTGATCGGCTTCGACCCGGTGGTCTTCAACCATCTCGACGCCATCCTCTGGGTGGCGGGCGCCGCATTCGTCATGGCCGTCTCCACCATCCTCATGCGGCAGTGCCCCAATCTCGGGGTGTTCCGCCTGCAGGCCTGGATCGCCCTGGTGGCCTGCCCTTCCCTGCTGCTCCTCTCCCTCGTTTTTGAATCGGGCCAGTGGCAGGCCGTCCGCGAAGCCCGGGTGATCGATTTCTGGGCGCCGCTCTACTCCGCGGTCGGGGCCTCGGTGGTTGGCCACGGCATCCTCTACTACCTCCTCGGGCGCTATCCGGTTTCGACCGTCACGCCGCTGCTGCTGCTCGCCCCGATCCTGGCCTCGATCTTCGGGGTGCTGTTCTTCCATGATATCATCGGCTGGAAGCTGGTGGTTGGCGGCGCCATGACCTTGCTCGGCATCCTGATGGTGTCGATTTCGCCGGAGCAGTTGAAGAAGCTGTGGCGACAGAGACGGCGCAGGCGGGAAAAAAGGAATGAGAAATGAGGACTGAGGACTGAGGGATGAGGGATGAGAAACAGAGGCGAAAAGCTTTTCCCTCTAAAGAAACTGCGTGTCCGTTTCACCCATTCGGGTGCGCTCGCGCATGGCAACTCAGTCCTCATTACTCAGTCCTCAGCACTGCGGAGGCCCGCGAGGTCTCCCCGGACGGCTTCAGCCCAGCTCAAAGCTGGTGATGCCGTAGATGTTATTCAGCGGCAGCTCGGGGACGGCCCCACGATAGATGCGGCCCGTCTCGAAGACCCTGGTCATGCCGAGACCCTCCACCAATTCCATCGCCGCTCCGTTGCAGACTGGGATATCGAGAAAAACCGGCTGCCCGGCGGCGAGTCCGGAGAGCGCCGTGAACAGTTCGCGCGCGGTCTTCAGGTCATCGGCAAAGAGCGGGGCGATCTTGAAGCCCCTGGCGCAGGGGCGGATCACCCCGTAGCCCGTGATGCGGCCGTTCTCCAGGGCCACCCGCCCGAACGTGCCCGGCCGGCTGATCCAGCTCCGCAGGAAGGCGGAGCGGGGCGCGGGGAAATGGCGGCCGTCATAGCGTTCCAACTCGGCGAAATGCACCGCGGAAAGATCGGGCAGCACGGAAGGCAGCTCCTTGCCGGTGGACTCATAGCGGGCATTGCGGTGGTCGAGCCGGAAACCGAGCTGGGCGTACTTCTCCAGCATCCCGACGACACCGTCGCCGCCGATGGTCCTGTCGCCCAGGTACTCGAGGGCCAGGTCCCAGAGCCTCATACCGATGCCCCTGTTGCGCAGCTCCTTCTTCACGATATAAAAACCCATGAAACCGAAGCTTTCGTCATAGGCCACGGCCGAAATGCAGCCTACCGGCTCGCCGTTCCGCTCCGCCAGGAAAAAGCCCTTCGGATCGGCGGCAAAAAAGGCCTCGGCGTCATGCAGCCCTGGATTCCATCCCTCCTCGGCCGCCCAGGCCACGGCAATATCGACATCCTTCCTGTTCATTCGCCGAAAGGTGGTTTCCTCGGTGTCCATGTGTCACACCCCCCGTTTTGCTCAATTCATGATCGGTGACGTTCATGCCGTCCGCAAGCTGAAACGCGGCATCTGAAAGGCCTTTATGAGGGTGAGGTAATCACTCTTTCGAGCTTTGTCCCGGTCGAGCTTTCACTTCATGCGCAATGCCGCAGGACAGAGTTGGCCGGGGGCCGGTACCTGGGCCCGCAGCGGGGATAAGCCGAAAAGGCGGACGGCCGCTGAAAAAAATGCGGTTCTGCCTGCACTGTTGAGCTGCAATTGGTGGAAAGAGGGGAATTATCATCGGCCCTGGCAGCAGCGGCAGCCGATGAGGTCCCGATAGGCTGCGGGTGACCGGCGCCCGGAGACGAGGAACACAATCGGTGATCAAGATTTCTTTCGGCCTACGAGAAGTGTTGCACAGGCGAGTTCGAAATTGACGTCCTCGGAAAGCTCGGTAACGAAACCCTTGTCGATATACTCGAACGGATGTTTGATGAGATCGGCGACTTTCATTTTCATGAATTTCTTCTTTTCCTTCTCGGGGAGGCTCTTGGTCCACTGACGGAGCATCCAGGAAAGCGACCAGACAGGTCCGGTTCCGCTATTCAGAAACTGCCTGTCGATTTCGATCTCGTTTTCGAAAAGAACCTTCAGGCCACTGCTGGTCATGTTGAAATAGTGGTGAGGATACCCATGGACGGGTTGCAGGAAGGCGGCACAAACGGCTAGGGTACCTCCAGGTTTTAGAACCCTGCTCATCTCGGCGGCGGCCTCGAACGGCAACTTGACATGTTCGAGGACAGCGAAGGAAAATACCCCATCAAAGGAATTATCGGCAAACGGCAGGTCCTCTGCGAATCCTATGACATCGGTCGTAGCATAGGGGACGATTTCATAGTTAACAACATTTTCGTAGTAGACAGGCCTGAATCCTGCCCCGCAGTCGAGTATCAAGCCATCGGGGTACTGGTCGATAATCTTGAGCGGCGTTTCATCGTAATAAAAGGAAGAAACATTTTCGGTCTCGGCAAAACCGTACTCCTCTTTTCTTTCAATCCCGGTATAATCGAACACATAGTTGTCGCTCATCTCGATCCGGACATCTTTTTTCAAAATCTCTCTGATCTTTTCGGCCTTCCGCTTGCGGATGTCGATAATCTGAGGCTCGAAATCGTCCCGCAGTTTTCTCTGCGAGCGCTTTTCTTTCATACCGTGTTTGAGAAAGTGCGTGTAACCGCTTTTGACCTCGCCCTTCTGGACCGCCTCCCTTACATCCTGATTGTGTTTCAGATACCTCTCTTCATCGAAATTATCCTTTGTAGCTACCTCTAATACATCAACGGTGTTGATTATTCTCATAGTGACCTGCCAGGAGTAAGGGATTGAGGAGAGTTATTCCTTCGTAGCTGGAGCTGCGCATGTACACGAAAAATGGCGTAGTCCTAATCGATTACCCGCAAGGGCGCAACAGTTTTCTCTTCCTCGGCCGAGCGGCATTTCGAGGTCTTGTGCCGCTACCGGGGAGCGGGGAAATCACCCGGCTTCTCCTGTAGATTTTGTGTTGCCAAAAGGTGGGGAACGCTTTAGCCTGGAGGCATGACTGAATGCGCAGGGCGAAAGGTTTCGGTGATTTCTACCGATTCCGCCCTTTCACTTCCTTTTTCCTGACTCGAGGAAATCTTTATGAGCATGACTATCGTTTTCACCTTGACCGGCCCAGACAGGATCGGCATCGTCGAGGAGGTCACCAGCAGCTTGCTGGAGATCGGAGGCAATATCCAGGCCAGCCGGATGGCCCGACTGGGAGGCGAATTCGCCGTGATCATGCTGGTCACCCTGCCGGTCGCGACCCGCGAGGCGCTGGACCGGACGGTTGGCGACCTCGCCCGGCGCGGCTACAAGGTCACCGCCACCCAAACCGAGGCCAAAGAGGCCGATCCCCGCCAGGGCTGGCTGCCCTATCATATCGATGTGGGCGGGGCCGACCACGAGGGCATTGTCAACCGCATCGCCCACACCCTTTCTCAGCATGGCATCAACATCGAGACCGTCGATACCGATACGACCCACGCCCCGATCAGCGGCATCCTGCTCTTCTCCATGCGCGCCCGGATCCTCGTCCCCCCTCACCTGGACGAAGGCACCTGGAAGCTGGGCCTCGCAAACGTGGCACAGGAAGAGCACGTCGATATCGATATCGAACCGGCCCAGTAAACCAGAAAAATCAAGACCTGGGCCGATGCCCCCGGCTGATGATTATGCCCTTGCAGGAATGCTTCTAGTGTGCATATCTCTGTGGGGGGAGATAAGTTGAAGGGGAGTATGGGCGTGTTTCTCTCATGCGAATGACGCCCGTAACCCAAGAAACTGTCACCCCCTCTCGCTACAGAGGGGATAAGTACCTTCAGCTCCAGTACTGGCTAGCAACCGCTCAGTCAGAGGGCGTTAACTACCTCTTGCGGCCGCTGCCCTCGTCGGGGACGATTTCATCGGCCGGGGATACAGTCTTGCCCTCTTTGATCGCCTCTATGGTCGAACCCGGCCCGCTGTCCACCTCGGCATCCTCCGCCCCGGGATCCTCGGTCTCGACGTCCAGGCCGGGCGTCCGGTCCTCCCTCTGCCAGGCGTTGCGGTCGATTTTGATCATGTCCTCGACCTCAGTGAAGCCGAGCACATCGTAGATGATCTGCTGCAGGTGGCTGTGCTGGCGTTTGTCCGGCAGCAGTCCCTCCAGCAGGAGCGCTCCGTCCCGGCAGGTTATCCTCAGCTCGTCGTCGGCCACCTTACCGTCCGAGCGCACGGCGTCCATCACGGCCTCTTCCACCTCCTCGTCCGACATTCCCTCGAATTCCTCCGGCAGTTCGGCGGAGTTGATCATCTCGGCCTCGATCCGCCCCCTCGGGCCCCGATCCTCCTCGGTCGCGCATCCGATGCACATCGTGGTCCACGGCATGGCCTCGAGCCTCTTAAGCGAGATGCGGCCGCCGCAGACCTCGCAGACATCGTAGATATTGGATTCCAGTCGACCGAGAGCACGATCTATGGACTCGAGCTGTTGCTTGTCCATTTCATCCAGCCGGTCGAGATAGGGAACCAGAGACTCCTTGGTGGCCGTTTCCTCGAATTCGATTTCCCGTTCATTGATGCTGCGCCAACTCTGGTCGATGTTTTTCAGCTTTTCCAGGCAATGAAAGCGCTGGGCCCTGAGCCGGGCTGCAAATTTCTGTCTCTTCTCGTTATTCATATTTACCTCCATAGACAGAGCAATTGTCGCTTTGCCGAGCGTACGCCTCATCCTCCTCTGAAGATGAATGGGGCAAGCTGTCAACCGATGTGGCGGAGATTTTGCGCCGGCCGGCGAATAATCCACGCTCGCCGTATCTTGACCCGCTAGGGAGACGGGAGGATGGTGCGGCAACTATGGGAGACGTGGGCATCCCCCCGTATATCGGGAGGTTTTCGTCTCCATGCAGGCACATTAAACACGTGGTTGAAAAACAAAAGGCTAGGAGGGTCGGAAATGCGCCGAAATCATTCCTCCCTTGCCGCAAACCGTCGTTTTGCCAGGCGGTAGAGGGCTTCCGCCTGATAGGAGCTGCGGACGAAGGGGCCGGAGGCGACGCCGGCAAACCCCACGGCATAGGCCTTATCTTCCAGCTCGGCGAACTCCTCGGGCGGCAGGAATCGCTCGACCGGCAGATGATCACTGCTTGGTTGCAGGTATTGGCCCATGGTGAGGATATCACAGCCAGCGGCGAAGAGATCACGCCAGGTTTTGTCGATCTCGGCAAAAGTCTCGCCAAGCCCCAGCATGAGGCCCGATTTGGTGGGGATATCGGGACGCGCTTTCTTTGCCCGGCTAATGAGTTCCAGCGACCGCTGGTAGCGGGCCTGGGGCCGGACCTCCGGATAGAGCCTCTCGACTGTCTCGGTATTGTGGTTGAGGACGTCGGGACCGGCGTCGAGGATGGTCATGAGCGCCTCGCGGTCGCCCTGCAGGTCGGGAATGAGCACCTCGATGAGGGTCCCCGGCTTCTTTCTTCTGATGGCGCGGATGGTCTCGGCGAAGAGCGCGGCCCCACCGTCGGCGAGGTCGTCGCGGGTCACCGAGGTGACCACCGCGTAGCGCAGGTCCAGGAGCGCCACCGCCTCGGCCACCCGTTCCGGCTCCTCGGGATCGGGCAGCCCTTCCGGCGGGTGGCCCACGGCGCAGAAGCGGCAGTTGCGGGTGCACCGCTCGCCCAGAATCATAAAGGTCGCCGTGCCCTGGCCGTAGCATTCGAACTGGTTGGGGCACTTGGCCTCCCGGCAGACGGTGGTGAGCGCGCTGCCCTTCAGCAGCTGGCGGATCTTTTCATATTCCGGGCCGGTCGGCAGGGTGCGCCTGAGCCAGCGGGGCTTGCCGAGAGTTATGCGGTTATGGCATGACGACATTGCAATACTCCTTCAATTGAAGGGTACACTCCGTGCACCAGGTGCATGGCACCCTACGACACCTCGGCACAAGCCTTATTACTGACATTGGAGTTCACCCTACAATGACAATTCCATATTTAAAGGACAAAATTCCCGATCGAATACCTCGGTGAGAATCCCCGGCAGCTCCTCTTTGACTTCGGCAAGACTCACCTCCCAGCCCAATTCCCTGCTCATCGTGGTCATTTTCACCCCGGTGAGGCCGCAGGGGTTGACCCAGGAGAAAGGGATCGAGTCAAGGCAGACATTCAGGGCCAGGCCATGGAAGGAGATGCCGTGGCGGATGGCGATGCCGACGCTGCCGAGTTTTTTATCCTGCGCCCAGACCCCGTGGTTGCGCGGGTCGCGTGCGGCGGTCAGACCCTGGGCGGCCGCCAGCCGAACCATCGTTTCCTCCAGCCGGAAAACATAATCGGTGACGGAGAGTCCCGCTTCCCGGAGGTGGAGAATCGGATAGATCACCAGCTGGCCAGGACCGTGAAAGGTGATATCGCCGCCGCGTTCGATATGGACGAGGGGGATTCCTTTTTCCAGAAGAAAAGCCTCGGACACCATTAGGTTTTCCCGGCCGCCACGCCGGCCGAGGGTGAAGGTGGCCGGGTGTTCGGTGACGAGGAAGGTGTCGCCGACCGTCCCGCACCGCCTCTTCTCGACCAGCCTCAGCTGCAGGTCATAGGCCGCCGTATAGTCGGTGCAGCCGAGATCGACGTAGGCGGCGGTCATTTGTTCACATCCCACAGAGGCAGGGGTTGCGGGCGGCAAGGGTCTCGTCCAGCCGCCGCATCTTCGCCCGCGTGGGCGCCTGCTTGAGCAGCTCGGGATTCTCCTTGGCCTCGGCGACGATCATCTGCATCACCTCGATGAACTGATCGATGTCGTCCTTGCACTCGGTCTCGGTCGGCTCGATCATGATCGCCCCGTGCACCACCAGCGGGAAGTAGATGGTGGGCGGGTGGTAACCGCAATCGATCAGGCGCTTGGCGAGATCGAGCGTCGAGACTTTGTTCTCCTGGAGCTGGGCATCGGAGAAGACGCACTCGTGCATGCACGGCCGGTCGTAGGCAAGCGGCAGCGTCCCCTTCAGCCTCTCCTTGATGTAGGCGGCGTTCAGGACCGCCAGCTGGCTGGCCTTCTTGAGGTTCGCCGCACCCATGGTCCGGATGTAGGAGTAGGCCCTGAGCAGCACCGAGTAGTTGCCGTGGAAGGCGTGTATTCTCCCAATGGAATCCGGTTGGTTGTAGTCAAGCGCATAGCGGTCGCCGACCTTTATGGCCCGCGGCACCGGCAGGAAGCGGGCCAGCTCCTCGGTCACGCAGACCGGGCCGGCGCCCGGCCCCCCGCCGCCGTGGGGCGTGGAGAAGGTCTTGTGCAGGTTGAGATGCATCACGTCGACCCCGCATTTCCTGGGGCTGACAATGCCCATCACCGCGTTCATGTTGGCCCCGTCGCCATAGACCAGCCCGCCTTTAGCGTGGACGATCTCGGCGATCTCTCGGATGTTGGTCTCAAAGAGCCCGAGCGTATTGGGATTGGTGACCATGATCCCGGCGGTCTCCTCGTCCATCAGGGCGGCCACCGACTCCACGTCCATGATCCCGTTCGGCCCCGACTTGATCGGCACCGGCCTGTAGCCGCAGAGCGCGGCGCTCGCCGGGTTGGTGCCGTGGGCGGTGTCGGGGATGAGGATCTTGGTCCGGCGCGAGCCGCGGCTCTTATGGTAGGCGGCGAAGATCAGCATGCCGGTCAGCTCGCCGTGGGCCCCCGCCGCCGGCTGGACGGTCACGCCCGGCAGCTCGGTGATGGCCGAGAGATACTCCTGCAGCTCGTACATCACCTGCAGGGCGCCCTGGACCTGGTCGTCCTCGAGCATCGGGTGGGCGGCCGCAAGCTGCGGGGTCGAGGCAACCTTCTCGTTGATCTTCGGGTTGTACTTCATGGTGCAGGAGCCGAGCGGGTACATGCCGGTATCGACCCCGTAGTTCCACTGGGAGAGGCGGGTGTAATGGCGGACCACATCGATTTCACTCAGGTCCGGGAAGGCCGGCCCCTCGCCCCGCAAACCGGCAGGGAAATCCGCCGCCGGCACGTCGCTTGCCGGAATGGACATCCCCCGCCGGCCTTTCTTACCCTTTTCCCAGAGCAGGGGTTCGTTCTGGATGATGCCTGTCGCCCCGGGAGTTATCGTTTTGTCGCTCATGCCTTCACCTCCTCCGCCACCAAATCCAACAATTCCTTGCTTGCCGTCTCGGTCACGCAGAACAGCCAGCGGCCTGCATGCTCGGGGTAGAACCTGCCGAGTTCGAGCCCCGCGACGATCTTCTTGGCGAGCAGCCGCTCGCGGGCCGGCCGGAAATCGTCCTTGAACTCCACCACGAACTCGTTGAAGGTGGGCGAGTCGAAGACGACCTTCGCGCCTTTCTCCACAAGCCTTTTCTTCAGGTACTCCGCCTTGTCGTAGTTGAGCTTGGCCAGCTCCCGCAGGCCCGAGCCGCCGAGGGAGGCCATGTACATGGTGGCGATCTGGGTGCAGATGCCCTGGTTGGAGCAGATGTTCGAGGTCGCCTTCTCCCGGCGGATATGCTGCTCGCGGGTCGAGAGCGTCAGGACGAAGCCGCGCTTGCCGTCGAGGTCGCGGGTCTCGCCCACCAGCCTCCCAGGCATGTTGCGGACGAACTCGTCGCGGCAGGCGAACATGCCGAGAGCCGCCCCGCCGAAGGAGCGCGGCATGCCGAAGCTCTGGCCCTCGCCGCAGACGATGTCGGCGCCGCAGGAGCCGGGGCTGCGGGTGAGCCCGTAGGTTAACGGCTCGGTGAAGGAGACGATGAACAGCAGGCCCGCGTCATGGACCTGCTTGCCCAAGGACTCGAGATCCTCAATCACCCCGAAGAAGTTCGGCGACTGAACGCACACCGCCGCAACGTCGTCGATGTCTTTGAGGCCGCTCAGGTCGGTGCGGCCATCCGGGCCCACCGGCAGTTCGACCATGCTGTAGCATGTCGGCTCCAGATAGGTCCTGGCCACCTCCCGGTAGTGGGGGTGAACGGCTTTCGAGACCAGTACCTTGGCCTTTTTCTTGGCGATTCGAAGCCCCATCAGCAACCCCTCGGCCATCGCCGTGGCCCCGTCATAGATGGAGGCATTGGCCACGTCCATGCCGAGCAGGCGGGCGGTGAGGGTCTGGTATTCGAAGATGCCCTGCAGCGTCCCCTGGGCCATCTCCGGCTGATATGGGGTGTAGGCGGTAAGGAACTCCGAGCGGCTCATGATCGAGCGGATCGTCTCCGGAATATGGTGATGGTAGCTGCCGGCCCCGATCAGCACCCGATACTTGTCATCGACCTGCATGGCCTCCGCCAGCCGGGCGACATGATCGGTAAGACGCCATTCGTCGAGGGCTTCCGGCAGTTGCATCCCGCCTTCGACGCGGCAGCTCTCCGGAACCGAGCAGAAGAGCTCGTCCAGGCTCTTCCTGCCGACCACCGCGAGCATCTCGCGAATCTCTTCGTCAGTATGAGGCAAGTAGCGCATGTCATCATCCTTTCAGCATGTCTTGATAGGCGTCGACCGTCATCAGTTCCTTTATTTCGCCCTTGTCGGCGGGTTTGATCTCGACAATCCAGTTCGCGTACGGGTCCTGATTGATCAGTTCCGGAGAGTCGGCGAGGTCCTCGTTGACGGCGACGATTTCCCCGCCGACCGGCAGGTAGAGTTCGGACACCGCCTTGACCGACTCGAGCGTCCCGAATTCCTCGCCCTTCTCGAACGAAGCCCCCACTTCCGGCAGCTCGACGAAGACGATATCCCCCAGCTGGTCCTGGGCGTAGTCGCTGATGCCGACCCTGAGGGTGGAGCCCGACACAGTTATCCATTCGTGATCCTCGGTGTAGCGCAGGTCATCCTTGAAAATCAATTCATCCAGTTCCTTCATGGGTTCAGCCTCCCTTGTATAAAGAAAATTTTTCAACTCAACCGAGCATCTTGCCGATCGGGCTTCTCGCCGTCCGGTTCGGACGGATGTCGGCCCGTATTTCCACTGTTATCTTTCTCTTACCGTCGGTCAGGACCACCTGATCGCCGGGTTTTGCTAGCCTATCCACCAGAACGAAGCCGCAGCAGAGGCCCTTGGCCTGGAAGTCCGGGTTGCCGGCGACGCTGACGATCTCTTCTCCTGCCCTGCCGATGGCCATGTCTGTTGTGCAGGTGAGAATGGTGCCGATCCTCTCCCCCGCCACTGAGGCCACGTAGTTGCCCTCCCCCGCGCCGATCTTGCGGGGATCGTAGCCGGCGAAGGGCAGGGTATGGTTCTGCCAGTTGCCGGCCAGAAGCGCCGGCGCGCCGACGAAGACCTTGGAAAAGGTGGTGTGGTCGTCGTTCCAGGAGAGGGCGAACTGCCAGGGGTTGTGCAGAAACGGCCAGGCCCCGATATCCTGGTGGGAGAGTGGCAGCACCGCGCCGGCCCGTAGCGAGTCGCGTGCGGCCAGGCCGCAGGCGATGAGGCCGCGATCCTCACCGGCCGCAAGCACCATTTCCCAGAGATCCGCCAGCCGGTCGATCTCGACGAACAGCTCGAAGCCGAACTCCCCGGTATAGCCGGTGCGGGAGACGAGGACGGGCGTGCCGTCGGTGAGCGTCACGGTGGTCTCCGATCTCTTTTCGCCGAAACCGCCCTTGAAGGAGAAGTAGGCCATCTTGTCGAAGACCTCCCGGGGGTCGCGCAGCACCTTCGCGAGTATCTGCGCCGACAGCGGGCCCTGAATATCCATCTTGCCAACTTTATCGGTGAGGTCCCGGACCACTACGTCCTTGCCTATGCCGTACCGGGTGAGGTGCGCCGCCACCGGCCCGCTCATCCCGGCATTGACCACCACCATGAACACCTCGGGCCGCAGTTGATAGACGATTGCGTCGTCGAGCACCGTGCCGTCCTCATTCAGGAATACTCCGTAGACGCAGCGCCCGTCGGCCAGCGGCAGCTTGTCCTTGCCGATACAGGTGTTGAGGTCCTTGCTCAGGCAGAGCTGGAGCAGGCTTCGGGCCGCAGGCCCGCGCACGGACACCGCCGCCATATGGCTGGTGTCGAAGATGCCCGCGGCAGTTACCACTGCCAGATGCTCGGCCTTGGCGCCGGTTTTGTACCAGAGCGGCATATCGTAGTTGCCGAAAAGGGCCATGTTGGCCCCCTGCTCCTCATGCCAGCCGTGCAACACCGTTTTCTTTGGACTGTTCATTTTCTCACCTGGATTGTTCGCATAGAATTCTGGTTAAAAGCATTCTCAGGTCGGCAGGGTCAGCGGCACCTTGAGGTTGAAGCTCTTGTAGACAACGAAGGTTTCCACCGCGCGCACGTTCTCCAGTTTCGAGACCTCCTCCGTATAGAACTTCAGCATGGTGAACTCCCTGTTGAGCAATACCGTGAGGATGAGATCGAAGCGGCCGGTCACCACGCAGACCGAGATGACGCCGCGTAATTTGCTGAACTCCTCGCCCTTCTTGACCAGGTCCATGTCCTTCAGGCGGACGCCCACCATGACGATGGACTGGTCCGGCAGCGCTTCCGGATCGACCAGGGCGGTGATGTCGAGCACCCCCTCATCCTTCAGCCGCTTCACCCGGGCCCGCACCGTTCCCTCCGACAGAGCGAGAGAATCGGCGATCTGCTTGAACGGCATCCGACCATCCTTGAGATGATTGATGATGGCGATATTGATCTCATCCATTTCCATAAACGACACCACTTTTAGGTTACCTTGCATCTGCCCGGATTATAGGTGAGACAGACAGCATTGTCAATATCGACTATCATTTTTTACGAATATACTATCTAGAAGAGAATATTTTTACGATATCCGCATTAATATATAAATGTTATTTAAAGCACACATCAGGAAGACCATGACAACTCACATAGATCAGTCAACCGAAGAGGTCGCTGATCCTGGAAGGCTGTGGGAATGCCGAAGCAGGGAAAAAGGATCGCGTTTAAAGAAAGTCCGGATAAATCACCTGCGCCCCGGCCGCATGGGCCTTCTGCAGGGCCTGGTCGACCAGGCGGTTGATCTCGGCGATGTTGCCGCGGCTGAGGACATGGAGGGTCCGGATAGTCTCGTAGGGCAGAAAGGCCAGCGAGGCGCTCCCGTTGCCGGCCGCAGCAAGCTGCAGGCAGAAGCGCAGGTAGTCGGCGGTGTCCTTGACCGAAAGGGGGGCAAGACGAAGCTGGCAGTTGGTTTCATCCGCAAAGTATTCCGCCACGGCAGCGGTCAGGTTCGCCTCCATCTTCCTGGTCCCGAAGAGGATGATCTGCAGCAATTCATCTCCTTCAAAGGCATTGGTGAGGAAGCGGGCAGCCGCCTCCACGACGGCCGGGTCCATCGCCTCGGCTTTGTCCAGAAGCAGCACCACCCGCTGCCCCCGGCCGCGCCGGTCGTCGAGGGCCTTCTTGACCTGCTCGAGCAGAATCGTCTGGGAAAGATTCTCCGCCCCGGCGACGGCCAATGCGGCGGCAAGCTCCTGCACAAGATCGGCGAGGGAATCAGTCCTGCCAACCGTGACGAACTCGTAACCGGCAGGTGGATTGCGGCGAAGTTTCTCGGCCAGGACGGTCTTGCCGCTGCCGGTTTCCCCGATCATCCTGATGAGGGGCTTGCCTTTCTGCAGCAAGGCAAAGATCTGATTGAACAACTCGAGGCGAGCGGACCAGGGGATGTCCATGCAACAGGGCCGAAATCCTTCCTGGAAGGCCGTGAGCACCTGGCCCAACTCAAATTTCGGGCCGCTTCCTTCCCTGTCGGCCCTGGCGGGGCCTTCGGATAGGTAAGCGCCGCTCTGCAGAACACAGTCGAGAACTGCGCCGGGATCGACCGTCAGCCTCCGGGTCTCCGCCGTTCCGACATGGCAGCCGGTGCCCCGCATGATAAAGGATTCGGTGAGGATATCGCCCTGCAGATACCCCGCGCACTCGATTTCATCGTTACGAACTTCGCCCGTCAATCGCCCGGTTTCGGCAATTTTTAAAAAACCGCCTGAAACCCTGCCCTCCAGCACCCCCTCCAGCACCAGACGGCCTCGGCATTCAACGATGCCTTTCACCACCATGGACTGGTCGATCCTGCTTTCGTTTTCCTTATCCATGCCACAATCCGCCTTTGGCCCAGGGAGTCCCGGGAATTATCCAGCCTTACCGACGATCGCGCAGTCCTTCGTGTAATGCGGGCTGACGCCCGCAACCCAAGGGTTGTTATCCCCTCCCACAACAGAGGGGACTCATTTCAGTACCCCCTTGAGGGGTGTAAGTACCTTCACGAAATTCTTTTCTAAAAAAAAGAAACAAATTTCTAAGGTACTAAAAATGGTAGCATGTCCAGCATACGCTGCAAGGAAAACTCATTCTTGGCAAAAAAATAGAACGAGAAACAAAAGGGAGAACTCTCTTTTTTCGGGAACCTCGAATCACTGCTTTACGCCTTGGGCAATCATTTGCCTGAGGTGGGCAAAACCTGCAGCCCCCAGGCGTAGCCAAGTACCCTGCCGATATGGCGGAAATGATCTCGGGGGCCTAATACGCCCAGATCGGACTGCTCGCCCCAGATCGGGCTCTCCCGAACATCGGGGTAGCGGTCCCAGTACGCCCTGGCGAGTTCCTTTTCCGCCTCCGGGTCCGGGGCCTCGGCCAGAGGCCGGAAGATCCGGCCCTCCCTTTTGCCGTGCTGCCGGTAGTGGTCCCGCGGCCCCCAGATGCCCATCGGCCCGTGCTCTCCCCAATAGGCATCCTCCCGGACATCGCGATAGCGACGCCAGTAGCTCTCGGCCAGGATCCGCTCCTGCGCCGCGTCCGGAGTATTGGCCCGGACATAATTGTTCACGAAGGTTCTTTCAGTCTGCTGCCGGCTATCGAGGAGCGGCGAGTCCATGAGCCCCTCGATCCACAGCAGGGTCGCTACGAGCACCGCAGCCACGCAGACGAAGAATCGCACGACCCCCGCTGCCCTTCGCCATCTGGATATTTCCCGTTCGCTATCACTCATGGCCGGGCCTCCAGCTCAAGCCATGGAGTGCGCCCCGGACCGTCCGCCTCCCGCACCCGCAGGCGGAAGGGACTGTTGGGGACGATCCAGGTCTGCCAGTAGCGGCGGTCGATGGTCCCGAAATCCTTTTTCGGCCCGCGCACCGCCAGCGTCCCGTTGAGGGCCTTGCGGCCGTTGCCGGCCTGGTAGTCGAGCAGATATTCCCGGTCCGGCGCGCCGGACCATTGCAGGACGAATCGGCCGGTCAGTTCCTCGAAGGAATAGACACCGGAACGGGAGGGTCGAACCCAGCCAAGCGTCCCCTCCCCCTCTTCCGCCCCCGGACCCTGGGGCCGGGACGGCCGGATCGGGTTGTGCACCCGGCCGGCGATGGCCCTCTCGAGCAACAGGCGGTGGGCGGCGGCAATATCCGGATGCTTGGCGGCAAGATCGACGGTTTCACCGGGGTCGCCGGACAAGTCGTAGAGGGCGAAGAGCTCGGTGCCGCCCGCCAGGACGCGCATCCGGGACTTCCAGCCGCCCTGCAGGCAGGAATATTCGAAATAGCGAATTTTCTCAGGCTCCGGCTCGGCAAAGCCCCCGCTTGCGGTCATGCCGAGCCACGGCCGATCGGGCGTGGCGCCGGTCGCGGCGAACAGGTCCCGGCCCTCCAGGTCGATTTGCGGGGTGACGCCCAAACGGGCGAGAATGGTCGGCATGATGTCCAGATGGCTGCTCATTTCAATGGTGCGTGGAACTTCGTCCGTAGCTGGCAACTCTTTCGGCAGCCAGACGAAGAGCGGCACCCGGACGATCTCCTCGTGCAGATGTCCGGCCAGGGTGGTGGAGGCATGGCCCGCCATTCCCCGTTCGCCGTGTTCGTCGCCGTGATCGGCGGTGACGATCAGGATGGTATCGCGCCCGCAGCCGGAAGCCAGCCAGAAGTCCCAGAAGTCGGCGAACCAGCGGTCGAACTCCCGGATCCTGTTTTTTTGCAGGGCGTGAATGCGCGGGATATCTTCCGGCAGGAAGCTCACCTCGTCGTGGAGGACGGCCGCCTGGCCGCGCACCTTCTCCAGCCGCTTTTTCGTCTCCTCCGGCCAATCGGCGGGCAGCGGTTCCGGACCGTAGGGCAAATGGGTATGGACATAGTGATACCAAAGAAAGAAGGGTCGTCCCTCCTGCCGCCGCTCGGCCAGCCACAGGGTGGGTTCCTGGCCCCGGCCGCTCACGGTGAGGCCGAGGTTTTCGTAGATGTCCATGGCCATGAAAGGCTGCAGCCCCTCGACCACGTAGCCCGCCTCGGCCAGCTGGGCAAGGGGCGGCATGAGGTCGGGAGCCACCGACTGCCCCCTGGTGTGGACCCCGGAGGCGAAGGGAGTGAGCCCGGTGAGGATCGATACGATATTGGTCGCCGTCCAGCCGGAGACCGCCCGGTGGGCGGCGAAGCGATGCCCTGTCCGGGCGGCCCGCAGCAGGTTGGGCATGCTGTCTTCTGCCACGAGGTCGTTGCGTAAACTCTCGACGGTGAGAATCACCACCCCCGGGCGTCGCCTGTCCTCCGCCTCGTGCAGGGCGGTCACGGCGAAGAAACAGAAAACCAGGCAGCACAGGCTAACGAAACACAATCTGCAGACCATTGACGGCGATCGGATAGAGAAGAAAGAGAAAGGCGACGACGTGTACCGATAACAGGCCATGGCGAATCGGCGAGCGGTCCGGCGCCGGGAAACAGCTCCAGAGCACCATGGCCGCCGCAAGGGGCAAAAAGGGCCAGGCCGGCAAGGAGTCGTGCCGGTGGGCGATCAGCGGGACGGCCATGGCCGGGACGGCGGCGGCAAGTCCCGCGAGATGGAGGATTCCGAACCAGGGCCGGTCCACCTCTTTTCCCGCCTCGCCGGTGGCCCGCCCGGCAAACAGGCCGAGCCCGTGCCACACCAACCCACCGCCGCAGGCGGAAACGCCGTTGACCAGCATGTCGCGCAACCCGTAGGTCCTCGCGGGATGGAGCCCCTGGAGCAGTTCGTCATGGACCCCGTACAGGCAGGAGAGCAGGCAGGAAAAGAGCAGCAGCGGCATCCCGCTCAGGCGAAACGAGAGGGTGTACCGAACATACAGAGAAAGCAGCAGGTATTCCATCACATGAATGCGCTTGACGGCGATCTCCGGGTCGGGCACGGCCAAGGCGCCGAGGCAGCAGCAAAGGCCGAGGACAACCGGCAGGCGGCGGATGGGCGGAAGTTTGGTGTTCCGGTTCCTGAGGGAAAAAAGGACGCCGAGAAAGAGTATCGGCAGGATAAGCGGCGAAATCTTCAGGAAACCGCCACCCAGCCTCTCGTTGACCATCTGATAGAGGCCATAGAAATGCACGAAGGCGATGACCAGGAGCCCGCAACCCAGATGGTGGAGCAGAATGAAGCCGTCGCCCGTCTTTTGTGCATGCGCTTGACTTGTCACGGTTGTATCTCCGGGGTGTCTCCCATGATCGCCGGGGAAGAACAGCCGAGGCAAGGGCGGCCGCATTGTTTTTTCACTCACTCATTTCCGCCGGCGCACCCCCGCAGGATCCTTTCGCCACACTTTCCCATATTCGCCGCCTTTTTGCACCCTCATTCCACCTGGCCCTGCCAATCTTGCGCCGTGTTTTCCGCCGTCGTTTCCATCCTGACCGTCGCAGTCCGTCTCCTGGCCAGCAGCAGACCGCCGCAGAGGGCGGTAAAGGGGGCGACCGTCACCAGGCCGAAACTGCCGACCACGGTCTTGAGGATCTCCGCCGAGATAAAATTGATATTGAGGATCTGCACCGGCGCAATGCCCTTCGACAACAGCACCATAAGGAGGGACATGTAACCCGACATATAGGCCATGAGCAGGGTGGTGACCATAGTGCTGACCATGGCCCGCCCCACCCGGAGGCCGGAGAGGGTCAATTCGCCCCGGGAGAGATCCGGGCGTCTGGCGGCCACCTCGTCCATGGCGGCGGCAACATCGATGGCCACATCGATCACCGCGCCCGATGCCCCGAGGAAGATAGCGGCGACGAACAGCCGGCCGAGATCCAGGTTCTCGAATCCGGAATAGAGCAGGGTCTCCGAGAACGGCTGCACCGCGCCGTGCAGGTTGAACATCGGAAAGAACAGCGAGGCCAGGGTAGCCGTGAGCAGGATGCCGAGCATAGACCCGATCCAGGCGGTGACCGCGGTGCGGCTGACGCCGGCCACCAGGTGGAGGGTAACACCTGCGATCAGGGTGGCGATGCCCAGGGCGATGAAGATCGGGTCGCCGCCCCGCAGGATACCGGGCAACAGCACCTTCCACATCATGACGATGGCAAAGACGAAGGACAGCAGGGCTTTCAAGCCGCTTACGCCGGTGAAGGCGACGAGCATGAGCGCGAACACGGCTACCAGCCCCAGTTGGGTCGGCAGACGGTAATGGTCGTAGGCGGTGGCGGAGATGATCCCGTCGCCGGAGGCGGTGATCACCACCAGCGCCCGGTCGCCGACGGCAAACATCTTGTCGCTCTCCATCTTGCCCATCAGATCGTTGCCTGCCTCTAGTTCCCGGCCCTTGTACGGGCCTTCCTCAAGCCGGACGGTCAGCTGCTGGCTGCCCGCCTTGACTATCCCGTAGCGCTGGACATACGAGTTATCGACCGTGGTCACCGTACCGACATACCGTTGCTCCTTACGGCTGTAAGGGCTGTGGTAGAGATCGGGCATGACCAGGCAGGCGGCGATGATCAGGACGATCACCCCGACAAAGGTCAGATCTTTTTTCCGGCTGTAGTGGAATAAATGCATGATTCGCTCTGAAACCCGGTTTTCCAATTGTGGGTGAGTTCTCCTCCGGGACGTCCCGGAAAACGGCGCAACCGGAACTGCGGGTTATCGTTCCGGCTGCGCGGGACCGCAGGCTGTTCCGATTGCGTATCAGATATCCAAACCGGCGATCTTCATCACCTTTTTGTGGATATCCGTCTGGTCGTAATAGCCGTTGAACATCTCCGCGCCCACGCCGAGGGCCGAGGTCTGAACCGGCACCCCTGTATGGGAGTAGGATGTCCAGCCGATACCCGACTTGTTGTTGAGGATGGTGGTCAGCTTGACCGAGAGCGGCTCATATCCGCCGTAGAGCAGGTAGGTGTGGTCGTCCCTGGCCCGCTCCTTTTCCGGCAACATACTCTGGGCCAGGGCGTCGCGCAGTACCTTGATCTCCAGCTCGGTCAAGGCCAGGCTCTGTTTCAATTTCTTCTCGGCATCCTTGGCGGCCTTCTTGAGGTCATCCGCGGCGCCCTCCGCCTTGCCGGCTGCAATGGCCTTCTCCAGGGCCTCCTGCTCTTGCCCCGGCATCACATAAAGCCCGAAAGCCTCCTTGATGGTCGGCAGCAGATCTTCCAGCCTGGCATCGCCGGCGCCGTGGGTATTCCTGTACTCCGCGAGCTTCTTGTCGAACTCTATGTAGCTCATCTTCTGATGCTCGACCTTATCGACGAAGGAGGAGTACTGGGTGCCGGCAAAGCCGATGGTCATGCCGCCGGTTTCATGGTCGCCGGTGACGACGATCAGCGTTTCCCTGGGATGATCCTCGTAGAATTTCACCGCCTCTGACACCGCCTCGTCGAGGGCGAGGGTGTCATGAATGGAGGCCGCGGCATCGTTGGCATGGCAGGCCCAGTCGATCTTGCCGCCTTCGACCATCATCAGAAAGCCGCTCGGGTTGTCGAGGACCGAAATGCCCCTGGTGACATATTCGGCAATGGTCACATGATCCCTGGCGCGCTGATCGAGGGTGTAGTACATCGCCGCATCCTTATCCACCACCGTGTTCATGGCGATGAGTTTTTCGGCCTTGGCGGGGAGCTTCTCGAATCCAGCGCGGCCCATGGCCACGGTATAGCCGTTCTTTTTGGCCGTTTCGATCGCCGACGGCTTGGTCGGATTTTTCTTGTCGGTGGGTTCGGCCATCTGGCCGCCGGCAAAATAGTCGAACCCGGAGGAGGCGAGCTGCATGGAGATGTCGTACATGTGCTTGCGGCTCGGCACATGGGCATAGAAGGCCGCGGGCGTGGCGTGATCGAGCGACACAGTGCTGAGAACGCCTATCTTCATGCCCTTTGATTTTGCCACTTCCGTTATGCTCCGATAGGCAATTTTGCCGTCGGCGTCCATGCCGATGACCCCGGACTTGGTCTTCATGCCGGTGGCAATGGCCGTGGCCGTCGAAGCCGAGTCCGGAATGACGCTGGACAGGTCGTAGGTGGTGTTCATGCCCTGGGCGGGAAAGGTATTCATCACCAGCTTGGCCTCTTCCGGCCGCTTGCTCCCATTCTGGTTGGCCAGATACAACTCGGCCGCGTTGCGCTGGGCAACTCCCATGCCGTCTCCGATGAACAGAAACACATACTTCGCTTTCTCCGAATTCGCTTCGGCCGCAGCCTCCGCCCAGCCGATTCCGCTTCCGACCCCACACCACAGGCCGACGCCCAGCACCGCAGCATAAATACCTTTTTTTCCCTGGAACATGCCTTCTCCTTTTCTCTCTGTTAGAAAACTCGTCGATAAAAAACACTTTACCCTGCGACACAACTGCCGGCCACCATTAAACCGTCAGGTTTGTTAGAGTGATATGAAGGATTGATGAGACTTTCGTTAACGAGAGGACGCAATATCAGGTACAGATGCGTGCAAATCGCGCATCGAGCAGGTCAAGATAGCGCTCCTTCATCATAGTCAGAAGGAGCTTTTTGAGCTTTGCCTTTGTCGCACCTGGTTTTTTCGGCAACAAAGACGAAAAAAATGGCTATGGTAACGAAAAGACCCAAAAACATCGGAAAGATAATGCGTCTCAAGTTGTTGCGCCGGGAGGTTGATTAATCAAATGTATCTTGCCAGCCTGCAAAATGGACGGAGAACCACCTTCCAGATTCGCCAATCCTGTCGCAAAGAGGATGAGGATACCTTCGGCTATCGGGTGGTCTATGACCTCGGCCCGGATCCTCGCCGATGTTTCGACTTGTACAACGACTGGGTCGTCATATTCGATGACGCTCTACTGTCAGCGGTGACGGCCACCGGCGAAAATGATGCGGGATACGTCCTCGAACAGCTGCTCTGGCGCTTCCTGCCGGAGGAGACCAGACGCCGGGCGACCTTCTTCGGCCCGCGCTTCTCCCGTCGGACCACGCCCCTCAGCGAGGAAGAACGGGAAAAGATTGCCCGCCAGATCCACATTTTCGATCGTCGGCGGCTCTACTATCTCCGCTACGGGGCCGTAGACCAGAGCCGGATTTCCCGAATGCATGAAAAATGCTGCCGGCCGCTGCAGGACACCAGCCGGGACGAGCGGGAGTACTGGTTCGACGCCGAGGAGGCCTCGCTGTCGCCCGGGCTCTACCTGCAGTATGTCTATGCAGTCTTCAACCTCCAGAAGCACTTCTCCCAGTCCTTTGCCTCCTGGTTTCCGGAAGCCCTTCCCCGAAACGAGGTGGCCGACCGATTCCTCGAAGAGCTCTGCGCCTTGAACGGCGACGGCCGGTTCTGGCAGGGCGAGGCGCCGGGCGACCTGCACTACCACCTGCGCCGCTATCTGATCATGTTTTTCGACTACCGGCCGGCCATTCGCTCCTTCGAGGAGGAATTTGCGAGAACCTTCAGAGAAGCCCATCGCCGGTTCCGCTGGCCAAAACAGGCCACCACCCGACCGCCGGAGAGGGTCAGCGAAATCTTCGCGACCCCCTACGAGGAACTGCAGAAGATGTCCCGCATCCAGTTGAGGAGGCTCTATCGCAGGAAAGCCATGGCCCTCCACCCCGACCGGGGCGGCGATCATGACCTGTTCATTGAGCTGAGCGAGGTTTACGAATCCCTGCAGCGGATGAAGAGATAATCCTAGATCAGAGGATGAGAACCTTCGCGAAATTCGTTGCTGGACCGAAATGAAAGGACAATTGTGGGGACGCAACTTGTGGGGACAGTTTAATGCAAATCCTCCCTCAATAAATACTGCCCAGAACTGCCAGAACTTTGCAGAACTCGCAGACGGAACTCCGAGGACTCAGTACAGAACTGAACTCCTGCTGACTCTGTCGCTCAACTCAGATTGCGGACTCTTGCCCCGGGGAGATGGTAATCATCTCCTGCTCAAGCAGGCGCGATAGGGCGAATCTGCCGATGATCGCACCGGATACCGTACTGGAAACCCCATCGATGCTGATGTCTGAAGAAGCATCAAGGATATCGGCAATATTTCTGGAACCGTCGCATAATTCCAACATCCTGACAGATAGAGGCGATAGCCTCCTCACCAGCAATCGGTCATCGCGTATCCATTGGAACCCGATCATGCCTTCCTGTTGCGGAACATCCTTCAAACCGCTCCCTTTGCGCAGGGCGCTCAACAGCATTTTGTAATCCAGATCGACGTATTGCATTCTTAAACCGTTGCTGCGGTGCGGTACGGCGGTAAGTTCGAATTCTACCTGGCACTGATCCTTGCCTTGGATTTGTGGCTTATCTGAAAGTTCGAAACCACCGTCGGGGTTTTTACCCAGAGAGTATCCCTCCGTGTTCGCCACCGTCAAAAGAGCCAACGGCGAACCTGAGTGTTCCCGGGCATAGAACCTCAGAAAGCTCAAAAAATGGTCTGCGAAGCTCTTGTGGTGATGAAAAGGGGTTCCATTGAGTGCTTCTTTGTCAACGGGATTCTTTTCAAGCCATTCGGTCCAGAGGTCAAATACCGTCAGGATGTCTCCTCCGTCCTGCAACAGTGCGACCGGCAACCAGCGGAACCAGGAGGTTAAACCGACGATAAAATTTCGAACATCGCGAAAGTATTGTCGAGGCAGTTCGGTGGTGGGAATACTGTAAAAATTGGGAAATATATCCGGATATGCTCGGATCATGGCAATGTCGGTCTCATCTTGCCGCCAGCCTTGATGGGATATGTCGGAATAGACATGATCCCATATCAATTTATCTTCATACTCTTTATGAAGAGGCGTTTTGGCCAGTGGAGCCAAAAGCGATAACTGGGGTTCAGCGCATTGAAACCGGGTCGCATCGATAAAGTAATTCGCAGTATCACGCAGGTCATCCCGCGATTCGTCGGGGAATGCTGTTATCAGTGCGACTGCTGTGGAAATCCCTAACCTGGACGCAAAATTTATGCGCGCAGTGGCTTGTATGAGATCCAGGCGCTTGTTGATTTTTTTCTGCAGCCGTTTCGATCCTGTTTCTATTCCGAAAAAAATGCCTTTGCACCCTGATTGAGCCATCAGTGCTAACAGCTCGTCGTCGAGGCAGTCGGTTCGAGCGCTACAAGTCCACGTAAATGACTCTTTCTGCCGCGAAATATCCTGACAAAAATCCTGCAATTTCTTCCGGTTGCCTGTGAACATATCATGAACCAGGCTGAAGTTTGTCACCCCGTACAGAGCAGAAATACTCCGCATTTCCTCAATTATCCGGCTTGAAGATTTCAGACGAAAATTTCTCCGAAAGAAATCACTTGTTGCGCAAAATGTACATGAAAATGGGCAGCCTCGACCCACTTCGAGATTAATGACCTTTCTCGTACCAATGAATGGATCGAGATGGTAAGCAGGCATTGGCAGAGAATCTAAATCACTGATGACCGCTTTTGTTGAATTCCTGACCAGTCCACCCTCGTGCCGGAATGTAAGGCCCGGAATCATTGCGAGCGAAGCGTTTGATGATTCGTTCGAGACTGCGGATAACAACAACGGAAAGCTTTCGTCGGCTTCGCCCCGCAGAATAAAATCGATGCAAGGAAATGCATGCATGGTCGCCTCATCGACAACCGAGGCCTGAGGGCCTCCCAAGACAATTCGGGAAGTTGGATGGAGACGATGAACGGCCTCGCACAGCCGGAGGGTCAGCGGGTATGAACTGCAGATTGAACCGAATGCGAAAACATTGTAGCCGCTAGTTTCCAAGGCATTTACGGCAAAAGGAAAAAATTCGGAGCACGAATCATTGCGCCTCCGGGTCTGCATGAAATCAACGAATAAGGCATCGAGGTTTATAAGGGATATTTCGTGTCCTGCTTTTATTAGACTTGAGGCCACACAGAGGATGCCAAGCGGCGGTGCCGGATCATGTTGCCCGCGAACCGTGCGGTCTGCCTCATTGAAATCTGACATGCACAAGGGGCTCACAAGGCAAATCTTAAGACTTGCTGAATCAGAAGTCATAATATCATCCTTCCGAAATCAAATAAGGCGCGCCCCTTCAAGGTTTTTGCGACAGAGGAAACGGGCGCACCCCGGAGAAGAAAGTATCCTTTAGAAAATCGTTTTCGTCTTGACTTCTTCCTTGGAGATGGCGATTTCAGTTTTTTCTTTTGATTTAGCCTTAATGAATGAGACAGCTTGCTCGCCTGTGTAAGAATCCACGATTTCATTCTCGGTTTCGGCTATGATCCGTCCCATTTCCTCATTGGAAAGTGTGGCATCTTTGGGAAATGTTGCGCGTATCATAATTTTTCTGGTCTTGTTATCTTCCGGATTGGTCATAGATTCACCTCCTCTTATCGATTGATCCTAGGTTATAGGAAGCAGCACAGGGGCGACACGGCAAGACAAAAACCTGCCATAGCTTTGATAGGTTGACTTTTTTTCAGACAATCCGAAAAATTGGAGCCTACAGGCCTTCGTTTCCCATCAAAACTCATTTTATCCTATCATTTTGTTGCCGTCAAACCTTTTCCCTTCACATCGGATAATGAGATCATCCATTCTCCCATGGAAAACGCTATCCTCCTTGATCAGCGACTTAAGGCCGGCAACGGTAATCGAGTCGTAATTGAAACCAGCTCCGCCCAAAAACGATTGAGGCAGGTCTTATTGCTGCGGAACTGGCGGGAGATGGTGATCAGCTCAAGGGATGAGGACCTTCGCGGAATTCATTGCTGAAGCGGAAATGAATTTCTCCGCCCAAAATTGTCCCTCCCCCGGTTACAATCCCGCCATTTTCCGGGTATAATGGAAAGAAATCCGCGAGACGGCATGTCTCCTCGGGGAAAGGGATTCCTCATGCCGGGGATTTACCGGAGCGGAGAACATTCTTTCACAGGTAGGAAAAATGAGTACGGAGCAAGAGAAATTCACCGAAGACCGGCCGGTCGATCATGAGGGCAGCGAGGCTATCGATAACGCCCTCCTCCAGATAGAGGTGCTGTACAGGACCAGGTGCGTGCAGTCGCCCTTCGGCAAAAACGTCACCGTCCGGGAGATCGAGAAAGAAGAGTGAGGGAGGTCCGGAACGAACCACATTCCCGTAATATTAGGGACCGGCCTGAAAAAGTAGCTTGCGGCCCGGGAGTAGAAAACACGTCGGGGGATATGGAATGGGTGCAAAAAAGGTTGGCGTTCTGATCGGCGGTTCCGGCCTGATCGGTGGAACGATTGTCAATTATTTCAAGACCAGGTATCCGAATTCCTTCGATATCCGCGCCCCCAGCAGCAAGAAGCTTTCCATCCGCGAGGACGATGACATCCGCCGCTATCTGGCCGATGTCGATCCGGACTTCGTCATCAACGCCGCCATGGCGAACCTCGGTTCAGAAGGCCAGCTGGCCTACGAGGTCAACTTTCTCGGGCCAGTCAATCTTGCCCGGGCGGCCAATGCCCTGAAGATTCCCTTTATTCACTTCACCTCCGCTGCGACCCTGCCGACAGGTTTCAACCTGCGGGAGGAGGACACCCTGCCTCTCACCCCGGGCCTGAACAACTACGCCAAATCGAAACTGATGGCCGAGCTGACGCTGAAAAGGATGGCCGAACAGGAGGGACTCGACTACACCTGCATCCGCCTGGCCATCGTCTACGGTGCCCATGACCATAAAATCCAGGGCTTTCACCGGTTGTTCTTTTCCATCGCCGACGAATCGATGCCCTTCCTGTTTACCAGAAAAAACACGCTCCACTCCTACACCAACTGTCGAAAACTGCCCTTCTTCGTTCATCACATCCTGGCGAATCGAGCGGAGTTCAGCGGCAAGACCTACAACTTCGTCGACAAAAATCCGGTCGATCTTGCCGCCCTTATTCTCACCATAAAGTCCTATCTCCAGCTGAGCCAGCCGAAAGAAATCTTTGTTCCTTACTGGCTGGCCAACGGCGGCAAAAAGTGTCTCGAAACCCTCCTGCGTATTCTCAGACGTATCGGCCTGAAGGCCACCATGCCGCCGGAGTTGATGTTTCTCGACAACTTCTACAAACCGCAGACCTTGTCATGTGAGAAGCTTGCGGCATCATCCTTTGTCGACCCCATGCCGGATGAGACCATTTTCACCCGCCTGCCGGAACTGGTGGTTTACTACCTGGCCCGCTGGACTCTCGAGAACCTGATTACCACCTTTCGGGATGATCTCGACGCGGAGAAATCCCTGAATTCTGTTTTCCGCCATAATCCCGAGTCACTGCTCGATGCCGTGCATGCCAGGGGCATCGGTCCCTTTGCCGAACTGCAGAGAAAGATGAACTAACCGCTCGCGCCCTTCATTCCCGGCTGGTGTTCCTCCCTTCTATCTGGTATAGACCAACAACTTTTCTCTAGGAGTCTGTCGGATTATAGCAATTTTTTTCAGATCAAGGCATCTTCGAAAATTAAGCGCAGCCATATGATTAATATCGCGAGCATTAATTTCAGGAAATACGGCAGAGAGTTGTGAAAGTGCATAATCCGACATTCTCCTAGATTCCCCGGGGGCCGTAATCGCTCCCGCAGGTTTTTTCCAGCAAAGGTGCCGCCGGCATGATTTTCGACAACCCCGCACTCATCCAGTTCATCAAGTACGCCGTGGCCGGGGGTGTGGCCACCATCACCCACATTTTCATCTTCCATATCGTCGCCTGGAAGATTTTTCCCTGCCTGCAGGAAAAGGACCACGCGGTGCGAATGCTGAAGCTGAACATCAGGAAGGTCAACGACGCCACCCGGGCACGAAATTCGATGATCGGCAACCTGATCGCCTTCATGATCGCCAACATGGTTGCCTACCTCGCCAACATTTTCTTCGTCTTCCAGGGCGGAAAATACCACATCATCATCGAGATTCTGCTTTTTTATGGGGTCTCCGGCCTTTCCACCTTCCTTGGTACCATGCTCATGGGGCTCCTCATCAGGCGCCTGGGACTGCTCACCACTTACGCCTTCGGCGCCAACATCTTTACGGCGGTGATGTTCAATTACGCGATGCGCAAGTTCTTTATTTTCTACGGTTGAGAGGTTCGCCCGAATACGGGCGATAAAAGCCGAAAAGGGGAGATGTTCACCAGATAAATGATGCGGGCGAATCACACGGATAGCCCCTGCATGCGCTGACGGTGATACTCTGTTGGGGCAATTCTTGCCATTCCATGAGACAGAATTGAATTCTGCTCCCGGCTGATCAAGACTTCGCCGCAAATGCTACGGCTCCACCAGGGTTTCAGACTGGCCGATCTTCCAGATCAGCAGCGCCCCCACGATGGCGTTGTTGGTGGTCTCGACCAGCGGGCTGTCTTCGAAGACCGCCCCGTCGATATTCATCCACCGGGCGTAGCCGCTGATCGACAGGCTGTCGGTCAGGTCCTTCACAACACTGCCCGCGAGGAAAAAGCCGCTGTAACCGCCTTCGGCTTCGTAGGCCCTGCGGGTGGAGGTCGCGAAGCGAGGAGCCACCTCATAGAAATAGCTGTGCAGGTCGGCATTGGCGAACTGAACGCCGCCGCTTACATGAAAGCGGGCCCGATGATCCTTGAGCAGATCGGTGTCGTTGAAGATCAGCGCCAGGGTCGAATTGAGCCCTTCGTAGGAAATGTCGAGGCCGCTGTCGAAATCGACGGCGAAGGCTGCGCGCAGGTTGGCCTGGAAAAAGAGATTGTCCCGTTCTCCGCGCCGATGGAAATAATAGTTGAGGGCTGGACCGACCTCGCCCATCGCGTCGAGATCGGGCATTTCTTGCCGAGCCTCGTTGTTTTTCGAGGGCGGATTGCCGGAGAGCGAGATGTCGGTCTCGAAGTTTTTGTACTTCCAGAAAATCCCTCGCACCCCGTCACGGTCGGCCTTGATCACTTCGCCCCGATAGATGATGTACGGCAGGGGGAAAACGTAAGTCTCATAATCGTCCGAGCCGCGATAGTGGGGGATGGTGGCGGCCAGGCCGATGACGCCGTACTCGTAGAGAGGGAGTTTTTGCGCCTCCGTCGTCTCCCCGAAGCCATCTCCCGCCGCGAGCATACAGGCGGCCAGAGCCACCCCCATCCGTGTCATATTGCCCATTTCAGGACCTTAGGTTTTTTTTAGCGACTCACCACGGTGGCGCCGCTGTTCATGCTGATCTGGTTCGGCAACCGTCTGGCCCGCCAGTATTTCTTCTGCCAGTAGCCGTCGTCCAGACTGGAAATCGTCACGCCGCGCGACAGCGAGGCGTGAATGAACTGGTCGTCGGCCAGATAGATGCCTACATGCCGCTTCAACACCCCGGTCTGGAAGAACACAAGATCGCCCGGCTCGAGATCTTCCCTCGCAACTGCCGTACCGAACTCCGCCTGTTCGCCGGCTGTCCTCGGCAGGTCCTGGCCGAAGATATCGCGGTAGGCTAGCACGGTGAAGCCGGAGCAGTCCATGCCCGATGCCGACATCCCCCCGTCCGCGTAAGGTGTGCCCCGCCATTTTTCGTAATGACGCTTGATCAGCATGATCGTCTCCCTGTCGGCCCCGTTCTTCGCCATCCGAGGAGTCCGCTTCTCCAGGGGAACATATGCGACCTTCACCTTCTGTCCGCAGCCGGACATCAGGAGAAGAAGGATGAAAACCGGCACCAGTCGCGCGCCGTGCCGGAGTGTGAAACATAGTCGCAAATCCCTGCCTTTTTGCTTATCCGCTCTTCCCATGCCGGTACGCCATCCTTTCCGGTTAGACTGCCTTAGCCCCAAGGTGACTCTTTTCAGTACCCCCTCCTGGTGGAGATAAGTTTACGAAATTCATCTCCACGGGTTGAAGCTCTTTTTACGGCTTTATCATTCTTAACAGAAACGAATTTCTAAAGTACTGAGGTACTCATACGACTCCACCTTCCAACGGAATGCACATCAGGATTGATAATAGAGGAAATTTACTTTAAATTCAATGTGTGACCGTTACACTGCAGGAAAAATCAGAGATTTAGCACCTTAGAAAATTCATTCCTTGTTTTAAGATTGAATTTCGTGAAGGTGCTTATACCCCTCAAGGGGGTACTGAAAAGAGTCCCTCTGCTGTGGGAGGGGATTATACACCCTTGGGTTACGGGCGTCAGCCCGCATTAGCAAGATTTCGGTCTCCCGGGTAACTCCGGTAATGATCGAGAAGGTGGTGCCCTATGAGCATCCGGCAGCTCTTTGACGAAAGTGCCGAAAGGTATGACCTCGACCGGCGACAATTGATCCCCTGTTTCGAGGACTTTTACAGCCTGCCCCTGGAGATCCTGCCGTTTCACCAAGATCGGGAACTGCGGGTGCTCGATCTGGGGGCGGGAACAGGGCTTCTCAGCGACCGTATCGCTTCTCGATTCCCCAAGGCCCGGCTGATGCTGGTCGATATCGCCCCGGCAATGCTGCGGGTCGCCGAGCGGAGGTTTTCCGGCGAGGACGCCGAACGGGTGACATTTCAACTTCTGGATTATGCCAGGCAGCCGCTGAAGGGCACCTACGATCTGGTCGTCTCCGCCCTTTCCATCCATCATCTCACCGACGATCATAAGGAGGCCTTGTTCAGGAAAATCTTTCGGGTTCTCGAGCCCGGCGGGTTTTTCATCAATGCGGACCAGGTGTCAGGGGAGAATGTCCTCGCCGAAAAAATCAACAGGTGCCGCTGGCTGAAGAAGGTGCGAGCCAGCGGGATCTCCGACGAGGCCTTCCGCGCCGCCCTGAAACGCATGAGGGAAGACAGGATGGCCCCGCTGACCACCCAGCTCGACTGGCTGGACCGGGCCGGCTTCGACGATATCACCGTCTGGTACAAGTATTACAGCTTTGTGGTCTATTCCGGCACCAGGGCCCTGGCCGCCAGACCGACCTGAGCACTAGGACGAAAATCCTGAAGGAGATGGGATGAAAGCTGTTTTCCTCGACAGCGAGGGACTTGACGACGTGGTGCTGGAAGGCCTGAGAGAGGAGTGCGATTCCCTCGAGATCTTTCCCGCCACCGCCCCCGAAGAGGTGGCCGGCCGGATCGCGGGAGCTGAAATCATAATCCTGAACAAGGTGAGAATAACCGGGGAGCATCTCCGCGCCGCGCCCTCCGTCCGGCTTGTCGCGGTTGTGGCGACCGGCACCGACGTGGTCGACCTGCAGGGGGCGGCCGGGCTGGGCGTGACGGTGTGCAACTGCCAGGCTTACGGCACCGACTCTGTCGTGCAGCATGTCTTTTCGCTCATCCTCGCCCTCCACACCAACCTTCTCTCCTACCACCGGGCGGTTCGGGACGGCCGGTGGCAGAAGGCCAGCCAGTTCTGCTTTCTCGATTATCCAATCGTCGAGCTGAAAGGCAAGACGCTCGGTATCGTCGGCTACGGCACCCTCGGCCAGGGGGTCGCCCGGATCGCCGAAGCCTTCGGCATGAAGGTAGCGGTCGCGAGAAGGCCCGGCGGCCCGCCGGACGACCGGCCGACGCTTGCGGAAATGCTGCCCGAGGTGGATATCCTCACCCTGCACTGCCCGCTGACCAATTACACCCGCAACCTCATCGACGCCTCCGCTCTATCCCTGATGAAGCCCACCGCCTTTCTCATCAACCCCGCACGAGGCGGCATCGTTGATGAAACGGCCCTGGCCGAGGCCCTGCGTGCGGGGAAAATCGCCGGCGCCGCCGTCGATGTCCTGAGTGTTGAGCCGCCCCGGCATGGCAACCCCCTCCTCACCGCGGACCTGCCGAATCTCATCGTCACCCCCCATATCGCCTGGGCAAGCCGGGAGGCCCGACAGCGGATCATCGACCAGACCGCGGAGAACATCAGGGTCTTCAAGGCCGGCAGGCCGATGCGGGTGGTGAACGTACCGCGGTCTCGCATTGCCTGATCAAAACTATTAAAGGAACGGACCGAGCGGATTTTTTCGGTTCAGGCACACAACCAGTTCGCAAAGGAGTATCGTCATGACGGATAAAATCTTACAGCCGGGTCGAATAGCCGGAGCGTTGTTTGGTATGCTATTCTTCCTTTTCCTCGCCACCGCCCGGGCTGAAGCGCCCATGGTCAAGTCCCAGGCGCCCGGATACTACCGGATGATGCTCGGCCAGTTCGAGATCACCGCCCTGTACGACGGCTATGTCGATCTCGACGCCGCGCTGCTGACCAACGCCCCGGCCACCGACATCCAGAGCCTGCTGGCCAGGATGTTTATCGACACCCCCAAGATGCGGACGGCGGTGAATGCTTTTCTAATCAACACCGGATCGAAGCTCGTCCTGGTGGATGCGGGAGCCGGGAAGGTCTTCGGTCCCACCCTCGGCACCCTTCTAGCCCAGCTCCGCGCCGCGGGTTATACTGCCGAACAGGTGGATGCCGTGCTTATCACCCATATGCATGGGGATCACCTGGGCGGCCTGCTGAGCGAAGGGGGCAAGGTGGCTTTCCCAAACGCCGATATCCATGTCGCGGAAAAAGACAGCAGCTACTGGTTGTCTCCGGACGAAATGGCCAAGGCGCCGGAAGACGGCAAGCTGTTTTTCCAGATCGCTCGGGATGCCGCGGCACCTTATATCGCCTCGGGAAAATGGAAGACTTTCAGCGAAGCCACCCTGCCCATCCCCGGCATCACTCCGGTGTTCATTCCCGGACACACTCCGGGACACTGCGGCTTCGAGATCGTTTCGGGTGACGATAAGTTCCTGATCATCGGCGACGTCGTCCATAGCATGGCGGTCCAGTTTGCCCGCCCCGATGTCGGCATCGTCTTCGATACAACTCCGGCCCAGGCGATCAGCGAGCGGCAGAGTCTCTTCCGCAAGGCGGCCGAGGACAAGGCCCTCATCGGCGGCATGCACATACCATTTCCCGGCATAGGGCGGATCCGCGCCGACGGGAACAATACTTACACCTGGGTGCCCGTCGCCTACGCGCCGCTCCCGTCAGTGGACCAGACCGCAGCCGCTCAATAGCAGTGGTTGATGCAAGCGAGGCGGCCCCGCCCCAAGATCCCGAGGGAGGGCCGCCCGCTTTTGCGATCACCCGGCTATCTTCATTTCGAACCAATCCACCTTTCTGGTCAGGAACATGATGACCGCGAGCAGCAGGAACAGCCCGAGCGAACCGGCCAGCAGGGCGTGGTCCTGATTGACGAGCAGGGTATACAGGTATCCATAGAGGAGAGTGATGAAGGTGCCGACCACGGCGGAGCGGATCGGGGACTTGAGGATGGCCCAGCAGTAGCAACTCTCCAGCAGGATTATGGCAGATGCCGCGAGGATATAGGCGACGATGAAGCCCAGATGTTAGATGTTTGATCACATCAGAGATTATGTTCGGCGAAGATAGGTCGCCTCCATGATCTTCCGCCACTCGCCGTCCTCGCCCAGCATGTGCGAGGACAGGGTCCTGTGGTCGGGACTCTGCACTTCGATGATATCCCGAAATTTGACCATCTTGCCGGCGTGATCGGGGCCCTCGGTTTCGAGGGTCAGGGTATTTCCCAGCAACTCGCCTTTGTAAACCCAGAGATGAGTCATCATGGAGGCGACGAAGGTGCCGACGAACCGCCGGCTCTGCGGATTGAATCCGAGGATCATGACCGTTTTCGCCATCCCCCCGCACATTTCCCCCTGGCCTTCGGCGATGGTCCAGAGATCCCCGAGCGCGCGGACAGATTCATTGCCTTCAAACCTATCGCCGGGTTTTCCTGGCTCCATGACCGCTTCACCACGGAACGTCCAGTCACCGAGAAGTTGCTGCAGCCACCGGTGTTCTTCCTGCGGTTCTGTGCTCTTCATTTCAGCACAAGTTTCGTTGGTATCCATAACTACCCTCCACACAGGATGTAAGCGTTGATCTCGCTGTTGTCGCAGCCGCTTCGGCGCATTTGAACCTAATAGCCGGCTTCCGTGCTGCCGTTCACAGCGTTACTTCTGAAAAGGTAATGTCCCGGGAGGGTTTGGCAAGCTTCCTGCGGTGGTCAGGGTCACCGGGTCGGAACGGCAACGAACAGCCGCCCGGCGAATGTAACTGAATCTGATGAGAATTGCGGTAAAAAGCTTATTGATATTGCCTTGACCGTCCAGGATATGTTACGAAGTGACAAAAAAATTTTTGCACCTAACTTTTCTCAGAATCCCGTGGAACCGATGAATCCGCCATCCCTCTCGTTGCAACCATACCTTAAAATCCTCGAAGACCTCTGCCGTCCGCTCGATCGACATGCCCTCCGGCAGTGCATCCTGGCTCTGGCCAAACAGGTGAGACCGGAAGACCGGCAGGTTTTCTTGCAGAATTTTCGCACAATTCTGCCTGGAAACGATCATCGTGACCTCGCCGTTTCGATGATTGAAGAGACCTTTCTGCTCAACGAAATCGACAACATCCGGAAAGAGGTTGAAAACCGCCTCAAGTCCGTCGAAGAGATCTCCTCCCGGGGGGACGACAACAACGATGGCCGCCAATCATGGTCGGAGACCGGCGGAAAGAAGATGCTGCATTGAGCGGCCTATCAGCAAACCAGACAAAGGGGGAAAATTGAGCGACAGCATCAAGCCCGTAGTAGCCAAGGAAGATACCTTCGACCAGCTGGAGATCCGTCTCGGTCAGATCGTCGACGTCCAGCCCGAGCCGTCGGCGCCCAAACCAGCCTACCGCCTGACCGTTGATTTCGGCAAATTCGGCAAACGGGTCAGCGTCGGCCGGTTCACCAAACACGCCATTGAAGAAATCAAAGGTAGAAAGGTCCTGGGCGTGCTGAACTTTGCGCCTCGCAAAGTCGGCGATGCCATCTCCGAAGTGCTTATCCTCGGAGTCCAGTACCCCAAGTCTGACAGCGGCGAAGCAACGTTCGTGGTGCCGATGGCCGACGCCAAGATCGGCGGAAAGCTCTTTTAAGACCTAGCAAATTAATCTCTTGTTTCCCCTTCCCACACCAGGCCCGGTGCGCCTGGATTGCATGGCCGCCGGCCATCGAAAAATTCTTGCCCGATCAGCCGGCAATCTTGTAGTTTCCTAACAAAAATAATGGTACTGTTCAACGGTACCGCGTCCACCACTCTTTCAGCCCGACGAGCGGCAAGCTACTGCCTGCTCATCATGGCTCAAGATGCAAAAACTTAAGCCACTTTGCCGGGAGAGGCCATGGACTCAAGGCTTGCGGTCAAGGCCCCTGACAAGAATCATCGGATTGCAGGCAATCCCTCCGTCGGCAAGGTTGCCGTTTTTGCCGGACTCCGGTTAAAAATTTCCCATTCATCCACCAACCAAGGAGGTAGCACCATGGATATACTAGGCAACGCATGGGGAGATACCGTGAAGCGCAGGCTGAAATCCGCGACTGCCGCCGCGGCGGCAACGGCGGTGCTGGTGCTGGCTGCCGCGGATAAAACGCCGGCCCAAACTCTGGTCGAAGTCGACGAATTCGGATCGAATCCTGGGGATCTGCGGATGTTCAAGTTTGTTCCGAACGGTCTGCCAGCCAACTCACCCCTGGTGGTCGCCCTGCACGGCTGCACCCAGTCCGCTGCCGATTACGACGATGAAACCGGCTGGGTTGGAATCGCAGAGAAGGCGCCGTCGTTTGCTTTGCTGCTGCCGGAGCAGCAAACTGCCAACAACTTCAATCGCTGCTTCAACTGGTTTATGTTGGAGGATATCGCAAGAGACAAGGGTGAAGCCCTCTCGATCAAACAGATGATCGACAAAATGAAACAGGATCATGCCATCGATCCGGAGCGCATTTACATTACCGGCCTCTCGGCCGGAGGGGCCATGACCGCGGTCATGCTGGCCACTTATCCGGAAATATTCACTGGAGGAGCCATTATCGCCGGCATCCCGTACAAGTGCGCCACCGGTATCCCGCAGGCGTTCAGCTGCATGAATCCCGGCAATGACGCGTCTCCAACGACCTGGGCCGCCCTGGTGCGCAATGCCTCGCCGCACCAGGGTCCCTGGCCCATCGTCTCGATCTGGCACGGCACAATCGACCATACGGTGTCGCCCGTGAACGCCCGGGAACTGGTCGACCAGTGGACCGAAGTCCACGGCATCGACCAGATCGCCGACGCTCAGGACGTCGTCCACGGGCATACCCGCCAAGTATTCATGGACGCCGACGGAAAAGTACTGGTCGAATCCTATGCAATCGCAGGCATGGGCCACGGCACGCCTGTCGCCCCCGGAACCGGCGAGGAGCAGTGCGGGACCGTAGGCCCCTTTGTCCTCGATGCCGGCATCTGCTCGAGCTATCACATCGCCAATTTCTGGGGCCTGCCTGCCCAACAGGAAAACGTTCATCCGCTTCGCCGGCAGATGCTCAATCAAATAGAGATCATGCAGAGGAAGTTGAATGAGCTCAAAGCCAGAGTCGAACAAGTCAATCAATGAGAGTCCACCATGCAGCACGTCTATTCCGAAGACCGGCTTCTGAAGTACCGCCCCTCCTCCGGGATCGCTACCCGGGGGAGGCTTCTTGTCGGCCCTGCCTCCATTTTGTTATTTCCTGCACTGATCCCTTTTCCTAAATTTTTCTGACCTGCCAGACAATATGGGTAAGCGCGGTATTCCGGTTTGCCGGCCCATGACTACAGTAAAATTAATGAGTACGAGTCATGGTGCCTTGATGCAACGGCAACACAGGCAGCAATAGAAAAAAACGGCAAGATCAGTGGAGGATCGATTATGACAACCGGCATCGATGTATTCGACAGGACAATACAGATTACCAACGAGTGGTTGCAGGATCTTTCTGCCGAACTCAATTTCAGCCAACGCCGCCAGGCCTATCAGGCCCTCCGGGCTACCCTGCATAATCTGCGCGACCGACTGCTGGCGGAAGAGGCGGTCCATCTGGGGGCACAGCTCCCCATGCTGATCAGGGGATTCTATTACGATGGCTGGGAACCTTCCAAAACCCCCGACAAGGCCATCGACAAGGCCGCTTTTCTTGAGAATGTCCATAAGGCGATGGCCGGCGCACCCGAGGGCGAACATCCGGAAACCATCGTCCGGGCCGTGTTCAATCTCCTGGAACGACGCGTCGGCGGAGGAGAAATAGCGCAGATCAAGCAGGCATTGCCTTCCGGCTTGAGAGAGCTCTGGTCGTAACAATAAAAAAACAGCTAAAAAAATGAGGGGCACCTCCCTGTTTTTCAATCACGGAAAAAGGGGGAAGTGTCCCTATTTTTTTTGGAATTTGATCTTGTCGATTCCATGGTTATAATTCAGCAAAACGGTTTAATCATAAACGAATTGGCACAGGGTGAACGATGGGTAGAAAACATATTGAGCCGAAGGTTGCCATTGACTATCTTGCCATCCTCGATGAAGACGGCAATCTCGATGCGGAGCTGGAACCGGATATCCCCTTCGAAGTCCACCTGAAGATGCTGCGGGCCATGCTGCTCGGCAGACGCTTCGACGAACGCATGCTCGATCTGCAGCGACAGGGCAGGATAGGCACCTTCCCCCCCACCAAAGGCCAGGAGGCGGCCATTGTCGGCGCGGCGATCCCCCTCAGGGACAGCGACTGGTTCGTCCCCTCCTTCCGCGAACTGGCGGCGGAGGTCATGCGGGGGCGGACCATGGAGTCCGCTATCCTCTATTACAACGGCTACAACGAAGGAGCCCTCGTCCCGGAGGGCAGCAGGGACCTGCCGATGGCGGTGCCGGTTGCCTCCCAGATCCTGCATGCCGTGGGACTCGGCCTGGCCGTCAGGTATCGCAAGACGGACGAAGTGGTGATGACCTTCTTCGGCGACGGCGCGACCTCCGAGGGCGACTTTCACGAAGGCATGAACTGCGCTGCGGTCTATCAGGTGCCGTTGGTCTTCGTCTGCCAGAACAATCAATGGGCGATTTCCGTGCCGCTGGCCAGGCAGACCCATTCCGAGACACTCGCCCAGAAGGCCGTCGCCTACGGTATGCCGGGCATCCAGGTGGACGGCAATGACATCCTCGCCGTCTATGCGGCAGCCAAGGAGGCGGTAGACCGGGCCCGGGCTGGCTACGGCCCGACCCTCATCGAATGCGTCACCTACCGGATCATGATGCACACCACCTCGGACGATCCGAAGAAATACCGGAGCGAGGAGGAAGTGGAGTGCTGGCGGCTCCGCGACCCCCTCATCCGCTACAGCAAATATCTGCTCCAGAAAAATATCCTAACCGAACAGGGGCTGGTCGCCCTGGAAGAGGAGATCAAGGCAGAGATCCAGGCGGCCGTCGAACGGGCGGAAAACCGGATGCAGGAACTGGGCGACCCGCTGGACCAGTTCGATCATCTCTTCGCCGAGATGCCGCCCCGGCTGCGCAGGCAAAAGGAGATGCTCGCGAAAGAACTCGCCGAAGCCGACCGGGAGGTGCAGCATGGCTAAGATGACCATGGTCGAAGCCCTCAACATGGCCCTGCGCCAGGAGATGACCAAGGACGATTCCGTGGTCCTGCTCGGCCAGGACATAGGACCGGACGGTGGAGTCTTCCGGGTGACCGACCGCCTCCATGCCGAGTTCGGCGAAGATCGGGTGGTCGACACCCCGCTTGCCGAGGCCTCCATCGTCGGCATGTCCGTCGGCATGGCCGTCTACGGCCTGAGACCGGTGTGCGAGATCCAGTTCTCCGGCTTCATCTATCAGGCCTTCCATCAGATTGAGAACCACGCCGCCCGGATGCGCTGGCGGACCAGGGGCCGGCTGCACGTGCCGATGGTCTTGCGCGCCCCCTACGGCGCAGGGGTCCGGGCGCTCGAGCACCATTCGGAGAGCCGCGAGGCCTACTGGGCCCACACCCCCGGGCTGAAGGTGGTCATCCCCTCCGGGCCCCGCAACGCCCGGGCGCTTCTGATCAGTGCCATCCGCGACCCCGATCCGGTCATCTTCTACGAATCGAAGGCTCTCTACCGTTCCTTCCGCGAAGAGGTGCCCGAAGAGGAGGAGACCCTGCCCATCGGCCGCGCGAATGTGGCCAGAGCGGGCGATGCGGTGACCATCATCGCCTACGGCGCGATGATTCGGCCCGCGCTCGAGGCCGCCGACCTCCTGAACGAGAAGGACGGAATGGCTGCCGAGGTGATCGACCTCCTGACCCTCTCGCCCCTCGACGAAGAGCCGCTCATAACCTCGGTGACGAAGACCGGCCGGGCGGTCGTCGTCCACGAAGCGCCCCAGAGTTTCGGGGCGGGCGCGGAAATCGCCGCCCGGCTCATGGAGGGCGCCTTCTACTATCTCGAAGCGCCGATCGAGCGGGTCACCGGCTTCGACACCATCGTCCCCTTCTTCAGCCGGGAAAAAAGCTATCTCCCCGGAGCCGAGCGCATCGCCGCCGCGGCCCGCCGGACATTCAAGAAATAGCGTCGGGAATCCCCGCGAGAGGGCGAGTCCCGAAGAAAACAGTTAACCAGTCAAACAAACGGAGAATGTATGACGACATCCTTTCGGCTGCCCGATCTCGGCGAAGGCGTGCATGAGGCGGAAATTCTTGCAATCCCGGTAACTCCCGGCCAGGAAGTCAAGGAAGGCGACATCATCATGGAGATCGAGACCGACAAGGCGGCGGTGGAAATTCCCTCGCCGGTGACCGGAACCGTGGCCGAGATCATGGTCCGCCCGGGCGATAAGGCGATTGTCGGCAACGTGCTCATGACATTCCGGACCGGTAAAGAAAAACCGGTCAAACAGCCGGCCGCCCCGCCATCCCCGCAGCCGCCTGCAGGGGAGAAGCAGCAGGGCCCCGTCCCGGCTTCCCCCTCCACCAGGAGGCTTGCCCGCGAGCTGGGCGTCGATTTGCACGAGGTGACGCCAACCGGTTCCGGCGGCGTGGTGACCAAGGACGACGTCCTCGCCCACGCCAAGACGAAAGAGCGCCCGGCGCAAACCGAGCCGTCTCCGGCGGCTGAGAAGACTGCAACGACCGAGCCTGCCGCCGAGCCGGTGACACCACCGGAACCGGCTCCCACGCCGCCGGTCCCGCCCGGCAGGCTGCCCGATTTTGCCAAATGGGGCCCCGTCGAGCGGCTGCCGTTCCGCTCGATCCGGCGGGCCACCGCCACCCAGATGGCCACATCCTGGAGCCAGATCCCCCACGTCTGGTGCCAGGACGACGTCGATATCACCCGCCTGGAGGCCTTCCGCCAGAAACACAAGGCGGAGATCGCCACGGCCGGCGGCCGGCTGACCATGACCGTCTTCGCCATCAAGGCGGTGGCCACCGCGCTCAAGCTCTATCCGAGCTTCAACGCCAGCCTCGATCTCGCCGCCCAGGAGATCATCGTCAAACGCTATTTCCACATCGGCATCGCCGTCGACAGCGACCACGGCCTGACCGTGCCGGTGATCCGCGACGTCGACCGCAAGAGCATCAAGGAGCTGGCCGTGGAGGTCGAGGGGATGGTGGGCAAGGTCCGCACCGGCAGGGTGAGCCGGGAGGAGATGCAGGGAGGCACCTTCACCATCACCAACGCCGGGGCCCTCGGCGGCCACCACTTCTCGGCCATCATCAATTATCCGGAGGTGGCCATCCTCGGCCTCGGCCAGGGCAGGATGCAGCCCGCCGTCGTCACCGACGAGCGCGGCCGTTACGAGATCGTGCCGCGTCTCATCATGCCCATCGTCCTCTGCTTCGACCACCGGGTGGTGGACGGCGCTGACGCCGTGCGTTTCCTCAAGGTGGTGACCGGCGCCCTGCAGGATCCGGACGAGTTGTTGATTACGATGATTTAGTAAGTGGTTAACGGGCGAACACAAGGTTCCGCCCCTACGAACTGACTACGATCTCCAGGTGTAGGGGCGAACCTTGTGTTCCCCCGTTTCAAGAACAATTTGCCAAGGAGAGCTCTATGGTTGTGGGCGATATGGAGATGCACACCGATCTTCTGGTGATCGGCGGCGGGCCCGGCGGGTACGGCGCCGCCTTCCGGGCGGCCGACCTGGGAATGGACGTGATCCTGGTGGACCCGCGGGAGTCCCTCGGCGGGCTGTGCCTCCACGCCGGCTGCATCCCGGCCAAAATTCTGCTTGCCGCCGCCGAACTCATCCAGGATGCGGAACGAGCAGAAAAGATGGGCATCGGCTTCGGCCCTCCGCGGCTCGATCTCAACGCCATCAAGGCCTGGCAGCAGCAGCGGCTCGACACCATGGCCCGGCACCTCATGACGCTTGCCCAAAAACGCGGGGTGCTCGTCATCCACGGCAGGGCCCGCTTTGCGGGATCGTCTTCGGCGCGGCTGGCCGGAGCCGAGATCAGCGCGGTCCGCTTCAAGCATGCCGTCATCGCCACAGGTTCCCGCCCCCGCCTCCTGCCCGGCCTGGAGCCGGCCCCCGGCAGCCGGATCATGGATACAGAGACGGCCCTGACCCTGGGCGAAATCCCGCCGACGCTCCTGGTGGCGGGTTACGGCTACATCGGTCTGGAGCTCGCCTCGATCTACGCCGCCCTGGGCAGCAGGGTGACCCTTCTGGAACAGGCCGAACGGCTGCTGCCGGGTGTCGACGCCGATCTGGTTGCACCGCTGCAGGAGAGTCTCACCCAGCGCTTCGCGGAGATCGTCCTTTGCGCACAGATTACAGATGCAGAGGAAGCATCCGACAGGGTCGCTCTCCGCTTCACCCGCGGCGGCGCAACCGAGGAGCGCCGAGCCGACCGGGCACTCCTCGCCCTCGGCCGGATCCCCAACAGCGGCGAGTTGGGGCTGGAACAGACCGGAGTCACCCTCGACAGCCGCGGCTTCATCGAAACGGACGCGACAAAACGAACCCGCGACCCGAAGATCTTTGCCGTCGGAGACGTGGCGGGCGGACCGATGCTGGCCCACAAGGCGATCCGCGAGGGGCGAGTCGCCGCCGAAACCATCGGCGGCAAAACGAGCGGCTTCGACGTCCTGGCACTGCCTGCGGTAGTTTATACCAACCCGCAGCTCGCCTGGTGCGGGGTCAGCGAGAACAAGGCCCGGCGCGAGGGCATTCCCCATGCGGTGAAAAAATTTCCCTGGCGCTACTCGGATCGGGCCCAGACCCTTGGCGAAACAGGGGGGCTCACCAAACTGGTGATCGATCCCGACTCCGGCCGCATTCTCGGAGCGGGCATCGTCGGCCGGCAGGCCGAGGCACTGATCGGCGAAGCAACTCTCGCCATCGAAATGGGCGCCCTGGCCGAGGATCTGGCGCTTACCCTGCACCCCTATCCGAGCCTCTCGGAAACGGAAGCGGAGGCAGCGGAAATTTTTCTCGCCAGCCCGACGCATATCTTGCCGGAATCGCAATAAAGAGAGGAAATAGAGGCAAAAGGCGCGCCCCATTTGCATTCCTTCGGTATGGATACTAAAATAGGATAAGGACAGAAGGATCCGCGGCAGGAACTGCCCGATAAATAACCGTTTTTCAGCGGGATCAAATGACGGAAAAGACCAAGAACATTCACGGAGATCGATTATGAGGATAGTGATCGTCGGCGGCGGTGCGATTGGCAGGCTTTTTGGCTCCTTACTGGTTCGCGGGGGCAATGAGGTAACCCTCATCGATATCGATTTGACGACTCTGGGGGCCCTTCGGGAAAAGGGCATCGGCCTGGTCGAGAACGGTGAACATTTCGACGAGGCCCTCTCCTACCCCGTCCAGGCGCTCTCCTCCGCCATCTCGCTGACCGAGGCCGATGCGGTCCTCCTGCTGGTGAAATCACAGGACACTATGGCGGCGGTCAAGGATGTGGCCCACCTGATCACCCCCACATGCCCCCTGCTCTGTCTTCAGACGGGGCTCGGTAACCTCGAGGTGGCGAGCAAGATCGTACCCGTCGAGAATATTCTCCTGGGCATCACTTTCATGTCCGGCACCGCCCTCAGCGAGGCTCGGGTTCGGCGGGGCGGCACGGGCAAGACTTATCTCGGCGAGTTGGACGGCAGCTTTTCCAAGCGCCTCGAGAACATTCACAACGTCTTCAACCGCAGCGGCCTTGAAACCGTGATGGTCAAGGAAATTATCGGCAGACTGTGGTGCAAGGTCATCACCTATTCCGCAATCAACCCGGTGTCGGCGATCCTGCAGGTGCCGAACGGCTCGCTGACCTCGAAGATGGAGTCGATCACCCTGATGAAGAGACTGCTGGACGAAGGCAGGGATGTGGCCATAGCCCACTCCATCAATCTGGTATACCCCGATCTCTACCAGCTGCTTTTCGATGCCTGCGCCAGGAGCAGCAACAATCTCTCGTCCATGCTGCAGGATATCCTCAACGAGGTACCCACCGAGATCGATGCGCAGAACGGCGCCATCTGCCGTTACGCCGAACAGTACGGGATCAGCGTACCCACCCATCGCACCATGGTGGAGTTGATCAAACTGCTCGAATGCTGGAAACCTGCGGTCGAACAATCGTAACGATAAAAAGCAACAACGGCACCATAACCTTCAAGGGAGGTGGCGATGGGTGAATGGCACAATATCTTAGTCGCGGTGGATGCAATGGAACCCTCCTTGCGGGCCGTCAGCTATGTCGGCAGGATCGCCGGCGACCTCGAAACCGTCTCGATCTGTCTGCTCCACGTCTATCCCGAACCCCCGCCCGACTTCTATGTCAAAGGCGGGGTCAAGGACGATTACCAGGCCCAGAAGATCACCAGGGCCGAGGATCTCTTCAAGCGCTGCATCGAGATCCTCGTGGCGGCCGGGGTCAAGCGGGACGCCATCTATTGCACCACCCACATGGCCGAGGGCAAGACCATCAGCGACACGGTCCTGGAAGTGCGGGGGCAGGGGGACTTCGGCACCGTCGTCACCGGCAAGCGCGGCGTCTCCAAGGCGGAGGAATTCCTCTTCGGCTCCATCTCCAACGCGCTCGCTCGCCACTGCCACGAATTCACCACCTGGATCGTGGGGTGAGAGATGATTGACTGGAGTCCCTTCCCCGAGAAGATCCTCACAACCCTGCAGAACCACAACGCGGTCAAAAGCCTGCGCCGGCAGCCGGTCATCTACCGGGACACCAGCGACTTCACCCGGATCGACTATGGTGACGTCATCCATGTGGACGGCAGGTATTTCCTGGTGACTGGCTACACCAAGGAGGGCCGGTTCGGCATCGACGAGCAGCCCAAACAGTGGGTTCCCAAGGTATACGATCTGGAGTCGGGGGAGAGGAAGATCATCAAGCTGGTCTTCCACGAGACCTTCTCCATGAAGCTCGGCCAGTTCGACGTCACCTGCTACCGCAGCCCGGAAAAGGAGGGGCGGGTCCTCGAACTGGTGCGGGGCAATCCCATGTTCATGCAGGGCTACTCCACCCTCGACGAGGTGGGCAACCTGGTTCGCATCCTCGAGATCATTCAGGGTACCCGCCTCGACACGGTGATCGGCAGAGTGAACTGCGACTACATCGATTACCTGGCGCAACACGCGGAGGGTTTTCTGCGCCGCTTCCAAAAATCGGTGGAAGCGATCATCATGCTCCACGATCACGGTCTGAAGCATGGGGATATCCGCCGAGACCATATCTTTGTCGATGAAGACGGCAACTACCGCTGGATCGATTTCGACTACGATTTCTACCTGCCGGAGCGGCCCTTCGCACTCGACCTGATCGGGCTCGGCAACGTCCTCCTCTTCATCCTCGGGCGCAGGAACTTCCGGCCCGTCGACGTCCTCCACGACCCGGAGATGGGGGAGAAGGTCCTCGACCGGCTGAATACCGACGACCTGGCCCTGCTGTCCCGCGACCGTATCTTCAACCTGGGCAAGCTCTACCCGGTCCTGCCGAAATGCTTCAACGACATCCTCCTCCACTTCAGCGCAGGCACCTCGGTAATCTACGACTCGGTGAAGGAATTCGCCGACGATCTGGCGAGCAGCATCTATCAGGTGTACGGCTGATCCAAATTTGACCGGGGGGAAATTTACATAGGGTGCTGCAGTATGCACCGAGGCGTTGTCTCTGTCATTTCACGGGCGAACACGAGGTTCGCCCCACAAACTGCCTACGGTCGCCGGTGTAGGGCGAACCTTGTGTTCGCCCTGGTAAAAGTCCAGATTCCAGGGATACCTCCTTTCGATCGTTCCCACACTCCAGCACGTGGGAACTCAGCCTGGGACGCTCCTGCGTCCGAGTTGAAGGCCTGAATCCGCTATGTGGTCATGAAGCCGGAAAAGGTGAACGAGACGATGAGAGAGCACAAAGTGCCTCCTGCCACCTCTGTAGACATGAGATGAAAAAGCTGACGAAAACAGCCGCCCAACCACTTGGATAATGGAGAAATGCCATGGACTCTCTGCAAATATTCAACACCGCCCTGCAGTTCGAAGAAAAAATCAGGGATCTTTGCCGGGTCATAGTTTATGAAAAGAAGAAAACGGGCTGCTGCGGACGTTGCCGGGACTGCAAATGTCACGGGAAGAACTGCGGCAGGCATCGCCAAGCAGAAGGACGGGGCATCACCAGCCGAATGATGCAGGAACTGCCCTAACCCGTCGCCTGGAGCGAGGGAAATCCGGATGCCGGCTGAAGATGACTTTAGCCGGAGGGGAGAACGACCCTTGGATTGCGGGCGTCCACCCGCATGAGATGTCGGAACTCGCCAAAATATCAGGCGAACAACGGCTGGCAGATGAGCATGACCATACCTGTGATGAGCGGCACTGACAGGTTGTCGTTGATGGTGAGGTTCTTGCCGAGCCTGATGGGAAAGAGCTCGAAGAAGGTGTTGGCAAAGGAAGCGATCAGGATGAGCGGCACGGGGACGGTCCCGTTCCAGCGGTCGAGCAGCAGCGGCAGATGAGGGTAGACGAAAAAGAAGAGAAATAGCCCCAGCAGAAAGCACGCCGCGGATCCCTCGAGTGACTTCTTGCCGATCTTGATCCGGCCGAAGCGTATCCCAACGATGGCGGCGACGGCGTCGCCGAGGATGAAGAGGGACAGGGCGATAAATGAGATCTGGGGATCCTGGTAAAAGATTACCGAACAGATGAAGGCCGAGGCGAAGATATAGGTGGCGCCGGTCATCTCCTTCTTCTCCGAGCTTCTCAGCACTCCGGAACCGAGCCGGCCGAACAGCATCTGTACCGTTGCATTATGGAAGCGCAGAAATTCCAGGAAGAACGAACCGAGGGTCAGAAAGAGCAAAACGACCACCGGGGTCAGGGAGGAGTAGTCTTCCAGCAGGGGGATGTAAAAAATCCCCGCCGGGATGAGAGTCCCGGAGAAGATATGCAGCAATTTCCTATTTATTTCCTCTTTTGTTAAGACCATACGCTTTCTGAAAACCTCTTCCCGGGCAAGACCTGTGAATTCAGTTGGACCGTCCTGCCCTCGAAAAGAGAGCAGGCGACTGCCCATAAAATAGCCGCAAAAATTGCGTTCGGCTTGTGAATTCTTGATGGACTCGTAAAAAGTCCGATCTATTCGTATATCGAACTTTTTCCAGAGTACATCTCCACGGGTTGGAGCACTTTTTACGGTTTATCAATTCCTGCCGACGCCGGAAAAATCCATGATCTGCCGTTTCATCTTTTGATCCGAAAAATCAAGCGTCGAACATCTTCATCTCCTCAGGAATATCCGGCATCGCCCCCTGCCTGGTGCAAACGTAGACGGCGAGTCGGTTGGCCATTTCGTTGAGACGATCGAGGTCCATCTTTCCGAGCCAGCCGAGGGTCGCCGCCGCGGTGAAGGCGTCCCCCGCCCCGATGGTGTCTGCGATCTCGGCGGCGATGCCCGGATGGACGGAGGTTTTTTTCGAGGTCATGAGCAGGCTTCCCTGTCCGCCGCGGGTCAGGATCGCCAGGCTCACTCCGAACCTTTTCAGCATCTCTTGAAGCAAAAGCCTCTCTTCGCCCCGCCCGAACCCCAGCAACTCGGCCAACAACGGCAGCTCGGCATCGTTCAGCTTCACTATATCGGCGCGGGCAAGAGAAAACTCGACAACTTCCCTCGAGTAAAAATCCTGCCTGAGATTGACATCATAGACCCGCACTGTTCCCGGCCGCAGGCCGTCGAGGTAGTCCAAAATGGTCCGCCGGGAATCAACCGACCGCTGGGCGAGGGTGCCGAAACAGACGGCATCGAGTTCGTCTCGAAGGTTTCGGGCGAAGTCGTTCGCCTGCAGGTGATCCCAGGCCACCTCGGGCGGAAATCGGTAGGCAGCAACCCCTTCGCCGTCGAGGGAAATATCGACATACCCCGTAGGCAGCCCTTCCGCAACCGAGATTCCCGCGGTCTCCACCCCGCGCCCTCGCAGCTGATCGAGGGCCCTTGCCCCGCGAAGATCCTTGCCGATGGTCGAGATGGGGATACCCCGTCCCCCCAGGGCCGTCACATGGTAGGCAAAATTTACCGGAGCCCCGCCGAGTACCTCGGCCCCGGGCAGTACATCCCAGAGGATTTCGCCGATTGCGGCGATTACATATTTCTTCATCGTGCTGTCTCCCTGTTGCGGCAACTGTCGTTGTTTTGGCACGCCGGACTATGGCCTGCCGGCGGCCCATTCTCCCACCTGCCCTTGATCACCTTTTTGAAATTATTGACTTACAGAAAGGATCGAGTACAGTAATCGCAATTTTCGTGATGTCGCGGCAACGTCGATTCCGGGGGTTTATGCTCGCCCCCCTCCAGGTACCGTATTCTCACAATTCTAGCTGATGGGGATATTCCAATGAAACCATACTTCATGAAATTCGTCGCCCAGTTGTTGATACCCTTGCTTGTGCTGCTGAACACCTCCCCCTGGGTTGTCGCCGCGGACAATGCACCCCTGTCGGATACCAAGATAACACATCAGCCGCTGGACTCGGTGCCTGCCGGGATAGCCTTCCCGGTATCCGCCACAGTCAAGGATTCCGCAGGAATCGAGGTGGTGCGTGCGTACTTCAAATCGACGGTCGGCACAATCTACTATTATATCCCCATGGCCCCGGGCAAAGATAATACCTACAGTGGCAGATTGCCGGCGCCGGCAATCGATGCCGGGGAAATCGAGTACCTGGTCCTGGTCAAAAACAAGAACAATGTCGTCGTCAAGTCACAGCACTACCAGACCAAGGTGGTGGAAGGCAAGCGCAAGACGGAGGCCCAGCAGGAGAATATCAAGGTCTTCAGTGAGTCCCCTTACGCTTCGAAGCATATCATCGGTTTTACCGACGGCTATGAATTTCAGGTGGCCGAGCCCACCGAAAAGTACGGCGTGGTGGCAGGCCTCTACAACCCCGAGGAAGTGAGCTGGATCGCCACCGATGCGGTTGCCGGGGGTACGACGGCGGAGCCTCCCTCCGACACCTCAATCAATCCCTGGCTGATCGGCGGCGCGGCAGTCGCCGGCATTGCCGTAGTCGCCCTGGCCCTGGGTGGGGGCGGCGGGGGTGGGGGAGATTCGGAGGAACCGCCGGCCGAAGAACCTCCGGACGAGGAACCGCCGACCGAGGAACCGCCAGCTGCAGATAATGCCAGAGGTACCTGGCGGTTGACCAGCTACCAGAACACCTCCGCGTGCACCTCCGGTGTCGGGGGGACCCAGACAGTGACCTGCTCCGGCGGGAATATTCAATCAGTGAGCCCGTCCTCTGTGCCGGTCTCCGTTCCCGACACCACAAGCACAAGCGATACCTGCATCAACGGCACAACTCCGGGGCTGTCCGACATTTTTTTTGCAGGTAATGCTTGTGACGCTGTCGAAGCTTGCAACGATAGCAGCATCACTCAAAAGCCCTGCGGAGCCACCAGCATCACCATCGTGCGGGACAACGGCAACCACAGACAAACCTGGACGAAACAGTAGCAGTTCCCAGTTCAGAATCGACGGGCGGTTCCCGCCCGTCTCATAAAAACTCGGAGTCGATAAAAAAAATCGACCATGCCTCTTTCAAGCGGCACTGATCGCGCCTTCATCTCGCTTGCAACAAGAAGGATCGGTCCGGATAGAACTCAATGCCCCTCGATCCCCCACCCTGACAAGATTTACCCCAAACCTTTTAATCCATTTGAAAACAATGGAATTTACTGCTAAAGTCTGATGGGAGGCGTAGCTTTGCGCAGCAAGACCCCCCCGAGCGTACGGACAAAACCGACAATGAAGAATCAGCAACTCCGGAGGCTGTTATGAAACTCAGATATTTTTCCCATTCTTCATTCCAGATCACCACCAACACCGGCCATACCATTCTGATCGATCCGTTCCTTGACGACAATCCGACCTCGCCGGTGAAATCAGCCGATATCGCAGCGGATTTCATCGTCCTGACCCATGCCCACGGCGACCACGTCGGCGATGCCTTCAAGATCGCCAAGCGGACCGATCCACTCTTCATCTGTGTCAACGAGCTTGCCAATTACTGCATCGGCAAAGGCTTCCGCGCCCACAACATGCACATCGGCGGGGGCCACGGCTTCGACTTCGGCCGGCTGAAATTCACCATCGCCCACCATGGCTCGATGACCCCGGACAACACCTACGGCGGTGAACCGGCGGGGGTCATCCTGACCATCGAGGGCAAATCGATCTACCACACCGGCGACACCGGGCTCTTCTATGACATGAAACTGATCGGCGAAATGACCCCGATCGATTATATGCTGCTGCCGATCGGCGACAATTTCACCATGGGCATCGACGACGCGGTCAAGGCCGTCCAGCTCGCCGCACCCCGGGTGGCCATCCCCATGCATTACAACACCTTCCCGGTCATCGCCGCCGATCCTGAGGTGTTCCGGCAAAAGGTGGAAGCCCTCGGCAAGAAGGCGCTGGTACTCGACTTCGGCCAGGAAATCGTCCTCGACTGAGGGGGATCGAAAGAGAACAGACCCGACAGGGATTGATATGTTCGACGAACAACCGCAGAGAGGAAAAAGCATCTTTTGAAAACACAGGTCGATGTCGTGCCCCCCGGGGCGACGAGCCCTGATCTGCCTCTGGGAGCGTCCCTTTTCACTGCTTTTCTGTGCATACTGTTCGGCGCCAATGCCGTGGCCGTCAAGATCAGCCTGACCGGGCTGGGCGTCTTCACCACCGCCGGCCTGCGCTTCGGCACCGCCGCCGTCGTCCTCTGCCTGTATGCGATTTTCACGGGCAAGCCCCTGGCGATCAAACGGGGTCTGTTCGGTCATATGGCCGTTCTCGCGGTGATATTCTTCAGCCAACTTTCCCTGTTCTATTTCGGCCAGGCCAAGACCACCGCCTCCCACGGCACCCTGATCAGCAATATCCTCCCCTTCATGGTGATGCTGCTCGCCCACGTGTTCATTCCCGGGGAGACCATCCGCCGGCACAGGGTCCTGGGGCTCGTCGTCGGCTTTGCCGGGGTGGCGGCGCTCTTCCTCGACAACCTGGCCATGACCGACCAGGCCCTGCAGGGCGACCTGCTGATCCTTGCCGGCGTCATGATCTGGAGCGGTCATGTGATCTACATAAAAAAGATCATCGGCAATTTCCACCCGCTCCAGATCACCCTCTACCCTATGGCCTTGGCGGCGCCCATCTTTCTCATCAGCGGCTTTCTCTTTGACGGCGAAATGATCGGAAAGCTCGATTCCACCGTCGTCCAGTCGATGCTCTATCAGATTTTCGTCACGGCCTCGTTCGGCTTTGTGGCATGGAATACCCTGATCAGCAGATTCGGGGCCGCGTCCCTCCATGCCTTCGTCTTTATCATGCCGATTTCAGGAGTACTTTTGGGTGTAGTAATGCTCAAGGAACCATTGACCGTCAACCTCATCAGCGCCATAGTACTGGTAGTGACAGGACTTATTCTTGTAAATCGGCCCACCCCCCTCAAAGGGGATAAGTACTTTTAGTACCTTAGAAATTCATTTCTTGTTTTTTGAAACGAATTTCGTGAAGGTACTTATACCCCTCAAGGGGGTACTGAAAAGAGTCCCCTCTGCTGTGGGAGGGGATCACGACCCTTGGGTTGCGGGCGTCAGCCTGCATTAGAAAGATTATTTTCTAATCTGTAAGGTACTAAAAGTTGGAGTGTCCATCAGCGCGGAGAACTACAAGCCAGCAACATTTTTTACCCCGGAGGAAGTGCCATGAAGAAAGCTCTTATCGTCTATCATAGTCGCACAGGAAAAACCGAAGCCATGGCCGATTTTATCGCCGAAGGTCTTCGTCTGGCCGGCTTGGAGGTGGTTATGAAAAAAATCTCCGAAATCGGCAACGAACTGGATCTGGTCGGTTTCGATGCCTACGTCTTCGGCTGTCCGACGTATCACAAGGATATGACGGAGGGCATGAAGCAATTCCTGTTCAAGGCGGAACTGGCAAACCTTACCGGCAAAGTCGGCGGCGCTTTCGGGTCCCATACCCACAGCGGAGAAAGCCCCGCGATTATTTACGATACCATGATGTACGTCTTCAAGATGGACATGACCACACTGGGGCCGCTGGCTCTGCTCGAGACGAAAATCCCCGAGAGGGAAGGACGCAAGGCCTGCCAGGATTACGGCCGGGCGATCGGTGAGCGCCTGCGCTGAGCTTCGGGGTCGGCGGAAGGGGAAAGCGTAAAGGGCTTGAGGCACGGGGTCTTTCCATACCTCAAGCTGGTCCGGCTCAAATCCCGGCAGCGGGTCACTCGGAGACGACCTTGAAGGACAGTTTCACCCGCGCCCGGAAGACCACCGGACGATCGTTCTCCATCTTCATATCCAGGGTGACCACCTCGGCGATGCGCAGGTCGCGAAGGCTCATTCCGGCGGATTTAACGGCGTTTTGGGTGGCTTCTTCCCAGGATACGGGGCTCGATCCGACCAGCTCGATAATTTTGTAAACACTCTCAGTCGCCATGGCATTCTCCTTGGTTAAGGTTCAAGGTGCTTACCCCTCAAGAGGAACTGAATTAAGTACCCGAAGGTGTAAAAATAGTCCCTTGATGAGAGGTTGGTGGAACGTGCTGAAGATGTACTCTTACCACCAGTGATGCAACGCTAGGAAAACCCTGCAGGGGCCGTTGAGATATTGTACAGCCTGACTCAACCAAAATGGAAGAAAAAATGATCGAACCCTTGCATATATAAGCATTCTCAGAGGGAAAGATAACAGCCGTTTCAGTAGACGATTTTTTGTCGTCAACATTTATTTTCTTGCAAAAATTTGGGAACTGCATATATTGACGCCAATCAGTCAGAAACACTCTCTTCCAGATTCTCCTCGCCAACCCGGTTTGCATCAAACCAAGCGTCGATCCTGCTGTAGAAGTTCAAGCTGTTTACTGAAAACGGAGAAGCAGTACGATGCTTGCGGTCCGGTCTGACATTTTTCCCCGACCCGATACGCCTGCTCTTTACATTCGTTCGGAATAAACCCTCTACAAAACCATCGTTTTTACCTTGGGCAACCACCGGACAGGACCATTAGAAAATACGCGGAGCATCCATCCGCAGCCGAGTCACCGGAAACACCGGTTGCTTATACACTCATCCTGGAGAATAAATGAGTTTTAAAAATTTTCTGTTTCACCCGGCGATTACCGCCGGCATCACCGCCTGCGGCTATGCCGCACCCACCCCCATCCAGAAAAACGCCATACCGCCGATTCTTGGCGGCCGGGACATCCTCGGCCTTGCCCAGACCGGAACCGGCAAAACCGCCGCCTTTGCACTACCCCTGCTGCAGCGACTGCTGACCGGCCCCCGCAAAAAGGTCCGCGCTCTGATCGTCGCACCTACCAGGGAACTGGCCGAACAGATCAATGACAACATCGGTATGCTCGGCAGAGAAACCGGTCTCTCAAGCGTCGTCCTCTACGGCGGCGTGGGCAAGACACCGCAGATGAAGGCCCTGAAGGCCGGCGTGGAAATCGTCGTCGCCTGTCCCGGGCGGTTGCTCGACCTCTTGCAGGACAAAGCGCTTACCCTCAAGGACGTCGAGGTGCTGGTGCTGGATGAGGCAGACCATATGTTCGACAAGGGATTTTTGCCGGATCTTCGGCGGATTATCAAACTTTTGCCGGTTAAACGCCAGACGCTGCTTTTTTCCGCCACCATGCCGGATGAGATCGGTCACCTGGCGGCGGAGATCCTCGTCACCCCCGAGACAGTGAAGATCGATCACAAGCTGCCGGCTCCAACCATCTCCCATGTCCTCTTCCAGATCGCCGCCGCGGAAAAGACCGCGCTGCTCAAGCATCTCGTTCAAGACCCGGGCATCACCAGCGCCCTGGTCTTCACCCGCACCAAGCACAAGGCGAAGAGTCTCGCCTTACATCTGGAGAAGGCCGGCTTTCGCGCCGCAAGCCTGCAGGGCAACCTCTCCCAGCAGAAACGGCAGCAGGCTCTGGACGGCTTTCGGGACGGGACCTTCAGGATTCTGGTCGCTACGGATATCGCTGCCCGCGGGATAGATGTCATGGGCATCTCCCACGTCATCAACTATGACGTGCCGGATACCGCCGAGACCTATACCCATCGCACCGGACGGACCGGCAGAGCGACAAGGTCGGGACAGGCATTTACCTTTGCCGACCGGGACGACGGTAAGATGATTGCCCTCATCGAGCGAAATCTGGGCCGAAAGATGGTGCGCAAGGACCCTCCGGCCTGCGCCCCCGCTACGGAAAGTGAACGAGGCGAAGCGGCAAGGGAAAGCAGCCCCCGCCATCGGCCGGCGGCAAAAAAAACAGGATCACCAGTCGGCAATCGAAAAGGACGCGATAGAGCCTGCTCTTTCGATTTCGGCCTAAGAAAATCGGGGCGACGGTAAAAGCTCCAAAATTGTCCGGGTCACCGGACATCCGGTCGAAGATCAGAATACTTCGACTCATTACACAAAAGGGTAAATACCCGCACAAAGGAGTAGTCAAGAAATGGTTCAAGGTACAGTAAAATGGTTTAACGATTCCAAAGGATTTGGCTTTATCGAACAGGACGGCGGCAAGGATATCTTCGTCCATCATTCCGCGATCAAGGCCCAGGGGTTCAGGTCGCTGACTGAAGGCGCCCGGGTCACCTTCGATATCGTCGACGGCCCCAAAGGTCCGGCGGCGGCCAATGTTGTTTTGAAATAGATTCCGACAGAGACCCACCAAAAAGACCCCGCCTTGTGCGGGGTCTTTTTTTTTCTGAGGTTTTTTTGCGGAACGTGTCCCTTCTGTGATTTAATTGACAGTGACGCTTTTTCGAAGGATAAACCAGTAGTCACCGCGCACACCACAATGGATCCAAAACAGCAAACCATTCTCATAGTCGATGACGAGAGTCAGGTTCGAGGGGTTATCGGCGCCATAGTCAAGATGGAAGGGTATCTCTGCTGTATGGCCGAGGATGCTGAAAGCGCCCTAGAGATGCTGGCCGTGCAGCAGGTCGACCTGGTGATCAGTGATATCAACATGAAGGGCATGACCGGCATGGAACTGCTGCGGCTGGTCTTGAGCCGTTATCCCGACCTGGCGGTGATCATGGTCACCGGAATCGACGACCGGGCGACGGCCATCGAGACCTTGCACATGGGAGCATATGGCTACGTTACCAAACCTTTCCAGGCCAACGAACTGATCATCAACATCGCCAATGCCCTGCGGCGGAGACAGCTGGAAATCGAGAACCGCCGCCACCGTGAAAACCTGGAAAGTCTGGTGGAGGAGCGGACAAGGGAACTCTACAAGTCCCGGGACGAATCCATCCATATCCTTTCCAAGGCAGCGGAATTCCGAGACAACGAAACCGCCAAGCACACCATCCGGATGGGGCACTACACCGAGCGGCTCGCCAGCCTGAGCGGCCTTCCCGACGACTTGTGCCGGAGCCTCATGCATGCCGCCCCGCTGCACGACGTCGGCAAGATCGGCATATCCGATTCGATCCTGCTGAAGCCCGGCAAGCTTACATTTGAAGAATTCGATGCCATGAAGACTCACTGCGAGATCGGCTACCGGATTCTTGCCGAGTCGACCTCGGAGGTTCTGGCACTTGGGGCGGAGATAGCCCTCAACCACCATGAAAAGTTCGACGGCAGCGGCTATCCCCGGGGGCTGGCGGGGGAAGAAATCCCCATTTCCGGCCGGATTGCCGCGATCTGCGATGTCTTCGACGCCCTTACCAGTGAACGGGTCTACAAGAAGGCGATCCCCCCCGACGAGGCGCTGGCTATCATGAATGAAGGCAGAGGCACTCATTTCGACCCTCGCCTCTTCGATCTTTTTTTGGAAAATTTTCCGGTTTTCGTACAGATCCGGACCCAATTCGCCGATTGATTCTGCGGGGCAGCGCAGCATCCTGCCCGGCATGCATGAAGTGATGCCCGCTGACTGGTTATACGCCGGAATATAAGGCATTACCCCTTTCAACCTATTAGCTTCACCAATGGACAGCTTCATCCTCACCATTACTTGGCTCGGCTCAGGCTATTTGCTGCTGCCGCTTTCCGCCTGCATCAGTCTGCTGCTCATCTTGGTTGGCAGGGCGAGTCAGGCAAACCTGCTGAGCCTCAGCCTGATCGTGACAATGATCTCCGTCCATGCCGCGAAACTGATGGTTCGCCGGCCGCGGCCAATCGGCATCGACCTCCTGGTGCCGATGCCGCCGGACTGGTCGTTTCCCAGCGCTCACACCGCTCAGGCCACCGCCTTTTTCCTGGCGCTCACCCTGATTGCCATGCGGACTCTGCCTCCGTTCTGGGCCGGATTCATCGCCGTGTTCAGCCTGCTGATCGTGGCCATAGTAGGATACTCCCGGGTCTATCTCCAGGTGCACTATGTTTCCGATGTCCTGGCGGGAATGATCCTGGCCATGCTGGCGGTGCTGGCGGTCCAGCTTTGCCTCCCCTACCTGCCCTGGCTGCGAGGTTAGCAGTCCGCGAAAGTTTTCGAAATGCGAGGACGACGTGTATAACAAATTTCTCGGCACCGGCGAACATGGCTACCACCCGATCCGCAAGATCAAGGTGTGCATTTCCGGGTTTCGTTACGCGATCCGGTACGATTTCAGTGTTGCTTACAAGATTTACCTGTCCCTGCTCATCCTCATCGTCAGTTTCATCTTTCGCCCCTGGATCGACGCCCTGATGATCCTTGCCGCCACCGGGTTGGTGATCATTGCCGAGATGTTCAACAGCGCCATCGAGGCCCTGTGCGACTTCGTCGAGAACCGTCACAATGAAAAGATAAAGGTCATCAAGGACATCTCGGCAGCAGCCGCAGGCATTGCCATCGTCCTCTGGGCCATTGTTCTTTTCATGGAATTTTCGAGGATCTGGAGAATCGTCTTCACTTCCTGAGGAAGGGCGTGATGGTTTCCCGCTCTATTTATCTCGGAAGCCTGAAGAAAAATCGGCGACGCACATGGTTCCAAAGCGTTGATGGGGGCCGCAGGCAACGCCGGCTTCCTTGAAATGGGGACTGAAGATGTTCTTCCGATGGCCGCGATCCGCCACACCGTCATCGACTATCAGCTGCATGACCAGCAACCTCGGTTCATTGGGCACGTAAGCGATATTCTCGCCGACATGACCTTGCCAGGTTCCGTGACGTTCGAGACGCTCCACCATACCACCGCTTTGCGGGGCCCGGTGGCCTGTCTCCTGGGTCTTGCCCTGCTCGCGAACCAGATCCGCCGCCGCGGCGGAGAGCCCGGCAGACCATGTCAGCGGGGGCAGCGGTTTCTGTTTATTGAGAAATTCCATGGCCTCGTTCAGGGCGATGATACCCTCCCGGGTCCGACGGCGGATGGATGTTCCCGGCAACTGGTAGAACTTGCCCTTGAAGTGCTTTCTCCATTCGCGAATGTACTCCGCATAATGCTGGGGTTCGGCCCGAGCGAGGTTTATTTCCTCCAGAACCTGAGCTCCCAGGTCTTCTTCCGGGGATACAGCACCACCTGTTAATGCCGCAACAAGAGACGCAAGCAAAGCAAAGCAGACCAGCCAACTTTTCATAGACTCCCCCCGGTGTTCTATGGTTGTTCGGTAATACTTGGATTCTTGGCTAAATGACGCATCCAACGGATGGGGATGCGGATAGAAGTTACTATGTTATTGCGTTTTCAGCTGATCTTCCATCTTTTTGTTATGCGCATTCTCCAGCCCGGCGGCAGCCTTCGCTTGATCGAGAGGCGTCTTCATCATGTGGACGGCGTCCTGCGCCATCTTTTCGTTATGCCGGTCTATGGCGCTTTTGCCGCTCTCCTGATCATTGTTGCAGGAGGCAAGGGCCAGAACGCAGCAAGCCATGGTCAAATAAAGAGGATTCATTCTCTTTCTCCAAAAAATCATTGAACGGTCTCTATCTATGATCAGCATTCGATAAATATCGGCCTCTCAATTGTTATTGGCCAATTGCATCGACCCTGAATTTTGTCCCGCATTTGTTGTTGAATGCCGGCGCGGCCTGTCGGATTAATTCTGGCAATGAAGCCTCTTCAGGAAGATCCGCAGGCAGGCGTATGTACACATCCACCAGCATGCCATTCTTGCAGGAGATCTGCAACCTACGGGCGGCATCCTCGCCGAGGGCATTGTCGATTTGCTCGAGAAAGGATTTCGTCGTTACGCTTTTGCCGATATTCCGGGACATGAAGACCGCCATGCCGCTTGTGTTGAATTCTTCAAGCAGGCGCATGGAGATGGTGAAATAGCCGTCCGCATCACGCTCCGTCTGGCAGGTGCCGTGCTTATACCATTCGTGGCGCTGCAGACATGAACCGTGAGCGGCGCTGGGCATGAACTTACCAAGTTTTTCCAAGGTTTCAGCCTGCATCGGCACCGGATCGTAATCGCAGAAAGGACGCTTTTCAGCCTTATATTTGCCGCATAGCCCGTAACTTGTGCCGCAGGATTTTTTATTAGGCCACAGGCCGTGCAGCGTGAAATTCTGCGCTTGGTATGCCTGCGGGTCCGATACGGCACACTCCAGTTTCTCTTGGTGATCCTCGCAAAACGCGGGCTGCCAACTGAGGGCGAAAACATAGCTGTCTTCCAGACCGGCCGTGTGACATTGTCGGTCGGCACCCGTCCCTCCACCGTCGGAAGACGAATCATCGGCGACGGTGACTTCGGCAATGCCGCATTCGAAGTAGGTCCAGCGCTCGGCGGGGGAGGCATTGTCAATACGAAGTCTGTACCAGGTGGTTCCGGGAGATACATTCACCTCGATGACAGGATAGCTTTGCCCGACCTCAAGCTGCACCTGACCCGGATTGGTCTTGCGCTTGATCGATTGATAAGCTTGGCAACCCAGGGTGGCGGTGAATTCGCCCGTCGCCGAGACGCTGGCGATGCCAGTTGTATTTTGGCCTATCAACCATACCGCCACCAACAGCGATGCTGCCATTTTTCTTGCCATGTCATCCCCCTTTGACACGGGTCTTTGGGTCGGTCCGCAGATGGTTTGTATCTCAAGCGAGTGCGTCTTCGCACCTCGGCAGCGCATTGTTCGGCATTCTCTTCTGCAACCGATGCATGTAGAATCTGGTGTCGACCGCCATGACCGGAAATGCCGGCGGCAGCTGCAATTGCCCGATCTCCGAGAATCCGTTCTTCTCGTAAAATCGATGCGCGGCAAGAAATTTCGCAGTGGTGCCCAGGTAGATCTCGCTTACCGAGCGCTCAGAACACCAACTCAGCAATACATCGAGAAGCCGGCGCGCGACACCATGGACAGCTCCGCGGAAAGGTTCTTTGACAAACATCTTCCGAAGCGCGCCCTGCCGATTGCCGATGTCGAGAAGCGAGATGGTGCCCACGACTTGACCGTCGGACACAGCGATCCAAAAATTTCCCTCGCCTCTCTGATAGAAACCCTGGATGTCCAGCAGGTCGGGCTGATCGGCCAAGGTGACAGGGATGCCGAATTCCTCCCGTTGTATCGCCAGGATCACAGAGACGACGCCCTCCTGATGATCCTTAGAATACGGAAAAATCTCAATCATACTGCTCTTCCCTCAATTCCCAAGGCTTTTCGCAACAGCTAAGAATCAGCTGAAATCACGTCCGCTGCACGCTTTGTCGGGGTCGCCCAATACCTGGCTCGGGCCAACTGGATTTGATCCCGCTGGGTAACCTGCCGATGCCGTCCGCAAGGCCGGTCTTGCTGACTTGGGTCAGCTCTGGTCATTTAATTAGTGGCCTTCATTTGAAGTTCAGTAATGGACACACCATTCTTCTGAACCAGCGGGAAACTGAGGGTAAAGGTGGTCCCCACATGGGGGGTGGACCGGACGTCGATATAGCCCTGGTGGGCTTCGACCACCTGTTTGACCAGGGCAAGGCCCAACCCGGAGCCGGTGATATGGCGGGTGGCCTTGCCTTTCACCCGGAAGAACCGGTCGAAGATGTGCGGCAGGTCTCCCGTGCTGATGCCGATGCCGGTATCCTGGACATTGATGTTGACGAAGCCGCCGACGACCTCGGTGCTGAGCAGCACCTTGCCGCCGTCAGGGGTGTATTTGACGCTGTTGGAGACGATGTTCATAATCGCCGTCCGCATATGGTCGTAGTCGATGTTGAACAACCAGTCCTCGCCGCACGGCCGGTAATCGAGGGTAATGCCCTTACTCTCGGCCTGGGGCCTGGCGATGTCCAGCACATCGTGGATGATGTCGTCACCCCGGACCGGCTCCAGGTTGAAGACCACCGTGCCGCTTTCCAGTTTCGAGAGATTGAGCAGGTTGTCGATCAGCCGCAGGAGGTCCTTGGTTCTCGTCGTCATCCGCCGGTGCAGGGAATTGCAGCTGCTCAGGGCCTCATACTCGCAGCCGACCTGCAGCGCGTAGATCATCTGCTCCACCGAGGCGAGCGGGGATTTCAGCTCGTGGGCGACCATAGCCACGAAATCCGACTTCATCCGGTCGATCTGTTTGGGAATGCTGATATCCTCAAACGTCGTGACCGAGCCGATCACCACCCCCTGCTCGTTGGTGACCGGCGAGCAGTAGGCCCTGAGATACTTGCGGGAGATGGAGCCGGGCGGGAATTCCCTGGTCACCGCCATCGCACGGTCCATCGCCTCGTTCACCATGTTGACCGCAGTCTTGTCCCGGATCGACGCGGCGAGCGGCTTGCCGATGAAGGGGTCGGTCTGGATCTCGAGGATCTTGATCGCCGCCGGATTGTGCAGGACGACGATGCCCTCGAGATCGGTGATGATCACCGCCTCGGCCATGCAGGAAAAGACCGTCTTCAGCCGGCTCTGGGACTTGTCGATAGCCTCCAGGCCCCTATTCTTCTCTTCCCGCAGCAGTTCCGTCTCCGCCCGCATGGCCAGCCGGTCGATGGCCCGGTCGACCACCACTCGGATATAGTCCGGGGTAAACGGCTTGCCGACAAAATCGAAGGCCCCCTGCTTCATAGCGCTCACCGCTTTCGTCACCGTGGCAAATCCGGTGATGACGATGACCAGGACGTGGGGCTGGTTTTCACGGAGCCAGTCGAGAACGGCAAAGCCGTCGAGACCGGGCATCATGAGGTCGGTCAGGACGATGTCGAAATTTTCCGATTTGAGGAGTTCCAGCCCTTTGTTGCCGTCCTCGGCCTTGGCGATTTCAAAGCCCCTCTTGGCCAGGGCGCGTTCCACCCCTTCCCTGATAACCTTTTCGTCATCGATGACCAGAATGCGTACGTTCTTCATAGCAATATCCCTGGACCTGAAGGAAACGGCGGAAGCTATCGGAAAACCGCCCCCGCCGCCGGATTCCGTCGGCAGCGGGAGGGTCTCTACTGCAGCCAGTTCTTGATCAGACTCAAGAGTTCCTGAGGTTCCACCGGCTTCGGCATATAATCCTCCGCCTCGCTCTCCAGCATGTCTCGATGGGTGTAGGTGCTGGTGGTAACCCGTTCGGCCACGGCGGTCAGGAGGATTATCGGGATCTTGGCGGTCTCGGGATTGGCCTTCAGCTGGGCGCAACAGGCATGGCCGTTCATTACCGGCATCATAACATCGAGAACAATCAGATCAGGTTTTTCCTCGGCCACCGCATCGAGGCCTTCCTGTCCATCATATGCCACTCGCACGTTATAACCGCCTTTCTCAACGATCACGCGTACCGCCTCGACAAAATCAGGATCATCGTCAACGAGCAGAATCTTTTTTTTCTCAGCCATGGATTTCCTCCATCATCTTAATTTGTCTGGGTGGGGTCAAATCTTTATCCTTGACATTATCTCTACCTTCAATTCCCAACAACAATCACGAAATGTCAAGGATAAAGATTTGACCCCACAAACCTACTGACACCGCGAAACTTCTCCTATTCTACCACAGGTCGAGGGAGTAAACCCGCGCCACCGATGATTTCATGCAACTTTTCCTCCCACTCGATCGCCATGACATGCACCCCGGCGACCCCCTCCATCTCCTTCAGCTCATGGATCTGCTCGATGCACATCTCGATACCCTTCTCCGCCTGCTTTTCCTTGGGCTCAGCGGCGATCCGGTCGACGACCTCGTCGGGGATGTCCATGCCCGCCACCATCTTCTTCATGAATTTCGCCATACCCGCGGATTTCAACGGCGTCACCCCGGCCAGGATCTTGACCTTCTCGTGCAGCCCCTGCTTTTTTGCCAGCTCCATATACTCCCGGAATTTCTTCATGTTATAGATGCACTGGGTCTGGACGAAGTCGGCCCCGGCTTCCACCTTCAGTTTCAGCCGCGGCACCCGGATCTCGAAGGGATCGGCGAAAGGGTTGACCGCACAGCCGATGAAGAATTTCGGCGCCCCCTCGAGCTTCTTGCCCGAAGGGAAAATGCCCTCGTCCCGCATCGTCCTGACCATGTGGATGAGCTGCATCGAATCGATGTCGAAGACATTTTTCGCCTGCGGATCGTCACCGAATTTCTGGTGGTCGCCGGAGAGGCACAGGATATTGCGCACCCCCATGGCCGAAGCGCCGAGCAGGTCGGACTGCAGGGCGATCCGATTGCGGTCCCTGACCACCATCTGGATGAGCGGCTCGATTCCCTGCTCCTTCAAAAGAAGACAGCCGGCGAGCGAACTCATTCGCACTACCGAGGTCTGATTGTCGGTGACGTTGCAGGCATCGACATTGTTCATGACATAGGCTGCTTTCTTCCGGACGATGTCCGGATCGGCGCCGCGGGGAGGACCGCATTCCGCAGTGACTGAAAAATGCCCCGCCGCCAGTACCTTTTCCAGATTGCTTGCCGATTTCATTGTATCATGTCCTCCCTGAGTATCCGGCGCGGGCCGCCGTCGCGGGCGGTCTGCCAGCCCTTGTAGGGTTTCAGTTTCCCGTAGTTCTCCAGTTGATTCAAGGCCTTCAGCCTGTCGATGATGAGCTGCCAGCCGCATTTGACATCCTTGCTCACCTCGCAGATACCCTTCACCGAACCGCCGCAGGGCCCATGGAACAGCGACTTGGCGCAGCGGGTGACAGGGCAGATGCCGCCGGTGAGGTGGAGCACGCAGTCGCCGCAGCCCTGACAGCGCTCGGTCCACTCGCCCTGGCGCTCAGTGACGCCTAAGAAGCCGGTATTAATCCCCGGCAGGATCGGCGTCGTCGCATATTTTTCGGCGAGGAACTGGATTCCCGCCCCGCAGGCGATCGACAGCACCGCCTGGTGGTCGCCGACGTAGGGCCGCAGCTTTTCGACATATTCGGGATCGCACTGGCGTTCCAGGCTGATCTCGGTCACGCTGATCTTCTTTCCTGCCGCCTCGCGGGCCAGGCGCAGGGTGGAGGCCAGTACCTGCACCTCCTTCTCCCCGCCGACCCGGCAGACGGTCACACAGCCATGACAACCGGCGAGGACGATGTTGTCGTATGGCTCAAGCATTTCCAGGATCTCTTCGATGGGTTTTGGGGTACCGGTAATCATGTCGTCTCCTTCTGTTTTGCGGCGTGAACGTGTCCGCCCCGGGCCAGATTGATGGGGCTCGGGCCGAGTTCCCTGATCTTTTCGACGAACTCGCCCGCGTAGGCGGCAAATTTTGAGCCTTCCCCGGCACTCAGGTTGAACATTCTGATGCGATCGGGGCCGATCTTGATTTTTTCGAGGATTTCATACACCCGCTTGACCCGGGCCCGGGCACGGATATTGCCCGAAACGTAATGACAATCCCCTTCCAGGCAGCCGACCACCATCACCCCGTCCGCCCCGTTCTCAAAGGCCTTCAACAGGAGCGATTCGTCGATTCGGCCGGTGCAGGGCAGCATGACGATGCTGATCGCCGGGGGGTATCTCCGTCTTTCCGAACCTGCCAGGTCCGCGGCGGAATACGCTCAATGGCGACAGGCAAAGACTATGACACTGGGCGAAAAGTCATTCATTATTTCCTCCATGATTTCTGTGTTTCTGTCTCCCGTTTCCTGATCATGCGCTGTACGATTCGATCTTGGCCCTGATGTTGCGATCGTCGTACCTGCCGAGGTGAATGGTCTTGGCAGGGCATTCCGCCACACAGATGCCGCAGCCCTGACAGAGGGCCGGATTGATCTCCGCTGAGTGCCGGTCGTTGATAAAGGGTACACCGTACGGACAGGCCCGCACACAGGTAAGGCAGACCGCACAGTTGGTCGGGTCGACAACCGAGACCACCCCGGACATCTTCATACTCTTGCGGGACAAGAGCGTCACCGCCCTCGCCACCGCGGCCTGAGCCTGGGAGATGGTTTCCGTGCTGTTCTTCGGCCCGTGGGCGGTGCCGGCCATATAGAGGCCTTCGCTCGGCAGGTCCACCGGCCGGAGCTTGGCGTGGGCCTCGATGAAGAAGCCGGCGTCGTTGCGCGGCACCCGGAGCATGGAGGCAAGTTCCTCCGCATCCCGCGGCTTCATGCCGGTGGACAGGACCAGAATATCGGGCTTGAGCTTCACTTCCATACGGATCGAGGGATCGGTCACGGTGATGGCGATCCCGGACTCCAGGGGGGATATCTGCACCGGATTCTTTTCAGGGTCGTAGCGGATGAAATTGATACCTTCCCGCCGGGCCGCGGCATAATCCCGCTCGTAGAGCCCGTAGCAGCGCATGTCGCGGTAGAGGATGTCTATCCGTGCTTCCGGATAGAAGGTCTTGAGCCGCCTCGCGTTTTTAACCGCCTGGTTGCAACAGACCCGGGAACAGTACGGCAGATGCTCGGGATCCCGGGACCCGGCGCACTGCAGCATCGCGACCCGCAGTTTCTGCCAGTCTGGCTTGGGATCTTTCTCCAGCACCGCCTCGAGATCGGTCTGGGTCATGACCGTGTCGAGCCAGCCGAGGCCATGGATCTCCGGGCGGTACTCCTCGGCCCCGGTGGCGACCAGGATCGCCCCGTGTTTCAGCGTCCTGGTGCCGCCGCTCGGCATGACGATCTCGGTCTCGAAAGAACCGACAAAGCCGGACTGTTCCACCACTTCGCTGCTGGTGAAGACCCGGATCTTATCGTTGTTTATGACCTGTTCCTTCAAATTGCCGAGAAAGTCTGCGAACTTCCGGCCGTCTGCACTCCGCTGCAGGTGGAGAAGCTGGCCGCCGAGCTTCGGTTCACGCTCGACCAGGTAGACGCCGAAGCCCTGCCGCGCCGCCTCCAGCGCCGCGGTCATGCCGGCCAGCCCCCCGCCGACCACGAGCAGTCGCGAATCGACGGTGAACTCCATCTCGGTGAGCGGCTCGCCGGCCGTGGCGTTGGCCACCGCCATGCGGGTGAGGCGCTTGGCCTTCTCGGTGGCCATTGCCGGATCGTCCGGATGGACCCAACTGCACTGGTCGCGGATGTTGGCCATATCGAAGAAGTATTTGTTCAACCCCGCCTGCTGCAGAGTGGACATGAAGAGCGGCTCGTGAGTGGAGGGCGAACAGGCCGAGACCACCACCCGGTTGAGGCGGTGATCCCTGATGATCTCCCGCATCCGCTCCTGGCAGTCCTGGGAGCAGGTATACAGGGGATGCTCGGCGTAGGCAACGCCGGGCAGGGTCTTCGCGTAATCCATGACCTTTTCCACATCGACCACCGAGGCGATGTTGGTGCCGCAGTGGCAGATGAAGACGCCGATCCTTAAGTCCTCCCCCGGCTCTACCTGTCGTTCCGGCGGAAGGGGCTCGGCGGTGATCAGACTGCCCCGGGCTGCGGCCAGGCTCGCCGAGGCCGCTTCGGCCGCAGCCGAGGCCTCGCAGACCGTCTCCGGAATGTCCTTGGGTCCCTTGACCGCACCGCTGACGAAGATCCCCGGCCTGGTGGTGGCCAAGGGTCTATAGCCGTCGGTGACCACGAAGCCGTAGCCGTCGAGGTCGATCTCGAGTTTTCCGGCCAGTTCCTTCGCCTTCTGCGGCACCTGGATGCCGACGGAGAGCACCACCATGTCGAAGGTCTCCGCCTGCCTCTTGCCGCAGTCGTCCACATAGCGCAGCTCGAGATCGCCGGTCACCGGGTCCTCGAAGATCCGGCTGACCATGGCCCGGATGAAGCGGACCTTGTGGTCCTGCGCCCGCGTCACATAGGTGTCGAAGTTCTTGCCGAAGGAGCGCATGTCGATATAGAAGATGGTCGGCTCGATGTTGGCGTCGTGCTCCCGGGCGATGAAGGCCTCCTTGGTTGCATACATGCAGCAGACCGACGAGCAGTAGTCGCGGTCGCAGGAATGGTCGCGGGAGCCGACGCATTGGATCCAGGCGATCTTTTTCGGATGCTTACCGTCCCCCGGCCGGGCCACCGTGCCGGAGGTCGGCCCGCTGGCGGAGAGCAGCCTTTCGAATTCGATGGAAGTAACCACGTTCTTGTAGACCCCGTAGCCGAACTCGCCCCGCCGCCCGGCGTCGAAAACCTCGATGCCCGGCGAGAAGATCACCGAGCCGATGGCGATCTCGGTCTGCTCCTCGCGATGGTCGTAGTGGATCGCCCCGACTCCGCAGATCGAGCCGCAGGTGCCGCAGGCCCCGGTGTTGAGGCGCACGCAGCTCTCTTCGTCTATCACCGGCACCCGGGGCACCGCCTGTGGATAGAAGATGTTGATCGGTTTTCTGCCGTTCAGCCGCTCGTTGAAGGTGTTCAGAAGCGGCCGGGGCGTCCTGTTGGTCACCTGGTCGACGGCGAGATAATTCACCGGGCAGACGGACACGCAGGCCCCGCAGACCTGGCAGATGTCCACACCCGCCTCGATTCCCTCCTCGACCATTTTCAGCGCCCCGATATTCATCACCTTGTCGCAGGTGATGGCGCAAAGGCCGCAGCGGATGCAGTCCTTCTGCTCTGTGCCTGCAAACTCCTTCTTGAGGAGCTGGGATCGGGCATGGACCGCCGCGCCGACGCTTTTGTCGAAATCCGGGGCGTCGGCAATCGTGATGGCGTGGAACTTGTCCGGGCAGGCGAGGAAGCAGGCGCCGCAGCCGGTGCATTTTTCCTGGTCGATAACCGCCAACTGTTTCTTTTCCCAGCTCACCGCCCCGTGCAGGCAGGCCTTGAAGCAGCCGCCGCACATCCCGCAGGTCGTGGCATCGACGGTAAAGGTCCATTTATGGGCGCGGCTCGGCCGGGGCAGCCCGGATCCTTTAATAATATTTTTTTCCTTGGCCCGCGCCCGAGCTTTCTTCTCCCCTTCGGCAGGCTGTGCCGGGAAATGGGAGATCTGGGTGACCGGGCAGACGATCTCGCACAGGCCGCAGCCGGTGCAGGCCTTGATGTCGACGTAGCGGGCATGGCGGACCACGGTGGCCGTGAAATGCCCCGGCTCGCCGGAGAGGCTTTTCACCTCGCTGTGGGTGAAGAGCTCGATATTGCGATGCCGGCCCACCTCCACCAGTTTCGGGGAGACGATGCACATCGAGCAGTCGTTGGTGGGGAAGGTCTTGTCCAGTTGGGCCATCTTGCCGCCGATGGCCGGCGAGCTTTCCACCAGGTAGACCTTGATGCCGGCGTTTGCCAGGTCAAGCGCCGACTGCATGCCGCTGATCCCGCCGCCAATAACCATGACGGCCGCCGTGGGATTGTCCTGTGTTCCTGAAAAGCTGCTGAGGTTTCCTGTCATGCCGAATCCTCCTTATTCATAGTCGCTGCGGTGAAGAGGCCGGTGAGCGCTGCAGGCGGCACGAGATGCGCGCGCTGCTGCTTGGCCGGATAGGTGCCGCTCAGCGCCGCCTCGATCAGTTCGGTGGCGAAGAAGACCGGCATGTCTCCCACGCCATCGGGCGGCGCCTGCCGGCTCTCGACATTGGCCTGGCACATCGGACAGTCGGTGACCATGGCCGCAGCACCCGCCCTCCTGGCTGCCCGGACGATATCGCCCACCAGTTTCTCGGCGATATCAGGCCGGGCCATGGTAAGGCTGCCGGAGCAGCATTCGGTGCGGTGGGACCAGTTTACCGCCTTCGCCCCCAGGGCCGTGACAATCGATTCGAGGGTGGTCGGCATCTCCCAGCGCGGGGCGTCTGTGATCCGCGGGTTGCGGAGCGACAGGCAGCCGTAATAACAGGCGACGGACAGCCCGCTCAGCTGCCTGGTGACTTTCGCCTGAATGGCCGGGAGGACCTCCGGCCTCGCCAGGAAGGTGCTGATGTGGAGGATCTGGAAGTCCCCCCGGTACCTGCCGACATCCCAGAAGCCGGGATCGGCCCGCAGGGCTTTGTCCGCCGCCTTGAGTCGCTGGTAGCAGGCGGCGCAGGGGACGAGGACATCGCAGCCCATCTCCGCCGCAATCACCAGATTGCGAATCGGCAGACGCATCCCGATCTCATGGTCGGTCATATGGGCGGACGATGCGCCGCAGCAGTTCCAGTCGGGGATTTCCATCAGTTCGATATCCAGAGCACGACAGACATCCCGAACCGACCGGTCATAATCGAGCGCCGTTCCTTCGAGGGAACAGCCGGGGTAATAGGATATTTTTGTGTTCATCGATCATACTCCTTCCCTTTGCCGGCAAAGATTTCTCTCACTTCCGACTTGCCCTTGATCGAATGGGGCAGAAGCTTCAGCTTGCCCTTCTTGAACATGGTGAGACCCAGCCGCAGGTCCCCGGCAAAATCCCGGGACCGAACCTTGTAATCGCCGATCATGCCGATCTCCCAGACCCGGCCGAAGCTCTTGATCGAGCCGAGCATGGCCCTGTGGAAGAGCGGGATGCGCGGCTCGGCGGGCATGATCCCGCGCCGCAGCGCCAGCTCCCGGCAAACATCCATGAGGCCCGCGATCTCGATCTCGTTCGGGCATCTGGTGGCGCAGGTCTCGCAGGCCGCGCACAGCCAGATGGTGCGGCTGCCCAAGAGCTTCTCCTCCTGGCCGTAGGCCGCGAGCCGCACCGCCTCCATGACATTGATATCGAAAAAGTCCCCCACCGGGCAACCGGACGAACAGCGCCCGCACTGGTAGCAGGCATGTACATCGATATTTCTGGCCTTGAGTTTGCCGAGGAATTTCTCGTTTCGCTCATCGGGTGAAATGCAGGTGTTATCCATGGTTATCTCCAGTCAAATTTTCCATGACGACAGGAAATCGCAGGGTGAAGGTGGTTCCAGCGGGCGAGGTGGAACTCACCCGGATGGAGCCTTTGTGCTCCTTGACGATGGCGTAGGAGACCGACAGGCCGAGGCCGGTTCCCTCCCCCGTCGCCTTGGTGGTGAAAAAGGGATCGAAGATCTTTTCAAGCAGTTCCTCCGGGACGCCGGGCCCGGTGTCCTCGACGGCCACCTCGTTGATGTCCTTGTTGGCGCGGGTCCTGCTGGTGATCCGTATCCGGCCTTTGCCTTCCATGGCCTGGGCGGCGTTGACAACGATGTTCATAACCACCTGGTTGAGCCGGATCGAGTTGCCGTAGATTGGCGGCAGGTCCGGATCGAGCTGGCGAACGATGGCAATGTTCTGAAAAAGGGGCTGATGCTGGAGGATGGTCAGGGTCTTGCGGATCACCTCGTTCAGATCTACCAGCTCCATCTCGTAGGTGTTTTGATGTGAAAATTCGAGGAGATCGGCGACGATTACCTTGCAGCGCTCGGCCTCGTGGATGATGGTCTGCAGGTCGGCCCGCAGGGGATGATCCTCGCCCAGCTCTTCCTGGACCAGGTTGGCGTAGAGCATGATCCCCGACATCGGGTTGTTGATCTCGTGGGCGACGCCGGCGGCGAGGCGCCCAAGTCCCGCCATCTTCTCCGATTGCATGAGCATCTGGTGAGTCTGCTCGAGATCCTCCTCGATCTGCTGCAGGGCGCGCAGGTCGGTGAAGAGGCCGAAGGTGGCAATCTCTGTGTCGTTGTCATAGATGATTCCGCCGGAGAAACTCACCGGGATGTCGTGGCCGTTCTTGTGCTTGACGATCAGCCTGTGGCGCAACAGCTTGCCCTTGCCGCCGAAACCGTCGCTGCGCATCCGCTTGATGATCTCGTAAGCCACCCCTTCGTTGTACAGCTGCGTCACATGCAGGATCTTGGTTTCCTGTTCATCGTAGCCGAGGAGTATTTGCGCGCCGGTGTTGAACAGCATGATCCGGCCCTTCATGTCCGAGGCGATGATGCCGTCCACCGAGCTGTCGATGAGGTTGTGGAAAAAAGCGTTGCGCCGACGGAGTTCCCCTTCGAGGATCTTCTGCTGGGTGATGTCGATGAGGTAGAGCAGGTAGTATTCGGGCGAGGAGGGTGGATAGACGACCATGGCGGTCATGATGCAGCGGTCGTCGTTGTGGGAGAATTCGATTTCGTGCCGGAACTTCCAGCCATTATGGTGCCGTACGACCTGAAATTGATTCAGGATGCGATCGAAGAGGACGGCGTTTCTTTTGCCCAGAATCTCGCCCATGAGGCGGCCGTTGAGACTGCCGTACGCCACGCCGATGAACCGGCTGGCTGCCGGATTGGCGTGGATCACCCGGTGGTCGAGCCCCGCCACGATCACTCCATTCGGCGTTTCTTCCAGAATGACGTGAAGATACTGGTCGGAAGCCACCTTGTACATGGACTCCGGATTCCTGCCCGGGGGCGACTGGACGAGGTTCGCCATGGCACCTCGCTAGCGGCCGATTATATCAAGAAATTCCGGTACCTTTTCCTTTAATCCTATGGCCAGCAGGACCACGCCGTCGCCCATCGGGGCGAGTTCCCTGTAGAGGTCCGCCGCCACCTGCATGCCGGCATCCTTCTTCACCGGCGCCTGCATCATTTTCTTCAAGAACTCGTGGGGAATGGAAGGCACTCCCGACAAGTTGTTGAGGTAGCGGATCATGGTCACCGACTTCAAGAACATCACAGAGGTGTAGAGCTTGATCTTGGTCTCCTCGGCAAAGGGTATGAACTGTTCGATGATGTTGATATCGTAGGTCGGTCCGAGCGTTACGGAATGGACGCCGTACATCTCGAGTTTCTTAAAATATTCGGCACGTTCCCGGTTGTAGTTGACGTCATCGGAGAGGTCGATGCCCACCCCGATCTCAAAATTGGTCGCTCCGTCGAGCGGCTCCCCACCGAGATCCCTGCCGCTGTTCAAAGCGGAGACGCACTGCAGCATGGACTCCAGATCGAGGTCACCGCTGGTTCTGGCCACCGGCTGGTCCCCTTCAGCCGGATCGTGCCCCTCCTTGATCAGTATCTTTTTTATGCCGAGGGCGGCGGCCGAGAGGAGATCGGCTTGGAAGGAGATCCTGTTCCGGTCCCTGCCGGAAATGATCATTTCCGGCTCGAAACCTTTTTCCTTGAGCGCGAGGCAGGGAGCCACCGGCGACATGCGCATGATGGCATGCTCGCAGTCGGTCACCCGGACGGTGTCGACCCTGCCTCGCAGCTGCAGGGCGGTGTCGACGAACCCCTGCAGGTTGACCCCTTTTGGAGGATCCATCTCGGCGATGAGCGAAAACTTCTTGTGAGCGGGAGAACTGATTTCTTGTGCGGCGTCCATTGAACCTCCTCTTGAATGAGAAAATTGATATACTTTCTTCAGGAAGTGTGGAGAGCGTGCGCGTCGATGACAACGGGAGACGAAAAAACGAGAGTTAGCGGATCATCAAACGTTCACCCCATGGTCATCAATTTCACTTAACTAATAATTCAAAATCTTTTCAAGATAAAAAATTACCGTCCTGTAAGTGTATACTGAGCTAGAGCCCAATTTCAAGGCCTGCCAATTTGTGACAAGAAATTGCGGAGATGCAATTTGTTCCCCGACACCCCCTCCCTGAAATCAGATGCTATAAGGTCTTATTCGGATGGAGAGAGGAGGGAAAGTTGCGACGCAGCGAGGCTCACAGCGCCTATGATGAGGAAAGTTTCTCGAATTATTGGGGATGGGATGAGGCCCTAGCCCAAGCGTCCTTCAAAGGGGACTGACCGGGCTGCAGTTTATTGCGCCGTGCGGTATGAAGACCTGCACTCTTTCGCCGATCGACGGTCCGGCCGAGCGATAACCTTCCATGGGCAGAAACAGCACGAGTTTCACCCCGACATCGACGTTGACGCGGACCTGGCCGCTGTCCTGTTCGAGAGCGATGATATGACCGGCCAGTGTGTTGCCAGTCTCGGCCTCCGCCGCCGGGTTCAGTTGAATTCTCCGTGGATCGATGTGCACCTTCGCCACAGAAGCATCCCCCGGAAAGATGCCTGGCGAGAGGTTCAGGAAAACCTGACCGGTTAATTGGCAGGTCAGGCTTCTGTCCTGCCGAGAGACGACGGTCGCCTGAAAGATGTTTTCGCTCATTATGTCAGAGAGCATGCCTTGCTGGAGCAGCAGGGTATGGTGGGCGAGCCGATGCCCCTGGGACAGGTAATGGGTGGAAAAGATGATCGAGGTCTTATGCTCCCGGTTGATACGTTCGATGATCTCGAGGATGATCTCCTGGTTCTCGGCATCGACATTGGCGGTCGGCTCGTCGCAGAGCAGGACTTCGGGCCGCAGCACCAGGGCCCGGGCAAGGGCCACGCGTTTGTTTTCTCCGCCGGAGAGGCCGCGGGCATTGTAATCGATGAAGGCCGCCATGCCGACCAAATCGAGGGCTTCGACTATCCTCCTGCGTCGGTCGGGCGGCGGCACCTTGCGCACCTTCAGCCCGAACCCAACGTTGTCGTAGACCGAACCCGTGAACATGATGGGGTTCTGGTCGAGCAGGACCACATGGCGGCGGAGTTCGACCAAATGCTTTTCGCCGCCTCCCACTATTCTGTTTTGAAAGTACAGGCTGCCGTCGGTCGGCCGGTCAAGAAAGGCGAGGATTTTCAACAGACTGGTCTTGCCGGCGCCGTTAGGGCCAATCAGCGTGTATATTTTTTGAGGATCTATATCTAGCCTGTCGATATTGAGGACGGTGCGGGCGCCGTGTACCCGGCGCAGGGCTTCGGCTTTATACAGCATCGGTAACCGATCTCCCCTGAAGAAAATGGAAGAGAAAGTTGATGGCGAAGGCGATAGTCATGAGGGTGATGCCGAGCGCCACCGCCAGGACGAACTCTCCCTTGTCGTATTCCAGCGCCATCGCCGTGGTCATGGTCCGGGTGAACCCCTTGGCGTTGCCGCCCAGCATCATGCTGATGCCGATCTCGGCAATCACCCTGCCGAAGGCGGCGATGACGGCGGCGAGGATTCCGTAGCGGGCCTCCTTCATAATGACCAGCGCCATCTGATATCTGTCCGCCCCCAGGGTCAGCGCCGTCATCCGGTAGCGATTATCGATCCGGCTGATGGCGGCGATGGTCATGACCATGATAATCGGCACGATGAGGATCACCTGCCCGATGACGATGGCCGTCTGGGTGTAGAGCAGCCCCAGGGGGCCGAAAATGCCGCGACGGCTGATGAACGAGTAGACCAGCAGGCCGATGACTACTGTGGGCAGGGCGAGCAGGGTGTTAAGGCAGGTGAGGACGAAGCGTTTGCCGGAGAATTCCGAGTAGGCGATGAGGAAGCCCCCGGGGATACCGACTACAGCAGCAATCAAGGTGGCGGAGAAACTCACCCTGAGAGATACCATGACAATCTCCACCAGTTCCTTGTCAAAGGAAATCATCAGCAGGATTGCCGACTGTACACCGTCGAGCAACAGATCCATGACTTACAAAACTCCGAAAAAATCCTTAGCAAGGATTAATGCAGGCTGACGCCCGCAACCCAAGGGTTGTTATCCGCTCCCATCGCAAAGGGGATAAGTGTCTTCTTGAAATTCATTCTCAGAAAACAAAGGTACTAAGACGGGTCGGTCTCCCTTTTCAAAAACGAAAGGGGAGGCGCTAAAACCTCCCCTTGTGTAACCAATTCTCTCTTTTCGGTTCCGTTTTATTTTTTTGCGTCAGGGAAGAAAAGCTGCTTGCCCTCCAGCTTGTATCCGGCGATCAGGTTCTGGCCTCTTTCGGAAACAAGCCACTCGGCGAACTGCTGCGCCATGTCGTGCTTGACGTGGGGATGCTTGGACGGATTGACCGGAATGACGCCGTAGAAGTTGGCCAGGTCGTCGCCGCCCTCGCTGAGGATTTCCAAGGCCACTCCCGGGGTCTTGCCCCACTTCATCTTTATGTACGTGCCCCTGTCGGTCAAGGTGTACGCCTGTTTTTCTTCGGCAAAGGTGATAACCTTACCCATGCCCTGACCTATTGACAGGTACCAGGATGACGATTCGGCAGGCACAACGTATTTTATCTCTTTTTCCTTGCCCTCGACCACGACCTTCTGGGTCTGCTCGGCGAGCGGCAGGCCGGTTTTTTTCCAGAGGTCCTGCTCCTTGGTATGGGTGCCGCTGTCGTCGCCGCGGGAAACGAAGGCCGCCTTGGCCTCAGCTATTTTTTTGAGAGCCGGCACCGCTTCGGACAAACCTTTTATTTTCGCCGGATCTGCCTCAGGTCCGATGATAATGAAATCGTTATGCATTACCGGGTATCTCTTGGTGCCGAAACCTTTTTCGACGAATTCCTCTTCCCGCTCCTTGGCATGCACGAAAATAACATCGACATTACCGTCCTGACCATCCCTGAGCGCAGCGCCCGTCCCCTTGGCGACTACCTTCACTTCTATCCCGGTATCCTTCTTGAACTCGGGCAGCAGCACATCGAGCAGTCCGGAGGCCTCGGTGCTCGTCGTGGTCGACATTTTCAAAATCTTGTCGTCGGCCATGCCCCCTTCGGCGAAAACTCCCAACAAACACACAACTCCCATCCATGCCATCATTCTTTTCATTCCTACTCCTCCTTTTTATAGTTATCCGGGAAAAGCATTTTTCCGCAAAGCGATATGTCGTAACCCGTAAGACTCGCGGCCAGGTCCCGAAACGATTTTTCATGCAGTAGACCAATGAAGCTCTGAATACCCCGCTCGAAAAAACACTCCCTGGAAATTAAGAGATCGAACCGCTCCCAACGAAGCGGCACGAACCCGAGGCCCAGTATGCCGGCCACAGCACTGATGGCCGGGGCGGCATCGGCCCGGCCGGCCAAAATCTCCAGGCCTGCGTCCAGGTGTCTTGCCACCTCGCGATGATAGCCCTTGATTTGCCTTGAGGAGATGTCGGACTTGGCGATCTCGTAATCCAGCAGCAGTCGTGTACCGGTCCCCAAAGGCCGGTTGACGATAGTCACATCGTCACGAGCCAGATCAGCGACTCCATTGATATTCTTGGGATTTCCTTGACTGACCAGGATTCCCTGCTGGCGCAGGCTGAAATTGACGAAGACCGGGGCCTTCTCCAGTTCCTGATCGGCAAAGTCGAAATTGTATTCCTCGTTGTCATTCTGGAGGAGATGGCAGACGCCGATATGGCAGATCCCCCGCCGCAGGCATTTAAGGCCGCCCATGCTGCCGAGATTGGCGAAAAAGCCGACGGTTTCGGATTGCTTAGCGTGAAAGAGAGTCAGGGCCCGCTGGAAAAGCAGGTCGTCGCTGCCGGCCAAGAGCAGCACCCCATGTTCGGAGGAAGAAGAGCTTCCCGGTTTTTTATAGTTGATGACGTGGGTCTCCAGCCACTCCTCCACCAGCCTGCGCGGAAAAAGCCATTTGCCGGTGACCTTCGTGGCCGGCAGACCTTTGTCGTTGACCAGGGCATAGACCATTTTTTCATTGACATTGAGGAGTTTTGCGACCTCCTTCGTCGATAAAAATTTCCCGTACTGCGTCGCTTCCATCATTTGCCCTTGCCTCTGCTCTTAGTCGTTACTTTAATCAGCCAACGAGTAATCAAAATTGACATTTTTTCAAGTATTCGCCCGACCACAAGACCAACAATAACTATAAATAACCAAAAGTGACATGTCTCAAGGGTGTTACACCAAAGGTCCCGACCGATGACTTCATCCTTTATTATTAAATCGAGCGTGGTATTTCCTTGTTTTTTTCTGGCGGAAGAATTTACTATGTTTCCAGGTCGAGTAGTTAACCCCAAGGACGGAAAATATCTTCGCCGTTGATATCAAAAGGCAGGATATGACAGTCCCCGCTCCGAGACGCGCAGGCAAGAAAGCGGCATTCCGGCAGGAGAGCATATGAAGATGAGTCGGTGGGAAGAACGGGTGCGGATCTCCCCTGCCCCGCTGGAACAGAGCTACAGAAGCATCCTCATCGAAGTACTGAAGATGGCGCTCGAGCCGCAGCCTCTTAAAATGAAAATCGGCAGCATCCTCGACTATCTCCTTTCCCTGCACAATCTGCAACTCTCTGGCAAGGCTGCGTTATTTCTTGTCGATCAACCCTCCCAGACCCTCTATCTCCTGGTGAATAGAGGGTTTTCCGAGTATGTCGGGATCGCCTGCAATGAATCCCGCTTCGACCTCTGCCACTGCGGGCGGGTGGCGGAACAAGGAAAACCGCAGTTCTTTCGGACACCGCCGCCACTCGCCACAAACTCCGGAACGGCCGACCACCTATTCGGCAATTACTGCACTCCCATCGCCAAGGACGGCCAGCGCCTAGGCGTGCTCACGGTTTATGTCAACCGGGATCACAGCTGGTCACCAGAGACGGAAGGCCTGCTGGAGGCGATCGCCAACATCCTGGCGGTGACGATAGAAAACCAGCAGATGGATCAGCAGCTCATCCAGCTGGTCAACGATCTCCGCACCTCGATCATTAATCTGCGGGAGGAGAAAAAATTCTCCGAATCCATCATCCAGGGACTGAACCACGGCCTGATCGTCGTCGACCTGGAGGGTCGAATCAGAAAATCAAATTCTGTGGCCAAGAACATATTCAGGCCGTTCACGACGCAGCTCGAAGGGCAATTCCTGGTCGACTTTCTGGGGGAGAGCACTGCCAAGCAGTTCCTCGCCACCCTGCCGTCGAAGCCCAACCAGCTCGACCGCGAGCTGACCCTCATAACCCCCACCCGGGAAAAGAGGATCATCGGCTTTTCCAATGTTCCCCAGGAGGATGCCAGGGGCAGAAAGATCGGGGTCATCATCTCTCTCTCCGATATCTCCGAGCTGAAATATGTGAGGAAAGAGATGGAGAAGATGAACCGGCTGTCGACGATCGCCGAAATTGCCTCCGCGGTTGCCCACGAGGTCAGGAACCCTTTGGCCGGCATCAAGATAATGGCGCAGTCCATCGAGGAGGAGGCGAAAGAAAACAGCGAGCAGCTGGAATGTTCCCGGCGGATCATCAGACAGGTGGACCGGCTCAATGAACTGCTGAGCGACTTCTTTTCCTACGCCCGGCCAGCAGAACCGAACAAGCGTCCCACCTCGCTGCACGCCATCGTCGCCGAAACCAACCCCCTGATCCACAACCGGCTGACCAAAAACCATATCGAGCTGGTGGAAGACATCAGCCCGGACCTGCCGCCGATCATAGCCGACCCGCACCAGGTCCAGCAGGTCTTTCTCAACCTCTTTTTGAACGCCGTCGACGCGATAAAGGCTCAGGGCAAGATAGAAATTTCCGCCCGGTTTCTCCCCAAAAGCAGGGTTCACTTCTTCAAGAAGAGATATCCCGGCCTGGAGAATAAAAATTACGTGGTGGTCCATTTTTCCGACAACGGCATGGGCATGGCTCCGGAGGTTGCCGAGCAGGTTTTCGAGCCTTTCTTCACCACCAAGACCTCCGGCGCCGGCCTCGGGCTTTCCATCGTCTACAGAACTCTCAAGGAGAACGACGCCACTATCGTCCTGGAAAGCAAGCCCGGCAAGGGCGCCACCTTCGTCATCTTTTTTCGGACTGGTGGGTGATGGGTTCGGTTCTCATTGTCGATGACCAGGAAGATCTTCGCTACTCGCTTGCCAGGGTAGTGGAGAAGGAAGGCTACCAGGCGACCACGGCGGCCAGCGGAGGGGAAGGGCTCGACATCCTCCGGTCGTCGGTCGTCGATCTGGTGTTTCTCGACATCGGCCTCCCCGACACGAGCGGTCTGGATCTCATCGGCGCCATACGGGAAACTGCTGGCGACATCGATATCGTCATGCTCACGGGCATCAACGAGGCCAAGACGGCGGTGGCGGCGCTCCGTGCGGGCGCCGTCGACTATATCGTCAAGCCCTTTGATATCGTAGAATTCAAGGCGAGCCTCAACCGGCTCCTCCAGGCCCGACTGATGCGGAAAAAGGCGAGCCTGACCCGGCAGGAGACCGGCGTCGCCACCATCCTCGGTGAAAGCCCTGCAATGCGGCGGGTCAAGGAAACCATCGAGATGGCGGCCCTGGTCGATTCCCCCGTCCTTATCACCGGCGAAACCGGCACCGGCAAGGAACTCACGGCGAGGGCCATTCACGACAGCCGTCCCGGCCGCAACGGACTCTTCGTCAAGGTGGACTGCGGGACTCTTGCCGGCAGCCTCATGGAGTCGGAGCTCTTCGGATATCAAAAGGGAGCCTTCACCGATGCCGCGGGCGACAAAAAAGGTCTGGTCGAGGTGGCAAACGGCGGGACGCTCTTCCTCGACGAGATCGGCAACCTGTCCATCGACCTGCAGCCCAAGCTCCTGCGGCTCATTGAGGAATCGACCTTCCGCAAGGTCGGAGGTCTGAAGGATATCACTGTAAAAATCCGCATAATCGCTGCCACCAACACGGATATCGAGGAACAGATCGACCGGGGCAAATTCCGCGAGGATCTCTTCTACCGGCTCAATGTCCTGCCGATCCCCCTCCCCCCTTTGCGGAAACGGGGCGGGGATGTGCTCCTCCTGGCCGATTTCTTCCTGCACGAGTTGCAAGGGGAACTCAAAAAAAACCTGCAGGGTTTCACCCCCGAGGCCCGGGAGAAGATGCTCGCGCACGACTGGCCGGGCAACATCAGGGAACTCCGCAATATCATCGAAAGGGAAGCCATCTTCGCCGGCAGCGGCTGGTTGACCCTGGCCGGCCTCATTCCCGACAGTCATTTGACGGACCGAAAGGACGAGCCGCTCGCAACCCTTAAGGAGATGGAACGGCAATACATTCGGAAGGTGCTGAACGCCGTCAACAATAACAAATCAAAGGCGGCGAGAATCCTCGGTATTTCACGGACAACCCTGCGCGAGAGTCTATGACTGGCCGGAAATTGATCAACTGGCCAAATTTCAACCACCTTCACGACCACTCCTCTTTTTCCCCAACAACCATCACCACTTTTTTTAAGTCAATTCAATAGGTTTCAGACTGACACCATGAATCAGGCTGGCACTTCTCTTGCATATAGTCCGACATCCCGCTCAGCCCATGGCTCCCGGGATCTCGGTAAGGCTACCAAAATTCCGCCCGAAGACGATGAGGGCGCAGGAAAAAAAGACTGGTGAAAATATGAAGAGAGTACTGGTTGTTGACGACGAAGAAGATATGCTCTGGATGTTGCAGAGAAATCTCAACAAAGGCATGGATAATGTCGAGATCCTGGCCGCAAAGTCGGGAGAGGAGGCGCTTGCCACGCTCAGCGATATCCCGATGGATCTGGTCATAACCGATATCAACATGCCGGGTATGAACGGACTCGACCTCCTCATCGAGATCAACAATCGCTTCCCCGGCACCGGCGTCATCATCATGACCGCCTATCCGTCGAGCGCGTACAAGGACCGGGCGATGATGAGCGGCAGCCTGCGCTTCATAGAGAAACCTTTCGATATCAAGGAAGTACGAGCAATAGTCCAGGAGGTTCTGAAGGAGAACGAGGGCTTTCAAGGAACCGTCGACGGTATCGATCTGGTCGATATCGTCCAGTTCAACGGCCTTTCCCGGGCGACCGCCGCCCTCAAGGTCACCACCGGCGACAGGGAAGGCATGATCTTCTTCAAGGACGGTGCGGTGGTCCACGCCATGTGCGGGCGCGAAGTCGGCGAAGACGCCTTCTTCACCATCCTGAGTTTCCACGGAGGATCGCTCCAGAACATACGGGGGGTCCAGCCGCCGGTGGTCAGCATTCATAAAAGTATCGAGGCGCTGCTCTTTGAGACGGCGGTAAAAAACGACGAGAAGGTGGACAGCAAGATCGCTTTGGACCAGCCAGCGCAGGCCGAGCCCATCGCCGGTCCATTAGCCGACTACTCACCACCCAATGCCGAAACGCTCCCAACCGATACGACAGCAACGAATTCTACAGATTTAACCGATATACAACAGGAAACCTTTAGCGAGGAATTTGAAATGACGGAAATTCAAAAGATTTTAGCCGAGTTCACTAACATTGAAGGCGTCCACACTGCATGTCTTGTCGGACGGGATGGCTTTCTCCTTGACAGCCTGGCACGGGCAGGGATCGATGCGGAAATGATCGGGGCGATCGCCTCGTCGGGCTTCGGTTCCGCCGAGTCCATGGGCAATCAGCTGGGCCAGGGCGATCTGCGCATGACCATGTTCGAGTTTGCCAGCGGCCCGGTCATGTTCGCGCCGGTAGGCGAAGAGGCCTTCCTGGTGATTGTCGCCGATCAGGAGACCAATCTCGGCTGGATCAGGATAAGCATCAAGAAAAACACCAAGAAGATTCAGGAAGCGGCCGCGCTGTAAAAAGCAATGAGTACTGAGCGATGAGTACTGAGAGGAGGGACAGAATTTTCGCCAGTTTCCTCAGTACTCAGTACTCATAACTCAGTACTCTTTCTTTAAGTATCCGGCGAAACCGCTAAGCTGCGCTTCGTATTTCTTGATCAGCATCCTCGCCTTCCCCAGCCACTCTTCTTTTGTCGTCATGAGGAAGATAAAAAACGGCTGGTCGTCTACATGCCTGATAATGAAGTGGTATTGCCGAGTTGTGATCAGAATGTCCTCCACCTCTTCATCATCGGCCAGGAGATTAATGGCCTTGGCGTTCGATTTGACAATGGAGGCAAGATAGGCTGATGCGGCGGCGGTTTCGATATCCTCTCGGCGGCGCACCTCGGCAATTGACATCCCATCCTCTACGGTCACTACGGCCGCCGCCAAGATCCCCGGCAGCTCTCTCGACATCTGGTCGATAAGGTTTTGAAGTTGTTTAATCATCGATTTGCCTGTTTATTTTTTTTAATACCTTAGAAATTCGTTTCTTGTTTTTTGAAACGAATTTCGTGAAGGTACTTATCCCCTCTGCTGTTTGAGGGGATCACGACCCTTGGTTGCGGGCGTCAGCTCGCATTGGGATCCGGATCCGAACAGTCGGCGGGAAAACTCTCTACGGATGCTTCGCTTTTCGCCGACTAAGATCAAAATCCCATTGAAATGACTATACCATTTGACTACCCTCAGATGAAATGATTTCTTACCTTTTCGATCCCACTTGGATGGGGAGAGAAATCCTTCACGGCTTGGGCACAGGGAGAACACATGCGGGCAGTAGTGCAGCGGGTAAGCAGGGCTTCGGTGACAATCGACGGGACGGTCACGGCCGCCATAGGCCCGGGCCTGGTCGTTCTCCTCGGCATCAGGGTGAGCGATTCGGAGGCCGACGCCAGATGGCTGGTCGACAAAGTCCTCGGCTTACGCATATTTGAGGATTCGGAGGGAAAAATGAACATCTCTCTTGCGGACACCGACGGTGAAGTGCTTATTATCTCCCAATTCACACTCTATGGCGATTGCCGCAAAGGCAGACGGCCGGGATTTTCCTATGCCGCCCCTCCCGCGATCGCCGAACCTTTATACGACCGGTTCGTCGAATTGGCCAGGAAGAGCGGTGTCGGAGTGGCGACAGGTGTCTTCCAGGCCGCCATGCAGATCGAACTGGTCAACGACGGACCGGTAACGCTCCTGGTGGATTCGGAGAAATTTTTTTGACTGCGATACTGCTCGCCAAATTTCCGCCCTTTCCTACCTTCATCTTCAAGATCAAGGATTCAGAATGACTTTCAATACAGGTTCCAGCTATTCGGGTTTTCGTCTCGTCACCCACGAGTTTGTCCGGGAGATCGCCTCCGATGTGTACATCTTCGAGCACGAACTGCTGAAATGCCCCCTCCTGGCAATCAAGAACGCCGACACCAACAAGACTTTTTCGGTAGCCTTCCACACCACCCCCACCGATTCCACCGGCGTGGCCCACATCCTTGAGCATTCGGTGCTGATGGGCTCGAAGAAATATCCGGTGAAAGATGTCTTCGGCGAGATCAACAAGGGGGGCCTCACCACCTTCCTGAACGCCATGACCGGAGCGGATGTCACCTATTACCCCTTTGCCACTCGTAATCTGAAGGAATATTTCAATATCATGGACGTCTACTGCGACGTCGTCTTCAATCCGCTCCTTGACCGGAACACCTTTCTCCAGGAGGGCTGGCATCACCACCAGGAGAGCCCGGACAGCCCGCTCCAGTTCCAGGGGGTGGTCTTCAACGAGATGAAAGGTGCCTTTTCCGACCCGATCCGCCATATTTTCCACAACATTTTTGGCGGCCTCATGCCCGGCTCGACCTACGCCCACGAATCCGGCGGCGACCCTAAAAATATCCCCGACCTGACCTACGAACAGTTCTGCGCATTCCACAGAAGGCACTACCACCCGAGCAACGGGATCTTTCTCCTCTACGGCGACGCCCCGCTTGCCGATGAACTCGAATTCCTGCAAGGCCGCTACCTTGCGACCTTCTCCGCCCCCGGCGAGAAGGCCGTGATCGAGGAGGGAAAACTCGCCCGGGAGCCGGTCTTCATCACCGACAGCTACGCGGTCGACTCTCCCGACACCAAGGCAAAAACCTTTCTCGCCGTCGGGACCAATGTGGCGACTTTTGCCATGCGCGAGGAGAACACCGCCTTCCAGATCATCGCCAACATTCTCTTCAATTCGGACGGCTCACCGCTGAAGAATGCCATCGTCTCGAGCGGTCTGTGCAAGGATTTCGGCGGCTTTTTCATGGCCAACTCGTGCATCAGGACCATCATGGTCACCTATCTGGTCGGCAGCGAGCGGGAACACCGCGATAGGTTCCTCGAGCTGTACCGGGCAACGCTCGGCAAGATGGTCGACGAAGGTCTCGACCGCGACCTGGTGCTGGCCGAACTCAACAAGTACGAGTTCGGTATCCGCGAGGATGCGAGCAAGGCTCAGAGGGGTCTCGATCTGCTCGGCAGGGCCATGACCGCCATCAAGTACGGCGCAAATCCATTCGATTTCCTGAAAAACGATGAACTGATCGCGAGAATCAGGAAGAAGGCCCTGGAGGAGGATTATTTTGAACAGCTGATCCGCCAGAACCTCCTCGACAATCCGTCGACAGTCACGGTGACCCTGACCCCCGACCCGGAGAAGCAGAAGCGAACCCAGGCCGAGGAACAGCAAAGGCTATCTGCTTACGATGCCGGGGCGACGGAAACGGAACGGGCCGAGAGGATTAAGGAAACCCGGGCACTGATGGAGGAGCAGCTGCGGCCGAACAGCATCGAGACCCTCTCCCTCCTTCCGCAGCTGGCGCTCACGGATCTCTCGACCAAGGACGATTTTCACATCGCCACCCCGACCGAGATGTTCGGTCGTCAAGTGTTGGTCAACGAGCTGGCCACCAACCACATTTCATATATCGATGTCGGCTTCGACTACTCGTGTCTGCCGCCCGAGCTCCTGCCGCTGCTCGACCTGTTCGGCACGATCGTCACCGAAATCGGCACGAAGAGGCTCAACTACCAGCAGTTCGCCAAGGAAATCGCCACCTGCACAGGGGCCTTCTCCCATGCCCTCACCACCTACTCCAAGAGGGACGAGCCGGACTCCACCCGGCCGATTCTCTGGCTCCACCTGAAATGCCTGCCGGCCTATCTCGAACAGGCCCTGCAGCTCGTGGCCGAGATTCTCACATCCGTCTCCTTCGCCGACCGGGTGCGCATCCGCGAGATTGTCGGCCGCGAATTCGCCTGGGCCGAGCACTCCGTCCACAGCGAAGGGTATCATCTCGCTTCGAACCGGGTCTTTGCCCACTTGAGCCTCGCCGGTCGATACAACGAGACCGTCAACGGCGTCACCGCCTATCTGGCCCTCAAGGATCTGGCGCTCAATTACGAGGCGCAGGAGGAGAAGTTCCATGAAAGTCTCGCAAGAATCGCCGGGCTCATTTTCAACCGGCACAACCTGGTCATGGCCATTACCGCCGACGGCCAGGAACTCAGCCATTTCACCAGGGTCGGCGACTGCCTTACCGACGCCTTAAACTCGGAGCCGGTGAAACGCTACGATTTGCCCGAGCTGCCCATGGCCGACCACGAGGCTTTCATCACCTCGGCGGAGGTGGTCTTCGCCATCCAGGGCGGCAACCTCCTGAAGAACGCGGTCGGCTACAACGGCCATTTCGAGGTGCTGAAGACATATCTCTCCCGCGATTATTTGTGGAATACCGTGCGCCAGATGGGCGGGGCTTACGGTTGCTTCATCCAGTTCGGCCAGCTGACCGGCAACCTGGCCTTCGTCAGCTACCGCGATCCCCAGGTGAAGAAGACCTACGATGCCTATAACGGCGTACCCTCGGTGCTGGCCGGACTCGATTTGCCGGACAAGGTCCTGGAGCAGCTGATCATCGGCACCTACGGCAATTTTGATCCCCTCCAGAGTGCCGCCGCCAAGGGAGCCACCGCAAGAAACGACTACCTGAACGGCATCGACCGGACTTATAAGGAACAACGGATGGCGGAGATAGTCCGGACCACCGCGGCCGACCTGAAGAGCTTCACCGACGCTTTTGCCGAGATGATGCCCCGCAGCCATCGGGTCATTATAGGCAACCGCGCCAAGATCGAAGCCGAGAGATCGCTTTTCGATGTGTTGATCGATCTGTAAAACAAAGAGTTCAAAGTACTGAGTGATGAGTACTGAGGGTGCGCTCCACGCACCGAGGGAGTGCTCCCCATCTACCGCCGCCCCCACCTACCGCGAACCATGCTGTTTTACTCAGCACTCAGTACTCAGTATTCAGCACTCAATACTCATCGCTCAGTACTCGATCAAAGAGTACAAAGTACTGAGTGATGAGTGCTGAGGCTGAGCTCCACGCACCGAGGAGTGTCTCCATCTACCGCCGTCCCCACCTACCGCGAACCATGCTGTTTTACTCAGCACTCAGTACTCAGCAATCGGTACTCATCGCTCAGTACTCGCAGTTGCACTTTCAGAACTTCCTACTATAATAACGCGCGGGAAATAAAATTTCTCGATCGCCAATACAACTTAAATTGATAACAGGATAAATATTTCCAAGGAGAAAAGCATGCTCTACTCTGCTGAAGTCATGGAAATGTGCCGGGTAGCCCGGGGGACCAACCACGGGCCGGCCCCCATCCCCCAGGAAGGCGCATGGACAAAGGCCAAAGAGGTGAGGGACATCAATGGCTTGACCCATGGCGTGGGCTGGTGCGCTCCGCAGCAGGGCGCCTGCAAGCTCACCCTCAACGTGAAAAACGGCACCATTGAAGAAGCGCTGGTGGAAACCATCGGCTGCACCGGCATGACCCATTCGGCGGCCATGGCCTCGGAGATACTGCCCGGCAAGACCATCCTCGAAGCCCTGAACACCGACCTGGTCTGCGACGCCATCAACGTGGCCATGCGGGAGCTCTTTCTCCAGATCGTCTACGGCCGCAGCCAGTCTGCCTTCTCCGAAGGCGGCCTGCCCATCGGCGCGGGGCTGGAGGACCTCGGCAAGGGACTGAGATCGGTGATCGGCACCATGTACGGCACCAGCGCCAAGGGCCCCCGTTATCTGGAAATGGCCGAAGGCTATGTGACAGAGATTGCCCTCGACCAGAACGATGAGATCATCGGATACAAGTTCGTCAATCTCGGTAAAATGATGGCGGCTGTCAAAAAGGGTGTGGACGCGGGTCAGGCCCTGCAGGAAGCCTCCGGCACCTACGGCCGTTTTTCCGAAGCCGCAAAAACCATAGACCCCAGACACGAATAGGAGGAAGACATGGCACTGTTTGAAAGTTACGACAGGCGGATCGGCCAGATCCTCCCGGTTCTGGAAGAATACGGCATGAAATCGCTGGAAGAGGCGAGGGAGATCTGCCTGGGATACGGCGTCGATGTGGCGGAGATCGTCAGAGGTATCCAGCCCATCTGCTTCGAGAACGCGGTCTGGGCATATACTCTCGGGGCGGCCATTGCCATCCGCAAGGGCCAGAAAAGAGCGGCGGAAATCGCCGCGACCATCGGCGAAGGTCTGCAGGCCTTCTGCATCCCCGGATCGGTAGCCGACGACCGGAAGGTGGGCATCGGCCATGGCAACCTGGCGGCCATGCTGCTCTCCGAAGAAACCTCCTGTTTTGCCTTCCTCGCCGGCCATGAATCCTTTGCCGCCGCCGAAGGGGCCATCGGCATCGCCCGCTCGGCCAATCGGGTGCGGAACAGGCCGCTACGCGTGGTCTTGAATGGACTCGGCAAGGATGCTGCGAAGATCATCTCCCGGATCAACGGCTTCACCTACGTGCAGACGCAGTTCGATTATGCCACCGGCAAGTTGAATATCGTGAGCGAGACCTGCTACTCGGAAGGGGAACGGGCCAAGGTACGTTGCTATGGCGCGGACGACGTCCGGGAGGGCGTGGCCATCAACCATTTGGAAGGGGTGGATGTTTCGATCACCGGCAACTCGACAAATCCGACGCGATTCCAGCATCCGGTAGCGGGCACATATAAAAAAGAGTGCATTGAGCAGGGCAAGAAGTACTTCTCGGTAGCCTCGGGGGGCGGCACCGGCCGGACCCTGCATCCCGACAATATGGGCGCGGGCCCCGCTTCCTACGGCATGACCGATACTTTGGGCCGGATGCATTCCGACGCCCAGTTCGCCGGTTCCTCCTCGGTGCCGGCCCACGTGGAGATGATGGGGCTCATAGGCATGGGCAACAACCCTATGGTCGGCGCTTCTGTTTCGGTAGCCGTGGCGCTGGCTCAAGCGGCGATGGCCCGGTAAGAAGTTTTCACCGAGAAAGATAGGGGGCAGGCTCTTAAGCGGTAGTCTGCCCCCCGGAGCCCTCCGGTTGATCATTTTCTTGCGGGTTAGGAGCCGGCATCTGCGGCTCCTTGGGCTCCGGTCCCTGTGGCGCCGGCGCGGGGTCTTTGACCCCAGGCTCCGGAATCGAGCCGTGCTCCTGCGGCGTGGTTCCCTGCGCAGGTTCCCGGGGCGAAGTCTTCGGCTCGGTCGCATCGTGGATCTTCTTCTTGGTTTTCCTCACTACTTCCGATGTAGTCTCCTTGGTTTCCCGCCAGGCTTCCTTGCCCTTTTCCTTGGCGAGCCGCCATGTTTCCTTTGAGGCTTTGCCGACCGCTCTGGCCGCCTCCTTTATTTCCCTGCCGGCTTCCCCCCAATTGGGCGATACGTCGTCCTCTCCCGCAGCTGCCGGAGATGAAACGACCAGCACGACGAGCAGAGCCACAATTCTGCTTATCCTATCAATCTTATCTTTCATTTCTGCCCCCCTCTTTCCGGCTTTCCATTTTCAGCGTTAACGAAACGGGGGGGCATACTGCAGTCCCCCCTTGCTCCAGAGGTTGTTCAGCCCCCTATCGATCTTCAGGGTCGACTGGGGCCCAAAATTGCGTTCAAAGACCTCGCCGTAGTTACCGACCTGTCGAATGACCTGCCAGGCCCAGTCGTCTTTCAAGCCGAGGCCTTTGCCGCCTGGGCCTTCCAGGCCGCAGAGCCTGCGCACGTCCAGCCTGCTGCTGCTTCTGGCTTTGTCTGCCTGCTCGGAACTTAGACCGATCTCCTCTCCATTGACCATCGCATAGAGACTCCATCTGACGATATTCAGCCAGACGTCATCGCCCTGCCGCACAACAGGACCGAGCGGCTCCTTGGAGATAAGATCGGGGAGGATTACAGCCCGCTCCGGGTTTACGAGCCCGAGCCGAAGTCCGTACAGCCGGGACTGCGGCATAGACAACACATCGCAAGCCTCCCCCTCGAAGCCCTTCACCGCCAGATCCAGGGTGTCGTAGGCAACCAGCTGGTATTCGATCTGGTTGCTGACCAGAAAATCGACAAGATTCTGCTCCGAGGCCGCCCCCACCGGACTGCAAATCCGGATCTTCTTCAAGTCGAGCGCACGGGTCGCCTCGAGTTTTCGCGCCACAAGAAAGCCCTGGCCGTCATAGTAACTAACCCCGGCGAAGTGGACGGCCAGACCGGAATCACGCGAGAAGGTCCAGGCCGAGTGGCGAGAGAGAAGATCCACCTCTTCCGAGAGCAGTGCCGTGAAGGCCTCGTTTTCGGCCAGCGGCAAGAATTCTACCTTATCGGCATTGCCAAGCACCGCCGCGGCCACCGCCCGGCAGATGTCCACGTCGAGTCCGGTCCATCTGCCGCCGGCATCGACGCTGGCGAAACCGGGGGTCACGGTGGAGACACCGCAGCGAAGAGAGCCGCGTTTCACAACATCTTCTTTGGTATAGGCATGGGCCGAGTCGGAAAAAAACAGTCCGACGAACAGCCAGACGAGCCATAGCAATTTTTTCATAGAGTCGAGAATTGTGTTTATCTTATTTCGCGGAAGTGCAGCAGACCGGTGTGCTTGAAGCAAGTGAAAACCGGCACATCTCCGGAAATTCTTCCTTTTCCATTTCCCTTCGGGATAATAGCTGCTACATTGCGCTTGGGTCAATGCGGATCAGTGCAGAACTCGCCCAGGCCGGCGAAACTTCTTTCAAGCATAAGTACTTTCTCGGAATCCTTCTAAAAATACAAGAAAAATTTCTAAAGCTCCAACCTCACCCGGAACTTCTTTCTTTTGTCAAGGAAACAGCTCAAAACAGCCCGATTCTCGGCCGTCGAAACACTCTGCCGCCTCTACCGGCAGCGCCTGCCTGTAAAACCTTTGCTCGACCGCGCTGTTGACGGCCTGCCCGCCATCGAGCGGGGCCTCGCCATGCAGCTGGTTTACGGCGTTCTGCGCAGACGGCAGCAGCTCGACCGCAGCCTTGAGCTGCTTTCCAGGACCCCGCTGAAGAAGCTCGACCCAACAGTCCACCAGACGCTCGCGGTCGGCCTCTACCAGCTGTTTTTTCTCGAACGGATCCCGCCCTCGGCCGCCGTCAACGAGATGGTCGAATGCTGCAAGGCGGCCGGACTGCCCCGGCACCTCTCAGGCTTCGTCAACGGTATCCTGCGCCAGGCGATCCGTGAGAAGGAGACATTAGCCGGGGCAGCCATGAGGGACAAGGCAGGCAGGGAAATCGTCAACCACCCGGAGTGGCTGGTCGCCAGGTGGCGGCATCATTTCGGTGAGGAAGAGGCCCTGCGGATCTGCCGGGAGAACAACCGGGAACCGATGCTTGCGCTGCGCACCAATACGGTGAAAATCTCACGGGAGGAGTATTTGGAACTGCTTGCTGCCAACGGCATCGCCGCCGGGGAGGGACGCTACGCCGCCGAAGCGGTGGTTCTCCCCCGGTATCAGGGGACGATCACCGGCCTGCCCGGATACTCAGAAGGATATTTTCAGGTGCAGGACGAGGCCGCCCAGCTCGCCACCTGCCTGCTCGGGCCTTTCCGTCGGGGTGCCGCATATCTCGACGGCTGCGCCGGGCTGGGCGGCAAGACGTCCCACCTCCTGCAACTGGCGGCGCGGTATGACTTTACCGTCCATGCCGTGGAACCGGAGCCGCAGCGGCTGAAAAAATTGCGAGAAAACCTCAGCCGCCTTCTTTCGGATAAGCTTCCGGTCATCCATGAGACCGTCCTGCAGCAAGTTGCCGGCGAGGTCCTCCCGCGCTTTGCCGGCATCCTTATCGACGCCCCCTGCTCCGGCACCGGGGTGATTGGCCGCCACCCCGACATCCGCTGGAACCGCCGGCCGGAGGATCTGGCCCATTACCGCCGGGAACAGCTGGATCTGCTAGCCCGCGCCGCAGAGCTCCTCGCTCCGGGAGGAATTCTCGTTTACGCCACCTGTTCGCTCGAGCCGGAGGAGAATATGGAGGTGGTGCGAAAGTACCTGGCTGAACACGAGAACTTCCGCCTGACCGATTGCTCGCCTTATTTACCTCCGGCTGCCGCTCGCTTTATCGTCGACGGATGCTTCGCCCCGCGTCCCGAAGAGGGCATCGATGGCTTTTTCGCCGCAAGGATGGAAGTTGAGATCTGATTCAACAGAGGATTTTATCTGACAGGAGTGCCGAAAAAATATTCAGAGAGAGGCCGTCACCCTTCGTGTTCTGAAAGTTTCTTCACCCGCTCCACGGTCTCTGTGACCGCGGCGACGAACAAGTCGGGTTCGGCCGAGGAGAGCCAGTGCAGGCTGAAGCGCTCCCGCTCGAGGCCAAGGTCGTCGAGAAGCTCCATAACCATATCGGCCCGGGCCAGGGCCTTGGTGTTACCATCCATGTAATGGCACTCGCCGAGGCGGCAACCGAGGACCATCACCGCATCGGCCCCCATGTTCAGGGCCTCGACCACCATTTCGGGGTGGACCATGCCGGAGCACATCATCCGGATGATCCGCACGCTCTCAGGGTAGCGCATCCGGGCGGTGCCGGCCAGGTCGGCGGCCGCGTAGGAGCACCAGTTGCAGCAGAAGGCGATGATTTTCTGTTCAAGGGCCATGACTGTTTTTCCTCTTCATAATTGATACTTGTCGGCCGGGAATCGCAGGGGCGAATCTCGTATTCGCCAGGTTGGATCAACCTTCACCCAAGGAAAGCCGCCCAGGATCGCTCTTGCACTTCAAGGGCGATCACAAGATCCCACCTCCACCCGCCTCAACTGCTGCTCATCCCGCCAGGGCCACTCGCATCTGGGCCATGATCTGCCGCATGGAAAAGCCGGCGACATAGATACCCCTTTTCGGGCAGGTTCCCTGGCAGATCCCGCAGCCCTTGCACTGGGCGCTGTTCACCCGGACCAGTTTTCCCGGAGCCTCGCCCTCCGCCGCCGTCTGCTCTTCCAGGATAATGGCATGGTACGGACAACCGTCGACGCAGAGCGCGCAGCCGTCACAGCAGGCCTCGTCGACGATCGCCTTCACCGTATCGAGCCGCGCTTCCGGCCTGGCGAGCAGCGTCGCCGCCCGGGCCGATGCGGCCAGGGCCTGGGCAATGCTCTCCTCCACCGGCTTCGGATAGTGGGCCAGGCCGGCGACGAACATGCCGTCGGTCGAAAAATCCACCGGCCGCAGCTTGGCGTGGGCCTCGTGAAAGAAACCATCTCCATCCAGGGGCACCTTGTAGAGCTTCCCGAGCTTTTCCGCATCTTCCCGCGGCCGGATGGCCACCGCCAGGATCACCATGTCGGCGGGGATCGAGAGCGGTTCATGGAGGACATGATCCCAGACCTCCACCTCCACTCCCGCGCCCTTGCCGATCACCTTCGGTTTGCCGTGCAGCTCATAGTTGATGAAGATGATCCCCAGCTTGCGGGCCTGCTTGTACAGCGATTCGCGCTGGGCATAGGTCCGCATGTCGCGGTAGAGGATGTAGATGCTGCGCTCGGGATTTTCCTTCTTCAGGGCGATGGCCGATTGCACGGAGTGGGTGCAGCAGACCTTGGAGCAGTACATATGGTCCTCTTCCCGGGAGCCGACGCACTGGATGAAGACGAACCGCCTGGCCTGCTTGACGTGCTTCTCCTTCAGCTCGTAGAGCTTGTCAAACTGCACCGAGGTGACCACGCACTTGAGACTGCCGTAGCCGTACTCCAGAGGGACCGCCGCCTCGCCGCCGACGGCGATGATGCCCACCCCGTGCTCGATCACCCGGCTCTCGCCGTTTCCGCAGGTGAGCGTCGAGCGGTAGTTGCCGACGAAGCCGGAGACCGCGGCCACCTCGCATTGCTTGTGGATGATGATGCGATCGTTCCAGACGACCTTGTCGATGAGTTTCGCGACCTGAGTGGTGACGTGCTCGCCGGACCAGGTCTGCTTGAGATTGACGGCATGGCCGCCGAGCGTCTCGGTCCGTTCCACCAGGTGAACCTCGAAGCCCTGACGGGCGAGGTTAAGAGCGGCAGTCATTCCCGCCACTCCACCGCCGATGACCAGCCCCTTCTGGATGATGGGCATCGTAAGCGCCTTGACCGGATCGGCGTAGGTGGCCTTGGCCGCCGCCATGCGCACCAGGTCCTTGGCCTTGGCGGTGGTGCCGGCCGGATTGTCGCCGTGCACCCAGGCGTTGTGATTGCGGATGTTGGCCATCTCCACCAGGCACTCGTTGAGGCCCGCGACCTTCAGAGTCTCGCGGAACAGGGCCTCGTGGGTCCGCGGGGTGCAGGCGGCGATGACGACGCGGTTGAGCCTGTGATCGCGGATGCTGCCGATGATCGCATCCTGACTGTCCTGGGAGCAGGTGAAGATTTTTCGTTCCACATGGACCACGTCCGGCAAGGTCAAGGCATACTCGGCCAGGTTCCGGACATCGACCACGCCGGCGATGTTGGTGCCGCAATGGCAGATGAAGATCCCGAGCCGAATCCCCTCCCCTTCTTCGTCCACTCGTTCTTCGGGATAATTCTCCGAAACGGACACGCGGTTGCGCGTCGGGGCCAGCAGTTCGGCAGCCGCCGCGGCGGCGGCCGAGCCCTCCACTACCGACTGGGGGATATCCTTGGGACCGGCCATGGCGCCGCAGGTGAAGATCCCTTCCCGGGAAGTGGACACTGGCGCGAAGTCAGAGGTCGCAGCGAAGTTGTCGGCAGTAAGGTTGATATTGGCGACGCGGGCCAGCTCGACGGCCGCCCGTGGGCTCTCGAGACCGATGGAGAGTACCACCATATCGTAGAATTCCTCGATCTGCCGCCCGTCTTCGTTGACATAGCGCAGCCGCAGGTCGCCGCTCTCGCCGTCCGTCTCCACCCCGCCCATTCGGCAGCGGACGAAGCGCACCCCGACCTCGTTGCGGGCCCGCTCCATGAAACTGTCGAAGCCCTTGCCGTGAGTCCGCATGTCCATGTAGAAGATCGAGGTCTGCAGGCCGCCACGGCCTTCGACCTGGTCTCGGACCAGCATCGCCTCCTTGATCGCGGTCATGCAGCACACCGAGGAGCAGTAGCCGTGACCGCACTGGTTCTCGTCCCGCGACCCGACGCACTGCAGGAAGGCCATTTTGCGGACAGGTTTGCCGTCCGAGGGGCGGCGGAGATGTCCTTCGGTGGGGCCGGTCGTGGAGAGATAGCGTTCCAGCTGCAGCGAAGTGATGACGTTCTGGTTGCTGCCGTACTGCCAAGTGCCGGATGGGCTGGATGGGCCGGACGGTGCCGGGTCAAACGGCGTAAAACCGGTGGCGAGGATCACCGCGCCGACTTCGATCCGGTGGATTTTTCCAGTGTCGTCAAAGACGATGGCCCCGGCGTCGCAGGCCTCTTCGCAGAAGCCGCAGGCACCGGGCTTCTGCAGCCGCAGACAGGCTTGCGGGTCGATCTGGTATTTCAGCGGAACCGCCTGGGGGTACTGGAGGTAGATGGCGCGCCGTTTGCCGATACCGGCGTCGTGGCCGTTGTCCACCTTCTTCGGACAGTTCTCGGTGCACTTGCCGCAGGCGATGCACCTGACAGGGTCGACGTAACGCGGAGACTCATGGACGGTTACGGTAAAGTTTCCGGCCGTCCCCTCGACGGCGGTGACCTCGCACAGGGTGAGCAGGCGGATGTTCTTATGCCGCCCGCATTCCACCAGTTTGGGGGCGATGATACACATCGAGCAGTCGTTGGTGGGAAAGGTCTTGTCTATCCGGGCCATTGTCCCGCCGATGCTGCCCGTCTTCTCCACCAGATACACGTAAAAGCCGGCATCGGCCAGGTCAAGCGCCGCCTGAATCCCGGAGACGCCCCCTCCGACCACCATTACCGCGCCGATCTTCGCTGTCTCCGTCATATCATATCCTCCATCCCCCGCACGCTTGTCCATTTCCACAATTTCACCTTCTCCCCGGATTCCGCATGGAGTCGGCAACCAGCTCCCAGATATATTTGACCTCGATGGGCAGGTCGTACTCCTTGGCCAGCGATTTCAGCTGGTCCCGGCAGTTATGGCAGGGGACGATCACCAGCCGCACCCCGGCCTCGCTGATCTGTCTGGCCTTGATCCGGCCGTAAAAGACCCGCTCCTCGGCGAAGGGCATCGACCAGGCGCCCCCGCCTGCGCCGCAGCAGTAGGAGCTGTTGCCGTGGGGATGCAGCTCGCGGTAGTCCTCGCAGCAGGCCCTGATGATGGTCCGGGCCTCCTTGAAATAGGCCTGGCCGAAGGCTTTCAGCGACTTGCGCCCGTAGTTGCAGGAGTCGTGGTAGGCGACCGGCAGCCGATGGGCGCCGCTGTCGAGGTGGATCCTGCCCGACTCGAGGTACTCGAGCAGCAGGTCGAAGACGGTGACGATCCTGAATTCCTTGAGGGCCTCCGGGTACCACAGGTTCAGCCCCAGCCGCGTGGCATAGTAGGCGTGGCCGCACTCCGGCAGCAGCAGCACCTTGCAGTTCAGGCGCCGCATATTGTCCACGATCCGGCCGACCACAGTCTTCATCGCCTCGTCGTCGCCGGAAAAAAGCCCCCAGTTCACCCCATCCCAGTTCTCCGAAGGGATGGTCCAGGATTCTCCGGCGGTGTAGAAGATCCGCCACCACCACTTGAGGTTGTCCGGCTCGCCGAAGGGCAGTTTCGAGTTGATGGTGACCAGCACCCGCGCGCCGTGAACATCGATGGGCGTCTTGAAGCCAGGGCAACCGGACTCGTTCAGTTCCTCCCCCACGTCCTCGCAGAGAAAGACGAAATCCTCCTTGGGTATGCCGAGGTTGTTGCCGCGCTCGAGGCACATGGTCACGCCGCGCTGGATCGGCCCCGGAACCTCGGAACGCTTGCGCGCCCCGCGGATCCTGCGCATCAGGGCGACGATCTCGATCCCCGCCGGGCAGGACTCCTCGCACTTGCCGCACATCGTACACTTCCACGGCCAGTCGGAGGCGACGAGCTGCTCGTCCCGGCCGAGCACCGCCATGCGGACGACCTTGCGCGGATCGAGTCCATCAACACCGGAGATAGGGCAGATGCCGGCACAGGTGCCGCAGGTGAGGCAGGCGTCGGCCCAGGAAGGATCGGCGGCTAAGCTGCTCCGCCGGCCGTCCAGCTTGAGCGGCGGACGGTCGGATTTCGGCAGGGGATCGACTGTCCGGCCGCCCATGTTGGTGTCCGGATGGACATGGGGCTGCCGGCCGAACCTTTCGCAAAGCCTGCGGTAATCCTCGAACTTCATCAGGTACTTGCGCCCCGGGCCTTCCTTGGCGGGCAATGTGCCGGCATTTATCCAGTTCCGAATGGTGTTGCGATGGACACCGAATTCCTCCGCAAGCTCGCTGACCTTGAATTCATACATCATGACCGGGCACCTTTTGCCGACGTCGACGCTGTTTACCGAACCGGCCCGTGATCCCCGCGTAGGCGGTCGGTTTCCCTGGTTGATTGGTGGCTTGCGACATACCTGCCCAAATCCCGGCGAAGGTACACCGCCGGGACGATTGGGACGGTGAATACTGCGCTCGCAAGTGGCCCACAATGGAGGGCTCTATATTATCCTTCTTCTCCAATTACAACTAGGCAAATTGTGCAAGTGATTCTCGCCTGAAATTCAATTACAGCATGGTTATCTCCAGCCACTGTTTCGTTCCCATAAAACGGGATCTGAAATATCATCATGATTTTCAACATATATTTTTTATACCTCACGGCATCCGCGGTCCCGCAAACAGAAAAATCCCGCAATCATATCATTCTCTTTATCAAAATCATCTGCTCGATTTATATTCACCTGTCAAATACACGAATATCGAATTATCTCTTGTAATTTCCTGCAAAAAATAAAATCCTGACATATTCACCGACTAAAAGAGCGATCCCCGCCTGGGACGGTACATGATGGTGGAGTCACTCGTGTGAAAGCGATACTGATTGAGGTTCGACCGAATATGCCATATGTTCCGGAATGTTATGCCACAGTTGATTTTCCAGGTTTTTCTTTGCCATCCCCCCATGTCTGTTGTACATTCTCCTCATTCTTGAGGCAGCGCCTTAATTGCAAAAAACGGTTTTTACCTGCACAGTGAGCAGGTTTATTTCAACCAAGGACGAAAGACAATGGCAGAAATAAAGAGCACCATGGACATGGTTCTGGAACGCGCCGCCAGGATGGCCGCAGCAGCTCCCGCCGAGACCGACAACGAAGACCTGATCAAAAAAGGTATGCGTCTGGGCGCCGACTATCTCAACCGCAAGAACATCGATCTCGCAAAGGAACTCGCCGGCCAACCGGCGGGGGAGCAGGCGGACGTGCGCAGGGGCATGGCCCAGACGCTGCTCCGCAATGTGGTCCTGCCCCGCAGCCCCGAACTTCAGGAGTCCGGCGAACTGGCGGTGAAGGGCATCATGGCTCTCTCCGGCAAGAACCGCGATATCGCGACGGTCTGTAGGGAACTGGAACAGATAATCCAGCAGTACGGCCAGCACAAGGAACAGATGACCCAGCAGTTGGAAGAGGCGATCCGGACCCAGCTCGAACATCAGGGCGGCAGGGGCCAGGGTGGCAAGCTGGGCGGCAAGATCAATCCGGCGATGCACCCGCAGTACCGGGAGGAACTGGCACGGATGACGAACGGGCTGAACAGCCAGTACACCGACGCCCTGGATCAGCGCAAGGATATGATCCTTCAGCTGCTTTCGTCAGCCCGCTGATTGCAAGCATTCTCCCTTCCTCCTACATCGCCATATGGACTATCCCCAGCGGATCGCCAGGCTCCAGGCCCGGCTGCGCCGACAAAAAATCGACGCCCTCCTGGTCGGCCAGCCGGAGAATCGGCGCTATCTGAGCGGTTTTTCAAGCACCGACCACTCCATTGCCGAATCCTCGGGGGTGCTTCTCATCCCCTCCCGCGACAAAATCCGCCTGCTCACCGATTTCCGCTACAAGCTCCAGGCGGAGCGGGAAGTGCCCTGGGCTGAGGTCATCCTCTACCCGAAAGGACTCCTCGTCCTCCTGGCTGAACTGCTCCCGGATCTCGGTGTCGCGCGGCTCGCCTTCGAAAGCCATTACACCCTCCACTCTTCTGCGGCAAGATTGCAGGAAAAGCTCGGCGCGAAGGGGATCGAGTTCCTTCCCGTCGAGGGGTTGGTGGAGACAATGCGCCAGGTCAAAGACGAGGAGGAGATCGAGCTTATTCGCCGCTCCGTGCGCCTGAATGAGGAAGTCTTCGCCGAGGTGTACGGTACGCTTTCCGGTGCAGAGACGGAAATCGACATCGCCCTGGCCATCGAGGCGACCATGCGCAGGCGCGGGGCGGAGGGTCCGAGCTTTTCCACCATCGTCGCGAGCGGCGAAAACGGTGCCCTGCCCCACGCCGTCCCCGGACGGACGAGGATCAGGGCAAATGCTTCCCTCACCATCGATATGGGCCTGATTCTCGACGGCTACTGCTCCGACATGACCAGGACTTTCGTGCCGAGCAAAGCGGCCGCGCGCTATCTCGAGCTGCACCGACTGGTGCGAAAGGCGCAGCTTGCCGGGATGGCCGCCATACGAGCGGGAGTGCGAGCTGCTGGCGTTGACCGGGCAGCCCGCCGAATTATCGCCGAGGCAGGCTACGGCGACTGTTTCGGCCACTCCCTCGGCCATGGAGTGGGCCTGGCCGTCCACGAAGAACCGCGGGTCTCGGCCCGCAACAACAGGCAACTCAGGCCCGGCATGGTGGTCACCGTCGAGCCGGGCATATATATCCCGGGCTGGGGCGGTATCCGGCTCGAAAACATGGTGGTCGTCCGCGAGGACGGCTGCGAAAACCTCAACAGCGATACAACCTGGCTCGATATATGAAAGGTCCGAAATATTTTGTCCTCGACACCAACGTCCTGCTCCACAACCCGGAGTCGATCAACTCCTTCGGCGATAACTACGTGGTTCTGCCGATGACGGTGATCGAAGAGCTCGACAATTTCAAACGCATCAACGACGAGCTGGGCCGCAGCGCCCGCCACGTCATCCGCCAGCTCGACCACCTCCGGACCGAGGGTAATCTCAAGGACGGGGTGAAACTGGCCAACGGCGGCGTCCTAAAAATCTCCCTGGAAGAGAACAGCGGCATCAAGGGCAGCTTCCTCGACATGTCGGTCCCCGACAACCGGATTCTTGCCGTGGCCACCAACCTGGCCGCCCAGAAGGAAAAGGTCATCTTCGTCTCCAAGGATATCAGCGCCCGGCTGAAGGCCGACGCCCTGGGGCTCGAGGTCATGGACTTCGAACAGCAGAAATGCGATTTCGACAGCCTCTACCGCGGCTGGCGGGAAGTGGAAGTCGGCGGGGAAATGATCGACGCCTTCTACAGGGACAAGGTTCTCGCCCTGCCGGGCGGCAACTTCATCGCCAACGAGTTCGTCATCCTGAAAGACCGGGACAATGTCAAGCACACCGGATTTGCCCGGGCCGTCGCGAGGGACAGCGTGGTCCACCTCGACCCGAACTTCGAGAGCGCGTGGGAGCTGAAGGCCCGCTCAAAGGAGCAGCGGATGGCGCTCGAGCTGCTCATGGACCCGAAGATCAACCTCATCACCCTGATCGGCCGGGCCGGGACCGGCAAGACGCTTTTGGCCCTGGCCGCCGGCCTGCATTGCGTGCTCCGCCTGGAGACCTACGACAAGCTGCTGGTCTCACGGCCGATCATCCCCATGGGCCGGGATATCGGCTACCTGCCCGGGACCAAGGACGATAAGCTGAGCCTGTGGATGCAGCCGATCTTCGACAATCTCGCCTACCTCATGCGTCTGAGCCACAAGTTCGAGGAGGGCACGGTGCAGAACAGGATCGCCCAGCTCATCAAGAACCAGCAGATCGAATTGGAGGCGCTGACTTACATCCGGGGCCGGTCGATCCCCGACCAGTTCGTCATCGTCGACGAGGCCCAAAACCTCACGCCCCACGAGGTGAAGACCATCGTCTCCCGGGCCGGCGAAAACACCAAAATGGTCATCACCGGCGACCCAAACCAGATCGACAACCCCTACCTGGACGCCTCGTCCAACGGCCTGGCCTATGCCGTCGAGAAGCTCAAAGGGCAGCCGCTTTACGGCCACGTGACTCTCAGCAAGAGCGAACGGAGCCCCCTGTCGGCCATCGCCGCCGATTTCCTTTAACAGGTGCAATAAAAATGCGACAGATCGTTATCGACGAACTCTCCCCCATGGAGCGGGACAACATCGACTCCTACCTGAAGAGAACCCTCAAGCCGGGGCCGATGATCGGCCTCTACTGGATCGAGCTGCCGCCCGACCTGTTCAGCGAGGCCCAGCAGGGCCACGAGGAGCACGGCCCCTTCTACCTGGCGGTGGAGTTGACCGGCACTGCGGTGAAATTCGAGCTGCTGGTGCGCAGCCAGTCGAACCTGCACTGTACGTGCATCGCCCACGCCACCGCCATCCAGCGCCAGTTCGTGCTCGATTTCATCGATCGGATGGTGGCGGAGGAGTTCATCAAGGCCTAGGAGGCCTTTCGGGAAAGGATCATAATTTTGACAGGCTCTTAGAGTTGCATGGTCACGTGTATCACCCCGTCTTCATGCTTCGCCTGCAGGTCGAGTCCGCTTCGTTTAAAGACGGTGAGCATCGCAGTGTTGCCGGCGAGGACCTCCGCCTCAAAACTTTTTATGCCCTGTGCTCGCGCGATTCCGACCAAATGTCCCAGCAGGCGGCCTGCGATGCCCTGGCCCTGATAATCCTCCTCCACGAGGAAGGCAACCTCTGCGGAGAGCGCAGATCCATGCCCGGCCGGCAGCACGGCGTATCGCGCTGCGCCGATAATGACCTCCCTTTCCGGACCGACGGCGGTTACGACCAGGCCCACGTCTCTTACGAAATCCAATTCAGTGATCATCGCCAGATCCGCTTGGGAGAGGGAGGTCTTGTGGTGAAAAAAACGAGTATAGATAGTCTCCGCTTCGAGATTGCTGAATGCCTCGACGAGCAGGTCCTTATCACTGGGACGCACAGCCCTGATAGTCACGGTCATGCCGTTTTTCAGCGTCTCGCGGGTCTCGAAACCCTTTGCATCAATCATGACATCTGCCTCTCGTGAAATGTGACGGGTAATCTGCGCCTGTTCCAGGCTCGTCACGATCCCAAAACCGCGGGAACGGCCGCAACAGGCGAAACAGTTCCAGAGCAATTCATTCAAATATAGCACACATCGAAATTTACCTAAACTTTTATTGGAGCCGATTACTGGGTTCGTCGAGGCGGACTCGCCAATGGCGGCGACACTGGGTTGTCTGAAATTCGTCAACCGGAATCTATTCGGAAGGCGAAAGAACCGCCTGCAATTTCCTGATCCGGCCGGGGATATCCGGTGCGCCGACAATTTCGGTAACCAGGCAGATGGTCCTGGCGCCGCGCCGGACCACCTCGTGAATATTGTGGAGCTTGATGCCGCCGATGGCGACCCAGGGCAGGGAGATGTTGTCGCGGACCCATTCCAGGTAGGAAAAGCCGACCGGATCGCAGACGTCGTCCTTGGTCTTGGTGACGAAGATTGGGCCCACGCCGATATAGTCGGCGCCGCAGTTGACCGCCTCCTTCGCCTGCTCCGGCGAATGGGTGGAAAGGCCGATGATCTTATCCGGTCCGACCAGCTTTCTCACCTCGGCCACTGGCAGGTCGTCCTGGCCGACATGGACCCCGTCGGCTCCCACCATCATGGCCACGTCCACGTGGTCGTTGACGATGAAGGTGACCCCGGCGGCCCGGGTCATCTCCCTGATTTTCAGGCATTCCGCGAAGATTTCGGCAGAGCTCTTGTCCTTCTTCTTCTCGCGATACTGGATGATCTTGATGCCGCCGGCGATCATCTGCCGGACCACCTCGAAATTGTCGCGTCCGGCGGAGAATTTCTCGGCGGTGATGCCGTAGAGGCCAGCGGGCAGGACGTTTTTGTTCTCAGTCATGGTAACACCTTCTGCAGGACGATATCCGCCATCATGGCGGCAATGATGCTTATTTTCGGGCAATACAATGTATTTTCCCGAAAATCGCTGACAAAATCGCCGACAATCGTGCAATTGCCGAGGCGATGCACTCGAATGGAACCAAGCCCCCTCCCGGCGATGCCCGAGGCGGAGACGATGGGCAGCCCGCTGCCGGCGAAGGCCTCGATGAGCTGCTTCTTGCTTGCCTGGTCGTCGAAGCCCTCGACCAGGACATCGCAGCCGGCGAAGGTCTCTACCATATTGGCAGGTTCCAGCCGCAGCTGCCGGGTCTCGATTTCAGCTGCCGGGGCAATGCGCAGGAGGTTCTCCCGCAGCACATCCACTTTTGGCCGGCCAAGCTGGTCGGCAAAATAGAACTGGCGGTTGAGGTTGGACGGTTCCACCCGGTCGAAATCGACCAGCAAAAACGAATCTACGCCGGCGCGGACCAGATTGACCGCCACATTCGAGCCGATGCCGCCGACTCCGGCTATCCCCACCTTCATGAGTGCCTTACCCCTGAAAGTCTGTAATAAACATTAACAAGAAATCTGGAGCTTCCTTTGAAATCAAGCACGTAGAATTACCACCAAGGCACTTATCCCTCACAAGGACCGAACTGAGTAGCCCCTTGTGGGGTGTCAGATCATGTCCCAGTCTTTGTAGACCGGCTGATAGCCCGCCGCCCGGATCGCCTGGACCACCTCGGCCACGCTCCGTTCATCCGTTATCTCGAACTGCGGCGAACCGGCATCTGCCTTCTGTTCGCCATAGCCTCCCACCCCCGTGCAGGACCCGGCCGAAAACCGGGTGGCGCCGAGGCGGATGAGATGGTCACGAAACGCCGCCCGCTCCCGGGTGGAGATAGTCAGCCCGGCCCGCGGCAGAAAGCAGCGCAGGGCCGTCAGGAACTGGACGAAGTCGCGGTCGCTCGCGGCAAAATCCGGCCGGTAATCGCCCTCCGCCGGGTTCATCCGCGGCAGCGACAGGCTGATCTCGGTCTGCAGGAAGGTGCCCTCCAGGTACTTGGCATGCAGGCCGCTGAGAAAAACCTCCCTCCGCACCTCGCCAAGTCCCACCAGCACACCGATATTGACCATGCGAAAGCCCGCCCTGGCGCCGCGCTCCGGGGCGTCCAGACGCCAGCGGAAGTCAGCTTTCGGGCCCGCCTTGTGCACCAGGGCGTAGCGGCTCTCGTCGTAGACCTCCTGGTAGAGGGTGAGCCCGTCGACGCCCGCCTCCTTCAGGCGGCGGTAGTCTTCTTCGGCCATGGGCATGATCTCGATGGACACCGAGGCGAAGTACCTCTTCAGCAGCCGCACCGCCTCTTCCAAATAGTCGATCGGGGTCACCGCCGGGGCCTCTCCGGTGAGCAGCAGCAGGTGGCGCATGCCGGTCGCGGCGATGGACCGCGCCTCCGCCTCGATCTCGGCCATGGTGAGTTTTTTTCGCCGTATCCGGTTGCCCCTGTGGAAGCCGCAGTAAATGCACTCGTTGGCGCAGTAATTGGAAATATAGAGCGGGATGTAGAGCTGAATGGTCCGGCCGAAATACTGCACGGTGAGCTGGTGGGCTTTCTGCGCCATCGCCTCGAGGTGGCCGGCGGCGAGCGGACTGAGCAGCACCAGGAAGTCGGTCTCCGTGAGCCTGTCGGCGGCGAGTGCCCGGTCCACTTGGCTAGGGGTCACCCGGGCGAAAAAGTCCTGAAAGTCAAAATCCCGATATCGTTCGACCGTGGCATAAAAGGACAAGGCTATTCCCCCTATTCGAGAAAACCGGTGAGCGGCGACGAAGCCCGGGCGGTGACGCTCTGCCCGGCGAGTTTCGCCAGATACCCGAGCCGCCCTGCTTCCACCGCCAGGGCAAAGGCCCGCCCCATCAAAGCTGGATCCTCGGCGGTGGCGATAGCGGTATTGACCAGCACCGCATCGGCGCCCATCTCCATCGCCTCGGCGGCCTGTGAAGGCCGGCCGATCCCGGCGTCGACCACCACCGGCACCCGGCAGTTCTCGATGAGGAGCGAGATGAGCGATCTGGTCTCCAACCCGCGGTTGCTGCCGATGGGGGCGCCAAGCGGCATGACCGCCGCGGCACCGGCATCTTCCAGTTTTCTCGCCAGCGGCAGATCGGGCAGGACGTAGGGCAGGACGATGAAGCCCTCCTCGGCCAGGATCTCGGTAGCTTTCAAGGTTTCGTAATTATCGGGCATCAGGTACTTCATGTCGGTGATCACCTCGATCTTGACGAAGTCGCCGCAGCCGGCGGCGCGGGCGATTCTGGCAATGCGCACCGCTTCCTCTGCTGTCCGGGCCCCCGAAGTGTTGGGCAGAAGAACCACATCCTTCGGGATGAAATCCAGGATGTTCTCCGCCGCTCCCTCCTGATCGATGCGCCTCAAGGCCACGGTGATCATCTCCGAACCGCTCGCGGCGAGCATCTTCGGGATCCAGCTCCGGGTGGCGAACTTGCCGGTCCCGGTGAAGAGGCGGCTGGAAAAGGCTCGGCCACCGATCGTCAATATGTCGTCCACGGTTCAACCTCCCCCCACAAAATTCAGCATTTCCAGCACATCTCCCTGTTCGAGCATCACTCCGGCCCAGTCGTCCTGTTTGACGATCCGGCCGTTATGTTCGACAATCAGGGACCCCGACGCAAGACCCCTGCCGGCCACCAACTCGGCAATGGAGCACGCCTTCTGCAGCTCTTCCCTGCCATTGATTCGGATCTCTATCTCCATGGTCCTCCAAGACTCGTAAAAAAAGTATCCCCTCCCACTGCAGAGGGGACTCTTTTCAGTACCCCCTTGAGGGGTATAAGTACCTTCACGAAATTCATTCTTAAAAACAAGAATGAATTTCTAAGGTACTAAACAAAAAAGCCGCTTCCCCTTTTCGGGCAAGCGGCTTGAACCTGTCATCGCCTTCGGAATCCCTTCCGAACAGGCCGCTTCCCTCCGCCGGCATTACCCGGAGCAGGTTCTTAGGGTTGGAAATCCTCCTCTCAGCGCTTACTTGCACCCCTAGCGATAGATGTTGTCTTAATTGACTGCGGTGTTTTTGTCAACGCATGTCTCAAAGTCGACGGCCGCGTGACGGAGAATCTTCTGCCTGAAGGCATTGGATACAGGAAAAGACTTGGGGAGGTCGGCGGCGGCACGAAGGCTTTTGTAGTCCCGGCCTGAAATCTTTCGTTGGTCTTGCAGCGACAAGATGAATAAAATGAGGTGACGAGGCATCGAAAATGCGCATCCTGACGACAATCTCCGGCATCCTACTGTCATTTGCCCTTTGCTCATGTGGCGCTGGCACATGCGGAAGATATGCATCTCCACAGACTCAGGTGATTACTGAAAGGTATGCAGTAAATATCCTGCGCGGATCGGGCACCGAAACACCCGAACCGTCGTGCATCGAAATACGTAAGGAGGGAGTCCCGGTTTTTTCGAAGGAAGGGTTCTATTTCCACATCGGCAGTATTGCTCAAGGGGATACGGAAACATTGGAATCAACAGATATTACCGGTGACGGACGGGCGGATCTGGTCATTTCAGAATATACCGGAGGGGCCCATTGTTGCCTGCTGCTTCACATCTTTAAACTGGAACCGAAGTTCAGATATATTCAGTCCATCAATGCCAAACATTCCAACGTGTATTTCCAAAATCTGGACGCTGATCCTGCCTTGGAATTGGTGATGCAGGACTGGACCTTTGCCTATTGGAACACTGCTTTCGCCGAATCCCCCGCCCCGGAAGTCATCCTGAAGTACAACGGGGGGAATTATGCAGTATCCCCGGAACTTATGTGGACGCCTCCTCCGGGAACGAAGGAACTCGATGAAATCGCCGCGGGCATCGAATCATCACCCGATTGGCACGATACCCCGAAGAAGGTTCCGGTCACGCTCTGGGCGGAAATGCTCGACCTCATCTACACCGGCAATATGTCACAGGCCTGGATTCTCTTCGAAATTTCCTGGCCGAAGGAAGTGTCAGGCAAGCAGGAATTTCTTAATGCATTCAAAGCGCAACTGGAGTCCAGCCCCTTCTGGAAAGACATCCGGATCCTCAATCGAGGCGGATAAACAGGAGCACGACTCCTGCCTCCGGTTTTTTTGTTGGGGATATGTATGAGCTTCCCTCGTTGTCAGTGAAGCGGTAGCGGAACGGCTGTCGTTGTCGTAATCGTAATCGAAGTCGTAGTCGCAGCATAGGGCGACTTCTTCCCGCAGATTTCCGTTCAAGGGATCGAAAGAGGCAAACATCCGGTTGCACGTGACCAAATTCCATCATCTCTTTGATTACGACAACGACAACAAAGACTGCGGATTTTCTACCCGGAGAAATCGACATCCACCTCTTCCATATTGCGCCCCCGCTCGATAATCTCTTCCATTTTCGCAACGCAGTCCTCCCCCAGCCGGACCATCTTGCCGATCATGTCGTAGGCGAGGTCGTCCCGGCCCAGGTATTTATCCGACTTGGCAAGCAGCTTCTGGCCGAACCGGAGATAGGAGACCAGATCTTCATAGATCTCCTGCCGCTTGCGCTGCTTTTCTCGCTCGGCGCGGATGATCGGCATGAGTTGCTGAATCACCGCCGCAACCAACGCATCCCTGGGGATCCGCCGCTCCCGCGAAATCTTCTCCAGGATATTCAGCGATCTCTTGCTGAGTACAAAGGTCTTCGGCCGGGAGGGCTGCTTCCCCTCGTAGTCCCTGCGGACCTTGTCCGCCCGGATCTTCATAAACTCGGCATTGTCGATCAACTGATCGAGCAACGCCTTCTGCTGCAGGCCGAATTGTCCGGCGACGATGGCCAGCAGAACTATAATATCCTCTGGCAGGCGGAAGGTCGTCCGGACCGACTGCCGTCCCCGCAACCGTTCGAGCGAAACCTCAAACTCCGTCTGCTCTTTCGGTCCGTTCTTTTCTCTTTTCAAATCCATATCTTCCTCCCGCCTCGACAACTCCTTTCGGGCTCCGGCTTTTTGTCTTCGGTCACTTTTTTCAGTTCATACTGTAATTATGAATATTACTGAGTCAATATGCATAGTTATAGTAATTTGGTATTTTAAGTTTAATTAGTAATTTTTTATTATTGACACAACAATCTTAGTAACTATGTTATGCTCAACAAGGCTGGATAAAGTAACGGAAATCGAGAAAAAACGGTGCCGTTTTCGGCATAAGAAGCAAGCACAAACGTCAAAGGAGGAAGGAAAATGTGGACCAGAATGAGTGAATTCGATCGTATGTTCCGGGCCATGGATCTGCTGCATTCGCGACTGAACAATATCTTCGAGGATTATGGTCGTTTCCGGCCGGCAATCCCGGCATGGGGCGTCACCGAGGTCGCCCCGCGCACCAACCTGTACGATGTGGGCGACCGCCTGGAATTGAAGGTTGAGGTCCCCGGCATCGCCAAAAGCGACCTCGATATCAAAATCCAGGGGAACTACCTCGAAATAAGCGGGAGCCGCAAGTCGGACATTCCGAAGGGGTACAAGGCGCATCGTGTCGAACGGGGCGAAACGACTTTCACCAGAAGCTTTACCCTGCCTGCCGATGTGGAGGCGTCGAGGGTGGAAGCTGCCCTGAAGGACGGCATCCTCACCTTGAGACTCCCCAAGATGGAGCAGGCCAAACCCATTCAGATTGCCATCGGCTAACAGACTTCCCATAACAGAAATTGAGGTGAACTATGAACGAGCAGAAAGAACTGACCTTGAAACAGGAGAACCTGAGTGAACGAACCCGACAGCTACCGACGGTGGCGCCCGAGGTCGACATTCTTGAGAATGAGGAGGAGATCCTGCTGTTCGCCGATTTGCCGGGAGTCAGCAGGGAGGATATCACCGTCAATATCGAAAACGGCCGGCTGTCCCTGTCGGGTGTGAGAAAAATGGCGGCTTCGGGGGCGACGACCTGGGAAGAATTCGGCGAGGTGGAGTACCGGAGGGTATTTTCGGTTCCGCAGACCATCAGTATCGGCAAAGTGGGCGCCGAGCTGAAAGATGGGGTCCTGCGACTCCGACTGCCGAAGGCCGAGTCGGCCAAGCCGCGGCAGATCGAGATCAAATAGATTGATAGACCAGAAGTCAGGAAGCCGGAAACCAAAAGCCAGAACATCGTGTCGCCTGACGGCGACCATGAAGTCTGGCTTCTGTCCTCTGATTTCTGACTTCTGGATCAGCAGGTGGAGTGGAAAAGCCCCCCGACCGCCGAGCCCTGTTGCACGTATTCGTTGTAGCGGTCTATACCCTCCTGGGTGGCGGCGACGACCGTTTCCACCCTCTTTGCATCCAGGAGGGCAAGGGTCTCGGGAGCGATTCTCAACCTGTTCATCCGGCCGGTGGTCAAGATGATCGTCTTGCAGCCATGGCGAAGAAGTTCCTCCACATCGCCCGGCTGAATGCCCCGGCCGTGATTGGTCCCGTGCTCCGACCAGTCCCATTCCCTGCCGCCGCCGGGCCATAGCTTGAAGTCCTTGCCAGGGCCGACCCCGTCGATAATCATTTTGCCCCAACCCGATGAGAGGATGCGGGGGGAGTTTTGCGCTGTCCTGTCCATCGACTCCTCCTTCTCTTGAGCCATCTTCACCCCTTTCTTTCTTATATAAAGCGTCTTCCTGACGCTCGCCACCCGCTCTCCCCGTTCATCGAGGATAGTGACCCGAAACCGTTCGAGTACTTTTTCGCCGGAAGCCGCCTTGGCAATGATTTCGGCCAATCGTTGATCCGGCAAATGGAACCGGGCGGTGACCCGGCCCCTGCCCGGGGTGAGGAAGACGATCTTGGCCGCCGTGTCCCAGACGATGTAGTCCCGGCCGAGATTGCGCATGAGCATCAGCATGAAGAAAGGGTCGGTCATGGAAAAGAGATTGCCCCCGAAATGGCTGCGCACATAGTTGCGGTTGTACCAGTGAAGCTTCATCACCACCCGGATGGTTCGCCAGTCCGGCGCGATATGCCGTACCGCGATCCCCGCGCCAAGGTAGGGTGGCCAGAGGTTGATGATCGCTCGAAAGACGCGGGGGTAATCCATCGGGTCAAAGCGCGACAGTCTTGACCGAATTCTGCCCATGTTTTTTTCCTCCCCTCATAAGCCACGAGAATAGCTGATCATCGCCTTCACCAGCACATCCGCAGAAAGGCCGTGGACGGCGGCTCATCTGTCCGGCAGAAAGCCGCCGAAGGCGCCGGTATCACTTTTCGTCAGCCCCCCGGCCAGGGTGATGGTCTTGCCCATCTCCACGCCCGCCTGATAGGTGCCGCCATAGACCTTCACGCCCCGTGACGATACCCTGCGAAGCCGGGGATAACGCAGACCGACGAAGACCTCCAGCCGCTGTTCCTCGGCCGTGATCAGGGCGCCCGCCGAAGGCACCGGCACCCGTGCCGCCCTCTGCTCCTTCTGGGCCCGCAGCTTCAGGGAAAAGCCGCGCAGCAGGCCGAGATAATAGCTGTTCTTCTCCGTTCGGGTACGGCCGCGGAAGTTCCGGCCGTGCTGCGACCAGAGCAGGGCCAGCCGGTTTTCCAGGAAGTGATAGCAGTACTCGGCGATGGCGGTGTTTTCCAGGGTGCCGAAGAGTTCGATGGTTCGGAACGTCTCGCCGAGGGCCGGATCGTAGAGCTGCGACAGCACCACCCTGACGAGGAAGAATTCCTGCAGGATCGAGCAGATATGCCGCTGGTAGCCGGCGATCCGCTTCTGTTTTCGATCGATTATCACATAGGCATGCTGCGGTTTTTTCCCCTCGCTGAGCCCCTGCAAGTGGTATTTCTCCATGAGCTCGCCCGCCTTCTCCATGGCCAGGGCCGCCTCATGCTCATTGGCCGAACGCCCCAGGGCCAGGAGTTTTTCGATCCTGGCGAGACACTTTCTGCCTTGCTCGGAGAGCTTCGAGGGCGCCGCCATCTCCGCCACATGCTCCGGCAGGACCGTCCCCGCCCGGCGGAATTCCGGCAGCACTCCCAAAAGGTCGCAGGCGCGCTGAAACATCTCGCCGTGGGGGGAACCACCCTGCCCCTGCCACTGACTGCACAGCTGGTGCGCCATCTCGTGCCGCAGGACCTGCATGGTCACCGCCCAGGAATGGTTCAGGATGAGGTGCCGGCTGAGGGAAAGCGTCCCGGTGGCCGGCCGCCAGCAGCCGTACGACTGCCGGGAATCGGTGATTTCAAAGATCGGCTGGGCAAGGGAAACGCCGCGGCTGGCGCAGATATCGTCAAACTCAAGGTGCAGCTGCTGCAGCCAAAGCTGCTGCAGTCTATCGATGCTGTACGTCATTTCCAATCTCCCTTACCTTATGGCAACACCATCTTGTTTCCGTAAACGTTACCATAGCGCTCTTTTCCCCGCCGGACAAGCTCCACCCGGGTTTGCTCCGGCGATATTGTCTTGATATTCCTTTTGTTGCAGGTATATTGATGAGTTATGCGCCGTATCGAAACCCTTTCCACCAAGTAGGGCTCCTTGAATACACTCAAAAACGCCATCATGATCATTGCGACCACCCACAAGAACACAGATTTCGACGGCCTGGCCTCGGTTATCGCCGCCACCATCCTCTACCCCGGATGTGTCGGGGTGGTCCCGAAGATGACGAATAAAAACGTCGAGCGTTTCCTCTCGACCCATAAGACGGCCTTCAATCTCATCCTGCCCCACGAGGTCAAGCACGACAAGGTGAAGAAGCTGATCGTGGTCGATACCGACCAGTGGCAGCGGCTCGACAGGATGGACAAGCTGGCGAAACGCGAGGACCTGGAAATCGAGGTCTGGGACCATCACATGATGAACGGCGGCGATATTGAGGCCAACTGGTCGTGCAAGGAGCGGATCGGCTCGACCGTTACCCTTTTCGTCCGGGAGATGAAGAAACGGGGAATCAAACTCACCGCCCTCGACTCCACCGTAATGCTCATCGGCCTATATGAAGATACCGGCCACCTCACCTTTCCCTCGACCAAGGCGGAAGACGCCCGTGCCGCGGCATATCTTCTCGACAACCACGCCGACCTCAATGTCGCCGGCTTTTTCCTTAATCCGCCCTACGAGGAGAATCAAAAGGAAATCCTCTTCGAAATGATGAAGAAGACGGAAAAATACACCATCTCCGGCCATACTGTCGGCTTCAACCATGTCACCCTGGACAAGAAGGTGCCGAATCTGGCGGCGGTCGTCAATATGTACCGCAAGATCGTCAACGTCGACGCGCTCTTCGTCATCTTCTCGAGCGACGACCGCCACTCCATTATCGGCCGCAGCGGCGTGGACGCCATCGATGTCGGTCAAATCCTCTCCATTTTCGGAGGCGGCGGCCACGGCGGGGCCGGTTCGGCAGCGGTGAAGAGCGCCGATGTCTCGGTGGCGGAGGTGAAGGACAAAATTCTCTCCCTTCTGGCCGCCAAAGGCACGGAGTCCATCCGCATCGCCGACATCATGTCCTTCCCGGTCGTCTCCGTCGGTCCGGAGACCCCGATGCGAGAGGTTCAGGCGCTTATGGCCGGCAAGAAGATCCGGGGGGTTATGGTGACCGAGGGAGACAGGATCGAGGGTATAATCGTTCTCTGGGATCTCAAGAAAATCAAGAAGGACAGCCAGTGGGACAGTCCGGTGAAGGCATACATGGCCAGGAACATCCTGACCATCGGTCCGGGCGACTCCCCTTCGGTCGCCGCCCGTATGATGATCGAGAACGATGTCGGCCATCTGCCTGTGGTACAGGACGGCAAGATGATCGGCATCGTCACCCGCACCGACATTCTCACCTATTATTACGATCTGTTGCCGGATTAGTACCTTGAAATTCATTCTTACTTTTGAAGAATTGAATTTCAAGGTACTTATACCCCTCAAGGGGGTACTGAAAAGAGTCCCCTCTGCTGTGGGAGGGATAATAACCAGCATTATCCGTCCTCGGGACGGGGTGTCAGGCTGAAAGAAATGAGGGCGGAGACGGGAGTCCCGCCCTCCTGTGCTGCGGATCGATAGGCCGGATCAGAACCGGTACGAGGCGATAAGATATACCTGGTGCACTTCGTAATCCCTGTCCAGCCCGGCCCCGCTGAGGAAGACGGTTCCGGATCGATAGGTGAAGTTGTCGTATCGCCAGTCGTCGAGGTTGGATTTCTCGTAGGCGTAACCGAGGGTGGCCGACCAGTGGTTGTCGATCCGGTAGATGCCTTTGGCCACGGCCCTGGTCTTGTAGTAGTCGTCTGCCTCGGTCAAGGTCCCGAGCGGCGCCCCGGCGGCAGCCGAACGGGCAAAATCGATGTTGCCGTCGACCAACTGGTAATCCGCCATGACGACCAGATCCAACCTGGCCATGATCGGGATGTTCGCGTCGGCCCCGATGACGAAGAAGTCGTAGTCGAACTCCTCGCTCCAGTTGAAGTTCGTGGACGTGGTCGGCAGCGTCGGATCGGCGCCGCCCGGATTGTACCGACGCGAATCGAACTCGCTCTCGGTATACTCATAGCCGGCATAGGCGTGCAGCTTTGCCTTCGCCGGCAGCTGCATGCCGGCATCGGCGTAGATCTCATGCCGCTGGTCCTGCTGCAGCCCCAGCAGCGAAGCATCGTAGTCGTCGAACACCAGCGCATAGCTTAGTCCCAGAGTGAGGTTCTCAAGCGGGTTCATATCGAATTCCACCTTGGCTTTGTATCGATCCTTGGAGGCGTAGTCGAAGGGAGTGAAAAAGGCCCGGATCAAGCCATCTCCTTCCAGGTCTTCCGGTTCGAAATCGGAATCGGAATCGCGATTGAGATATTCCAGCCGCAACTTGGCCGTAACCCAGTCGATCGCGGTATTTTTGATTTCGCCGAAGACCAGGTTGTCGTAGGTCGTGTCGGCATCGTCCCTGGTCCGGTCGGTGCCGCTGAACTCGTATCCTCCCGTGAGCTTATTGGCTCTGTCCAATCGGTAACCCACGTCGAGCCCCGCCTGATGTTTGTCGTACTCCAGCAGATGGTTGCTCCGGATCTCCCCTTCGGTTTCCACGGTGATGTGTTCCGACTTGTTGTCGCGATCGATATAGTTGTAGAACAGGCGGGTGTCGAGCATCTTGCTCCACTGGCTGGTCAACGCCGCGCTTCCCCGGATGTAGCGGATATCGCCGTCGAAGTCATCATCCCCCGTGGGCGAAGGTTGCGTCAGATACTGGCCGAACTCAGGCTCGCTGACATGATGGTTGTAGGCGGCCTTCAGGGCCAGCAGACTCTCCATCGGCAAGCGCTGCGTGAGGCGCGCGCCGAGATTATAGGCATAGTTGTCGGCGGGCATGCTGAACTCCTCGACCTGGCTGCCGAACCTCAAGGTCAGGAGTTCGTTGTCGTTTTCGAAATAGCTGTATCCGGCGTTCAATACCGCTGTGGTTTCCCTGCTGCGGTAGCCGGACTCGAGCATGGTCGTGTAGGTGGTGTAATCGACCGGCATCGGCAGCTCGAAAGTTGCCGTTTCAACGAACATGCCACGCGGCACGATGCCCTCCCTGCGCTGCTGATCTGCGGAGATTTTGAAATAAAACGGATTTTGTATAGTATCGACGGTGATATCGGCCCCGAGGGTTTTGACCTCGATATCGTAATCGAAGGGCGTCCAGGCGCTGACCGGCGGCACGGGATTCGGTACGACCAGGACATCGCTGCCGATCCCGGAGGCCGGAGACAAGGCATCGTAAGAAAGCCGGTGCGTCAGTTCATCATAGAAAATCTCACCCTTGAATACACCGAAGACGCCGCCCCGCAGGTTGTAGTACTGATCATCAAGAAACGGATTCTCGACCGATGCACCCAAGAACCAGGTTTCGTTATCTATCAGTATGTCGGCGCTGCCGAACAACCCGTCGCTCTTATCGCGGTATTCGTCGAATCGCGCGCTTTCCTCATTGAAATCGTTGACCCGAACGCCCAGGTTGACTTCCCCGCCGACCTCGGCGGAACAGGGCGCTGGTAAAGCAATCGGCAAAGCGAAGATCATGAGTATCAGCCGTTTCATCATTATCCTCCTTATCGAACAAAGCGCAGGCCGAAACCTTGCGGGGAATTGGAGCCATGAATGGCCGAATGGCAACGGAGACATTCAAAGCGGCTGGTAAATGAGGCGGTGCTGTCGTAAGGCGTGCCGGGGTGACGCGACCAGTCGTGACAGTTCTGGCAGAGCTGCGGTATCCGGTCGGTCAAGAGTCGCCCGTGGTAGCTGCCATGGACCTCGTGACAGCTCTGGCAGTTTTCCTCGACCGGGGCATGCTCCCAGACCCAGGGACCGCGTTTGTCCGCATGGCACCTGAAGCACAGCTCGCGGGCATCGTCGGCCTTGACCATGTATTTGTTCAGGCTGCCGTGCGGCGCATGGCAGGAGGTACAGCGGATCTTGCCCTCCTGGATCGGATGATGCGAGCGCTTGTTCGTGTCGATCCTGATGTCCCGGTGACATTCGAAACAGGCCTCGGGATCCCTGGGTTTCTGCCTGCCGCCGACATGGAGGTCATGACAGGAATCGCAGGAGACGTCGTTGCGTTTGTGAACACCCTGGTCCCACAGATCCATGCCCGGCGTCCGTTCATGGCAGGTGAGGCATCTGGCCGATCTGGCCTCCGGATCGACACTTTTGTCAAAGGTGAAGATGTCGACGCCGCGGCCGCCGCCCTTTTCGACATGGGCCGCTCCGGCACCGTGGCAGGTTTCACAGGCATCCTGCGCCGCAGGTCCTTTTATCGATTCTTTGGAATGAACGGACTTGGCATAACTTTCATATTGTTTTTCATGGCATTCCTTGCAGGTTTCCGCACCGATGAAACCCTTCTCCTCAGCCCCTCGCGTGTACTCGCTCTTTGCCGGCAACACAAAGAGCACCAGCAGGCTCAGGGGGAAGAGAAACATAACAATGTGTTTTCTAGTCATAGGGCCTCCAGGATATCTTGATTATCGGCATGTATTTGCTGTTGCAGTCTATTTCACAGTCTTCACCAGACGCAGGCCGAGGGCGTGGTGGCCGAAATCCGGCGAAAGCCCCACGCGATGAGAGCTTCTTATTCCCAAAGGACCATTGCTCCACCCGCCGCCGCGCATAACCCTGTACTCGCCGGATCCCCGATAGACCGGATTGTCTTTCGGCAGTTTGCCGTAAGCCTCGCTGTTGTACACGTCCTCGCACCATTCCCAGGTATTTCCCAAGATATCGTACAAGCCGAAGTCATTCGGTTTGAAGCTGCCCACGGGCGCCGCGACAACGTGCCCGTCATCGCAGACGAACGCCGTCCACTTCGGCCTTTTTGCCTTCGCCGACAGGTCGGCCACGTTGGCATACGTGCAGGCCTGGTCGGGATCATCGCCCCAGAAGCGGGATGCGGTCGAACCTGCCCGGGCGGCATACTCCCACTCCGCCTCGGTCGGCAACCGATAATTCTGGCCGGATTTCTCGGAGAGCCATGCGGCGAAAGCAACTCCATCCATCCAGGAAACATTGACGACAGGCTGCTTGTCTTCGTCAAGATTCATTCCGTCTGAGGAGCCGCTGTTGTGATCTTTTTTGAATTTTTTGAATTGTTCGTTGGTGACTTCGTATTTGCCGATATAAAAATCATCGACGCACACTTCATGAACAGGGCGTTCGTTGGGATCACCCTCTCCAGAGGAATCTCCCATGGTGAAGCAACCTCCTTTGATCAAAACAAATTCCATCCCGGTCGAGGGATCAACATCGGCAGTTTCTGCAACGGATACAACAGGATAGGCAAAAAACAAAAGAAACAGCAGTTCGCGGGGCTTCGTGAAAATCATCTGCACCTCCTCCATTTCATTTGATTTATCTTCAACATGCCTTTTCGACCCATTTACGGAGTCGTAAAGACTGCGTTTTACAAGCCAAATATGAAATGATGCCAAGCAGGGTAATGCGTTCCCTGCAACTTCTAGTTTTCAGGAATTGCAGAATAAAACGCCTCCGGCATTGGAGGAGCATACACGACAGGAACGATAAGAAATTATGACATGAATACTATACTATTTTTATGGATGTATAGTCAAACATTGAATAGACAGGATGAATCTTAATAAGATGCTGACTCATTACCGATTTAATCTTTTCGATCACCCCCGGCGGTCACACTTCCTGCTTGACCGTGGATTGGAATTCAGGAGGATTCCGGTGGCTATGAGCAGGCAGCCGGCCAGATGGTGAAGATGCAGCGGTTCACTGAGAAAACCTGCCGCCAGCAGCACCGAACTGGCCGGCATGGCCGCCGTGGCCGCCCCGGCGGTGGCGCCGCTCACCCGGCCGACCGCCGAGGTCCACAGCAGATAGGCGATCACCGTGGCGAAGACGCCGTAATAGAGGATGGCAAGCAGCGCCGACGGCGACACCGTCTCCCTCAGGCGGAAGAGATCCCAGGCGGCGGGCACCGCCAATAGTATGAGGCTGCAGAAGATCAGCACGGCGGTGTTGACGGTGGCCGAGACCGACGTGGCTATCTGCTTGCGGCAAATGGTGAAGAGGGCCTCGCAGACTACCGCCGCCCCGACCAGCAGGCTGCCGATCAGACTGCCGTCCCCTCCCTCCTTCGTCGTAAAGACGTTGATGACGATACAACCGGCCATGGCCAGGATCACACCCGCGGCTGACCGGATCGAAAGTCTTTCTCCCAGAAGCGCCAGGCTGAGCAGGGCCAGGACCGCAGGCGTGGTGCCGGTGATGATCCCGGCCTGAATCGCGCCTGTCGAGCGCAGGCCGTACAGGGTGAAGACCCGAAAGAGGACGATCCCGCACAGGCCCTGGAGAAAAAGGTAGAACCACTCCCGGCCGGTCAGCAGCCGGATTTCGGAAAACCTTCCGATCATCAGCGGGATCATGCAGGCAAAGGCCACCAACAACGAGCCGAAGGCGGCAAGGAACACAGGCATGCTCGCCACCAGCATTTTACCCACCACAACCGAACTCCCCGCAAGCGACATCGCCCCGATCAACATGGCTACCGCTTTTAGCCCCTCATATCGATGACTCCGGGCTCTCTCATTAACCAAGTGCCTTATTTGGTCCATCTTTTTTACCCTCCGGATAATTTTTCTTCATTCTAGTCCCGGAAAGTGGTTTGCAACAGAGCCACCTTGAGGTAATTTCGATGGTACCAATTTTTTCTCTCTTCCGCTCCGCCATCAACCGCGAGGAGAACCGTGCCTCCCTGGCTGCATATCGATAATCAATCCCCGGTGCCGATGATCCGTCAGCTTTACGGCAGGATCCGCGAGGCGATCCTCGCCGGCCGGCTGGCTCCCGGCAGCCGCCTGCCGGCGAGCCGCGAGCTGGCGAGGGAGTTGCAGATCTCAAGAAATGTAGTGCTGGAGGCCTACGATCTGCTCTACGCAGAGGGTTTTCTCTCGGCCCGGCAGGGCGCCGGCACCTTTGTGGCCGAGGGCGCCGCCTTCCCCGGCCGCTGCCCCCGACAGGAACCGCCCGCGGCGGAAAAGGTGACCATGGGCTACGACTGCCCGCCCGGCATCATCAACTTTCGCGCGGGTACCCCGAACCTTGGCCTCTTTCCCAGGAAGCTGTGGCTGAAGATGCAGCGGGAAGCGCTAATGCTGCCCTCGGAGGAAATGCTGGCCTACGGCCATCCCGAAGGGCGCCGCGAGCTGAGGGAGGCCATTTGCCGGTACGTGGTCACCCAGCGGGAGGTGAACTGCCACCCGGACCAGATCGTCATCACCGGCGGAACCACCCAGGCCATCGGCATCGCCTGTCAGCTGCTGCTCGGCAGGCGTCGCGATGCGGTCCTGGAGGATCCCATCACCCGGGATATCCAGCTGATCGTGCAGAGCCACGGCGGCCTCATTCATCCGGTACCGGTGGACAGCGACGGGATGCAGACCGCGCAGCTGCCGGACTCGCGCTCCCCGGCCTTCCCGGCTTTTATCTACGTCACCCCCTCCCATCAGTTCCCCATCGGCGGCACGCTGCCGATCCAGCGGCGCATCGAGCTGCTCAACTATGCCGAGAAAACCGGGGCCTATATCATCGAGGACGACTACGACAGCGAATTCCGCTTCGACGGGCCGCCGCTCAGCTCCCTCCACGGGCTGCACCCCGAGCGGGTGGTCTACATCGGCACCTTCAGCAAGACCCTCTGCCCGGCCATCCGCATCGGCTATCTGGTCCTGCCGGCCCCTCTCATAAGCCTCGGTCGGAGCCGCAAGTGGCAGAGCGACCTGCACAACGAGGTGACGAGCCAGCTGACGCTGGCCCGGTTCATCGCCGAGGGCGCCTATCTCCGGCACGTGGGCAGGATGCGCAAGCACTACCACGAAAGAAGAAAGGGCGTGGTCCGGGCACTGGCGGTCCATTTCGGGGATCGGGCGGAGGTCATGGGCAGCGCCGCCGGTCTGCACCTCGTCGCCCGTTTCCCGGGCCGGCAGTTTGCCGAAAGCTTCTTTGCCGAAACCGTCGCCGCCGGCGCCAGATTCTATCCGGTCGAGACCCACGCCATCGTCCCCGGCCGGCATCTGGACAAGCTGCTGATCGGCTACGGCAATCTTGAACGGGAAGCAATAGCCTCAGGGATCGCCATCCTGGCCGAGGTTCTCGGGCGGCAAGCTTCTTCCCCGTAGGGTCGCCGCACATCTGGGAGACTCCTCCCCTAATCCGATTGTATTACACATCGAATCCAAAAACGGTTCAAGAAAAGTAACGGACGAATGCAGTTTCCCGCATTTCGCCGCGCCCAGAAAAAGATATTGACTTCAGTCCCTTCTTCTGCTAAAAACCGCAACCGAAACAAACACTCACGAGCGGGAATAACTCAGTGGTAGAGTGCAACCTTGCCAAGGTTGAAGTCGCGAGTTCGAATCTCGTTTCCCGCTCCAGCATCCTCCCCGGCTATCCTATCCGAAAAAAGCTCTTGGCTATCCGGCCAAAAACGGGTACCATGTACCAGCCAAATCACTGATAGAAGCACCGTCAGATAGTTACTTCCTCTTAATTCCGGGCGTCTTTTTCCTTCCGGCAACGATCCGTTCGCCCATTCCAAAGACAGTAGATTCTCGCAGCGCTTTTATCGGCAACCACAGTATCTTGCCGGCCGATTTCCGCCGTCGTTCGAAGCATCGGCTGCTCTCTGAAGGAGGTTCAATGAAACGTCTCACTCTGCTACTCATGGTCTGTCTTTTCGCCACCCAGCCGGCCTGGGCCGGTCGCGCCAAACTGGACCCCATTGCCAAGGACCCGTACCTCTCGGCGCTGGTCATCGATGCCGACACCGGCAATGTCCTGTTTTCCGAGCATCCCGAGCTGAAGGTCTACCCGGCCTCGGTGCTGAAAATGATGAATCTGCTGGTCGTCCTCGATCTGATCGAGCAGGGCAGGGTGAAGCTGGAGGATATGGTTCAGGTGACTCCGGAGGCATCCAAGATCGGCGGCTCGCAGGTTTATCTCGATCCGAAGGAACGTTTCACGGTGGACGATCTCCTTTACGCCCTGGCGGTCCAGTCCGCCAATGACGCGGCAGTGGCGCTCGCTATCCATGTGGCGGGTTCCAAGGAGGGATTCGTGGCCATGATGAACGACAAGGCCGCGGCGCTTGGGATGAAGGATACGAAATTCCATTCGGTCCACGGTCTGCCGCCGTCGGAAGGTCAGCAGGTGGACCAGACCACGGCCAACGACCTCGCCCTGCTCTGCCGGGCCCTGATCGCCCGGCCGAACGCCCTGAAGTATACCGGCACCAAGGAACGCCCCTTCCGGGAAGGCAAGTTCATCATGCGCAATCATAACCACCTTCTTGGCTCGGTGGATGGCGTCGATGGCTTCAAGACCGGTTATTTCGAGGCGGGCGGCTTCTCGATCGCAACGACCGCCAAGAGAGGCGGAGTGAGGATCATCGCCATCGTCATGGGCAGCAAGGATCGCAAAGTCAGGGATGCCAAGACCAAGGAACTGCTGGCCATGGGCTTTGCGGCGGTGCCGCCGAAGCCGGATATGCCGACGATCGCCGACGCAGCCGAACCGGCCCCGGCCAAAGCCACCATCGCAGCCGCCCCGGACACCCCGGCGGCGCAGCAGGCGGCTTCAGCCCCGGCCCAGGAGTCGGCCAAGGCTTCCATGGGCGGCTGGAAGAGCTTTTTGGTCGGAGGCGCGGCCGGCTTCATGTTCTTCGGCCTGCTGAGCTTGATTCTCGGCAAGAGAGGCGCGGCGAAAAGAAAGCAAGGACTGCAATAAGCAACAGTGTGTCATAAAAACGTAAAAGCCCCTGCATGGCCTGCAGGGGCTTTTTTTGTGCGCCAGGCACCGTCTCTTCGGATTATTTGAAGCAGATCTTCCTCACTTCGTCGAAGGTCGAGACAAAATGGGGCGTGATACCCTCCTTGATATGATCCGGCAGCATCTCGAAATCCTCCTGGTTATCCTTCGGCAGGAGAACCTCCTGGACCTTGGCCCGCTGTGAGGCGATCATTTTCTCCTTCACCCCGCCGATGGGCATGACGAGACCGGAGAGGGTCAGCTCGCCGGTCATGGCGATATTGGGCCGGATCGGCTTATTCATCGCCAGCGAGTAAATGGAGCAGGCCATGGTGATCCCCGCCGACGGGCCGTCTTTCGGCGTCGCTCCCGCCGGCACGTGGAGGTGGATCAAGTTCTGTTTGAAGAAATCAGCCCCTTCCTCGTTGTTGCGCATCAGCGACCGGACATAACTGTAGGCGATCTCAGACGATTCCACCATGACCTGGCCCAGCTGGCCTGTCTGCTTGAAGCCCGGCTGGCCGGTGGGGATGGGGATCGACTCGATATGCAGGGTAGCCCCGCCCATGGAGGTGTAGGCAAGGCCGGTGATAACCCCCACCCGCGGCTTCCTGAAAGCGTGCTCCTCCGAAAAAAACCGCTTGCCGAGCAGATCCTTCAACTCTTCCTTATGGATGCGGATGTTCCGGTCGGGGTGTTCGATGACATCGCTCACCTTCTTCCTCAGGATCTTCTTGATTGCGTTCTCCAGGCCCCGCACCCCCGCCTCGCGGGCATAGCCATCGACAATCGCCGCCAGCACCGATTTCGGGATGGTCACCTGCTTCTCAGTCAGGCCGTGGGCCTTGAGCTGCTTGGGGATGAGGTGGCGGCGAGCGATCTCCACCTTTTCCTCGAGGATATAGCCGGGCAGTTGAATCATCTCCATCCGGTCGATGAGGGGACCGGGAATCGTGTCCATCTGGTTGGCCGTGCAGATGAAGAAGATCTTCGACAGGTCGAAGCGCACGTCCAGGTAGTGGTCGAGGAAGTCGCGGTTCTGCTCGGGATCGAGCACCTCCAAGAGCGCCGAGGCAGGGTCGCCGTGGAAGCTCGCGCCGATCTTGTCGATCTCATCGAGCATGATCACCGGATTGGCCGTCTTGCAGGTCTTGATCGCCTGGATGAACTTGCCGGGCATCGCCCCGATGTAGGTGCGGCGGTGGCCCTTGATCTCCGCCTCATCGCGCATGCCGCCGAGCGAGAAGCGGAAGAACTCCCGGCCCAGGCTGGTGGCGATCGACCGGCCGATGGAGGTCTTTCCGACACCCGGCGGACCCTGCAGGAGCAGGATGGTGCCGGACAGGTCCCCCTTGATCACGCCCACCGAGATGAGCTCGAGGATGCGGTTCTTGACGTCTGTAAGCCCGTAGTGGTCCCGATCGAGGATCTTGGACGCCTTCTTGCGGTTGTAGCTGTCCTTGGAGTAGATGCCCCAGGGCAGGATGGTCAGCCAGTCGAGATAGGTCCTGGAGACGTTGAATTCCGGCGAGGAGGTGCCGAGCAGCTTCAGTTTCTCGATCTCCTCCTTGACCTTCTCCCGCGCCTCGTCAGTGAGCACCAGCTTCTTCAGGCGTTCCTCGTATTTTTCGATCTCCGCCTGGGTGTCGTCTTTCGACAGGCCCAGCTCCTTCTTGATCTCCTGGAGCTGCTGCTTGAGGAAGAACTCCCGCTGCTGTTTCGACAACTGCTCCTCGATCCTTTTCGAGATCCTCTGCTTGAGCTTTGAGATCTCCACTTCGTTTTTCAGGAGGATGAGCACCGCCTCCAGGCGCTTGCGGATGTCTTCGGTCTCCAGGATCTTCTGGATTTCGCTGCCGGAAGAGGTGGTCATGGAGGCGGCGAAATCGGCGAGCGAGCCGGGGTCGCTCAAGTTGATCCGCTCGATGAGCAGCGACAACCCCTCCTTGAAGAGCGGATTCATGTTGACCAGATCCTTGATGCAGTCGATGATCGCCACCGAATAGGCCTTCAGCTCGTCTGTGTTCTCCTGGATGGGCTCGAAGCGGTAGCGGACCTCGGCGACGAAGAGCGTGTCCCTTCTCACCATGTCCAGGATCTCGAAGCGCTCCAGGGCCTGGACCAGCACCTGCAGCGGTTCGCCCGGTTTATACGGCGACACCTGGATGACCCGGGCCACCGAGCCTATCCTGAAGAAGTCATCCACGCTCTGGGCCGGATGGGCGAGGCCGTCTTCCTTCGGTTTCTGCAGCACCAGGCCGAAAAAGAGCGGGGCGTTCTGATTGACGTGCTTCATGACCGCCTGCTGCAGGGTGGGGTCGTCGATGATGATCGGCCCCATCATCTTGGGGAACATCGGCCGGTCGTGCAGGGGGATTATCATCAATCGATCGGGCAAGAGATCCTTGGCCAAGATCAAAGACTTTCCGGCATCTTTTTCATTTTCTTCTCCCGGCGAGTCTATTCCGTCGGGGGTGAGAACAGTTGTTTCCTCTGCCATTCTTTCTCTCCTTGGTGAGTATCGGACTGCTATTCGATAAAACGTAGAACCTACATTCAGTATAATTGCAAATTACAGGTAATGAACCGGCACTTGTCAAGCGTCATCGGACAATTTTCGAAAAGCATTTCCCACCAAAGATAATCATTTGTAATTGAAAGCAAACACTTTTTCCGCGCCGGAGTCGCTTTCCGAAGCCATACGCATCGAAGCCGGGATGATCAATTCCCCGACCAGGCATGGAACGGCCGGGACATATCGACAGGGGCCCTTTATCTTGATCTCGACCCGACAGACCTTATTCTAATTTCACTTGAGATCGACTCACGGCCTCAGCCGATTATCAATATACCATCATAACAATTGCGATAAGTGATAAAATGAACATCAGCGACGCCCTGCGCGAGCGCAAATCCACCCGCGCCTTTCTCGACAAACCCGTGGACCGCGACCGGATCATCCGAATCCTGCGGGCGGCCCGTCACGCACCCTCCGGCACCAATGCCCAGCCCTGGCAGGTCGCCGTCGTCAGCGGCAAAAGGAAGGAGGAGCTGAGCGGGATCCTTGGCCGTGCCTTTACCGAAAGCGGTCCAGGCGCCATGGATTACCACTACTACCCGGTCGACTGGCACGAACCGTACAAGAGCCGCCGGGTGGCCTGCGGCGCCCAGCTCTACACCGCCGTGGGGATCGACCGCCGGGACCGGGAGCGGCGTCTTGCCCAGTGGGCGGAAAACTACCGGGCCTTCGGAGCCCCGGTGATGCTCTTCTTCTTTCTCGATCCGGTGATGCAGAAGGGGTCCTTTCTCGACTACGGCATGTTTCTCCAGTCGGTGATGCTCGCAGCCCTCGAAGAGGGACTCGCCACCTGCGCCCAGGCGGCCCTGGGACAGTACCCGGAGCTCATAAAGAAATTTCTCGGCTACAGCCGGGAGACCACCCTCATCTGCGGTATGGCGCTCGGCTACGAAGACAAGGACGCCCCCATCAACGGGTACCGGACCCCGCGGGAGGAGGTGGCAATCTTCACCCGTTTCTTTGAATAAAATCTTTATGTTGTCCGGAAAAATCCGATACAATGGGATGAACGTGCGACTTAATCTTTACCATTACACCTGGAGACTTCAATGTTCACCCTTGCCGATATCCGCAACATCGCCATCCAGATCGAGAAAAACGGCGAAGAGAGCTATCGCAACGCCGCCCTGACGGCGGAAGATTCCGAAATCGCCAATATCATGAACTGGATGGCCGACGAAGAGAGGAACCACGGGCAGTGGTTCGAGAATCTCCGGTCGGACCAGCCTCTTTCCGCCGAACAGCAAGAGCTGGAAGCCATGGGCAAAACGCTCCTGCAGGAGATGGTAAGGGGCAACACCTTTCTTTTAGCCCAGAGCGAGTTGGAAAGCGCCGCAGATCTCATGGAAGTGGTCACCCGGTCGAAGACCTTCGAACAGGACACCATTCTCTTCTACGAGTTTCTCATGGGCCTGATCGACGATCGAGCCATCTCGGCCCAACTGCAGGGGATCATCCAGGAAGAACGGAACCATCTGCACAGGCTCAGCCGGCTGGAGGAACGATTTTCCGGCGGGATCGCCGCAAGGGGAGAGGCGATCAGGAAATAAGATCGCGTTTTTTTCAAAGCGAATCTCGCCAAATCGACCCGGCAACATTAGGTTAGTACCTTAGAAATTCGTTTCTTGTTTTTTTGAAACGAATTTCGTGAAGGTACTTATACCCCTCAAGGGGGTACTGAAAAGAGTCCCCTCTGCTGTTGGAGGGGATCACGACCCTTGGGTTGCGGGCGTCAGCTCGCATTAGACTGCGGATAGCAATGAAAACATGTACAATTTGCCGACTGTGGCTCGCGGCGGAAAATAACCTCAGCAACTGGTGAGCACACCATGACAAAGAAGGATTTCATCAAACAACTTCAGGTGAATGCAACCACCTACAGTTATTACGATATAGGCGAACTGGCAAGACAGGGCATAGGCAATATCGGCCGGCTGCCATTTTCCATCCGGATCCTCGTCGAAAACCTCGCAAGAAAGCTCGACGGGCACATCGTGACCGAGAAGGATATCAGGACCATCGCCGGGTGGCAGACTTCCTACGATTCGCCGGTGGAGATCCCCTACCACCCGGCCCGGGTGCTCATGCAGGATTTCACCGGCGTGCCGGCGGTTGTCGACCTGGCCGCCATGCGGGATGCGGTGAAGGCGCTCGGCGGGGACCCCGCCAGGGTCAACCCCCGGGTGCCCGTCGAGCTGGTGGCGGACCATTCGGTCCAGGTGGATTTCTCCGGCACTGGCAAGAGCCTCACCGGCAATGTGGCCAAGGAGTACGAGCGCAACAGCGAGCGTTACGCCCTGCTCAAGTGGGCCCAGAAGAGTTTCGACAATTTCAAGGTGGTGCCGCCCAACTCGGGGATCTGCCACCAGGTCAACCTCGAGCACCTCGGCCGGGTGACCATCACCGAGACCGTGGGCGATGCGACTTTCGCCTATCCCGACACCGTGGTCGGCCTCGACTCACACACCCCGATGATCAACGGCATCGGGGTCATGGGCTGGGGAGTCGGCGGCATCGAGGCCGAGGCGGTGATGCTCGGCCAGCCCTACTACATGTCCATCCCCGAAGTGATCGGCGTGCGCCTTACCGGCCGGCTGCGGGCCGGCATCACCGCCACCGACCTTGTCCTGACCCTCACCGAGCTCCTGCGCAAGAACAAGGTGGTGGAGAAATTCGTCGAGTACTTCGGGCCCGGCATGCAGCATCTCTCGATTCCGGATCGGGCGACCATCGCCAACATGACTCCGGAATATGGGGCGACCCTCGGCTTCTTCCCCATCGACGAGAAGACCATCGCCTATCTGCGACTCACCGGCCGCAAGCACCACGCCGCGGTGACCGAGGTCTACGCCAAGGCGAACGGATTCTTCTACACCGGCGAGGACGACCGCGAGTACACCAAGGTCATCGATTTCGACCTGGCGACGGTGGAGCCGTCTCTCGCGGGACCGGCCCGGCCCCAGGACCGCGTGCCGCTCTCGGATATGCGCCGAACCTTTCGGAACATCCTTGGCTGCAACTACGAGCGCGATGCCAAGCAGCAGGCGGTTTCGACCTTCATGGACGAATCAGGCTGCGAGACCAGCCGCGAGCCCGCCTGCCAGGTCAAACCCAAAGAGGATATCGAGATCATCGTCAACGGTCGGCCGGTAAAGATCGGCGACGGCAGCGTGGTGATCGCCGCGATCACCTCCTGCACCAATACCTCAAACCCCCATGTCCTGATCGGGGCGGGCCTCATGGCGAAAGAGGCGGTCAAACGAGGCCTGAAGGTTCCTGGGCTCGTCAAGACCTCGTTCGCCCCGGGCTCGAAGGTCGTGGTCAGGTACCTGGAGGAAAGCGGCCTCCTGCCCTACCTGGAGGCCCTCGGTTTCCACATCGCCGCCTTCGGATGCACCACCTGCATCGGCAACAGCGGACCGCTCCATCCCGAGATCGAGAAGGCCGTCAAGGAACATAACCTGAATGTCGCGGCGGTGCTCTCCGGCAACCGCAACTTCGAGGCGCGTATCCACCAGCTGATCAAGTCCAACTTCCTCGCCTCACCCATGCTGGTGCTGGCCTTCGCCATCGCCGGGCGGGTGGATGTGGATCTCACCACGCAGCCCCTGGCCTGCGACCCGAACAACGAGCCGGTCTACCTCAAGGATATCTGGCCGAGCAACGAGGAGATCGACGCCATCGCCCAGCGCCACGTGACGAGCGAGGCCTTCAACCTGGAGTATTCCCGGATCTTCACCGGCGACGCCTTCTGGCAGGGCCTGCCGGTGGCCGAAGGCACGACCTTTGCCTGGGATGAAAAATCCACCTACATCAAGAATCCACCCTACTTCGACGACTTCACCAGCTTGCCGGCGGAGCCCCAGGATGTCGGCGCCGCCCGGGCCTTTCTCGTGCTCGGCGACAGTGTGACCACTGACCATATTTCGCCTGCCGGGGCGATCAACAAAGACTATCCGGCCGGGCGGTACCTGATGGCACAGGACGTCTCCCCCGAACACTTCAACTCCTACGGGTCGCGGCGGGGCAACCACGAGGTCATGATGCGCGGCACCTTCGGCAATATCCGGATCAAAAACAGGATGGTCGCCCCAAAAGAAGGGGCCTACACCATCAAGTATCCTGAAGAAAAGGAGATGTTCAACTACGAGGCGGCCCTGGCCTATCTGCGGGAAGGGACGCCGCTCATCGTTCTCGCGGGCAAGGAGTACGGCACCGGCTCCTCCCGGGACTGGGCGGCCAAGGGCACCAACCTCCTGGGCGTAAAAGCGGTCATCGCCGAATCCTTCGAGCGGATCCACCGCAACAATCTGGTCGGCATGGGAGTGCTGCCGCTCGTCTTCAAGGAGGGAGAAAACTCCGAGACGCTCGGCCTCGACGGCTCGGAGGTCTTCACCATCGCCGGCCTCGCCGATATCGCCCCGCGCAGTGAGATCCAGGTGATCGCCCGGAAACCCGACGGCCGGGTGGTGCGCTTTTCGGCCGTCGCCCGCCTCGACACCGAGGTGGATGTGACCTACTTCCGTCACGGCGGCATCCTGCCCTACGTGCTGCGGCAGATGATGAAAAACGAGGACTGAGGACTGAGGACTGAGGACTGAGGACTGAGGACTGAGGACTGAGGAAAATTAAAAGATCTATAAAAAAACCAAAGGTTTTTTACTCAGTCCTCATAGCTCAGTCCTCAGTCCTTTTCAAAGGAGTTACCCATGACCGACCAGACACTCACAGAGCTGCTCGAAAGCGCCGGTCAGCTCAAGCTGCGGCCCGACGGCTCCGCCTACACCTCGCTCATCCTCGCCGATGAGCGGACGATCGCCGCACGGACCGGCAGGTCGCTCCGGGAAATCGAGTGCGCCGCCCTGGAACTGGAAATCGTGCCGGAGCGTTACAGCCGCAACCGGAAATTTTACTCCTGCCGGGATCAGCTCCGGCTGCTGAACTCCCATGTCGCGGTGATCGGCCTGGGGGGCCTTGGCGGCACGGTCGTCGAGATCCTCGCCCGCCTCGGCGTCGGCACCCTCACCCTGGTGGACGGCGACTCCTTCGACGAGAGCAATCTCAACCGCCAGGTGCTGAGCAGCCCCGCCCGCTTGGGCCAACACAAAAGCATTGCCGCCAGGGAGCGGGTGGCGGAGATAAATCCCGCGGTAACGACCAGGGAATTCAACGAATTCTTCAAAAAGGACAACGGCCCGGCCATCCTGGCCGAAGTCGACCTGGCGGCCGATTGCCTCGACACCATCGGCGACCGTTTCGTGCTCGAGGATGCCTGCAGGACCGCGGGAATTCCCATGGTATCCGCCGCGGTCGGCGGCACCAGCGGGCAGGCTATCGCCATTTTCCCTGGGGACCAGGGCCTGCGCCGGATCTACGGCTCGGCGGAAAAGGCCCCGACCCGGGGTATCGAAGCAAGCCTCGGCACCCTGCCCTTCAGCGCTATCTATATGGCCGCCGTGGAATGCGCGGAACTGGCAGCCATCCTCCTCGGCCGGCCGCCGGAACTGCGCAACCGACTGATGATCGCCGAGATCTGCGAACACACGGCGGAGGTGATTCCAATTTGACTGATTTCTTTTCGCGATGCTTTTTCGCAAAAAGAAATCAGTCCCCAACTGAATGCGGTTCACGGGATTGAATATCCTTGCCACTAGGCCCTTTTCGGACTAGAGTCCTGCCAGCCGCAGCAGGGTTCTCCGCCGAAAAGGACGAAACCATCCCCCGGAAACATCAGGCAAGGTGACAATATGCTGAAGGTGTTTTCCCTTGAGTACGACCAATTGGCGCTCAAGACGACCCCGACCACCGATGACCTCGAAAAAGCGGTCTGGATAGACCTGATTACCCCCAATCCTGCCGAGATCCGGACGGTCGAGGGGCTGACCGGCCTTACGCTGCCCAATATCCACGAAACCGAAGAAATCGAAGCGAGCTCGCATTATGAGGTCTACCCCCACGGCCTGCAGATTAACTGCTCATTCCTTCATCAGGTAAACGGGTATTTTTCCATCACCAATGTGGCCTTTCTCTTTAACAGTCAGTGCCTGATCAGCGTCTGCGCCCGCGAGGTGTCCCTGCTCCTCCATTTCCAGGAAAGGGCTCAGTCACATCCCGGCATAATCGTCGATCCACTTTCGACCATCATCTCGCTCATCGAGGCCAAAATCGAAAGACTCGCCGATCTTTCCGAGGAAGCCCATCTGGCCATAGATAAAATCAGCCGCCAGATTTTCAACCGCGAAAGCGTCATCCTGGAAGAAGTTATCGACAATCTCTCCCGGCAGGACGACCTCAACGGGAAAATCCGGCTGTGTCTCATGGACGGTCAACGCGATTTGAATTTCCTGCTCCGCCGGGGGCGTCTCGTCGATGGCAATACCAATACCGCCAACGACCTCCTCGAAGACATCAAGACGCTCCTGTCCCACAATACCTTCCTCTCGGAGAGACTGGACTTCCTCTTGAACGCCGCCCTCGGCTTCATCAACATCGAGCAGAACAAGATCATCAAGATCTTCTCCATCGTGGCGGTGGTTTTCATGCCCCCGACCGTTATCGCATCAATTTTCGGCATGAATTTTCACCACATGCCGGAACTTTCCTGGAGTTGGGGCTACCCCCTGTCCCTGCTATCGATGGTTATCGCGGGGCTCGCTCCCTACGTCTACTTCAAGCGCAAGGGCTGGTTGTAGGGACTATTTTTCTTGCGGCGCTTTCCCGCAAAGAGAGCGTTGCCCCGGCCACACGGTCATTTGTCGATGTCGATATTATGGAAGACATTGATATAGTCTTTCTTTGGTTTGACAGGCTTTTCGAAGATCACATCCCTGACTCCGTATTTCTCGATGAGCATGGCGGCCGTTTTCCGGCGCTGCTCGCTGTCGGTCTTGAGGGCACCGTCCAGGTTCAGGGCGCCGTTGAGGTTGCCGAGAGTCACCACCCCGTCCTCGACGGCAACGGTCACCCGGGGGGCGAAGTTGACCACGTGAGCGTGGATGTTGGCCAGCAGAGTCCGCTCCCGCAGCATCTCCACGGATTCGGGAGTGGTCGCGAATCTCCCCTTCCCGATCATGTCATGGAGAATGTCGACGACATCCTCGACCTGGAGGACGTCGATATGCAGAACCATGTCGTAGAGGCTCGCGTCCCAGGTATCCTTGCCGTAGAGTGCAAGTCCCCAGCGACGCCGCTCGTCATCGTCCTTCTTCAGCAGGTAACGGGCCTCTTCTTCGGAGCAATTCTCCCGTTTCATCTCTTCCCTCACCCGGTCTTCCATGTTCGCGAGGATCCTCACCTTCAGAACATGGGCGATGTCCTGAAGAAAGAAGTGTCCGGCAAGGCCATGGTAGACGATGTCGTCCTTGGCCATATGGGCAAGGAAGGCTGAACGGAAATAGCTGATATATCTTTCTTTTCCATACTGAAACCGCTCCAGGATGGACGGGGCGTCATGGAGGGCCTTGATCAGCCTGATTTCGGGAATAGCAAATTCTTGGCAGGTTTCAAGAAGAATGTCTCGGGAGACGCATTCATATCCGAGTCTCTTCGCCAGTGCTTCGGCAACCTCTTTGCCCCGGCTGTAAGACCCTCTTGAGATTGTGATAATGGCCACGATGATTCCCCCTTTGCTGGAATGAATAAAAAAATTGGAAGACTCCGTCGCAACGGCCGGATCCTCTGCAAGCACCCCCCCAGGTCACCGCGGGTCACGGGGGATGCAGCTATTTCAATGATATGCACCTATCCTGAAATTGCAAACTCAGAGGAGCAGCGACTCCTATTTGAAATAGTTGAGGAGGGCGTGGAGCGTCGTCAGGGGATGAGGCGGACAGCCCGGGATGTAGAGATCCACCGGAATGATGCTGTTCAAATCGCCGACGATCTCGTCGCTGCCGTAGAATGGTCCGCCGCTGATGGCGCAGGCGCCGCTGGCGATAACCACCTTGGGGGTCGGCACCGCCTCGTAGGTGGCGATGAGGGCGGCTTTCATGTTTCGGGAGATCGGTCCGGTCACATGGATGCCGTCGGCATGGCGGGGCGAGGCGACGAAGTCGATGCCGAAGCGGGACAGGTCGAAGAACGGGGTGTTGAGCACGTTGGTGTCGGCCTCGCAGGCGTTGCAGCCTGCGGCCGAGACCTGGCGCAGCTGGAGCGACCGGCCGAAGAGCTTCTTGAAGTGCTTTTTGGCGTGGTCGGCGAGCGCCGGCATGCTGCCGTCGCAGACGAGCGCCTCGCGGCTCGCCGCACCGATGCCGAAGTCCTGGCTGAAGGTGACGAAGGCCCCATCCCCGACATGCTCGCAGCGCCCGCAGAAGGTGCACCGGCCGAGGTCGATCTTCTTCTCCTCGGCAAGGATGGCATCCTGGGGGCAGACCGCCAGACACTGTTCGACAAGGGCCGGATGGCAGTCCCTGTTCAGCCGGGGCAGGCCGCGATAGCGCTTGTAAAGTTCAATAGGTTTCTTTGGATAGGCGGTGGTCTTGCAGCCTTGCTCCGCCCGATTTCTTATAATTTTCAACATATTTTATACCTTCGTTACCGCATATAGTGAAATTGCGCGCCATCACCGTTTTTCGCATGAGGATCGAGTGGACGCTGTGGACATTGTGGACCTGGTGGACATGTCGGCCCGGCTTCCCGGCGCTCACCCAGTCCACTTGGTTCACGAAATCCATTCTGTCCACTCAATCCACCCCGCATAATCCGACAGCCTCCTAAAGGTCGAAACCGCAATACGAGAGGTTGAAGCTCTTGTTGCACAGCGGGAAATCGGAGATTTCCTGATTCCTGAGGGCCATGGCGAGGCCGGTCCAGTTGTGGAAGGACGGGTCCTTAACTTTGTACCGTTCGATCCCGCCCGTCCCGTCGGTCAACAGGCAGTGCGACACCTCGCCGCGCCAGCCTTCGTTCATGGTGACGACAAAGCTGTCCGGGACGAGTGCAAGCTCCTTCATGGCCGTCCTGGCGCAGGGTTCGCCCGCCCTGTTGAGCAGCGTTCGGATGAGGTGCATGGCATGCATGATCTCCTCCCGGCGCACCGAGGCCCTGCTGTAGACATCGCCATTCGCCGTCTCGTTGCGGTTGGCGTGGAGCGAACTGTAGGCCTCGGTCGGGAAGGCGACGCGGACATCGTAGTCGAGGCCCGAGGCCCGGCCGCAGTAGCCGACCAGCCCCAGATCCTCCGCCATCTTCTTGGAGACGGTGCCGGTATGCTCGAAGCGCGCCTGCACCGTATGGGCGGAGAACAAGAGGTCGCAGACGTGGGCGACCTCCGGTTCCAGCTCCTTAATCTTGCTGCCGATGATCTTTGCCTGCTCCTCGGTCATCCTCCTGAAGATCCCACCGGGCAGGATGAGGCTCTTGCCGAAGCGATTACCGCACAGCACCTGGAGGAGATTGAGAAATTCACCGCGCAACCGCCCGAAATAGGCGGCCGGCGGGTTGAAGGCCACGTCGCCCGAGAGAGCCCCGAGATCGCCGATATGGTTGGCCAGCCGCTCGAGTTCGAGGGCGATGGATCTGATGATTCTGGCGCCCGGATCGACGGTGAGACCGGCGAGCGACTCCAGGGCCTGACAGCAGCAGAGGTTGTGACCGATGCTGGTATCCCCGGCGATGCCCTCGCAGATCACCGGCAATCGTTTGAAAGGCACCCGGGTCAGCATTTTCTCGACCCCTCGGTGCTGGTAGCCAAGCTGGATCTCGAGCGAATAGACTTCCTCACCCGCGCACTGGAAGCGGAAATGGCCGGGCTCGATGATGCCGGCGTGGACCGGCCCCACCGCCACCTCATGGATGGCCTCGCCCTCCACCTGGAAATACGGGTAGTTGCCGGGGATATCCTCGCGGTAATCGTTGCCGAAGACATCGGGGACCCCGCGGCAGTTGGCGTGGTAGCGGACCATCTTCAGCCAGGGGTGATCCGTCGGGGTGATGCCGTACTGCTCGGCGATCTCCCGCTCGAACATGTGGAAGCGCTCGCTGATCGAGGCAGTGAGCGAGGGGAAGCTCTCGCCGACTTCGGTGGTGAGCACGTAGAGGCCTTTGTTGCGGACCACCGCCAGGAGCTTGTTGCGCCCCGAATCGACGAAGGCGAAGAACTGGACGATGAAGCCGTCGTTTTTGACGAAGGCGCCAAGCTGCTCAGAGAAGCGGGCAAATGGCACGCAGGGCAGCACCGAGCGGTGCACGGTCTCGCCGTTGCCGATCTGCAGGAGGCTGTCCCTGCGAGCCTGGGGGAGGCTATCCATGAATCGTCCCTCCGATGATTTGAATGGTATTGAGGATGGTTGCGTACAAGCCGTCCGGCATCCACAGGCACAGGACGATGGAGGCGACAAGCAGGAGGTAGGGCGGCATGACTCTCAGGAAACGTTCGGCGCCCAGTGCTTGCGGTGCGGCTATCGTCGAAAAGGACATACCGGTGACGATCTGGGCCGCGCCGGCCACCACCAGGATAAGGGCGAAGACGAAGAGGGCCGCGTATACCGGACGCCCGGTCTGGATTGCCCCGAGCAGGATAAACAGCTCGCTGATGAAAATTCCGAAGGGCGGCAGGCCGGAGATGCCCAGAAAACCTGCGAAGAATGAGAGAAAGGTGTTCGGCAGGAATTTCGCCATCTGGCCCACCTTCTCGACCAGCTTGGTCTGGAAACCGATGAGCACGTTGCCGGCGGAGAGGAACAGCGACGACTTGATCAGCGAGTGGTGGATCATGTGGAGGATCGCCCCGTAAATCGCCACCCCGCCGATGCCCACGCCGAAGGCGATGACGCCCATGTTCTCGATGCTCGAGTAGGCGAGCATCCGCTTGTAGTCCGACTGTTTCATGATGAAGATGCCGGCGACGAACATCGAGGTCAGCCCGAAACCGATCAGCAGATTGCTGGAAAATTCCCCCAGTCCGGCCAGGTACATCAGAGTGTGGGCCTTGTAGATGCCTAAGAATGCGCAGTTCAAAAGCGCCCCCGACAGCAGCGCCGAGGCCGGGCTCGGGGCCTCGCTGTGGGCGTCGGGCAGCCAGGTGTGCATGGGGGCCAGGCCCATCTTGGTGCCGAAGCCGATGATCACGAAGATGAAGCCGACCTTCAGCCACAAGGGATCGAGCTGCGCGGCCACCTTGTTCAGCGAGGTAAAGTTCAGGGCCACCTCAACATCGGCGATATCGATGGAAAGCGTAATGAAGAAGCAACCAAGCAGAGCAAGCGCGATCCCTACCGAGCAGATGAGCACGTATTTCCAGGTCGCCTCCAGCGCCTCACGGGAGCGGTGGATGAAGATCAGGGGCGCGCTGACCAGCGTCGTCGCTTCGATGGCTATCCACAGGACTATGGGATGATCGGACAGGGTCACCATGCTCATGGTGCCGAGAAAGAGCAGCATGCAGCCGATGAAGATCGGCTCATTGCCGAGCGTCGACTCCTGCAGGTAGCAGATGGCGTAGCAGGCGATGCAGAGGAAGATGAACGAGGTGACCAGCAGGACCAGGAGGCCGGCGGGCTCGAGGGCAAAAAACCGGTCGGCGAAGATCGCAAGCTTGCCCATGGCCGCCATCACCGAAAGCTGCAGATGCAGGAGAGCGGCGAGCAGCAGCATACCCCGGCCGATGGCGGGGGGAAGAAAGAGGGCCGTGAATCCGGTGACTATCGGCAGGATGAAGATGAGTTCCAGCATGGTATCAGTCCTTTAAGCGATTGAGGAGATCGGTGTCGATGTCGTCGAAGGCATGGTTGATGTTGTTGAGGATGATCCCCATGATCATGACCGCGACCAGCAGGTCGAGCAGCACCCCGAACTCGATGATATAGACGGTGTGGGAGTGCCGGGTGAGCGCCGTGCCCACCATGTAGATGCCGTTCTCCAGCATCAGGTAGCCGATAACCTGGGTGATGGCTTTTTTCCGGCTCATCATCAGGAAGAAGCCCGCCGCCATAGTGGTGATGGCCGTGGTCAGGAGAAGCTCTGAGCCGCCGGCCAGGGAGACGTGCAGTTTTTCGGAGATGAAGATGGAGACAAGGATGACGATGAGACCCACGAAAAGCGAGGCATGATAACCGATGATCGGCTCGATCTCCCTCCTGATGGCGATACGCTTCAAGGCCACGTAGAGCAGCGCCGGGATGAAGATGCCCTTGATGAGGATCATCACCTGAAAGAAAATCAGCCCGCCGCTGCCCATCCGGCTGTGGTGTTCGAGCAGCAGCGGCAGAAGCGACACCATCACTCCCTGCAGGGCCATTATCTTGATCAGGGCTACCAGGCGGTTGGAGGCGAGCGACAGCAGCACCGACAACAGCAGGATCACCATGATCATGTCGTTGATGTTTATCATTTCACAAACTCCATGGTAAGGATGGCGGCGAAGAACACCAGGGTGAGCGAGGTGAGCACGAACTTCGGCACCAGGTTCATCTTGAAACGGGCCATGCCCGACTCCACCAGCCCGACCGCCACATAGACGAGGCCGAGGCCGGCGAAGAAGACCGGGATGCGCAGGTAGCCCCACGCGGCATCCAGCGGGCAGACGATGAGGAAGATGAAGGCCGAATAGAATAACAGCTTGTAGAAGGCGCCGAGCTCGATCAGGGCAAGGTCGGGCCCGCTGTGATCGAGGATCATCACCTCGTGGATCATGGTCAGCTCCAGGTGGGTGGCCGGATCATCGACAGGCACTCGGGAGTTCTCGGTGAGCAGCACCATGAAGAGGGCGACGATGGCCAGGAGCAGCAGCGCCCCCGCAGTCCCCGCAAGACTGATGGGCGTGGTTCCGGTAAAATAGTCGGCAAAACTGAGCGCCCCGGTCATCCGGTAGAAGAGCACCAGGACGGCGAAGATGGTCGCCTCGGCCAAGGTCCCGAAGAAGGCCTCCCTGGCCGCCCCCATGCCCTGGAAGGGCGAGGCGGTGTCGAGTGCCGCGGCGATGGTGAAGAACCTCCCGATGCCGAGCACATAGAAGAGCAGGATTACGTCACCGTGGAAGGAGAAGAGCGGCGGCAGCCCGGCGAGCGGAAAGAAGATCAGGACCATGATCGCCCCGGCGAGCGAGACCAGCGGCCCGAGTTTGAAGACGAAGGTCGTGCTGGTGCTGTAGACCGAGCCCTTTCGCAGAAGCTTTGCCAGGGTGTAGTACTTGATGAACAGCGGCGGCCCCTTCTTGCCGGCGAAGAAGGCCTTCACCTTGAGAATGATCCCGGGGAAAAGCGGCCCCAGAAGGAGCGCCAGAGCGATTGTCGCAAGAGATTCCATAGCCGTTCCTTTCAACATCTCAAACCGTTAGATGAACGATACCAGCAGCACCAGGCTGATCGTCACGATGATATAGCCGATATAGAGCTGGACGTTGCCGTGCTGGATCCAGCGGAACTTACTCAAAAAAGCCAGGAGCGGCAGGGCCGCGCCCCGGTGCAGCCCCACTTCGGCGATGTCGTCCACCCGCGCCTCGTAATGGGTCCGGCCGGGGAAGATGGCCTCCAGCTTCACCGCGCTCTCCCGCACCAGGGCAAATGGCCGAAAGAAGCCGACCACGCTCCGGGCATAGGAAGTCCCGGTGTACTGGATCCGGGTGGTTGGGCGGGTGAAGCCGCAGCCCCAGGTCGGTCCCGCAGCCCGGACCTTGCCCCGGTAGAAGACTTTCCTGAGAACAACCAGGCCGAGAAAGATGGCAAAGAGAATCCTGGCGCCGAGGGCGAGATTCGCCCCGACCGTATCCACCAGCGCCAGGTCGAGTCTGCTCGACTCGGTGAGACCACCGAGCCCGGAGAAGGCCAGGCGGATGAAAATGTCCGGAAAAATACCGATCACAAGGCAGGCGGCCGCCAGCACGACCATCGGCAGGATGAGAAAGACGCCCACCTCACCCGCCTCCGCCGCCTTAGTCGAACGGGGCTCGCCAAGGAAGACGATGCCCACCACCTTGGTGAAGCAGAAGGATGCCAGCCCGCCGATGACCGCAAGCGCAATGATCGCCATGACCGCCAGGATCATGGTGACATGGGTGTACTGCAGCCCTTGAAAGGCGGCGAAATAGACCAGAAATTCGCTGACGAAGCCGTTGAAGGGCGGCAGCCCCGAGATCGATACCGAGCCGACCAGGAAGGTCCGGCCGGTGGCGGGCATCCGCTTCATCAGCCCGCCCAGCTCGTCGACATGACTGGTGCCGGCCTTTTTGATCACCGCGCCCGCGCCCATGAAGAGCAGGGATTTGAAGATCGAGTGGTTGAGGACGTGCAGCAGGGCGCCCGCGAAACCGAAGCCGGCCATGACCGCGTTGCCGTGGGAGACGCCCATCATGCCGAGGCCCGCCCCCATGAGGATGATGCCGATATTCTCGACGCTGTGGTAGGCGAGCAGCCGTTTCAGGTTATGCTTGCCGAGGGCGTAGAGCACCCCCAACACACCGGAGACCATGCCGAAGACCAGCACGACCTGGCCGATGACCGGCTCGGTGCTCGCCAGGCTCGCATAGACCCGGAGGATGCCGTAAATCCCCATCTTGATCATGACCCCCGACATGATGGCCGAGATGTGGCTGGGGGCGGCGGGATGGGCATGGGGCAGCCAGATATGCAGGGGAAAGACTCCTGCTTTGGAACCGAAGCCGACAAAGGCGAGGAAGAAGACGAGCAGCTTGACTCCGGCGGGTATGGTGGCAAAGCCGGCAAAAGACATCGATCCGGTATGGGCGAAGGCCACCCCGAAGGCGGCAAAGATCAAGAGCGCCCCCGCCTGGGCAAAGAGAAAGTAGAGGTAGCCCGCGGTCCTGGTCATTTCCTTCTCGTAGTCGTACATGACCAGCACGAAGGAGGACAGCGACATGATCTCCCAGACCAGGGCAAAGACCAGGATATTGTCGGCCAGGGTGACCAGGGCCATGGAGGCAATGAGGAGATTGGTGCAGAAGAAGGCCACCGCCGTCCGCAGACCATTCCCCGCCTCATGGAAATAGCCGAAGCTATAGACGGCGGCGAGCGGGCAGATGATGAAAATCGGCAGCAGGAAAAAGAGGCTCAGCGCATCGCCGGAGAAAGACAGGGTGAAAACCTGCAGCCAGGACCAGGAGAAGCTCATCCCCCCCGCTCCTCCGGCTATCTTGAGGAGGGCGGAGAGACCGGTGATGCAGCCCAGGACGGTCGCGCCCAGATAGATCCACTTGGTCAGCAGCATGTAGCGGTGTGTCAGCAGGGGAACGAGGCCGCCTGCGACAAGGATGGCCAGAGAGAGAAGGAAGGTATTCATGTTGTTCAGTTGTTTTTCAAGGTGACATCGTTTCGGATAAACAGGTTATGCCGGACAGAAACCGATCTCCGAGGGATCACTGCCTGTCCTGCTGCATGAGTCTCATATACAGATCGTCCTGCTCCAGGGCGAACTCCTCCTCGGTGTTGCCCGAGGTCCATTCCAGATACGCTTTCCAGGGGACGAAATAGTGCCCCTCGTGACCCTGGAAGACCGCCATGTCGATATCGAGGCCGGCAAGGCAGAGCACTCTGCCGCAACCAGAGCGGTGGTGGGCCATGAAGGCCGAGATCGCCCGGGAGAATTCCTGGCCGAGATGGATCTCGGCCGCATGAAGATTTGGGGTGCGGTGGCTGACGATCCGACCGAGATGGGGCAAAAGCGTCGCGCAGAAAGGGCTGTCATGGTCGACGGCCCTCTCGATGTCAATGAAGGTGAAATAGTCGCTCTCGAGATAGCGGTCGATGGGGATGCTCCTCCCCGTTCTCCAGCGAAAGCCCGAGGTGGCAAGGGAGTCGCGCAGGGCAGGCGAAAGAAGGTACGAGCGCATCGCGCCGTTGACGAGGATCGGGGCAATTTGCCCCTCTCCGTCCGGTTCGGCCACCCGGTCGAGGGCGATAACCAGTTGCCCCGGCTGGCCGCCCCCCTCCTGCTCCAGCAGGATCTCCGGTATGGTGACGAGGCGCTGTCCCGGCTCGGTCTCCGTCAGATAGACATGCTCCCGGGCGAACCGGTACTGCTGGAGGAAAGGTTCGATGAAGGAAGCCGGACAATGCCCGAAGGTATCTTCGTACTTTTCCCGCAGGAGCTGCTGCGGCAGACCGCAGAAGCTGCCCCAGCTGGGATTGTAGGACACCCGGCAGGAGAGGACGACCACCGCATCCTCCCGGGCATCCCTGACAAGACTCTCTACCGCCGAGGCATCGGCATCATGGAATGTATCGAAATAACGAATAGCAACCCCGTTGAAGCCGAGAGAACTGCACAGATGTCGCAGCCGGGCGGCAAAAACTTCATAGGGTATCATCCTTCCCTTGATCTTCAGGGAAGAGGGGTTTATGTGCTCTAGATCAGGCGGAAGTTTCATAGCAAATTTTTCGTTGAAATTGCCGTTCACGCTACGGCTTTCCCGGGAACCGCTCAGCTCTGCTCCTCGAAGGTGAAACCGTACCACTTCATGTTGTTTGCGGAATGTTCCGGAACATAGGCGATCTCGCTGTTGTCGATGCGGCTGTGCAGCTCTTTCATCCAGACCATGGCCTGATTTTTCGAGAAAAACGGGCCGACCTCGGTGAGGGAGGTGAAATCGAGCATCCGATGTTTCCTGAACCTGGTCAGGTCTTCCTTATCCTGAAAAATTCCGATGATTATTTTCATTGCCTGTTTCCGAAAATCACTGCCTGTTGCTGAGGTAACACGAATTGAATCGTTATTCAGTTTTAGCAGATTCCGTGCCAGAACGAAGGCGGCACTGGGGAACAACGGAACATGACGACTAGCCCGCTTCCGGAAGGGCTCGGTGACCGGAGACAAAAGGAGAGGGAGATGAAAGGACTGCGGGGCAGCGAAGAGCCGGTGGGGCAAAATGCCCCGGTCGGGACCTTTTGCCTCACCGGAAAGGCTGAGGCCGGAAAAGTCTTCGGCTACTCGCTCGGCTTCTGCAGCCGACGGTAGAGGGTTTTCCGGTCGATGTTCAGGATCTGGGCGGCAAGCGTCTGGTTGCCTTTCGTCATGTTCAGCACATAGGCGATGTATCTGGCTGTCATCTCCTCCAGCGGCATGAGCTCGGCATCGGCCTCCCAGAACTGGCTGCGGCCGGCCTGGGCCTGAATCTTCAGGGGCAGATCCTCGGGGACGATCTTGTCGAAAAGGGTCATGACCACCCCGTGCTCAATGGCGTTTCGCAGTTCCCGGACGTTGCCGGGCCATTCGTAGCCGAGCAGCCTTTTGGCGGTCGAGTCGGCAAGCCCCGTGACCTCCTTGCCGAGTTTTTCGGCGAACTCACCCACAAATTTGCGGGCCAAAAGGAGAATGTCGGTACCGCGGCGGCGGAGCGGCGGGATCTCCACCTTGATGACGTTCAGGCGGTAGTAAAGGTCCTCGCGGAAACGCCCCTCGGCCACCGCTTTTTCGATATCGCTGTTGGTGGCCGCGACAACCCTGACATCGAAGCCCATCTCCCTGTTGCCGCCGACCGGACGGACGGTGCGTTCCTCCAGAGCCCGCAGCATCTTGGGCTGGAGGGCGAGGGGCATGTCGCCGATCTCGTCGAGAAAGAGGGTGCCGCCGCTCGCTTCCAGCAAGAGGCCCGTCCGGTCCTGCCAGGCATTGGTGAAGGCCCCCTTCACATGGCCGAAAAGCTCGCTCTCCAGGAGGTTTTCCGGCAGGGCCGAGCAGTTGATGGCGACGAAGCGCCGGTCCTTGCGACGGCTCAATTCGTGCAGGGCCCTGGCGGTGATCTCCTTACCCGAGCCGCTCTCGCCGGTGATGAGCACTGAGGAGTCGGTGGCGGCGATCCGCTGCAGGCGGCCGAACAATTCCTGCATGACCGGGCTTTCCCCCAGGAGGCCAGAGAAACAATGTATCCGCTCGATCTCATCGCTCAGCAGCTTCACCTGCTGCTTCAACTTCCTGTGAGCCACCGCCCGCGAAAGCGTCAGGGCGAGCAGATCCATATCGAGCGGCTTAGTGATGAAATCATAGGCTCCGGCCCGGATCGCTTCGATGGCCGTTTCGAGCGAGCCGAAGGCGGTCATCATGACCACCGGCAGGTCCGGCCATTTCTCCGCCGCCTCCCGGCAGACCTCGATACCGTTAATGTCGGGCAGGTTGATGTCGGTGAGCAGGACATCCGGCTGTTCCTCCGCTATTGCCGCAAGGCCGGCCCGACCGCTGATAACGGACCTGCTCGCGAAGCCCCGCCGTGACAGGCCGAAGTCGAGCATATCGCCCATGGCCTGATCGTCCTCGACCACGAGAATGCGTCCTTTCATGCTGTTTCCTCCAGTCCGAGAAAGATGGAAAACCTGGCCCCCCGCGGCTGGCGGTTCTCCACCTCGATCCAGCCGTCGTGCTCCTCGAGGAGCTCCTGGGCGACGGACAGGCCCAGCCCGGTGCCGAGGCCGACGGACTTGGTGGTGAAAAAGGGGGTGAAAATCTTTTCCAGGTTTTCCGGGGGGATGCCCTCGCCCTCGTCGCTGATGTCGACCCGCAGGAACTCCCGGATCTGGTCGTCGGTGTGCAGCATCGACTTCAGATGGATGTTGCCGATCTCGACCAGCACCGCACCTCCGGCGCAAGAGGCCTGGATGCCGTTCATGATGACGTTCATGAAGACCTGCTGCAGCTGCTGACCGTCGACGGAACACTCGACCTTCGCCTCCGGCTGGATCCTGAGCTGCAGGGTGACCTTCTGCTTGGTGGCGATGGGGGTGAGCAGGTGAAACACCTGCTGGAGCAGCGTCCCGACATTCTCCCTGGTCCTCACGATTGTCCATTTTTTGCGCGAAAAATCGAGGAGCTGACGAATGATCAAGGTGATTCGCTCGGCCTGGGCCTTGATGATCCTGGCGCAGCCGACGATTTCCTCACGATTCAGGTCCTCGGTAATGATCATCTTGGCCCGGCCGTCCACCACGTTGAGCGGGGTGCCGATCTCGTGGGCGATGCCGGCGGCGATCTGCCCCACCGTGGAGAGCTTTTCGGTGTGCCGCAGCTGCTCGAGGGTCCGGAGCCGCGCCAGGTTCTCGAAGTGGATCTTCTCCTGGGCAATGAGCAGCCGCGTGCACATGTCGTTCATGATCCGCGCCAAACCAGCCAGCTCGTCATCCCCCTTGATCTCCAGGTCGGCGTCCAAATTGCCCTTGCCGATCTCGATGGCCTTGCGTGACAGCTTTTCCAGGGGTCTCTTGATCTTGATGTCGACGAGACAGTAGAGGATGACTCCGCTGATCAGCGCCAGAAGCGCCGAGGTGACCAGAAAGCGGATAAGCAGCCGCTGAGTATGCTCGGTGAGGGGAGCAAGAGACTGAATGAGCAGCAGCCCACCCCGACGGTCGCCGGGAACATCCACCGGTACGAAGGTGAACCGTTGCCTGGTTCTTTTTTCGTCCAGGCCGATGAAGGAGATCGACTGCGGCAGGCCGGCGGCTTCAATTTTCAGAAGTTCGGGGTTCCGCAGGCCATGTTCCCGCATTGCCTCGTCGAGCCACACCCAGTGGACGGCGAGCAGTTGATCCCCCCGGTTGGCGGCGTCGATCAGTCGGATCGCCTGATCGGCCCCGCTCTCTACCCAGGCACGGGAGACCATCTCCGCCATGATTTTCCCGATCTCCTTGGCATTCTCGCTCATATCCCGGTCGAACTGCTCAATCTGGGCCTCATAGTTGATATTCCCGTCGACGATGAGCAGGCTGAAGATCCCCAGCAGCAGGTACGAGTAGATTTTGGAAAAAAGGTTCATGGGGGTCTTGCTGACCACTGGAAAGAGATTTTTGCCTTTTGGCCACTGGGTGCAGAGAAAGCATTGTATAGCAAGAGCGGGTGATTGCAGTCAACCACAAACCCCAGCCGCAGATTCAGTCAGCCTGTTGCAATGATGCAGAATAATAAGAAACTATTAGAAATAAATAGTAAGAAAGTGTAAGTTTTTCAAATGAGAAGAGGTTCTTCTCGTAGACCACGGGGAATGGGGGGATTTTCACTCCTTGCAGTGCGTCAAAAAGACTCATTCAGCCGCATAAGCCGCCACAGTGACAAAAAGGACAGAAGATGCAGTTGCAATAATTTCTTGAAAAAGGAGTAAGTGTCCCATGTTCGCATCTATGAAGATTAGGCATAAATTGGTTCTCATTGGATGTCTTCTGGTTGTGCTGCCACAGATCATCGGGGCGGCAGTCACCTATATTCAGAACAGATCCAACCTGGGCTTCACTATCGATGTAACGAAAAACCAGGCCGTCGCCAACCTCGATCAGCTGGCGAAATCGGTGTACGGTCTGGTGGAGTCCCACCAGGAGGTCAACGAGAAAAACATCCAGAGCGCCCTGAATGTCGCCCGTGAAATCGTGGCCGGCAACGGCGGATTCTCGATTGAGGATAAGACCGTGAGCTGGCAGGCCACCGACCAGTTCTCCCTGGCCTCTTCCATTCAGGAATTGCCCCGGATGAAGCTTGGAAACACCTGGCTCGGCCAGGTGAGCGACCCGAAAATCCCGGTGCCGGTGGTAGACAAGGTCCAGGAAAATCTCTCGGTGACCTGTACCATCTTTCAGCGGATGAACAAATCGGGAGATATGCTGAGAGTCGCGACCAACGTCTTGAAAACCGACGGAACCAGGGCTATCGGCACCTATATCCCCAGCACCAATCCCGACGGCAGACCGAACCCGGTGACCGCCGCTATCCTGAAAGGCGAATCCTTTACCGGGAGGGCCTATGTGGTGAACAACTGGTACGTGGCCTCCTACGAACCTATCAAAGACGCCGCCGACGGCAAGATCATCGGCATGCTGTATGTAGGCATCCCGATCGAGAGCGTCAAAAGCCTGCGGGAAACCATTGAGCGGCTCGTGGTGGGGAAAACAGGGTATGTATGGGTCCTGGACAGCAAGGGCAAGTATATCATTTCCCACAAGGGCAAGCGCGACGGCGAAGATATCTCGGGGCTGCAGGACGAATCGGGGAACCTCTTCATCAAGGACATGGTGAAACAAGCCCTCGCCCTGAAGCCCGGCGAGATCGGAGAATACCGCTATCCCTGGAAAGAAGCGGGAGATACCGCAGCCAGGACCAAAGTGGCCAGATTTATGTATTTCGCCCCTTGGGACTGGGTCATCAGCGTGGCAACCGCCGAGGAGGAATTCCTGGACACCGCCGCCATGATAGAAACTACCGCCAGGCAGAATGGCATCATCCAACTCTCGCTTCTTGCCGCCTCCCTGGTGGCGGCCATGCTTATCTGGGTTTTCATCGCCGGACGCATCACCCGGCCGATAATCGTGCTCACCGATGCCGCTGACAAGATGAGCAAAGGCGATCTCTCCATCAAAATAGACATCGCCTCCAAGGATGAGATCGGGGCCCTTGCCGCAGCCATCGACCGTATGCAAACCAGCCTGAAAATAGCCATGGACAGGCTACTTAAAAAGAAATAATCCTGCTGCTCAAACCGCAGTCCAGGGCCGGGCGAGGAAGATCTTCGCCCGGCCTTCTCTTTTTTCGGTTTTACAGGTCCTGGAAAAATGCCTGCTGCCTCTGCTATCTGCCGGACCACTTCCTGTCCAATTCCTCGGCAGTTCCAAAGCTAATCGTCCGATTGCAGCCCCATGCTCTTTTCCACTCTGGGGTAGATCTCCGCCAGCAGGTCTTCGCGGTGGAGGTAGGGGCAGGGATCGTCGTAGGGGAAATCCCGGCACTGCTGTGGTCTCGCCTCATGGACGGAACAACGTTTGCTCAGCCGGCCATCGGCGAGAAAGACGCAGGAGCCGTCTTCCCTGACCTTGAAGGTGTTCCTGTTCTCGATGTAGCGTCTCCGGACCTCGCCGTCGCTGAGCCCCAGGTGCCTGGCCAGACGGTTAATATCGGTGGCGGTGAGGAGCAGGACCGAACCTTCCAGCCGATAGCAGCAGAAGGCCGGACAATAATTGCAAAACACCTGATTAAGCCCTTTTCCAATGGGTTGTGCGGCATCCGGCATATGTGTAAACCTCTAACTTCCAAGAGGATAAGTACCTTCACGAAATTATTCTTAATTTTTAAGGTACTAAAAAGTCAGCAGATAAGGTCCCTTGCCTTCAAGGGCCCGGGCGCCGGCCACCTTGCCGACGATCTTGCCGGGCCGGGCGAAACGGTCAGCGCTGCGAGCAAAGAATATACCTGCGGTCCTGCTGACAATCGGGGTCCTCTCGCCCTGCCCCGCATTCTGCAGGGGATGGGTGACGACAGCGACCTCCTCCCCTTCCTCCACCGTCTCCCCGAGCTCTTTGCTGTAGGTGACTATGCCTGCACAGCCGGCCTTGAGATAGTCGACGCCTTCCAGGGGGGTCGCCCGGGCATGGAGTTCAGGCAGAGGCGGCGGGTCACCTCCCACAAAGCCCCGGCGCTGCAGAAATATGAAGAGATTTTTCGCATCCTGCTCCGTGAACTCCCTTTGCGTATCGGCGACCCCGCGCAACTCGATGGTGGCGGCAAAGCAGGCGGGCGGGATCGGCACCTCGGGGAACTTCCCGGCCAGGTCCCACCACAGTTTGCTGTTGGCCTCATCGAAGGGCATGCCCCCCGAATTTTCGGCGAGGAGAACGGCCCTCGCCCCCATCTGTGCCGCGAGATCGGCGCCGTCCGGCCACAGGGCCGTGCCCATGTAGACATGCAGGAGCCCCTGGTGGTCGCAGTGCAGATCGAGAACGATGTCGGCATCGTGGGAGAGGGTGAGGAGCAGATGCTTCAGCGCCTCGGCCTCGGTCTCCGGCCGCCGGCCCTTCAGGATCTCCGCTGCGCATTGCCGGATGGCGGCAACGTTTTCCCGGGCGTCCCCGCCGAGCCGGCCGCGCAGCCTTTCGGCCAGCTCGCCCGCCAGCTCGTCGTAGCGCCGGTTGAAGTTGACGTGGTCGCTGTTGTCGAAACGGCCCTCAATGGTATCGGTTCCCCACTGGGAGAGGCCGATAGGATTTGCAGCCGGCACCACGACGATCTCACCCGTCATCTCGCCGGCCGCATCTGCCTTATGCAGGAGTTCGATCAGCCGGCAGGCGACCAGATAGCCCGGCGCCTCGTCGGCATGCAGCCCGGCCTGGATGTACGCCTTACGACCGTCCTCTGGTTTCCCGAAATGGACGCTGATCAGTTTTCGTTCCGTCCCTACCGCGGCCTCCGGCAGCAAATGCTCTCGAACCGTGCAGCTCCTCACGTGGATATCTCCATACTCCCCACCCCTTCCCCGGGATCGCAACGCTCATTCCAGCGGTTTTTCAGCATCCTCAGGAAAAGGACGACGGAGAGGGTGATCGTCAGGTACAGGGCGGCGGCAGAGAAGAGGACCTGGTAAAGGCTGTAGTATAGGGAATTGATGATCCTCGCCGCCCCGCTGATATCGAAGATGACGATGACGCTCGTCAGCACGCAGCCATGCAGCATGAAGACCATCTCCTTGGAATAGGTGGAGATCTGTCGCAGGGCCTGGGGCAGGATGACCTTTTTCAGGAGCCGAAGGGTGGACATACCGGCGAGCCTGCCCTCGGCGATTGCATCGTAGGGCGTGGCTCGTATAGACCCGGCAAGGATGATCGTCGTATGGACGCAGGTATTCAGGCAGAAGACAAAGAGTGCGCAGAAATAGGCCTCCTTGAACATCGGCCAGAGAAAGGTGCTTTTTATCGCCTCGACTTGAGCCAGACCGCAGTAAAGGAGCAGCATCTGGACCAGGAGCGGGGTCCCCTTGAAGAACCAGATGAAGGCCCGGACCGGAACCCTGGCCGCAACATGGCCCCTCGTCCTGAGGATGGCCAGCGGGACGGCCAATAACATGCCGAGCGAAAGCGAAAGCGAAACGAGAACGAGGGTATTCTTCAGTCCCTGCAGGAAAAGCCCCACGTTGCCGGAAACGAGCGTTTCTTCCATATCTGACTCCTTCTCACCGATTTGTACATTTTCAGCACCTGCGAAGAGGGCGGAGGCGGCGAACAGCAGAAGGATATAGCCCGGCATGGTTCCCGATGCGTTCCCAGTGTCCTGTCAAGCATCATCTGTTATATCTTGCTTGTCCTTTTAGATTCCTGGCTTCGTTTCTTTCGGTCACATAGCGCGGCTATGCTCCTCAATCGTGCCTCGCAGGAAGCCAAAATTACTGCGCAATCTTTACAACATCCGATACATTGACATGACACTAGACATATGGGGCGTTCCGTGCTCTGTCGCTCCGCGCGGTATAACCGCTTTGCTTACTAAAGAATACCTTCCATGTCAAACCGAAAGCAGAGAGGAGGATTTCGGCCGATCCAGCGATTAACCAACAAAGGCGGAGGCTTAACTTAATGAGATCAAAGTCTTGATGATGTCCCTCTTGCCGATGACGCCGACCAGTGTTCCCCCCCGCATGACCGGCAGGGTATGGACCTTTTTCTCGGCCATGATGGTGGCGATTTCGTCGATCGGAGTTTGCTCGTTTACCGTGATCGGATCGGAGGAATAGATATCCTGCACGGTCACTCCGGCCATCTTTTTCATCTCCTTGCCGATCCGCTCCGGGTTCTCCAGGTAGATGACCGAATCGAGAATCGTCACCACGGTGGGTATATGGATCTTCTTTTTCTGATCGATCAGATCGTTTTCGGTGACCACCCCGACCAGCTTGCCCGTCCCGTCGAGCACCGGCGCCCCGCTTATTCCATGGGAGGCAAGGAGCAGGGCGAGCTCCGTCACCGTCACCTCGGGCGTCACGGTGATCACATCCTTGGTCATTATATCTATGGCTTTTTGCATATGGCCTCCTCATGTAGAGAGTTCCGACGCGCCGGGGCATGCCGTGAAGCTCATCTTTGCTGGTTGTTTTTTCCTGTCTGCATTGCCGCTTGCTGTTTCTGTTTCGAGTATAGGAGAGAAAAGGTTTCGGCGTCAAATTCAAATCAAACTGGACACTTCAGTTCCGGGCTTAATCGGCATCCGCCCCCGTGGCAAAGGTGCCTATGACTGCACTGAAGATCGGCAGGATAACCGCACCTGGCAATCGGAAATTAATGGTAAGCATCGGGTGATTCTCGAGGAAGGGGAGGAATTCCTGGCAATATCCCTGAGCCTGCCGCCCCTCTCAAAAAAAGAATATGCTTTTGCCCCTTTTGTGCTATATTCGAGATGGTCGTTACCAATCCTTCACATCCGTCCAATACTCTATATACCAGAAATTACCAGGAGTTATCGTTATGACAGCAGTTGCGGACAAGGAGTCCCCGTCCTCGACCATCGGCCTCGGCCTGGCCGATATCACCATCTGCGAAACCGAGATATGTTTCATCGACGGAGAGGAAGGCAGACTCATTTATCGTGGCTACGACGCCATCGAACTCGCCCGCCAATCGACCTTCGAAGAGGTGGCTTATCTGTTGTGGTATGGCGCCCTGCCCCGGCCGACAGAATTCAAGGCATTCCTTGCCGGCTTCACTGGCTCCATGGACCTGCCAGTGGAAACCGTCATGATACTCAGGATGTTCCCGAAGGCGGCGACCCCCATGGAGGTCATCCGGACCGCTGTCTCCTCCCTCGGCCACTGGGACCCGGACAGCGGCAACACCGGGCTCGACGCCAGCCTGCGCAAGGCCCAGCGCCTCGCCCTGCGCATCCCCCTGCTGATCGCCGCCCACCAGCGGCTCCGCGAGGGCAAGGAACCGATCAAGCCGATCCCCGGCCACGGCATCGCCTTCAATTTCCTCTACGCGTTGTTCGGCAAGGAACCGGACCCGCTGGCTGAAAAGGCCTTCGACGCGGCCCTGATCCTCCATGCCGACCATGAACTGAACGCCTCGACCTTCTCCGCACGCGTCACCGCCTCCACCATGGCCGATATCTACTCCTCGGTGACCTCGGCCATCGGCACTCTCAAGGGGCCGCTGCACGGCGGCGCGAACATGGAGGTCATGCAGATGCTGAAGGAAATCGGCGAACCGGGCCGGGCGCGGTCCTTCATCAAGGAAAAACTCGCCCGGAAGGAAAAAATCCCGGGTTTCGGCCATCGGGTCTACCGCTGTGAAGATCCCAGGGTTGATCTCCTGCGCATGTATGCACAGACTTTATCGGAAAAGGCAGGCGACAGCACCTATTTCGAGATCACCCGGGAAGTGCAGAAGGTCGTGGAGGAAAAGACCAAGGTCTTCCCCAACGTCGATCTCTATACCGCCTCGCTGTACAATGCCATAGGGCTGCCCATGGAACTGTTCACCCCCATCTTCGCCATCAGCAGGACGGTCGGCTGGACATCACACATTCTGGAGCAATGGAGCAACAACAAACTCATCCGCCCCCGGGCCGAGTACATCGGCCCGAGATCATACTGTTACATCCCCATCAAGGAGCGGGCCCGCGGGTAACCGGTCGTTCGGTCATGCGAGTCCCCACTTCGCATAAACAACAGGCTGGCCGAAAAGCCGCTTCCGGCCGGCCGTTCAAGGTTTCGCCATGCTAACGACACTGATCATCCTGGATAGGGTTTCAGACTGGAAACCCTATTATGAAACCGATACCATCATCACCGCCGGCGAATATCTGCAGAACGAGAAACTGAGCCAGGAGCACCTGCTCGTCATCAACCTCTGCAGCGACCTCAGCTACAATTCGGAAGGCTACTACTGCTCGCTCCTGGCTCAGGCCAGAAAGCACAAGGTCATCCCCTCCGTCGATGCAATAAACAGCCTGGACTGCGACCGGACCATCAAGCTTCAGGGACTCTTGAAGAAGACCTGCCAATCCTGGGTCAGCACCAACGGCCTGGCCGGCGACGGCAGCAACCCCCACACCCTCGACATCTTCTTCGGCGACTGCGAAAACCCGGCCCTGAAAAGGCTGGCCAAGTTCATCTTCGATCAGTTTCCCTTCCCAATGTTGAAGGTCACATTCGCCGACCACAAGTACACCCAGATCGCCCATTTCCGCACCATGTCCCTGGGCGAGTTGGACGATGCCCAGCAGACCCAGTTCGCCGACGCCATAGACCGCTTCAACAAGAGGATCTGGCGTTACCCGAAGAACAAGAAATCCTTCGGCTACGACCTGGCCATCCTCTACGACCCGAAGGAGCCGATCCCGCCCAGCAACAGTTCGGCCCTGCATCTGTTCATGTCCGAGGCCAAGAAGCTGAATATCAACGCTGAGCTCATCACCGCCGACGACTCCTCTCGGCTGATGGAGTTCGACGCTCTCTTCATCCGTCAGACCACCGCGGTCAACCACATCACCTACCAGCTTTCCCAAAAGGCCCAGCAGGCGGACATGGTAGTCATCGACGACCCGACCTCCATCATCCTCTGCACCAACAAGGTCTACCTGAAGGAGCTGCTCGACCGGGAAAAGATCCCCTGCCCGCGCTCCCGGCTGGTCTTCAAGACAAACCCCCTGGCCTATGAGGAAGTGAGTTCGATCCTCGGTTCCACCATGGTGGTGAAGGTGCCGGACGGCTCCTTCTCCATAGGGGTGACCAAGGTAACCAACAAGAAGGAATATGAACAGACCCTTGAGGAGCTTTTTCCGCGGTCCTCGATCCTGCTCGTCCAGGAGTTCGTCCCCACCGATTTCGACTGGCGGATCGGCGTCCTCGGCGGCGAGTGCATCTATGGCTGCAGGTACTACATGGCCCGCGGCCATTGGCAGATCATCCAGCACCGGGCCAACCGGATCCCCAAGGCCGGCGGTTTCGACGCCCTGCCCCTGAACAGCATTCCCGCCAAGGTCAGGAAACTGGCGGTCAAGGCTACCTCGCTGATCGGCAAGGGCCTCTACGGGGTCGACATCAAGATGGTCGGCGACCAGCCTATGGTCATCGAGATCAACGACAACCCCTCCATCGAGCACGGGGTGGAAGACACCATCATGGGCAACGAGCTGTACCGCATCATTCTCAGGGAATTCGTCAACCGGCTGAGCAGCAAGCAGCACAAATAAGCGATGACCGGCTATCTCTTCGTCCCCGGCTGCGAGTCGGATATAGACCGGCTTGCAGCCCTGGAAGTGAATCTCTTCCACACCGACCTGTGCTCAAGACGTAATTTTCGGTACCTGATCCGCCATGCCTCCGTGGTGGTGATCAAGCGGCCGGAGGACAGCGAAATCTTCGGTTATGCCATTCTTCTTGGCCGAAAGAACAGTCGCAAGATGCGCATCTACTCCTTCGGTATCGCCGATGCCGCCCGGGGGAAGGGCCTTGCCGGCCGGCTGCTCGCGGTCCTCGAGGATATTGCCAGGGAGAAAAACTGCAACATGCTCACCTTGGAAGTGAGCGACAGCAACCCGGCGGCCATCGCCCTCTACAGGAAAAACGGCTTTGCCCAGTACGGCTTTCGCCTCGGCTACTACGAGGACGGCGGCCACGCCATCCTCATGCGCAAGCATCTCGATTCGTCAGGAAAGAAACTATGATCATACGCTGCACGGAAGTTGTCTTTATCGATGAGACCAAGGGCAGGGGGGTTGTCGCCACGCAGAGGATCCCCAAGGGCACGGTCACCTGGGTCTTCGATGACCTCGACCGCGAGTTTTCCCCGGCCGAGTTCGCCCGGCTGTCCGCACCCTGCCAGGAGGCGGTCATCAACTACTCCTACCGGAACAGCAAGGGCAATCTCATTTTCTGCTGGGATAACGAACGCTACATCAACCACAGTTTCCGCAACAATTGCTGCCTCACCCCCTACAACTTCGAAATCGCCGTGAGGGACATCGAGCCGGGTGAGGAACTTACCGACGACTATGGCTTTTTGAACATCATCGCCCCCTTCGACGTCGACGCGGAGGGCACCGACCGGTCAACGGTTTACCCAGACGACCTGCTCCGCATGAGCGACGTCTGGGACCGGCAGCTGCGGGAGGCCTTCGACCGGCTGCTCGAGGTCGACCAACCCCTGCGGCCGGTCTTTTCGCCCACGGCCTGGAGGCTCGCCGAATCCATAGCCCGCTGCGAAACAACCATGGCATCCATCAAAAACTGTTATTATAATCAGCAGGCATAAATATCGTCCCCGACGGATTTGTCCGGCAGTTGCCGGAAATTAATGATTCTTTTTGAGCGTTTGCAGGAAATCATTGCCCCGGTCCATTGTGCTCCGGCCGCGTTTTGCAAGGCGTATGCTATGAAAGATGAACTCGCTTCCCTCGATATCGGCAATCAGGTCCGCACCCTCCGCAACCGGCGCGGCCTGACGCTGCAGGACCTGGCCGACCTCACCGGACTCTCCAAACCGAACCTGTCGCAGATCGAGAACAATCTCGTCACCCCGCCCATCGCCACCCTGCTGAAGATCGCCACCGCCCTGGGTGTGTCGATCGGCTACTTCTTCCAGAACAACAACCAGGAGAGCAGCATCGTCATCACCAGAAGGACCGATCGTTACGGGGTCGCCAAGGGCCCGCACATCTCCCACATCGGCTATCAGTACGAACCGCTCGCCTATCCGAAGGTGGACAAGCGCATGGAGCCCTTCATCGTCAACATGGAGGAGCGGGAGGCCGATGCCATCGTCTACAACAATCACCGCGGCGAGGAATTCATCTATGTCCTGGAAGGAAAGCTGGAATTCCGCTGCGGCGACAACGTAGTTCTTCTGGAGGAGGGCGACAGCCTCTACTTCGATTCCATAGTCCCGCACGGTTACCGGGGAATAGGCGGTCCCGCCAAGACCCTGGTGGTCATCTTCAGGGAAGGTTGATCTCAAAACGGCATCGCTCCCGATATCGCCAGAACACATCCCTCTCCCTTTCTGGGTTTCGTCATAGCAACATATTTTTTACATCAATAAACTCAGAAAAAAAGCAGAATTTCCAGTAAACATACGATAACCTGGCATTGTTGTGATTTTTTTCCAGCAACGCCCGCGAATTTCTTTGTCAAAAACGTTTGACTATATTTAATATTATTTGGTAAGATAAAACATAACCTCATCCCAGGAGATACCCATGGCCGAACCGAGAGGAAAGGTCCGCATCGTCGCTGACCGTTGCAAGGGCTGCGGGCTCTGTACCAATGCTTGCCCCAAGGAAGTGCTGGCCATAGACCGGTGCACGGTGAACCTCAAGGGCTACAGTCCTGCAGTCGCGGCCAGGCCCGCCGGGTGCATCGGTTGCGGCAACTGCGCGCTGATGTGCCCCGACTCGGTGATCATCGTCGAACGTTTCGCCAAGGACAGGAGGTCCGCACATGCCTAAGACCCTGATGAAGGGCAACGAGGCCCTGGCGCTGGCCGCCATCAAGGGCGGCTGCACCCACTTCTTTGGCTATCCCATCACTCCCCAGAACGAGATCCCCGAATTCCTGGCAAGGGAGCTGCCCAAAGCGGGCGGCGTCTTCCTCCAGGCGGAAAGCGAGCTGGCCGCGATCAACATGGTCTACGGCGCCGCGGCCGCCGGCGGCCGGGCCATGACCTCCTCGTCATCGCCGGGGATAGCACTGATGCAGGAAGGGATGTCGTCGCTCGCCGCGGCGGAGCTGCCCTGCGTCATCGTCAATGCCCAGCGCGGCGGGCCGGGGCTCGGCACCATCCAGCCCTCCCAGGCCGACTACTACCAGATGACCCGGGGCGGCGGCAACGGCGACTACCGGATCCTCTCTTTTGCCCCCGCAACCGTCCAGGAGGGAGCGGAGATGATGATGTCGGCCTTCGACCTGGCGGAGATCTACCGCACGCCGGTCTTCATCGTCAGCGACGGCATGCTCGGCCAGATGATGGAGCCGGTTGAGTTCCTCGAAAAACCCAGGCGCGACCTGCCGGCGAAGGACTGGACGGCGGTGGGCCACGGCGGCAGACGCCCGCCGAACACGATCAAGACGCTGGCGCTGGACCCGACGGTGCTGGAGGAGCGCAATCTCGCCCTCCAGGCCAAATACGCTCGCATAGTCGAGCAGGAAGCCCGATTCGAAAACTACCGCATCCAAGGGGCAGAGATCATCCTCACGGCCTACGGCTCCACCGCCCGGATCGTCAGGAACGCCATCGACCTGCTGACCGAGGAAGGTATCGCCGCGGGCCTTATCCGTCCCCGGACCCTGTGGCCGTTTCCTGCGGCCGCCTTCTTGACCCTTCCCGCGAGCTGTCGATTGATCCTCACCGTCGAGATGAGCTGCGGACAGATGGTGGACGATGTACGCCTCGCCGTGAACGGCCGGCTGCCGGTGACCTTTTACGGCAGGTCGGGCGGCATCATTCCGGTGCCGGAGGAGATCGCCAGGAACGTCAAGACTCTTTTGGGGAGGGCGTAAGCGATGACGGTTATCCATACGAGGTCAAAAGGGCTCACCGACCGCGAGACCCATTACTGCCCGGGCTGCACCCACGGCATCGTCCACCGCCTGGTGGCCGAGGTGCTGGTGGAGGAGGGTCTTCTGAATGAGGCCGTCGGTTGCGCCGCGGTGGGCTGCTCGATCCTCTCCTACAACTACCTGAACGTGGACATGGTCGAATCCGCCCACGGCCGCGCTCCCGCGGTGGCCACCGGCATCAAGCGGGTCCATCCGGACAAACCGGTCTTCACCTATCAGGGTGACGGCGACCTCGCCTCCATCGGCACCGCCGAGATCGTCCACGTCGCCCACCGCGGCGAGAGAATTACCACCATCTTCGTCAACAACGCCATCTACGGCATGACCGGCGGCCAGATGGCCCCGACGACCCTCGTGGGCCAGAAGGTCACCACCGCACCCGGCGGCCGCGACCCGGCCCACGCGGGACTTCCCCTGCGGGTGGCGGAGATGATCGCCCAGATCCCCGGCGCGGCCTATGTCGAACGGGTCTCGGTGCACAGCCCGCAGGCAGTGCGGAAGGCCAAGAAGGCCATTAGAAACGGCTTCCGCTGCCAGATGGCAGGCAAAGGCTTTTCCCTTATCGAAGTGCTTTCCACCTGTCCCACCGGCTGGGGCCTGTCTCCCGTCGATGCCCTCGGGTGGCTCGAAGAAAACATGATCCCCTACTATCCACTCGGTGTCCTGAAGACACCGGAGGAGGCGTAAATGAACGAGCGGATACTCTGCGCGGGCTTCGGAGGCCAGGGCGTCATGTCCCTGGGCCAGCTCCTGGCCTATGCCGGCATGATCGAGAACAGACACGTCACCTGGCTGCCGTCCTACGGCCCGGAGATGCGCGGCGGCACCGCCTATTGCAGCGTGGTTGTCTCGGATGCGCCGGTGGGTTCGCCCATCGTCACCAGGAATGCAAGCTGCGTCATCGTCATGAATTTGCCATCGCTGTTGAAGTTCGAGCCGAGCGTCGCCCCGGGCGGCCTGCTGCTCGTCAACAGCTCGCTGATCGACAAGGCACCGGAGCGGCGGGATATCCGCAGCCATGCCATCCCGGCGGGAGAACTCGCTGCCGAATGCGGGAGCGGACGCGCCGCCAACATGGTCATGCTGGGCGCCTATCTCGCCCTCTCCCATGCGGTGACTCTGGAGAGCGTGACTACGGCCTTCACCAAGGTGTTCGGCGAGAAGGCTGCGCGCCTGCTCGAATTGAACGTCTGCGCCCTGCACCGGGGTGCCGAGGCCGTCCTGCAGCGGCACGAGGCCTTGGCTGCATGAGATGGGAAGAAAACGCACTTTCATATTCCACCGAAATAACGAAAAGATACAGAGGCTACGGAGGAAAACCTGCCATGAACAGATACACGATACTCGATGTCCCCGGCTACGAAGAGGTCGTCAGGTGCGATAACCCTGAGATCGGCTTCACCGCCTGGATCGCCGTCCACAATTCCCACCGCGGCCCGGCCCTCGGCGGCTGCCGGGTGTGGTGCTACGACTCGGACGAGGCGGCGCTCACCGATGTGCTGAGGCTGGCTCGCGGCATGACCTACAAGAATGCCCTGGCCCGGCTTCCCCTGGGCGGCGGCAAGAGCGTGGTCCGCACCGATCTGCTGCGGGTCGACCGGACGGCCCTGTTCGAGGAGATGGGCAGCTTCGTCGAACACCTGGGCGGACGCTACATCACCGCCGAGGATGTCAATTCGACGCTCTCGGACATGGTGGCGGTGAAACGGCGGACCAGCCATGTGGCGACCGTGGGCGCAAGCGGCAACCCGAGCCCGTTTACCGCTTACGGGGTCTACAGCGCGATCAGGGCAAGCATCCGGCACAAGCTGGAGCGGGAGCGCCTCGACGGGCTGACCGTGGCCATCCAGGGCGTGGGCGAAACCGGCGGGAGGCTGGCCGAACTGTTGAAAAAAAACAACTGCCGGATCGTCGCTTCGGACATCAACCCTGCCCATATCGAGGCGCTGCGGGAAAAGATCGATTTTGAGCTGGTCAGGCCGGAGGAGATCTACACCGTGCCCTGCGACATCTTCGCCCCCTGCGCCCTGGGCGGAATCCTCAATAGCCGGACCATCCCCAACCTGCTCTGCCAGATCGTCGCCGGTAGCGCAAACAATCAGCTGCAGAGGGAAGAAGACGGGGATCTCCTCTTCCGCCGCGGCATCCTCTATGCCCCCGATTACGCTGCCAATGCCGGCGGGGTGATCAATATCAGCTGCGAGATCGGCCAAAAATACGACGAAAAGCTCGCCTTGCGGAAAACCGCGGCCATCGAACATACCCTGCTGGAGATCTATCGGTTGTCCGACGAGCAGAAACGGCCCACCAACCTCGTCGCCAACGGCCTGGCGGAGGAACTGTTCGGCGCCTCCACCGTGGCCTGCTGAAAAGCAGCTGTCAGCGTTCAGCACTCAGCTGTCAGCTTCTTCGCGGCAGAATCTCGCATCGAACTGGCAGCTGACACACCGGTCATAGGGGCGAATCTTGTATTCGCCCGAGTTAATTCGCCTCCCACCATAAATCCCCAGTCCTTTCGCCTCAGTCCTCGTTTTCCTCCCGCCTCATCATGATTATGTTGCCGGATAAGGCAAGAACGCTTCTTATTTTTTCTTTGTTCGGGTGTCGGATATGAAGATCATTCGCGCGCGCGTACGGGGACTGGGTGATACCATCGAGACCGAATGGTTCGAGTTGTCGCCTCGCCTGAACCTGTTCCACATCCTCGAAGAAAAAAGCCGGATCTCGTTCCTTACGGACCTGGCCTCCCTCAACCCCCTCCTCCCCTGCGAGGTCACCAAGCCCTTTGCAGAATTTCCACTAGTCAGCAGGCGACAGGGACACAGCAGGAGGATTCATCCCGGGAAGCGCACTGTGGCCCTGGCCATTTTCAACAGCACGCCGGATATGGTCGCGGAGCTTGCCGCAGCAAGCCCCCATCTCTACGAAGCAGACCGGATCGAAGTCGGCAGACGGCTCGATTATTCACGGTGGATCAACTTCGTCGAGATCTCCTCCTCAACCAGATGGCGAGAAATAGCCTCCGATTTCGGGCAACTGGCGAGCAGAACAAAAGAAATCTCCCCGGAGAAAGCGGTGTCCGTGGAGTCCGTCATTCGGTCCCTGCACGGCTCAGACCGGGTCAAGGGCGGGATAGATCGGGACCTGCAGGGATGGCTGCGGTCTCTTCCGGCCGAGGTCAGGGAAGATTCGCAGCAACGGATCGACCAATTGTGCAGGGCCGTCCACCGCGCCGAAGACTTCCAGACCGCCCGCAGGATCGTCGAACGGCGTCTGCCGATCTTTGTGGTGCTGTCCGGCGCCTCGCCACATCAGGAGCCCGTCGAAACGATTCTGCAACGGATCGATGAGCGGCTCGAGGACCTCGGCGGGCCACCGGCCGCCGCGGCCCGCGATTTCCTCAAGGCTCTCAACGAGCAGCTTGAAATAAGGCAATTTGCCGATCTCAGGCTGCACCTCGAGTTGAGAGCCGGCTCGGGAGTCTTCCTTTCCGCCGAGCCGTCGCTTGCGACTATCGCCCCGGATTCCTCGCTGATGCATCTGCAGGCCGCCATCGCCCTCGCCATCGCCTTTTGCCGGGTCACCTGCCGGACCGAGCCAATCCTGATATTTGACTGCCCGGAAAGGCGCCTCCCCCCTTCACTGCACAGGCAACTGAGCGATTTCATCCTCACCACCGCCGAGTTCTGCCAGTGCTTGTACGGCTATGCCGAGCTCAACATTTTTTCCCGGCATAGGGGCCTGCCGAAATTTCTCATCACCGACCTGACCAAACCTGGTCATTGAGATGGACGGCGGACCGACAACACGGTATAGTGCGCCGTTGCCGCTCTTATCGTCCAGTGGAACAGTCTTATCACATCCCTAACCGGATGCCATCCCCCGCGGACCGGATCTTAATCTTCCGGTTAGCGTTTTCTCTTTCCAGCAGCCGTCGCCGATGTCGCTTTTTCTCCTCTCCCAGATCCTGGTCGGGATTGCCATCTGCACCGATATCCTGTCTTTCCAGTTCAAGGCAAAGACCCGGATCGTGGCCTGCCTGCTCGTCTCCTGCGTGCTGATCTCGATCCATTTCATGCTGCTCGGACACTGGACCGCCGCCTGCCTCGGCTTGCTCGCCGCCACCCGCTTCACCGTCTCGCTCTTCTCCACCTCGAAAAAGCTGATGGTCCTCTTCGTCCTGACAACCATAGTCGTGGCCGCGGTCTCCTACGAGGGCTACCTCTCCATCCTGGCCTGCACAGGCGGAATTTTCGGCACGGTCGCCTCCTTCTGCAAGGAGGACAAGCAGCTCAGGCAGCTGATGCTGGTCGGCACCAGCCTGTGGCTGATCCACAACGTGCTGGCCGGCTCCCCCGGCGCCGTCCTCATGGAGGTGCTCTTTATCGGTAGCAATGTGGTGGGCTATTTCCGCTACTACATTCTGCCGAAAAAGCGGCGGCTCGATGCGAAAGAGAATTCGGTTTAGGAGCCTGTCGGGTTATAGCCATTTTTCTCCGGGAGAGCGGGTGGACAGGGTGGACTGAATGGACAGCCGGCTGCCAGGCGATCAACGTCAACTCGGTCTGCTTAGTCTAGCCTCTTCACTTAGGCTAGTGTCATGTCAAGTATCAGATGTTGTAAGATTGCGCAGTAATTTTTGCTTCCTGCGAGATACGATTGAGGGGGCATAGCAGCGCTATGTGACCGAAAGAGCAAACGAAGCCAGCTAGCCAAAAGGACAAGCAAGATATAACAGATGATGCTTGAAAGGACACTAGTCTTCTAAACTGCCTCCTTCAGGCGAAAGGCGCAGTAGCCGGTACGGGGGCCTATTTGGGGATGGTTGCGGCAGGTGTCGGGACGGCGGTCGTAAATGGTGCAGCGGCGGGTTTTGCCATCGAGATAGATGCAATCGCCGCTGGCCCGCCTGGCCAGGGTAAATGTGGCGGTCCGGGCGTGGAAATGGTCGACGAGATGCTCCTTCATGAGCCTTCTGGCGATGAACTTCGGGTCGCCCTCCAGATCGAAGGCATCGATCACCCCCATGCGGACGAGGTCCGGCCCCTTCACCTCCACCGGCAGGGTGCAGCAGCGGGCGGCGCAGTATCGGCAAAGCTTTGCGGAATATTTGGCCCAGGTGGCGGTGTTGTCGAGATCGGCTTGAGGCGGCAGCTGCATAGGAAGTTTGGGAAAGAGAATATAGGGTCGAAAGGAATTTCGGGTACTAAAAAAGGCTCCGTATCTACCAGAAATCGGAAGAGTTTGCCAAGGAAAATCCCAGTTGTCGGCCTGCTGCCCCCCTGCCGAGTTGCCCATTTTTCGGCAAATCACCAACCCTCCCTTGCAAGCCCGGGACAAATACCCTATCGTCATAGCACCTCGAAGTGCCATCGGTAATAGTTTCATCTTAACAGTCATTATGGATAGATTTATTCGAACGCGGAAATTACTGGGAGAAGAACGTTTTCGACTCCTGCAGTCACGGACGGTGACGGTGGTGGGGCTGGGCGCAGTCGGCGGCTATGCCCTGGAGGGTCTGGTGCGGGCCGGAATCAGCCGACTCAGGATCATCGACCACGACACCGTCCAGCCGAGCAATATCAACCGCCAGCTCCTTGCCATGGAGACGACCCTCGGCCGGCCCAAGGCGGAGGTCGCGCAAGAGAGAGTCCTCTCCATCAATTCAGAGTGCCGGGTGGAGGCCCTGCAGCTCTTTGCAGGGGAGGAGACCCTGGAGAGAATCCTCGACCCGCGTCCCGACCTGCTCATCGACGCTATCGATTCGCTCAATCCCAAAACCCAGCTCCTGCACGGCGCCTACCTGAGCAAAATCCCGGTGATCAGCTCGATGGGCGCGGCGCTGCGCACCGATCCGACCCTGATCCGCACCGGCGATTTGTTTGAAACAATCAATTGCCCGCTGGCGAAACATCTGCGCAAGCGGCTGCGCAACCGGGGTGTGGGCGAGGGCATCGCCTGCGTCTATTCCCTGGAGCAGGTGGATTTCAACTACGAAATGCCGACCGACGACACCGTCGTCGGCAACACCCCCTACGCCGATCGAGGTCGTAAGCGCAACATCCTCGGCAGTCTGCCCACCGTCACCGGCATCTTCGGCCTGACCATCGCCAACCAGGCGATCATGCGTTTGTCGCAGCTCTGAAAAGAAAAAAGGGGAGGGATAACTAGTCGGCGAGGAAGCGCGCCAGCTCTTCTTCGTCGTAGAAAGCCTTCTCGAAGAAGAGGCCGGCGGCGGGTGCGGTGTGGCCGGACGGGATGTCACTCGGACCGCCATGGAGCAGGTCCCGGACATCTGCCAGGCTCAGCCGGTGGCAGCCCACCTCCACTAAGATACCCACCATCCGCCGCACCATGTGCCAGAGGAAGTGGGACCCCACCACCCGCAGGCGGATGAGGTCACCTTCGATCAGCAGGCGGACCTGCCGGACATCGACCAGCGTCGATTTCTTCAGTTCCTGCTTCTCGGCGAAGGCGGCGAAATCGTGCATCCCCTCCATCGCGGCCGACGCCTGCCGCATGACGCCCAGGTCGAGGGGCTCGCGGACCCACCAGCTGTAGCGCTTGCCGAAGGCGGACTTCCGGGTGCGCAGCTGATAGACGTAGCTTCTCGCCAGGCAGCTGTGGCGGGCGTGGAAGCGAAGATCGGCCTTCACCACCGCCAGGAGGGCAATGTCCTTGGGCATCTCGTCCGCGAGCCGCTTCTCCACTTCTCCATGCGGCATCCTGCTTGCCACCTCGAGATGAGCGACGTATTCCAGGGCATGGACGCCGCCGTCGGTTCGGCCGCAGCCCTGCAGGTCCATGTCCACCTCGCCGAAGACCCGGGCCGCCGCCTTCAGCACATCCCCCTGGACGCTCCTGGCGTCGGCCTGCTTCTGCCAGCCGTGGAAATTGGTGCCGTCGTACTCGAGGACGAGCTTGTAGCGGCGCATGGGGTTTTTATCGCGCATAACATTTTATCCTACAAGATCGTGTTCCATGTAGGGTGCGGATGCCGCACCGGGTG
>JAEYNP010000066.1 GCA_023412495.1 Pseudomonadota bacterium
GTATACTTATACGAGAAGCGTCCGCATTTGAGCCGGTATGACCGGCGGTGCTGACGCAATGCATGAAGGGGGCTGCCTATGTGGACTAATTTTGGCCAGCAGCTGTTCAGTAATATCATCGAAAACGACCGGTGGATGCTTTATCTCCAAGGATTGGAGCATACCATTGTCATTACGCTGGGCGCAGCACTTATCGGTATCGTGCTGGGTGCGTTAGTGGCAATCTGCAAGGTGTATGCGCGGCACAATAAAAAATTGAAGCCGTTGAATGCGCTTTGTGACGTATACCTTACCGTCATACGCGGCACACCTGTGATGGTGCAGCTTATGATATTCGCGTTTGTGTTGTTTGCTTCGGCGCCTATGAGCATGAACATATTCGTGGCCATACTCGCGTTCGGCATCAACTCTGGCGCCTATGTGGCGGAGATTGTGCGTGCGGGGATACTCGCCGTGGGCGCGGGGCAGACGGAGGCCGGGCGCAGCCTGGGGCTTACCAATAATATGACCATGCGATTTATCGTGCTGCCGCAGGCCATTAAAAACATACTGCCTGCGCTCGCAAATGAAGCCATCGTATTGCTCAAGGAAACGGCGGTGGTTGGCTACATCGCCATCGGCGACATCACCTACATGGCCACCATGATCCGTTCGCGCACCTACAGCCCCGTGCCGCTGCTGTTCATTGCGGCGGTATACCTTGCCATTGTCATGCTCATGACCTGGGGCCTGCGCAAACTCGAGAGGAGGCTTGCTAAGAGTGATCACCGTTAAAAATCTGCATAAATATTTCGGCGCCATTAAGGCGCTCAACGGCGTTGATCAGCACATTGGAAAAGGTGAGAAGGTGGTCGTCATCGGCCCTTCCGGCTGCGGAAAAAGCACGTTCCTGCGCTGCCTCAACCTGCTTGAAATGCCGACGAGCGGGGAGGTATGGTTCGAAGGCCAAATGATCAACGACGGCAAATGCAATGTGGATCAGCTTCGCCAGAAGATGGGCATGGTGTTCCAGCAGTTCAACCTCTTCCCGCACAAGACCATACGCGAGAACATCACGCTTGCCCCCGTCAAGCTCAAGCTGATGGGGCAGGCGGAAGCGGACGACAACGCCACGCGGCTTTTGCAGCGCATCGGGCTGACACAAAAGGCGGATGCGTACCCCAACCAGCTTTCCGGCGGGCAGCAGCAGCGCGTCGCCATCGTGCGGGCGCTTGCCATGAACCCCGACGTTATGCTTTTTGACGAGCCGACTTCCGCACTGGATCCGGAAATGGTGGGCGAAGTGCTGGAGGTCATGAAAGAGCTTGCACACGAGGGCATGACCATGGTGGTGGTCACGCACGAAATGGGCTTTGCCAAGGAGGTTGCCACCCGCTGCCTGTTTATGGATGGCGGGCAGGTCCTCGAGGAGAACGCCCCGCAAGCCTTCTTTAACAGCCCGCAGCATCCGCGTTTGCAGGATTTCCTTTCTAAAGTGCTTTATTAATAGTATCACCCGGTTTGCAGAAGGGGCCCCCAATTAGGCGGCCCCGATTGTATATATCTTCGTTTTGGACTTTGAAGTGATGTAGTAATCGTTCCTTCGCACTTTGTTTACAGGCGGCAGGCATTTTTCTTTTTGTCAAACACGTATAAATAGGCTATAATGAGTGCATCAGCATGGTTGAGGGGTCGCCGCTTATGAATTCCGAATTTGATTATGCGATATTCACGGATACCGGCGCGGATATGCCATGGGGCACTGCGCGCCAGCAGCAAGTCGAAATAGCGCATTTGCACTACAAAATGAACGATGCCGCATACACCTATGACCTTGGGCGCGAAACGGATTTGACCGCTTTTTATTTTGCAATGCGCAACGGTACGGCGGTCAGTACTATTCCCGTTTTGCCCGAGGCGTTTTGCTCGCTGTGGGAGCCGCATCTTATGGAAGGCCGCGACGTGCTGATGCTTTCCATTTCCCGTCACCTTAGCCGGACATTTCTTGCCGCGCAGCACGCGCGCGAGGAGCTGCTTGCCCGTTACCCCGAGCGCAGGATCGTAGTGGTGGATACGCTTTGCTGTGCGGTGGCGCAGGGTATGTTGGTTTTTGAGGCGTCGCATATGCGCAGTGAAGGCAAGAGCATGGACGCAATAGCGTCCTGGGTGGTGGAAAACCGCCAATATGTGAACGCACTGCTGCTGCCCGCAAATCTGAAATGGCTGCGTGAATCCGGTTTGTATGAGGGCGGCGCCATGACCGAGCTAATGGGCAGGCGTACACTCCTGCGTATGGGCGCGACGGGCGGGCTGGTTACGGAAGCAAAGATAAAAAGCGAAAAAGAGGCGCTGTATGCTATCGCCGATAGCATACAACGTATGGGCTATGCACTTAACAGCCAGATTGTCGGCATCACACATGCCGACGCGCCGGAGCTGGCGGCACAACTGCGGGACCTACTCTGCACCGAAGCCGGTTGCGGCGATGCCACGATACTGCCTATGGGGCCTATTACCGGTTGCTATGCCGGGCCGGGTGCGGTGGGCGTTGCGTTTTTTGGAAGCCGTCGGCTGTAATGGTGCAGCTGCTCTCTGACTGCCTGTTCTATTCATTCTTGTGAGGTAATGCGGCCTGCCGCTGCAGGCGCGGGAATATGCCGCCCCGAAGTAAGGAAAAGGAGCGAAAACCATATATGGAAAAGAGTTTTGTGATTACGACCGAATCGAATGCAGAGGTTCCTTTCGAGTGGGAAGACCGCACTGGCGTAAGCGTACTGCGCATGCCCTATACCGTTAACGGTACGGAATACTATTATGATTTGGGCCGTGAAACAGATATCCCCGCTTTTTATGAGACCATGCGCAAAGGTGCATCCGTTATCACCGCGCAGCGCAACCCCAACGAGGTGGTAGAATACTTTGAACCGTTCCTTGCCGCAGGCAAGGATATACTGCATATTGCATTTTCCTCAGCGCTTTCGGGCACATTCAACTGCGAGGTCATAGCCGCACAGGAGCTGAAAGAAAAATATCCTGACCGCCGGATCGAATTGGTGGATACACTGGCGATTTCCGCTCCGCTTTCTAAGTTGGTGGAGGAAGCCACCCGTATGCAGGAGCAGGGCAGTTCCCTTGACGAAATACGGGATTGGTTGGAAGCCAACAAGCAACGGGCCTGTGCGCTCTTTACCGTGGATAGCCTGGAATATCTGCGCCGGGGCGGGCGTTTAAGCGGAACGGCGGCGTTTTTCGGTACCGTGCTCGAAATTAAGCCCGTGTTGTTTGTAAGCCCTGAAGGGCAGCTTGTTCCCATCGAGAAGGTAAAAGGGCGCAAACGTGCCTTGAAGTACCTGGTAGAAAAGTGCGCGGCTACCATTGACAATCCCGAAGAACAGACCGTGCTCATTTATCAGGCGGATTGCATAGAGGAAGCGCGTGCGTTGGAAGCCCTGATACGCGACGCAATACACGTGAAGGATGTGCGCATTAACCCCGTAGGGCCGGTCATAGGCTGCCATTGCGGGCCGGGCACGCTGGCGTTGGCATATTTTGGACGCAATAGAGCAGAATTAAAAGCCTAGCATTTCATAAGGCAGAATCACCATCCGCAAAAGAGAGGACGACTGAATGAAACTCGAATTTTTTGGCGCGGCGCGCACGGTAACAGGATCCTGTCACATGCTGACGTGGGCTGGCGGCAAGCTGCTGGTGGATTGCGGCATGCGGCAGGGCGAAGATGCGATGGGTATTTACGGCGAAGATACCTTCCCGTTTGATCCAAAAGAAATCAAGGCGGTGCTTCTCACGCACGCGCATATCGATCACAGCGGTCTGCTGCCGCTGTTGGTCAAGCGCGGTTTCTCGGGTACCATACTCACGACTGAGGCTACGGCGCAGCTTGCCACCATTATGCTGCCGGACAGCGCGCATATACAGATGCAGGAGGCCGAGTGGCAGACCAGAAAAAATCTGCGCGCAGGCAGAAAGCCAGCGGAGCCTCTCTATGATCTGGAGGATGTGCAGCAAACGCTCAAACTCTTCCGCGGCGTATGTTATGATGAAACCATTCAGCTCTTCCCGGATATCCGCGTGCGACTGAAGGATATCGGCCACCTGTTGGGTTCTGCCGCCATCGAGATTTGGGCGCAGGAAGAAGGGAAGACAACGAAAGTCGTATTTTCCGGCGACGTGGGGCGCGACGACAGGCCCATCATACAAGACCCGGAAGAAGTAGATGACGCCGATTATCTTGTGCTCGAAGGCACATATGGCGACCGTGTGCACGAACTGAGCACCGACGCGGACAAGGAAGCGGAGCTTGCCAATATCATACGTT
>JAEYNP010000090.1 GCA_023412495.1 Pseudomonadota bacterium
GCGAGCCCCTGGCTCTGTTGGGGTTTGGCTTGCTGGGCCGATGCACCCGGCGCAGGTCGCGTGTATTCTTCTTCATCACTGCTCCTTGTGGTTTGACTGCCTACTGGCGCAGTTCGTTGCCGTTCCCTGCGGGTTCGCCAGGCCCTGCGTTAATCCAGGGAATCCACGGCTCGTCGTCGGGGCCGGCCATGGCCGCAACGGATTGCCCATCAGCCGTTTCAATGCGCACAATCTGCCCAACAAGCCCAGCAAGGGTGTAGACCCCAAGCATGTTCATTACGCCTGGTAGGTGTTCAAGCTCAGCCAGGAACATTGCCGTACGCCCTTCCCACCGCTTCCCGGCCATTTCCACGTCCACCACAATCCAGCAGCCCTGATCGTCCCCTTCCACCGTTACGCCTTGAATGTAGCCAAAGCATCGTAGCATAAGGCCCTCCTTTCATCTTGGGCAAAGCGTATGCAGTGAGATGCCTAATGTCCACGAGAAGATGTTTAAATTCGAGCTGTTGAGATAAAAACAAGACTAAAGTTCTAGGACTTGCCAGCGCCTGCGTCTGTCCAGTCCTGAGCCGTGGCCTTGGACCAAACGTAGTGCGCAATCAGTTGCGAGATGGGCAGGCGGCGCTGCTTGGGGACACCGTCGCGTACATGGTGGGTGGTTGGGCGTATCGTGTGTAGTACTGCTCAAGCCAGTTCATCCTTCCAATACCAGCTTAACCCTTGACCGCCCCATGGACCGCCTGTAATTGCTTGCTGCGGTTGTTCCCATTTCATATCTGAACTTGGTCCACTATCCATCGGCAACCCGAAGCGAATAGGGCATGTCCAATATTCTTGTCACCGGCGGTGCCGGCTACATCGGCTCACACACCTCACTGGCGTTAACTCAGGCCGGCTATGAGGTGGTGGTCGCCGACAATCTCTCCACCGGAGTGCGCGAGGCGGTCCTACCTCCCGTCCGCCTCGTGGAAGGAGACCTGCGTGACGCCGGGTTTGTGCGCGACCTCCTGCGCCGGGAGCGCGTGGATGGCATCATCCACTTCGCGGCAAGCATCGTGGTGCCCGAGTCCGTGGAGAAGCCGCTTGCTTATTACAGAAATAACGTGGGCTGCACCCTGAACCTCGTAGAGTCGGCCGTTGCCGAAGGCGTGAAGCACTTCATCTTCTCTTCCACGGCGGCAGTCTACGGCATGCCTAAAGAAAGGCCCATCACTGAAGAGATACAGACCAGCCCAATAAATCCTTACGGCCGCACAAAGCTTGCAGATGAGTGGATCATCCGCGACACCACGGCTGCGCACCCAGACCTAAAGCACACAATCCTGCGCTACTTCAATGTGGCCGGAGCCGACCCTCTGGGCCGACTGGGACAGAACACGCCTGACGCGACCCACCTCATCAAGGTCGCTTGCCAAGCAGCCCTTGGAATGCGCAATGAGCTGACCATTTTCGGCGATGACTACCCTACACCGGACGGGACCTGCGTCCGCGATTACATTCATGTATCCGATCTGGCTGATATCCATGTCCAGGCGCTTCGGCGGCTAGAGCAGGGCGGCGAGTCCGGTGTTTTCAACTGCGGGTACGGCCGAGGCTACAGCGTGGCCGAGGTCATCAAGGTGGTCAAGGAAGTCAGCGGAACTGATTTTGCAGTTCGCATGGGTTCACGGCGCGCTGGAGACCCGGATGATCTGGTGGCTGACACCGCGCGCATGCGCGCTGAACTTGCCTGGACTCCAGCCTATTGCGACCTCCACGGTATTGTTCGATCATCCCTGGAATGGGAGCGCAGATTGATGCAGCGATAGCCGACCTCGGCACTGCTGGGCTCTATCGTTAGTTGTCCACTAATTGAGGAATTCAAGATCGGATGCTCATACCAGTCATTCTCTCCGGCGGCTCCGGGACGCGCCTGTGGCCGCTGTCGAGGACGCTCTACCCCAAGCAGTTCCTGCCGCTGGCCGGCAAACTGACCATGTTCCAGCAGACCGTGGCCCGCGCCATGGCCGTGCCGGGCGCCACGGCTCCGGTCATCCTGTGTAACGAGGAGCACCGCTTCCTGGTGGCCGAGCAGTTACGCCAGATGGGTGTGACCCCTGCGGCCATCGTGCTTGAGCCCGTGGGCAGGAACACCGCGCCAGCAGCGGCGGTCGCGGCGCTGCACGCAGTTAGTGTCGCGGACGACTCCATGACCATGGTTCTGCCCGCAGACCACGTCATCTCTGATGAGGTCGCCTTCGCCAGCGCCGTGTCCAAAGGCATTCCGGCCGCCAGGGACGGCCGGCTGATCACCTTTGGCATCCTGCCCGCGCACCCCGAGACGGGCTACGGCTACATCCGCATGGGCCAGGCGCTTGGCCTGGACGGCGTGCGCGAAGTCGCGGCCTTCAAGGAAAAGCCCGACTTAAAGACGGCCAAAATCTACCTGGACTCGGGCGAGTACGTCTGGAACAGCGGCATCTTTCTCTTCCAGGCCAAGAGCTATCTGGACGAGCTTGGCAAGCACTCGCCGGCCATCGTGAGCTCCTGCCGCGCAGCCCTTGATCTGGCCCGCCGCGACATGGATTTCACCCGTCTGGACAAGGAGGCCTTTAAGGCCTGCCTGGACGATTCCATCGACTACGCGGTCATGGAGAAGACGGACAAGGCCGCGGTGGTGTCCATGGACGCCGGCTGGAGCGACGTGGGCTCGTGGAAGGCGCTGTGGGAGATCGGCAGCCGGGACGCAAGCGGCAACGTGCTGGCCGGAGACGCCCTGACGCATGACACCAAGGACACCTACGTGCGCGCCGGGGGCCGCCTGGTGGCCACGGTGGGTGTTTCCGACCTGGTCATCGTCGAGACCACCGACGCGGTGCTCGTGGCCGCCAAGGACCGCGTGCAGGACGTCAAAAAGATCGTGGACGCGCTCAAGAAGTCGGGCAGAAGCGAAGCGACAATCCACCGCAAGGTCTATCGGCCTTGGGGCTCCTACGAGGGCATCGACCTTGGCTCGGGCTTTCAGGTCAAGCGCATAACGGTCAATCCAGGCTCGACATTGTCCCTGCAGATGCACCACCACCGGGCCGAGCACTGGATCGTTGTGCGCGGCACGGCCAAGATTACCAGAGGCAGCGAGACGCTCCTGCTCTCCGAGGACCAGTCGACCTACATCCCGCTTGGCACCACGCACCGCCTGAACAATCCGGGCAAGATTCCGCTCGAACTCATCGAGGTGCAGACCGGCAGCTACCTGGGCGAGGACGACATCGTGCGCATGGAAGACGTCTACGGACGGGACAAGAACTAGAAACATTATGCAAAATAGAAAAGCATTCATTACGGGAATAACGGGTCAGGACGGGGCCTACCTGGCCGAGCTGCTGCTCGCCAAGGGCTACGAGGTGCACGGTTTAAAGCGCCGCTCCTCGCTGTTCAACACGGACCGTATCGACCACCTCTACCAGGACCCGCACGTGGAGAGCCGCCGGCTCATCCTGCACTACGGGGATTTGACCGACTCGACGAACCTCATCCGCGTGATGCAGGAGGTCCAGCCGGACGAGCTCTACAACCTGGCGGCCCAGAGCCACGTGAAGGTCTCCTTCGAAAGCCCGGAGTACACGGCCAACTCCGACGCGCTCGGCACGCTTCGGCTGCTCGAGGCCATGCGCATCCTGGGCCTCGACAAGCAGACCCGCTTCTACCAGGCCTCCACGTCCGAGTTGTACGGGCTTGTGCAGGAAACGCCCCAGACCGAGAAGACGCCCTTTTATCCGCGCTCGCCGTATGCCGTGGCCAAGCTGTACGGCTACTGGATCACGGTCAACTACCGCGAAGCCTACGGCATGTACGCCTGCAACGGCATCCTGTTCAACCACGAGTCGCCCATGCGCGGCGAGACCTTCGTCACGCGCAAGATCACCCGCGCGCTTTCGCGCATCGTGCTTGGGCTGCAGGACAAATTGTTCCTCGGCAACATGAACGCCAAGCGCGACTGGGGCCACGCCAAGGATTACGTGGAGATGCAGTGGCTCATGCTGCAGCAGGACACGCCCGACGACTATGTCATCGCCACCGGCCGGCAGTTCTCGGTCAGGCAGTTCGTGACCATCGCCGCGGCCGAGCTTGGCATCGAGCTCGACTGGCGCGGCAAGGGGCTGGAAGAAACCGGCGTGGTGGCCGGCTTCGATGAGGCGCTTCTGCGCGAGAAGCTGAACGGCTCCTGCCAGGTGCACGCGAATTTTGTGCCCGGCACGGAGCTCGTGGCCGTGGACCCGCGCTACTTCAGGCCCACGGAAGTCGAGTCGCTCTTGGGCGACGCGTCCAAGGCAAGGACCAAGCTCGGCTGGACTCCCAAGATCAGCTTCGAGGACATGGTGCGCGAGATGGTCCGCGAGGACCTGGATCTGGCCGCGCGCGACGAGGTCTGCAAGCGCGAGGGCTTCAAGGTCTACGACTACCACGAGTAGGGGGCTAAAGTGGACAAGGGCAGCAGCATCTATATTGCCGGCCACCGGGGCCTGGTGGGCTCGGCCATCGCGCGCCGGCTGCACGCCTTGGGTTTTGCCAACATCCTTACGCGCACGCACAAGGAGCTGGACCTCTTGGAGCAGGCGGCCGTGCGCCGCTTCTTCGAGATTGAAAAGCCCGAGTACGTGTTCCTGGCCGCGGCCAAGGTCGGCGGCATCCACGCCAATGACAGCTACCCGGCCGAGTTCATCCGCGACAACCTGCTGATCCAGACCAACGTCATCGACGCAGCCTGGAAAAGCGGAGTCAAGAAGCTGTGTTTCCTGGGCTCCTCGTGCATCTACCCCAAGCTCGCGCCCCAGCCAATGAAGGAAGAGCACCTGCTGACCGGGCCGCTCGAGCCCACCAACGAGTGGTACGCGATCGCCAAGATCGCGGGCATCAAGATGTGCCAGGCCTACCGCCGCCAGTACGGCTTCTCCGCCATCTCGCTCATGCCAACAAACCTCTACGGCCCGGGGGACAACTTCGATCTTGCCAACTCGCACGTGTTGCCCGCGCTTTTGCGCAAGTTCCACGAGGCCAAGGAGAGTGGTGCGCCCGAGGTCGTGGTGTGGGGCACGGGCAAGCCCAGGCGCGAATTCCTGCACGTGGACGACATGGCCGACGCCTGCGTGCACCTCATGCAGGTCTATGACGGCGAAGAGATCGTCAATGTGGGCGTGGGTCAGGACGTGACGATTGCCGAGCTGGCCGAGCACGTGCGCCGGGCCGTGGGTTTTGAGGGACGGGTCGTGTTCGACACATCCATGCCCGACGGCACGCCAAGAAAGCTGCTGGACGTGACAAAGCTCACCGCAACCGGCTGGCAAGCCAAGATCCCTCTGGATGAAGGCATCCGCCAGACCTATTCCTGGTACTTGGAGAATGTGGCCATAGTTTCCGATGGTTCGCCTGCGGACGTGTTGCTTGCCTACAAAAAGGCCTTACACGAAAGTGGTCGTGAGATATCGTAATTTGTTACACTAGTGACAGTGGAGAATTCGCATGCTCAATGACAAGAGCATTCTAATTACCGGAGGAACGGGCTCTTTCGGTAAAAAGTGCGTGGAGATCATTTTACGCGAATACCAGCCACGGCGAGTCATCGTTTTCTCCCGTGATGAGCTCAAGCAGTTTGAGATGGCGCAGCTGTTTCCTGCTTCGAATTACCCCTGCATGCGGTACTTCATCGGTGATGTTCGGGACAAGGAACGCCTCTATAGAGCCTTTCGTGGGGTGGATTTCATAATACATGCTGCTGCTATGAAGCAGGTGCCTGCCGCTGAATACAATCCTACTGAATGCATACGCACCAATATCAGCGGGGCAGAAAACATCATCAACGTGGCCGCTGATCTGGGCGTGAAGAGAGTTGTGGCCCTCTCCACCGACAAGGCGGTCAACCCCGTCAATCTCTATGGGGCCACTAAGCTCTGCTCGGACAAACTTTTTGTAGCTGCCAATGCCTTCACCGCTTGCTCTACGGTCTACAGTGTAGTGCGCTACGGCAACGTCATGGGCAGCCGAGGGAGCGTTATCCCCTTCTTCATCCAGAAACGGGCCGAGGGTAGCATTCCAATTACCGACCCACGCATGACGCGCTTCTGGATCACCCTTGAAGAAGGAGTAAAGCTCGTGCTACGCGCCCTTGAAATTTCTGCTGGGGGGGAAATCTTCGTGCCCAAGATCCCAAGCATGAATATCATGGACTTGGCCGAGGCTATCGCTTCTGGCTGCCCGACACGAATTGTAGGTATTCGTCCTGGCGAGAAGCTCCACGAAGTCATGATCACTCCTGAGGATGCACGTAACACTGTCGATATTGGTGACTACTATGTCATCAAGCCCGATACAGGCCTTATGGCTTACCAGGACAAGCTGAACGGCAAGCCCGTACCCGATGATTTTGCCTACAGCTCGGACACCAACGGGCAATGGTTATCGGTTCAGGAGCTCAGGACTACCCTCAAGGCCCAAGGCTTTGATGTCTAGTGAGGCATGGATGAGCAACGATACATACCTCCCTTATGGCAGACAGGAGATCTCCGAACAGGATATCTCCGCAGTGTGCGAAGTACTGCGGTCCAGTTGGCTGACCACTGGTCCAGTTGTGGAGCAATTTGAGGAGGCTGTCTGTAGGGCAACCGGGGCTGAACACGGTATTGCAGTCTGCAATGGCACGGCCGCCTTGCACGCAGCCATGGCAGCCCTTGAGTTATCGCCTGGAGACGAGGTAATCGTGCCGTCCATGACCTTTGCTGCCACGGCGAACTGCATCCTGTATCAAGGAGGAACACCGGTCTTCGCCGATGTGGATCCTGATACACTTCTCCTTGATCCCGCCGCATCAGAGGCGGCCATCACTCCGCGCACAAAAGCCATTATTGGTGTGGACTATGCCGGACAGCCGTGTGACTGGGCTGCGCTACGCGCCATAGCCAATCGCCACGGCCTTGCCCTGGTCGCAGACAGTTGTCATGCAATTGGCGCTGAATACCGAGGAAAGAAGGTAGGTACGCTAGCCGACATCACGCTATTTAGTTTTCATCCGGTAAAGCACATAACGACCGGAGAGGGCGGCATGGCGGTGACAGATGATGAGGCTATGGCACGGCGCATGCGAGTGTTTCGCAATCATGGCATCACAACGGATCATCGTCAGAGGGAAAAGAGTTCTGCTTGGTTCTATGAGATGACCTCTCTTGGCTATAACTATCGCTTAACGGATATACAGTGTGCTTTGGGCCTCTCTCAACTCAGGTCCTTGCCAGATTGGATACAGCGGCGCAATTCCATAGCTGCCCTCTACGATGATGCTTTTGTCGGAAAAGGCATTCAGCCTCTGGCCAGACAAGTAGATGTTCTTCACGCTTATCATCTGTATGTTGTGCGCCTGCCCGGGGTCATTCGTGATAGAGTTTTTCAGCATATGCGCAATGCGCACATTGGTGTCAACGTACATTATATTCCTGTGCACTTGCACCCGTATTATCGAGAGAGACTGGGCACGCGCGAAGGGATGTGTCCTAATGCTGAAGCAGCATACCATGACATCCTTAGTCTGCCCATGTTCCCAGCTCTTACCGATGCGGACATTGCTCGTGTGGCGGGAACACTCTCAGACTATGTATTTGAAACACTTGAGAGGAAATTATGACCTATAAGACCGAGCAGGAATCATTCTGGGCCAGTGAGTTCGGTAGCGAGTACGTGAACCGTAACCAAGTGACGGAAGCCCTGCATAGCACGGGACTAGCCTTTTGGACAAAGGTGCTTGCACTTACAAACTCTAGACCAGCGTCATTCCTTGAGCTTGGTGCTAATATCGGACGCAACTTGCGTGCGCTGCATGATATATTCGGTAGCCTTGCCCGACTGGACGCAGTTGAGATAAATCCTGACGCAGCGGCATGTCTGCGCCAGTGGGGTAAAGCCTCGGTACACGAGACCTCAATGCTCGAGTTCGACTCGCAAGATCAGTGGGATTTCGTTTTCACAAGCGGGGTACTCATCCACATCAATCCCGCGTCTTTGCCTGACATATATAGACGCATGCATCGCCTGTCCCGCAGATACATCATGGTCAATGAGTACTACAACCCCACACCTGTCGAAGTTCCATACAGGGGACATGCACAGCGTTTATTCAAGCGAGATTTTGCCGGGGAGTTGATGGAGATGTTCCCCGACCTCTCTGTGCGCGGCTACGGCTTTTTCTGGCGGCGCGATCCTATTTTTCCTGGGGGCGATGACTGCACTTGGTTTTTGCTTGAAAAACGATAGGGGTTATTCTTCATGCGCCGTGTTGCGATTATACCGGCCCGTGGCGGCTCCAAGCGTTTGCCGCGCAAGAACATAGTCAACTTCCACGGCAAGCCGATTATTGCCTACACTATAGAGGCAGGTCTTTCCAGCGGGCTGTTCGAGCAGGTCATCGTTTCGACGGAGGATGAGGAGATTGCCCAGGTGGCAGCGGTTTACGGAGCGGAAGTCGCGATGCGGCCTCATCATCTCGCTACTGACACCGTCGGTACTGTAGATGTTTGTCTAGATCTCCTTGGAAGTCTAGAAACTCGCGGCCTTAAGTATGATGTCCTGTGCTGCTTATACGCAACTGCCCCGTTGCGTACGGCAGATGACATCGCAGGAACAGTGCGTCTTCTGGACAGTGGCGAGGTCGATTTCGCTTTTGCCGTGACGGATTACCCTGTATCGCCTTACCAGGCTTTAATTGCTGGCAAGAGTGGCTACTTGGACCCGGCCTGGCCTCTTTTAGTTCATCTTAAAAGTCAGGAACTTCCGACGCCTCTTGTCGGCAACGGAAGCACCTATGCGGCGCGCGTGAACGCCTTCCGCAGAGAGCGCAGCTTCTATGGGCCTCATCTCAAAGGCTACATGATGCCGCGCATGCGATCCGTGGACATAGACACGGCTGAAGACCTGACAATGGCCCTTTGGCTCGCCAAATGGCCGGGCACTTGCAAGGAATAACCCATGAGCATGGAACTTCGTCTTGGCGTCCGCTCAGTAGGCGGGAATAATCCTCTATATGTCGTTTTTGAGGCAGGCCCTACACATAGTGGTCTAGCCACGGCCATTCAGCTCGTGGATGTCGCCGCCGCTGCCGGTGCTGATGCAGTAAAATTTCAAATTGTCGATGCGGAACGTCTTATTCCCGACCCGAATGTGCTGTTCACCTATGAGGTGCTTCTTGATCGGGCCACTGGCACGCGGGAGACGGTGCGCGAATCTCTGCAGGCCATACTGAAGAGGCGGGAACTCACGAGGCAAGAATGGCGTGAACTTGCGGCCTACGCCCACAGCAAAGGGATCGCCTTTTTTGCCACGGCCACAGATGAAGATGCAATGCAACTCCTGGCTGATATTGGTGCCGATACTATCAAGATTGCTTCGGGAGATATCAACTACCACCAGTTCCTACAGCGAGCGACGCAGTATCCGTGGACTGTGCAGATCGATAACGGCTCCTCCACTCTCGGTGAAATCGAGGAAGCTGTGCGCGTGCTTGAGGAGTCAGGTTGCCGTAAAATCATCATCAACCATTGTCCCTCGGGCTATCCGGCGCACCTGGAAAGCATACACCTGAGAGTCATAGGAACTCTGCGGCAGATGTTTCCCTATCCTGTGGCTTTTTCCGACCACACACCTGGCGCAGATATGGATATCGCTGCCCTTGCCCTTGGTGCGGCAATGATCGAAAAAACCATAACCCTTGACCGTACTATACGCAGCCCCGAGCATATCATGTCTTTGGAGCCTCATGAGGCCGCTGGTTTTGTGCAGACGCTAAGAGACATGGAGATAGCCCTTGGCAGCCCTCGGCGAAGTATGGGGGATGAGGAACGCAAGAGACGCCTGGTTGCGCGGCGAAGTGTGATTCTTACCACGCAGGCTCGTAAGGGGCAAAAGCTCGAAGATCTCGCCGTATCTTTCCAAAGGCCTGGTGACGGCCTTGCACCCGATCTTTTTGCCAAGCTTGGTGCATGCAGAGTGCGCGCCGATCTGCCTGCCGGGCACAAGTTGCGTCTAACCGATCTCGATAGCGAGTGAGTGTTATGATCGCGATTATCGACTATGGAGCGGGCAATCTTCGCTCGCTGGAAAACACCTTTGCAGCCCTTGGCGTTGCGGCGAAGATCTGTAGCAGCCCAAAGGAAATAGCCACGGCTGCAGGCATTGTCATTCCAGGTGTGGGAAGCTTTTCTACAGGCATGGAAGGGCTAAGGCGCTCAGGCCTGCTAGATGCTTTGCAAGAGGCTGTGCATGTACAAAGGAAACCCTGCCTCGGAGTATGCCTTGGAATGCAATTACTAGCCGACAGCGGCCATGAGGATGGCGAGTACCGGGGGTTGGGATGGTTTCCCGGCACGGTGAAGTACATTGAGCCAGCTAAGCCCGAATTCCGAGTGCCTCACATGGGCTGGAATGAAGTGTATGTGCGCCTGCAGTCACCTCTTTTCGAAGGCATGGGCGAGCGCCCCATCTTCTACTTTGTGCATAGCTACAGCTTTCGCCCAGAGATCGGGAGTGAAGATTGCGTATCCGCCACTTGCGAACACGGTACTGAGATTGTAGCCGCTATCCAGAGGGACAACATTTTCGGGGTGCAATTCCATCCCGAGAAGAGCCAGGAAGATGGCATCATACTCCTAAAAAACTTCCTGCGTCTTCTGTAGGGGTGACTATGCTCAAGCATAGGCTTGTTGTTGTGTTGATACTTAGTGATGGGCAAATCGTCCAGAGCGTTCAGTTCAAGTTGACTAACGTTATCCATGCGCATCCTGATATCGCAGTCGACTTCTTTAATCTCTGGGCGGTAGATGAGATAGTTCTGCTGGATGTAAGCCGCAGCACGGATAAGCGCAACCGGTTCTACGATGCGCTCGACAAGCTCTCTCGCAAGTGCATGGTCCCGCTCGCAGTAGGCGGCTGGGTCACCAGCATCGAAGAAATGAAACGCCTCCTCGGCCTTGGGGCCGACAAGATCATCCTGAATACGGCTGCAGTGCGAAATCCGAGCCTTATCACGGAAGGGGCTTTGTGTTTTGGACGTCAATGCATGGTCGTATCCATTGACGCCAGACGACAGGCTGACTGCACCTACAGGGTGCATATCGACCGCGGCCGCGAACCAACAGAACACGATCCGGTATTGTGGGCGCAGCAGGCACGCGATGTCGGCGCGGGAGAATTATTCCTTAATTGCATAGATAACGATGGTTTTCGCAAAGGCTATGATCTGACATTACTTAAGGCTATAACCTCCTCCGTTAACATTCCTGTCGTCGCCATGGGTGGAGTTTTCACTTGGCAGCATCTTGTGGAAGGCATCACCCTGGGTGGAGCCGATGCGGTGGCAGCGGCCAACATATTTCATTATACTGAGCATAGTACCAAAAAAGCAAAGAAACACATGCGCAACAGCGGCGTCAATGTGCGCTAGGGAGCCATCATGGAATATTGCAAGCGTTGCCTGTACCCTCGTAATGCTAGGCCAACGATTATCTTCGATGAAGAAGGCGTGTGCAGTGGATGCCGTTACCACGAGTCGCGGTTGAGAATCGATTGGGACGAAAGAAGAACTTGGTTTGAAGCTCTTATCACAGAATATAAAAGTGGTGGGTTAAATAAAAACCCTCATTATGATTGCATCATACCAGTCAGCGGAGGCAAGGATAGCCATTTTCAGGTTTGGACCATGAAAGAGGTCTATGGCCTGAACCCACTGCTTGTTACTTTTAATCATATATACAACACCCAAGAAAGCATCAGGAACCTTAACAACATTGTTACAACATTTGGTTGCGACCTGATTCGCTTCACCATCAGCCCGGAGACGGCCCGCAAAATTTCACGATACATGCTGCGTCGCTGTGGCGATATCACATGGCATTATCATGCCGGAATAATGACCTTCCCATTCCAGGTTGCCGTGCAGCACAAAATCCCGCTTATAGTCTGGGGCGAACATGGCTTCGCTGAGCTGACTGGCATGGTGACCCTGGATGATCTTGTTGAATTCACCAACTGGAAGCGCCGCGAGCACGACATGCGAGGTATCGAGCCGGATTCCTTGGTGGCTGACCCAGAGAGCGGCATCAGCCGCAAGGAGCTTGCGCCTTTCTACTATCCTTCCGATGAGGATATCGAGGCGGTTGGAGTGCGAGGCATATACCTCAGCAACTATTTCGATTGGGATGCCCTAAAGCACGGTCGCCATATGGTGCGAGAATTCGGGTTCAAGACCCATCCTGGCCCCCGCGAGCGCACCTTCAATCTCTACGCCAAGATTGAGGACCACGCCAATGCTGTGCACGATTATCAGAAGTACCTCAAATTCGGGTACGGCAGGGCCACTGATGATGCATCCATGGAAATTCGGCATGGACGGATGACCCGCGAGGAGGGCATAGAGATGGTCCGTCGCTATGACCCTCGGCGCCCGCCTTCGCTGGATACCTATCTGGACTTTCTCGGCATCTCGGATCGAGAGTTTGTGGAATGCACCTGCGGCAACGGCATGCGCGACCACGAGATATGGGAACAGCTGGTTGATGGCACGTGGCGCGCGCGTGACTCCGTTGTAAATCATGTCAATGATCCGGGCGTGGATGCCGTGCGCGTGCCGCTCGTAGCTGCGGAGGAGCGCACCTTTGGCAGCAACAACCAGGGGCTATATTGGTCGGGTGAGCCGGCTGATGGCACGGCTGCTCATCATACGAATAGGAGCGCCGCTGATAATAGCTTCATCGTCCTTTAGACGAGATACCCATGGCAGGTACATTAATCATCCGCTCTGACGCCGCCCCACACATTGGGACGGGGCACGTGATGCGCTGTATTGCGTTGGCCTGTGCAGCACGTGAGCAGGGCCTAGATGTGATGCTATCTGGGCGCATGGGCGTGGACTGGTTGAAAGAGCGACTAAGGGCCACGGGCTTGCCTTTTCGTGAACTGCCGGGGAACGTACCACAGCGAGAGCTTCCTGCCGACCTGCTGGCTCAACTTAGCGGCTCTGCAAAGGATTGGGTTGTCCTCGATGGTTACCACTTCGGTCCGGACTTCCATAAGGCCATAAGTGAGGCGGGCTATAAGCTCCTGGTAGTCGACGATTATTGCCATTTACCGGAATATAACTGTGACATCCTCTTTAACCAGAATATAGGCGCCGAAAAATTACAATACCAGGGCAATCTTGGGCAAAAGCTGCTAGGACCGCGCTATGCTATGTTGCGGCCGGAGTTCTTGGCATCCCGCAAGAGGGCCACGCAACGGCAGTTTCCACCAAAGGCTCGTCATATTCTCCTCTCATTAGGGGGCGGAGATTTTTCAAATGAGTTGGAAGGACTTGCTCCTCTTTTGGTCCAAAAGGAGCTTGCAGGGACGACACTCAGGGTCATTGCCGGAGCTATGCCGGAGGCACAAGTCAGGAGCATTTTGGCGGACTGCCCGGCATCCTTAGAAGTGCTGACTCATGTGGACGACATGCCCTCCCTCATGCACTGGGCGGATTTGTGCGTATCCGCTGGCGGCTCTACTTGCTGGGAACTCTGTTGCCTTGGCGTGCCGTTCCTAACTATTGAGATTGCCAATAACCAACGTGAAATTGTGAAAGGGTTGGCAACGCTTGGAGTGGCCCCTGTGCTGGAGTTAGAAACTCTACGCTATATGATTACGGACGCTGATGCCCGCCGTGTCGCTTCGGCAGCGGGCTTAGCGATCGTTGATGGCAATGGCGCGGCGCGGGTTATAGCAATGATGTGTAAGTCGCCTTGCCTTTTGCGCGAAGCTGAACCGCGCGACTGTTCTTTTGTTTGGCAAGTTGCGGGAGCTTCCGAGGTGCGGGCTGTATCTGGCTCCACGCTGCCTATTCCTTGGGAAACACATAAAACTTGGTATTCTGCCCGCCTAATGGATGCAGGTACGCACTTTTATATAATTGAGAATCCAACCGCTACGCCTTTAGGCTACATGCGTTTTCAGAAAGATGGAGATGCAGTCATAGTATCTATCGCCCTTACCGCCAAGGCCAGGAGTCGGGGTGTTGGAACTCACGCTCTGCGAGAAGGCTGCCGCCTCGTACGAGAGTATTGGCCTAATAACACAGTGCAGGCTTATATTGCGCCGGAGAATGAAGCTTCACGTAAGGCCTTTTCGCGCGCGGGTTTTGCTCCCGGCAGCGAAGTAAATCTTAACGGGCGCACTATGGTGTGCTTCACATATTGATATGGGAAATCCATGATAGACGGTTTTTTCCTTTCCGCTGTTCACGGCCCCCGCGAAATTGGCCCGGCTTGCTCTTGCTATGTAATCGCGGAAATGAGTGCCAACCACAACCACGATATCGAACGTGCCGAAGCAATTGTTCGCGCTGCCGCTGAAGCTGGGGCCGACGCAATCAAGCTCCAAACCTATACGGCAGACACGCTCACCATCCCTTGCGACAACGACTACTTTCGTATCAAGGGCACGCTCTGGAATGGCCGTACCCTGCACGAACTATATCAAGAAGCATACACTCCCTGGGAATGGCAGCCGCGCTTGAAAGCACTGGCCAATGATCTTGGCATGGACTGCTTTTCCACGCCTTTTGACGCGACGGCAGTCGATTTTCTCGAAACGATGGGTGTGCCCTGTCATAAGGTCGCCAGCTTTGAGAATGTGGACATTCCACTGCTCAAGAAAATCGCCTCCACAGGCAAGCCCGTCATCATGTCCACTGGCATGGCAACGCTGGCAGAGATTGACGAAGCCGTAAAAACACTGCGCGAGTACGGCGCAGGAGGAATCGTGCTCCTCAAGTGCACCTCTGCATATCCAGCCCCAGCAGAGGAAGCTAACCTGCGTACAATCCCACATATGGCCGAGGCCTTCGGTTGCCCGGCAGGCCTATCAGACCATACACTGGGTTCAGCCGTAGCAGTTGCTTCCGTCTGCCTGGGAGCTTGCGTACTGGAAAAGCATTTTACCTTGTCGCGAGCCGACGGGGGGCCGGACGGTGCTTTCAGCATGGAGCCTGAGGAATTCAAGTCCATGGTGCGCGATATCAGGGTTGTGGAGCAGGCACTAGGACGAGTTTGCTACGATATTACTGATAAGCAGAGTAATAGCAGTGTCTTTCGACGTTCGCTCTTCGTTGTTCGCGATGTTAAAGCAGGCCAAATGCTTACTCAGGAGGATATACGGTCCATCAGGCCTGGTTATGGGTTGCATACCCGCTATTATCCAGAAGTACTTAGGCGGCGTTTTATAAAAGATGTTGCTAAAGGAACGCCTCTTTCATGGGATTTGCTGTGCTGATCTAAATCACCTGATTATGTCTGTGGTATATTTTTAATTATTCAGCAGGGATAAAATGCTAATTTCTTGCCTAAAGCTTCTAATCAGGAAGCTGAATGTCAAGTTGCTAGATATTTATATTTATTCAATTTGCAGCTTAATTGTAAGTCGTATATCTGCCAAGAAAAGCCTGCTGCTATGCTTTGGAGAGCAGCTACTTTATATTTCCACGCCATATCGGATATTGAAGTCTAATTCATTGCTCCGTCTTGCTCTGCAAGGTACAAATTTTGTTCCTCTTGATAAGCAAGCGATCGAGTTTTTAGTTAAATATAAATTGCCGTATACCTTACCTGAATCTTACGTAACTGATGAAGATCTCACTTTCGCCGCTAATCTTGCTAGGGATATATCAATTTCGTGGTATTTGCCATTCGAAGACAGGTTTAGCTATAGAAACTTTTTTTTGCCTGAATTAGATTTTGAGGGTTTAAGATGGACGTTTATGAATGCTACCTACTTACAGTCCGTTATTTTGAGAATGACAAATTGCCCCGGAGTCAAGTTCTTATTTACCGAAGGGCAGACAGTAAGCGTAACTACTAAAATTGGTATTAACCTATGGCAGCATATTACTAATCAAAGTGAGGATAAGAATTCGGCAAGCATCAAAGCAGTTGCGCAAGATAATAAGTTCCATTTGCCTAATGGCATACCCAAAAGCAAGAAATGGTTCATCTGTGATGCCTCAGAAGTATTTCGGTATATCGATTTAATTAAGCATATTCATTCTGCACGAAAGACTTCGATCTCCATGATTATTGTAGGTACCGCAACGGAGAAGGATATGGAGAGTCTGATCAGCCTTGGCATCGATGTTATAACTTGGAAGTCACCGGAATCATTCATTAATGGTTTCAGTTGCGCCGATGAGAGCACCTTTATTCTAGAAACTCGAGAGATTTTTGATGCCAAAGTACAAGAAATATTAGAGGCCTGTCGACACGACATTCTCGAGCGCGAAAATGGCCTCTGGCGCGCCTACAAGAAGTGGATGGATTTATGGATAGATTTTATCGAAATGCACAAGCCCGATTATATTCTCTCAAGTCCGTGGACATATCTTCCTAATAGTATTCCGCTTGCAGCTGCACAAGCAGCTAAAACAAAGACATTTGTAGTCCCACATGGTAAATATTGGAGACCTGACATATACCCATTCATGTTCGAGAGCTTTTCAATTCTTACAGATAGCCGCCTTCATGAGACCATGTGTAAGACAGTATATGACGACCTTAAAATTGTAAAAGTCAACAATCTGTACCTAGAAAGAGAATGGGATTTTCATAATTACAAGCTAGCAAATAAAAATTCCTCACCAAGGAATATACTCGTCCTTACAAATCCTGTTATGTTATCAGACGTTCGCTTCTTAGGTTTAAATATACAATGCGCCATTGATGCCATCAAATGGTTAAGCGATCTATCAGCCACAGAAGGATATCATCTTTTATACAAGGGGCATCCTTATGATGGAAACCTTGAACTGCATGAAATTGCGAGGGTAGATACAGAAAAAAGCGTTCTTCCGCCATCTGCCTCACTGGACGACGCCTTGAACCTATGCGAAATTGTGGTGTCAATAAATTACCCATTTGCTGCGCCCCTACATGCAATCAAGTCTGGTAAGCCTACAGTTTTTCTGCATAATGACGCAACATTCTTAAACTCAGCTCCTCAAAAGCCCACCATGAAAGCGTTAAATGACCTTTTGTTTCCTGTTGCTTACGATTTAAATTCATTGTCTTTTATCATAAATCAATTTTTTGATGATCTAGATTTCGCAAACTATATCAAAACTGTTCAGAAAAAGTTCAGTGATGAGTGGCTGAACTCCTACTCCGATGTAGATATAGCAGACTACTTGATAAGCTCCGCTTGATGGTTTTAGGCGTAATCAGTACAGGAACCCGATTTGTGTTTTGTGTTTTCCTTTTTCTTGAGCTTGTTTTTACGCTGGTCTAAAGAAGTATTGAGGCAATAAAATGTCTTACAATTATGATAGCGCCTTTTTTGATCTTATCAGTACTGGCTCACTCCATTCTGCTAGGCGAGTTATTCCTTTTATCTTCAATCATATTAACAGTATTCACCGAGTTGTTGACGTAGGTTGTGGTAATGGGGCGTGGCTATCTGTATGTAAGGACTTTGGTCGACAGGTCATTGGCATCGACGGGAATACAATTTCTCACAATAAACGTTTTGTAACAGAAGATGAGTACATCCTACATGATCTTAGAAAGCCCTTACCCCATCTTGGCAAATTTGATCTATGCATGTCTCTTGAAGTAGCTGAACACCTACCACATTCAGTGGCATCGAGATTCGTCAACGATTTATGTTCACTTAGTGATTTAGTTCTATTCAGCGCTGCCATACCTGGCCAAACTGGAGAAGGCCATGTCAATGAACAATGGCCCAACTATTGGATCGATATTTTTGTACAGAAAGGTTATGCCCCAATAGATATCATTCGTCCGAACTTCTGGATGGATGATTCTATTGAATGGTGGTATGCTCAAAATTGTTTTTTGTTTTGCAATAAATCTTATAATAAGTATCAAGATCTACTTTCATTACAAAACAAATTTTTAAGGTCGCCACTTCCATTTGTTCACCCTAAATGCTTTGCATATGTTTGCAGCCAAGCTTCAACACAAGCAAATTCCGCAACAGGCATCATTAGGCTGACTGCGCGCTCATACAGTAAATCACTTAAGAATTGTTTAGTCGGTTTTATTAAGCGTCTTGTTTTGGCTATGCCCTTCAAATGGCTGAGCTTACTTCTTGGCTTGTTTTTTTATAGGATATGCAAGTTAAAGATTGCTTCTTATTGCCTTCGACGGACCTTGGTTATTGAGACAAAGAATAATTTACCTATGGTGATTTCCTTACCCAAAGCGCCTCCTACTCTCGCTCACGTAAAATCTCCCCTTATTTCTGTTATTATACCAACCTTAAACCGGGCCGACTCATTAGGTCGCTGTCTAGAGTCACTCCAAGAACAATCATTTCCACCTGATCAGTTCGAAGTAATTGTGGTAAACAATCGAAGTACAGATCACACTATTGATGTTTACAATCGCTACAAGTCGTGTTTTCCTCATATTAAATTGCTTCACGAGCCGATTCCTGGGCTACTGGCTGCACGTCACGCCGGGTGGCGCAATGCTGAGGCTAATATCCTAACATTTTGTGATGATGATATAGAAGCATTGCCAGATTGGTTGTCTACAATATTTGATTGCTTTATCGACGATCCAAAATTAGGATTAGTAGGTGGTAACAATTTCGCCAGCTTTGAAATAGACCCCCCTCAATGGGTTATATCACTTTGGCATGACCAAGGTCGGATACGCTGGAATACCTACCATAGTCTGCTGGAAGGCATTACTGAGCCCCAATATCCACCCTTTGACTGGTTAGTATTCGGATGCAATTTCAGCATACGTCGCCAAGCCCTGGAAGCTGCGGGCGGTTTTGGGCCTGACGTTATGGAGAACATGATGTTCCAAGGCCAAGGTGAGACTGGAGTTTGTTTTACTCTATCAAGCCTAGGTTACAAAGCCTTGCTTCATCCAAGTGCATCGGTCATCCACCATATGCCTGCCAGTCGTCTCACCCCCGAATATATGTACAAGCGTGGCGTTTACACTGGAGTAGAATCGTCTTACCGTTTCCTGCGCACAGGTCAGGGCGGGCCTCCTTCTGGAAGGGCCCCTAGAGGAACCACAGGCAACCTGGGCCTGGATGCATTCTATGCTGGAGAAGCTCTTGGAGGTAAGCTGCATACGTTAGCTGCGCTAAAGAGTGCGGCCTTACGCGAATGGATTATGCAGCCCTCTTACTTTGGATATGAATCACCGCCACTCGAGGCTCTAGATGCATGCAGAGAGCTTGCTGAAAGATTCGGTTGGTAAGCACACAGACATTTCCTTATGATATCTATACTACTTCGATGATGTGGCTATAGCCTGTTAAGCCCCTTAACTTAGGATTTCATATGATAGATGTGATCAAATCTGGCGAGACAACGCTTGCAATCATTATAAGGCGCGAATACTCAGCTGAGGGGATACAATTCTTCACTCCAGGCGAGTACTCACAGCAGCTCGGCTACATGAACCGCCCCAAAGGACATGCCATACCGCCGCATGACCATAACTCGGTCTCACGCACCATAGAATGGACACAGGAAGTGCTTTTTATACGTTCCGGCTGTGTCCGTCTTGACCTGTATGCTCCGGAGACCCGCAACTACATTGAGAGCCATGTCCTGCGGCAGGGTGATGTGGTGCTGCTGGCCCATGGTGGGCACGGGCTTGTGATGCTGGAGCAGTCCGAAATTATCGAGGTCAAGCAGGGGCCCTACGCTGGCGAAATGGACAAGACTCGCTTTGCGCAAGTTGCGGACGCAGACGTCGTAGCGCACGACAAACAGTCCTGACCAGACCGCACGGCCCGCCCCAGACAGGTCCAGAACAGCACATGACACTTCGCCAAATCGCACAACGCGTCTATGCGCTAGGCTCCCCTGCGCAGCGCCGTCATTTCTGGCTGCTTTTCGCCCTCAATGCCTTCATGGGTGCTTTTGAGATGGGCGTTGCCGGCGGCATTTCGCTGCTTGGCATTGCCATGGCATCTCCGGAGTCTCTTGCCGGCCTTCCGTACATGGCAACCATTCTGGCACTCCTGCCTTTTCCTGACTCCGTGCCCCAAGCGCTAAGGGCCTTGATATTGGTTCTGGGCCTTCTCTGCTGCGCAATCGCGCTCAAAAACGCGCTTTATGCCTATCTCACATGGCGACAAACCATCTTCTCACAGCACCTTTCCTGGGATTTCGGAAGAAATCTGTTCCAGCGATACATCTGCGCGCCTTACGCATGGTACTCCCAGCAGAATTCGTCAGATCTCTACCTCTATCTCAGCTGGAAGGTTTATGTTGGTGGCTTTGCATCAAGCATACAGATGCTGCTTACACAGCTCGTCATCGTGCTGGCGCTTGTTGGTGGATCTTTAGTAGTTAATGCCCCACTGACGCTGCTGCTTTTCTGTTGCACTGGTGTTATCGCCATCGTCATACACCGCTACTCACGCGAAAAGGTGCACCGTGTGGGCTCTGAAATATGCACCTACGAGGCGTATAATACCCGCACCTGCATGCAGAGCATGCAGGGAATGCGCGAGATCGCCATCTATGAAAAGCGACAGGCCTTCCTCAACGACTATGGCAGGCATATTCCCGCACATGTTGTCGCTACTGGCAAACAGATCCTGTATCCTTCCATGCCTCAGTGGGTCATGGAAACCGTAGGCATGCTCCTGCTGTTGGTCGTGCTTTGCCTAGCAACCTATTGGGAATTCTCTACTGTCAGGGCCACAGGCATTCTCGTCTTTCTCGCCGCCATATCATGGCGCCTGCTGCCGGCCTCTAACAAGATGCTCTCCTGCGTCATTAACCTGCGCTCGTACATGCCGGTGCTTGGCAGGCTTTTCAAGGAAACAGCCAATATCGGCCAAGCAACACCTCTTTTTGCTCGCAAGGAAATAGCCTTCGAGTCCCAGATCACCCTGCAGAAAATTCGCTTTACCTACCCGCAGGGCACCTCACCCGCGCTGGATGATGTCACCATCACTATTCCCAAAGGCAAGATGGTTGGACTTGTCGGCCTTTCCGGATCCGGCAAGAGCACCATTTCAAGCATTATCACCGGACTGCAGCAAGCCGACGAAGGTTCCATTCTTGTGGATGGCAAACCGTGGGATGCCTACACTGAGAGGCTCCGTATCGGTTATGTGCCGCAGGCACTTTACATTCTTGATACCACGCTGGCGGAGAATGTCGCCTTCAGTCGTTGGGGAGAGCCGGTAGACCCGGTGCTACTTGAGCGTTGCTGCGCAATGGCAGCCATGAATTTCATCCGCGACCTTCCTGACGGCATGGAAACAGTGCTCGGCGAACGCGGTGTCCGCCTCTCCGGCGGGCAGATACAACGCGTGGGAATTGCCCGCGCCCTCTATGCCGAACCCGATATCCTCATCTTCGACGAGGCGACCTCTGCTCTTGACGGTGCAACAGAGAGTGCCATCCAGAGCACTATCAACACGCTCCGTGACAATATTACGCTGGTCCTTATCGCGCATCGATTGAGCACCGTTGCCGACTGCGATATCATCTATTGGATTGACAATGGACGCGTACGCACTTCTGGCACACCAGCCGAGGTATTGCCGCAATACGAAACAATGATGCGACATATGGGCTTTACCGCCGAGCCCTCGCCGCAGCAAACTTGCTGATGCCAGCATTTGTCGAATTTGATTCGGATCCATTGCAAGAGGAGTCCGCATGACTTTCCTGCCTGTCTGTGAGCCGTTGTTAGGTGGCAATGAACTCGAATACGTCACCGATGCTGTTACAACAGGCTGGATTTCATCGTCCGGCAAATACGTCACTGCGTTTGAACAGGCATTCGCAGCCTATTGCGGTGTTCGGCACGGGATAGCCGTATGTAACGGCACCGTTGCCCTTCACCTGTCACTTGTGGCACTTGGCATTGGCCCCGGTGACGAGGTCATCATCCCCGACTTTACCATGATGGCTTCTGCGCTGGCAGTATGCTACACTGGCGCACTCCCCGTCTTTGCAGATGCAGAGCGTGGGACCTGGAATGTCTCGCCTGCTGCTGTTGCAGAAAAGATTACCCCCCGCACCAAAGCTGTCATGGCGGTCCACATCTTCGGCAATCCATGCGACATGGATGCCCTACGCTCCCTTTGCGACGCCCGAGGCATCATTCTCATGGAAGATGCCGCAGAGGCGCACGGGGCCACCCTGCACGGCGTAAAGGCTGGCGCGCTTTCCCGCATCGGAGCCTTCAGCTTCTTCGCCAACAAGAATATCACCACAGGCGAAGGGGGAATGGTTGTCACCGATGATGACGAACTCGCCAGCGGCTGCCGCTACTTCAAAAATCTCTGCTTTCCGCTCAATGCGCCAAGAACCTATTTGCATGAAGACATTGGGTTTAATTACCGCATGAGCAATCTGCATGCCGCCATAGGTCTTGCACAGACGGAAAAGGCGGACGACTATAAAGCCATGAGGATGACCAACGGCAGCATCTACCGCGCGCGGCTATCCGAAATTCCCGGTGTACTCCTCCAGCAGGACCAGGCTGGCAGCGAGAATGTGCACTGGATGAACGGTCTGTGCCTGACACCTGAATATGGCCGCACTCGCGACGTTCTTATCGACCAACTGCGCGTTCATGGCGTAGACACACGGCTCTTCTTCAACGGCATGCACCGTCAGCCAGCGCTATTGCGGTATGGCTGCGACTGCGGCGGGGAGTACCCAGTCTCCGACATGCTGGCTGACCACGGCTTCTACCTGCCTAGTGCGAGCAGCTTGCGGCCGGAAGATATCCATCGCGTGTGCGACCTTATCGCCTCTTTAAGGGCCTAGACGGAGAAGGAACCGATGTCGGTATTTGGCGATTACGCCCGGTATTACAATGTACTCTATCAGGACAAGGATTACGCGGGGGAAGCTGCGTACATCCTGCAATGCCTCAGGGCGTGTGGGTGCATACCAAGCACGCTCCTTGATCTGGGCTGCGGCACTGGCCGCCATGCGCTTGAAATGGCACGCAGGGGCATAGCTGTAACGGGCGTGGACCTCTCCGAGACCATGCTGCAAATTGGCAGGAGATGCATCTCGCAGCACGGGACAACTCATGGTGCACCCTTGCCTGAACTGCTCCACGGTGATGCGCGCACCGTCCGGCTAGGCAGACGCTTCGATGCGGTGACAAGCCTCTTTCATGTCATGAGTTACCACAACACCGAGGAGGCTGCGCTCGACGCGCTGCTCACGGCTAAGGCACACCTCGGTCAAGATGGCGTCTTTCTCTTCGATTTCTGGTACGGGCCGGGAGTTATGTTGGATCCCCCAGCAGAACGAGACAGGCGCATGGAGGATGCACATACCATCGTCGAGCGTCACGCCCGCCCCGTGCATAAGGTTCATGACAACCTGGTAGAGGTGCACTACAGCATAAGACTTACCGACAAGGCGAGCAGGACGCAGACCAAGCTCGAAGAAATGCACCCCATGCGTTACTGGTTCCTGCCGGAACTCAGGCATCTTGCCAGATCTGCCGGCATGGCTGTCGTCGCCGAGGGTGCCTGGTTGCAGGAGAGCCTTCCCGCCACCGCCCCATGGAATGCCTGGATGGCCTTGAGGTGCAAATAGAAGACGATGCGCGTCGCTCTTGTCTGTTTCTCATATCCGGTGGGGACTTCGACAATCCTCATCAATATGCTTACAATGCTTGTCAGAATGGGCGCGAAGATTGACGTGTTCAGCGACAGCGCGTCGCTGCAATCCCCACCTTTGCCTAGAATGGACAGGGTGCATCTTCATGATCTTGATAACTGCGGCCTTTTGAACAAAGTTAGGTTCAAGCTCATCCGAATTTTTCATCGCGCCCTGCGCCCAGGATCCTACGAGGCTGGCCTAGAGGGCTTGCGGCAAGGTTGGTTTGCCAAGGCCCTTGCCACCAGGGCTCGCATGTCGCTCAATGAGTACGAAGTTGTCTTCTATGCTTCCTACCAAAATCTCTTCGCTCTTCCCCTGCTGCCCATGCAGAAGAAAAACATTTATATCACCCTTGAGATGTTGGATGATACAGCCCCTTCAGGCCAAGACCCGTATATCAATAAGCAGCTTTGTCGCCATCTGGAGCATACCGCGCTGACACAAACCGATCATGCGATCGCGCTCAGCCCCCGCCGCAAGACCATCTTTGCCGCTACCGCGAACTTCCCACCTGAGCGGATATCGGTACTGCCCATCGTACCCATGGGCAGGCGCCCTGAGGCTTCACGCTATTTCCGAGAAAAGTTTGACATACCAGCCACCACTAAACTCTTCGTCTATTCGGGCGGCATAGGCGACTGGGCTCAATTGCTGGAAATTGTGGACAGTGTGAGGAACTGGCCTGATGACACATGCCTTGTCATCCACACCTGGAACCCGGCTATTCTCGATACGCCATATGCAGAGCGGCTCAAGGAAGCGGCAAAAGGGTTGCCTGTACACTTTTCCGGTGAGGAGTTGTCTCACACGCAACTAATGGAAGCCCTTGCAGGGGTAGATGCGGGCATAGCCTTTTATGCCCAGTTGGATGATAACTTCAGTGAGATCATGTTTTCATCAAATAAGATTTGCGAATACCTGCGCGCTGGGCTGCCTGTACTCACATCCAACTCACCGGACCTGTGTGAATTCATGTCAGAGCAGCGCGTGGGGATTGCTGGCCCCGTCGCAGACTTGGCTGACAATGTGCATAGACTACTGAGTAATTACAATGATTTTAAAAGCAATATTGCACCATGTCTGCAAAGGGTCTTCGATTTTGAGCGATGCTTTCTCGACTTTGCCGCGAATAACATGCCGTCTGCATAAGGCCTAACATGCGTAACCTTGTCAATCAATCATATTGGGACGTGCACTATGCCTTGCTTGAACGCTTCATGGCTCCAGAGCATGACAGTGTTACTCGCTTTCTGAAAGAACATATCCCTAATGGAAAGGACAAGACTGCTATCGAAATTGGAACCTACCCGGGCCGCTACCTCGTATGGCTGGGCACAAAAGGATACACTCTCCACGGCATAGACATGACCCCCAAGGTGAATGAGCTGCCACAATGGCTTGCAATGCACGGTTGCAAGACTGGCACCTTTTATTGCCGGGACTTCATGAGCCACACTTTCGACATCGCATATGACGTTGTTCTTTCCATAGGTTTTATCGAGCACTTCACGGAATTTGATGCAGTCGTCAGAAGGCACTGCGAGCTTGTAAGCCCCGGCGGCATGTTATGCCTGCTCATTCCGAATTTCCGGGGGGCTATACAGCAGGCACTGCACCGGATGTTCGACAAGGAGAACCTCAAGCGCCATAATCTCGACGCCATGGACGTGAAGACACTTGAGGGTATTGTCACCGAGGCTGGCCTGCGCATTACCTACAGCGGCCATTTTGGGGGTTTCGAGTTCTGGGTCGACAGAGAGCAAAGGGGCCGCATCGCCGAATTCTGCTGCAATGTCGCCCTGCGAGCACAAAAGCTTTTCCGGTGGTTGCCGAACCACGACGCTTGGTCACCATATGCTGCTGTAGTCGCTAGGCGGGAATAACCGACATGCGCGTTGCCGTTCTCTACATCTGTACAGGTAAGTACACCGTCTTCTGGGATGGCTTTTTCCGCTCGAGCGAATTGTTTTTCATGCGCAGTCATGAAAAACATTACTTCGTATTTACCGATGGTCATATCGACCACACAAATGATAGCAGGGTTCATAGAATACAGCAAAAAAAGCTGGGCTGGCCCTATGACACCCTGCACCGATTTCACATGTTTTCGTGCATTGAAAGCGAATTGCAGTCATTTGACTTCATTCTCTATATCAATGCGAACAGCTATTTTGTTACAGAATGCGGTGATGACGTCCTTCCTAAGCATAAGGATCATCTTCTTCTGACCCTGCATCCGGGATACTGGCATAGCAAATATCGGCTGCTGCGATGGAAGTTGCCTTACGAGCGCGACATCCGCTCTACAGCCTACATTCCCTACTGGAAAGGTGGCCGCTATGTATGTGGGGGGCTCAATGGTGGCTGGCGAGATTCCTATCTCAGGCTCATCCGCGAACTTAAGGAAGCAATCGACGTCGATGGGATTAACGGGATAGTGGCGCGGTGGCATGATGAATCCCACCTCAACCGCTATGCACTTGAACATCCAGCGAAGCTTCTTCACCCCGGGTTCATGTATCCCAGTTGCTACGACCTACCATTCCCCAAGCGTATAGGCTTGTATCACAAAGAAGATTTCGGGGGACATAAATTTCTGCGCGATTAGCTGCCATAACACCTGCAACCGTAGCGAAGAAACCCAGCAAAGATCTAATAACTGAAACAAATCTTTAATGAAATATTTCCAGAAAACCACGCGCACGGCGATGCTAATACTGCACCGGTTCATCAATAGCCGGTTTGCTCGCACCGCATGCAACAGGCTTATGCAATGCCCCAGATGTGAGGTTGCGCTCTATACTATATCCTTCAATAACCCGCAGGTTGTCGAACTCCAGATCCAATTAATTAAACAATTTCTCAGTGACCAGTTTGTTCACATTGTTTGCGACAACTCCCCGGATACCGAAGCAAGAGCACTCATAAAGGCTGTCTGCGAGCATTATAGGATTCCACTTATAGCCCTTCCGCCCAATCCATGGTCGGGGATACACCCGTCCATGCCTCATGGATGTGCTCTCAATTGGGTCGTCCACAACATGCTCCCGTTTTTCCCTGCTGAGGTCACAGGTTTTCTGGACCATGACATCTTCCCTGTCACCAGAACGTCTATAATCCAAACAATGCAGCAGCATAGTTTTTACGGGCTGCCACAGCAGAGAAAGGCGCTCACCTACCTATGGCCAGGGTTCTTTTTTGCAAAGCAGGCGCTTCTGAGACATAAACGTATTGATTTCAGTCCCAGCTGGTATGGCGACACCGGCGTCAGGCTGCATCAAATACTCGCCAAACCCGGAGTCGAAACGCTACACGCCTCACAGGATGATATCCTTTTTACGACTGTCATCCCTTCAGCGCCTGCAGACGCCATGTTTTTTATGCACGACAACGCGTGGCTACACGTACGCAACGCGTCCGGGTGGCAGCAAGCCAAGCCACCTACCGACCGCATCGTTTCCCTGCTGAGAAACAAGAGCCACACCCCAGACCTGAGACTGAGCGTTTCAAAAGCCAGCGCCCAATAATTACTGCGAGGACATATGCGCAATTCTCTTTTGAGCAAAATCCGGAGAAAGCTTTTTCCTTCAAAATGTCAGAAAACATATTCTCAGTGTGGCGAGGACATCATCGCTGCTTTCGCGTTTATGAAACTTGAAATAAGCGACCCTTATTATGTTGATATCGGAGCACATGACCCTTATCTCTTCAGCAACACCGCGCTCTTTTACGAGCGCGGATGCTCTGGAATTTGTATTGAACCAGACCCTTACTGCTTCAACAAAATCAAGAAAGCTCGCAAACGCGACACCTGCCTTCCATTCGGTATTTCTGAATCGAATTCGAGCATACCTTTCTACGTCATGTCTGCTCGCACTCTGAACACTTTTTCCAAGAAGGAAGCGGAGCACCTGCAACGCGACTATGGCTACGCCATAGAAAATATTCTGGAAATCAAGACATACACCATCAACGATGTCCTAGAAAAATACGCAAAACGTCGACCAAACTTTATTTCTCTCGACGCAGAAGGTATTGATGATATCATTCTCAAAACCTTTGACTTCTCCCGATTTGCACCAGAGCTTTTCTGCATTGAAACCATTGAGTTCTCGCATGATAAGCAGCAAAAAAAGAACACTGCAATAATAGAATATATGGCATCTGAGGGTTACAGCGTTTATGCCGACACATACATCAATACTTTATTCGTACGATGGTAAACCTTACCAGTGATGCAAACGCCATAGCCATCCAATTTTCTGGAGGGCTCGGCAACCAAATGTTCCAGTACGCAGCTGGTCGGGCTCTCTCTTTGCGTCTTGCCTTACCCTTGCACGCAGACCTATCGTGGTTTTTACAGCGCTTCAGCAAAGCAACGACTCCCCGAGAATACGCACTGGGCGTCTTTACGCTTCCGCTCAAAGTTTCCACAACCAGCGCTAGTGCCTCCACCCCTCTGCGCTCTTTATTGACTGCACTGCGGAAGCGACTCCATCGATGGCCGCAACTCCCGCTTCATCTCTTGTCCCATCATATACTTGAGCCGCACTTTCACTACTGGTCGGGATGGGAATCGCTTCAACGCCCCTGCATTTTGAGCGGTTATTGGCAATCATGGCGCTATTTTCATCAATACGCGGACATAATCCGGCAAGACTTTACTTTCCCGGGTCTAACGCACGCTGCCCTTCCAATCCGAGAAGCAATTGAAAGCGCAACGAACAGCATATCTTTGCATATACGTCGTGGAGACTACGTGAACAATGCAACGACCGCGTTCCTCCATGGCATAGAGATCATAAATTACTACAAAAAGTCGCTGCTTCATTTCCGTTCCATAGATGCGCGTGCGACCGTATTCGTCTTTAGCGATGATCCCGACTGGGCAAAGACTAATTTTTGCTCCAAGGGATTACCCTATACTGTTGTTAGCAAGGACACAGGGCCTCTTGATGACATGCAGCTTATGAGTCTCTGCACACACCACATCATTGCGAATTCATCCTTTTCGTGGTGGGCTGCATGGTTAAGCAGTCAGCAGGGTCAAACTCTTGCCCCTGCAAGGTGGTTTACAGACCATGCCATCAACACCCAGGACCTTTGCCCCCCAGCATGGCTACGTATTTCGGCATGACACCCGCTATTACCGTTCTTCTTCCTGCTTATAATGCCCAGGCCTATGTGGCCGAAGCTGTCTCTTCCATCCTTGGGCAAAGCCTCCCCGACTTCGAACTGCTCATCATCGATGACGGCTCCACTGATGATACAGGGCTAATATTGCGACAGCTGGCTCGCAAGGACAACCGCATCCGTCTGGTGCAGCGTGAGAACAGGGGGCTCATCGCTACTCTCAACGAAGGGTTGCACCTCGCAGCAGCCCCGTTAGTGGCTCGCATGGATGCTGATGATCGCGCGTTGCCTAACCGCCTTACCATACAGAAACGATACATGGACGAGTATCCGAAGCTCGCCGTGTGCGGCAGTGCCGTACGCGTACTGGAAACCGGCCAGGTCTGGTACGCCCCGCAAGGTGAGGCCCTTGCGCCACGATCCCTGTTCGCCAACCCTATGTTTCATCCTACGGTAATGGCACGCAGAGATATTCTGCTTGCTGTGGGCGGCTACCGCACCGACATGCCTTGTGCAGAAGACTACGAGCTTTGGACCCGCTTGCTTAAAGGTGGGCACAGCCTGGACAATCTCACCGACGTCCTGCTGGAGTACCGGGCACATCCACAGAATTTTCGCCCTGCATACAAGGCGCGCATGCGTCAGACCAGCGAACTGATATACCGCGCCGGATTGGCACGACTGGGCATCACCCCATCAGCGGCACAACTGGAGACGCATTTTTTCTGCGCGGCCCCAGCACCAGCCACCAGCTTCGAAATCGCGCGTGCACAGTCCTGGCTGGCCCTCATCGAATGCAGGAACAACATACACCATGTGTTCGACAACGCGGCTCTCCGGTTCGTTACCGCATCCATTCAGGCAGAACTTACCTGTTTCCCCTTCCTGAGACATCCGCTATGGTGGGTTAAGCGAACAGCCTACCGTACCTTGAAATCCATCTTTTTTCGCCATGCTCACTATATCCCGGCCAACTTTCTAGGAATTGTAGAGCGCATGCGAAGTAGCCTGCACTAAATGACTGTTGAACTATTCTACATTCTGTTCGAAGGTCGCGCCCCAGCAGGAAGCGAGGTGCACCATGGCGCTTGGACGGCAGAGCGAGGCAAGGAATATGTGGGTCAGCTTCGACGACATCCCTCGGTCCCGCGGACACGCATTCCACGACCACCTGCGGCAGGTGTTCGCGCCGGGGTTCGACCGTGTTTCGCTGAGAAGCTCTGTACGCCATACCACACGACCACCAGGGGCCGTCCATCCATCCTACCAGGGCGCTCTTTCGCGTGCACCTGCTTGGCTACTTCGAGGGCATCGACAGCGAGCGAGGAGGGGAGTGGCGCTGCGACGACTCCTTGTCGCTGCGGGAGTTTCTGCTCCTCGATACCAGGGAATCTGTCCCGGACCACACCTTGCTCCCAAGGACCCGCTTACGGCTGCCCCTTGATGTCAACGAGCAGGTGTTTGCCTTTGTGCTCAGTGTATTAACCAAGGCCGGGCTTGTGCTAGGCCGCCGGATTGGCGCGGACACCCGACCATGGAAGCCAATGCGGCCATGAAGAGCATCGTCCGCCGGGACACAAAGGTTATGCCGCACGCAGTGCTCGGCAGAAGCAAATAGCGGGTTTATCAACGGGCAGTTAACACCTATGCGCATTGGCATCCTCTATATCTGTACCGGGAAATATACTGTTTTCTGGAATCACTTCTTTACTTCCTGCGAACAGCATTTTCTGCGCGAGCATGAAAAGCACTATTACATCTTTACGGACGGAGAAATTGCTCATCTGGACTGCAATCGCGTGCATCGTATCGAACAGCAGCACCTTGGGTGGCCTGACTCAACGCTCAAACGATTCCACATGTTCGAGCGAATAGCTGACACCCTGCGGCAACTCTCCGATTTTATTGTCTTCTTCAATGCTAATATGGTGTTTCTGCGCGATGTGGGAAAAGAGTTTCTGCCCACCCGCGAACAAGCACTTGTCTTCCACCGCCACCCCGGTTTATTCCGCCGCCCGGCTTGGCTGCTCCCCTATGAACGCCGCCCGGAGTCCACTGCCTACATTCCCTATGGATCAGGAAGTATCTATGTATGCGGAGGTGTTAATGGGGGCTACACACAACCGTACCTTGATTTCGTTGCAACGTTACGCCGCAATATTGATATCGACGTAGAACGGGGCATTATTGCACGCTGGCATGATGAGTCGCATATCAACCGCTTTGTGATAGGCAGGCGCTACAAGATAGGCCATCCAGGCTACGTCTACCCGGACAGACTCAACCTGCCATTTCCGAGAATCATACGCGTCATCGACAAAGCCTCCGTCGGAGGTCACACGTTTCTTAGGGGGCAAACGCCTGAACCTGCACCTGAAGAGCAAAGCAAGACTGTCGCCAAGAAGCTGCGCAGTCAGTTGAAGCGGCCATGTATGCCACGAGCAGCACAGGATGAGCCAATTGTCCTTGCGCGCATGATGGGGGGCCTGGGTAACCAGATGTTCATCTACGCAGCCGCTCGTGTACTGGCCGAACGGCAGGGCGCGCAACTGCATCTGGATACAGGCAGGCTTTCCGGCGACAGCATACGCCAGTATGACCTCCCAGCTTTCAGCATCGATGCCCCTCTGTGGCACATCCCCTGCGGGTGTGACCGCATAGTGCAGGCGTGGTTTGCATTGCGCCATGTGGCGGCGGGTTGCGGTATGCCCAAACCCACCATGCAGGTACTGCGAAGCAGCTTTCATCTAGATCAGCGTTTCTTCAGCATCAGGCACAGCGCCTACCTCATCGGCTACTGGCAGTCTCCGCACTACTGGCGCGGCCATGAAGACTGTGTAAGGAGCTCTTTTGACCTTGCCCGGTTCGAGCGTCCACACCTACGCGAGGCACTGGCGGCAGTATCGCAACCGAACACGATCTCGGTGCACCTACGTCGCGGCGACTTTCGCGCCCCTAAAAACAGTGACAAGCACCTGCTCATTGATGGCAGCTATTACGAACGCGCGCGCAAACTACTGCTAGAGATGACCCCCCAGAGCCACTTTTATATCTTTTCGGACGAACCGGAAGAAGCGCAACGGCTCTTTGCCCACTGGGAGAACACCAGTTTTCAGCCCCGCCGCAGTCAGGAGGAAGACCTGCTGCTCATGAGCCGTTGCTCCGCATCCATTATTGCTAATTCCTCGTTCAGTTGGTGGGGTGCATGGCTCGGCCGGCCCAAGCAGCATGTGATTGCTCCGCGCATGTGGTTTACGCGAGATGTTCTTATGCACACCTACACGCTCGACCTTTTTCCTGAAAAATGGATTCTTCTCTAATGGGCGTAGAACTTCATATATGTCTGCTAGTCACCACACGTGGCCGCACCGATGCTTTGGTGAGGTTACTCAACTCTCTGGTGCTGCAAAACCACAGGCATTTCCATGTCATTCTCGGCGACCAAAATCCGACAGGTTTTCTCGCCCCCCTTCTAGCTAGCTACAGGGACACGTTGCGCATCGAACGCCACCCTATTCCGGAGTCGAGTCTCTCACGTGCCCGCAACCTGCTCATACCCCATGCACACGGCGACATTATCGCTCTAACCGATGATGACTGCCACTACGCTCCGGACTGTCTCTCAAGGGTGGCTACAGCTTTTCTGGCTTCGCCAGAAATCGGCATACTCTGTGCAACCCCGTGCGATACGCTCCAGCGCGGCACAGTACAACAGGCGCATAATACCACGCGTCCCATCAGCCGATACGGCATTTTCCGTTCATGCCCTTCCTGGGTATTGTTCTTCAGTGCCGCAGCGTTCAGGTCTGCCGGCACATTCGACGAGAACCTCGGCGTGGGAGCGCCCACTCCCAGCCAGAGCGGAGAAGAGACGGACTTTGCCCTGCGGGTTATGGCTAGGGGCGCACGAGCCTTTCGTCTAGCGACGGCGCACGTGTTTCATGACAGTGTGGCCATCACGCCAGCCATGATAGAACGAACCCGGCTTTATGGTATTGGACGTATGACAGTACTTATTAAACATGGCTTTCCGCTATGGTTTATTCTTGCCAATCTGTTGTTCCCGCTGGCACAATTCACTATCTGTGTCCTGCGCAGAACCTCTCAACACGCCTTTCTTCACTGGCAGACATTCAGAGGGCGGCTGCAAGGTTTACTTCATCCCTGAGTCATCTTCCTGAAGGATTAAAGATGTTTTTTCCCGCAAGAGCTAAATCCATCCCAACAAATGCAAAAGTTCTTGAGATAGGCCCCAGCGTGAAGCCCCATAGCCGCGCAACCGCATGGCTGGACAAGCGTTTCAGGTCAGAGGATGATCAGCGCGCGCAACGTTGTTCTCCTCTGAGACGTGACTCCGGGTTCGAAAACCGCATAACCTACTATGAGGATGATCGTTTCCCATTTGAGGACAACGCGTCTGACTACGTCATCTGTTCTCATGTCATAGAGCACATTCCCCGCGCCGCGCTGGCTATTTTCATAAGTGAAATGCAACGCGTTGCGCCCCGCGGCTACATAGAAGTCCCGCTTTTCCTCTACGAATTGGTTTTCCCGCAGGAAGTCCATCTGTGGCATATTTCACACCAGAATAACACGCTCCTGCTTGCACCCAAGCAAGCTGATCCTGACGAGGCGTGGTCCCTCACCGGCACTCTGGCTAAAGCGCTCGGCGCGCAGTATCTTTTCGATGTACCTCGCTACCGTCCCCTGTTCTTTCACGGTTTCGAGTGGCAGGGCACCATCAGCTACGAGGTGCTGGACCGTTTACCCTCTCGCTCGGCATACCATGCGGAGTGTGCAGACTTGCTGCATGTGCTGGGACGGAACCCTTCAGTGACTCTCTGGAAACTGCAGTGTTGTTTCTGGAGGCTGCGCGAAAAACTAGTAAGATCCCTGCATAACTGAGTAGCTAATCTTCAAATTAGTTTTATTAAAATTTTAATGAAAGCCAAACTTCTCCGCAAGCTCCAAGGAATCTGCGCGCATCGGCATTGTCGGACTCGGCTACGTGGAACTACCTCTAGCCAAGTTTTAAATAAAGAGAAGCTTCTCGGTCGTACTGCTACGACGACGTAATTAAGGACCCGGCTGCACCTTATTTCCGCCGCTGACCTGTCGAAACAGTGGGGACACCTCTGTGGCGGCGGCACTACAACGAGGTTAGGCCGCACTCTAGCTTTGGCAACATGACCCCACAAGCATTTCGGCAACTGGAAACGATGATCCTGAATTATGAGGCCACCCTCAGGATTTGAGTGTTCCGAAAAAGTCATGCGGGCCAATGGGCCTGAACGTAGACAACGGCTGCAAACGACTTTCATTTAATAATTTCAGAATATTAAAAACAAGCTAATTATTCGAGATTTAAAGCTTTTGGAATTTATCAACAGCAATGGAGAGTTATAAGTGACTCGGAATGAGCTTTTTAAGCTAGCTGGAAACGTAAGTGACCCGTTGGTAACAGCTGAAATACAATGCTCAAACGATTTTTATGGCCATGCCTATACGCTAAAAAAGCATTGCCTCGTCGAAAATAATTATCAGATTAAAGCAGTTATTGAACACGGAGCAAGAATCAGTCAGGACATGTGGGACCATGAAGTCCAAGCTCCCTTGCCAGGATATCTGGTTATGGGAGTTGAGAGAGCAAGACAGGTTTCTAGTATAACTGATAAGCTCGTGACTACTATTGGCCCATATATTCATTATGCGCCATCATCACTTGAATCAGAAGCGTTCAAAAATGAGAAGAAAAGATTAGGAAAAACTTTACTTGTTTTTCCAGCGCATTCTACACACTGGATTAATGTTGAATTTGATATAAAGTTTTTTTTGGATATTATAAAAAGATACGCAAAAGACTATAATTCTGTGGTCGTTTGCTTGTACTGGAAAGATATTTTGCTAAATTATGATGAAATATACAGGGCAGAAGGTTTTGATTGTTTTACAGCTGGGCATATGTATGACAATGAGTTCTTATCACGCCTTCGTTTTATAATTGAACTGTCAGATACAACTATTTCAAATTCTTTTGGAACGCATGTTGGATATTGCGTATACCTGAATAAATCACATTGCCTAGTCGAGCAAGAGAAACAACATGTTATATCAAGAGCAGATATACCTGGACCTGCAGCTGAGCATCTTAGCAAAGAATACTATTTAGAATTAAAAAAACTTTTTAAGGACTTCGGACGTCAAATATCAAGCCAACAGCATAAGGCAATGTGCCTACATTGGGGATTGCAACGAACCAAGAACATAAATGATATCAAAACTTTATTTCATATACTTGATGATGCCTATTCGCATTGTTTTCATATGGAGAAAGGAAATATTGGGATTAAGCTTTTAAACAAATATGTGAGAGAAGGAAAGTTTGATTTAGCCTTGTATACTGTAGATATGGTTCTCGACTTACATCAAAGTAAGCAGTTTTTAAAGGAAAAAGTTGTTATTCTTAATGAACTTGGCCAAACGAAAGAAGCATTGCGAGAGCTAAAATCTTTTATCAGGAAGTTTCCGGGAGATAGGCTAGCTGCTGAATTGCTTTCTAGCCTGACATTATAACAGAACGGGTTGTTTTGCTTAGAATTAAACAAGTCAGGCCCATCGAGACCATTAGCCTCTGCCACAGGCTGGCAATTAAACAAGCATAGTTAGAATTAAAGGAGCAAATACATCCGTGCGAATGCTCAACCTCGGGTGCGGTAAGCGCATCCACCCTGCATGGGTCAACGTGGACTTCCAGGTCTCTGCACCTGATGTTGTAGCTTGCGACCTGACAAAGGGAATCCCGTTCCCATCTGCATCCTTCGATGTTGTATATCATTCTCACCTGCTTGAGCATTTTTCGAGAAATCAAGCGCCCGCATTTCTGAGCGAGTGTCATCGCGTGCTCAAGCCAGGTGGGATTCTGCGAAGTATTGTACCGGACCTAGAAGTGATAACTAGACGCTATCTCGAAGAGCTTGAGAAGGCTGCTGCTTGCGAGAAAGGAGCGCTTGATCGCTTTGAGTGGATGACCATCGAGCTTCTGGACCAACTCGTCCGACATGAGCCGGGCGGGCAGATGCTCAAATATTGGAAACGGGTGCCCATTCCGGCCGAGGAGTTTGTGATTGAGCGCATGGGCACTGAAGTTCGCGGCGTTCTCGCAGGCTTGCGCCGAACACCTGCGGTGCTCGATGACTCGGGCGGCCATCCAGGACCATCGGCCCTGGGCGCTTTCCGCCTCTCGGGTGAGGTACATCAATGGATGTATGACAGGGTTTCACTGACTAGACTCCTGCAGGATGCAGGATTTGTGGATATTGTCCGTCTGGGCGCAGGTGATTCGGCCATTTCGGGCTTCCAGGCCTATGGCTTGGACCTGGAGCCGGACGGCTCGGTGCGCAAGCCCGACTCGCTGTTCATGGAGGCTGTTAAGCCCATGCCCGAGCGCAGGAGGGCTCCACAGACACTCCGCTCGAAACCCCTCAAGGTCGCGCATTTCGCCCTCTGGGGCCATGGCGGGGCAGGTATCGCGGCTGCTCGTCTGCACGAGGGTCTGCGCGCCACAGGCGTCGACAGCCGAATGTATGTCCTTTCCAAGCAGGGAGATGATCCCAGTATCGAAGTCGTTCCCTCGCGACAGGGCGAACTTCTCCAGAAAAATGGAAAGATCGTCTCCCCCTCTCTCGCGCGACACTCCGCGCGCTGGCATGCCATATTGGCGCGGTATCCTGACCGCTCCCAGTATCTGGAAGCCTTCACAGATATCCTTTCGGACACGCGTTTGGCATCCCTGAAGGGCTTCCAGGAAGCGGACATCATCAACCTTCACTGGGTCGGCGGCATCATCGATTTTGAGCACGAAGTAGAGGCCCTGGCAAGCAAGCCCGTGGTTTGGACCATGCATGACATGAATCCGCTGACTGGGGGCTGCCATTACAGCGGCGGGTGCGAGAGGTACGCCACGAGTTGCGGAAGCTGCCCGCTTCTGGACTCACTGGACAAGAGCGACATTTCCGAACGTATCTGGGCCAAAAAAAAGGCCGCCTACGACCGGCTGGACCTGACCTGCGTAACTCCCAGCAAGTGGCTTGGCGACTGCGCCGGAAAAAGTTCCTTGTGGCAAGGCAGAGAAAGACATGTCATCCCCTATGGCTTGAACACCGACGTATTCAAGTGCGGCAACCAGGAAGCCCTGCGCAAGCAACTCGGGATTTCCAGTGACAGCTTCCTGGTCTTTTTCGGCGCTGAGAGCGTGGCCAACCAGCGCAAGGGTTTCATGCACTCATTCAATGCCCTGTGCAGCCTCCGGAAACGCCTGGGTGCCGAGGGCATCGCCCTGGCCATTGTTGGCCACTGCCCGAGCGAGCTTGCCGCGGCGTTGCCATTCCAGGCATACCAGTTCGGCTATGTGAACAGCCCCGAAGACATGGCCAAGGCTTACAGCTTGGCGGATGTGTGCATCCTGCCCTCCTTGGAGGACAACCTGCCGAACGTGGGCATTGAGTCACTGGCTTGCGGCACGCCAGTGGTTGGTTTCCGCATTGGTGGAGTTCCTGACATCGTGACGCACATGGAAACCGGCTACCTTGCCGGGGCAGGCGACGTGGACGGCCTGTGCGACGGCTTGGTCTGGGCTCTTGAGCAGAAGAGAGCCGCGAGCCCCGTGCGTCTGCAATGCAGAAAGCGGGCACTCGAGGAGTTCAACCTGCTCAAGCAGGCAAAGGCATATATAGAGTTATACGAGAGCATTCTTGCGGAGAAGAAAAGATAGGGAACTTTAAGGACCGGCCTTATGTAGACCGGGTCATCACCTTGTGGTGAAATCTACGCAGGAGCGCGTACACCTTAGATTGCCTGCCAATACAGAGGACTGCGGATGAAGTCGCCAAAGGAATTCGTCCGTTCACTGACAAACGTGGGGCTGACCGGTCATACGGGGGCACCCCCCCGCCCATGCATTTATTAAACCATTATAACTTTATGATTTAATTGAAAATTTTATGCTCCACTTCTTCAATTCAAAAAGCTAGGTCTACCCATGAAAGCTCAGCTCCTCAGCAAACTTCAAGACAAATCCGCTTGCATCGGCATCGTCGGACTCGGCTATGTAGGCCTGCCCCTGGCAAAGCTATACTTGCAAAATGGCTTCTGGGTATATGGCTTTGATATCGATAAGAGGAAGATCACCGCCCTCATGGAGGGTCGCTCATACATAGAGCATGTGGATGCCAGCTTGTTCCAGGCGGCCAGCGCTCAGGGGACCTTCGTGCCCACTACAGACTACTCTCGTGTCTCTGAGGTAGACGCCCTCATCTTTTGCGTGCCCACGCCGCTCAATGAGCATCGGGAACCGGACCTCTCTTTCGTCATCAACTCGCTCCTGTCCGTGCTTCCCTACCTGAAGGCCGGTCAGGTTTTGTCGCTGGAGAGCACGACCTATCCGGGCACCACTAATGAAGAGCTGCGCCCTAGGATCGAAGAGCGCGGGTTTACCATAGGCCAAGACTTTTTCCTCGTATTCTCGCCAGAGCGAGAAGATCCGAACAACCCCAAGTACAGCACGAATACAATCCCAAAAGTCTGTGGCGGCCAGACCAAAGCCTGCCTTGAGGTTGGTCTGGCGCTCTACCAGGGCGTTATTGAGACTGTCGTGCCCGTCAGCTCGACCCAGGCCGCTGAGATGACCAAGATCCTGGAAAACACATTCCGGGCCGTGAATATCGCGCTGGTTAACGAACTGAAGATCGTGGCCGAGCGCATGGGCTTGGATATTTTCGAAGTCATACGCGCCGCAGCCACCAAGCCGTTCGGCTTCATGCCTTTTTATCCTGGCCCAGGGCTTGGCGGGCACTGCATCCCTATCGACCCGTTTTACCTGACCTGGAAGGCCCGCGAGTATGGCGTGGCCACCAGATTCATTGAGCTGGCAGGCGAAGTGAATACGGCCATGCCTGACTACGTGGTGGGCAAGATCATGGCTGCCCTCAACGAGCACCGAAAGGCCGTCAATGGCTCGCGCATCCTCGTGCTTGGGGCGGCCTACAAGAAGAATGTAGACGATACCCGCGAATCGCCAGGCCTGGCGCTCATCGCCAAGCTGCAGGAGTTTGGGGCCCAGGTGGATTACTCGGACCCGCATGTGCCCGTCATGCCCAAGGTGCGCAAGTACAGCTTCGACATGCGTAGCGTACCGCTCACCCCCGAAACGCTTGCGGAATACGATCTTGTGCTTGTGGCCACGGATCACGACAGGTTTGATTGGAAGCTTATCGAGGAGAATGCACGGGTGATCGTCGACACCAGGGGAAGATATACCCAGGCGGCAGGCAAGATATACAGGGCATAATGCCGTACGCTTTGTAAACCGAAGCCACCAGGTTGCGAGGAGCACCTCGCCTGACGCGTATAAGCGCGACTGCTCTTCAGCCCTTCTCTGCCTTGCCTCCCTTAGGGCAAAGTGCTAGGGCAAAATGGTAGCAACTGGGGACTGCAGGGATGATGGCCAATGTGCATAAATGCAGTTCTACAGCTGAGTTAGCCCTCATTGCCCAAGAAATGGATTCCGAATCTCCCCTTCGGCACCATGAAGTAAGAGATCTTGGCTAACCAGCCGAGACCCTTTCTTTTTAATCTTCCCGACAGTTCCGGCCCCCGCCTGCCTTGCCTTCTCTTTGAACTGGTACATTGCAGTGGTACAACACCAGTTTGCCAAATCCATTCGAGGGATGGCACGAAGGCGATCGAGACCCTCGCCGCTCACCTCTTCCAACGCGGCAGCGTCTACTACTCCCGGCTTACGCTCCCCTGGCCCATGCGCATATTGACGAGCCACGACCTATCCAAAGCTTAACGCATCCTGGAGCCGCCTTGGGTTTCGGCTTCTCCAGGATGCGGATGCGTGTGTCCAGCGCTGTTCGAGGGTCGAAATCCAGGCTGATCAGTCCGGCCAGAGGCGGGCATGCAGGGCGGCAAGCTCCATGGCGGCCCGCCTGGGAGATTCCGCCGAGCAGATGGCCGATGACAC
>JAEYNP010000097.1 GCA_023412495.1 Pseudomonadota bacterium
TTGCATAGAGAAAATGAGGACTAAAGTTGCCGCTTGGAATGCAGACCGGAACAGCCGGCAGTCAAAGGTTGATTGGCAGTTTCGTACCAAAGATGCCCGGATAAAGCTCAAGCGGCTTTATCCGAACCTTTGAAATGTACAATGTACTAGGAGCCTGTCGGATTATGCCCTTTTCCTCGGAATATTAAGTATATGCCTCCGGCAATTTTTTCGAGTTTGCCTCGATCTGAGAAAAAAATTGCTATAATCCGCCGGGCCCCTAATGTCATGTCAAGCGTCAGATGTTGTAATAATTGCGCTGCCAGTGTCTGCCAACCGCCGAAATTGGTAAATCCCACCGAAAAGAGCTACAATCAGTACTACTGTGTCGCGCTCAGCCACGCCGGCACTTCGGGAAATACAAAGACTTTTCCATTACAGCAGGCCTGAAAAACCTCCTATGAACGAACAGAAACTTGCGGATCTCATTGATATATCGGCCGTCCAGAAAATGGCGAACGCCCATTACCGGGCCACGGGGATCCCCATCGGCATCATCGACGCCGTTGACAACACCGTGTTGGTGGGGGCCGGCTGGCAGGATATCTGTCTGCTCTTTCACCGTGTCAATCCGGAGACGCGGATGCGGTGCGAGGAGAGCGACAACTTCATCAAGGCCAACCTCGCGGAGGACACGCCCTGCCAGTATAGGTGTCTGAACGGGTTATGGGATATCGGCATGCCCATCATTGTCGCCGGCCGGCATCTCGCCACCATGTTCCTGGGCCAGTTCATCTACGAAGGGGAGATCCCGGACCGGCAGTTCTTCATCGATCAGGCGCGGCAGTTCAATTTCCCGGAAGACGAATATCTGGCGGCGCTGGACAAGGTGCCTGTCTTCAGCCGGGAAAAGGTTCAGACCGTCTTGGAGTATGACACGGCACTGATGACCTTCATTGCCGATCTCGCCGAAAAAACCCTCCAGCAGCGGCAGGCGGAAGATGAGCGGCAAAAGCTGGAGGTGCGCCTGCAGCATGCCCAGAAGATGGAATCGATCGGCAGACTGGCCGGCGGGGTGGCCCACGACTTCAACAACATGCTGGGGGTCATCATCGGCCAAACCGAGCTGACCATGGCCAGGCTGTCGCCGGAGGACCGCATTTATGCCGACCTGCAGCGGATCTATCAGGCTGCCGAGCACTCCGCCCAGCTCACCCGCCAGCTCCTCGCCTTCGCGAGAAAACAGCTGATAAGGCCGAAGATCGTCAACCTGACGGAAGCCATCGCCAGCGCCACCGAGATGCTGAAACGCCTGGTGGGAGAGGATATCGAGCTGAACTGGCTGCCGGCCGAGGATCTCTGGCCCGTGGAGATAGATCCCGGCCAGCTCGACCAGATCCTCGCCAACCTCTGCGTCAATGCCCGCGACGCCATTACCGGCGGGGGAGTGATCTCCATCGAGGCGGTCAACACCACCATCGACGATCCCCGTTTTGCCGGTCAGGAAGCGCTGCTGCCGGGCGACTATGTGCGGATTTCGGTTTCCGACACCGGCTGCGGCATGGACGAGACCACCCTGGCCCACAGCTTCGAACCGTTTTTCACCACAAAGGGAACGGGAGAGGGAACGGGGCTCGGACTTTCAACCGTCTATGGCATCGTCACTCAGAATAAGGGCGCGATCACCGTCTACAGCGAGCCAGGCAAAGGCACCATATTCCGGATTTACCTTCCCCGCCATCAGGGGGGCACGAGTGCTGGTGAACGGCCCAGGGAAACGCAGAAAGTGCCCTCTGGCCGGGAAACCATCCTCCTGGTGGAAGACGACCAGGCCATTCTCGAGATCACCGCCAACATGCTGCGCGCGCTCAACTACAGCGTGCTGACGGCGGACAGGCCCGAAGCGGCTCTCGAGATCGCCCGGAACAAGGGTACAATACATCTGCTGCTCACGGACGTGATCATGCCGGAGATGAACGGCCCCGAACTAGCGCGCCGCCTCCGGGCCTGCCACCCTGAGTGCCGGGTGATGTTCGTCTCCGGCTACACTGCCAATATCATCGGCCATCATGGAGTGCTGCACGACGGCATCCATTTTCTTCAGAAGCCGTTCACCTTTCGGGAACTGGCCGAGCGTCTGCGGCAGGCGCTCGCCGCCCCGCTGTCCCAGTTTCCTTTCGCCGCTCCGGAAGCCTGAGCGTTAGGAGCCTGTCGGATTATGCCCTTTTCCCCCATATCTTCGTTAAACTCGATCTGAGAAAAAATTGCTATAATCCGACAGGCTCCTTGCTTTTATTTCGTATTTTCCGCGCGGTATGCCGCCCACTTGGCGTCGACCTGCCGCTGAATCTTCCCAACCGCCTCGACATCCAGGGATTTGAATCTGCCCTGGCTGGCGAAATATTCGGCGACCGGCTTCCGCTCCTGGTCGAGGAAGCGCCGCGACGGACCGGTGAGCCGGAAGGCGCCGTCTTCGATTTCATAGAGGTCGAAGAGACCGGTCTCGACGGCGAGCTTGCCCACCTTGATGGTATACCTCGTTTCGAAGGCCCAGCCCGGTGGGCAAGGGGTGTGCACGTGGATGTACTTGGGCCCGGCAATGGTGGTCGCTTTCTTCACCTTGTCGTAGAGATCCAGGGGAAAGGCGGCGGATGCCGTTGCCACATAGGGGATGCCGTGGGCGGCTATGATCGCCGGCACATCCTTTTTCGCCTGGAGCTTGCCCTTGATCGGGGTGGTGGTGGTGAGCACGCCCTGGGGGGTGGTGCCGGAGCGCTGCACCCCGGTGTTCATATAAGCTTCGTTGTCGTAACAGATATAGATGATGTCCTCGCCCCGCTCGCAGGCCCCGGACAGCGCCTGGATGCCGATATCGCCGGTGCCGCCGTCGCCGGCCCAGGCCACCACGTTGACGTTTTCACGGCCCAGGGCCTTCATCGCGGCGCGCACGCCGGTGGCGGCGGCGCCGGTCGAGGCGAAGGTGACGTTGACGCAGGGGAGCTTGGTGGAGGCCACCGGGTAGAGGCCCTGGAGGACGGTGAGGCAGCTGGGCGGCACCACCAGGATGGTGTTCTTGCCCAGGGCCTTCAGGCCCATGCGGTAGACGATGGAGAGGCCGCAGCCGGAACAGGCGCGGTTCCCGGGGTGGACGAATTCTTCTTCCGTCAGGTTTATGGTGGTGGTTTTTTCTGCCATGATTTTTTTTATCCCTGTAATTTGAGACCGAGCCAGCGCGGCGTATCCTCGATTGCCCGGGGTTCCGAGCACGACTGGGTCAGGGCGTCGAGCAGCTGCTGGGTTTTGATCTCCCTGCCGCCGAGGCCGAGAATGTAGTTGTGGACCACGGGTCCTTGGTCGAGACGGTAGAGGGCCGATTTGATGTCGCCGTAGAGGGGGCCCTGATTGCCGTAGCTGAGCGCCTTTTCCATGACGATGACGCATTCCCGGCCTCCGAGCGCCCGAACAATGGCCTCGTCCGGGAACGGCCTGTACATCTGCACCCCCAGCACGCCGATGGCGATGCCGTCCGCCCGCATGATGTCGATGACATCCCGCAGCTGATAGGAGAGCGAGCCGATGGCGACGGCAACGAAGCGGGCGTCGTCGCACCGGTACTCCTCGACGAAGGGCGTCCCGCCCCGGCCGAAGCGCGTGGCGAAGTCGCGGTCGATCCCTTCATAGGTTGCGAGAGCCGAACGGAGGTCCTGGTGCAGGTTGTGCCGGATCTCGATATAGCCCGGCTCCATGGCTCCGTCCACCCCCGGCCGGATGTCGGGGAGGGTCACGGTGTTGAAGTTGCCGGGGTTTTCCGGGTCGAGGAAATGCTTCGGGGCAAAGGCGGGCAGGAAGCTGTCGACCTCGCTCTGCTCCGGCCGATCGAAGGGCATGTAGGTGTGGGAGAGGAGATAGCCGTCGTAGCAGACCATGACCGGGATGCTCGCCGTCTCGGCGAGGCGGAAGGCCTTGATGACGGTGTCGATGATCTGCTGGTGGTCGCTCGCGTAGAGCTGGATCCACCCGACATCCCGCTGGGCCATGCTGTCCTGCTGGTCGTTCCAGACCGTCCACGGCGCGCCGATCCCCCGGTTGGCGACGCACATGACGATGGGCAATCGCGCGCCGACCGCCCAGTGCAGCTGCTCGTTCATGTAGAGCAGGCCATTGGCGCTGGTGGCGGTAAAGGCCCTCGCCCCGGCGGTCGAGGCGGCGATGCAGACAGCCATGGCGCTGTGTTCGCTCTCCACGGGGATGTATTGGGCCGTAAGTCGCCCCGATTCGACGAACTCCGACAGCTTCTCCGTCAGCGGCGTCTGCGGCGTGATCGGATAGGCGGCGATGACCTGGGCCCGCGCAAGCTTGACCCCCGTTGCCGCGGCGACATTTCCCGATTCGATGATATGCATGGTGTTATTTCTCCTTCTGGGTCTCGCCCGCTTCGTCCACCATCTCGATGGCATCGGCGGGGCACTCCTCGGCGCAGATGCCGCAGCCCTTGCAATAGGTGAGGTCGATGGTCGGCGGAATGGTCTTGGTGACGACGCAGTCCGGGCAGTACAGCCAGCAGGTGAAGCAGGCCATCTTCCCGGTCTTGGCGGGAATGCACTTGCCGAGGTCGATGATCGGCCGCTTGACCCGCCACGACCCGGTATTGCCGCCGTCTCCGGGCCCCGGTTTGCTTCTCGAAATCATCTTGCAGTAGTCTTTCGTAGCCATCCTATTTCTCCCCGAAGGTGTTCTCATAGGCGATCCGCGCCGCCCTGGCGTTTTGCTCCGGCTTCTTGCCGGTGAATTCTTCTTCGATAAACCGAATCAGGGTGTCGATGTCGACCAGGCCGCTCGCCTTGGCGAAGGCGCCGATGATCCCCGAATTGACGATGCCGGGCGGCAGCCCCGCCGCGACCCCGTGAGTCGTCACGTCGGACACGGCCACCCGGGCGCCTCCGAAGCTGTAGGCCGAAGCCGGCGGAGGGGCGTTGAGGATTACCAGACCGTTTTCCTTCAGTCCCGCCACTACGTCGACCTCCTCGAGCAGGGTGTTGTCGAGCACCACCACCATGTCCGGCGTGGTGATCGGCGAGAGGTCGTAGATTTTCTCCCGGGAGATCTTCAGCGAGGTGAAGACCGGGGCGCCGCGCCGTTCGGTGCCGAAGGTCGGGGCCATGACGACCCCCTTGTACCCCGAGACGAACGCGCCGTTCGCCACGATCTTGGCCGCGGTGATGGCGCCCTGGCCGCCGCGTCCGTGCCATCTAATTTCAATTATGTCTTTTCTCATAGTTCACCGCTCGTGATAGTATTACTCAAGTCGCCATAGTCGAGGGCGGTCCGACTGCCGGAGTCTTATCCCTCTCCCCGGTTCTCCTCGCCGGGCATCATCCGGGGACTGTTCGCCGTTCCTGGCTGCGCGCCTTCCGCCCTTGCCATCTTTTTGTAAAAGCAAACTTATTTTCGTCTTGCTTAACAGATATCATATTGATTTTTCAGTTATATTCTTGATTTTTTACCGGCAACATGGCTTACTGTCAACAACTGAGCGCTCGATCTATTTCGGAGCCGGCTTTTTTCGTGCAAAGTTACAGCTCAGCCAAAAGTGCTACTCAGCATACTGCGTTTCAATAAAAAGACATAATGAATTTCAGGATGCTTGCAGGCAGCCGTGAGCAATGGCCTCGCCGAGATCCTGCCAAGGCTGTCGACCTCGATCGCCTAATAACAACCTAGAAAACAGTTGAAGGGAATCACGATGGAAATAGCATTCAAGAGAGCGGAGACGTTAAAGGCTCACCCCCCAGATGAGTCCTCATTGGGCTTCGGGACCAGGTTCACGGATTACATGTTCGTCATGGACTACAATCCCGAAAAGGGCTGGCACGCCCCGCGCATAGAACCCTACGGCCCGATGCTGATGGAGCCCTCGACCATGGTGCTGCATTACGGCCAGGCGATCTTCGAGGGGATGAAGGCCTACCGGACCGAGAGTGGCGGAATACAGCTGTTTCGGCCGCAGGAAAACCTCAAGCGCCTCAACCGGTCAGGAGCAAGGCTCTGCATGCCCGCTCTCGACGAGGAGTTCGTCCTCCGGGCGCTGATCGAACTGCTCAGGATGGAGAAAGACTGGGTGCCGGGCGCGCCGGGGACCTCGCTTTATATCCGGCCGACCATCATCGCCACCGACCCCTATATCGGGCTCCGGGCATCGCACACCTACCGGTTCTTCATCATCCTCTCGCCCGTGGGCGCCTATTATCCCGAGGGTTTCAACCCGGTCAAGATCTGGGTCACCTCCCAGTATGTCCGGGCCGTCAGGGGCGGTGTCGGCGAGGCGAAGACAGCCGGCAATTACGCGGCCAGCCTCTACGCCACCGAGCTTGCCCACAAGGAGGGGTACACCCAGGTGATGTGGCTCGACGGCGTCGAGCTGAAATATGTCGAGGAGGTGGGATCGATGAACATCTTCTTCAAGATCGACGGCGAGCTGGTCACCCCCATGCTTAACGGCAGCATCCTCTCCGGCGTCACCCGGGACTCGGTGATCCGGCTCGCGGAGTCGTGGGGCATGAAGGTGTCGGAGCGCAGGATCGCCATCGACGAGATCTATAGCGCCCACGAAAGGGGCGAGCTGCAGGAGGTATTCGGCTCGGGGACCGCGGCCGTCATTTCGCCGGTCGGCCATATCAAATACGACGGCCGAGAGATTACCGTCGGCGACGGCTCCGTCGGCCCCGTTGCCGGTCGATTGTTCAAGGAACTGATGGACATCCAGTACGGCAGGGCGAAGGATCCGTTCGGCTGGGTCATGAAATTGTAGTTGTGTAGTTGTAATTTGGTGGGGTCAAATCTTTATCCTTGACATTTTTTCCTGATTTTCTTTGCAATTGGTGAAATGTCAAGGATAAAGATTTGACCCCACGACGAGAGGGAACCAACAACAAGGAGAATCAATGAGTTCGGCAAAGATCAGTCAGCGAATCAGGTATTTCATGGATCAGAGAGGGATCGGCATCGACAGGCTCGCGGAGGCGACCGGCCTCGACAAGGAATTCATCGAAACCATGCTCCAGGAGGACGTCTATCCGCCGCTCGGCCCGATGATCAAGATCGCCCGCACCCTGGGGGTCCGGCTCGGCACCTTCCTCGACGACCAGCAGACCACCGATCCCTATATCGTCCGCCAGGCCGACCGGCAGTCGAAATTCAGCGTGCTCGCAGAGAAGAACAAGCCCGCCTCGCTGAATTTCTTCTCCCTCGGGATGGGCAAGACCGATCGCCACATGGAGCCGTTTCTTATCGACGTCCTGCCGGAGTCGGCAAGCAGTAAAAAATTGTCCTCCCATGAGGGCGAGGAATGGATCGCGGTGCTGAAGGGCAGCGTCGAGGTCATCTACGGCAAGGAAACCTACATCCTCGAGGAAGGGGACAGCGTCTACTATAACTCGGTCGTGCCCCATTACGTCAGCTGCCGGGGCGGGGAGAAGGCGCAGATCCATGCCGTGATCTACATTCCTGAATAGCGGGGGGCGCCATGGCAAAAGAAAATAGTGCGCTCAGAGACCTCACCCTGGGGCAGATCTTGGACGAAACCGTCGCAAAATACCCCGACAACGACGCCATCGTCTACGTCGACCGCGATTATCGCCTCACCTATCGGCAGTTTCAGCGCACCGTCGACGAGATGGCCAAGGGGCTCATGGCGCTCGGCGTACAAAAGGGAGAAAAGGTCGCGGTGTGGGCGACCAACATCCCGCACTGGGTCACCCTGCAGTTCGCCACCGCCAAAATCGGCGCGGTCCTGCTCACCGTCAACACCAACTACAAGAGCGCCGAGCTCGAATACCTGCTCGGCCAGTCCGAAACCGAAAACCTCTTCCTCATCGATGGCTTTCAGGACACCGATTATGTCAACACCGTCTACGAACTCGTTCCCGAGCTGAAAACCATGGAGCGGGGGCGCCTCGCCAGCAGCCGATTCCCTCACCTCAAGCGCGTCTGCTTCCTGGGCCCGCAGAAGCACCGGGGCATGTATTCCATCACGGAAATCAACGCACTGAGCATCATGGTGACCGAGGAGGAGTACCTCAAGCGGCAGCGGACGCTCTCGCCCCACGATGTCGTCAACATGCAGTACACCTCGGGGACCACCGGCTTTCCCAAGGGGGTCATGCTGACCCACTACAATATCGGCAACAACGGTTTCTTCATCGGCGCCAACCAGCACTTCTCCGAGAACGACCGGCTCTGCCTGCCCGTGCCGCTCTTTCACTGTTTCGGCTGCGTGCTGGGGGTGCTGGCGGCCGTCAATCACGGCGTCGCCATGGTCATCCTGGAGAAGTTCGACCCGCTGATGGTCATGACCTCGGTGGAGAAGGAGCGGTGCACGGCGCTTTACGGCGTGCCGACGATGTTCATCGCCATTCTCGACCACCCGCTGTTCGCCAAATTCGATTTTTCGTCGCTTCGGACCGGCATCATGGCGGGTTCCAACTGCCCCGTCAAGGTCATGGAGCAGGTCATCGACAAGATGAACATGACCGACATCACCATTTGCTACGGTTTGACTGAAGCCTCGCCGGTCATCACCTACACCCGTATCGGCGACGAATTGCGGCTGCGGGTGGAGACCGTGGGCAGGGCTCTGCCGCACCTGGAGGTCAAGATCATCGAACCGACCACCGGGGTGACGCTGCCGCCGGGGACCCAGGGCGAGGTGTGCTGCCGCGGCTACAACATCATGAAGGGCTACTACAACAACGAGAAAGCAACCCGCGAAGCCATATCCGATGACGGCTGGCTCCGCTCCGGCGATCTCGGCATCATGGACGAGGCTGGCAACCTCTCCATCACCGGCCGCTACAAGGACATGATCATCCGTGGGGGAGAGAACATTTATCCCCGGGAGATCGAAGAATTCCTCTACCGCATGGACGGAATCAAGGACGTCCAGGTGGCCGCCGTGCCGAGCCCCAAGTATGGCGAGGAGGTGGGGGCCTTCATCGTGAAGAAGGAAAACGCGGGTATCGAGGCGAGCGATGTCATCGACTTCTGCCGGGGCAAAATCGCACGCTACAAGGTCCCCAAATACGTGCACTTCGTCGACAGCTACCCGATGACGGCAAGCGGCAAGATTCAGAAATACAAGCTCTCGGAAATGTCGGAAGAGATCTGGCCGGAACGAGTATAGCTCTATTGGGTGGGGTCAAATCTTTAATCTTGACATTTTCTCGCCACTATTGAGTGTCCAAAAGAAAATTAGGGAAAATGTCAAGATTAAAGATTTGACCCCACGAAATCAGGAGAACGTTAGAGAATGATCATCTCTTCCCTGGCGTAGATGACGGCGAGGATCTTCGCCGGTTTATCCCCATGGCAGGAGATGATGTGCGGGACACTGGATTCGTAGTAGATCGAATCGCCGGGCTTGAGGATATCCTTATAGTCGGCGAGACTCACTTCGACTTCCCCTTCGAGGACATAGATGAATTCCTCGCCGATGTGATCATTGGCCGGAACCTCCTGCACTGCCTTGGGATTGAGGGTGACCAGAAAGGGTTCCATCTGCCGGTTTCTTTTCTGCTGACCGAGTCCCTGATAGCTGTAGCCGCAGGATTTTGCGTAGGAGGGATTGAACCGGGTAACCGCCGCACCGTCATCGGCTCTGACGATACAGAAGGGAGAGTCCCCGCTGTCGCCGAAAATATCCCCCACCGGAACGGCGAGAACCTTGGCGATGTTGACGATAATCCCCAGCGGGGGCATGAGTTCATCTCCCTCCACCTTGACCAGATCCGCCTCCGAAATGCCGGATTTCCCGGCCAGATCGGCCTGCAAGAAACCCTTCTGGATTCTCAGGCTCCGTATCCTCTCTCCAACGCTCAAACCGTTCTCTGACATCGCGCATCTCCCTCTTGAGCTAGGTGGGGTCAAATCTTTAACCTTGACATCTTCTCGTCACTATCGAATTCCAGAGGAAATTAGGAAAAATATCAAGGTTAAAGATTTGACCCCACGACATATGTCTGTTGCGGGAACCGCTGTATTCTCCGAGTATACTGCAAACCCGCCCATTCGGCAATGACGGCAGGTCAGGCAAGCTGAAGGATTGCTTTTTATATCAAAAAACCTGCGCCTGTAGGGTAGGAAAAGGGCGATTTTCTATGCTGAAAATAATTTAATACTAAGTAAAGTTCCCACTTATGACGCACAGGCCAACTGTGAAATAACACCTAAAAAATGCGCCAAGATCTGGCCTGGCAATTCGCTTGTCAAAGGGTGTGAACTCGTTTATCATGCAATGAAAGTCTTACATTTCTAAGAATGAGTTTCCGGAAAAAAGCAGGACAGCATACGGTCTTCATAAAGAACCGAGAGAACCACGATGTGGTGGAATTTCTCCCTATAAACCTGCGGGCTATTAAACGTTTTCGGCAAAAAACAAAATGTATGGAAAAGTGAAATTTTCCACTCGCAGTGAAAATCAAAGCTTAAAGAAGAACGTGAAGAATCGAGGCTCCAATTAGAAGCCAAAGACATTATAACAAAGTAAATAATTTGCCGAATAAAGCGCTCCAGCGGAAGCCGCAAACAGCGCAGCTTCCGCTGAATACCACGTTAATTTGATCTAATTAATATTCAGATAACTAATGAAAATTACAGAGCATGTTACATTGTAACAGGCCTTGGTGTCGAACCGCCATGGGCTGTTAATTCTGGTTTTATCGTTGGAGACCATACCACCCTCATTATTGATACTGGGTCAAATTACTTATCAGCTCAAACGATTCATGGTTATGCTAATTGCGCTGGTCCTAAGAATGAACTGATTGTAGTTAACACTGAACCACATTTTGACCACATTGGAGGCAACTGTTACTTTCAAGAAAAAGGCATAAAATATTTGCTCATCCTGAATCGAGAAGAAGCAACGATGAATTTTTACAAAACAAGAAAGAATTCAATGACACTATTCCCAATAAAATAAAAAAAATAATAATGAGGCTGAAGTCTTTTTCTATAAAACTCAACTGGTAAACCCAACTAATCCGGTATCTATAGATGAAAAATTCGATTTAGGTGGTGTAGTTGTGTCTGTTCATGGAACACCAGGACATACACCATTCAATATCTCTTTATTCGTGTCAGAGGACCGGGTTCTTTTTTGTGGTGATGCTATTGTGACAGGTTACATCCCTAATCTAGAGGCTGGTAATGTATTACTGTGGCAGACGTGGTTACAATCGCTAGATGCAATTGAAGATTTATCTCCAGATATAATAATTACCGGACATGGTTATAGCATACAAGGTGCTAGTAAAATAATTATAGAAATTAACAAGATTAGAGCCATTCTGAAAAATGCAATTTTGCATAACGTTGCAACCGACAAATTTAAACAATATAAAATAATGGTTACAACCCAGTCTTTTCGGGATTTGTAGTACAACGCACTTATCAAGTACCTCGATAATATTCCGTCCATTCCCTTGCCTATATGTTAGGCCTGCGGCGGATCTCTATGAAAAATGAAAAAGAGAAGATGCTCGCAGGGGAGTTTTACGATCCACTCGACCCGTAACTGTGCCGGGAGCGTGACCGTTGCGGTGGCCTCTGCCTCCTGCTCAACTCTACACGCGAGGACGAGAAGCAGGAGAGACAGCGTCTTCTTGTCGAGATCTTTGGAAAGGAGACGGATGTCTGGGTTCAGCCGCCGTTTTTCTGCGACTACGGCACGAATATCGTCCTGGGTGCTCAAGTATTCTTCAACTACAATTGCGTGGTGCTCGACGTCGCGCTGGTGACTATCGGCAGCAATGTGCTCTTTGGTCCCTCAGTGCAGATCTACACGGCAACTCATCTGCGTAGAAGCTGGCCCACAGCCAGTGTCAACCTGGAGACCCGATCGCGTTTCGCTCCGTCGAGCACCGGTTACGCTGGTCTTTTGGTTTCAAAGAAGTGAGGACGACCTCACCTCTCAACTTCAATCGGGGACGGCCCCAATAAAATGAGAGGTAGTCATGAACTGGTTCATCCTTGTTGTTGCAGGTTTTTTCGAAATTGGCTGGGCGGTTGGACTCAAGTACACGGAAGGCTTCACCCGTCTTTGGCCTACTGTTGGCACAGTGCTCTCCATGGTTATCAGCCTCGGCTTGCTCGGCATCGCCATGAAATCCCTTCCGGTAGGTACGGCATATGCGGTCTGGGTCGGAGTGGGCGCAGTGGGTACAGCCATACTCGGCATCGTCCTGCTTGGTGAAGCAGTAAATCTTTTGCGAATGGTAAGCTTGGGCCTTATCATTGCTGGGATTATCGGGCTAAAGCTTGCAACGTAGCCTCTTTTGCTTCCGCCACATGCGAATGACAACCGAAAATTGACCACCCCGAAGATTAATAGGCAGGGTGATGGGGCACACCCAGGGTGGTGGTTCCAGGGGGCAGGAGAAACGGAGGGAGCCGTAGGCGACCGGAGTTTCTCCTTGCCCCCTGGAAGGCTTCTCCGTCGTCGACTCATTTGCTACAGCCTCTCATTTCTTTTCCCCTGCCCGTTGTCTTTTTAGGCTTTCTTGCAGGCGATAGCTATCCCACGGACAGGGGATGATTTGGGCGTTATGAGTCAAGCGATCGAGCAGGGCCGCAGTCATAACCGGATCGCCGAAGATCTGGGGCCAGTCGGCAAATCCAAGATTGGTGGTGATGATCACCGAGCCTTCTTTCGAGAACGGGATGTAGCCCAACTCATCCAGTTATGTGGAGTTCCACATAACTGGATGAACTCGGCTACGCTCTCCAATCGTTCGGCCATCTTGTGCGAACCGTAGGCCAGGCAGTGGCTGAGTATTTTCTCATTGAGCTCTTCAAGACTCTCCGCCTCCGGCAACGGGACCATGTAGTTCCGGCGGGCAAAGCCTACCAGCCCTTCTACGCCGCCTTTTTCGTTGCCGCTGGCCGGATTGCAGAATCGGGCGGAGAAACTGTAATATGCCTTCAATTTGCCGAAGCTTTCTTGCTCAAGCCGCTTCTTGCCGTGGAGCACCTTGCGGACCGCCGTCGTCAAATTATCGTAGATCAGCACCGGAAAGACCCCGCCGAAGAACTCGAAGGCCCGCATGTGGGCGTCAAAAAATGCCTGCTGGCGCTCGCATCGATAAAATCTGATGAAATGCTTGCCGGAAAACTTGCTCCGCATGCAAAAAAACTTTAACCGCACTGGCTCTCCGCCCAGAATCGCCGTCGCCGATACCCAATCCACCTCCGCTTCCTGGCCAGCCTCGGGCTCGCAGGGGATGAATACTTTACCGGCCAAAATCAAAGCCCAGATCCAGCTGCACCACCCGCACATAGCGCCGGACGTTCGATTCGCTACCCTGGTAGCCGTGCTCTACTTCCCACCGAGACCCCCACCGCAGGCGTTACCGAAGACTGGGTCATCTATAATTTTACCGCCGACGCCCATCCCATCCATCTGCACCAGATCACATTCCAGGTAGTGGAACGCATCCGTCAGGTCTTCGATGAAAATGGAGAGTGGGTCGAAGACGTCATAGAAGGTCCGGCCGCCGGCGAAACCGGGTTCAAGGACACCGTCATCGTCTACCCCGGCGATGAGGGAGATCATCCGGGCATCACCAGGATCCGTGCCAAGTTCGAAATCCCCGGCCTGTACGTCTGGCATTGCCACATCCTGTCCCATGAGGACAACGAGATGATGCGGCCGCTTGAGGTAGTCGAGTAGCATCCTGCCATCAAAAGCAAATGGGGAGCGCCGAGGATGTCCCTCCCCTTTTTGCTTGCCTGTCCTTGCCTGGAAGGAAAAACCCGCGCGGCAATCGCCAATATTCTTTTACGACGCCCCCCTTACCCGCCGATCGAATTGCGGAAAGCATGGGCCGGATAAGCGCCGAGCAGGTCGACGCGTTTGGCGAAGAAGCGCAGCTCCTCGATGGCAAGCTGCAGGGGGCGCTCGTCGACATGCCCCTCGACATCGGCGTAGAACCGGGCAACATTGAAGTCCTTGTCGACATAGCTCTCCAGCTTGGTCATCTGCACTCCGTTGGTGGCAAAGCCACCCAGCGCCTTGTACAGCGCCGCCGGGATGTTCCGCACCTCGAAGACCATGCTGGTGATATACTTTTTCCCCTGTGCGAAGGGGGGCACCACGTTGTCCCTGGAAAAAACCAGAAACCGCGTGGTATTGTGCGGCGCATCCTGGACATCTCTCTTCAGGATCTCGAGACCGTAGATCCGGGCGGCCAGCTCGGAGGCGATCGCCGCCTGGGTCCTGTCGCCCCATTTTTTGATATCGAACGCCCCCTTGGCGGTATCCGCCACCACGTGCCTGACCAGATTTAGTTCGCCGATGATCTTATTGCACTGGGGCAGAGCATGCACATGGCTATGGACGTCGGTCAAGTCTTCCAGCCGGGCCTCGGGAAGTCCGAGCAGGCAGTGGCGGATCAGCTGAAAATGCTCGCCGATGATATGGAGCTCCCCGTAGGGGATGAGGCGATGGACGTCGGCGACCCGCCCGGCCAGGGAATTGTCCACCGGGATTATGGCCAGATCGGCGAGCCGCTCCCGGACCGCCTGGAAGGCGGCCTCGAACGAGACGCAGGGAACCGTCTCCAGTTCCGGATAGACTTCCCGGCAGGCCAGGTCGGAATAGGCGCCGGCCATCCCCTGGAAGGCGATTTTACGGTATGTGCTGTTGGGCATTTTCGGTTTCTTTTCTTCTAAATAAAACAGGTTTTCAAGACTGTCCGGTTGAGCAGAAAAGGACAAACTCTGCACAACTTTTTTCCGAACCACCGCGAGGCGAAAGACAAGGCGCAGGGGATATTTCGCACCGGCTCCCCGGTATCCTATCAGATGATCTTGAATCCGCTAGGTTTTTTTGGCTTTGGGGACCATTTTCGCGAAAAAAGCATCGCGGAGAATCGGAGCACTCGGGGCTTAAGGGTCATGGGGCCATGATCGCCGGAATGACCCGATAGTCGCTCCGGAAGACCAGGTTGTGCAACTCGGCGCCGGCGATCGCCCGCAGTATCGGCAGTTCGGCGGCGGCGTCTTCTTTGCTGAAGACATTCAGAGGCCAGTTGCCGACCGTTGCCCCGCAGAGATGCGGGTGGTGAAAGGCCTGGCCGAAGAAGGCCTTCAGGGTGACCGGCGGGATGCCGCGCTCGCGCTGCTCCGGCCAGCTCAGCGACCAGGATGCCGTGAGGCCGCCATCGGCGGAATTGACCAGCCCGCTTGCCGTGACAGTGCCGGTCGCCAGTAGCAACGACTCGTTCATCTCCACGAGGGTTTGCCGGGCGTACTCATTTAGGAAATCGACCGCCTTGGCGAAGAGGCTTTCCTTGTCCTCCCGGGTTACGGCGCTATCGCCGTGCTTGCCGTCGCGCAGGTCGAGAAAGTGCCGCCGCAGAGCCAGCAAGTGAGCCGGCATGGCGTCAGGGTTGGTGACTGGGGTCATGATTTCCTCCTTTTGGGTTCCGGTGTAGAGGATATGAGGAAAATTTAAGAAGAGTTTGGGGAAATTGCAGGGGATAGATTTTTCTACCTCGAGGCGCTCGGAGCTCCCGAAGCTTTCGACGCGTTGTCTGGAACTCTGCCCCACCGGGAAGAGGGATGGAATGATCAGGACCTCTGCGCTCCTCGCCCACCCAGGCTGGTGAGGCCACGTACGACGAGCAAAGATGCTCGACCATCTATTAGAACTAGAAAAAGGCGTGACTAATCGGAGCGGCCAGAAATGGTGCCATGATAGAAATGCACTGGGTCAACTGATTGTTGATGGTGAACGTAAACCCATGTTTATCGAGCAGTTGTCCAACCTCGTTGGGATCAATCCCTTTATTGCCTCTGGTAATCTGTTTCTGTGCCTGGTTTTTCAAGTGAATAGTGGAAGATAAGTAGGTAACAGTTAAGACTAGGGTGAAAGCGACACCCCAATAAGCGGAAATAGACCAGGCGACTCCAGCTATTTTAGAACTCAGCTCCGGCTCATCAAATAAGCTGGCAGCCCAATTAAGCCACATGCTCATGTGCAGGATACCGAAGACCAGGAATGCCGATGCGAAGTTAATGATTTCTTTCAGCCGGCGCATTCGCCTGGCCATGTAGAATATAGGCAAGTGACAGGGTGCCATCGGTAAGCACAGCGTAGCACATACGGCCATAAGTAAAAAAATGGGCGTAATCGACGCGAGGATATTAAGGATAGAGATAATGATGTAGACATGCAGAAGAAAAGCACCACTGAAAATCTCTGATCGTGCCAGCATCTTGTAAGTAAATCCAAATATCAACTCGAAGAAGGCGTTTTCAGTTCGTGCGCTGTAAAGCATGTGCCCGATTGTGGCTATGCAGAGTGCTGTAGAGACAACTATTGTCCAGGCAAGTTGCGGCCGCCTGATATATAATTTTATAACCCTAACGCTCATCATAATTGACATAACTGATACGACTATTTGCAATAGAGCCGAGGCAAGCCATACATACCTGGCCTTCAGTTCAATCAACTGATGTGGGAGATCATGCGTAGCGTTACCTTTCACCACTGCCAGGAGATTTTGAATAACTGAAACGTCTGGGTCAACACTTAATTCAAATAAGAAGCCGGCGAAAAGATACACCAACAAAGGGGGAAATAAGTAGAGTAATTCCCGATAGGGCTTGTATTTAATGGCAGTCATGGAAGTTTATACACGTTGCAAAAGTTTGGTGCTAACTCAGTGAATATGAACATTTCACGAAGCATTGATCTTAGCTCAAGACTGGGGCCAAACACTGCCCCAGTAGATAGTGTAGTCACTACAGACTGTATTGGCTGGCATCGCGCAATGAAACGTAGATCTCCAGATAAGCAGAACTAGTACTTTTCGGTCCTCTGTTTCGTGTTGATTGTCGGCAACATCTCAACAAATATCCAGGGACTGATCGAAAAGATAGCGGGGACGAATCACAAGAAAGAGTTTCGTCCATATGCAGAAAAGTTGCACAACAACCACAGATTTCAAATTAATAAGATGATAGGAACATCGTCAGAACGTTTTGCCAAAGAGCCCCCTTCACGGCGGAATCTCAACCTGATTCACCCCTCACTTGAAATTCTTCGGGTCGAAACCGACGATGAAGGCGCCCCAGTGCTTGCCGCCCAAAAAGATCGGTAGGGAGAGATCGTTCAGGATCTCGCCGGTATCGCGCATATAGGTCTGCAGCAGCATAGGCTGGGTGTGGCTGCAGCGCCGCTGTTCGGCCCTGTTGCTCTTGAAAATCCTCATGTGCCGACTATAGAGCAAGTCTCTTTCGGCATCGCCGGTCATCGGCTGGGAAACGGCGGTGTGGTGGACCGGCAGGTAGCCGTTGCGGTCGATGGCCAAGGCGTAGATCGTGCCCTCCATCTCCGATTTCATCTGCTCGAACATGGGCTGCATGGTTTTTTGGAAGGTCGCGGTATATGAGGTCTCGTATTTCTGCGGATTGGTGTTGGGGACCTTTTTGTAGGAGGCATCCCAGAGATTGACGCCTTTCCCGGCGAGCTGCTCCAGCTCCTGTTGGGTCTTTTCCCTGGACACCGTGGCCCAGGCGATCAACCGGTCGAAGACCCCTTCGCCGGTTCGGAAACGCGAGACCATCTCCAGCATCGATTCGGTGACGTTGCCGAGGTTTTCCACCGACGCCTCCGATTTCTCCATGGCACCGGCGATGTCCCGGCAGAGACCGTCGATACCGTCCATTTTTTGCGAAACCTCGCTGTTGGTGGTCGAAATTTCCTCGATGGCCGAAGCAATCTTCATCAGCTGCTGGTTGTTCTCCTCGTAATCCTTCATCATGGTCTCGAAATTGGCGGTGGCGCCCTCGATGACCTGACTGGTCTCCGCCGTGTATTGGCCGATCTGCTCGGTGCCCTGCTGGGTTTTCTCGACAATGGCGATCATGGCCTGGATGTTTTGCGATATTTCCGTGGTGGCGGGCTTGACCCGCCGTGCCAGTTCTCGAACCTCTTCGGCCACCACCGCAAAGCCTTTGCCGTGCTCGCCGGCCCGGGCCGCCTCGATGGTGGCATTGAGCGACAGCAGATTGGTCTGCTCGGCGATGTCGTTGATGGTCGAGACCACCTTGAGGATCGATGTGGAACTCTGACTGAGTTCCTCGATCGTACTGCGGAACATTTCAACCGAATTGCTGATCTGCTGGATCTTGTCGGTTACATCCATCATTTCGTTAAAGGAATTCTTGGCCATCTGCAGACTCGAGGCGGTCTTTTCGGCAACGTATTGAGTGCTCTCCGACACCTCGACTATGGCGCTGCTCGATTCGCTGCTGGCGGCGGCCACCTCATGGGAAATCTCCCGTTGCCTGCCGGCCTGCTGGGTAGTGGCGGAAATCAGTCCGCTCAGGCGGGCGGTATCGACGGCGATAGTGATGCCGACCCGACGGATATCTTCTACCAACGTCCGGATGCCTGCCAGAAAGGTGTCATAATTCTTCTTCAGCAAATTGCCGGATTCGGTCTCCGGGTCGTTGCCGGGCAGGACAAGTCTCATCTCATTGGCGTCGGCGTCGGCGAACATCGCGGTAATATCCCTGCTTACCGCAGCACCTCCATCCCGCACGGCGTGGCCGAGGGCCCAACCGGCGACTACCGACGACAACAGAGACAGCAGGGCCGCCACCCCCAGGACAATTTCCATTCCAGGGAAAAAAAGAGCAGCGCCCAGAGCGGCGACACTCAGCAAATGGCAGACGGCGGGCAGCCAGATGGCAGCGGCAACTTTCCCGGAAAAAGATGGAAAAATAGAATGGATCATTCGCACAATAATGGATGAACCGGACATGGACCCTCCCTTTCTGATGCAGATCCCTTGCTGATACTGCGTTATTGCCTTTATCGACAGGTTCGCCGGAAAAAATAACAGATTTCCGGCAATCTCTCCCGAGGTAATTTCCACCCGCTCGGGTTTTAAGACTAAATTTCACGAAAGAGCATCGCGAAGGATGTTCAATCCCTTCCCCTGGTAGCCTGGGTCCTGTCGCCCCACTTCAATGATATCTGACGCTGGAACTTTCCATGCGGGATGAGGCGATGCACGTCGGCGACCCGTTTGAAGCGGCCAACGTATACTAATCCATGGGAGTTGGAAGGTTGGCCTCCCCCGGCCTAAAGGTCGAAAAGGGGGCAACCTTGAGGCAGGGATTCAGGCAAGAAGGCGATCGATTACCTGCAGTGGCGCAAGATAAATCGGAAAAAAGACACCTTTTTCACCTAAAATTCCTTGAGTTGCGCGGCCCTGCGCAGCGAGTGCATGCCGAAGAAGGCGAGTCTGATAAGTACTGAAGACCTATCCGACGGACGATCCTGCTGCGGATAAGGCGCCATCCTCCAGATACTCCCAGGCGAGATGGAGAGCGTCATTGTAATCCGTCTGGATGCCGTCGGCTCCGAGGAGGTCGCCGTACCCCATCTCCAGCATCTGCCTGCGGATCCCCTCCCCCTTCCGGACCACCAGGATCGGCTTGATGCGTTCCTGCTTGAGTCGGTCGATCATCTCGGCGAGGGCGAACAGGCCGGAAAGATCCATGAACGGCACGTTCAGGCAGTTGATGATGACTACCTCGGTGCCGATGAGCCTGCTGACCTGATCCTGCATCTTGGCTGTGGTTCCGAAAAAGAAGGCGCCGAGTACGGAGAGCGTGCGGATCCGAAAGCCGGTTTCCTCCTCCAGGCTTTTTTCCAGATCCCGAGGCCATTCATGATGGGGAATCCCCTTGACGTCGATCTCCGACTGCCGGGAAATTCGATAGGTGATCATCAGGGAAGCGAGGGTAACACCAACTCCCACCGCGACAATCAGATCGACGAAAACGGTGATGACGAAAACGGTTGTCATGACCCAGAGATCGGGTCGGGGGACTCTCCGGACAAGGCGCAGCAAACGGTAGTCGAGGATGTCGATCCCGACTTTCATGAGAATGCCGGCGAGAACCGGCAGAGGGATCTGGGCGGCATATCGCCCCAACCCCAGCAGCACTCCGAGAAGGAGTACTGCGTGCATCATGCCGGAAATTCTGGTGCTGCCCCCGGTCTTGATGTTGACGACGGTCCGCATGGTGGCCCCGGCTCCGGGCAGGCCGCCGATAAGGGCCGCCGCCATGTTCCCGATGCCCTGGCCGATCAGTTCCCGCTTCGAGTCGTGCCTCTGCTTGGTCATCGAATCGGCGACAACCGAGGTCAGAAGCGAATCAATAGTGCCGAGGACGGCGAGCGCCAGTGCCATTCCCGCCAGCTTGGGGAACAGGATCGGTGAAAAGAGCGGCAGCTGTATTACCGGCAGGCCGGAGGGAATTTCTCCAATAGTCGCCACCGGCATTTCAGCGAATCCGGCGAAAACGGTCCCGATCACCAAGGCTATCAGGGGTGAGGGAAGGATTCTGCTGACCCGTGCTGGGGTGAAGAAAACTATGCTCATGGTCATCAGGGCGAGCGTCAGGCTCGGGAGATCGGCATGGGCGACCGCCCGCGGCAGTTCGACAACCGCCTCGAGAGGTGCGCCGACACCCGGTACGCCCATCAGGGGGTGAAGCTGGATGAGGATGATGATCACCCCGATGCCGCTCATGAATCCGGAGATGACGGGATAGGGAATATACCGGACAAAGGCTCCGACTTTGGCATAGCCGAAAAGAACCTGGAGAAGGCCGGCCAGAAACACCACCGCGCAGACCGCCCGGAGATCACCCGCAAACGAGGTCATGGCGGCGGCGAAAATGACGGTCATCGGCCCGGTGGGGCCCGATACCTGGGATGGAGTGCCGCCAAACAGCGCAGCAAAAAATCCGACGGCGATCGCCCCATAGAGACCCGCGACCGCACCTGCGCCGCTCGCTACCCCGAAAGCCAGAGCCAGGGGCAAAGCGACTACGCCGGCAGTCAATCCCCCGAAAAAATCGCCTCTCAGCGTGAAAAAATGATATCCGACGCGCATCGCCCTCCTCCTTTTTTTCCGCTTCACCCCTCTCCGCTCAATCAACGGCATCCATGCAAGGCCTACCCCATTGGCTTACTAATGTCAATATTTAATTAATTTCTTTACTGCCCATATTGCAGGACACTTCTGAAGGAAGCGTTGCCGAGGATGAGAGAGTCCTTATGGTGTATTACTGATAGATGGTGCGGCCTTGGTAGTGGTAATTTGTGAGTGCAAGGTGAAGTCAGGTGCCATCGGGAGTCTCCGAATGGAAAATATTCGCATCCTCATCGTTGAAGATGAAGGCATAGTGGCGACCGATATTCAGGAGCGCCTCTCCACCATGGGCTACCGATCTGTGGGATGGGCCGAGGATGCCGAACGGGCCATAGCGATGACCGAATTGCACCGCCCCGACATCGTCCTGATGGACATTCGCCTGCCCGGTCCCCGTGACGGAATTCATGCGGCCGAGGAGATCGGCCGGCGGTTCCAGATCCCGGTGGTTTTCCTGACCGCCTATTCCGAAGAAGCAACCCTGGAGCGCGCCAAACTGGCACAGCCGTTCGGATATATCCTGAAGCCATTCAACGATCGCGAGCTGAAGTCCACCATCGAGATTGCCTGTTACAAGCACAAGGCCGAGAGGGAGATCCGGCGCCTGAGCCGCCTGCTTGACGTGTTGGGTCAGGTGAACCAGGCTACCCTGCGCTTGCAGGAACGAGAGGAATTGCTGCCTTCGATCTGCAGCCTGATCATCGAGCGCGGCGCCGTGGATATGGCCTGGATCTCCTGGCTCGACCAGGAAACGTCACGGATCACCACAGCGGCGTATCTTGAAAACCAATCTGCCAATGTGGATGCATCGGATATCTGCGCCGGCGGAGGATCAAACTACACCGACATCTCAGCCCGCGCCATTCGCGAAGGCAAGCCGATTGTCTGTAGAGTAATCAGCAGTCCTGATGTGCAGGCAAGCAGAAACAATGATCCCTGCAACTGTTCCTGCGCTGCTTTTCCGCTCAGATTTCAGGGGCAGGTGCGTGGTGCCCTGGGTCTTTGCGTGGCTGAATCCGATTTCTTTCATAAACGGGAACTCAGCCTGCTCAAGGAAATGGCAAGCGACATTTCCTATGCCTTGGACAGGATAGAAGCCAACACGGCCAGAGATCGCCTCACCGAGCAACTCACGCACCAATCCCTGTTTCTGCGAACCCTGATAGACGCCATGCCTTACCCGGTATTTTACAAGGACGCCCAATACCATTACCTTGGGTGCAACAAAGCCTTTGAGCGATTTCTGGGAATTCGACGGGAAAATTTCATCGGAAAAACAGTATTTGAGGTATGGTCCCCGGATCTGGCGGAAAAATACCAGCAATCGGACAGGGAATTATTGGAAAGTTCCGACCCCGACGCGAAAATCATACCGGGAGTCGTGGAGACTGCCGGCGGAGTGCGCTATCATGTGCTGTTTCACAAGGCTCTATTTCGCAACCCGGACGGCAGCATCGGAGGCATAATCAGCATTCTCGAAGACCTCACCGAACGTAATCGGGCGGAGCAGGAGCGCGCGCGTGTCGAGGCGCAGCTCCGGCAAGCGCAGAAAATGGAAGCGCTTGGCAACCTTGCCGGGGGCATTGCCCACGATTTCAACAATATCCTCAGCATCATCAGTGGAAATGTGGAAATCGCCCTCTGGAATATAAAGAAAGGCAGTGTGGAAGACGAAAGCTTGCAATTGGTGCTGAGCGCCGCCCAAAGAGCTGCGGACCTGGTGCAACAGATCCTGACCTTCAGTCATCGGCATGAGCCGGAGAAAAAACCGGTTAAGGTCATCCGTGTCGTCCAGGAGGCCTTGAAAATGATCCGCGCCTCTCTGCCGTCCACCATCGAAATCAAACAGAACCTGGTCTCCAAGGCGGTAGTGCTGGCCGACGGGACGCAACTGCATCAGGTGATCCTCAATCTCTGCAGCAATGCCGCGCAGGCCATGCAGGACCAAGGCGGGATACTGGAAGTGGGTCTCGTCGATACCGTCCTCGATGAACAAACCAATATCGATGCAAGCCGGGCGGTCGGAAATTATGTGCAACTGACCGTCGAAGACAGAGGGGGCGGAATCGACCCGCAGATCGTGGATCGCATCTTCGATCCCTTTTTCACCACCAAACAGAAAGGCACCGGCACAGGGCTGGGACTGGCGGTTGCTCACGGAATCGTAAAAAGCCACGGCGGAACGATTGACGTCGCCAACCGCCCGGGCGAAGGCGTCACTTTCCGGGTGCTCCTGCCGGTCATGAACAGCCAGTCCCAACTCCAGGCAGAGATGAAAGCCCCTCTGCCCCGTGGCCGGGAGCGAATTCTGATTGTGGATGACGAACCGGAAGTCGCAACAGTCGCCCAAAAAATGCTGGAGAATCTCGGATACGAGGCATATTCACAGACAAGCAGCATCGAGGCGCTGAATATCTTCAGAGTCTATCAACCGGAAAAGCAATTCGACCTGGTGCTGACCGACCTGACGATGCCGCACCTCAATGGTCTTGACCTGGCCAGGAACCTGCTTGAGCTGCAACCCGATCTGCCCATTGTCCTGTGTACCGGCTTCAAAGAAAAAATTTCCGAGGAGCAAGCAAGAAGCATCGGCATTCAACGGCTTCTCATGAAACCGTTTACCATCCGGATACTGGCAGTGACCATACGGCAGGTTCTGGATGAAAAGATGCCACCCAGGAGGTCCTTGAACAACAGAGAATCCGATCGTGACAGCCCCGGAATGTAATTCCTGCAAAACTGTCAACGGCCAGAAACAGTAGATAAAAGCAATGACATACGAAATTAGAAGCGTTGGTCGCCCATCTCTTGGCGAAACCAATTACGACATCCTCGAAAAAATTGCCGAAAGCAAGAAGACGGTCGTTTATAAGGCCGTCCATAAAGACCATCCGGATCGTCAGTTGGTACTGAAGATATTCAAGGGGGCTCATCTGTCCGACCGCAAGAAGTCGAGGATCCTGCAAAGAATCGAACACCTCAAGGTAGTGAGCTCCCCTCTGGCAATCATTCCCGATGTTTTTGAAGACAGAGACGGGCTTTGCTTCATCGTCCAGGCCTACTTCGAGGGAGTTACCCTGGACAGGCTGACGGAGCCGGGGCGCGGAGTGGCGCTGTCGGATTTCTTCACCATTGCCTGCAGCCTGGCCCGGGTGCTGGATGACGTGCACGCGGCGGGGATCATCCACGGCGGGGTCAAACCGCACAATATCCTGGTGACCCCGGAGACGCTCGACGTGCGGCTGACCGACTTCATCAGCGCCCTGGATGCGAGCGATTCCAGCCACTTCATCTATGAGCCGTATTTCGTCCAGCAGACCCTGCCCTACACCTCGCCGGAACAGACCGGCCGCATCGGCCACCGGGTGACATTCGCCTCGGATCTGTATTCCCTGGGGATTGTCCTGTACGAACTGCTGACCGGCCGCCTGCCGTTCACGTCGAGCGATCCCCTGGAGCTGATCCATGCCCACCTGGCCCGGGAAGCCTCCGAGGTCCGGGAGCTGGATGCTTCAATCCCCCGCAGCCTGAGCACCATAGTCGCCAAACTGCTGCTCAAAGAGCCTGAAAGACGCTACCAGAGCAGCGGTGGTCTGCTGAACGATCTGCTCCGCTGCAGGGACCAGTTTGCCGCCACCGGGACGGTGGGCGATTTCCTTCTGGACAGTGACATCGGCACCCGCCGGGTGCCCGCCATCTCCAGGCTGGTCGGCAGGGAGAATCAGGCCGCCGGGATTCTCGAGACGTATGAGCAGGTGGCTCGGGGGCAGTTCCGGGCGCTGTTCATCTCGGGGCTGCCCGGCATAGGCAAGACCCGCCTGATTCAGGAGTTGCAGAAACCGATAGTCAAGCACCGAGGCTATTTCACCTCAGGCAAATTCGACCTGTACCAGAAGAACATCCCTTACAACTCCCTGATCCAGGCACTCCGCAATCTGACCCGCACCTTTCTGACCGAGAGCGACGAGCGAATGTGGGTGTGGAAAAACAAGATAATGATGGCGGTGGGCGAAAACGGCAAGGTGCTGACCGACGTGATCCCGGAGTTGGAAATCCTGATCGGGACGCAGCCGCCGGTCAAACCGCTGCCCCCTGTGGAGTCGCTCAACCGCTTTCACGATCTCTTCGACAGGTTCCTGACCTGTCTGGCCGGCGAACAGAATCCCCTGACCCTCTTCATCGACGATCTGCAGTGGTGCGATACGGCCTCTTTCGACTTTCTGGCCTATGTATTCGCCAATTTAAGGAAGCACCCCTACCTTTTCCTGATGGGAGCTTACCGGCATAACGAAGTGGATGCCGGCCATCCCCTCACCCGCCTTATCGCGGGAATCGGGGAAGATGGAAAATCGTTGCGCGAGATCAGGCTTGAGGCGCTCACGCCCGAGCATTGTCATGAGATGGTTGCCTCCATTCTGACCTCTTCTCTCACCCAGACCAGGGCTCTGTCCGATTTCATCGCCGCCTTGACCGGCGGCAATCCGCTCTTCATCCACGAAAGCCTGACATACCTTCACAATGAAAACCTTCTCACGCTGGGCGAGGACGAAGAGTGGCAATGGGACCTGGACAGGATCAGGGACTCGCGTATGCCTCAGACGGTGGTGGCGCTGTTCGGCGAAAAAATCCGTAAATCTCCGCTGGAAATGATCTCCCTGCTCGAATACGGCGCCTGCATGGGCAACTCGTTTCTGCCCGCGGAGCTGGCCAGAGTCATGGATTTGAGCCTGGTCGAAACCTTCACCAGGCTCAAACCCGCTCTGCGGCAGGGCTTGTTGACGGAGGGCGAAGGCCGGCTGAGGTTTATCCACGACCGGGTTCAGGAAGCCGCCTTATCCGCCATCGAGCCGGAGCGACGCCGGCGCATGCACTGGCAGATCGGCAACCGTCTCCTGGACACCGCCCGCGAGCAGGGTCTGGGCACGGAAAAAATGGAGAACCTGTTCGTCATCGCCTCGCACCTCAATCTGGGGCGAGAGGAACAACTGGATGCCGAGACGGCCTACCTGATGTCGGACATCAACTATCACGCCGGCAACAAGGCGCTCGACGCCCTGGCCACCGAAGCGGCCAATGAATATTTCGGACTGAGCAGGCGGCTGCTCCCGGGGGACTGCTGGCAGGAGGACCATTATGACCGCACCTTCAAAATTTTCCAGAAGGCGGCCAAAACCGAGCTGATGTGCGGCCGCCACGAAAACTCCGAGGAACTGCTCAACCAACTGCTCGATCATGCGGAAACGGACCTGGACAGGGCGGAATGCCTTGCGGAACAGACGATTTCCCTGTCATCGATCGGCAGCTTCGTCAAGGCCATCACCACCGCCAACCGCGGCCTGGCCTATTTCGGCAGGGCCATCCCGGAGAGCCCCGAGCAAGCGGACAGACAGCGAAAAACCTTGATGGCCGTGATCAGCGCCAGGGAAGATATCTGGCGGACGATCCTGGACATGCCCCTGACCGGCGACCGCCAAAGCAGGATCGAGTTCGCCTTTTACAGCGAGCTGATACCCAACTACTACCTGTGCGGGCAATTGTCGCAGCTGTATCTAACCGCGGCGCAGGCCACCCTTCGCTGTCTGTCGACCGGCATGGACGAAGCCGTCATCTATTCACTGGCGGCCATCGGTCTGCATCTGGCCGAGGAGGAAATGTTCGAGCAGGCCTTCAAGTATGAAGACCTGGTGCGGGATCTGGCCGCAAAGTGGCCCAATACTTTCGGAGCCGCCCGGGGGATGAACGCCATCGTCTGGGCTCTTATGCACTCGCGCAGCCATCCGCAGGAAATTGCGGAGTATTGCCTGAAGTCCATCCAGTGCGGCAAGAACTGCGGAGATTTGTTCACCGCTGCAGCGGGGTACGGCCCGCTGCTGTGGAACCTGCAGGTTCAGGGCGCGGATGTGCGGGTCATTCAGAATTACGCCAGAGAATGCAGGGAATTCTCCGAAAGGTATCATCTGCCCTTCTCCGAAGGCCTGGCCCGGGCGACCCAGGCCGGCTGGCTCGACCCGATGAAAACAGGGGAATCGCCGGAAATGAACGATACCCTCGCCAAATGGAAACAGACCAATCATTTCGCTTCGGCGGGCAGTTACCATGTGCACAGGGCGATCAGCCATTATTTCTTCGGCGAGCATAAAGAGGCTGAACACCACCTGGATGAGGCCCTGCATTACCTGACGAGTCTCACCGACAGTGTTCTGAAAAGAGAATGGCTGGTCTTCCGCGTTTTGAACGCCATCAAACGTTACGAAGAAGAAAAACCCGGCGTATCAGGTCTTGCGGAGTTCATCCAGCCGCAGATACGCATTCTCGAGCAGTGGACGGCCCTGGGCTCCCTGCTGAAGCCGTACCTGGCGTTTGCATACGCCGAACTCGAGCGAGTCACCGGTGATTTCAGGCAAGCCCGGAGTCTTTATCTGGATGCCATCGCCACGGCAGGAGAGCAGAACTACGTCCTGCTGGAAGGGCATCTCAATGAAGTCTTGGGCGAATTGCTGCGAAAGGCGGGACAGGGCGCCGCCCGTGTCTACTTCAGCGAGGCGGCGCGCCTTTACCGCTTCTGTCAGGCGGACCACAAGTATGCGGATATCGTCGAAAAATATCCCGAGATTTCCGAACGGGGAAAAAACCCGCAGCCGCAGGCCGAGGGGGAATCCCCCTTGATGCTCCCGAACCTGGATATCGGCTACCTGATGAAATCGTCACTGGCCATTTCCGCCGAGATCGAGCAGGACGCCCTGCTGAAAAAAATCATGCAGGCAGTGATCGAGAGCTCGGGGGCGCAACACGGTTTTCTGATGGCTGTGGATGATAATGGCGCTTTGTCCGTCCGCGCCGAATGCCACGCCGAGGAGCAACAGACGGTGGTAATGCATCGGGACCTGGAGGAGACCGAAGAGATCAGCAAGGCTATCGTCCGATATGTGTATCGAACGGGGGAGAAAGTACTGCTGGATGACGCCGCCGGAGAAGGCCTTTTCAAGGACAATCCGGAGATCCACGCATTACAGTTGCGCTCGGTGCTCTGTCTGCCGGTTATAAAGCAGTCCAGGATGATCGGTGTGCTCTATCTGGAAAACCGTCTGGCAAGCGGGGTATTCTCCCCGGAACGGACGCAAACGACGGAACTGCTGACATCCCAGGCCGCCATCTCCATCGAGAACGCCACTCTGCTCGGAAAACATCGGGAAGCCGAGGGGCAGATCAGAAAATCGCTGAGAGAAAAAGAGGTGCTCCTCAAGGAGATCCATCATCGCGTTAAGAACAATCTGCAGATCATCCACAGCATGCTCAACCTGCAGAAGCCGCATCTTACGGATGCCGGGGCCATCGAGCTGTTCAAGGAGAGCCAGAATCGCGTCTACACCATGGCCCTAATCCATGAAAAACTCTATCAATCAAAATCCCTCGCCGCAATCGACCTGGCGGAGTACGTGGACAGCCTTATCGCCTACCTGTTCCTCTCCTATGGTGCGTCAAGAGGGAACATCAGGGCAAAAGTAGCCATCCAGGAGGTCGACCTCGACCTCGACAAGCTCATTCCCGTCGCCCTGATCATCAATGAGTTGGTAACGAATGCACTGAAACACGGGTTTTCCGATTCCGCTGCCCGCGATGACGGCGCAGGCGAAATCCGGGTTGATTTGAACGTTGGGCCGGACGGGGTAGTGAGCCTTTCCGTCAGCGACAATGGCTCGGGTTTTCCGGAATCCTTCGATGTGGAGCAATGCCGCTCACTGGGGCTCAAGCTGGTCCGCGTGCTGGTGAGGCAGCTCAAAGGTGAAATGAAGCTGCACTCGGAGGGTAGGACCGAGTTTGTCATTACCTTTGGCGCCTGAGGTTTTGGGGACTGGATTTTCTTATATCGACGAACCCTGGGGTGAACTGTTGGGTCTCCTTTGCTGAGCGGAGCATCGAAATCGAAATCGCTATCGAAATCGGGCCAGGAGGGTTTTTCAATTCTTTTCGTACCCGGCCCCTCTTCTCGATCTCGATAGCGATCCCGATTTCGATTTCGAGGATATGGGGACTGAATGTGTTATTTCTGTCCCCATATCCCACCTATCAATACAAGTCCATGCCGCCCCCCGGCATGGCAGGTTCTTTCTTCTTCTCCGGCTGTTCGGCCACCAGGGCCTGGGTGGTCAGCAGCAAGCCGGATACCGAGGCGGCGTTCTGCAGGGAATAACGCACAACCTTGGTGGGATCGAGAATCCCGGACGCCAGCAGGTTTTCGTACTCGTCGGTCTGGGCGTTGAAACCGAAATCGTCCTTGCCCTCCATCACCTTGTTCAACACCACCGAACCTTCGAAACCGGCGTTCTCGACGATCTGGCGGAGCGGTGCGGTGAGCGCCTTTCGGAGGATGTCGATGCCGTGCTTTTCCTCGCCGACCACCGCGACCCCGTCGAGAGCGGGCAGGCAACGGATCAGGGCGACGCCGCCGCCCGGTACGATGCCTTCCTCCACCGCCGCGCGGGTGGCATTGAGGGCGTCCTCCACCCTGGCCTTCTTCTCCTTCATCTCGATCTCGGTGGCCGCTCCGATACTCAGCACGGCCACCCCGCCGACCATCTTGGCCAGTCGCTCCTGGAGTTTTTCGCGGTCGTAGTCGGAGGTGGTGTCCTCAATCTGACTGCGGATCTGCCTGACCCGCTTGTCGATCTCTTCTTTTTTCCCGGCGCCGTCGACAAGGGTGGTGTTGTCTTTGTCGACCCTGACAGTTTTACAGCTGCCCAGATCGGCCAGGCGGACATTCTCGAGCTTGATGCCCAGATCCTCGCTGATCATCTGGCCGCCGGTGAGGATGGCGATATCCTGGAGCATCGCCTTACGCCGGTCGCCGAAGCCGGGAGCCTTCACCGCCGCCACCTTGAGGGTGCCGCGCAGCTTGTTGACGATGAGGGTGGCAAGCGCCTCGCCGTCGACATCCTCGGCGATGATCAACAGCGGCTTGGCGGCCCGGGCCACCTCCTCCAGCAGCGGCACCATATCCTTCATCGAGGAGATCTTCTTTTCATTGATGAGGATCGCCGGCTCCTCCAGGGTCACTTCCATCTTTTCGGCATTGGTGACGAAGTAGGGAGAGAGGTAGCCGCGATCGAACTGCATTCCCTCGACCACATCGAGGGTGGTGCTCATGCTCTTGGCCTCCTCGACGGTGATGACCCCTTCCTTGCCGACCTTGTCCATGGCGTCGGAGATCAGCCGGCCGATGGTCTCGTCGGCGTTGGCGGAGATAGTGCCGACCTGGGCGATCTCCTTCTTGTCCTGGATGGGCTTGGAGGTCTTGACCAGCTCGGCGACGATGGCGGCCACCCCTTTGTCGATGCCCCGCTTCAGCTCCATCGGGTTCACGCCGGCGGAGACCAGTTTCTGGCCCTCGCGGAAGATTGCCTGAGCGAGCACGGTGGCCGAGGTGGTGCCGTCGCCGGCGGCGTCGCTGGTCTTGCTGGCGACTTCCTTGACCATCTGGGCGCCCATATTCTCGTATTTATCCCCCAGTTCTATCTCCTTGGCGACGGTGACGCCGTCCTTGGTAACCACCGGCGAGCCGAAGGATTTCTGGATCAGTACGTTTCGTCCCTTGGGGCCGAGGGTGACTTTGACCGCATCCGCCAGGGTGTTGACCCCGTTGAGGATGGCTTCGCGGGCTTTGGCATCGTAAGAAATCATTTTCGCGGACATTCTTTTCCTCCTTCCGGCTGATAAAGCCGTAAAAAGTGCGCCAACCGTGGAGATGGACTCTGGAAAAAGTTCGATATACGAAGCGTAGAGCGCACTTTTTACGAGTCCATCAGTTTTCAGTTTCCGGGATTTCTCCTCTGAACGGGTCGCTTAGTCATTGAATACACAGAGGATATCGTCTTCCCGCATGATGATATGGTCGACACCGTCGAGCTTGATGTCGTTTCCGGCATACTTTGAAAAAAGAACCCGATCCCCTGCCTTGACCTGCAGGGCGACCCGCTCACCGCGCTTGTCGAGCTTGCCCGGGCCGGCGCTGATGACCTTGCCCTCCTGCGGCTTTTCCTTGGCGGTATCGGGGATGATGATGCCGCCGCTGGTTTTCTGTTCCTCCTCAAGTCTCTGGACAAGCACCCGGTCGTTCAGTGGTAAAATCTTCATCTGTCTTCTCCTATGCTGATCGTTTAATGGATGGAAATCAATCGAAATAAAAAGAAATCATCAAAACAGGGTGCACTCCGTGAAGATCCTTTCTTCCCGGTGCGCGGGACGCACCCACTGTTGTATCTTTATTAACTGAAAACTGAAGTGCCGACGCCACAAGACGGGTTACGGTGACTGATACGGTGGGGATAACCGTTGGGTTGATTTGCCAGCTCGCCGCGTTTTCCCGTCCAGCGCAAAGAAGATTAATCTCCCTTTGATGGCTGTCAAGATTTGCCAGGACATTTTCGTGCCACCTGCCATTCGGGAATTTTTTGAAAAAACGGGGCGATGGCGGGACGGTTGGTGGCGCCGAGGCGATATGGTGAAGAGGCGAACACAGATGAGGCAGGCGACTGGCAGAGATAGATCTCGTATTCTGCCAAGATCACGTGAATCTCGGCATATAAGGAAAAACCCATCCGACGTTCTCCGTCTGATGGGATCGCTTGCTGTTTTCGATTTTTCAGGTTCGGCCGGCGCCGCCCTGAGGGCGGATATCAGAGGAGCAGTTCCATAAAATTCCTGCACTCCTTCTCGCAGCTGATGCAGGCGGCCTTGCAGAGGCGGCAATGCGTATGCTTATCGCCATGCTTCTCACATTCATCCGCACAGGCGCCGGCAATGATGGCGCAAGCCTCCACCGCCGCCTTGAGCACCTCGGGAGAGCCCTTGGTCAGACGCGAAAGGATCGCGCTGGTGGCGTTGCAGATATCCGCGCAATCCTGGTTGACCCGGATGCAGCCGACCAGCGGGCCGATGTCCTGCTCGTTGAGGCAGGCGTCGGCACAGGTGGTGCAGGCCTGGCCGCAGATATTGATCGCGGCGATGACCGCCGCCATTTTTTCACTGTCGCATATGGGATCCAGGGGATGGTTCCTGAACATTTCCATTGTTGATTTCATGATGTTTCTCCTTCCTAAAAATGCTTCTATCAAGACTTTTGCTGCAATGCCCTGTCGATATGCTCGATGGCGCCGTTCATCTTCACTGGCCAGGGCTATTACTTGCTTCACGTTCCAGGGGACTTGGCGATTTATGCGCCTTTTTGTCATCGGCTCATGAGTATATCTAGCACCTTCCGTGCCAGTTGCGCTGCCAAGCGAGGCAAAAACCTTGATAGGCATGACATCGATGTCCTGTTGTTCCGGCGGACTGAGGTTTTAGCGGACACTCCCTCAATCGAGGAATTTCTCCGCATCCTTCTCCTTCAGCACCAATCCCATTCCCGGACGGTCGAAATGCGGGTGCATCTCGCCGCCCTTGACCTCCGGCAGCCCGTCGAAGAAGAGCTGCTCGATCCGGACGTGGTCGTGAAAATATTCCATGTGGCGCACCGAGGCGAGCGAGCAGCAGAGATGGCAGTGGAGGGCCGGGGCGGTGTGGGAGGAGAAGGGCAGGAAGCGGGCCCGGCACAGGGCGGCCGCCTCGATGAAGACGGTCGGGGAGCAGCGGGTGGCATCCGCCTGGAGCACGTCTACCGCCTCCGCATCCAGGAGCCGGCTGAAGTAATCCAGGTTGAAGCCGTATTCGCCGGAGCTGATCTCGATGCCGGCCGGGACACTTCCGCGGAGGATACGCAGGCCCGTCAGGTCGCGGTGGTGGACCGGCTCCTCGAACCATGTCACCCCGCAGTCCTTCAGCACTTCGGCCATGGCCAGCGCCTGTTTCAGGGTGTAGCCGCCGTTGGCGTCGACCATCAGCTCCGCCTCCTCGCCGACTGCCTGGCGTGCCGCCCGGAGACGTTCCGGGTCCCGGTCAGGTTCTCGTCCGATTTTCAACTTCATCCGGGTGATTCCCATATCACGCCAGCCTGCCAGCTGTCCGGTCAGCCGGCCCAGGTCGTAGGAGGTAAAGCCGCCGCTGCCGTAGATCGGGACGCTCCGTCGCATCGCACCAAGGAGCGTCACCAGCGGCACCTCCAGGATTCTCGCCTTGAGGTCCCAGAGGGCCGCGTCGACCGCCGAGACCGCCGTCATGGTCAGGGCGGAATCGCCGAGGTTGCGGCAGTCTTGGACCATGGCCCGCCAGAGCCTCGGAAGGTCCATTGCCGGCAAGCCCTGCAGGAGCGGCGACAATTTATTGTTTATGAGGGTTGCCGCGCTCCTGTCGGTGTAGGAATAGCCGAGACCGGTTTTTCCTCCCCCTTCAGCCCGGACAAGAACCATTGTGGTGGAGTTCCAGGTGAGGGTGCCGTCCGATTCCGCCCCTTCCGTCGGGACCGTGTAGGATCGGGCAGTGGTCCGTTCGATTTTTATTTTGCTTGACTCCTTCATTTTTCAACCTTTCCATCTGGAGAGGTATTCCGTCATCATCTGCTTGGCCGACTGGTTGATGATGCCCATCTGGTTTGGATCGCCCTGGACCAGGGCGGACATGTAGCCCTTAGCCTGCTCGAAGTTGATATGGGGCGGCAGTGGCGGCACGTTCGGATCGCAGTGGGCGTCGATGACCACCGGGCGGCGTGCCTGCAGGGCCCGTTCGTAGGCCGGCCGGATTTCCTCGGGCCGGGTCACCTCGATGCCCTCCAGCCCCAGAAGTTTCCCGTACTCCGCGTAGTTGAAGGCCGGGATATCCTGGGAGGCGGAGAACTTCGGGTCTCCGGCCAGAATCCGCTGTTCCCAGGTCACCTGGTTGAGGTCGCGGTTGTTCAGGACCAGGACGATCAGGCGCGGGTCGGACCATTCGCCGTAGAAGCGGGCGATGTTGATCAGGCAGAGGTTGCCCAGCATCTGCATGGCCCCGTCCCCGACCATGGCGACGACCGGACGGTCGGGATAGCAGAACTTGGCGGCAAGCGCGTAAGGGACGCCGGGGCACATGGTGGCGAGCCCTCCGGAAAGCGAGCCCATCATGCCCTTCTTCGCCTTGATATCCCTGGCGTACCAGTTGGCGGCCGAGCCCGAGTCGCAGGTGAGGATGCAGTCATCGGGCAGCATGGGCGAGAGCTCCCAGAAGAGGCGCTGCGGGTTGATGGGCTTGGCCTCGAGCATGGCCCGGGCCTCCATGATGGTCCACCATTCCTCTACATCTCTTTCGATGGATTCGCGCCAGGCCCGGCTGTCCTTTCTCTTCAGGCGCGGCAGCAGTTCCTTGAGGGTCAGGCTGGTCTCGCCGTGCAGGTTGACGTCCATGGGGAAGCGGGTGGAGAGCATCCGGGCCTGGATGTCGATCTGCACCCCCTTCGCCTGGCCCTCCTTGGGCAGAAACTCCGAATAGGGGAAGGAGGAGCCGATCATGAAGAAGGTGTCGCAGTTCATCATCAGGTCCCAGCTGGGCCGGGTGCCGAGAAGGCCGATGGAGCCGGTGACATAGGGCAGGTCATCGGGCAGGGCCATCTTGCCGAGCAGGGCCTTGGCGACTCCCGCCCCCAGGACCTCCGCCGTCTCCATGACCAGGTTGGTCGCCCCGAGGGCCCCGGCGCCGACCAGGATCGCCACCTTCTTGCCTTCGTTCAGGATCGCGGCCGCCCGGTCGAGGTCCTCCTCCGCCGGGACCACCCGCGGGCGGCGATAGCCTACGCCGGTGAAGTTGGCCCCATGCTTGCGCGGTGGCGCGGTGACCATGTCCATCTCCTGGACGTCGTTTGGGATGATGATGCAGGTCACGGTCCGCTCGGCGAGCGCGATGCGGATCGCCCGGTCGACCAGCTGCCGGATCTGGGCGGGTGTGGTGGCCATGTGGACGTAGTGGTGGGCAACGTCCTTGAAGAGGGAGATCAGGTCGACCTCCTGCTGAAAATCGGTGCCCATGGCGATGGTCGCCTGCTGGCCGACGATGGCCAGTACCGGCGTATGGTCCAGCTTGGCGTCGTAGAGGCCGTTCAAGAGATGGATGGCGCCGGGGCCGGAAGTGGCGAGACAGACCCCCAGTTCTCCGGAAAACTTGGCGTGGGCGCAGGCCTCGAAGGCGGCCAGTTCCTCGTGCCGGGACTGGATGAACCTTACCTGCCCCTCGGCCCGGTTGAGCGCCCCCAGGATGCCGTTTATCCCGTCGCCGGGGTAGCCGTAGATCCGGCGGATTCCCCAATCATACAGACACTGGATCAAAAAATCGCTGGCTGTCTTTTTCATTGTTGCCTCCTCGTGTTGTGCGGGTTGGAAAGGTTTGGCCGGTTCCCCGCCGCAGACGGCGCTTCGTCGGAAGGATGCTTCCCTGCCAGCCACCGTCATTCCATGGCAAAGGCAATGGTGGAGATAAGGGCATTGGCCGCCTGCCGCGAATCGAGCCGGGTATGCTGGACAACGATGGGCACGTCCGAGACGATCACCGCGGCGTAGTCGGTATCGACCGGGATCGGCTCCGGGTCGGTGAGGTTGTTGAACCGCAGGTGCAGGGTCCGCCTGGCCGGGACGACCACACGATAGGGCCCGGCCGGCTCGCGGTCGCTGAAGTAGACGGTGATGGTCACCCCGGCATCCTGGTCGGAAGTGTTCAGCAGGCAGGCGGTCTCGTGGCTCGTCATCTGCGGCTCGGGGCCGGTGCTCGAGCCCGGAATGAAGCCCTCGGCTATGGCCCATGTCGTTTTGCCAATCGGTTTCATGCAGTTTCCTCCCGGAGTTTCGGCGGATGAATCCTTGCCTTGGTGCGCATCAGCAGCAGACCGGCGCCGAGCCCCACCCCTACAGCCAGGGCGGCCAGTCCGATTGTTCTTCCGCGGCGGGACAAATCGAACTGGAGACTTCGGCTTTTGGCCATGGCATCGAAGCGGCCATGGGCCGAATAGAGGCCGGGGTCGGGGTCGAAAAGGTTGTCCGGACGGTCCTGCTCCGAAGGCTCATCGGTCATCTGGCCCTCGTAGGCAATATCCGCGGCATACCGGTCCAGGAGTGCCGCGGCGAGCTTGTCGCCGTAGATCGCCTTGAGGGTGGAAAAGCCGACGTAGACCTGTTTTTTCCCGGTCCTGGCGGCATACAGCACCGCCTCGGCCCCCACCTCCGGCTGGAACACCGGAGGCACCGGCTGCGGCTTTTTCGGCATACGAGACCGGTTCCAGGTGAATTGGGGGGTGTTGAGGGCCGGCATATGCACCACCGTTATCCGTACCTTGCTATTTTTGTGCAAGAGCTCCGTACGCACCGATTCAGTGAAGCCGTAGATCGCGTGCTTGGCCCCGCAGTAGGCGGACTGCAGGGGGATGGAGCGAAAGCCCAGGGCAGAGCCTACCTGAACAATGACGCCGCGGTCCCTTGGCTCCATACGTTTCAGGGCGGCCTGGGTGCCATGGACGTATCCCAGGTAGGTCACCTCGGTCACCCGCCTGAACTCCTCCGGCAGGATGTCGGTGAATTCGGCGAAGATGGTGGCCATGGCGTTGTTGACCCAGATGTCGATGGGGCCGAAGGTGCGCTCCGTTTCCTCCGCCGCCCGCTCGAGCACCTCCGGGTCGGCCACATCGCCGGCCACCACCATAGCCTGACCGCCGAGATGGATCGCTTCCCGCCTGGCCTCCTCCAGCCGTTCCTCGCCGCGGGCCACCAGGCAGAGCCTCGCCCCTTGCCGGGCATATGCCTGGGCCGTGGCCCGGCCAAGTCCCGCGCTCCCCCCTGTAATCACCACCACCGGGGATTCCCCGGTCTTCGATTGAGTCACTTCCATGGCAGTTGCCCCCTTCTCGTATAAACGGAACCCTTCCTGGATCAGTTCGGCCATGTGCAGGGGTCGCCTGCCGGTGCCGTCCTTGATCTGAGTCCGGCAGCTGAAGCCGTCGGCCACGATCCAGGTGTCGAGACCCGTGGCCCGTACCGCCGGCAGCAACTTGGCTTCGCCGATCCGTCTGGAGATTTCGTAGTGCGCCTTTTCAAAGCCGAAGGAACCGGCCATGCCGCAGCAGCCGTGCTCCGGTTCGACAAAGACGAGGCCCATCCGGTCGAGGACCCGCTTGGCCGCCCCGGTGTCGAAGACGGCCTTCTCATGGCAGTGGGCGTGAAACAGGGCTTTCCCCCGCATCTCCGGCAGGCGCAACTCCCCGTCGCCGACGAATTCGCTGAACAGCCGGACGCGTGCGGCAAGCTGCTGCGCCCGGGAATCTTCGGGCAGAAGAGCGGGGAGATCTTCCTTGAAGACCGAGGCGGTGCTCGGTTCGGCCACGATCACCGGGATCCCCTGCCGCAGGAAAGGGGCGAGCGCCGCCACCACCTGCTGCAGCTCCCGCAGACCCTGGTCGAGCATGCCGAAATGGAGCAGCGGCCTGATCGCCGGATGCTTCGGCGGCACGATCACCCGAAATCCCCAACGCTCGAAGAGCCGGACGATCGCCTGCAGCGCCTGCGGGTTGAAAAAGTCGTTGAAGCTGTCCGGATAAAGCAGCACCGGCTGTCCCCCTTCGGCAGGGGGACGTCTGTCGAACCACGCGCTGAAGGTCTCGGCCGCGAACCGGGGCAACGGCCGTTCCGGGTGGACCCCGGCCACGGCCTTGGAAAAGAAGTGGAGCAGCGGTGCGCTGGAGAGGAAATTGGCGACCTGGGGCATGGTGGCCCCGGCGGCGCCGAAAATATCGAGCATGCCGAGGAAGAAGTGGTGGCGGGGCCGCGCTCTGTCCTTGTAGTAGTGGGCCAGGAATTCCGATTTGTAGGTCTCGATATCGACATCGACGGGGCACTCCTTCTTGCATCCCTTGCAGCCCAGGCAGAGGTCGAGGGTTTCCAGCACCTCCTCGCTCAGAAAACCATCCTTGATGAAGTCGCCGCGCAGCATCTCGAAGAGGATATGGGCGCGGCCCCTGGTGGTATGCTGTTCTTCCCGAGTCGCCAAAAAACTCGGGCACATGAAGGCATTTTCGGTGCGCCGGCACTTGCCGACCCCGACGCAGCGCAGGGTGGCGCGGGACATGCTGCCCCGGTCTTCGGGGAAGCGGTACCAGGTTTTCGGCTGCAGGGGGCGGTAGTCCTCGCCCAGGCGGAGATCCTCGTCCGGCCGGCGGGGGTCTATGACTTTCCCGGGGTTCATCTTCCAGTCCGGGTCCCACAGGGTCTTGAACCGGCGGAAGGAGTCGAGCAGGTCCTGCCCGTACATCTTGCCGAGCAAGGCCCCCCGCGACTGGCCGTCGCCGTGTTCGCCGGAAAAGGAGCCATTGTACTTCATGACCAGGTCGGAGGCGCGGTCCACGAAGCGAAGGTAGGTGTCGATTCCTTCGCGGGTGAACAGGTCGAAGTTGATCCGGCAGTGGATGCAGCCCTGGCCGAAATGGCCGTAAAGGGAGGCATTGTATTGAAATTCGTCGAGCAGCGAGCGGAATTCGCGGAGGTAGTCGCCGACGTGGCGCGGGTCAACGGCGGCATCCTCCCAACCGGGCCAGGTGATGGGCTCGCCCGGGACGTGGGCGGTGGCGCCGAGGCCTGACTCCCGGATCTCCCAGACCTTTTCCGCCTGTTCCCTGTCGTCGAAAAGCTTCATCGCCGGCGCGGGCTTCTCCCGTTGCAGGGCAGCCATGACGGCTTCAGCCTTTGATCTCGCCTCTTCCGGGTTTGCCCCCCCGAACTCGACCAGCAGCCAACCGCCGCCGTCCGGCAGCAGGGAGATTTTTTTCGGGTGCATGCCGGTCTTCTTCATCTGCCGAACGAGCATGTTGTCGATGCCCTCCAGGCCGATCGGTGCGAATTTCATGATCTGGGGAATATGGTCTCCGGCCGAGAAGACATCCGGGTAGCCGAGTACCAGGAGGATACGTTTGGGGGGATTCGGCACCAGGCGCAGGGTCGCCTCGAGGATGGTCACGCAGGTGCTCTCGCTGCCGACGAGGGCCCGGGCGACATGAAAGCCGTTCTCGGGCAGCAGCTCGTCGAGGTTGTAGCCGGAGACCCGGCGTGGAATCCGGGGATAGCGCCGCCTGATCTCTGCAGCCCGGGTGTCGCGGATTTGCTTGAGACCGGCGTAGATCTGCCCCCGGCGTCCGCCTTCGGCGATGATTTTCGCCAGCTCCTTCTCGGAGGTGGGGCCGACCCGCAGGCGCAGACCGTCATAGGTGAGGATCTCCAGTTCGTGGACATTGTCGGCGGTGCGGCCCGCCATGACCGAATGGATGCCGCAGGAATTGTTGCCCAGCATGCCGCCCAGGGTGCACTGGCTGTGGGTGGCGGGGTCCGGCCCGAAGGTGAGGCCCTGCTGCTGCGCCGCCGCCCGCAGGTGATCGAGGATTACCCCCGGCTGGACCCTGGCCGTCCGGGCGACCGGGTCGATTTCCAGGATCCTGTTCAAGTACTTCGAGAAATCGATGCACACCGCGGTGTTGCAGGTCTGGCCGGCAAGGGCGGTGCCGCCCCCCCGGCTGAACAGGGGAGCGCCGTATTTGCGGCAGAGGACCACCGTCCGGACGACGTCTTCCGTGGTCCGCGGGATGACGACGCCGATGGGCACCCGCCGGTAATTCGAACCGTCGGTGGCGTAGAGGGCCCGGGTGGTGGTGTCGAATCGGACTTCGCCCTCCACTGCTTTCTTCAGCTCGATTTCCAGGGCTTCGGTGGCTTCGCGGCCTATAGGACTATTTTCCTGGGTGGGCCTTGCGGCACCACCGACGCCGGGACCAGTGCCATGGTTCCTCGGGAAGAGTTTCATCACTCGCTCCCGGTTATCTGGAGCCGGCCGTTTTTCCGGCCGAACAGATAGAGGGCGGCGAGCAGGGCGGCTGAGCCGAGAACGTAGGGGCTGCCTTTTTTCACCATCTCCCCGAGCCCCGGTTCGGCATATTCTTCATAGCTGCGGTGCGGGCCGTGGATTGACCGTGGTGCCGGCTCGAAATAGCTGCTTTCCGGGGGAGACATTTCCCGGTAGCCTCCGGAGGGAGCCATCCCCAGGGTGCTTGCCAGCCGTCGCCTGTTGCCGGGCATGAGGAGAGCCATGCCGATGCCGAAGCTGGTCAGGGCGGCTACGGAAGCGTACGGGTTGTCGCAGACCGCCTTCATGACGCGGTTGGCCGGTTGATAGAGGTTTTCGCGCAGGGTATGCTTGGGGTGTTCGTTCATGGTCAGACCTCCGGGAGTTGATTTTTGCTGGCTGCTTACCCTTCCCGAATCGGGAGGAGCGAGGTTCCGATCGAGGTCGCTCCTGGATTTTGGCCGGTTCTTTCCGGATGCATTTCGGGTGCGGCAATAGCCGAGGAACGTGTCTTCACGTTTGTCCCGGCCTTTTACGTTCCGGTCCCGGCAGAACGTATCGTCTCACGCCGTTCGTCACGGACCACTTCTTCTGCCATGGTTCCACAACCATCGTCCGTTTTCTCGGAGCGCCTGTACGGTTAGCCGGGGCATGACGGTACGGCGCTTGAGCATGGCGATTCCGGAAACAACGAGAGCGAGCCCGAACAAGCCGAAGAAAAGGGAGACGATGAAGGCTGCGAGCCACAAAGGGACGAAAAAGGATAAAACGATAATCGAGGCGGTCACGAAGGCCAGGAGCCCGACCCAGAGAAAGGTGCCGCCAAGGAGAATAATAATTGCATCCTTGGTCAGGAGATGGGTTTTTTCCCGTAACTCCGCACGGAACAGCTCGTATGTCTGTATCAGCAGCAGAGAACCTTGCCGCCGGATATCGCCGATCATTTGCAGGAGACCGTGATCGCCGTGAGGACCGGCGAGGAAAGACAGAAAGTATCGGCGTAACTCATCCTGCAGCGACATCATCCACCTCCAAAGAATTTGATAAAGGTCATTTCATCTGTTAGGATAAGCAACTTGCATGCCAGCATTTTCTCCGGCAGCTTCTCATGAAAAATGGACAATTATGGGTTACGGCGGAATTGCTATCGCCGCCGGAGAGAAGGTGCGGGAACTTTGTCATCTGATTCCGGTAGATGAGTTCCCCGGAGCGCACTTGGGGGGACGGCCCTGCTCATTTAGTGAAGGGAAACCATGAGAAAGAACCTGTCCTGCCGGCCCGGACAGGTATCTGGTGCGAACAGATCAAAATGAATGGCAGGGGATGGGGTCCGAAAAAATCGGATAGCCGGGGAGGAAAATCGCCGATGTCATATCAGCCGATCGAAGATTACGCCGCCATCGGCGACTGCCGCTGCCTGGGTCTCGTCTCCAGGCAGGGATCCCTGGACTGGCTCTGCCTGCCGCGCTTCGACAGCCCGTCCGTTTTCGGCGCTCTGCTCGATGCGGAGAAAGGCGGCCGTTTTTCCATCCGCCCCGTCGCCCCCTGCAGGGTCAGGAGGGAATATGTCGAGAGCACCAATGTCCTGCAGACGGTTTTTTCCACCGCAGGCGGAGAAGTGTGCGTTACCGACCTGATGCCGGTGGGGTTCCCGGAAGATTACCGGACAAGGCTCTGGCCGGAAAGGCACCTGCTGCGGCTCGCCGAGGGACTTTCCGGGGAAGTGGAGATGGAAGTCTTCTACGAACCCCGGCCTCAGTACGGCCAGGAGGCTGCAAAGCTGTCCAGCTGCGGGGCGATGGGGCTGCGTCACCAGCACCGGGGCCGGGTGCTCACCCTGCTCGGCGGGCCGCCGCTCACCCTCCGGTCCGACCGGACCGCCGCTTTCGGCCGCTTTTCCCTGAAACGCGGAGACCGGTGCGACTTTTCCCTCACTTATGCCGAAGGGAACATCGCGACAATCCCCCCACTGCACCGGGATTTCCTCGACCGGCAGCTTGATACGACCTGCCGGTGGTGGCAACAGTGGGCCGCGCGCTGCACCTATCGCGGCAAATATCGTCGGGAAGTGCTGCGCAGCCTGCTGGTCCTGAAGCTTCTCACCTTCGCGCCATCCGGCGCGGTCGTGGCCGCACCCACCTGCTCCCTGACGGAGAGGATCGGCGGCAGCCGCAACTGGGATTACCGCTACTGCTGGCTGCGCGATGCCGGCATGACTATCCGGGCCTTCCTCAACCTGGGATATCCGCAGGAAGCCGAAGCCTTTCTTGCCTGGCTGCTGCACAGCACCAGGCTTTCCCGGCCTGAGCTCAGGGTGCTCTATTCCATATACGGGGAAACAGATCTCCGGGAGAAGGGACTTGAACTCGCGGGATACCGGTCGACCCGGCCGGTACGGATGGGAAACGCCGCTTCGGAACAACTGCAGCTGGATGTCTACGGAGAGGTTGTCGAGGGAGCCTTCGACATTGCCAACGCCGGAAACGGGCTCGACCGTTCCGCCAGAAACATGCTCAGCCAGTTCGGCAAGACGGTCTGCCGGAGATGGCGGGAGCCCGACAGGGGCATCTGGGAAATTCGCGCCAAATCGAGGCACAACACCCATTCCAAGGTCATGTGCTGGGTGGCGCTCGACCGGCTTATCGACATGCACAGGAAGGGTTTCATCAGGATTCCGCTGAAACGCTTCACGGCCGAGCGGGAAGCCATCAGGGCGGCCATAGACACGGACGGGTATGACGAGGAAATGAACTGTTACACCAGCTACTTCGGCGGCCGCGAGGTGGATGTGAGCCTGTTCATGCTCCCCATTTACCAGTACATCGAGGCGGCCGACCCGCGCATGCTCGGCACCGTGCGGCGGATCACCGAAACCCTCGGCGAAAACGGCCTCTTTTACCGGTTCCCCTTCGGTTTCGACGGCATACAGGAAGGCGAGGGAACTTTCGGCATCGCCGTCTTCCTGGCCGCGGAGGTGCTGGCGTTGCGGGGAGACATGCAGGAGGCCCGCAGCATGTTCGAGAAGGCCCTCACCTATTCCAACGACGTAGGGCTCTTCGCAGAGGAGATCGACGCGAGGACCGGGGCCGCCCTGAAGGACGAATGAAGAGAAGTACAATGCTTCTCAATTTCTTCACGCATGGGTACTTATGGAGACTTCCCTTTTTCCGCATTGCGCTTCGATCTCATTTTCATCTGGGGAGCCGTTGCCACCATCCTGCTTACGATTCTCCTTGAAGGCTGCAGGGTGCTGGGCTTTTCCCGCATGAGCTTCACCTTCGTGCTCGGGACCCTCTTCACCCCGAGCCGCAACCATGCGGAGATCGTCGGCTTTCTCTGCCATTTCATCCTCGGATGGCTGTTCGCCCTGCTGTACGCCCTCATCTTTGCGGCCCTGCAATACAACAGCTGGTGGCTGGGCATGGTTATCGGCTTCTTCCATGCCCTCTTCCTCGACCTGGCCGTGCTGCCGGTGCTGCCCCACATTCACCCGCGGATGGCCAACGAGTACGACGGCCCGACCCCGACGCGCATGCTGGAGCCTCCCGGGGTGATGGGACTCAACTACGGCCACCGGACACCCCAGACCAGCATCGCCGCCCATCTGCTGTTCGGACTCGTCCTGGGAATATTTCTGGGAAATTAAATGGCGGCGGGACGCAGCCCAGCTACCGCTTGAAGAGATAGGCGGTGATATCCCGCGCATCCTGCTCGGGAACGTCCAGATCTGGCATGGCCGTTTCGGGGGAGTACCTTTGGGGATTCATGATCCATTTCACCATGTTTTCAGGAAAATTCGCCAGCACGCCGCCGACATACATCTGTTCCCTGATCTCGTGCAGCTTCGGGCCGACCCGGCCGTTCGCCCGGCGGATGCCGGGGATCGCGTGGCATGAGAAACAGCCATGGCGGATGATGGCATCGGCCCCCCGATCGGCATTGCCGCCTACTTCCCACAGGGGCGCGACCATCTTCCGGTCCGAATTCGGCATGGCCGGATGCGGCATGGCAAGACAGGCGGCGACCGCCAGGACAAGGGCCGCCCCGGGCATCAAGGTATTCTTTTTCCGCATCGTATCCTCCTGGATTTGTCATCGACCGGCCTCCTTGCCCGCCTCGATGATCTCACGGGGGAACGTCTGCGCCACCAGGACGAAATCGACGACCCGGTCGAGATCGGCGGGGGAAATCCGCCCCCGGTAGCTCGGCATGGGCACATCCTCCAGCGGCTGCAGGATGAAATTTCTGAGCTCGTCCCGGGACATCCTGTGCCGTATCCTGGCCAGGTCGGGGCCTACCCGGCGGCCATGCGAGGCGACGGCGTGACAGCTGTTGCAGCCGTACCGGGCAAAGAGGTGTCTTCCCAGCTCGGCCTCCCCGGAGAGGGTCACCCCGGCCGGAACCGGCGGCGGCTCGGGATCCGGCCAGCCGGTCCACGGCGATTCCGTGCGCAGATGCGTGAGCCAGAGGATCGCGACGAGGCACAGGATGACGAAGCCGGTCCAGAACGGTCTTTTCCGGAAGCCCCGGTTTTCGCCGCGGTCCAGGAACGGCAGAAGCATCATGCCCAGGAACAGCAGCACCGGGAAAGCCACATTAAAAACCTGCGCCACGGCGGGAGGCAGCTGGGCGATGAGGGAACTGTACCACCAGAACCACCACTCCTCCCGGGGCATGGACGTCCGGATCAGGTTCGCTTCGGGATACATCTCCCGAGGCCCCACCGCCAGCGCGAGGGTGAAGGCCAGCGAGAATACCAGAAAGGCCATGCCGCCTGTCTTCAGCATCGTCTCCGGATGGAACCATTCCCCCCTTTCGGACAGAGCCGCCTCCTTGTACAGCCTCTTCTGCTCCTCCGCGGTCCGGACAGGCTTTCTCTGCTCGGCCCTCGAGGTCACCCCGTGCAGGACCACCAGGTAGAGATGAATCCCCACCAGGCCGATCAGCAGGAGCGGGACGATCCATACATGGATTGAAAAGAAGCGGGTAAGGGTCATGGAACCTATCCGCCCGCCGCCCTGCATCAGCAGCACCAGCTCGTCGCCGAAGAACGGGACGTTGTGGAACATGTTGAGGACCACCCCGACGGCATGCACCGCGCGCTCGTCCCACCGCAGCACGTAGCCGGTGAAGGACATCGTCAGCACCAGGAAGAACTGCAGCACCCCGATGACCCAGGTCCCCTCGCGGGGAGCCTTATAGCCGCCCAGCAGAAGATGACGGAAGAAATGAAGCACCAGCATCACCACCATGATGCCGGCCGACCAGTAGTGCATGCCCCGGACCAGCCAGCCCAGGGGCAGGGCATGGGTGATATGACGGACGCTGTCGTAGGCGTAATCCGCGGCATTGGTATAGTAGAGGGTCATGGTGACGCCGGTGAGCACCTGTATCAGGAGCAGCAGGGTCAGGGCCGCGCCGTCACCCTGATACAATGGGGTCTCCGGCACCCGTCTCTCGAGAACCTTATCTTTGAACGGAAGATAGCCGATGCGTTGCGCTGCCTTTTTTTTCAGCATCACCCGGATCTCCTTCTCGATTTGACGGTGACCTCCAATCCCCGGGACATCCCTCTAAACCATCGGCGGTACCGAGTGGAGGTCGATTTCGATCATCCTGTCCGCGATTCTCACGGCGAACCGGTACATCGGCCGATTGGGAGGTCCGGCCATCCGCTCGCCGTTCTTGTCGAAGATGCCGCCATGGCAGGGGCAGAAGAAGCACTGGCTGCCCGGGTCGAAGGTCAGGGGACAGCCCAGGTCGGTGCAGCTGCGGGAATAGACGACCATTTCCCCGGCCGAGGGACGCCAGGCATAGACCTTTTTCTCCCGCAGTGCATGGCCCCATGCCTCATCCGGCAGGCTGACGACGATTTCGCGCATCTCCCCGACCGGAAACGCCTCGAGCGGCCCAAGCGAACTCCAGACATTTCTCCTGGGCCTGTGCCTCCAGATCGGCGAGATCCCGGCAATGATCGTGGGAATACCGACCATTGCGGCGGTCGCCAGCCCTATGGTCCTGACCAGCCATTTCATCACGGTTCTTCTTTTCATTTCAGGCTCCCTGGGTTCAGCATCCCTCGAGATAGGCGAAGACAGGCAGGCTTTCGACGATGATGATCATCACAAACAGGGCGTTGAGGGGCCACCCGTAGCTCGACAAATAGCGTTCCCCTTCGTCGTTGCCGCTCCGCTCGGGCCGGTTCCGGTCATGCCGGGCGTCGACATAGCCGACTAGCATGGCGGCGACCGCCGGCATGAGGGCCAGCACGCTGACCAACATGAGCAGCCAGGCGACCCCGCTGATCCCCAGGTAGATGTTCCGGTCGAAGCCGCTGACGCACCCGAACTCCCCGATCGCGTAAATCGTCAGCAGATGGAAGGTCCAGGCCAGGCCGCCGCCGACGAAGGCGAACCAGCGGCGTAATTTTCCAGGAGCTCGGGTTGCCGTTTGCGTTCGTATATCCATGATCCTATAAGAAGTGCGGTGTGAGGCAGGTGACCGCAAAAACGATCGCCGCGGTCGCAACGCCAAAAAACCAGAACATTTCACTGTTCTGCAACCATAGCCGGAGGCGCGGTGTATCGAGCGGTTCGGCGCGCTGCAGCCGGATCAGCGTTCCCGCCAGCATCATTGTTCCGACCAAAACCGTGAGCAGGGCAAACCCGTTGAGGGTGAAAAATATGGAAGCGTAAGCATTGGCGGTCGGGCTGAAAGGCGCGGCCACCATGACCCACAGCTCGCCCCCGACAAAGAGAAGTCCCGCAAGAACCGTTCCGGCCATTCCCGGAAGAAGTATCGAACGGCGTTGCCGCCGCCAGGCCCACGAGCTGGCGAGCTGGAACATCCCCCCCGCCGCGAGGATGGCGAGAAAGAGGAGCGGCACCGCGACCTGCGGCAGGGCGAGCCCGCCCTGAGGCCACTGCTCTGCATAGAGGCGCAGGTAGAAGTAGGAAAAAACCAGGGAGGCGACAATGGTGAAGAGGATGGCGATCATCCCGATCGTCCCCCACCAGCCGGTCGCCCCGGTCCCCGAGGCAAACAGCGGGAGAGGCAGCCTGGAGGCCAGCTCCCGCGCCTCCTCCGGGGGAAGCTCCGGTTCGACGTACATCCAGCGGGCGATAAGGCCTGCGGCGACCACGGCAAATACGCCGGCAAGGAAGAAGGTCTTGGCCAGAAAGGAGACCGCCGCCGCCAGGATGGAGACGGAGACGATAAAGGGGTAAAAGGTCGGCCCCGGCAGGTACTGCAGGGCCTGCGGGCGGGCGTTAGTGACATCGGTGACCAGCGTGGCGCGCCAGCCCGCCGGCCGGCACTCGAGTTTTTCCGCCACCGCGTTCAGAGCGTTTTTCGGCTCCTCCGCCGGAACCGGGCGCCACAGCGGGTAGCGGTCGTTCACCACGGGCGGGCGCCTGAAACCGTAGGGCGGCAGCGGCGAGGCGAGCGACCACTCGAGCGTACCCCCGCCCCAGGGGTCGCTGCCTGCCGCAGTACCCCTCCGGGCGCTCCAGAGAAGACTCAGCAGGGCTATGGCGAAGCCGAGCGCCAGGGCGTATGAGCCTGCCGTCGAAATGAAATTGAGGGCGCCGACTCCTAGATCTTCAGGGTAGGTGTAGACACGTCGGCGCATGCCCAGCAGCCCTATGACATACATTGGCAGAAACGTCAGGTTGAAGCCGAGGAAAATCACGGCAAAACCGATCGCCCCCCAGGTTTTGTCGAACATCCTGCCGCTCATTTTGGGCAGCCAGTGGTAGAGGCCTGCGAGGAAGGGCAGGACGGCGCCGCCGATCAGGACATGGTGAAAGTGCGCCACCACGAAATTGGTGTCATGCACCTGCCAGTCGAAGGGCATGGTCGCGACCATGACTCCCGTCATTCCGCCGTTGACGAAGATGAAGAAGAAACCGAGGATATAGAGCATCGGCACGCTGTACTTGGGCCGGCTTCCCCAGAGCGTGGCCACCCAGGCGAAGATCTGCACCCCGGAAGCCAGGGCGATCATGAAGCTTGCGGCGGTGAAGAACAGCATCGGCAGGTCCGGCAGCCCGGCGGTAAACATATGGTGGGTCCAGAGGCCGAAGCTGACGAAACCGGTGACGAGGATGGCGGCGATCACCAGCCTGTAGGCGGCCATCCGCCGGCGGGCGAAAACCGGGATGATCGTGGAGACAATACCGGTCGCGGGCAGAAAGATGATGTAGACCTCCGGATGGCCGAAAAACCAGAACAGGTGCTGCCAGAGCAGCGAACTGCCGCCGAGTTCGGTATCGAAGAACCGGGTGGAGAGCGTTCGGTCCATTTCCAGCATGAGGCTTGCCAGCAGGAGCGGCGTGAAGGCGAAGATGATCATGAATCCCGTGACCAGATAGCTCCAGATGAACAGCGGCATGTGCTGGATGGACATGCCGGGTGCGCGGAAAATGAGGATGGTGACGACAATCTCCACCGCCGCGCTGATGCCGGCTATTTCGATCATGCTCAGCCCGAGCAGCCAGAAGTCAAGTCCGGGGCCGGAGAACTTCGAGCTGGACAGCGGGGTATAGGCAGTCCAGCCTGCATCCGGCACCTGGCCGAACAGCAGACTGGCATACATCGTCAGCCCGCCGAAGAGATAGAGCCAGTAGCCGAAGCTGGTCATCCGCGGGAATCCGATGTCCCGGGACCCGAGAAGCAGCGGCACGAAATACAGCCCCACCCCCTCGACGAACGGCACGGCGAACAGGTACAGCATCGTCGAGCCGTGCATGGTGAAGACCCGGTTGTAGGCATCCGGACCGAGGAAGGTGTTCTCCGGCACCGCGAGCTGGGTGCGCATGAGCACGGCAAGAATGATGCCGGCAAGAAAAAATGCCAGCGCGGTGACCATGTAACGGATGCCCAGCGGGCGGTTGTTCACTTCCGCAAGCCAGCCGAGGGGACCGGTGGGCGATTGCCAGGTCCGCTCAAACCTCTCTGCCACTGCATCGGGTACCGGATTCATTGCAGGCTCCGGAGATAGGCAACCAGGGCGTGCAGGTCCTGTGGGGACAGATAGGAAGGCGGCATCAGGTTGCGGGGTTTGATCGACTGCGGGTCGGCGATCCAGCCGGAAAGGTTGGCCTTGCTGTTGACGACGGTCCCTGCGCCGAGGGTCAGCCGCGATCCGAGACGGGTCAGGTCGGGACCGGTATCACTGCTGGACACACCGGCGATGGCGTGGCAGGCGGCGCAACCCTGCTCCAGGAAAACCCGTCGGCCCAGGAGGAGCTCGGGTTCGATCGGTTCGGCGGGCGGGCGGCTGTTTTGCTTGAGCCACCGTTCGAACTCATCCGGCTCATGCGCGACCAGCCTGAAGGCCATGAGCGCGTGGGGTCCCGCGCAATATTCGGTGCAGGTACCGCGATAGATGCCGGCCTGATCGGCCGAGAGCCGCAGCGTGGTGGGATGGTCGGGGAGCATGTCTCTTTTCCCCGCGAGCCTCGGCACCCAGAAGCTGTGGACCACGCCTTTCGACATCAGCTTGAACTGGACTACCCTCCCCACGGGAATATGAATCTCATTGGCATCGACGATGCCGTGGCCGGGATAGAGGACCTCGAACCACCAGTGGTGACTGTTCACCTCCACATGGAAATCGGCGGGGATTTTACCCAGCTCCGCTGTCCGGTGGATGGTGGCGACGAGCATGACAACCAGGATGACGGTCGGTATGCCGATTCCCGAGATAAAAACGAAACGCGTGCCGAGAGTCCGATGTTCGCGTCGGCGAACTGCCAGCGCCAGGATCACCAGGACCAGAGTGACGAAATAGACGATGCCGTAGACAATCAGCATCTCCCACCAAATGCCGGCGATTTCCTCGGCAGCCGGGCCGGCGGGATACAGCATGGATTCTCTTGCGGCATGGGCATTACCGGCAAAAAGAAGAGAAAAGGCGATTGCCGAAAAATGAGAGGAATACATGTCTGCCCACTAATGGTACAGTTTGTAATTCTTGTTTATTTCTTATATTTTAGTTGCATATAATAGTCAGGTATTTACAACAATTAATTTTATAGCATCACAATCATGAATTCTTTGATGCTATAGCAACTTTTTAAGCCTAGTCGATACGCACCATTCAGTCAACCCAATTATGAGATAGGAAAACATCGTATTCCCGAACAATATTATCCGCAGTCCGCAGGATGCAGTCCGGGCGCACAGGATTCATTCCGATCAGGCAGGACAACTTATACAGGCCGCATTACTTGATGTCATAATGATTGCTGTAAGTTGTTGATATTTTCTGATGATTCACAGGATATAAGTAAACTGCACAACATCTGCTTCAGCATTATTTAAACATCATTGCATTTTGTCATAACAGGAAATTAATTATTCTGATCTTTCCTCATATTTTTCTAAATAATCCATAATTAATATCTTTTAAATAATCCATAATTAATAGTTAGGTCTTTATGATTTACTAAAGCAAAAAATGGCAATACATTGCTATATATTGGTTATAAAGAAGAAGACGGGAGCGGATCAATACCGCCTTGAGCCTGATCCTCAGCATCGGATACCCCGGGGGGGCATTTATCGCGAGGGGCTGGAAGAGGGGCGTTCTCTCCTCCATGAATAGATCCCTGGAAGAAGTCCATAAGGGGGCCCGCAGCAACACCCGGCAAGCGCAACTGCCACAGCGCCTGCCTGCGCAGTTGATCGGGTCCGGGGGCTCCTATTCCGATTTCCCCCGGTTGCCCTGCCAGGGCCATCTGCCGGTCAACTCGACCTCAAGGGTAAAGCTCAGAATCGTCCGGATAAGAAGTACGATGGACAAGAGCCCCAGAGTCTTGAAGCTCAAGTCGACCGCAACAGTATGAATGATGTCCGCCGCGAGGAGAAACTCCAACCCCAGGAGGATGCCCTGGCCAAGTCGTTGGCGTACCACCTGAAAAATTCTTTCCGACCGGTCTTTTTTAATGAGGTGGATTCCTGAATAAAAAAAACCGTAGAGGGCGACCAGAGTGATGGTCGCGGTTCCGAAAAACTCCACGACCGCTGCACCCACTTCCGCCAATGGGCTGATAATATTATCCACATCGCCTCCAGCTGGGGTGATTCCCGACATTGTTTCGCCCTGCTCGCCACAACGTCCCTTGTCTCGGTCTTGCTGAGCAGGTTGGCAACTCGTACTCGTTCAGCGGCTGTCATGTAGGGGCGAATCTTGTATTCGCCCCAGGCGATTGATGGAGTAAGCCATAAGCTGACCGAAAGTGGTGGCGAAAAATCCCCCTCGATCAGATTATGATCATTTTGACAATCCAGGAGACCGCAGAAAAAGGATGGTTATTGCATGTTTTGTTTGCCAGGCAATTTAATTGGTGAAGTCGGTTATGGCAAGGAATTTCATTAAAAACTCAGCGAAAAACAAAGTGGGGCCATATTCTGCGCTCCCGATGCAATATACTTGATCGAGCTCTGGCGGGGAAATGAAGGTTGCTTTCGCCGAGTAAGGAGGACGACGACTTACCTCTTCGGCAGAAAGAATTGAGGCCGGAGAATCACCCAGGCGATGGGAAACCGCCTGTTGCCGAAGTCTTCGCCCACCAGCGCGACGGAATACTCGTTGAGGCTTTTCTGCAGGGGAGCGAGATTGATTGTCGGATAGGAGCGGCTCCGGTCGAATCCTGACAGACCGCAGACGTGGGTGGTATTCTCGAGAAGGGTGGGCGTGCCGTAGGTGCGGCAGTTGATGGGACGGGCTTGGTGACAGAGGCAGAGGTTGTCCTGCCCCAGCAGCGGGCAGCGCACCCGGGCCCGCGACGGGTCGGCCCCCTCCTGCAGCAGTTTTTCGTAGGCAGCGGCCGCTTCCCGGGCAGCCTCGGCCTGCCGGCTGAATACATCCGGTGTTTCCGAAAGAGCGGAAGCCAGGTGGCAGGCCTCGATGAAGGAGATATCGAAGAGACCGTAACAGCAGTCGCAGCAGCCGGGACCACATCGCACCTCGTCCGGATGGCGCTGACAAATATCCGCCACGGTTCGGTCGACAAACTGGTAAAGGTTCTGGATTCTGGAAAACATCGTGCACATGCGGTAGAAGGGTTCTTTCTGACAACTCGGCCATCTTACCGGAGCGGGGTGCGGGTCACAAGTTATTTTTGGGTCGATCGCACCCCGGTCCCGCCAGTACCAGCCGCATTCCAGCCCCACATCTGCCGCCACTGACGAGCAGGATGTGATTCCGCTTGCTTTCCGAATCCGTATTTGCTCTATATTAAGGATAGGATACCTCCGGCCGAAACAGCCGAAAGAACGCACGGAGACTGTCGAAAACCGATGTCCAGCGACGACAAAGAGCGGTGGCAGCTGGAGACCAGCCGCATCGACGGCAATATTTTGGAAGTTGCATTTGCCGGCAGGTGGTGCATGGATCAGGCCCTGCCAGTTCCTGACAAACTTGCCGCGGAATTTGCCGAAGGCACCGACCGCCTCACTTTCAAGACCGATCTTTCCTCCTGGGACAGCGGTTTTCTCGCCTACCTTTTCCGTCTGCTGAAACTCTGCAGGGAGAGGGGGATTAAGGTCGAACAGGAAGGATTGCCGGAAGGGGTCAGACAGCTGCTGGCCATGACCGAAGCCGTCCCGGAACAGAAGCTTGCGAAACCAGAGCAGGAGAGAGGCACTTTCTACCGGACGGGCTCGGCCACGCTGGCGTTCCTTCAGGAAGGCCCTGCCATGCTCCGCTTTCTCGGCGAGGTCGTCCTTGCTTTCATTCGGCTCGCCACCGGGAAAACCAGGATGCGGTGGGGGGATCTGTGGTGGGAGATCGAGGAGGCCGGTCCCCGCGCCCTTCTGATCGTGTCGGTGATCAGCTTTCTGGTCGGACTGATTCTTGCCTATCTGGGCGCCGATCAGCTGCGCATGGTCGGCGCCCAGATCTACATCGCCGATCTGGTCGCCATCGGCATGGTACGGGAAATCGGCGCCCTGATGACCGGCGTCATCGTCGCCGGCCGGACCGGTTCGGCCTATGCGGCAAAACTCGGCACTATGCAGGTCAACGAGGAGCTTGACGCCTTCAGGACTCTCGGCATTTCTCCCCTCGACTTCCTCGTCCTGCCCCGGATGCTGGCGCTGATGCTGATGGTCCCGCTGCTGACGCTGTACGCGAGTTTCGTCGGCATGTTGGCGGGATTGCTGATCTCGACCACCATCTTCGATATCGGCCTGTTCGAATATTACCACCAGACCGTCGCCTCCCTCGACCTCAGCCACTTTATGGTCGGCCTCGTCAAAGGTACGGTCTATGGGATCATGGTGGCTTATTCCGGCTGCATGAGGGGTATGCAGTGCGGGCGGGACGCCACGGCGGTCGGCGAGGCGGCGACATCGGCGGTTGTGACCGGGATTCTTTTGATCACCATCTCGGCCTCGATTTTAACCATCTTCTTTTATCAGTTGGGGATCTGAAATGACATCGGCAAAACCCCTGGAAATCAATAATCTGACTATCGCCTACGACGAAAAGGTCATCCAGCGAGACCTCAACTTTGCGGTCAATACCGGCGATATCTTCGTCATCATCGGCGGCAACGGCAGCGGAAAATCCACCCTGATGCGGTCGCTGGTCGGCTTGCTGCGGCCGGCCCAAGGAACGGTTTTCTACGGCGGCCGAGATTTCTGGAATGTCGCCCCTTCCGAGCATGAACGTCTGAAGCGCCGGCTCGGGGTCATGTTTCAGGGCGGAGCCCTGTGGAGTTCGCTGACGCTGACGGAGAATCTGGCCCTTCCGCTGAATCAGTACACCGACCTATCGCCCGGAATCATCGACGAGGTCGTCGCCCTCAAACTGGCCCTGGTCGGACTCGCCGGCGCCGGCGAACTTTACCCGGCCCAATTGAGCGGCGGCATGAGAAAGCGGGCGAGCCTGGCCCGGGCCATGGCGCTCGACCCGGATATCCTGCTCATCGATGAGCCGTCCGCCGGTCTCGACCCGCTGACCGCCCGCCATCTCGACAACCTGATCCTCGAACTGCGGGAAAGCCTGGGGACCACGGTCGTCCTGGTAACCCATGAACTGGCCAGCATCCTCTCCATATGCAACAACTCGGTCTTCCTCGACGCCGAAACCCGCACCATGATCGACAGCGGCGACCCCAGGGAAGCGATCCGGTCCGGCGACCCCAAGGTCCGCACCTTTCTCACCAGGGGGGAAGCATGAGCAGGCAGGCCAACCCTACCCTGATCGGCGTCTTCGTCTTCGGCGCGGTCGTCCTCGCGACCCTCACCGTTCTGCTGCTGGCCGGGAATTATCTCTTTCGCGACCGCGCGCAGTACGCCCTGTACTTCCAAGAAGCGGCCCAGGGCCTGCAGGTGGGGGCGCCGGTGGTCTTTCTCGGGGTCAACGTGGGTACGGTCAAAAGCGTTCAGATCGATCAGGAAGACGGAATTTACATGGTGCAGGTGACCGTCGAACTCGATTTCGATATCATCCGGATCGCCCCCGGCGACACCGCCGATGCCAAGAAGCAGCTGACCATGCGGCAACTGGTGGAGCAGGGCCTGCGGGCCCGGCTGAACGTGCAGAGCCTGCTCACCGGGCAGCGATATATCGACCTCGCTTTCTATCCCGACAGAAAAGCCAGGTACGTGGGCGATGATCCGGCAAAGGAAATTCCGACCATTCCGACCAGGGTAGAGGAACTGACCAGTATGCTGGAGAATTTCCCCATCGACCAATTCCTGGCGGACCTGGCTGCCATCAGCGCCTCGGCCGGAAAAATCCTGTCGTCGGAGGAAACGATAGCGATTCCCGCCCGGCTTGAGGCGATTCTCGCCCATGTGGAGTCTCTGGCCGCCCGGCTCGACGACCTCGGGGAGCCGGTCTTCACCATGGCGGGGGAAAGCTTGGGTAAACTTCCCGAGGCGCTCGGCGCCGTTCAGGCAGCGGCGGACAGGGTCGGCAAGGCCGCCGAGCAGGTGGAAAAATTCGCCAAGGCCGACTCCGGAGTCTCCACCAGCATCTCCCAGGCGGCAAAAGAACTGGCCGGGGCGGCGGAGGCGCTGCAGCAGCTTGCCGGCAGTGATTCGGTTGTCATGCAGCAACTCACAGTCTCACTGCAGGAAATAGCCCGTGCCGCCCGTGCGCTGCGGGTGTTGGCTCAAAGTCTGGAACAGCAGCCGGAGGCGATTCTCCGGGGTAAAAACTACAGGGAGAATTACTGATGAACTTGTATCTGAAGCTGTCTCATTTCCATTACCTTCCCCATGCCCTGCTTGCCCTTTTCCTGCTCCTGGCGGCCTGCGCCCGGACGCCGCCGGTAACCCACTATAGCCTTTCCGCCATTGATCCGGACCAGCCTGTCGTCGGGGGCGAGGCCCTCGGCGAGGCAGTGATCGGCATAGGCCCCGTCCGCTTGTCGGAATATCTGGATAGACCGCAAATCGTCACCCGCGAGGGCGCCAATCTGCTGCATCTCGCCGAGGGGAACCGCTGGGTAGAACCCCTGGCGGTCAGCATCCCCCGGACCATGAGAGAAAATCTGGCAACCGCCCTGGACACTGAAAAAATCCTCGTATTTCCCTGGACTCAGGAGGTCGATTACCAGATTTTGGTCGAAATAGTACGTTTTGAAGGCGTGGACTCAACAACGGCATATCTCGAGGCGATCTGGTCCGCGCAGGATTCGCAGGGCAAGCTCATCCTGCCGCAACGGCGGTCGGAATACCGGGTGCCCATGGCAGAGTCCGACAGCGAAGGCCTGGTGCGGGCCCTGAGTCGGGCACTTGCCCTTTTCAGCTGGGAAATCGCCGAAAAGTTGTCCGGAACAGCATCGGGAAAGTGAACCGGGTCCCGCGAGGCTCAACCGGTCCACCCTGGACTTCGAGTCCGTCTACCTTCAGACCTGAGGTGATTCCATGGTCGGCATCACCGGCATACTCCTCGCGCTCGCCCTGCTCATGAATATCGCCTACCGGGGAATCAGCGTACTGATCCTCACGCCCCTCATGGCCGTCATGGCCGTGCTCTTTCAAATGAGGAACGCCCGTTCTGGCGAGCTTCACCCAGTATTCATGCCGGCTGCGGGCGGTTTCATCATCCTTTATTTCCCGTTATTCCTGCTCGGCGCCATTTTCGGCAAGCTCATGGACGACAGCGGCTCCGCCCATGCCATAGCCGATGGACCGTCGCCCGGTTCGGCAGAAGGCATGCCGTGACAGCGGTGGTGCTCTCCTGCGCCGAATCGTGGGAAAAAGCGGCCACGAAATCCTCGACCTGGCCACCCTGGATGTGGTCGGGAGCTGGCGGTTCAACCCGGGCCGGAAGAATGGGAAGACTGTAACCATGAGGGTGCACATTCCCATTGGTGTCCAACTGGAGTAGATGCTGTTGGAGAGGTGAATTTTATCCTGCCAGCCAGAAATCTTCCTTGGCCGCTCCGCATTTCGGGCACATCCAGTCGACCGGTACCTCGTCCCACGGAGTTCCCGGGTCCACCCCATGTTCATAATCACCCTCTTCAGGGTCGTAGATATAACCACAGGGACATTCCCATTGCTGCATAGTCGTCTCCTTCATTCGATTCAATTGATATCTCGGGTATTCCTTGGATTCAGGAACCTTACAGCCTGACCTGCGGCGGTTCTTCCGCGTCGAAAATCGTTCCATATGCCTCGATCCGCGTGAGCCAGCTCCCTGGCGAAAGCCTGTTCATCCTCCGGACAAGAAGGAGCTGTCAATATAAATACTTCCTTGGCAGTACTTATTGAAAGCAATAAGACATTCGCAGGAAAAAATACTCTTCCGACAGTATTTTATGATAGTCCAGTTCCACGACGTGCCCGCCGCCCCCTTCAAGCAGCATGGCAGGCAAAGTCGCAAAGGCAATGAGCACGAACATAGCTATCCGGAAGGCGGATTTTTCATTTCACCTGTCAGGCAACACACGACCCCCGGATTGGATTCCTGCCGTCGCCCCCGAAGCACATATCAATATATCTCTGACTTTAGGTTAAAATTGAGTCCCTTCTGATTATAGTTCTTTTATAGCCGTTGACGGCTGATACACTTTTTAAACCCTAATAGAGGAGTATACGCCATGTCACGTAAGTACATAGATTGCAGGGAATACCCCCAGGATGAGAGCGCCAAGAAGTGTACGGTAGCCATATCCGCCGACAGCCAGGAAGAACTTGTCGAAGCAGTGGTGCAGCATGGAATCTCTGTGCACGGTTATGAAGATACCGCCGAATTCAGGAATCAGATCCGGGAGAGTATGAAGGAAGGCCACCCAAGCCCGTAAAAGAACCCTCTGCGTGGGCCTGACCGGGTCCTAAATAATGACCACCCGGTTCCTGCCCTGGTGCTTTGCGGCATAGAGTGCAGCGTCGGCAGACTCGATCAGATAGTCGAATGAGGCGGCATCCGAAGGGATCATGGAGGAAAGTCCGATACTGACGGTGACGATTCCGTGGGTACTATCCACATGCGGTTCATTGAGGCAGCAGACCGCCTTCCGGCCTCGTTCCGCAACCGTCAGGGCAGACTCGCAGTCGGTTGAGGGCAGGATAAAACAAAATTCCTCACCACCGTAGCGAGCGACCAGATCCGTGGACCGCACCGAGTCGCGCAGAGCCCCGGCTACCCTGCGGAGACAGCGGTCGCCGACAGGGTGGCCGTAACGGTCGTTGTACTGCTTGAAGAAATCGATGTCGATCATCGCCAGGCTGACAGGGTCTTGACGGCGCGCCCCCCGCCGCCATTCACCCGCCAGAATCTCAGCAAAGCGGCGACGATTGGCCAGACCGGTAAGGGGATCGCTGATGCTCAGCGCCGCCAGCCGGCGATTCGCCTCCCGCAGGGCCGCCTCGGCAGCCGTCCGGTCCCTGATCTCTTGCTCCATGCGCACCTGGGCTCGTTGCAGGGCCCGGGTTATCCGTTCATTTTCCTGCAGGGCGGTCTTCAGCTCCTCGGTACGGCGACGCACCTCCTCTTCCAGCAGGATGGTCGTCTCGAACAGGCCGAAGTCCGACCTCTGCACGCTCAGGGAACGTTCGGCGCGGTTCATGAGGGCCTGGATGATCTTGTTCAGGCGGGCGATCTCGTTGCGAAGCTCCAGGACATCGGGAAGTTTATGCATCGGATGACTCCCCGGGGTTGCCGATGGCGATTCCCGTCAAGGTCTGGTTTATATGGATGCCGCGGAATTGTTCGCCGTAGGTATTGAAACCGACTGTATTGACCCCCGTGAGGATTTTCTCCACCGAATTCTGCAGACCCTGGTGGACAATCTCCAGCTTTCTCAGGATACAGTCGCACCCCAACACAAGCTGCAGGGGCCCCAAAGATTTTTCCAGCCCCTCCAGGGCCCGCGCCAGGTTCGCCTCCAAATCTCGGCCATGGGCGGCCCGCAGGACCAGCCCTTCCTCGATGGCGCAGTAGAAGGTGAGGCTGCCGTCGGCGTTAACCTTCTGGATCGAGCGCACATAGTGGGAACCGTCGATCAGGACCACCACCGGCGAAGTGGCGAAGCAATCGGGGGACAGACGATCCGGTGAAACCCCCGCCATCCTGGCGTATTCCCTGGCGGCGGGCCGGCCGTTGATTTCACGGACGAGCCGCTGTTTCGGGTTCGCCTCGGTCACCACCATCCGTTCCGCCTCCGGCATGATGTGTTGGATCTTGAAGGGGGAAAACGGCAGCGTCGTGGTGACCAGGACCAGTACTGCACTGTCGGCGTGAAAGCGGCCGTCAAAATAAACCTGGGTTCGGGAAAAGCGCATGCCATCGCCGGCGGAGCCACCAACCAGCGGGATGCCGCCGAGCGAGGCCTGGAGGACATGGGCCACCACTTCCTCACGCACCGACAAGCCGTCGATCATCATGAAGCCAAAGGTGTTGCGGAAGGTGATCGCCGTTCGGTCTTCCAGCCGGGAAAACAGGTCCTTGGCGAAGTCCCGCCCCCTGGCGATGCCGAAGGACTGCAGCCGATCGAGATGGCCGGTGACGGCGGTGCAGACGCCCGCCGGAAAGCTTACGCCGGATATGGAATGGTCCCGATAGCCTGCGGGGCCGATTTCGCCGGCGGTGGTGCAGCCCACCACCGTAACGCCAACAAAAAGCCGCCGCATCTCACGGGCCACCTCATCGAGATCATAAAGACTGGAACAGAAGAACAGCACCAACTCGGCATCGGGTTGGACCACCTCTTTGTAAAACTCGAGCACGGCCCGTCGCGGATCGGCCGCGCACGACTGGGCGGTTCGAATCCGCTGTGTTGCCTTTTCTACCATCACCAATTCAACTTCCCGAAAAAATCCTGTCCTGACCCCAGCGCACACGCCCAGCCGCCTGTCAGAGAGGGTTATTTGAGGTGCGCCGTTTCCGGGGCTGGAACCTCTTTGCATTCTATCGTATCCAAGACCTCGGAACAACTTTTTCGCTATTCCGGAGGTTGGTGCCGGAAACCTGATATGCCTCATGAAAAAATAGCTGCCATAACAGTCATTGCTAAGCGCCCGAAAGAAGCGAAAAGAATATCGGATTTTCGGGCGATGGTTCGATGACAAGAATCAGCTGGCGGGAAGGGTGAATGCCAGATCCGTGCTGACAGGTGGAAGGGAAGGGGATTGGCAGATGCCGAAGCGGGCTGGAAAGCATCCAGCCCGATTATTCGTTTACAGTGCCTGAATCTTTTCGGTCAGTACCGGCAACAGCTGTTTGAGGTCCGCCACCGCGAAGACATCGGCCACGTCGCCGATGGGCGCGTCACGGTCGGTGTTGATCGCCACCACGAACTCGGACTTTTTCATTCCGGCCAGGTGCTGGACTGCCCCGGAGATGCCGCAGGCCACATAGAGTTTTGGCGCGACGGTGTTGCCGGTGGTGCCGACCTGGCGGTTGTGCTCGACCCACAGGGCGTCGACCACCGGCCGGCTGGCGCCGTATTCCCCGCCCAGGGCCTTGGCAAGACCCGCCACCATGGCGACGTTCTCCGGTTTGCCGATGCCGCGGCCGGCGCTGACGATGACCGGGGCTTTGGCGAGATCCACACCGCCCTGCACGGAGGTCTCGTAACCGAGGAGCCTGACTTTGCCCTCCCCCGCGCCGCCTACCGGGATGACCGTCGGCATCCCCGCCGCCGGTTCGCCAAGCGAAAAAGCTCCGGCCTGGAGGGTGAGGACGGTGATCTTGCCTTTGCCCTTCAGAGTCCGGCGCAGTTTGCCGTTGCATATCGGAGCGACGAACAGGTCGTTCTCCACCGCAACCACCTCGGAGACCTGCGCGGCCTTGAGGCCCACCGCGAGTCGCGGCGCCAAATCCCAGCCGTAGGAGCTGTGCAGGAGGACGATCATCTCCGCCTGTTCCGTGGCCGCTGCCTCCAGGATCAGCTTTTTGTGGAGTTCCGGGTTGTACTCCCCCACGTCGGCCGCCTGGGCTAGATAGAGATTGCCTGGGAATTTCGGCAGATCGGCGCTGCTGCCCGCGCAGAACATGGCGCTCTCCACCCCCACCAACCCTGCGAAGGCCATCAGTTCGGTGTAATTGTCGAGCAGCCGTCCCTGTCGGTATTCCGCAACCAGAAGCATTTTCATGGCATTCCTCCTACGCCAGCACGGCGGTTTTTTCTTTCAGGATGGCGATCAGCTGGTCGGCGATGGAATCCACCTCGCCCTCCAGGAACACTCCCCCGCCCTTTTTCGCCGGAAAGTCGATGGCGACCGGCTCGAGCAGGCCGACGGCCTTGTGCAGGCCCGCGACGGGAACGGAGACAAGCTCCTTCTTCTTGGCCTTCATGATATTCGGCAGGGTCGGGTAACGCGGGGTGTTGAGGCCGAGCTGGCAAGTGACCAGCGCCGGCAACTGAACTTCGACCATCGCCTTGACCCCGCCCTCCAGCTCCCGCTTGACCGTCGCGCGGCCAGCAGCGAAGGCGAAGCCGACGATGGTGGTCACCGCCGTCATACTGAGCAGTTCCGCGACCATGACTCCCACCTGGGCACTGCCGCGGTCCTGGGACTGCATGCCGGTGAAGATCAGGTCGAAGTTCTTATCCCGGGCAAATTCGGCGATGACCCCTGCGATCTCGTACGGGTCCTTCAAATGACTCCCGTCGTCTGAGATATGAACGCCACGGTCGCAGCCCATGGCCAGGGCCTTCTTCATGGTCTCCTTGGCCCGCTCCGGACCGATGGAGAGCACGGTCAGGTCGGCGCCGGTCTGCTCCTTGAGCTGGACGGCCTGCTCGACCGCGTACTCGTCATACTCGTTCATCCGCCAGGCAAGGCCCTCGCGGTCGTACCAGCCGTCCGCGCCGATCCTGAATTTCGATTCCATGTCCGGAATCTGTTTTATGCATACCAGAAGTTTCATCTTCTTCCTCCATCTTGCTGTTTGGGGAAATCAGGCCTGGATCCGCTCCGCCAGCACCTCGGCGATATCCCGCGGCTTCAGGCTGTCTTCGATGTTCGCGCCCTTGACCCCGTCCTCGAACATGGTCAGGCAGAAGGGGCAGTTGGCAAGCAGGAGGCCGGCCCCTGTTGCGGCGGCCATCTCCACCCGCCTGATGTTGATCCGGCTGCCGAGCTTCTCCTCTGCGAGAATCCGGCCGCCGCCGGCGCTGCAGCAGAAAGACTCCTCGCGATTTCTCGCCATCTCGGCGACCTCCCCGCCAGCCAGCTCGATGAGCCTGCGGGGCGATTCGTAGATGCCGTTATGGCGGCCGAGATAGCAGGAATCGTGGTAGGTGCAGGTAAAGTCCTCGCCGTCCACCATGAGCCTGCCCTTGGCGATGAGTTCCGCCAGGAAATCAGGATGAGACTGCACCTCACAGTCGAGACCGAGGTCGCGGTAATCCTTGTTGAGCGTATTGAAGCAGTGCGGGCAGGTGGTGACGATCTTTTTCACCCCGTAGCCCTGGATGGTGGCGATGTTTTCCGCGGCGAGCGTCTGGTACAGGTACTCGTTGCCCATCTTCCGGGCCGGCTCGCCGCAGCATTTTTCCTCCTTGCCAAGGATCGCCACGCGCAGGCCCGCTGCCTGGGAGAGTTTGACAAAGCTCCTGGCCACGGCGACATTGCGCTTGTCGAAACTCCCGTAGCAGCCAGGGAAGTAGAGGATGTCGAACTCGCCCTCCGCCGGATTCACGAGTCCCAGGCCCTCGGCCCAGTCGCCGCGCGCCGCGTAACCCATGCCCAGGGGATTGCCGTTGACCTCCAGCTGCTCCATGGCGGCCGTCACCTCCTCGCCCGGGAACTCGCCCTCCATGAGCACCAGGTTGCGGCGCATCTCCACGATTTTGGCCACATGTTCGACGCCCGCCGGACAGATCTCCTGGCAGGCCCGGCAGGTGGTGCAGGACCAGATGGCGTCCCTGCCAACCGCTTCGATGAGATTTGCCTCCGGGTTGCCCGCGGCCACCTCGCCGATCCGCTTCACCAGCTGCATGGGCGACAGCGGCTTGTCCGTCGCATGGGCCGGGCAACGGTCCTGGCAGCGCTTGCAGGAAGTGCAGGCATCGGTGTCGAAAAGATCCTTCCAGGTGAGATCGGCGATCTTGGCCGCGCCGAAGCTCTCCGCGGCCTCGTTTTCCAGGTCGAGGGTCGTGAGTTTCCCCACCGGCCCCCGGTCGGAAAAGAAGGCGGAGACTCCGGTGGTGACGATATGACGAAGCTTGGTATAGGGAATGAGGCCGATGAACATCAGAGCGAGCAGGAGATGGAACCACCACAGTCCTTTATGCAGATCGAGCAGCAACTCGGGCGAGCTTTCCGCCATCATCTTCGCCGCCGCAAGTCCCACCGGCGACCAGAGGGCATGCGGGTTGTCCAGTTCCGTCACCGCCATCCTCGCTCCCTCGATGAGGAAGCCGGTTATGAGGATGGCGAAAAGCAGACCGTGCATGGTCACGTCGTCCGCCTTGGTTTCGAGGCCCGGAGGGCGAACGACCCAACGCCGGACGAAGAGTCCGGCCAGCATCACGATGGCCGCCAGGCCCGCGAGATCCATGGTCAGGCTGAAGATCTTGTAAAAGGTTCCCTTCAAAAAGACGCAATCGAACAGGAGGTCGGTGAAATCCGCCTGGACGACGATCAGTCCGGTGCCAATGAAGAGCAAAAGGAAGCCCCAGAAGAAAACGGCGTGGGCGAGTCCCGGCCCGGTTACCCTCAGTACCCTGGTCTGGAGGAGCATGGCGCGCAGCATGTCGCCCAGCCGGGACAGCGGTTTATCCATCCGCTCGACCGGCCGGCCCAGCCGATAGATCTTCACACGTCGGAGAAAGCCATAGACCAGCACCGCCAGGGCCATGGCGGTGAAAAGGTACATCGGCGCCAGCGTCGCCGCGCCGTGTCCGACGTTCCAGTAGATTTCACGGGTAAATTCCATCGCGCTCTCCATTTTTTTTAGTGAGGTGGGGTCAAATCTTTAACCTTGACATTTTTCCCTAGTTTCTTTGGAAATCAATGGATTGTGAGAAAATGTCAAAGTTAAAGATTTGACCCCACGACAACAGCGAAAAACGGCGGGGGAGGCCCCCCAATTCACATACCTCCCCCCACCGAAAAAGAGGCGGGAGTGTCCTCTTTTTTACCGTGTCAACCCCGAGCCGATGACAATCCGCTGGACTTCGCTGGTGCCCTCGTAGATCTCGGTGATCTTGGCGTCGCGCATCATCCGCTCCACCGGGAATTCCCGGGTATAGCCGTAGCCGCCGTGCAGCTGGACCGCCTGGGTGGTGACCCGCATCGCCGTCTCGCTGGCGAAGAGCTTGGCCATCGCCGACTCATGGGAGTAGGACAGGTGGTTGCTGGCCCGGTAGGCGGCGTTGTAGACCAGCAGCCGCGCCGCCTCCACCTGGGTGGCCATGTCGGCCAGCTGGAACTGTACGCCCTGGAAGGCGGCGATGGGCTTGTTGAACTGCTGGCGCTCCTTGACGTAGGCCGTGGTCGCCTCCAGCGCCCCCTGGGCGATCCCCAAGGCCTGGCTTGCGATGCCGATCCGCCCACCGTCGAGGGTCTTCATCGCCACCTTGAAGCCCTGCCCCTCCTCGCCCAGCATATTTGCATGGGGAATGCGGCAGTTCTCGAAGACCAGCTCCATGGTCGGCGAGCTGCGGATGCCCATCTTCTTCTCCTTTTTGCCGAAGGAAAAGCCTGGCGTGCCCTTCTCGACGATGAAGGCGCTGATGCCGCGGTGCTTCTCGGCGTTCTTGTCGGTCCGGGCGAAGATCACATAAATATCCGCCTCCCCCGCGTTGGTGATGAAGATCTTGGTGCCGTTGACGATCCAGTCGTCGCCGTCCTTCACCGCGAAGGTCTTGGTACCGCCGGCATCCGACCCGGCCGCGGGCTCGGTGAGGCCGAAGGCGCCCATGGCCTCGCCCTTGGCGAGCGGAGTGAGGAACTGGCGTTTCTGCTCTTCGCTGCCGAAGAGGTAGATTGGGTTTGAGCCGAGGGAGAGGTGGGCGGAAAGGGTTACGCCGGTGGAGGCGCAGACCCGGGACAGTTCCTCCACGGCGATGGCGTAGCTCAAATAATCTGCGCCGGCGCCGCCGTACTCCTCGGGGAATACTATGCCGGTCAGCCCGAGGTCCGCGAGCCTTGCGAACATCAGCTCACGGTCGAAATGCTCCTCCTCGTCCCGCTGGGCGGCCGACGGAGCGACCTCGGTCTCGGCAAAGCTGCGCACCATGTCACGAATCAGATTCTGCTCTTCTGTCAGTTCAAAGTTCATGATATTACTCCCATTGTTGAGTTTTCACCGAGGAACGGAGTCCACCGGTTCCCGTGAGTCCCGGCCATCCGGATCACGGGCGGGCTAAATGGCAGCCGCTCTCTTTTAAGTCTTTTCAGTTACGCTTCGGGCCGCAGCTGGATCATCAGCACCCGGCCGGTGGCGCAGACCGTACCGCCGGCCAGCAGCTGCAGATCAACCGTCACCTTGCGGTCCTTGATCTCGGCAACCTTGCCGCGTATTTCCAGCTCAACGCCGAGCGGCGTGGGCTTCAAATAATTGACGGTCAGCGAAGCGGTGACGAAGCGACCTATCGGCTCACCGGTCTCGCGGGCCTTGGCCGCGGCGGCCGTGGCCGCCCCGTGGCAGTCGATGAGCGAGGCGGTCATCCCGCCGTAGAGAAAGCCGGGCACGCCGCCGCTGTACTGATCTCCCGGCCGGTAGCGGCAGACGCACTCCTCCCCTTCCCAGTAGCTCTTCAGCTGCATGCCGTGCGGGTTGTTGCGGCCGCAGCCGTAGCAGTGAGCGTATTCTTCCGGATAGAGATCCTGGATCGCCGAATCACTCATGGTTTCCTCGTTTTGTTTAGTAGTTAGGTGGGGTCAAATCTTTAATCTTGACATTTTTTCAATTTTTTATGGCACATCAAAGATAACAAGAAAATGTCAAAATTAAAGATTTGACCCCACGACACATTAATAGCTGTAAAAGCCTCGACCGGTCTTGCAACCCAGCCACCCCGACTCGACGTACTGCCGAAGCAGCGGGCAGGGCCGGTACTTCGGGTCGCCGAGGCCCCGGTGCAGGGTCTCGAGGATCGCAAGACAGGTGTCGAGTCCGATCAGGTCGGCCAGCGCCAGCGGCCCCATGGGGTGGTTCATACCCAGCCGCATCACCGTGTCGATCGACTCCTTGTCGCCCACTCCCTGGTAGAGGCAGAAGATCGCCTCGTTGATCATCGGCAGCAGGATCCGATTGGCGATAAAACCGGGGAAATCGCTCGCCACCGCCGGGGTCTTGCCCATTTTCTCGGCAAGCGCAACCGTGGTTTCGAAGGTCTTCTCGGAGGTGGGCAGGGCCCGGATCACCTCGACCAGCTTCATCACCGGCACCGGATTCATGAAGTGCATGCCGATCACCTTATCCGGCCGCCGGGTGCTGGCGGCGATCCGGCCGATGGGGATGGACGAGGTGTTGGAGGCGAGGATGGCGTGGGGCGGGCAAAGTTCATCCAGCTGGGTGAAGATCTTGAACTTGATTTCCTCCTTCTCGGAGGCGGCCTCGACCACGAAGTCGGCCTCGCGCATGGCGGCGATCTCCGTCACCGGCCTGATCCTGGCGAGGACCGTCTGCTTTTGCTCCTCCGTCATCTTGCCCTTGTCGACGTTGCGCGCAAGATTCTTGGCAATGGTTGCCACGCCGCGATCGACGAATTCCTGAGAGATGTCCTGCAAGATGACCTGCAGGCCGCAAGCCGCCGCCACCTGGGCGATGCCCGCCCCCATCTGCCCCGCGCCGATTACCCCGAACATCTTTACATTGTGCATTGCAATCCCCCTACTTGACGTAATTGCTGACCACCATGGCCATGCCCATGCCGCCGCCGATACACATGCTGATCAGGCCGGTGGCGAAATTGCCGCGCCGCATCTGGCTGATGGCGGCCACCATTTGACGAGCGCCGGTGCAGCCGACCGGATGGCCCATGGCGATGGCGCTGCCCTGGCGGTTCGGCTTTTCGATGTCGATGCCTAACTCCAGCATACAGCCGATGGCCTGGGCGGCAAAGGCCTCATTCAACTCAATCAGTTCGATATCGCCGATCTGCATCTTCGCCTGGGCAAGGGCCCGCTTGATCGCCGGCACCGGACCCATGCCCATGTAGGCCGGGTCGAGGCCGCCGGAGGCGAAACTCTCGATGGTGAGCAGGGGCGTAAGATCCAGTGCTTTCGCCTTTTCCTCGCTCATCACCAGCACCGCCGCCGCTCCGTCGTTGATCCCGGAGGCGTTGCCGGCTGTCACCGAACCGTCCTTGGCGAAGACTGGCTTGAGTTTGGCGAGTTTTTCCACCGAGGTCACCATCGGCCGCTCATCGCGGTCGACGAGGATCTCCTCCTTCTTCGCCATCACCTTGACCGGTACGATTTCCTCCGCCAGATACCTTTTTTCCATGGCGGCCATGGCCCGACCATGACTCATCATGGCCAACCTGTCCTGATCCTCGCGGCTGATATTATAGAGTCTGGCGATATTTTCCGCCGTCACCCCCATATGGTAGCCGTAGAAGATCTCATAGAGGGCGTCGTAGACCATGAGGTCGTGGATCTCGCCCACCCCGCTCACTTCCATGCGATATCCCCAGCGGCCCTTGAGCAGTCCCATCGGCACCTGGCTCATGTTCTCCTGACCGCCGGCGAGCACCGCCTCGGCCTGTCCAGTCATGATCGACTGGGCGGCGAGGGCAATGGCCTTGAGGCCGGAGCCGCAGACCTTGTTGACGGTAAAAGCCGGAGTTTCCATGCGGATGCCGGCCCGGATCATAGCCTGGCGGGCGGGGTTCTGGCCCTGGCCGGCCTGGAGGACGTTGCCCATGATGACCTCGTCGATCGCCACCTCGCGCGCCTCGGAAGGCCAGCTGCCGTATTTCCTTTCGAGTTCGAGTTCCGGCTGGCCGGCTAGCTTCTCCGGCACGGTCGCCTTAAAATCCGCGCCTCGTGCCGGCCTGAGACCAACCTTGCGCAGGGTCTCGCGCAGCACCGTCGCCCCCAGATCGACCACCGGCACATCCTTCAGGGCACCGCCGAATGCCCCCACCGCCGTCCTGCATCCACTGACAATGACCGCTTTCTTCATTTCGTCGACTCCTTATTATAGGTTTCTGTGCTCGCTTCTGGCATCGCGCCCGCCGGTAAACCTGTAGCAATTCCAGATATTCCACGTGTTCCCCCCTGGCCGTCGCGCTTGTTGCAGAGTATTTACATGTCACTCAGACCGGGCTTCGGCGTGAAGGCCAGCCACTCCCGACTGCGAAGCTGGGACTTGATGGTCTTGCCGGTCGCCGTTTTCGGTAGCTGGCCGAATTCCACGGAGGCCGGCGCCTTGGCCTCGGCATGGCGACCGCGGCAAAAGTCGATGATCTCCTCCGCCGTCGGCGTTCGGCCCCGCTTGGGCACGACGAAGGCCTTGGGCGCCTCGCCCCAGACCGGGTCGGGGGTGGAGACCACCGCCACCTCGAGCACGTCCGGGTGCTGGTGGATGATTTCCTCGATTTCCATCGAGGAGATCATGTCGCCGCCGCGGACGATCACGTCGCTCGCCCGGTCGGTGAGCTGGAGGTAGCCGTCGGGATGGACCACGCCGAGATCGCCGGTATGGAACCAGCCGCCCCTAAAGGCCGCCTCGGTCGCCGCCTCATCCTTGTAGTAACCAAGCATGACATTGTGGCCGCTCATAACCACCTCGCCCACCGTCTTACCATCATGGGGCACAGGCGCTAGCGTCTCCCGGTCGATCACCGCCATATGCAGGCTGGTGATAGAGGGCACTCCCTGCCGGGATTTCATCCGCATGACGCTGTCCGGCTCGAGGTCGACCCAGCGGGCCTGCCACTCGCAGACGGCATGCGGACCGTGCAACTCGGTGAGGCCGTAGACATGGGTGACATCTGCCCCGATATCCTCCATTCCCTGGATGACGGCGGGAGAAGGTGAGGCTCCCGCAGTGAACACCTGCAGGGGACGGCGCAGTTTCACTGCGGCAGCCTCGGGGAAACAGATCATGGTGAGGAGCACGTTGGGCGAGGCGCAGAGGTGGGAGACGCTCTCCTTCTCAATCAGGCGGAAGATCTCCTTGGGCAGGCTGCGACGCAGGCAGATGTGGGTGGCGCCGATCGCCGTCACCGCCCAGGGAAATCCCCAGCCGTTGCAGTGGAACATCGGCAGAGTCCAGAGATAGACGGAATCCGGCCGCAGGTTCGCCTGGATGATCTGGCCCAGGGTCTGCAGGCAGGTCGCTCTGTGACTGTACATCACGCCTTTCGGCCGGCCGGTGGTCCCTGAGGTGTAGTTGATGGCGATGAGGCCGTTCTCGTCGTGGTCGAGCTCCTCGCTCAGCCAATCCGATCCCTCCGCGAGGAAGGCCTCGTATTCCGGCCCCTTCAAAAGAGGTCCGCAGGTGTATTCGCAGATGTTGACGAAGAGCGAGACCTTATGCGCCTCTCCGGCGACGGCGTGGACCTGGGCGGCGAACTCGTTGTCGACGAAGACCGCTTTCGCGTCCGAATGGTCGATGATGTAGAGGTACTCTCGGGCCGCGAGCTGGGTGTTGACAGAGACCAGCACCGCCCCGATCATCGGCACGGCGAAGTGCGCCTCGATAAGCGGCGGGGTGTTCGGGCAGATGAAGACCACCTTGTCGCCGCGGCCGATTCCCCTGCCCTGAAGGGCGCTTGCCAGGCAGTGGACCCGGGCCTGAAACTGGCGATAGGTGAAGCGCCGATCGCCATCGACCACCGCCGCCTTGTCCGGATAAACATCTGCGCTGCGCCTGAGAAAGGACACCGGGCTGAGGATATCGCGATTGACTTCCGGCCTGAACATGGTGCGCTCCTGGCAATGCTTGAAATGGAACCGCTGGAAGAAGCTTCCTTAAGCGGCAGAATCTGCGGTGAGAGTAGTAGATTCGGCAAGGCCAGACAATCGGCAGCGAGCCGAATTATCGCTGGAAAAAATGCTGAACCGGGATAGGCCGAGAACCTAGAGGCCGACAATATCAACATAAAATGAACATAAAGTGTACACATTATGTTGGAGTTCATTTTTTCCGTTTTTATCACGCCATAGATAACCAACCGATTTTTAATGATTATCAAAACACCGGCAGTGGCATGTTTCATGATATCCCTCAAGCAGAAACCCTAAGTAATCCGAACCCAGAACGTGAGAAGGAGGTATTATGAAGCTTTTGAAAAAACTTGCGGTAACGGTGCATTCCCAGGTCGAGGCCATGGCCGACCGCTTCGAAAACAAGGAATCCATCTCCACGGCCTACATCAGGGAATACGAGCGTGCAGTCGCAAAAACGAAAGTAAGACTCGCCCAGGCGGAGGGCGAGGTCGCCCGGCTGGAGAGGGAGGCCGCCCGGCTCCGGGAGCAGGCGAACCTGTGGGCGAAAAGGGCCAGGCGGGTGCATACGGAGGACGAGGCCAAAGCTTTGGACTGCGTGGCCCGCATGAAAGAGACCGAGTCCGACCTCCGCCGGATTCGTGCCGAGCTGGCCGAGGCGGGGCGTCTCCGGCGGAAGATGGCCCGGGATGTGGATCAGATCCTGGAAAAACTCGAGGCGCTCAAACGCAGGCACCAGGATCTCGCCGCTCGGCAGGCCTGCGCCGAAGCGGCCGGCGCCCTGCAGGATGCCGAAGGCGGGACGCAGCAGGATGTCGATGAGCTGTTCGCCCGCTGGGAAACCGAGGTCGTGGCCCGGGAACTGGGTACGCAGGCCGCCCCTGTGGGGGGCGATTCCTTAGCCGAGGAGTTCGAGGCGTCCGAGCGGCAGAGCGATCTTCGCTCCGCCTTGGCCGAGCTTCTCGCCAATCCCGGCTCAAGAGAGGAGGAAAAACCATGAAAACGGCCGCCTCTCCCAACAATGCCGCTTTTTGTCCCAATGGTATTTCTGGGCAGAAGCCTCCGCATCCTGCTCCCTGTGACACCAGGGATGGATCGGCTGCGGACGGACCGCCCGCCAGGCCCGAACTGACGAAAGTATTGCGCTGGGGCGGCGGTGCGGTGCTGACCGCTGCGGCCATCGTCTTCATGTGCCAGGGCGTCTCTTCTTTTGACCCCATGACGAGGCACTGGATCATGCTGGCCGTATGCGCCCTGTTGGGCCTCATGGGGATCGTCACCGGCCTCGGGCTCAAGGAGGAAAAAGGCGCCAGGGCCTTTCTCGGCTTCGCCGCGGCCTTCTTCCCGGTACTTGCCTCGCAGTTGGGCGCCATGTTCTTTTCGCTCTTCGGCCGACCCCCGCTCGATATGCCCCAGCCGCTCGTCTTCTCCCTTGTTGGCCTGTCGAAGGTCCTGGCCGTCACCGGTCTCACCCTGGCTGTGGCCGTGACTGTGAGTTCTCTGGCCTTCCGGGTTCTGGCGCGTCCCCGGGCGGGCCTGTTGACCCTGGCATTCACCCTGGCCAACCTGTCCATTCTCCTGCCGGTGCGGGAGGGGGTCGGCCTCGGCGCCGTCATCGCCCTCGCGGCTCTTGGAATCTACCTGACCGACACCCAACTGCGCCGGGATTTTCGTCTCGACTGTTTCGAAGGCCGCTCGGCCCGGCTGATCCTCACCGGCCCCCTCTGGGTTCTGACAGGCAGGACCTTCTTCTATCCGGTCGGGCCCGGACTCTACGGGCTCCTCCTGGCCCTGGCCGGCGCCTACCTGGCCTTTCATTGGGGAATGCTGGCACCCAGGGACGGCCAGAGGAAAGTGTGCCAGGCCGTCGGCTTCATCGGCCTTTCAGCCGGCTGGCTGGTGTCTCTGCTGCCGATCCTCGAATCGTCGGTCTTGAGCGAGGGGCCGGCGACATATCTGATCCTGCTGCCCGTCGCCGCCATCCTCGTCGCCCTCTCCCTGGTCTCGGAAGGCCTTGCTGCCGGCAACTACCGGAGTTTTGCCGCCACGGTCGCCACCTTCAGCGTGATCATCGCCCATGGGGTGGAGGCGACACCCCTGGTTTCCATTATTGGAGTAATGGTCGCCGTCGCGGTCGTCTCCGCCGGCACCCTGGCCGGTGAGAAGCTGGTCTTCATTCTCGGCCTGCTGACCGCGCTCCTGAGTCTCGGTAATATTCTCTTTCAGGCAGTCAGGCTGCACGGCAGCTATACCTGGGTGGCTCTGGCGGCGATCGGCATCGGCGTGATGTTCAGCGCCTCCCTCATCGACAAGGGGCTCGCCCGCTCACTGAAGAAGACCTCCATGTGGGGCAGATGGAAAACCCGGACGGTTTGACCCTTCCGGAGAGGGCGAAAATATTTTCGCCCTCTCCCATTACAATCTTCCTCCAGACCAATCGGCCCAAGCTTCACGGACAACTCCAGGCCTTCCGACGATCTGCCGGCTAAACAATCGGGTTGCCTCCGATTCAAAAAACATGAGCGCCTGGCACAGCCTCTCCCCCGCATCATGCAGGTCTTGCCAAACTCCACGCTGTGGCATAGAATGGAATGCATATAATTAGGCATTCTTCCGGGGAAAAAAGAAGATACAAACCCTCCGGCGCCAGAGGGAGAACCAGCTGTTGAAGATATTCCTCGGCGAATCTCTTGAGTTAGGCTCCGGGCTGATCGTCCGGAGGATAAATTGCTCCACTTTCCCCCCTGGCGCACACCTGAAAAAGGCTGAATCTGATTAAGCAACTCCGGCCTCTTTTGCTGCAATATGGAAAAATCACATGAGTAAACCTCGTTATTATCTCGTCATGATGTTCTTCTACCTGAGCATCGTCGCCCTGGTCTGCGCCCTGCTGTACAAGCCCCTGCGGGGGGCCTTCATGGCCAACTGGGGATTCAACCTGGTCATCATCGGGGCCCTGGTCATCGGCATCCTGCTCAATTTCCGCCGGGTGGTGGTGCTGGAGGCGGAGATCAACTGGATCACCATCTTCCGCAGCGGCACTTCGGGCCTTTCGGTGGCGGAAAGTCCTGATCTGCTGAAGCCCCTGGCCAAGCATCTGGAAGGCCTGCACCGGGACCGGTTCAGCCTGTCGGCCCTGTCGCTTCGGACGGTGCTTGAGGGGATCCGGGGCCGGCTGGACGAGTCGCGTGAGATCTCGCGCTACATCATCAGCCTGCTGGTCTTTCTCGGCCTGCTTGGCACCTTCTGGGGACTGCTCGGCACCATTGGCGCAGTGAGCGGGATCATCGGCGGCCTCGACATGCGCGAGCAAGATTACACCATGATGTTCCAGGCACTGAAGACCGGGCTGCAGGAGCCGCTGAAGGGGATGGGCACGGCCTTCAGCTCGTCGCTCTTCGGCCTCGGTGGTTCATTGGTCCTCGGCTTTCTCGACATCCAGGCCAACCACGCCCAGAACAGGTTCTTCAATGAGCTGGAGGAATGGCTCTCCGGGGTGACCCAACTGGTGAACAGAACGGCCGGCGGCGCCACTCTGGAGGAAGTCGAATCCCTGCCCCAGCCGGAAGCCGGCGGGGTGGAGATGGCCGCACTGGTCCGGGAACTGCAGCTGACCAACCGCAACATGGAGGCCATGCTCGCAAAGGACGGGATGGGATCGGAAAGCGTTGCCGGCAGCGGATCTGCGGCCGGCAGGTAGGGAGGTCGCATGGCAACGGGTTCACGGTACTCACAGCAGTCGCCGAGCATCTGGCCGGGCTATGTCGACGTCCTCTCGGCCCTGCTCATGGTGGTCATCTTCGTCCTCCTGATTTTTACCTTCTCCCAGTTCATCCTGAGCCGCATCCTCACCAGCCAGAGCAGCGAGTTGGAAGGCCTCCACAAACGCATCGCGGAAATCTCGCAGCTCCTGGGCCTCGAGCGGGAAACCACGGCGGCGATGACCGAGAAGATCACCGTGCTTTCCGCCCAGGTCGAGACCCTCACCATCGAGCGCGCCGACCTGCAGGACGAGGTGGAAGAGCTGGGCCGGAAGAACCTGGCCGACCGGGAGACGATCGAGGTCAATCTACGGACCATCGCCAGCCTTCAGCAGGATATCCAGGCGCTGCAGACCCTGCGCCGGGAGCTGGAGGACAGGATCGGCAAGGCCGCCGCCGCGCTCGCGACCGAGCAACAGCTGACCGCCTCGCTCCGGGACCGCAGCAAGGCCCTGGAAGCGCAGTTGGCCGGGGAAGCCGAGAAGAGTCTCTTGGCGCAGAAGGACATCGAACAGCGCGATATCCGCATCCAGGCCCTCTCCGCCCTGGTCGGCGAGCAGCAGGAGGCCCTCGACAACCAGCGGACGCTGACTGCCGACGCCCGGGCCGAGGTCGCCCTGCTCAACCAAAAGATCAACGAGCTGCAGAGCCAGCTCCTGGAAATCGGCCGGGCTCTGGGCGCCTCGGAGAGTGGGCGCAAAGAGCAGCAGGTTCAGATCGAGGACCTCGGCAGGCGGCTCAACATCGAACTGGCAAGGAAAGTCAACGAGCTGGAACAGTACCGCTCCGAATTCTTCGGCCGCCTGCGGGGGATCGTCGGCGATAATCCCATGGTCCGCATCGAGGGGGATCGTTTTCTCCTCCAGGCGGAATTGCTTTTTCCTTCCGGCTCCGCCGAACTGAGCGAGCGCGGCAAGCAGGAGCTGGAGGAGTTCGCCGGGGTGCTGGGCCGCCTCGTTCCCGCCATCCCCGAGGATCTCAACTGGATCCTCCAGGTGGACGGGCACACCGACCGGATACCCATAAACACCCCGGCCTTCGCCTCCAACTGGGAGCTGTCCGCGGCCCGTGCCCTCTCGGTCGTCCGCTTCCTGGCCGGGCATGGCATTCCGGAGAAGCGGATGGCCGCCGCCGGCTTCGGCCAGTTTCATCCCATCGACCCGGGCAATTCGCCCGAGGCCTTCAGCAAGAACAGGCGGATCGAAATGAAGCTGACCTCGCGCTGAAAGTTCCTTACGCCACCTTGAACTTGCCGACCAGGCTGTTGATCTGCCAGCCAGTTCGGCGAGTTCGCCGATTCAGAAATGGCTTAAACCTTGTGGGACGCGGCTTGAGGAAGGACCGCCATGCCAGTGGCAAAGATGCCGCGAGCGTGTTTTCCAACCAAATCACAGATTGTCGCGGCTCTTCTGACTGCCACCATATTTCTATTGGTGGAGTTTCGTTTTTAGCCTTGCTCTCAACAGTCGTATGAGTTAGGTTTTTGGCTCATGAGAAATCTGTCGTTCGATCTGCAGTCTCAAGACACGAGTCGGCGTTATGAATACGACAATATCCCATGTAGCCAAGATAGCACCCATATCAATCGGGCAGACACTCCGGCGCGAGCGTCTCTTCGATTTGCTGGAGCCGGATTCCCGAACCAGGGCCTTGTGGATTTCCGGACCGGGTGGAGCCGGCAAGACCACCCTCGTCGCCGATTTCCTCGAATCGAAAAAAATTCCCAGTCTGTGGTACCAGGTGGACTCGCTGGATGGGGATCCGGCCACCTTTTTCTATTATTTCGGCAGGGCAGCCGAGCCTCTGCTGGTGGAGGAACACCGTCCGCCTCTGCTGACCCGGGAATATCTGCCCCAGATCGATATCTTCATCCTCCATTATTTCGAGATCCTCTTCCAGCGGCTGCGCCCCGGCAGCTGGCTGGTCTTCGATAATTTCCAGGACGCGCCGGCGGGTTCGCCACTGCCGCGGATTCTCCACGCCGCCATAAAACAGCTGCCGGAGCATATCACCGTGGCCATCCTCAGTCGGAGCGATCCGCCGCCAAACATGGCCAGATTCCTTGCTAACCGGACTATGAAGCACATCGGCTGGAACCAGCTGGCCTTTACCGGCGAGGAATTCATTTCCTTCCTGGATTTCTCAGGCAGCAAAGTCGAGACCCCCGATGCCGAGAGGCTGCACCTGCTGACCAAGGGATGGATTGCCGGCGTCATCCTCTGGCTGCTCCACTACTCCGGCGAGGGAATCCCCGATGCGGTTTCGGCGGAATGGACGCCGGAGAATATCTTCGACTACTTCGCCAGCGAGATCCTGGAAAAATCCTCGGAGGAGGTCCGGCAGTTTCTCCTGCAGACGACCTTGATGCCGAACATGACGGTGGAGATGGCGGGGGAGTTGACCGGCATGCCGGCCGCAGAGATTCTGGAAAGCCTGCATCGCAAGAATTTTTTTGTGGAAAAGCACCGGGGACGGCTGGTAAGCTACCAGTACCACCCGCTCTTTCGCCGGTTCCTCTCCCTGCAGGCAATCCGCTTCTACGATCCGTCAAGCCTGCAGTCGCTGCGCTGCCGCGCCGCGAAGATTCTCGAACAGCACAACATGGTCGAGGAATCGTTCAAATTGTACCGTCAGGTCGACGCTTTCGGTCCGATGCAGGACCTCATCCTATCGCAGGCCCAGACCCTGATCGATCAAGGCCGGTATACCGTCCTTTCCGCCTGGATCGACGCCCTGCCGGAAGAACAAACGGCGAACCATCCCTGGCTCCTTCTTTGGAAGGGAATCGCCATGGTGCCCTACAACCCCAGGGGGAGTGTCAGGCTGGCAACCCAGGCTTACCATAAATTTGCCAGGGATCGCGATATCTCCGGACAGGTCCTCAGCTGGTCGACAGTGGTGGACATCCTCACCATGATGCGCAGCGGCTTTTCCCAACTCGACGGCTGGATAGAAGAGGGAGGCCGCCTGGGAGACCTGTTGACGGACTCCGACGAGGCCATCGGCCTGAACAGCAGGTTCGCCGCCGCTATGCTCATGGCCCTGCTGCTGCGCAATCAAGGCCATCCGGAAATGGAAAAGTGGCAGACACGCTGCGAAAAGCTCTTCTTCCGCTGCCGCGATGAGCAGATCGCCATTGCCCTGATCAAAAACCTGTTCTGGTCCTATTATTGGCTCGGCCAACTGCACAAAGCCCTGAGCATGGAGAGCGAGCTGAAGAATCTGCGTGACTCGGGGACGCTGCCGCCGCTCGGCCGGATCATCGTGGGAGCTCTGCTTGCCCTGGCCGGCATCATGCGCGGCGATCACCAGGAATGCCGCCGGCTGGTGCAGGAATCTCTCGAACTCGCCGACAAAACGGGCATTCACGTCTTCGACTTCCTGATTGTGTCCTTCTCGGTCTACAGCGGCCTCGGCCAAGGTGAACTGGACACGGTACAACCGCTGCTGGCGAAACTTGAAGGTTCCCTGTCTAGTTATGCCATCTGGGACAAGGGCCAATTCCACTATCTCAAGGCGTGGAGCGCCATGCTGGAGGGCGACCTGCCCCAGGCCGAAGAGCACCTGAAATATGCCATCAGCCTGGAGAAGGCCTGCGGCAATCCCTTGACGATCGCCCTTTGCAAGATCCTCCGTTCCCAGCTCTTCCTGGAACTCGGTTGCCCGGACAAGGCGGAGGCGGTGCTCGTCAACACGCTCATCGAACCCCGTCTCGGCCACAACAGGATTCTGCCCTTTCTGGTGGCGCTCGCCCAGGCCGATTGCGCATGCTCGAAGCAGCGGGAAGACCAGGCAAGGACTTTTTGCGCCAAAGCTTTTGAAGCCGCAAGAAAGGAGGGCCTGTGGATTCCCTTCGGCCTCTGCAACAAGAGACTCGGTGTTCTCTGCAATTGGGCGCTCCACGCGGGAATTGAAGAGAAGACGGTAGCGGAAATGATCAGGCGGTGGCGACTCACACCGGCAAAGGACATTGGTGCCAGGAATCAGCCATGGCCGATCCGTATTTCCGTATTAGGCCGCTTTACCATCCATTGCCAGGGAAAACCTCTCACCCTCTCCGCAAAGGCACCGAGAAAACCGCTGGAACTGCTCTCCCTGCTCATCTGTGCCGGTAGCAACGGGATTTCGCGGGAGGCGGCGGCGGACAGACTGTGGCCGGATTCTGACGGCGACCGGGCCATCCGCGCCCTCAACACCACTGTCCATCGACTGCGCCGGCTACTGGGCCAGGACGAAGCAGTGACGCATCAGGGCGGCCATCTGATATTGAATCCGGAACGGTGCTGGGTTGACAGCTGGCGGTTTCAATCGCTTGCCCAGCGCCTCAAGGAAAATACGGAAGCGGAGAAAGCCGAAAGATGTCGAACCGAGGCTTTGGCCTTGTATCAGGGGGAATATGCCATCGGCTATGGTCTGAGTGCGACAGTGGGATATTCCGATCAACTCCACAATCAATGGCTCAACATCGTCGCAGCAGCCCTGCCGGACTCGTCCGCCAAAGGCTTCGCCGACGATGCCGGGAGGGCTGTCCGCCAAGCCCTGGCGGTGGATGAAGCAGCCGTCAGGGTTCTGCAAAAGCTGGTCGGCTCGTACCGTAAAACCGGGGAAACAGCCAAGGCTCAACATATTCTGCAACAATGTCGCAATCTACTGATGGAACAGAGAATGGCGGTGGGGCCCAAGACCAAGGTTTTTCTCGATTCGGTGCAGAAGCCGTAAACCAAGAAAATCCTTCAGTGTGGGTTGGTGGGAGTCTTGAGACTACCCTACCTGTCATCGGTAATGCGGCGGCCGAGACGCCGAATCGACACATCGGCCGCAGATGGTATTAACGGGCACCTAGAATTGCCTTCTCAGTCACCGAACCTTGCACTCCGATGACATTTTTGAGACCTTTCCACACAGACCAGCCTGCCAGCATTCCCAGGGGCAAAACAATGTGCATCAATACCGGCAGGAAAAGTACGAATACAATGAACTCCGATACATGGTACAACATGGCATCCTCCTCTTGGTAATTCTCTGCAGCGAGTGCAGAATTTCTTATTGCTGCCCGATCTTCTGCCATTCGGCAGTGACAGGATCGATCACTGCTTGAATCAGGGAAATGCGGGAAATTGGGAAACCGCCCTTTAGCGCATGCTCCCGAATGACATCCTCGTTGGCCGCGATATATTCGCAGTAAATCTTGTCCTCGGCGATATAGCTCTGGACCCACTGGATTTTCTGCCCTATTCCCCGAATTACGTCGTTGGATTTCCGGGAAATGTCGTGAAGCTCTCGCGCAGAAAACATACTTGCTCCGGACACTTCCCGTTCAATGATGAATTTCGGCATGTTACCTCCCCCTTGTTTCAACATGACTTTCTGGTGGCTTGGACACCCCGCCATATTTCCTTTTCCTGCCTCTATCATATCAGCCCATCGGTTACAGATGGATTACCGATGGATTACAGATGCGAAAAAAATGAAAAAATCGGCATTTGAATTGATTGAAAAATATAAACAACAGCGTGGGAAATATTCTGCAATGACAGATTGGAAAGGGGCAACGGCGCGGCCTGACTGTCTTGAGGAAAGGGAGATGTCGCGTCTATTCCTGGCAAAAGGATCAGGACACGTTGGGGTACGGGTGAGCCAATTAAAACTTGTATGTCCCGCTGACGAAATTAACGTATTGATGGTGCAATGCGCTTAAATCCCAGAAGATTACATCTCTATGAGATACCACGCCCTGGCATGCGATTACGATGGAACCCTCGCCACCCAAGGAAGAGTGGAGCAGGAGTGCCTTGAAGCGCTCGAGCGGTTGAGGGCCTCGGGACGGAAGCTGATCTTGGTGACCGGGAGGGAGATTCCCGACCTCCTCTCGGTATTTCAGGGAGTCTCCCTCTTCGACCGCGTCGTCGCCGAGAACGGCGGAGTCCTGTACCATCCCGAGACGCGGGAGGAGCGGCCTCTCTGCGCGCCGCCGCCGGCGGAGTTCGTCGATCTATTGAAGAACCGCGGCATCAATCATTCCGTGGGGCGGGTGATAGTGGCCACTCGGGAGCCGAACCAGTTTCCCGTCATCCAGGCTATCCAGGATCTGGGACTGGAGTTGCACGTCATCCTCAACAAGGGAGCCGTCATGGTGCTTCCCTCGGGAATCAACAAGGCTACGGGGCTCCGCGCCGCCCTGGACGAACTGGGGCTTTCACCCCATAACGTGATCGGGGCAGGCGATGCCGAAAACGATCATGCCTTTCTCGATCTCTGCGAGTTCTCGGTGGCCGTCGCCAACGCCCTCCCCTCCCTAAAAAAGCATGCTAACTACGTCACCCGAGGCGAACGCGGCGCCGGTATCACCGAGCTTATAGGGGTAATCCTCGCAGGGGATCTCCAGGATCATTAGCCGAAGGCCCTGATCTGTTGCTCAGAAAAAGAGATGGGAAGGGAGAATTACAGCAAGATCTTGTCCGACCAGTGCACCGCAAACTTCACCAGGCCGGTGAAGTGCTTGAGTTTCAGCTTCTCCTTGAGGTTTTCCCGGTAGGTGCCGATGGTCTTGATGCTGAGGTGGAGGCGGTCGGCGATCTCCTTGGTGGAGTAGCCCTCGCCGATCAGGCGGAGGACTTCGAGTTCGCGGTTGGTGAGAATATCGAGCGGGGATTTTGAGTCGGCGCCCTGGGGGTTCATGAGCCGCTTGAAGACCTTTTCCTTGACCGTCTGGCTGGCGTAGATGTCGCCCTGCAGCACGTGGCGGATGGCCTCGACCACCTTGGGGATGGCCTCCTGCTTCATGATATAGCCGAAGGCCCCGGCCATCAGGGCACGCTCGGCGTAGAGCGACTCGTCGTACATCGACAGGACCAGCATGGGCAGCCCCTCGTACTCCTTCTTGATCTCCTGGACCAAGTCGAGACCGTTGCCGTCCTTCAGGGAAATGTCGATGATGACCAGGTCGGGTTTCAGCTCTGCGATGGCCGGGCAGGCCTTCTTCAAGGAGTCGACGGAACCGCAGACCGTCAGGTCAGGCTCCTTGTTGATCAGCTCGCTCATGCCGAGGCAGAAGATGGGGTGATCGTCGATGATGAGCACCCTGTGTTTATCACGTCCCGCCATCATGTACCTCCCTGAGCCGTACCGGCCATCTCCCCGGCCGTATGGATTTCCGACTTGCGCATGTAGATGTGAACGGTCGTGCCCCTTCCCCCGCCGCTCGAGACCTCAAGATAGGCGCCGATGACCTGCACCCGGTATTTCATGATCTGCATGCCCATGCCCTTTCCACTCCCATTTTCATCGATACCATGCCCGTCGTCGGTGATCAAGAGGTGAAGGAAATCGCCCTCCTCCCCGAGGGAGATATCGATCCGGGAAGCCCCCGAATGTTTCACCGCATTGTTCACCGCCTCCTGGACGATGTAGTAGAGGTGGGTGGCGACGGTGTTGTCGGTGAGGTTGAGGGCTTCGTCGCCATGGAAGGTGCAGCGGATCCGCGCCGTCATCTCGGTGTGCTCAGCCAGCTGGCCGAGGGCCGAATGCAGCCCATAGGCGACCAGGTGGACCGGGCAGAGACCCCGCGACAGGCCTCTGGCCTTGGTCGCCGCATCGTCGATCAGGCCGACGATGGTCCCCGCCAGCGCCGCTCCCCCGCTGCCTTCTTCCTTCAGCCTGGCGTGCAGGGCCGAGGCCAGCCCGCCTATGCCGATGAGGTGGGGGCAGAGGTCGTCGTGGAGGTCCTGGCCGATGGTCTGGCGGACGTTGTCGCCGATATCCATCAACTGCCTGGTCAGCCGCTTGGTCTCGGTGATGTCGCGGAGGATGACGACGCTGCCGGAGAGGCGCTGCTCATGGTCCCTGAGCACGGCGCCGCTGATGCTGACATGGCGGATATCCCCGCTCTTGGTGTACCGTTTGGTCTCGGTGCCGGTGAGGACCCGGCCCTCCTTGATGGCGTTGATCATCACCAGGGTCTCCGGCCAATTCTCCTGGGGTACGAAGTGGTCCATCTTTTTGCCGAGACACTCCGTGAGACTCCAGCCGAAGACCTTCTGGAAGGCGGGATTGAAGTAGGTGACCTTGCCCTCCATATCGTAGGTGATGATCGGATCGGCGGCGGAGGACATGACCGAGCGGTAGCGCTGCTCGCTCTGCCGGAGGCTGTTCTCAGTCTCCTGGCGAACCCGGATCTGCTGCTTAAGGTCACTGCTGTACTGGCCGAGCTGCTCCATGAAGCGATTGAAAAAACGGGCCAGCTTGCCGATCTCGTCGCTGGCGGCCACCGTCATCCGCAGGCTGAAATCCCCTTTTCCCGCCACCTCGAAGTGATCCATCAGCTTCTGCAGGGGACTCGTGATCGAGTTGCTGATCTTGTAGGAAAGGGTCAGGACCAGGATCATGGTGGCAAGGAAGGTGGCCAGCACCAGGCTACCGATGGTCTTGAGCGGCCGGTAGAACTCCTCGTGATAGCTGGCTGCGGCCACGATCCAGTCATAGTCCTCGATGTAGCTGAAAATGCAGAGCTTCAACCGGGGCTCTGTTTCGCCCGGATTCTGCCAAGGGTAGACCATCCGACCGTTCTTGCGGCGGATGATCTCGGCGAGGTACTCGTTGGGGAGATTCTCCTCGGCGAGGATATTTATCCCCTGCAGTTTCGGATGGATGATGGCCCGGCCTTCGCCATTTACCACAAAAGCATAGCCGGTCCTGCCGAACTTGAGGTCGAGGACGCTCTGCTTGAAGTCGTCGACATTCACCAGGCCCTTAAACTCCGCGCGGTAGGTGGACACGGCGATGATCCAGTCCCATGGCTCGAAGTGGATCATGTAGAGGGCCTTCGGCCTCGCCACCGCCTCGCCCGGGTTTTTCCAGTCGTATTCCAGATAACCCCGTTTACTGGCGAGCACATCCTGTACGAAGGAAAATTCCGAGACATCGGTGCCGATGAGGGCCTGCTGCGGATGGACCACGACGAGCCCGCGGCTGTCCAGGCAATAGATATAGCCGAATTCGCCGATGGTCTGGCTGAGCAGCACCGCCGCCGCCTTCTCCCGGGCCTCGACCTCGCTCAGCAGGCCCTCCCGGCTCTTTTCGTACAAGTCGGCGATGATCTCCACATTTTTTTCCGCAACGCCGCGCAGATAGTTCTTTATCGAGACGGTGGCGGAGGTCTGGACCAGGTTGTAAACGGCGGTAGTGGTATTCTGCAGTTCGCTTTCGATGTTTTTCTGCAGGGAATCGCGGATTATGACGTATACGGTGGCAAAACCGACGGTGAGCGAGATGGCGTAGAGGAGGGTATAGTAGAAGAGGAGCTTGTGACGGATCTTGGTCAAGGTAAACACTCCCTCACTCCTTTCCCGGCCGGGCCTCTCGGATTCGTTCCCTGCGACAACGCCAATGCAGGGAATCTACCAGAATTGCGGCGACGAGGAAAGAACATGGTCTCTTGTGCCGGTAAAGAAAGGGGTAAGACGACCCGGTATTTCGGGTGAATGGACGGAAACCAAAAGTCCGGATCGTCTTTCCCACACAAGAAATCAGAAGCCAGAGGACAGAGGCCAGATTATTTTGGTCGCCCGAGGCGACATTCTCTTCTGGCCTTCTGGTTTCTGGCTTCTGGTTTACATCTGAATATTCATCCTCTTGGCATGCTCGGTCAGCTCCTCGCGGAAATCGGGGTGAGCGATGGAAATGAGCGCTTTGGCCCGCTCCCAGGTGGACTTGCCCTTGAGATTGACCAGGCCGTACTCGGTGACCACATAGTTGACCATGACCCGCGGCAGTGTGGTAATGGTTCCCGGCTCGAGGAAGGGCCGGATCCGCGACCGTCGGGTGCCGTCCTTTTCCACCACAGAGGAGCTGAGGCAGATCAAGGCCTTGCCGCCGCGGGAATGGTAGCAGCCGTAGGTATAGTCGAGCTGGCCGCCGGTCCCCGAGATGTGCCGGGTGCCGCTCGATTCCGAGGAAACCTGGCCGAAGAGGTCGATCTCCAGGGCATTGTTGATGGCGATGGCGCGATCGTTTGCGGCGATCTTGTCGAGCCGGTTGGTGTAGTTCACCGGAAAGCTGCTGCAGGACGCGTTGTGGTCGAGGAAGTCGTAGAGTTTCTTGGAACCGAGGGCGAAGGTGTAGACGAACTTGCCGACGTCACTCGCCTTCCGGCGATTGGAGATACAGCCCGCCTCATAGATGTCGACGAAGCTGTCGCAGAGCATTTCCGTATGCACCCCAAGGTCCCTCAGGTTCGAGGAGGCGATCAGCTTGCCGATGGCGTTGGGCATGGCGCCGATGCCGAGCTGCAGGCAGGCGCCGTTTTCAATCTGAGAGACCACGATTTCGGCGATCTGCTGATCGATATCGCTGATCTTCGGCTCCGGCAGGCAGAACATCTCCTCGTGCTCGCTGAGGACGACGGCGTCGACCTCCGAGATATGGACCTGCTCCTCGTTGCCGCCGTAGCAGTAGGGCATGTTCTCGTTCACCTCGACGATAACCTTCTTGGCGGCCTTGATCTGGGCCCGGGTAAAGGAGTTGGACACCCCGAAATTGAAGAACCCCTTGTGGTCCATGGGCGTGGTGCGCAGCAGCATGACATCTGTCGTGACGTCGCGCCGGTCGTAGTACCCCGGTCCCTCGTGATAGAGCAGAGGAATGTAATTGCAGGATTTGTTGTCATGGAGCTTGCGGTCTGCGCCGGTGAAGTGCCAGCTGTTGTAGCTGAAGCTCCTGCCCTCCGGATCGGCCTTGGCGACCGCCGCCTGACCGGGGAAGCCGAGGGAGCGGATCTTGACGTCTTCCAGTTCCCCCGCCCTCTTGGCGAGTTCCTTGTCGAGGGTGATGGGCGTGGCGAGAAAACAGGCATAATCGACCCAGTCGCCCGATTTCACAAGCTGCACCGCTTCACTCGGTGTCATCAACCTGCTGCTGTATGATTTGGCGTGGTTCACGGCAATCTCCTTGTTCGTGAAAAGAAAGTCTTGCGCCGGTCTGCCCCCTGCGCTTGCAGCATAGTAGATCCGCCGACCGATCCGCAATCGGCTGGGGTCTGATTGTGCTCAAGGACTTTTGCCGAGATGGGCTAGGTTTTTGACCTACTGGAAAAGAGAGAAAAACCTTTCAGATAGGCGGGGGAGAAGGGCGTCGATCCAGTCCGTTTTGGGTTCGACCTTGTAACCAACAGCTCGATCATCACCTGGGCCATTTCCAGAATCACTTCATCATGGTCAGCATAAGAATATGCTCGCCGCCCGGCTCTGAAGGACCCTCCGCTTCGCTTGGCTGGGACGGCTCCGCCTGTGGAATGTAGACGGAAAAAGTGGAGCCATGGGAAAGCGAGCTCTCCACTTCGACGAAACCTCCATAGCCGGTGACGATGCCGTGGACGATGGAAAGACCCATGCCGGTCCCCTTGCCGACTTCTTTGGTGGTGAAGTAGGGGTCGAAAATTCTGGCCAGATTCCCCGGGCTGATGCCGGTACCGGTATCTCCGACCGCCAGGCGAACATAACTACCGGGCATCACCGGGTCCGTCGCAATTGCCGGTCTCTCCACTACGATGGAATCGAGGGAGATGGTGAGGACACCTCCCGACTGCTCCATGGCATGAAAGGCATTGGTGCAGAGATTAAGCATGATCTGCTGTAATTGGGTAGGGTCGGCGGTGATGGGCCCGCTCCGGCTGTCGATTGTCTCGCGGATCTCGATCATTGCCGGCAGGGTCGCCCGCAGCAGCCTGATCGAGTCCCTGATGACGCTCCCCGGGTTAAAGGTCACCCGTCTGACCTCCGATTGGCGGGAGAAGATCAGGATCTGCCGGATCAGGTCCCTGGCCTTGTTGCCGGCCATGAGAATCCGGTCCAGGTATTTGTCGAAATCACCGCCTCCGCCGGCCCTTCCGGCCATTTCCGCGGAACCGAGGATGATAGTGAGAATATTGTTGAAATCGTGGGCGATGCCGCCCGCCAGCGTACCGATGGACTCCAGTTTCTGGGACTGGCGCAGGCGGTTTTCCAGCTTCTGTTTTTCCTCCTCGGCCTTTCTCCAGGCAGAAATATCATGACCTTGGACGGCGATATGGACTATCTCGCCGCTCTCGTCCCGAACCGGCGACGCCGTCCGCATGAACCAGTGCATCTCCTTGTTTTCGTCGAACAAGACGGTTTCGTCGGTGGTGGACTCCCCGGCCATCGCCTTCTCGATTATCGCCTTGAACGACCGGTTCTGCAGTGCATCACCCGGCCACAGGACATCCCACAGATATCGGCCCACGGTTTTCCGGTGCGACCCACAGAGGCTCCTGGCCAGAGCATTGAGTTCCATGATCCTGCCCCGGGCATCGAGGATCGCCATGAATTGGAAGGATTGGTCGAAGGCGGTTGTAAAGCGCATGGTGCTGTTCTTGAGGGCCCGCTGCTGGGCGAGGATATGCCGGTTCGCCTTCTCGATCTCCACCGCCTTGTGCTTGAGGATCTCTTTCTGCCGGAACAGCTCAATGAACACCTTGACCTTGCTGCGCAGGACGTGGGAGTCGATGGGTTTGAAGAGATAGTCGACGGCCCCACTGTCATAGCCCTTGAACACGTGCTTCTGCTGAAAGTTGATAGCCGTGACGAAGATGATGGGGATATGCTCGGTCTTTTTGTTGCCTCGCATGAGGGTGGCGGCCTCGAAACCGTCCATGTCCGGCATCTGCACGTCCATGAGGATGAGGGCAAATTCCCTTTCAAGGACATGCTCCAACGCTTCCTGGCCTGAATGAGCTTTTATAAAGGTTATCCCCAGGGTTTCCAGCGCCGCTTCGAGGGCGACAAGATTGCCGGGATTATCGTCAACCCCGAGGACACATATCTGTTCGTTTTTAATGCTCATCCCGCTACCTGTGTTGCGGTGTTCCCCGCACACCTTTTTTGTTTTGCACGCTTGTTGCCACCTCAGTACAGCCAGACGCGCATCATCGAGAGCAGTTTGTCGCGATCGATGGGCTTTGCCAGATAATCGCTCGCCCCCGCCTCGATGCACTTGAAACGGTCCCTCGCCATGGCGTTGGCAGTAACGGCGATAACTGGCAGCTTTTCAAAACGTTTCTGCTTCCGTATCTCCCCCAGGGCCTGGTAGCCGTCCATCTCCGGCATCATCATATCCATCAGCACCAGCGCTTTGGTCGGATGCCTGTCCAAAGCCTCCAGCGCCTCGCGGCCGTTTTTGCAGATAGTGGTGGTCAATCCTTTATCTTCAAGGATGGAGCTGATGGCGAAGACATTGCGCATGTCGTCGTCAACCAGCAGAATGTGCTTGCCGTTGAAGGCAGAATGATCATGAAGGCAATGGAGGATCTCTTGATTTTCAACCGCCTCTGTCGGGAGGGCGGGGGGCGGGGGGTCTTTCTCCCAGACGGATCTGTTCCGGGGCAGGATGAGGGAAAAGGTTGAGCCCTGGCCCGGCGTGCTGCGGACGAGCAGTTCGCCGCCCAAAAGCCCCGCAATCTCCCGAGAAATAGACAGGCCGAGGCCGGTGCCACCGTATCTCCGGCTGGTCGTGCCATCGGCCTGCATGAAGGCTTCAAAGATGAGGGCTTGTTTCGCCTCGGCAATCCCAATGCCGGTATCCCGGACCGAAAAGACCACCGCGTTGTCCGGAGCGAGGCCGGGATGGCATTCCGCCGACCAGGCACCGGGTGTTTCGACAAGCACCTCGATCCGGCCCTTTTCCGTGAACTTGAAGGCGTTGGACAGAAGATTCTTCAGCACCTGCTCGATTCGCTGGCGATCCGACCGGATGATCCGCGGCGCATTCTCTGCTGCAGTGACCAGCAGGGGCAGGTCCTTTTGCTGTGATACGGGGCTGAAGATCCGCTCCATGGTGGCCAGCAGGTCGGTAATGACGACCTCTTCAACCACGACATCCATCCTGCCCGACTCGACCTTGGAGAGATCGAGTATATCGTTGATCAGGGCCCGCAGGTCGGCCCCGGCGGCATTGACATTGGCGACATACTCCAGGTGCTTGGCGGACAGGGTGCCGTCGCGATTCTCCATCAAAACGTCGGAGAGCAGCGTGATGCTGTTCAGGGGAGTACGCAGCTCGTGAGACATGTTGGCCAGAAATTCGGACTTGTACCGGCCGGTAATCTCCAGGTCGGCGACCTTCTTCTCCACCAGGCTGCGCGCCAATTCCAGCTCCTCGTTCTTCTTCTTGATATTGTCCCGCTGCTCCTCGAGCTCCAGATTGATCTGCTGCAGTTCCTCCTGCTGCGTCCGCAGTTCCTCGGTCTGCGCCTGCAGCTCCTCGGACTGTGCCTGGGTCTTCTCCAGGAGATGCCGGACCTGCTCGCGGGACTGGGCGGTGTGGACGGCAATGGCGATGGCCACCGTCACCCTCTCCAGGAGTTCGAGTTCCCTGCTCTGGAATTCGTTGAACGATCCCAGCTCCAGTACTCCCTTTACTTGGTTCTCGAAGATGAAGGGCATGGCCAGCAGATGGCGGGGCACGGCTGTGCCCACTCCCGAACTGATCAAGAGGTAATCCTCAGGCAGGTGGGAAACCAGGATCTTCTGCCGGTCGAGCGCCGCCTGGCCCGCCAGCCCTTCGCCGAAGAGGCATTTCTCGCCGATCCGGCATTCTCGGTCAAGCGCATAGCCTCCGGACAAGCTGAGCTGCCGATGATCGTTGGCCACGTATATGGCGCCAACCTGAAATTCGATATGCTCCTTCAAGCCCCGAAGCAGGTTCCGGGCGAGCTCCCTCACATCCTGTTCTCCCCGCAGCCGCTCATAAATGGCGCTCTGTCCCGATTTCAGCCAGTTCTCCCGTTCCATCTCTCGCGAGGCGATACGCAATTCGGAGATGTCGGAGACGGTGATGACGAGGCTGGCATGGTTCTCGTCGGAGTTCCTGATGGTATCGGCGGAGATGATCGCATCGAAGCAGTCGCCGTTCATCTTCTTTGCCCCGGTCTCATGCGACCAGGTTCCCTGGTGGGCGAGCATGACGAGCATCCGGTCGAAAACGTCATTGTCCGCGAAGAATCGGGCCAGGCTCCCGTGGAATACCTCCTCCTGTTCAATGATCCCGAACAGCTTTCGGAAGGAAGGGTTGGTGTAGGTAATCCTGCCGCTGAGGTCGGCAGTGGCGATGCAGCTGGTGGTCGATTCTATGACCTGCTCCTTGAAACGGAGATCGCCCTCGGCCCTGCTCCGCTCGATCTCCCGCTGCTGAACGGCCCCGAGCATCTCGTTGAAGGCTTCAAAGAGGATGCCGATTTCGCCGCTGTTGGTGTTCTCCAGCCGCAGCGAATAATCCATCTCGTCGGAGACCTTTTCGGCGGTATCGGCGAGTTGCAAAATGGGCCGTGAAATAATGCGTTGTACCAGGCTGGCGAGCAGATAGCATAGGGCCAGGAGACCGAAGAGCACCCCGCCCATGTTGACGATCCGCGCACGGATCGCCTCCTCGAAGGAGGGGCGGACCCGCAGGTAGATCATGCCGTAGGTGTTGCCCTGATATCTGATCGGCTCGATCAAATGCAGGTCACGGCCACGGTATTCCCTGGAAGTCCTCAGGCCTTCACCGTGTGGGCCCTCGATTCTTTCGACCTTGTCGTAAGAGGCGAAGAGTTCGCCGTTGGTCTTGTACACCCGGGCATTTTCAAAGCCCTCCAGGCCGCCTATGAGACTGAGGCTCTTTTCGGCATTATCGGGATACTCAAAGGTGATCGCCGATACGCAGCTCTCCCCGATAACCCTGGCCACCATCGCGGCCTGATCGGCCATGGTCCTCTTGATCTTGGCGATATCCTGAACCAGGACGATGGCAAAACCGGTGGTCATGGTCAGCACGCAGACCAACATGATGCTGGCGATTATCTTTTTACGGATGGAGCGTATCGGAAAGAAGGGCATGCGTTTCGCCGATAGTCTGATGCGGGCTGACGCCCGAAACCCACGGGTTGTTATCCCCTCCTACATCAGAGGAGATGAGTACCTTCACGAAATTCATTCTCAAAAAACAAGAGATGAATTTCTAAGGTACTAATAAATGATTTTCGCGATTTCCAGCAGCACCAGTTGCATATGCAGGCCGGACTCCTTGACCTTGGCGAGGTTTATCTCGAAATGCACGGTACCCTTGGGCGTGATATAGAAATTTATATGGCAGCCTCTCTCTCCGAAACCTTTGGTGTCGCCCACCACCAGGATGGGTTTTCCCCGAGTGGCTTCCAGGATTGCCTCCAGGTTGTTTTTTTCCGATCCGGCAACAAAAAGGATATTGCTCGTGCCGATATCGTCAGGTATTGCAATGTATCTGATGCTGACCGGCCTGTTCTTGATCTTTTCCGTTGTGTAAAGTTCCTCGAGACTCCCGTGGAAAGGGCTCTCGCCGATGACCGATATGGCAAAGGGCTGATCGGACTCGGCTTGCTCTCCGGAATCCGTCCACTCGGTGAATCTGGCAAACTTCTCCAGAAACCCCGCCTTGAGAAGGTATTCCATCTGCTGGGCGGCGGAAGGCTTCGGCAGGATTAAGAGGAGAAACACCACGACAATACACCGGTAGAAGAAATCGATTCCGCCTTGTCTGCGGGCAGTGGTGGGGAGTCGTGGTGTCATGGTTGATCAGAATTTCAGGCCGAGAGTGGCGAGTATCTGCAACGGCTCCCCGAGGGTGCCTCGGTCAGCCCAGGTATTGTTGACATAGGTCGGATACCGGTATTCCTCGTCGAGGATATTGGAGCCCCGCAGATTGAAGTAGCAGCCGGTGCCGAAGAGATTGTCGATCCGCAGGTTGGCGCCGAGCAGGTAATAGCCGTTGACCGCCTGCCCCACCCGGCCGCCGGCGAAATTGTTCAGCCGGACATCCCATTCCGTTTCCATTTCATCGACATAGGTGCCGGTCAGAGCGAAACTGATCCGGTCGGTGAACTGGTAGGCCATCTTGGCATAGCCGAGGAAATGGGGAGAATAGGCAACCTCGATGTCCTCGAAGCCGTCCCGCCGGTCTTCGGTATCCTGGTAGGTCAGGCTCAGCTCGGCCACAAGCCTTGCCACCGGCTTCACCTGGATGGTCAGTTCCGCGCCATTGGTGACCAACTTGCCGCCGTTGGCAAAAAACGAGGTCAGGCGCTCCGATTCCGTAGATACTGTCCGGACGATGAGATTATCGAGGATATTGTGGAAGAGGGAGAAGTTGACGGTGAGCTCGGATAAGGGGGTGGTAATATAATTCGCCTCGAAGGTGTGTATCTCTTCGGTTTCCAGATTCGGCGAATTACTCTTCAGCTGATCTCCGTTCTGGAAAAAGGAGGCCCGGGCAATGGCCTTGCCGTATAAAAGTTTCAGGATATTCGTTTCGTTGAAAGAATATATGGTCGCAAGACTCGGGATGAATTCCAAATCATCGTCCCCATAGAAGCCCGTGGTCCGGGAGGATGCGGCGCTGCCGGGATTGCGCTCGTAATCGATGTCATACTCGAGTTGTTGTTCCAGGCGCAACCCGGTCACGAACCGGATTTTTTCCCACGGCACATAGTTTGCTTGGGCAAAGACAGCCCAAAGGTCGATCTCGTCGCTGGTTGTGCCCTTTTCCGACAGATTGAAGATGGGCAGGTCGCCACTGATACGGGTATCGGTGGTATACTTGTAATATGCCCCGGCGGTTATCTCGAGGTTTTCGGCAAGGTTCAGGAAGGCATCGAGCTCATACTCAAAGTAGTCGGAGCCGCCTCGGCTTTCTCCCGCCCCCGCGCCGGGGAAGGCGCTGGCGGCGATATCCCAGTTGAGGTTGAAGTTGAAGTTGTGATAGGTCATCCTGCCGTTCAGCCGAACATCGTCGGTCACCTGGTGTTCGTACCCGAGCGAGGCAATGGCCGCCTCACGATCATAGGTACTGCCGTCGGTAACCGATGGTTTGAAAATGAAGACCTCGTCGCTGCTCCTGTTGAACATCAGGTCGGTGTAGAAGCCTTTGTACTTGCCTGAAAAGATAACGTTGCCGGATCTGCGCTCCAACCTGTCTTGCGTCGTGTCGTTGGTCTCGTCGATGCCCCATGGCCGCAGAGTGGCCATGTTGGAGACCATCTTCGACAGTTTATGGTCGGGCCCGTCGTCACTCGCCAGCCCCGCGCTCAGGGAATAATTGAAGTCACCCTGTGTCCCCGCAACCTTGGCGGCGGCTTTCTCCCTGCCGTTGCCGAGAGACGCGGCAACCAGGTTGGTATTGTCTTCGGGGGAATTGGTTATGATATTGATGGCGCCGAAAAAAGCCCCCTGGCCGTACAGCACCGACATCGGCCCCCGGACGACCTCGATCCTGTCGATCGCCTCGACCGGGATATTGAAATTGGACATCTCGTTATAGTCGAACAGGCTTTCCGTCTGGGCAACGCCGTTGATGAGGAAGATGATATTCCGTGGGTAGCCCGAATAAAAACCTCGGACACCGAAGGTCTTGCGGTAACCGGCATAATCGTCGATGACAAACATTCCCGGCACATTTTCCAGAATCTCCTCCAGGTTCCTATAACCGTATTTTTCGATATCGCTCCGGGTTATGACCACCGCACTGGCCGGGATATCGGCAACCCGCTCCTCCTTCTTGCCGGCCGTGGTTATCTTGATATTCATCATCTCCTCGAAAGACATTTTCAGGATGTCCGCCGGGACGATCGATCTGTTGTCTGCCTCGGATGCATTAGGAGCGCAGATGGCGATAACCAGCCCCACACATAACCAAATTTTACAACTCTTCATAAATGCTTCTCAGCCCCGCATAAGGGGGCTCCGTTCCGTGCCCTCAGAGGGATTAAACTTAAGAGATGATTTCTTCCGAGGCTCGTACACAGACTCGCCCCCATCATCTCCAAAACATCTCTCTTACCAAACCTGTCACGAAAAGGCCAATGATTATAGGCGATCCAGGGCTCACTCTCACATCTACGGGACGGCACTAACCCACCGATTATGAAATCGCCTGCTCCCTTGTCCTTCAACCTTTTTGTCTTCCTGGTATTCTGCAAATATGGCAATGCTCCATGCTGCCCGGCAACCGGATCTCGATTCAACCGGATAAATCCTCTGCGAATGGACCGCTGAGATGGTCGATGACGTGGCGCTGCAGATAGGCAGCAATATTGCGTACATTCGGCTCCATATTCATGGTGACATGATTCCCCGGCACGGTATAGACATTCGCCCCCCCGGCTGCCAGAGGCAGCCAAGCCATTTCGGCATGGATGGAGTAGTCGGCTGTCGCCTCGCTGGGCCTGAAGAAAAGCAGAAAACCGGGGTACGGCTGTGGCCGGTAGTTTCGCATGGCGGCGACATGAATTCTAACCATGTGGAGAATATGCCTGCCGAAATTTGTTGGAATTTGGTAGTCTTTCCCGGAAAATCGGGCCTCTTGAAGAATATGTGCTATCTGCCTTTCCGGTTCGCCTTCCAGGGCCAGGAGCTGCTCCGTCAACCGGGCCTGGTCACCGAACAGATCGCCGAAGAGCGAGGCAAGGATCATGGCATCGCTGGTGACCGGCCCGATCATGTGCCCCGGCCCCGGCGTATCCACCATATACAGCAGATCAATCGCCTCGCCCGTCGCTAGGAGCTGCCGGGCCGCTTCATAGGCGACCATGCCTCCGAAGGATGAACCACCCAGCCGGTACGGACCCTGGCCCTGGATCTGCCGAATCTGCCGAAGATGGTGACCGGCGATGGCCTCGATGGTCGGCAGCGGTGCCTCGCCCGGTCTCAGCCCCATGGCCTCGATACCGTAAACCGCCCCGGCAATATCGAGAAGCTTGACGAGGTGGCGATAGAAGTAGAGATGTCCCGCCCCCGGATGGCACAAAAAGAGCGGCGGACAGGACGGCGTACCGGACTTCAGCAGGACGGCATGGCCGGGTTCCGGAACGGTCGCCCTCGACCGGTTCCGGACCAGCTGCCGGAGGTATTCCGCCAGGCGGCCAAGGGTAGATCGACCGATAAGGATATCGCCGGTCAGCGTAAGACCGAATCGCGACCCGAGCCGTTCGACCATCATCACCGCCAGGAGCGAGTCGCCGCCCAGGTCGAAGAAGTCATCATCGCTGCGGTATTCGCCCAGGCCGAGGTACTCTTCCCAGACGGCGGCGACGGCGCGCTCGGTTTCGTCCAATTCACTCCCCGCCTGACCTGTCTCCTGCCAAATGGCCTTCAACTTCGCCGGCCCGACCTCATCTGACCGGGATTCGCAGGCGGCATAGGGATTTTCGAGCCCTTTCTCTCCGTGCGTCCTTTCCACCCAGTGTCGCTGCCGCCGGAAGGGATACCCAGGCAGGGGCAGCAGGCGCGGCCGGTTGTTATGGAGCTTTAACCAGTCTATCTCCTCTCCCTTTTGCCATTGCCGGCCCAGCTCGTTCAGCAGCAGTGCCCTCTGCGCCGGAGGATCTGCGTTCTTCTCTACATCCTTATGGAGCATGTGATCGCCGCGCCGGGCTCCTTCGGCAAAATATATGAGCTGCTCGACGGCCGACGACATGTTTCCGGCCACCATGAACTCCCGATGGGCAAGCCGCTTGCGCCCCAGCTGGAGGCTGTAGGCAACATCCCGCAGACTGATCGTGGGATGTTTTTGCAGATAGGCGGCGAGATTTTCCGCCACGTCGGCCAGGGCTTCCGGGTGTGCTGCCGAGAACGGCAGCAACTGCCAGTCGGACTGGTCGGGGCGAGTATCCGGTCCTGTCGGCGGCTCTTCGAGCACGGCATGGCCGTTGCAACCGCCGAGCCCGAACGAGCTCACACCCGCCCGGCGAGGCAGTTTCGCCGTATCCCACTGCCGCAAACGCGTGTTGACGTAGAAGGGCGTGCCGGAGAAGGATATTTCCCGGTTGGGGCTGGCGAAGTTGATCTGCGGCGGGATAATTCGGTGCTTGAGAGCCAGGGCGGTCTTGATGATGCCGGCGATGCCCGCGGCGGCGTCCGCGTGGCCGATGTTGGCCTTGACCGAGCCGAGGGCGCAGGAGTTCTCTGCGCCTCGCTCCCCGAATACCCTGGCCAGGGCGGCAAATTCGATGGGGTCGCCGACCTTGGTCCCGGTGCCATGGGTCTCCACATGCGACACCTCCTCCGGGCCGATACCCGCCCTGGCCTGGGCCGCAGCGATCACCGCAGCCTGTCCCGCCGGAGCAGGCGCAGTGAACCCGGCCTTGCCGCCACCGTCGTTGTTGACCGCCGTGCCGATGATCGTCGAATATACATGATGGCCGGATTCAAGTGCCTCCCCCAACCTTCTCAGCACCACGATTCCCACCCCCTGGCTGGGGACGGTACCGTCAGCCGAGGCATCGAAGGGACGGCAGCGCCCCTCGGCCGACAAGATCATGCCCTCCCTGTAAAGGTAGCCTTTCTGCAAGTCACCCAAAGAGACCCCTCCGGCCAGCGCGATGTCGCAGTCGCCCTGCAGCAGGCCCTGCGCAGCCATATGGACGGCAGTCATCGAGGTGGAGCAGGCGGTTTGCACGGCCACTGTCGGGCCTTTCAGATTGAGCCTGTAGCCGATACGGCTGCTCAAGAAGTCGCTGCTGTTGCCAAGCAGTAGATTAAATTTCTCCGTTTTTTCCAGGCGATTCATGAGATGACAGAGATTGCTGGCAAGATAGGCGTTGAAGCCGCAACCACCGTAGACGCCAATCGTTCCAGGGGGTCGCTCGGGATCGATGCCGGCATCCTCCAGGGCATGCCAGGCGCACTCCAGGAAGAGCCGATGCTGGGGATCCATCGTCTCCGCCTCCCGGAGAGGAATGCCGAAAAACTCCGCATCAAAAAGATCCAGGCCCTCCAGCCAGCCGGAACGGCTGACGAAATTATTATTGCTTCGCACCGCCGCCGGCACCCCCGCCGCCAACTCGCCGTCGGAAAACTGAGCGATCGACTCCACCCCTTTCTGCAGGTTCTCCCAGAACCGGTCCTTATCCACGGCCCCCGGAAAACGGCAGGCCATGCCGACAATCGCCACCTTGCCGTTTCCGGTGAGAGTTTTTGCCGGAGCCAGCCGGACGCCGTCACTTTCTTCCTCCCGCTGCCCCCCTTTCCGGCTGTCGAGGAACTTCGCCAGGGAGCGAATGGTGGGGTATTTGTAGAGGTCGGTGAGCTGCAAACGATCGCCCAGCAGCTTTTCGAGACGGGAAAAGACGGCGACCATCATCAGAGAGTGGCCGCCGATGTCGAAAAAATTGTCGTCGAGGCCAAAACCATCCCGGCCCAGTTCTTCCCGCCAGATCCGGGAAACCAGGTCGACGGTCTCCCCGTTCACGGGGCGCGCCTGCCCTACCTCCATCATCGGAGGATGCCCCGGCTCCGGCAGGGACCGACGATCGATCTTGCCGCTCGGGCCTACCGGCATCCCATCGATCCAAGTGACGAAGGAAGGCACCATATGGGAGGGCAGCCTCTCCCTCATGAAGGCCTTCACCCCTTCCTCGTCGCTCCGCCCGTGTGTTTTGGCAGTTACGCAGGCCCGAAGGAACTTCTCCCCATGGCGATCCTCCCGAACGACCACCACGGCCTCGGCTATTTCCGGACACTGACGCAGCACCGTCTCGATTTCGCCTAACTCGATGCGAAAACCCCGGATCTTGACCTGGTCGTCGATACGGCCCAGGAACTCGATGTTGCCGTCATGGCGAAAGCGGGCCAGATCCCCGGTCCGGTACAACCGTGCCTTGCTGTTTTCTCCATGAAAGAGACTGGCGATGAAGCGCTCGGCGGTCAACTCGGGGCGATTGAGATAGCCCCTCGCCACCCCCGGTCCGCCAAGAAAGAGCTCCCCGGGGACGCCGACGGGGACTGGCTGCAGGAACCGGTCCAGGATATAGGCTTCGGTCTTGGCGATCGGCCGGCCGATCGGAGGGGCGCCCCCCTCGGCCTGCGGAGGAACCAAGGCGCAGGTGGCCCAGACCGTCTCCTCGGTGGGTCCGTACATGTTGTAAACCCGCTCGATATGGCCGAGGCCATACAGCTCGTCCACCAGATTCTGCCTGACCAGATCCCCGCCCAGGCCGATGGTCGTCACCGATCGGGGAATCGCTCCAATCTTCAAAAGCGAGGCCACAGTTGACGGGGCGGCCACGATCAGCCTGATCCGCTCCCGGGAGGGCAGCACGCCCAGGGTCATCGGGTCGGGCACCAAGATCAGCGTCCCGCCGAGACCCAGGGTTGCGAAGATGTCCATCACCGAGATGTCGAAATTGAGCGAAGTGACCGCGCCCACTCCGGCGATTTCCGATTCGGCGAAGACCCGGCCATAGGAATCGATGAGGGCGGAAACCCCGCCGTGCTCGACCGCCACGCCCTTGGGCCGGCCGCTCGACCCGGAAGTATAGATGACATAGGCGAGCTCTTCCGCGCCTACCTCACGCTCCGGATCGCGATCATCCTGCGTAAGTATTTCCGGCCACCGCTCGTCGATTGGAAACACCTCGCCCTTCCCGGTCGGCACCGCCTCCCGGGTTGCCTCTTCGGCAAGTACCAGCGAGATCCCGGCATCCTCGGCCATGAAAGCGAGGCGCTCCCGCGGGTAATCCGGATCGAGCGGAACATAGGCCGCGCCGACCTTGATGATCCCCATGAGGCAGATCACAGCCCGTGCATTTCTCTTCAGGCAAACGCCAACCAGTTTTCCCGGACCCGCGCCGAGCGCCGCAAGGGCGCAGGCCGTCTGATTGGCGAGCCGGTTGAGCTCGGCATAGGTGAACTCCTCCCGGCCGTCGATCAGGGCGAGAGCTTCCGGCTTTTGCCGCGCCTGCTGTTCGAACCGCCGGTGCATCCCCACATATTCCAGAAAGGGACGATGTCGGTTGGACCACTCCTCTAATATGCGCTCTCTCTGATCCGGCCTCATGAGCGGCAATCGGCTCACCGGCAGTTCGTTCATTTCCGCCAGAGCGGAGAGGAGGGTGAGATAATATTCAGCCATCCCTTCCACGGTTCTTCTGGAAAAGATGTTTTCGTTGTACTGCAACTCGACCAAAGCACCGTCAAGCCCATTGTTGATTGCCAGAACCACATCGAAATCGTCGGTTTGGCCCCGAAGATCGTAATGCCGCCAAACCATGTCCCCGATGTACCACTCGATCTTTCCCTGCGCCGTCACTTTGCTGAGCCGGTCAGTCTGCGTGAAGGTTTCGAGATCCAACCAGCTGAACATGGCCTGGGACACAGGGGCGAGGTCTCTGCGCCGGACGGTTGCGAAGTCCGACACCACTCTGGCAAAGGGATAATCCTTATTAAGAAGGGCCTGGAACAGCCGTTGCCGGACCTGCCGGATCAGGGCCGGTCCGTCCTGGTTATTTTCGAAATCTATTGCCAGAACCACGGGATTGACGAAGTACCCGTAAATTCCACCATACTTCCGGGTCTTGCCGGATACCGGAGTGGAGATGAGAATATGCGGCTGCCGGCTGAGGCTGTGCAGCAGCAAAGCATATGCGGCAAGGCAGAGGACATTGACGCCGAAACCCTCCCGCCGGGCAACCTGACGCAGCTTCCCGACGAGATCAGCGGGAATGGCAAAGCTCAGTTGGTCACCGCGATAGTCCAGCTCCGGCGGCCGGGGGTAGTCTGTGGGCAGATTCAGGGGCTCGAGCTTGCCCTCAAGCTGCTTTTGCCAAAACCGAAACAGCTTTTCCCGGTGTTTGCCGGACAATCTCTGGCGCTGCGCCCTGACAAATTCACCATATGGAAAGGCATCCGATCCGGAACCGGTCTTGATGATGCGACCCTCCGCAAACATCGCCGACAGTTCTTCCATCATCATGACCATGGAACCGTAATCGGTGACGATATGGTGGATGCTGTGGAACAGTATGTAATCTGTTCCGGCAAGGCGAAACAACCTCCAGCGAAGGGGAGGTCCGGTCTCCAGGTCCAAGGGGCGATACGTCTCCTGGACCAGCGTGCGGTGAAGTTGCTCTCGGCTCCATCCGGAGGCATCCACCTGCAAAAAATCGAGCTCCATCTTTCGGTGAACCCGTTGCCGCACTTCTCCCCCACCCACTGCCACGAATGTGGTTCGCAGGGCGGGATGGTTATCGATGAAGGCCTGCAAGGCCTTCGTCAGGAAAACTACGTCGAGTTCATCCTCGATATGCCAGGCGGCGTTGATATTGTATGCACAATGGTTCGGAGAGAGGTTGTACAGAAACCACAGGGCTTCCTGGCCAAAGCTGAGTGGATAAAGGTTGCTATCCGGATGCTTTTCTTCTTGCTGTGCCATATCGTTCCCTGATTCCGCCACCGTACAACGGCTTCAATAAGGCCATAACCAAAGGATCTTCGTTGCTCTCGAACCGGTACCACAAAGAAACTTTTTTCCTAAGACTTTCCCCTAAAAAATTGTATTAAAAGATTAAGTCCTCATAATAATCAAGCATTAAATTAAAAAACTTGAGAAAAAGACGGAGAGCACCGCTGAAAAGCTGTCTTCAGTGAGCGGCCCATCTTCATGAATAGGCAAGATAGGGGTAGCCTCCGAGTGCTGAATAAACCCGGTCAACTAACTGAAGCGGAAATGGCAAGCATTCAATCATCAGTTGGCGGTACTCGGCAGAATCTCAGAATTGTGTGCCCTGCGGTTTACAGCTCTGTCCGCTCTGTGTCGACGCCTTCTGGCCTAAAGACCAAAGCTGAAGATCAGTCAGTATCTGAGCGGCAAAAACTGCCTTCGCCAACCATCGCATGAGTACCTTCACGAAATTTCGTTTCTTGTTTTTTGAAACGTCAGTTGGAGGATGACAGCCCTTGGGTTGCGGGCACAGCCCGCATGAGTGTCGGGCACGATGAGTTGATACACAGTTGCCGGGGGAACGCCTGAGACCTGTGTTTATGACAGTGATAACTGCTCCTTGCCGCCGGTGACCTGCACCCTGACCCCGCCGGTCACCTCCGCCAATTTTTCCGGACTCATCGGCACGCCTGTGGCATCGGTGCCGGCAGCGGGATAGACGGTCTCGTATGCATCGAGGGACGCATCGAGGAGAATCTGGATTCCGCTGCCGGCAAGGCCAAAAGGGCAGACTCCACCTGGGCGGAAGCCGGTGACAGCCAGGGTCTCCTCGTGGGTGGCCATGCGGTGCTTGCAACCGGCGGTCTTCTTCAACAGGCCGTTATCTACCCGTTTATCCCCGGCGGCCACCACCAGACGGAAGGCACCGTCCTTGCCCTTGAAAAGCATCGACTTGGCGATCTGGCCGACCGGGACACCGATCCGGGCGGCGGCGGTTTCGGCCGTGGGCGTTGAACCCGGCTCGAATTCCAGGGCGGCTAGGCCGTGGGCGGCCAGAAAATCGGCAACATTTTGAGGAATCTGACTCATAGTGATAAAATATCAGTGTTTTCGGATAAAGAGATCGAACAGGGTGAGGAGGATCTCGACGACGATCAAAATCACGATATACCATTCCACCCGCAGGCTGCGCCGGGACTGGAGCAGTTCGAGGGAGGTCTGGGCGGTGCGGGAAACCAGGTTGATCTTGCGCACCAGGGCCGTATCCCGCTCACGCAGCTCGAAATCGTTTTCGAGCATTAGATAGAGCCCCTCCAGCTCGGAATGTTCCCACAGCAGGTCCGGCTTTTCAGTGACGGCGGCCCGTCCGACCATATCATGCTCGGTGGCCAGGGCCGTGCCAATCGTCTGCAGGAGCTGTCCGCCGGTCCGCGGCCCCTGACTTTTGCTCAGTTTGGCGGCGAGCGGCTCGACCATGTCGAAGCTGCGAGTGATCCGTGCCTCGTAGTCGGCAAGCAGCACAGAGCGGGCCATCACCTCGACCAGGAGCTGGAGCCGGGGGATCGAGGCTTCGCGCAGAGTGATCCGCTCCCCCTGGACCCGCTCATCCTGATCGTGGGCAATCACCACCTCGATGCTCTCCTCCTCGCCGCCCTCGATCACCTCTTCCAGGTAGGGCTGGAGAGTCCTGTCGATCAGGTGCTGCTGCTCGAGGGGCGAGATATTGATGAAGACTGCAACCCCGTAGCGGAAGAGGGCCACACAACGCTCCTCCCCCTGGGTAAAGAGCATGGGAGTTATGGCCAGGGCCGAGTCGGCGGGAAACCTCCGCAGCAGGATGCGCCGCGCCACGAGTACCGCCCTGACTGAAAATACCTGGGGAAGTTGCAGTTCCATAACCTCGCTATTCCGATTGCTTTTGAATGCTCGAGCTTCCTCCGGCATCTGAATGCACAACCGACATCAGAGATGACGCCGTTTGTTGCGGGACTTGAAGGTCAGCCGATGATAGGCTTTGACCGCAGCCTTCTCGGTTAAACTGCGGATGCCGGCGAGAGGATTTTTGATGCGCATGGTCGAGCGGTTGCGGACCACGCGGCCCGTGGTGGCCGTCTGTATATCACGATCCTGCTCCACGATCTTACGGCTCACGATCGCAAAAAGATTCTGCTCCTCCAGCACCCGCCGCCTCGCTTCGATAATATACGGCAGACGATCCCGGTATTCGTTGTTCCTCAGATGGCTTTTTATGATGTCTCTCGACCGCTGGTAATCGTTGATATCGATGGGGATGAAGCTCTCTTTCGGGAAATATTCGTCGGCGTTGGGGGCGCCGTGGTAGAACGGCAGGGTATAGCCGAGAAAGGCATCCGGCAGCTTTTCGGTGAGATGGTGATCGTAGACGTGATTCTCCACAGCGATATGAAACATGTAGGCGTCGAGGGCCTCCGCCTTGTCGTTCATGGGGTTGACGCCGTGGCCGAAGATATCGAGCTCCGGCAGATCTTCCTTCAGCCGCCAGGTGAAATCGACGCGGGTGGAGTGCAGGGTGATGTTGCCGGTCCGCTGCGAACAGACGGTGGAAATAAGTCTGGTCTTTTTCGGCAGCGGGCTCGCCGCCAGCAGATCCCAGGTGAGGAATTTACCCTTGTCGGCGGGCAGTCCGTAGTACCACAACAATCCCGGATGATGGAAGATGACGTTGGGATGGCGCATCGCCCAAGGCTCCTGGAAGGTGAGAATGCAGCCGAACTGACGCAGATAATCCTTGCCAAAAACAGTGATGGTTGACGGCTCGCCGGTGATCAGCATCGTCTTTTCCCTCGGGCAGGCAAGCTTTTCCTCGGTGAAGAAGGAATCGTCCGGGGGCAGGTCCTGATAGACCACCAACCAATCATAGTCGCGGCAGTCCACATCGAAATCGAAAAGACACTCGCCCCACTGGGGAAAGTTGCCCGGGAACTGGCGGAGAAAAGTGGCATGAGAGCGGCCGCGGCACAGGCCGCGATGCATGAACTTCACCTTGATCCTCGGCGCGCCCCAGGCCGGGAGGATCGAATCTCGCCCGCCCGGAAACTCCTCCTCGTCGGAAAATCTCACTATCATCCGGTTAACTCCGCCTCGCTTTCCCTCTTGAATCTACGAAAACATCCTGCCTTAGGTCGGGTAATTCCCGGCCCCATCCTAGTGTCCTGTCAAGCCTCATCTGTTGCATCTCGCTAGCCCTTTTGGGCTCGCTGACTTCGTTACTCCTTCGGTTACATAGCGCTGCTATGCGCCCTCAGTCGTGCCTCGCAGCAAGCCAAAATTGCGGTGCGATTTTGCAACATCTGAAACGACATGACACTAGTGTACCGGCCGAAAGAGGGCAAGACCTATTTTCCCCGCTCGACAGCACTGCGAGAATGCTCGAGACCGGAGTCGGCCTCCTGCCGATGATTCTCAAAAAAAGGCTGTCTTGGCAGTTCGAGTTACGAACAGTATAACTGTTGCGCATCATGGGGCCCTGAAGGTATCATTGCCACAAATGACGATCGACTCCCCTCATCCTCGGACAGGCAGAATGAACAACACGAAGGATTTTGTCGGGAAAACCACCCCCTGCCCAGGCTGCGGCGGCTCGGGTCAAACCGCATTTTTCGCCGGCGAGAGCAGGTTCATGCTTACCCGGGAGGATTGCCCGGATTGCGCGGGCACCGGTTTGATCCTGCCGGAGAACGAGGAACCGGAGAGAGGGGTAAATGATGAAGGAGAACCATGACCCCGGCCATCAACACGGCAAAGAAGGCAAAGATCGCCTATTCCGTCCACCAATACGTTCATGACCCCGCGGCCGTCTCCTACGGAAAGGAGGCGGCTGAAAAGCTCGGCCTGGACGAGGCCCGTGTCTTCAAAACCCTGGTGGTCGAGCTCGACAACGGCAGCCTTGCCGTCGGCGTCGTACCGGTTTCGGCCATGCTCGGCATGAAACAGATAGCCAGGGCGGCTGGAGTAAAAAAGGCGGCGATGGCCGACAAGGCGGCGGTGGAGAGGGCAACGGGTTACGTTCTCGGCGGGGTGAGTCCGCTCGGTCAGAAAAAACGGTTGCCGACCTTCATCGACACCTCGGCCAACATTTTCCCCACCATCTTCGTCAGCGCCGGGCGACGGGGCCTTGAAATCGAGCTGGATCCGAACGATCTGGCCGCTCTCACCGGAGCAAAATTCTCCCCCCTCAGTGAGGAGAAATAAAAGGCAGGGAATCGAACCTGCCCCTCTCAGAATTCGGTAATCAGTTGGAAGGAGCGCTGGTTTCCTGGGTTTGCTCCTCCACAACCTCCTCGGCCGCCACCGGAGTACCGGCTTTCGGCGGCGCCGTGATCTTGTCGATCAGTCTCGCCGGAAGCTGGGCGAAAGCACTGATAATTGACATGGCGATCGCGGCGAAATAGGCGATCGACTGAACCATCAGAACGACGATCCACACCAGGACATCGGGAGTCTCCACCCCCTGCAGCTTGACCAGGGTCACCGCTCCAAGGAGGAGGGCTATGGCCATCAGGGCTTCCTCCCTGGCCGACTGCAGGGCGTACCAGAAGGCCCGCCCCTGGACCTTTTTCGGGGTGCGGAAGAAGGGCAGGCTCTTGGTCACCATACCGAACAGCATGGCCTTGGCGATGGTATGGGAGAGCGACAGCCCCGCCACTGCCGACGCCAGGGTCTGGGAAATGGAGGCCCGCACCCGGCTCCGATAGAGATAGAACATCTTGGCGATCTTGAAGACGAAGAAGGCCAGCGGCACGGCGGAGAGAATGATCATCGGCGGGTCGATCACCCGGGGGAAATGCAGCATGCCGATGGTCCAGCCGAGCGCCGCGAGCGTAAAGATGAGGTTTATGCTGTCCGCCAGCCACGGCAGCCACCCTGCGATGAAGTGGTAGCGCTGGCCGTAGGTGAGCCGGCTCTGGTCGCGGCGGCGCAGGGCCCTGGCATGGTGGCGCATGATCTGCACCGCGCCATAGGCCCAGCGGTAGCGTTGTTTCTTGAAATCGATGAAGGTGTCGGGCATGAGACCGCGACCGTAGGATTTGGCGATATAGAGGGCCTCGTAGCCCTTCTCGAAGATCTTGAGGCCCAGTTCGGCGTCCTCGGTGATGCACCACTCCGCCCAGCGGCCGACCTCCTCCAGCACCGACTTGCGTACCATGGTCATGGTACCGTGCTGGATGATGGCATTGCGCTCGTTGCGGGTTATCATGCCGATGTAGAAAAAGCCGCGGTATTCGGCGTAGCACATGGCCTTGAACAGGTTCTCCCCGTCGTCGCGGTAGTCCTGCGGCGCCTGAACGATCGCCACTTCCGGCCGCAGGAATTGCGGGACCAGATCGCGCAGCCAGTCGGGTGTCACCACATAGTCGCTGTCGATGACGGCAACTACCTCCGCCTCCGGCGAAGTCCTGGCCAGGGCGTAGTTGAGTGCCCCGGCCTTGAAGCCGGGCAGCGGATCCTCGTGGAAAAAGCGAAACCGGGACCCGAGAGTCCGACAGTGCGCCTCCACCGGCTGCCAGACCGCCGGATCCTTGGTGTTGTTGTCGACGACGATGACCTCGTAGCGGGGATAATCGAGTTCGGCAAGGGCATTCAGGGTGTCGATCATCATATCCGGCGGCTCGTTGTAGGCCGGGACGTGGACTGAGACCATGGGCAGCAGGTCGTCCGTCGTCTTGATGTCGGCAAAGGAGCGACGTTCCTCATTGGTCCACAGTGCCTCCGCCCATTCATGGGCCTCTGCGAGCAGAACGATGGCCACGCCGATGATGCCGCAGAGCATGAGGAAACCGACAATGAGCATCGAGATGGTCAGGTACTGCTGTGAATAGCTGTAGACGATCCACACCGCCCCGGTGGCGGCGATAAAAGCGATGGAGGCGAGGAACCCGCGTCCCCGCTTGCGCAGGGTCCGGCTGTCGATGAGCAGAAGAGCAAAGGTGATGATGGCGATGACCAGCGAAATGCCCGCCAGTACCCGCCATTCCGGCAGTTCGACGATGGGGGAGGTAAAAGGAAACTTGGCCTTGCGGGAGGCGTCGTAGACCCCCCAGTAGGCCCCGACCGCTCCCTCGCTGGTCCGCTTCCAGGGCTGATCGAAAGCTTCCATGATGTAGTAGGTGTAGTTCAGCTGCTCCGCCCGGTGGATGAAACGGCGGAGAAAAGTCGCCTCGTTGAAAGGCGAGGCGACGGCCGCCTTGCGGGTCCGTCCGTTGCTCGGCCAGCCGACCTCTCCGATGACGATCGGCTTGTCGGGGAAGGTGTTTTCCAGCATGGTGATGTGGTCGACGATGTAATCGACGGCGAGATCGAGGTGCACCCCCTCCCAGTAAGGCAGCATATGGGTGGCGATGAAGTCGACGTGGGAGACGAGTTCCCGCTCCTTTATCCACACATGCCAAGGTTCCGCGGTGCTCACCGGCACATCCACCGCCTCCCGTACCCGGTCGAGATAGCCAGCTATCTGCTCAACGGTCAGTTCGCCTCGCAGGATCGCCTCGTTGCCTACGATGACCCGGATGACGTTGCGGTAATTTTCCTTGGCCAGGCGGATAACCGTCTCGATCTGGCGCTCGTTTTCCTCGTAATTTTTATCGAGCCAGGCTCCCAGCGTCACATTTAATCCATATTTCCGCGCCATCGCCGGGATTTCGGCAAGCACTCCTTCGGTAGTGTAGAGCCGGATGGCGTGGGTCTTGTCGGACACCAGCTTGAGATCCGCCTCGATTTCTTCTTTCGTCGGCAGATTGTGGGCGCTCTGGTCGTTCCAGGCCTGCATCGGTGAAAACGAAAAACCCTGAATCCGCTTAGGCCACGGCGGCTCGTTTTCCTGCCGGTTCAGCATGGCCCAAAAGCAAATGGAAATTACCGCAATGGCAATGGCTATGAGAATATTGGCTCTGGTCATATATCGGATGTTCCCGTTTCCCGAGGGAAGGTGAGGATGGAGGTGATGCTCTGGCGAGACTTGGGGTGACGTTGATTCAGGATCGGCTCAGAACGTATAGAAATACGAATAATTGTCTATCCCCTGAGGCTTTTCAACACTTTTTGAAGGCTTCCATCATACCCAGTTCTCCGAATCCGGGCAATGAATTTCATTGCCCGGAAAATCGGTAAGCTAGCGGCGAAGGGCCTGGAGGAGCACCCGTGAGGGCAGGCCATCCTCGGCAAGGCCGGCCTGCTGCTGAAAGTTGCTGATGGCCGCCTTCGTTCCCGAGCCGAGCTGACCGTCTATCTCGCCGGAATAGTAGCCGCGTTGCTGCAGCCTTTCCTGAACCTCGATTTTCTCTTCCGCGGTGAGGGATCCTTCAGGCCGTGGCCAGGATTGCACCACGCCCCGCTTGCCAGCCAGCCGGTTGGAGAGCAGACCGACCGCCAGAGCATAGGCATCGGCATTGTTGTATCTTTTGATGACGGAGAAGTTCTTGGTCAACAGGAAGGCCGGTCCTTGCGGACCGGCGGGAAGTTTCAGCATTGCATTGACATCCGTCGGGGAAAATCGGTCGCCGCCAGGTGGAGACGCAAAGCCGAGCCCCACCCATTCCCGAAGCGTCTTGCTCTCTTCCCGGTACCGTTCCCCGCCCTTTGGCAGAACGACCTCGTAGCCCCAGGCAAGACCGCTCCGCCAGCCGTTCTTGCGAAGGAGATTGGCGGCGGTGGCCAGGGCATCGGGGACGGAAGTCCAGATGTCACGGCGGCCGTTGCCGTCCATATCGACACCGTAGGCCAAATAACTGGTGGGGATGAATTGGGTATGGCCCATGGCCCCTGCCCAGGAGCCCGTGAGCAAACTGCGGTCGACGTCGCCGGCCTGGAGGATCTTGAGCGCCCCGATCAGCTGGTTGCGGGCGAACTTGCTCCTTTTGGGGTCGCCGTAGCCCAGGGTGGCAAGGGCCAGCGGCACATAATAGAGCCGTTCCGGCTTTTCCAGAATAGCCCCGTAGTTGGATTCCATGGACCAGATCGCCAGCAGCACAGCCTGCTCAACCCCGAACTGCTTTTCCACCGCCTCGAGCGTCCGGGCATAGTACCGGCCCATTTTTCCGCCCTTTTCGATGGCCAGCGGATTGACCCTGCTGTCCAGATAATCCCAGATCTCCGTGGTAAACTCGGGCTGGAAGCGGGCCTTCTCCAGAATCTTCGGTTCCGGGACTTCAATACCGGCAAAAGCAGCCTCGAGAGTAGCCTTTTTTATCCCTTCTTTTTCCGCTTCCCGGGAAAAATCCTTAATCCAGCGGATGAATCCCGGATCATCGGCCAGGGCACGTCCGGCAGAAAGAGAGGTGGATACCACGATAAATACCAGAATCGCGAACAATCGCGCAGACACCGTATGCAAAATCTTCAACCTCAACAAAGAATATCAATAGTCGTTTCCATCCCGGTAAACCCGATGGAGTGAAATCATCCCATTCTTTTAGCAAAAAACGACGGATTTTCCCAATAAATTAGGTTCTGGAAGCCTGCCAATAAAATCTCCCCCGTTTGCTCCGGTCATGCTGCGGCCTTTGCAATGGACAAAGCTTTCCGTATCGTATACTCTCGCCTTCCTATGGAACTCCTGCAGACACCCAGCCTTCCCGCCCTTTTTGTGCTCAGCTTCCTGGCATCCACCATTCTGCCGGTCGGCTCCGAATGGCTGCTGATCGCAATGATCGTGCAAGGCTTCTCTCCTCCTCAGCTGGTGCTCACCGCCAGCCTGGGAAACTTCCTGGGCGCTTGCACCACCTATCTTATCGGAATCTGGGGCTCGGACTTCATTATCCGCAAGATTTTGCGCACCGATGAAAAACAGCTGGCCCGCGCGGGGAAAGTTTATGAGAAATACGGCATCTGGTCGCTGCTTTTCAGCTGGCTGCCTGTGGTGGGAGATCCGCTTTGCCTCCTGGCCGGAATCTTCAGGGCGCGTTTTGGCCATTTTTTCCTATTGGTTTTTACGGGGAAATTTTTACGATACACTGTTCTCGCTCTAGTTGTTGCGAAGAGCACTGGAGAATGACCTATGAAAGCACGAGTATTGCAGACAATCTACAAAGCCTTCGACCTCTGGAGCCGGGACATTGCCTTGGTCTGCGGTTCGGCCTGCAGCCACTGCTGCACGGACAACGTGACCATTACTGCCCGGGAGGGGGAGGAAATACTCCGCTATGTCGTCTCCAAGGGGTTGACCGCATGGTTTGCCGAGGCCCTGGCCGGGGCTCGCCCTCACCAGCCGGCGAGGATAACCACCAACGGCTTTGCCCTGGCCTGTCTCGAGGGCCGGGAGATGGATCCCGGCGACTGGGTGACTGGATCCGGCTGCCCCTTTCTCGGTGACAACCGACTCTGCCGGATCTACCCAGTCCGGCCGTTTGCCTGCCGGCTCTTCGCCTCGACGAGGAGATGTTCGGAGGGGCAGGCTGCCCTCATGCCCGAGTATTATCTGGAGGCGGCGACGGCTGTAACCCAGCTCATCGAACACCTGGGCCAGAAAGAATACTGGGGCAATATGCTGGATGTCCTGCCTGCGCTGCTCGATATAGGAGAATTCCGGGAGATCGGCTACCTTCTCCCGCCGGGCCTGACCCTGGAGGCCCGACTGCAGACCCTGACCGCCAGGCCCTTGCCGGGGTTTCTGCTGAGCGGGGAGAACGAGGCACGGGTATCGGCCCTGCTGGAAACCATCTTCAACACAGAAATAGACGGCAAGACCGTAGAGGATATTCTAAACGGCAGATAGACGGCCCAAAGTCTCACATCCGATTTTGCCGTTCGCCCGATCCCTCGGTCCGCCCCCGCCAGTCTCCAGGAGTGTGGCCCGACCCGGCGAAAAACTGCGGTCCTATATTGGGTGGTCGACCGTTTTCTATTGCCAGAACGGTTGCCGTTAGGGTAAAAAAGACGGCCATGAATAGCAGAAAGTGCATGCTGTCTTCCTTGTTCATGAATTTTCTCCCATGGGCACACCATAGGCACTTCCACCTGCCGATCATTGGTCGCTGCCGCCCCGGAAAATACTCCCAAAATTCGACATTTCAGACCTTCTTTTCCGCGCCCGGATTTTCAGCGCGGCGGGTAGTTTTCTGTTTAAAAAAGCGGTCTCCGCTGCTATAGTGCCAACCATGAAAAAGCCAAACAATACCAAACGGACCAAGTTTATTTTCGTTACCGGAGGTGTCCTCTCCTCCCTGGGCAAGGGACTTGCCTCGGCGACCATCGGCGCCCTGCTCGAGTCCAGGGGACTGACGGTAACCTTCCAGAAACTCGACCCCTACATCAACGTCGATCCCGGCACCATGAACCCCTTCCAGCACGGTGAAGTCTACGTCACCGACGACGGGGCCGAGACCGACCTTGACATGGGCCACTATGAGCGGTTCACCAACGCCGTCATGGCCCAGAAAAACAACTACACCTCCGGCCGCATATACTATTCGGTCATCACCAAGGAACGGCGTGGCGAGTACCTCGGCGGCACGGTGCAGGTGATCCCCCACATCACGGACGAAATCAAGGCAGCCATCCTCCAGCTTGACGGCTCAGTGGACGTGGCGATCATCGAAATCGGCGGCACCGTGGGCGATATCGAAGGCCTGCCGTTCATCGAGGCGATCCGCCAGCTGCGCAGCGATCTCGGCCGGGAGTACACTCTCTTCATCCATCTGACCCTCGTCCCCTACATCAAGACCGCGGGCGAGGTGAAGACCAAGCCGACCCAGCATTCCGTACGGGAGCTGCGGGCGGACGGCATCCAGCCCGACATCCTTGTCTGCCGGACCGAGGTCCCCCTGGACGGCAGCTTGAAGAGCAAGATCGGCCTCTTCTGCAACGTTGATCCGGATGCGGTCATCACCGCCATCGATGTGGAAACCATATACGAGCTGCCCCTCCATCTGTTCAACGAGGGCCTGGACGCCAAGATCCTAGAATTGCTGAACATCTGGACAGGGGCGCCGAACATCAAGCCGTGGGAGGACCTCGTTCACACCATCCGCAATCCCAAGAACGAGGTGACCATCGCCATCACCGGCAAATATGTCGACCTTACCGAATCCTACAAGAGTCTCCACGAGGCCCTGGTTCACGGGGGTCTCGCCAACGGCACCAAGGTCAAGCTCGAATACATCAGTGCCGAGGACCTGGAATCGAAGAACGTCGCGAGCCTGCTTGAGGGCTGCGCCGGCATCCTGGTGCCCGGCGGCTTCGGCAAAAGGGGCGTCGAAGGTAAGATCAAGGCCATCAATTACGCCCGGAAAAACAAGATTCCCTTCTTCGGCATCTGTCTCGGCATGCAGCTGGCGGTGGTCGAGTTTGCCCGGGATGTGCTCGAGCTGCCCAAGGCAAATTCCACCGAGCTTGATTTCACTACCCCCGATCCGGTGATCTACCTGATCAAGGAGTGGTTCGATTACCGCAACAATCAGGTGCAGGTCCGCGATGAGACCTCCGATCTGGGGGGCACTCTGCGGCTCGGCGCCTACCCCTGCGTGCTCAAGGAAGATACCAACGCCTATCGGGCTTATGGTATGAAAGAGATTTCCGAGCGCCACCGGCACCGGTATGAATTCAACAACGATTATAGGCAGCAGCTGGAGATGGCCGGCCTGCTCATTTCGGGGACCTCTCCCGACAACAACCTGGTGGAGATCGTCGAGCTGAAGGACCACCTCTGGTTCCTCGGCTGCCAGTTCCATCCGGAGTTTAAATCGAAACCGATGAAACCCCATCCGCTGTTCCGGGATTTCATCAGTGCGGCGCTCATCTACAAGCAGAAGACTGAAACGAAATGATGGAAGTGGCCGTACCCGTCGACACCCCGTCCGGCGCCCAACTGGTTGTCGGCTCGGGGCAGCCGCTGCTTTTGATCGGCGGCCCCTGCGCCCTCGAGTCCGAGGAACTTGCCCGAAAGGTCGCCGGCACCATGCAGGAGATCTGCGGCCGACTGGGGCTAAGCTATGTCTTCAAGGCCTCCTTCGACAAGGCCAACCGCACCTCCATCGATTCCTATCGCGGTCCCGGCCTTCAGGAGGGGCTCTCCATCCTGGCAAGGATTCGCCGGGAACTGCAGGTTCCGGTAATCTCCGATATCCATGACGTTACCCAGGTCGAGGCCGCGGCAGAGGTGCTCGATATCATCCAGATTCCTGCTTTTCTCTGTCGGCAGACCGACCTCCTCACCGCCGCCGCCAGAACCGGCAGGCCGGTCAATGTCAAGAAAGGCCAGTTCGTCTCTCCCTGGGATATGCAGAACGCGGTGGGCAAGATCAGAGGCGTCGGCGGCGAGAAAGTCATGCTGGTCGAACGTGGGGCGAGCTTCGGATACAACAATCTGGTTGTGGATATGCGTTCGCTCATGGTCATGCGCTCCTTCGGCTGCCCGGTGATCTTCGACGCCACCCATTCCGTCCAGCTGCCTGGCGGGGCCGGCGCTTCATCGGGTGGACAGAGGGAATTCATCGCGCCACTTGCCCGGGCAGCGATGGCGGTCGGCATCGACGGCCTCTTTATGGAGATCCACCCAGAACCGGAGAAGGCTCTCTGCGACGGGCCGAACTCCATGCCGCTTGACCGGATGGAAGAACTGCTGCGGCAACTGCTGCGCATCCGGGAAGCCGCCGGCCTGCCATGAGCAACGATTGTTTCTCCGCCCCTCCCGGCTATCCTTCCGATTGTGAAGTAACGGAAGGTTATCGCGCCATGGCCCGGGAAAGGGAGGGTCGGCTGCGCGAACCGGACCTGCAGCGGGTTTTCGCCCGTGCCAAGGAGATCCGGCTCCTCCTCCTCGATGTCGACGGCGTCCTTACCGACGGCACCCTCCACTACAGCGGCGCCTCCGGTGAAAGCAAATCCTTCCACACCCAGGATGGCTTCGGAATCCGGCTTCTGCAGGAGGCCGGCATCGATGTGGGCGTTATTACCGCCAGGCAGTCGGAGGTGGTCGCCCGACGGGCCGGCGAGCTGAGGATGCGCTATATCTACCAGGGTATGAGAAACAAGAAAGAGGCCCTGAAAGAAATCCTCCAGGTGTCCGGCTACCGCCCTTTTCAGGTGGCTTACATGGGGGACGACTGGCTCGATCTGGTGCTGCTCCAGCAGGTGGGATTCGCCATTGCGCCCGCCAACGCGGTCCGGGAAGTGAAGGAGGTCGCTCATTTCGTCACCGAACGGGCAGGCGGTTCGGGGGCCGTGCGCGACGCCTGCGATCTGATCCTGGAAGCGAAAAACCTCATGGCCGACCTGCTCCGGAAATATCGAGCCCCGCAAAGCGGGATAAGTCCCTTCACGAAAAGTTCTTGAAATGCGAACAAATTTTCTAACGGACTACACCCGATGAGACTGCACCGCAACAACATCTGGCTGATTCCGCTCCTCTGCATCATCACCTTCCCGCTGTGGAGCCCGCCGATCGGCCGCTTCCTCACACCGCGCGGCGGTTTCGATCCGGATATCAACAAGAGACCGACCGCAACTCACAGCTTCTCCATGCAGACGGTGAAGATCCTGCAAAACCAGGACGGCAGACGAACCGCCCTGATCCGGGCCGAGCGGGCGCACACAGCCGCAGGCGACAATGAGGTCCTGATCATGGACAAAGTGGATGCCGACGTGTTCGACGAAAAGGACGACATCACCCGCATCGTGGCCCAGGAAGGCGACTACAGCCTCGTCACCAAAACTCTCACCCTCACCGGCGACGTGGTCGTCCATAAGACCAAGGATGATCAATTCCTCTATACCGACCTGCTCTACTATAATAGCGAGAAGCGCACCATCCACTGCCCCGGCAAGACCCGGCTGAAAAGCGACGATGCGGAAATCCACGGCGGCAGTTTCGACTATGACATACAGACAGGACAGTACGTCATCGGCAACAGGGTGAAGACCCTGATTCAAGGGTTCTCCTCACCCTGACCGCCGGAAACGTCACCCTCATCACGGCACTGGCCGGTGCCATCCAGGGCCAGATTCGCAACCTGCCGGCACTCCTCAACCAGAAAGTGGTTCTCGTGGGCGATCCAGCGGATGTTGACGTCCCACAGCAGCATGCCATACCCCGTCTTGCTCCTTTTCTGACTCGCCGGCCGCGGATCGTGCCTGATCATTTCCTCGATCAGCTCTTCGAGATCCCGACCGGTTTGCTCCCGGTAGCGCCGGCAGAAGGCGGAAGGCTCGGCCGCGAAGACGACCGGCAGCTCGGTCCGGCAGCCGTGGGCATAACCGCCAGAGGCGTGAACAAGACAATCGCTGTAGGGGATATAGGGTTTGATATCGATAACCGGGGTTCCATCAAGGAGATCGATTCCCGACAGCTCCAGCCATGTCCGCCCCCCGCGGTGTACGACCTCTTCCAGCCGCACGGCGGAGATGCCAAGATGATTGGGGCGATGGGGACTGCGGCTGGCGAAAACCCCTACCCGCTTCCGCCCTCCCAGCCAGGGCGGGCGTACGGTCGGCTTCCAGCCTTCGGCCAGGGTCGCGTGGAAGACGAAGATGAGCCAGATGTGGGAAAACTGCGCAAGGCCCCGAACCATCTCCTCCCGGTTGAAGAGCGGCAGGAACTCGAGTCTGGCGGTCGCCGACCGGACCATCCCCGGCTGCCTCGGAATACCGAATTTCTCGGTGAAACAGGAGCGGATTACCCCGATCGTCCGCACCCCGAACTCATCCCGTGCTATTTTCTCTTCCATTTTTTTTCCTTCGACCCCGGTTTTTTAGGAAATAGCTTCCTGAAAGGATTATCACCCTCTGTGTGGTTAAATGATTATCTACACCATGCCGGCCTATTCTCATCATGATTTCGGTATTAAACTTGCCTGAAAGCTTCTTCCTGTGGTATCAGTCAGCCGAACACTCCCCATTGACCTTTCACTGCGGCCAAACAGCCTTCTCCGGCAATTGCGGCTTTGTGAATTCTTTTTATTGAAGGTAGATAAGCGATGAAAGTTGGTATTATTGGCCTGCCACAGACAGGCAAAAAGACCCTGTTCCAGGTGTTGACCGGCAACGAACTGCGCGAGCAGGCTGGACCTGCAAAGCCCATCCCCGGCACCGCCGAAATCCAGGACCCGCGTTTCGACAAGCTGGTTGCCATGTATGAGCCGAACAAGGCGGTACGGGCCCGTCTGGAGCTGGTGCTGCTGCCGAAAATGGAACAGGAGAGCATCGCCAAGGGCGATATCTTCAAAGACATCGCCGACGTCGACGCCCTCTGCCACGTCATCCGCGCCTTCGAGGACGATTCCATCTATCATTCCGCCGGCTCCGTGGACCCAATCAGAGATGCTGAGACGGTCAATGCCGAATTGATCATGCACGACCAGATCTTTGTCGAAAAGCGTCTCGAACGGATCGAGGCCACCCTGAAAAAGATCAAGGATGAGAAAAACTTAAAGGAATTTGAACTGCTGAAGAGGATGCAGGCTCATCTCGAGGAAGAAAAGCCCCTCCGCCTGCTGGAACTGAGCGACGAGGAGGAGCTCCTTATCCGCAGTTATCCCTTCATCACCAGAAAGCAGATGATCCTTGCCTTCAATGTGGCGGAGGATCAACTGGGCGATTCCAGCCTGCTGACGCGAACGGCCGAGCAGCGCCGCCGGGACAGGATGGAGGCGATGGTCGTCTCCGCCCAGGTGGAGTCGGAGATCGTCCTGCTCGACTCGGAGGAGGAAAAGGTGGAATTCCTGCGCGATCTGGGTATCAGCGAACCGGCCCTGGGCGTCTTGACCAGACTTTGCCTGCAGGCCCTCGGCCTCATCTCCTTTTTCACTGTGGGCAAGGACGAGGTCCGGCAGTGGCTGGTCCGCCGCGACTCCCCCGCCCCCGTCGCCGCCGGCGTCATCCACTCCGATCTGCAGCGCGGCTTCATCCGGGCGGAGGTCATGAAATACGAGGAACTGGTGTCGCACGGCAGCGAAGCCGAGCTGAAGAAGGTCGGCAAGATGTATCTGCAGGGTAAGGATTACATCGTGACCGATGGCGATATCCTCAATATCCGGTTCAAAGTCTGATAACCTGAGCCGCTTGACACCCACAGGCCGATGCCGCAGTTTTCCGGCATCGGTCGATACACACATCGGCCGTGAAAAAGATCGCCTGTTTCATCAGCCCGCATGGTTTCGGCCATGCCACTCGAGTCATCGCCGTGCTCGAAGCTCTCAAGAGTATCTCTCCAGAGTTTCACAGCCACCTCTTCACCACCGCCCCCCAAGGGCTCTTTTCCTCTCTTGACGATTACACCCTTCACCATGAGCCGATTGACATCGGCGTGGTCCAGGATTCGGCCTTGACCGTGGATATACCCGCGACCATCGCACGACTCGCGGAGATGCTCCCCTATTGCCCCGAAAGCCTTGCCGAACTCGCCGCCCGCTGCGCCGGATGTTCCTTCATCCTCTGCGATATCGCACCCATTGCGATCGCCGTAGGGCAAAGATCGGGGATTCCCACGGTTCTGTTGGAAAATTTCACCTGGGACTGGATCTATGAACCCTACTGTGAAAGGCACCCCGAGCTCCGCCAGCATGTCAAATTCCTGGCCGAACTGTTCCCGCAGGCCAACTACAGAATTCAGACAGAGCCGCTTTGCAGGGAGAAGAATCGAGATATAGTGTGCGGCCCGATCTTTCGACAAATACGAATGCACCAGGAGGAGGTTCGGACCCGGCTGCAGGTTGCGGGCAGGAGCCTGATCCTTATCACCCTCGGGGGAATTGCTCAAAAGCTGCCCGAACTGCGCCGCCTCGAGGAGCAACAGGATCTTTTCTTCGTCATCGCCGGCCAGCCCCATACCGAGCAGGTGACGGACAACTGTCTGCTCCTGCAGCGTGATGCCGATGTGAGTCATCCCGATCTCATAGGGGCGGCCGACCTGGTGGTATGCAAGGCAGGGTACTCGACCATTGCCGAGTGCCGCCAAGCTGGCGCCAGGGTGGTCGTTATCGACCGTGATTACCCTGAATCGAGAATTTTGCAGGACTTTGTGAAGAAGGTTCTGGGAGGAGTGTTGGTCTCGCCGGCGCTGTATGAACGGGGCGAGTGGCTGCCCTTCGCCCGAGAGTTGCTGCGACGAAGACAACCTGCGCCGGCGGCTGAAAACGGCGCCGACAAGGCCGCCGATTTTCTCGCCGGTCTGCTGTAGTTATCAAAGAGAGACGGACCCAGTCCCTACAAATGAACAAAGCAAGGATCGTCGGGCAGGGAGATTATCTTCCAGTCTTCGCCCTGGTGGTCGAAGTCGGCAATCCTCTCGATATCCATCTTGAGATACGTCCCCTTCCCTTCGACCGCCACCGTCCCGTCAGCCAGAAGAATCTGGCCCTCGCCGTTGAAGGACCTCTTACTTTCCGAGACGATCCGGCCCAAGACCCTGATATCCTCGCCGATCGGCACCGGCTTTCTCAGCTTCATGGAAAAATCGACGGTCACACCCCAGATATTGTCGGAATACCTGAGCATGATGGCCCGGCCGATGGTTTCGTCGAGGATGGTGGCGGCAATGCCCCCGTGCAACCTTCCGGGATAACCCTGATGCTCCTGGGCCGCACGGAAGATGGCGACGAGCCTGTCGTCTTCGAGCTCGAAGAACCTGCTCTTCAAGCCGAAATCGTTTTGCAGGCCACAGACGAAACACATCCTCGAGTTGGGTTGTTTCCTGGCTATATTGATGCGCATTGGCTCTCTTGCAACCTCCAAGCTTGAATTACCCTCGTCCACAGGGTTACGGGAGGGTGGGTGGTCCTTTCACCAACATCTCGGCAATGGTCATCTTCACCTTCGGCACCAGGTGGCGCCTGTTCTCCAGGAGCCGGTTTTCCAGCAGGGCGAACCGGCGCAGCAGCGGCGTGCGCTCCACGCGGGGGGGATCTTCGTGCGGAAAGCCGGCGGAGACCACCTCCTGGCACCTGAAGCAGCCCGGGAAGCGCAACGTCTGGCCGTCAGGCCGGGTGAGGGAGGCCGGAACGCCGTGGGTCCTGCAAACCAGCAACCGGTGTTTGTAAAGCACACAGAGCCCTTGTTCATTCAAGGGACACATCACCTGCGGCCTCCCCCCCCTCCCGCTCGCCTCTTCGCACTGCACCAGCCAACTCCGGGCCCTGCGAACCAGCTCCTCCTGTTGGCCCCTCTCAAGCAAGCTAAACCCCATCCAAAGATAGGCCCATTCCGCATAGGTGTGGTGCAGGAAGTAGGAATCGCAGCAGTTGTCCGGGCAGCCGGCGCAGGAAAAATGCAGCTCGCCGGCCACTCGGTCGTATTCCAGCTGGAGTTTATCGTAAATCTCTTCCAACTCGACCACCAGCGGGCCAGGCAGGATCACTTCTTTCATCATTCTTCCTCGGCAAAACATTGGACCTGATAAATTTCGATCTCGAGCTTCTTCTCCCGCCAAGTTCGCTTCGGCAGGCCGGCCTTGAGGCACAGGTTGTCAAGAAACTGGCCGGGATCCGGCAATTGACTCCAAACCTGAGGCAGGAAAGTGGCGCTGCGCCAACCGTCGCGGAGGATCACGCCGTCCCTGCCTGGATGCAGCTTACGAACGAGGTCGCCACCGTTCTGGTATTCCAGGGGCTTGGGCGGCGAGAGAATGGAGATATCTATATGCACCCGCGGCAACTCATCGGCCTGCAGGGGAGAAAACCTGTGATCGTGAAAGGCGGCGTTGACGGCATTGTCGCGAATGCCGTTCCAGAGCGTGCCGACCGGGGTGAGGTTGCCTATGCAGCCTCGAAGCTGGCCGGAAATCTTCAAGGAGACAAACGTCGCCCTCCGGGAGGAAAAGACCGGATCCTCCGTTTCCTGCGATGAGCCTTGGCCGGTGAGTTTGTTCTCGAGAGTTGCCCTCGCCAGTCGCAGCAACGTCCGGCCCTGCTCGGGAGTCAGAGTCTCTTCCATGGTCACCACTCCACCCCCAGCATCATGCAGTTGATCCCGCTGCCGATCCCAAGTAAGGCCCCCTTCTGGCCGGGCCGGAATATGCCCTGCTCCATGGCCATGGCCATGGTGATGGGGGCCGAGACCGAGCCGACATTGCCCAAGACATGGAGGGTCTCGAAGTTTTTCTCCGGCGCCAGGCCCAGTCGCTCGAAGAGCAGCTTAGCGTGGGCGGAGCCCACCTGATGACAGAAAAACCTATCGATATCGACTGCCTGCCATCCCGGCCTTCCTGAAAAAATCCGCCAGGTCAGCTCGGCGGTTTCCACTCCCCGATGGAGCAACTCTTCGGAATTGGTGGCCATGAGCGTTGTACCGAGCCCACTCTGGCCGCCATGGCAAAGATTCGAGTGGGTGGTGTTGGCCTGCCAAGCCCCGTGCACCAACCTGGGTTTTAACTCATTCTCCGTGGCCCGACGCATCAGCAGACCGACCGAACCGGAGCCTATGGTAAGCGAGGCAAAGGCCGGTTTGATGGTCTTCCGGTTAAGCGACCCATCCTCTGAGAGGGCGAACAGCGTCGATTCCAACAGTTCCTCGGCTGTTTCACCGGAAACGATCAGGCCGTTCCGCACCTGTCCCAACTCGATCATATTGGCCAACATCACCATCCCGTCAAGAAAACCGAGGCAGGCGTTTGAGATGTCAAAGATCATGACGCTCTTGGACAGGCCGAGTCTTTCATGGACGAAAGAGGCGGTGGCCGGCTCCATCATATCCCGGGAAACTGAGGTGAAAATGAGACATTCCACCTCCTCCGGGGCAATCCCCGCCTTTGTCAGCACCTGACGACCGGCCAAGGTCGCGGCCTCGCTGGGCTTGGTGCCCGGGGGCCACATCCGCCTTTGGCGGATGCCGCTCATCAATTCCAGGCGACCGGGCGGGAGACGCAGTCGCCGATAGACCTCGGCAAGCCGTTCTTCGATCTGGTCAGAAGTGATTATCCGGGGAGGCAGCTCATAGCCAAAGGTGTCGAGACAAACGTGGGAGTATTGAAGCATACGAAAACATTTTGAGCCCCATCCATAGCTGCTGGGGCTGAAAAACATCCTTGAATTTGAAAATCGGAACTTTTTCCTGATTACGTGGGGAGCGACTTCATCTTGGGATCAAGCCATATCCATAGGCCGAAAATGACGGTTTTACCCGCAATCATTAAACTTTTACGCATTCCTCCAGATGTCTGAGGATCTTGTCCTGGGTCAGCGGCCGCGCCAGATAGGCATCAAAGCCGGAATCTTTCACAGTATCGAGATCGTTTTCCTCGCCCACCCCGAGAATGAATGCCCGCTGTCCCGAGTACTCCTCCAGTTGACGGAGGATCTTCGCGGCCTTGAGGCTTTCCAGCTGCGGGGTCGAGATATCAAGGAGAATGAGGTCGAAATGGGAAAGGGAGGCCTCATACATGGCCGACCTTCTGGTCTCGGCAATGGTGACCTGCCAGCCGGCCTCGATGAGGGTGCGAAGGACTATTCCCTGACTTACCGGGTCGCCGTCAACCACCAGGGCCCGTCGTGTAAGAAATTTCGCCAGGACCTCGATCAGCTGGCTCCTTTCGAGCGGCTTCGGCAGATAATCGTCCATGCCGGCCTGCAGACATTTTTCCCGGTCCCCGGGCATCGCCTGGGCGGTCAGGGCAATGATGTCGAGATGACCGCCATGTTTGCGCTCGTGCTTCCTGATGGCACGAGTGGCCTCGAGGCCGTCCATGCCCTCCATCTGCACATCCATGAGCACTAACTGATATTTGCCGCTGCACGCCTCCATCACGGCCTCCCTGCCGTTATCCACCGATGTGACCTCCACGCCAAGCTGGGTGAGAATCGTCTCGATCAACACCCGGTTTATATATTCGTCTTCGGCGAGGAGAATTTTGGCGCCTTTCAGCTCATAAGTCACATTTTCGACAATGTTTTCAATAGTGCTGGAAGTCTTTTCCTCAAGCGTGGAAAAGTCGGCAACCTCCTTGAATGGAAGGGCAAACCAGAAGGTCGAGCCGTCAGGCCCGCTCTCCAGGCCGATCTCCCCGCCCATAAGCTTGACCAGCTGGGAAGAGACGGTGAGACCGAGTCCGGTGGTACCGACCGACAGGGGCATCGAGGCGACATGGCCGTTCGGTCGATGCTTGAAGTACTGGGAAATGAGTTCCAGTTTCTCGGGGGCGATGCCGCAGCCGGTATCGCTCACGCTGAATTTCAGCAACAGTGTATTGCCGGCCGTATAACCACTATTTTCGATCTTGATGGCAACGGCGCCTTTATCCGTATACTTGATGCCGTTGTTGACCAGGTTGGTGAGGATCTGCACCAGACGATTCGGGTCGCCATGGACGTAGGCGGGAACATCGGGATCGATGGTGCAGGTGAGTTCGAGATTCTTTTCCTTTGCGGCCTGATGCAGCACATAAAGGTCGTGGTCGAGGCTCTCCTTGAGATTGAAATCCTCGGGTTCGATCTCCAGCTCGCCGTTTTCTATCCGTGAGAAATCGAGCACCTCGTTGACGACCACCAGCAGGCGGTCAACCGAGGAACCGACCATCTCCAGGTACAATCGTTGATCGGGAGACAGTTCGGTCTCAAGGACCAGATTGGTCATGCCGATGATCCCGTTCATGGACGAACGGATTTCATGGCTGACATTCTCAAGAAAAACGCTCTTTACCCGGCTGGCCATCTGCGCCTTTGCCAGGCCTGATTCACAGGTGCTCCGTTCCATCACCTCCCTTTCGGCCCTCTTGCCGCTGATGATGGCCTGCACCGCCCGCTTTTTCAGCAGATCGTTGATCTTCTTCTGCCTTTCCAGCTCTTTCTGCAAATCTTCAACCTGTTGTTGAAGAATATCGATATCCGTCACGTGTTCTCCCCATCGTTTGCGCATTCAGGATTCGTTTTTTGTGCGACTTGAAGACATATAATATCACGATCAAAGGCCAATGGAAATATTTACAAAAACGAATAAAGGCCTGGAAAAGGTTCCTCCTACCGTTTGTGTCGAAATTCCCAACAATGATGGATTCTAGGGTTGCGTGAAAAGTCATAAGCCAGGGATTCGCGGGAAATGTCCGCAACCTGGAAAACTTCCCCAAGATCGTCGTCGAGTTTGAATCGCCGGTAGTTGGTGGAGAAGATCAAAACGCCCTCCCGGGCAAGACAAGACATGGCTTTTCTGAGAAGGACCCCATGGTCCCGTTGGACATCGAAGACTCTTTTCTCCTTCTTGGTGTTGGAGAAGGTGGGGGGGTCGACAAAGATCATATCGAAGGTGGATTTGCACGTCTCCAGCCAGGCCAGACAGTCAGCTTGCTCCAATAGGTTATTAATTTCCCCCAGTCCGTTGATGGCAAAATTCATTCTCGCCCAGTGCAGGTAAGTGGCGGAAAGATCGACTGTCACAGTGCCGACTGCACCTCCCAGGGCCGCATGAACAGTAGCCGTCCCGGTATAACCGAAAAGGTTGAGGAAGCGTTTGCCGAGAGCCATCCTGGAAATACGCTCACGCACCGGCCGATGATCGAGGAAGAGACCTGTATCGAGATAGTCGGTGAAATTAACGAGGAAAGTGCAATCCCCCTCCCGTACTTCATGCATCCTGCCATGGTTCCCCTTCTTCTCGTACTGTTTTTTCCCTTTCTGGCGTTCCCTGGTTTTCAGGAATACCCGGTCTGATCGCATCCCCAGGACATCCTTGACTGTCCTGACTCCTTCGGCAAATCTGGCCTCCGCCACACCCGGATCCACTGTCTTCGGCGGAGCGTACTCCTGGATGTGGGCCCATTTGCCATAGAGGTCGACGCTGAGGTTGTATTCCGGCAGGTCCCGGTCATAGATCCGGAAACAGGTAATTCCCTCCCGCTTTGCCCACTTGAGGACCTGTTTGAGATTCTTGCGAAGCCTGTTGCCAAGGGCGCTGTCCGATTGATCTTCCTCTTTGGCCTTCGGCTGCCACTGAAATTCCTGCACCACCTCCCGCGTCACTTCGCCGACCAGCAGCCGACATGGTATCGGGCCGTTGAAGAGGCGGTACTTTGCCTGCCAGGGCAGGCCGAAACTGTCGGTCAACTCCGGATTGGAGAGAAAAACTCCGGTCTTCCAGCCGGCAAATCGCCGGCGCAGAATACGTCCGTAGCCTCGATACAACTGCGCAACCAGTTCCTTTTCCGAGAGCCGTTCGCCGTACGGTGGATTGACAAGCAGCATGCCCGGATCGCCGGGCGGCGGTTCAAGAGTGGCGAGTTCCGCTCGTTGAACCTTTATGTGCCGCTCGAGCCCGGCCCGCTCAATGTTTTTCCTGGCAGCGGCGACTGCTGCCGGGTCGCAGTCGAAGCCAATGAAAAGTGGCCATTTCTTCCCGCTCCCCTGCTCCTCTCGGTCGAGGGCCTCGGTGACCAGCGAGCGCCACAGCTCTTGGTCATGGCCAAGCCAGCCCATGAAACCGAAGTAGCGGCGCGATAAACCGGGGGCGGAATCGCCGTACATCATGGCTGCCTCGATGAGCAGGGTCCCGGTGCCGCACATCGGGTCGATGAGAGTCACCGGCTCCTGCGGCCAACCGCTGAGTGCGACTATGGCCGCACCAAGAGTTTCCTTCAAAGGGGCCTTTCCCGCCATGTCCCGATACCCCCGGCGGTGCAGGCTTTCCCCGGACAGATCAAGGGAGACGGCGGCTGCATTTTTTTCGACATGGAGATGAATCTGCACCCCCGGGCGTTCGGGTTGTACCGAGGGTCTTTTGCCAGTCATTTGCCGAAAATGGTCTGCTATTGCATCCTTTACCTTCAGCGCCGCGTATTGATTGTGGGTGAGCACTGCATCTCCGGATAAGGTACAGCTTACTGCAAATGTGGTTTCCTCGGTGAGATGCTCATGCCAGGCGATGGTCCGTGCACTGGAATACAGCTCCGCCTCGTCATTTATCAAAAACCGGCCAAGTTCCAGGTATACCCGGGATGCGAATCGCGACCAGAGGCAGCAGCGATATGCGGAAGAAAGATTTCCCCGCCAGCGCACTGCGCCGGAGCCGGAGTGTATCTCCTCACCCCCGGAATTCTCGATTTCCTCCCTGACCAGGATTTCGAGTCCTGCCGCGCATCCGGATATCAGATCATACATCTTCTCCGGTTCGTTATGAGCAACCATGCTCTCGTCCATTCCCTCTCCTTCGGGAAACAGGTTCATTTTCCACCGTCCTCGTGGTCGTTACCCCGCCTGCATACAGTGTTCGCGGACAAACCTTTCCTGACAGATTGTCCTTGACCTCTTTACCAATACGACTAAAGTAGAGCTTGCACAATGGTACTTCACCAAAAACAAAGGCATTAGCTTCACAATATTATCCACAGGAGAATGTATGAAAAAACGTTTTAATACAACTGTCACGCTGTCTGCCATCCTTTGCTCGCTGCTTCTCGTTGCCCCGGGTTGCAGCAAGAAAACCGTCGTTCCCCCCGAAACCACTGGGGATGCCTCGCAGATGGGTGGCCGGGATATCAAATATCCCGACGGTTACTCCGAGGACACTCTGCCGAGAACCGGCTCACTCGACGACAAGGTGCCCGGCGTGGGTTCCGAATTTGCCGCCGATTCACAATCCGACGAATACAAACGACTGCACGGCAGATGCTCTCCCGGTCTCTATCCGGTCTATTTCGACTTCGATCAATCCGGGGTCCGTTCCGATATGGCCCAGGTGCTGGAGCAGAACGCGGAATACCTGAAGACCATTCCGGGAAGAATAGTAATGATCGAAGGAAATACCGATGAACGGGGTACCAACGAATATAACCTTGCTCTCGGAGAAAGGCGCGCTCTCGCTGTCCAGCAGCATCTCGCCACACTGGGCATCGATTCACAGATAATGCGCACCCTTTCCTATGGGGAGGAAAAGCCGTTGTTCCTCGGCCAGGACGAGGAGTCCTATAGTCTCAACAGACGAGCTGATTTCGTCGTCAAATAAGTCCTTACTTGCCCGGATTTCGGCCTCGCTCTCCTGTCGAGGCCGAATTTTTTCAAGGCTCATCCTTTTCCCGGATTACCGCCAGAATTCTTTCCACTACTTCCTCGATGGAAATTTCCGTGGTATCGATCAGCAGGGCGTCTTCCGCCTGCCGAAGAGGGGCGACCACCCGGCTTCGGTCCTGGTGGTCCCGTTCCAGCGTCATCGCCAGAATCTGTGCATGGTCGGCGTCGCTCCCCTTTCTCCTCATCTGTTCAACCCGGCGTCGGGCCCTTTCATCCGGGCGGGCGTCAAGATAGAACTTATATGCAGCGTCGGGAAAGACCACCGTGCCGGTATCACGGCCTTCGGCAACGATCCTTCCGGCCACGCCATGATTCTGCTGGATCTTGGTGAGAAATTGCCTGACCTTTATATTGGCCGATACCCGTGAGGCGACCATCGCCATATCGGGGGTACGAATGGCGTCACTCACGTCTTCGCCATTCATGATAACCCGCACATCGCTCTCCTCATCCGGAGCCGGAATGAGATCGAGCTTCAGGTTTTCCAGCGTTCGACCCACTTTGCCTGCATCTCCGAGGTCGACTCGCAAACGGGTAAGGTAGAGCCCGACGGCTCGATACATTGCGCCGGTATCGAGGTAGGTAAATCCTACAGCTAGAGCGACTTTTCTGCTGACCGTCGATTTTCCGACACCTGAGGGGCCGTCAATGGTAATGATGTTTTTCTTTTCAGACATAATGCAGTTCGGAGAGACATTCAGCAAGGAATTCAATAAGCCTTTTATTTTCTTCATCCGTCCCGACAGTGACGCGGATGAGACTATGAAATCCGTATGCACTCATGGAGCGAATGATCACCCCTTTCCTCAGCATGGTATCATAGAGTGCATCAGCGTCTCCAACCACGTCAATCAGAAAGAAATTGGCATGGGAGGGATAGGATTTGCACCCGAGTCCGGTAATCTCGGCACGCAGGTATTCCATCCCCTTTCTGGTCCGGAACACGGTATTGCGATAGTGATCCTCATCGGCTAAAGCGGCCAAGGCACCTACCTGGGCCATCTGGTTGATGTTGAACGGCTGACGGACCTTGTGCAAACAGGCAGCGATCTCCCGGGCCATCATGCCAAAACCGATCCTCAGGCCGGCCAGACCGTAGATCTTGGAAAACGTCCGCAAGAAGACAACAGGGCATCGTCCTTCCGCGTTGCGGATGAGCGAATAAACGTCGACTCGTAACTCCTCAGCCATAAAATCGACATAGGCTTCATCAAGAACGACAATGACCGTTTCAGGGATGTCACTCAGAAACTGGTACAACTCCACGGGAACAATGGCCGTGCCGGTGGGATTGTTCGGATTGTCGAGGAAGATCATCCGAGTCTTCGCCGAGATCCTCGTCCTGATGATACTAAGATCGTGCTGCATATCCTTGAGGGGCACGATATGGTTATTCCCGCCCTGCGCCTGGACGAACTTCTGGTACATGAGAAAGGAAGGATGGCTGGTGATTACCTCGTCCCCCTCAGTTACAAAGGCTTTGACCAGAAACTCAATGATTTCGCTGGAACCGTTTCCAAGTACAATTTCCGCCGTATCGAGCCCCATCCTCCCAGCGAGAGTCGTTACCAACCTGTAGCATGAAGCATCGGGATAACGGTGCAAGTTGAGCAGCTCGGCCCGGATAGCCCGCACAGCTTTTGGCGAAGGCCCCCAGGGATTCTCGTTGGAGGCGAGCTTTACCCCGTTCTTGACACCATATTGCCGTTCCAGTTCCTCCAGGGGTTTTCCCTGTGGGTATGGGGTGATCGAGGCAATGTTTCCAGGGATTTTTATTTTCAAAAAACCTCCCTGGACTCAGTCTATATCAAGCCTGCCGCAGGCAAGCTTCAGTTCCTGTTCCAGGTTGAAGCCCGCTCTCAGTAGAATCTCTTCACGAAAATGAGCCCCCTGAAGCTGTACGCCCACCGGCAGGCCTGAAGCGGTGTAACCGCCGGGCACAGACATGCCGGGAACCCCCGCCAGATTTGCAGAAATTGTCAATATATCAGACATATAGACGGCAAGCGGATCGTCGGTATTCTCGCCCATTCTCCAGGCCGCGGTGGGCGTGACCGGCGAGACGAGCAGGTCGCAGACCTCGAAGGCCTTTTTGAAGTCGTTGAGTATCAGTGTCCTGACCTGGGAAGCTTTTTTATAATAGGCATCGTAATATCCCGAGGAAAGCGCATAGGTTCCGATCAGGATCCGCCGCTTGACCTCGGCTCCAAACCCTTCCGAACGGCTCCTTTTATACATTTCGAGCAGGCTGTCTGCTTCGATATTGCGATAGCCGTAGTGAACGCCATCGTACCTGGCGAGATTGGAGCTCGCTTCCGAAGGAGCTATCAAATAATAGACGGCTACGCAATATTCAGTATGTGGAAGTGAGACCTCGATAATTTCAGCGCCCTGCCCCTTCAATACATCTATTGCATTACGGACGATGGCTTCCACTTCACGGTCAAGCCCGGCAGTGAAATACTCCCTTGGAACACCAACTCTTACTCCCTGCAGACCGGGGGTGAGCGAGGCGGTATAATCGGGAATATCCTGCCTGACCGAGGTGGAATCGAGCTTATCGTAGCCGCTGATGACGTTCATCATCAGGGCGCAGTCTTCAACTGTCCGGCAGATCGGCCCCACCTGGTCAAGCGATGAAGCAAATGCCGCAAGACCGAAACGCGAGACCCGACCGTAGGTTGGCTTCAAGCCGACCACCCCGCACAGCGATGCCGGCTGGCGGATCGAGCCGCCGGTATCCGAACCCAGGGAGGCGAAACATTCATAAGCGGCAACCGATGCCGCCGAACCGCCTGATGAGCCGCCGGCCACATATCCCTTTTTCCAGGGGTTGCGGGGAACTCCAAAAGCGCAGGTTTCAGAGGTCGAACCCATGGCGAATTCGTCCATGGTAACCTTGCCGACAATAACCGCATCTTCCTTTTTTAATTTATCTACGACGGTGGCGTCATAGGGGGGAATATAATCTGCAAGAATCTTCGAACCACAGGTTGTTCTCATTCCTTTGGTGGACAACAGATCCTTGATGGACAAGGGGATGCCGCACAATTTCCCAGCTCTCCCGGCCTTTCGCTTGCGGTCGGCTGCCTCTGCCTGACGCAGAGCCCCTTCCCTGTCTACAGTTATGAAGGCACCAATATCCCCATCAATTTCGTCAATGCGGTCGAGACAACTTCTGGTGAGCTCGACGGCGGACAAGTCCTTCTTATCCAGCATCGCCAGGGCCTGGGCGATATTCATTTCAAACGGTTTCATGCATACCTCAGAAAAGGGCGGGAATTAACCCCTGAACAATCTTTTAAGGCTGTCTGTATAACGGGACTTCTTGTTCAGCCGTCCCGGCAGTTTGGAGGTGTATTAAATGATTCTCGGAACCTGAAAAGTCTCTCCGTCCTGCCTCGCACAATTCCCCAAGGCTTCCTTCCTGGGCAGGGACTCGCGCACCTCATCCTCCCGAAAGGCATTGCTAACGGAAAAAACATGGGACGTAGGCGGAATATCGGCGGTATCCAACTCGTTGAGTTTATCGAAATAGGAGAGGATATTGTCCAACTGTCCGGTCATCTTCTCAAGTTCCTCGTCGGAAAGGGTCAGCCTTGCCAGATGGGAAACGTAGAGAACTTCTTTCTTTGAAATTTTCATTCTCTAAAAATATCGTGTTTCTTATTGTGCTGAAAGACACCGACCAGGTCTTCCTGAGAGAAGATGGTCTTGGTCGGAATATAGTCGACTATTGTTCTTGAAAAATACTCGACAGTTGCCGGGTCGAACTGGGTGCCGCTACATCGATATAATTCATCGACTGCTTGTTCCATCGTCATATTTTTCCGGTAATTTCTCCGGGAGGTCATGGCATCGTAACTATCGACAACGATAATTATTTTGGTCAAGTCGTCGAGTTGGTCTCCAGTAAGTCCATCGGGATAACCCTGCCCGTCCATCCTTTCATGATGATGCCTGATTATGAACTGCTCTCTGTTCATAAAACCCAGAGGCTGAATAATGTTGGCACCAACACTGGGGTGTTTGCGAATAAGAAGCCATTCCTCTGCCGTCAACTTACCCGGCTTCTGGATACAGGAGAGATCGATAACCAGTTTGCCGATATCGTGAAACTGGGCAGCCCGGCGGAGCACGAGGATCTCGTTCTCGGTGAGCCCCATAGCCAGACCAAGCATCAGGGCGTATTCCGTTACCCTCATCGTGTGCCCGGCTGTATAGAAATCCTTCTCTTCCATGGCATTCTGAAGGCTGCTCATCAGTTGCACAGTGGCATTCTCGAGACTATTGCTATAAGTCAGGAGAAGTTTGTTTTGTTCTTCCAGTTGCTGAGCCTTCAGTTGGACATCGTCTTCAAGGGCTGCTTTATACCGCCTTTCGCGAAGAATGAAATTTCTTTTTTCAATAGCACGACGGATTTTGACGTTGAAGATATCGAGATCCTCGATAGGTTTCGTCAGAAAATCATAGGCACCGAGATTTATCGCCTTGACCGCATAGTCCATGGAACCGGCACCGGTCAGGAAAAGAACGGGAATATCGTAATTGAGATCGTTCAGCCTGTCCATGGTTTCAAAGCCATCCATGTCGGGCATGTTGATGTCGAGGATAATGACATCGTAGTTGTCATTGACGATGTTCAGCACATCTTTGCCGTCGTGGGCGGTGTCCACTTGATGTCCGAACATCTCCAATATCTTGGAAACAGTTGTTCGAACCATGGCGTCATCATCTGCGATGAGTATTTTTGTCGGACCCTTGCTCAAAATTATGCTTCTCCGCTAATCCTCCAAGTTTTGAACCTGGTTGAGTCTACATTTTCCAATGTCTTTTTGCAACGTCCCGCTCCGCCCTCTCACTTGCCGGTTGATACCCATGGGGAAGCCTGTTGAGGTTTTCATTCCTTGGTTTTTAAAATGATTCGTGAAGGTACTTTTCCCCTCTGCTTTTGGAGGGATAACAACCCTTGGTTTCGAACGTCAGCCCGCGTTAGCGGGATAAAACTTAGAAAAAAGAATTGCTATCGAAGTGAGTTCAGGGTTATTTGCGAACGATCGATAGATCGATAAGCCTAGGGTTTGCCAGTTCTCAAAAAAAAACGCAGTTCCATACATCGATGAAACTGCGTTAAGCTGTTTTTATTGTTTAATTAAAACTACATTGGAACAATAAGCTTGTTGGTCTCCTCGTTCCAGGTAACCACGAGATACCAGACGATCATCAGTCCGAAGATAATCAGCAGAGTTGGCCCATAGCCCATCACATCCGGGAGATAAACGAACGACCCGAGGACGCCGTTATCCTCGAATTCCCTGTCCCTGAACCAAGCGGTCATAATGGATGAAGTGACAGCAAAAAAGGGAACAACCATGATGAGTTTGACCTGGCCCTCACCAACCCGCCACAAGGTCCCGGAACCGCATCCTCCTGCAAACATGGCCCCAACACCGAAGATAAAGCCTCCGACTACGCCACCCCAGCCGAACGTGCCGCGCACATAATTTTCCGCAGCAAGTACAGCCTGCCCTTCCGCGCGTACCGGCACTGCGTATTTCAATACCGCTGCACCAATGGCAACAATGACAATGGAGAGCATCACGGATTTTGCCAAAGTGCAATCCCCTGTCATATGAGGTTCGCGGAAACCCTGGACCATACACCAGCGTCCTCGCTGCATGGAATAGCCGAGACAAGCCGCCAGGAGAATGACACCGCCGAGAGACGCTATGTATTCGTTCTCATCATTGGACGAATAGGAATAAGCTGCGTAAAAAATTAACAGGAGTCCAAGGACTCCCATCGCATAGATCACTGCCGGTGGAAAAGATATGGTCTTCGATCCCCCTTCCCCCCAGCTTATATGTTCCATCTCCAGATAGAGAAGCTTCAATCCTAGGATGACGCCGAAAACAAGGCCAAACATCATGGCAAAACCATTGGCGGCAAGATTTCCTATGGCATTATAAAAACCACCGACATTGCACCCTCCGGCAAGAGTTGCACCTATACCCATAAGAACACCAGCTATCACCGCTTTCACCATTTCCCGATAAGGAGGAATTCGGAGAGCGAATTCTTTGCCGAGGCAAGCAGAGATGAAGGCGCCGACCACGAAACCGATGCCGATGACCGAACCCGAGTCGATAAGCACAGATTTCGGTGCCTCATCATAATAGCCGAAGAAAGCGGCATCGGTCCCCAAAAGACTGGCCAAACCGTACATTATCCAATCACCCCAATTTCTTATGGCACCTACAGCTCCCCATGGCCTCCACCAAGCCATCATCATAACCGAAAAAAACGCTACAATAACTCCTGTAACATAAGGGTTCCATTCCTTCTCGCAGAAGAGAGCGTACAGTTCCTTTACTTTATTTTTAAAAACAGTTTCTTCGCTAACATCATACAATTCTTGTGCTTTATTTTTAAAAACAGTTTCTTCGCTCATGAATAACCCCTCCGATAAAAAAATTTCCTTCAAAAACCATTAAGGGAAATGATTACCACACCCACAAATTTCTTGTCAAGATAAACGACTCAAACAATTAGTGATTACTACATTGTAGTATTAATTTATTTATATGTTATTTCAATTGGTTATCTATCTATTTTTTTACTAGCTTGACATAATTGGATACCTAAAGTATAGGTCAAGTTATAGAGATTCTGGCATGTAAACAAGGTGGAGTTTGACGCTTCCGCGTCCATCGTCAATCCAACTTTTTTTTATTCAGGAGAACGACCATGAGTGATGTTAAAAGTGTTCCAGAAAATGTTGTTCCGAAAACCATCCTTGATGCCAAAGGACTCAGCTGTCCGATGCCGCTTCTGCGGACGAAAAAAGAAATCGGAAAACTCGCCTCAGGTGAAATACTCCAAGTGGACGGTACAGACCCGGGATCGAGAAACGACATTCCCGGCTGGTGCGAAAGAGCCGGTCACACCTATATAGGTGAAAGAGAAGGTGCGGGATTTATCAGCTTTTTTATTAAGAAAGGTTGATGGTATCTTGATATTTTTCTAAGGATTTCGTCAAAATCATACTCTAAATACGGACCTGTTTTTATAAATGTTCGTATTTAGAGTATTTTTTTATACAATCCATTATTGGAGGAAATAAGATGGCAAAGAGCTTAGGCATCTTCGTAACTACGCCAGGTAGCCTGAAAGACGTCATAGGAATAACCAAAGCCGCTAAAAAGAAAGGTTCAAAAGTGAAGGTCTTCTTCACCTGGAAGGCGACAAATCTCGCAAAAAACCCCGATTTTCCCGGTCTCTGCGAAATCGCCGATGACGTCTCCATATGCGTAGATAGCTATAAGAAACAAGGTTTCTCGGTCGATGACGTTCCCGTCGGCCTCACTCCCAAGAAAATGGCAACCCAGGCGCAGCATGGCATAATCATCGAAGATTTTGACTGCTATTTAAGTCTGTAAAGGAGGTATTTGATATGGGATATAAAAAGGTATGTTTCATGTACAGACATCCGGATTATGCTATTGACGGCATACGATCCGCCTTGGGACTCGCAGTCGAAAACATGTATTCGTACGGCGTTGTTCTCGATACAGAGATACCAAAACTTGATGAAACTACGCTGGAAAGTATAGAAATGCTCCGCGATATGGAAGGTGAAGTGTACTCCACTGTGTCGGCCAACGTGGAGAAAAACGGTTTCGAGGCCCTCACCCTTGAGGAATTAGGGGAAAAACTTCGTGATATGACGCACATAATTCCATATGGCATAAAATAAAGTCAAGGAGCCTCCACATGAAGATCTTGAATATTTATAAGTCCTCTCCGGATGAGACAGTTCGGAAACTCGTTGAAATAGTGACCCGGGACAGAGAATCGGATAAGTTTGATCTGTACGTCGATAATCCTGATTACGAAGCACTTGTCGACAAGATTTTCGAGGCAGACCAGACCATCTGTTGGTGGTAAATAACGTTCTCCACCACAACGAAAAGGGCCCTAGATCGATTTATTATTCGATCAATAGGGCCTTTGTTTTTCCAGCAGATGTTCCATAATATAGTCGTGTAGGAGTGGTCTGAATTTCCTGATAGCTGTAGGATCTTCTCCCATGAGAACCCTGTTGGTGAGAAGAACTATTGCTACTCCTTGGTCGAGATCGAGCCAAAAGGAAGTTCCGGTAAAACCCAAATGACCTATGGTTCTTGGAGAAAAAAAACGTCCACTGCTCGATTGCCCTGGAGAAGGGGTATCAAAGCCATAGGTCCAGGTTGATTCCCGCCTCCGGGTGAGAAATTTTTTGAGGGTTGATCCGCTGTAGGCAGGATGCCTCGATTTCCCCCTGTATTGCTGGTACAGGTGTTCAACGAGTGACAAAACACCCCTCACGGTACCGAAAAGGCCTGCATGACCCGCTGTCCCGCCCAACATCCGGCAGTTTTCGTCATGAACAATACCGCAGAGTATTCTTTTCGACCAGCCGCAGATCCCGGTCACGGCACATATATCGGCTCCAAAACCTTCAGGACCCGGGAATAACAGTTCTGACTGAATACCCATCGGTTGTGCAATCTCGACTTTCCAGAATTCGCCCAAAGACCGGCCGCTCAGTTTTTCAACCAAGTAGCCGAGAATAATAAAGCCCAAGTCGCTATAGAGTGTTCCACAGCCTGGTTCGAAGACAAGTTTATCGTTGCATATCAGGCGAACGATCGTTTTTCTTCTCTCACTTAGGGGATATCCGGAAAGCGTCTGGTAATACGGCCGATGAGCCGCCAATCCGGATGAATGATTCAGCAGCATTTCTATGCGTATCCTTGCCATATCATCCATCATCTCGGGAAAAAAGGTGCCAATTTCATCATCAAGACTGAGTTTTCCTTCTTCTGCCAGAGCCATTACGGCAAGGGCAGTCACCAGTGGTTTTGTCAAAGAAGCAAGGTCGTAAACAGTTGCGTCATTCACCCTGCCGCCTCTCTCATTGCGATCGGTGTAGCCGTAATGGTGGATCTCCCGGAAGATGTTATCTTTGTCCACTTGCAAAATTCCCACCGAACATGCCGAAAAAACGTGATATTTTAAAGCATCCGAAACAATTGGATCAAGGGATTCGGACAAGTTCCTCTTAGGCTGTTTTTCCATGCTTTTTTCTATTATTCTGTTGAATTTTTTACCTAATTTTACTAGATTACACAAACGGTTAAATGATTATATGTATCTGTTTTTTCGCGAAAATCAAACAACTTCCTGCGAATCAATAAGTCCTTGTCAATTCTCTTATCAACAGACTATCAACAGCAAAATGTTTAAGGCTGGTGGAAGATCTGTTCGTAAAACTGTTCATAACTTTTCTTAAACAATTTTTTGTATTGATAAGCTTCGGGTTGTTTAACAAATAACCTATAAAAAACAGATAGATATATAATTATTTCACACTTTCAGCGCAATAATAAGAATAAAAAATAAAAGGATGAGTAAGACGAAGGAGTCACCTTATGGCATTGAAATTTAGCGTCTCTCAAAGCAGTTTCCTTGAAGGTCTCAATAGCCTCCAGAACATAACTAATAAAAAGGGAACCTTAGCCATTCTCACCAATGTCTTGATAGAATCAAAAGATGGATGTCTTATCTTAACCGGCACAGATCTCGAAGTGGGTCTCAGAATCCGAATTTCTGCGGACATCATTGAAGAAGGTTCCATCACCTTACCTTCCAAGAAAATTTTCGAAATAGTCAGGGAATCCGGGTCGAAAATTATCTCGGTGGAAGAGATTGAAAACAGCTGGGTGATGATAAAGGCCGGCCTCAGTACATATAACCTCGCCGGGATGCCAAGCGACGAATTTCCTGAGTTCCCCGAGTTTGATGAAGAGAATTTTCTGTCCTTCGAGTCTCATGTCTTCCTCGAACTCATTGAAAAAGTAATATTTTCAATTGCCAATGAACAGGAGAACATCTATTCCTTGACCTCTGTGCTCTTCGAGAAGGAGAAGATTGATGATATTAATTACCTCAGAATGGTATCCTCGGATGGTCACCGACTCTCAATAATGCAGCAGGAAGTCGCTGCAGATGTAGACCAACTTACATTGAACAATGTCACACTGATTCCCAAAAAAGGAATACAGGAGTGGAAAAAATTCTGCGAAAACAGAGATACCATCGAGATATCCTTCGAAAAGAAACAACTCGTACTCAGAGACAATAATGCGATTATGGTAATTCGCTTAAAAACCGGCGAATTTCCTCCTTATTCTGCAATTGTTGAATCTATAGAGCTCACCAATTGCTTGAAAATAAAAAGGATACCATTCTTGGAGTCATTGAAGAGGATAAATCTCTTCACGGAAGACATCTTTCATACGATTCAGCTGAAAGTAGAACAGGACAAAATGATCCTTTCCTCCCAGAACGCCGACCTGGGTAATGCCAAGGATGAGCAGACTATCGTCTACAACGGCGAGCCTCTCACTCTAGGTTTCAATTGTCGGTATTTTATTGAAACTTTGGGTGTTATGGACTGTGAAACTGTTGAGGCATACATCAATACCAACAGCAGTCCATGTCTGATGAAATCCGAGGAAGATAAAGGTTTCATCAGCATTATCATGCCTATGCAACTGTAATTTATACAATATCAATATAAATGGAAATAAGTGTGACTGAAAACAACGGCTACGGTGCGGAGCAAATACAGGTTCTCGATGGTCTGGAGGCTGTAAGGAAAAGGCCTTCCATGTACATAGGGAATACCTCGGTAGAAGGGTTGCATCATCTCATATGGGAAATTGTCGACAATAGCATAGATGAAGCTCTTGCCGGATACTGTTCTCGAATAAGAGTAACCATACTCGAGAACAATGCAGTTTCCGTAGAAGACGACGGACGGGGTATCCCTGTCGAAAAGCATCCTACTGAAAATATGACGGCCTTGGAACTCGTTATGACGACGCTCCATGCCGGCGGAAAATTCGACCACTCGAGCTACAAAGTTTCCGGGGGTTTACACGGAGTGGGAATCTCAGTCGTAAACGCACTTTCCACCGAAATGACTGCTGAAATCAGAAGAAACGGCAAAATTTATCGGCAGGGATACAGGTACGGTGATAGGGTGAGTGATCTGGAGATCGTCGGAGAAAGTGAAAGAACCGGCACAAAAATAACCTTTAAAGCAGATCCTGAGATATTCAGAGAAACAACTGTATATGATTACGAAACTGTAAAAACCAGGCTGAGAGAGTTGAGTTTTCTGAATAAAGACCTTCGCATCTATCTGAAGGACGAGCGAAGCGGTGAAGAAGACAAGTTCCACGCCTCGGGAGGTATTGTTTCGTACGTCGAATATCTGAACCGGAATAAGACTCCGATTTTTGAGGAGCCAATTTACATTTCCGGTGCCAAGGAAAACGTTGAAGTGGAGATGGCACTTCAGCATTTTGACGGATATTCTGAGCGACTGCTTTCTTTTGCAAATAACATAAATACAAAAGAAGGAGGAAGTCACGTAGCCGGCTTTCGCTCGGCATTAACGAAGTGCATCAACAAATACGCCAGTGACGACATGATCCCCAAGAACATGCGCGAAAAAATGGGCGGTGATGATGTCCGCGAAGGCTTGACCTGCGTTATCTCGGTAAGAGTACCTAATCCTCAGTTTGAAGGGCAGACAAAGACCAAGCTTGGCAACAGTGAAGTAAAGTCTATTGTCGAATCGATCTGCAGCGAGAAGCTTACAATATTCATGGAGCAGAACCCTGGAGTGGCAAAGAAGATTCTAGCCAAGGTCGTAGATGCCGCCAGGGCAAGAGAGGCTGCAAAAAGAGCAAGAGATTTGTCTCGGAAAAAGGGCTCGACAAGCCTTCTCATGGCGGGAAAACTTGCAGAGTGCCAGGAAAAAGACCCATCAAAACGTGAGATATTCATAGTCGAGGGGGATTCGGCCGGCGGCTCGGCCAAACAAGGCAGAGACAGATCGAATCAGGCTATCCTGCCTCTTCGCGGGAAAATACTTAATGTCGAAAAAGCAAGATTCGACAGGATCTTGAGTAGCGAAGAGATCAAGCAGCTTATCGGGGCTCTCGGCTGCGGCATCGGCAAGGATGAATTTGAAATCGAAAGGCTTAGATACCATAAAATTATAATAATGACCGATGCAGACGTCGACGGTGCACACATACGGACACTTCTTCTCACGTTTTTCTATCGCCAGATGTTGCCGCTAATAGAGCAGGGATTCGTCTATATCGGACAGCCACCCCTCTACCGATTGGGAAAAGGAAAGAAGGAAAATTACTTTCTTGAAGAAAGTGATCTGAACAGTTTCCTTTTCACCCAGGCAAGTGAAAACATGAGATTAGTTGTAGATGAACTGGATGAAAAAGTACTTGAAAACGACCACTTTGTAATGGTCATGGAAAAGCTTTCAGTCTACCAGCGCATCAATTCCTTCCTCAATCGGATGAATATCTGGGAAGAGATGCTCTATTTCATGCTTGATAATGGAATAAAATCTGCTGACCAATTCAAGGATGAGGACTTCGTCAATGGACTAAAGAGCAAACTTCCAGAAGAAAAGCTCGTAATAGGCAACATCAGATCGTGTAGGTGGCGGCCAGACTGTTACGAGATGGATGTTGCCATTCGTGGAAAGGTTCAAATTATGATGACCCTGGGACCTCAGATTCCACTCATTAACGAGTATCGGACTGCTCTCAACATATTTCCCATAATTAAGCCTTATCTCCGTTCAGGCTTTACCTTGGTTTATGGAGGAAAAGGCAGCGATGAAAGAAGGTTTCCCGTCGAGAACTGGAACTCCATGTTGAAGATGGTAAGGGAGGAGTCTTTTAAAGGAAGTCATCTGCAGCGGTACAAGGGACTTGGCGAAATGAACCCGGAGCAGCTCTGGGAAACAACAATGAATCCAGCCAACCGTACACTGCTGCAGGTGACAGTTGAAGATGCCGAGAAGGCCGATGATATTTTCACCACCTTGATGGGAGACAAGGTTGAACCACGCCGGGATTTCATCCAAAGTCACGCACTCGAAGTAACAGATCTGGATATATAAACTCATTCACCTGATTATTTGAAGAAGAAACTCTTTTATGAATATGGAACCTGAAGTAACTAAGGAAGATTTTTCAACAATCTCCATAGAGAAAGAGCTCAGAAAATCGTATCTCGAATACGCGATGAGTGTCATTGTCGGAAGAGCTCTGCCCGATGTCCGGGATGGCTTGAAGCCTGTTCACCGGAGGGCATTGTTTGCCATGCGGGAGTTGGGAGTCTTCCATAACAGACCATACGTGAAATCCGCACGGATCGTCGGTGACGTCATAGGTAAGTTCCATCCACACGGAGACACAGCGGCTTACGACACAATCGTCAGAATGGCCCAGGGTTTTTCGATGAGATATCCCCTCGTCGATGGGCAGGGCAACTTCGGATCGCTTGACGGTGACTCTCCCGCAGCAATGCGATACACCGAAGCCAGGATGACCAGAATCGACAGAGAGATTGTCGATGACCTCGACAAGGAGACGGTCGATTGGGTTCCAAACTATGACAATTCTCTTATAGAACCATCGGTGATGCCGAGCAAGGTTCCCAATTTACTGATTAACGGTTCATCGGGAATTGCCGTCGGTATGGCCACAAATATACCACCGCACAATCTGACTGAAGTGTTGGATGCCCTTATTGCTTTGATCGATGATCCAAATCTTACGGTCTATCAAATCATGTCGATCATTACAGGTCCGGATTTCCCGACAGGTGGTCAGATTTGCGGAAGAGCCGGAATACGTGAGGCATACGAGACTGGCAAGGGTGTTGTTATAATGCGAGCCCTCACCCACTTAGAAAAGCTGAAGGAGGGTAAACGTGAAGCAATTGTCATTACGGAAATTCCATACCAGGTAAATAAGGCGGTTCTGGTAGAGAAAATTGCCGAGCTGGTAAAAGATAAAAAAATCAATGCAATAAATGAAGTAAGGGATGAATCAGACCGGCACGGACTGCGAATTGTCATTGAATTGAAAAAGGATGAGGTCGCTGAGGTAGTAATTAACCAACTCTTCGCCATGACGCAGATGCAGAAGTCATTCGGGATAATACTTCTTGCCATCGTCAACAATAAGCCTGAGATTCTCAACTTAAAGCAGGTCCTCGAACATTTTGTCATTCATCGGAAGGTGGTAGTCTATCGAAGAACCGCATACGAATTAAGGAAAGCAGAAGAAAAGGCTCATATCTATGAAGGGTTGAGTATAGCAGTAAACAATATCGACGATATAGTTGCTCTGATCAAAGCCTCCAAAAGCCCGCAAGAGGCCAAGGATGAACTCAAAAATCGCTATAGTTTGAGCGATATTCAGGCCCAGACTATTCTCGATATGAGATTGCAAAGGCTAACCGGCCTGGAAAGGGACAGGATTCTCAGCGATTATGAGCAAATTTTGCTGGAAATTCGCAGGCTCACGGAAATACTGGGAGATGAGAATCTCATAATGAATATCATCAAGGATGAATTCATTTTGCTCAAGGAGCAGTATGGAGATTCCCGAAGAACTGAGATTATCGACGCAGTCGATGAATTTGTTCCCGAAGATCTCATTGCGCCTGAGGATATGGCTGTAACCGTTACCCATTCCGGCTATATAAAGAGGAATCCTGTATCTTTGTATAGATCGCAGCAACGCGGTGGAAAAGGAGTTACTGCCGTAAAGAATATTGAAGAGGATTTCGTCTCTAATCTTTACGTCGCTTCAACACTCGACACCTTTTTGTTTTTTACCAACCACGGAAAAGTATTCTGGAGAAAAGTGTATGAATTACCTTTAGCTGGAAGAACAGCACGGGGCAGAGCCATCGTCAATCTCCTCAATTTAGCCGAAGACGAAAAAATAGCCGCAATACTGCCAATCAAGAGCTTCGATGATGAGACCAACAACAAGACCATACTTATGGTGACGAAGTTCGGCAGAATAAAAAAGACCAGCCTCCAGGAATTCAGCAGGCCGTTGAGTAAGGGTAAGAGGGCCCTGACGTTCAATGAAGGAGACGAAATCATTGCCGCCCATGTACTCACCGGCAATGATACAATACTGCTGGTCACTCAACAGGGTATGTGTATTCATTTCGATGAAGGCGATCTTCGTACAATGGGAAGAACAGCTGCCGGAGTAAGAGGAATTACTTTGAAAGATGATGATGTAGTGGTGAGTGCGATAGTTGTAAATTCAGAAAATTCCATCTTGATTGTAACTGAGAACGGATATGGGAAACGGAGCCCTATCGATGAATATCGTCTCCAGAAAAGAGGAGGAATGGGTGTCATCGGCATTAAAAAGAGTGTCAGAAATGGCAATGTGATCGCCGCAAAACAGGTTGATGAGGAAGAGGAAGTTATTCTTATCGCCGACTCCGGAAAAATGATCCGTATGGATCTCGGTTCAATTAGGGTCATAGGGAGATCCACTCAAGGAGTAAAACTCATCAACCTTGAAGAAAATGAAAAGGTGGTTGGCATGGACAGTGTAGCCAAAGACCGGACTGAAGAAGATAACGGAGATGCGCTGCCGGGCGAGAATGAAATAGAGAAAAGTGAGGATCATGGCGAATAGATTGCAGATTGCTGTATTGGGAGCAGGTTCCTGGGGAACCGCACTCGCAATTTTACTCGCTCAGAAGGGGCATGAAATACGACTCTGGGGTCACAGAAAAGAGCATATAGAAGCACTTGCTGTCGATAGGCAAAATACTCGATATCTCAAGGAGATAATTTTTCCGGAAGGCCTAATTCCAACTCAAGATTTAGAGGAGGCTGTTGCAGGAACGAAGATCATTCTCATCGTCGTCCCATCGCATTCATTTAGAGATGTCTTTGTAAAACTGGCACCTTTTGTGGAGGATGGAACGAAGATAATTTCAGCAGTAAAAGGTATAGAAAACAATACCTTGAAGACAATGTCGCAGATTATGGATGAAATCCTTGAAGGATATAATCCGCGACAGAGAAATATAGAAACAGGTGTTTTGTCAGGACCGTCTTTTGCTGAAGAGGTTGCACGCAGTGTACCAACCGCAGTAACTCTAGGTTTTCGTGATTTGCAAACAGCCAGGATGCTGCAGGAAATACTCGCCACGGACTCATTCCGGATATATGCAAGCAGTGACATAATAGGACTTGAGATAAGCGCGGCAATAAAAAATATTGTGGCTATTGCGACGGGAGTGTGCGATGGACTCGGATATGGACTCAACACAAGAGCCGCGCTTATAACCCGTGGTCTTGAGGAAATGAAAAGACTGGGAACAGCACTTGGTGCAGATAGTACCACATTTTCAGGATTGAGTGGCATGGGTGATTTAATCTTGACCTGCACAGGAAGCCTCAGCAGAAACCGAATGGTGGGTTTGATGCTTGGGCAGGGAAAAGATCTTGAGGAAATAAAACGTGAGATGAAAATGGTTGCCGAAGGTATAAGGACGACCAAATCCGTTTATGATCTCGCAAGAGAGAAAAACATAGAAATGCCTATCCTCGAACAAGTTCATGCCATACTATACGAGGGAAAGAAATGTTCAGAGGCAGTTAAAACACTGCTGCAAAGAGAGTTGAAAGAAGAATTTCCCTGAAAATCATGAGGACCAGTCATTGTTTTTAAACTGGTCGTGATCCGGTTTCGGAGGCTTTTCTTCAAAAAGACGCTGCTCAAGCCATTTCTTGATCTTAAAAATCTCTTCTTTCACCGAAGCCAATGCTTTGCCGCGATGGCTGACCAGGTTCTTTTGAGCCATTGTCAATTCGGCAAAGGTCTTGCCAAGTTCTTCGAAGTAGAAAAGCGGATCGTAACCGAAGCCGTTGTTTCCTCTTTTTTCGTGCAGTATTACACCATCACACTGGGCTTCGTAGGTAAGGGCTGGTCCGGAGGGGACGGCAATTGAAAGAGCGCATTGAAAATAGGCTCGACGATCCTGGATCCCCTCAAGTTCCTTGAGAAGTTTTTGGCAGTTATCATCATCGGTTGCACTTTCTCCCGCATATCTGGCAGAAAAAACACCAGGTGCCCCGCCAAGAGCCGGAACTACAAGACCGGAATCGTCGGCAATTGCCGGCAAGCCGAGAACTCTGGAGGTATGAAATGCCTTTTTATAGGCATTTTCCTCAAAAGTGAGGCCGTCCTCGATTACAGGTGGGATAGGACCGAAGTCCTCAAGAGAAAGCACTCCGATTTTAAGATCCTTGAGGATTTCCCGAAACTCTTTTAGCTTATTTTTATTGGTAGTGGCTATAACAAGAAGAGAAAGCATAACATTGATTTCTTTTAGGGTTTTTTATCAGGCTGTTTCTTCCGAAAACGCTTATCATATCGTTCCTGCTCGCTGTAGATACAGCCACAATATGGTTGCCGATACATGTTCAATTCTATGGATCTATCGATACCGGACTGCCAACCGGCACGAAAATCTCGGTAAAGAAAAGAGATGCCAAACTTGACTGAGAGATCTCGGCATAAGTCGACAAGAAAGGAATGACGCTGGTACTTACTGTAGAGCAGTGTGGTTGAAAAAGCATCGAAACCCATCTTTTTGGCAAGAGAAGCGGTCTTTTCCAAGCGAAGAGAGTAACATATTTGACATCTCTCATCCTCATGAAAAGCAACTTTCCGAACGAAATCACGTAGTCCGTATTCATCTTCAACAATAAGGGGAAGGGATGCGGAAGAAGAAAACTGCTCAAGAGTTATCAGCCGGCGCTTGAATTCCTGAAAAGGATGGATATTCGGGTTAAAAAAGTAACCAGTTACAGCGAGACCATCTTGTTGCAGGACGGAAAGAGGGTAAATAGTGCAGGGTCCGCAGCACGAGTGTAGGAGGACTTTCATTGCATCAGATCTTGTAGTTTTTGGGATCGATACTGTATTGGTGGATCTTGTAGTTGATGATTCTCAGACTGGTATCGAGATCCTTTGCCGTCTTCGTCTGATTGCCGTTGTTTCGTTTCAATCCTTCGACGATAAGCTCTTTTTCAAAATTTGCGACCGCAACGGCCAGGGAATAGGGATTATCTTTTTTCGAGCTTTCAGCAGTTTGCAGGGTAGGAGGAAGATGAATGCCCTTAATGGTGTCCCCATCGCAGATAATGACTGCCCTTTCGATGCAGTTCTGCAACTCACGAACATTGCCCGGCCAATGATACTGGATGAGCATATCAATGGCTGATGTTGAGATCCTGCGAATATTCTTTCCACTCTCCTTTGAATACTTATCGAGAAAAAACTCTGCAATAAGAAGAATATCCGTTCTCCTTTCACGAAGAGGCGGCATATAGATCGGAAAAACATTGAGGCGATAATAGAGATCTTCTCTGAAGTTTTTTTCCACAACAGCTCGTTCAAGATCCCGATTGGTAGCGGCAACAAGGCGAACATCGCAACTAATCTGTTGGGTAGATCCGAGCCGTTGAAAACTCCTTTCCTGGACAACGTTCAATAATTTCACTTGAACGGAATTACTTATCTCACCTATCTCATCGAGGAAGAGGGTGCCGCCTTCGGCTTGTTCAAATCGACCTATCTTACGTTCATTTGCACCGGTAAAAGAGCCTTTTTCATGGCCGAAAAGCTCACTTTCCAGAAGCGTCTCGGGGAGGGCGGAGCAATTTACCACAACGAAGGGCTTGTTCTTTCTTTTGCCATTGTAATGGAGAGCCTTTGCGACAAGTGTTTTTCCGGTACCGGATTCGCCGCGCAGGAGAACGGTGGCATTTGAGTCGACGACACGATGGATCATCTCATAAACATCCTGCATTCTGCTGGAATTGCCTATGATGTCATTAATTTTATTTTTTTCAGAAAGTTCTCGCTTAAGTTTTAGGTTCTCCGTATAGAGTTCCTCAGTTTCCTTGCTCACTTTCTGTATACGGACCACAGTCTGAGCTATAAGGCTGGAGAGGACGGTGAGATATTGGAGATCGGTGTTTGCCTGTTCACTGATGCCGTCTTTGTAAAACCTATCGATACTCAAGGCACCGATAACGTTTTGGCCATCCTTTACAGGGACGCAGAGGAAGGACCTTTTTTGTTCCGATATGTTACCACGGGCTCTGGTACGATTGAGAAAAAGAGGCTCTTCAGAAATTTGTGGAACAATGATCGGCTCGCCAGTGGAAACGACTCGACCGGTGATACCTTCGCCGATCTTGTATTTTCCCCTTTTTCTTCCTTCGGCAGTAATCCCGTGGGCGACTTCGATCTCAAGTTTGCCTGTTAAGGGATTTACTATGGTAACGGTACCATTTTCCATACCCTTCATTTCGGCCAGGATATGCATTGCCTTCTCAAGGCAATCGCGGAGTTCAAGTGACGATGCGAGCTGTTTTGTAATTTCATACAGAACAGTCAAATCTTCCAGTTGCTTGGAGATGTCCTGTTTTTCAGACATATTTTAGGAAAATATTATATAGGATGATGGTAGACTTTTGACAGTTTCAACGATTGTAACAATTTTATTGAAACAAATCGATAAAATATTACAAAAATGTACAAATAATTTCGTATCAATATTTTTAAGAGACCATTATATTGACAGATATTGGATCAAATGGTACAAAGTGGTTCCACGGAGGAATGGCCGAGTGGTTTAAGGCGGCGGTCTTGAAAACCGTTGTACGAAAGTACCGTGGGTTCGAATCCTACTTCCTCCGCCAAAAGAGGAAGAATAGAAGGAGAGGTGACCGAGTAGGCCGATGGTGCTCGCCTGCTAAGCGAGTGTGGGGGTAAAACCCCACCGAGGGTTCGAATCCCTCCCTCTCCGCCAAAAAGAAGAATGATAAAAAGGACCGGAGCTGTCTCCGGTCCTTTTTCATTTATGAGGAGAGAAGCATCAATTACCCCAAAGGAGAGTCTTCTTAACCCAACCGGTGAAGCCGGTGTCGTGCTGTACCTTTACCCAATCGGAATTTACTTCTAAAATGGTAAAGACAACCCCATGGTAAGCGTTGCCGATTATCGCAGAATCGTTACTCGGACCGCTGCGAATATTTATAGTTTGGTCCCGATCTTTAATGGCTTTTTTTACAATCAAATGTGAGGACTTGCCGAGATGAACCCTGTGAATCCAGCCGGTCTCATCTTCGAAGTCCTTTACCTGCAGCCAATCTCCCTGCTTCTGTAAAACCTCAAAGGGAAACCCGACTCCGTACTCCCATTTAACCTTATGTTGAATACCGGGACCTGATCTCATATTCACTTTATCTGCCTTAACGCTCAGCATCTCAGTAGCAGAAGAGGCGGAGGTGATGGAAATTGAGAACAAAATGAGAAAAAATGCGAAGTGCTTCGTAACGGCGGAACTATGCATGCGAAACCTATGAGAAGTAAGGAATATAAATAAAAGTGCACTCGTATCATTAATGATCTCGTAAAAAATCCGATCTACTTCGTTGTAGGTATGAAACGGCGCTTCTCTGCACCATATATACTACCAAGCGCCGTTTCAGACACTACGCCGTTTTCAAACCTTTTCCAGAGTAAATCTCCACGGGATGGCGCACTTTTTACGGCTTTATCATCATTGATTCGAAAGGAGAAGGTGTATTACCCTATCCAGATCATCTGCCGAATAGTATTCTATCTCGATTTTTCCTCTATTTCCGTTTTGAACAATGGTTACCTTTGTGTTGAGAAAATTAGTTAACTGTGTAGTAAGAGAACTTCTGTAAGATTTAGACATTTCACTCGAGAGATCGGCTTTTCTCTTTTCAGTTGGTCCCTTATCGTTCGCTACTTTTTTGATGATTTTTTCGGTTTGTCTAACGGAGAGGCCATTACGGACGACAAGGTCTCTAATATCCTGAATTTTGAGAGGATCATCAACTAAGCGTACCATAGCTCGGCCATGGCCCTCACTCAAGATACCCGAAGAAATATCTTTTCGGACAGAATCAGGGAGCTTCAATAATCTCAATATGTTAGTAATAGTTGACCGTTGTTTTCCAACCCTTTTCGCTGTCTCATCCTGGGTATAACCAAAGTTTTCGATGAGTTTTCGGTAGGCTTCCGCCTCTTCGATAGGATTGAGATCGGTACGCTGAATATTTTCGATGAGGGCAAGCTCAAGAAGGGAGTCGTCGTTGTCAATATCAATTACGACAACCGGAACTTGGTTCAAACCAGCCATTTTTGAAGCTCGCAAGCGACGTTCTCCAGCTACGAGTTCGTAAATATCATCTTCCTCTCTGTAGGTGACTATAAGAGGTTGAATAACACCTTTTTCCCGAATTGAGTCCGCAAGGTCCTGAAGTTCCCGAGGGTTGAATTCCGTACGGGGCTGATGTTTATTCGGAATGATTTTTTCTATGTCGCAGTCAAAAAACTTCTCCTTTTCCTCTCCAAAAAGAAGTCCGACACCTTGACCAAGCCCGAGTTTTTTCGCCATATTCTACACCTGTTTCTGTAAGAATTCTTTAGCCAGAGCCATATATGCTGCAGCACCGGATGATTGACTGTCATAGTCGAATATAGTTTGACCGTGACTTGGACTTTCGCTTAATCTTACATTTCTAGGAATAACGGTTTTGAAAAGCTGATCTTTAAAATGAGCGTTAATTTCGCTTGCCACTTGGTGAGTAAGACGATTCCTTTTATCGAACATCGTTAAAACGAGTCCCTCGATATACAGCTGACGATTGAACAATTTTTTAACTGAGCGGATTGTATTGACGAGCTGTGCCAGACCTTCCATAGAAAAATATTCGCACTGCATGGGTATGAGGACGGAGTGCGCCGCAGTCAAAGCATTGATTGTGAGTAGGCCAAGCGAAGGAGGGCAATCGATAATGATATAGTGGTAGGTCGAATCAAGGTTTCCTAGAAGATGTTTTAAGATTCCTTCTCTTTTATCGAGGTTTATCATCTCCAGTTCGGCGGCCACGAGATCGATGCTAGATGGTATCACATCGAGATTTTTCACGTTGCTCGTATAGAGAACATCTTGAACGGGAAAATTCCCGGAATATGCGTGATAGAGGTGGGCCTTGATTTTCCTTGAAAGGACACCGATACCACTCGAAGCATTTCCCTGTGGATCCGAATCAATAAGAAGCACCTTCTTTTTTCTTTTAGCGAGGGCTGCTGCAAAGTTAATAGAAGTGGTCGTTTTACCAACTCCGCCCTTCTGATTTGCTACTGCTATAATCTTAGAACTGTTAATCATGCCGTCCTCCAATTGATATTGAGCTGACTTCGGCAAAAATACCCTGTCTTTTTAAAAAAATCTTCTTTTTTGAACAAAAAGGTCTTTGTTTTTGTAATTTTTTCGTTTCAAAAATAATTTTTTTCTTTTTTACAAACGCTTACACTCCAGGTTAAGTGTGTTTCACGTGAAACACGTTTAGTCTGGAACGAATTTTTACCAAGTTTTACAGTGGTAGCCGCAATTAACGCTGTCAAAATTTCCTGATAAATTTTATGTTGAGGTATTTAAATAGGGAGAGGTGAAAGCAAACATGCTACCACCCCCAAGTGTCGAATTAATTAAATAAAATCTCTGATAGCTTCGAGCACCAACAAGATAGGGAAATGATCCTAAGTGAAATGCAGATGTTTCACGTGAAACATATTCAGTCGGAGTGAAAAAATGAAATCTGATTTTCTTGTTATCGGAAGCGGAATAGCAGGTCTTTCTTTTGCTTTGAAAGCATCTAGAATAGGTTCTGTGGTGGTAGTAACTAAAAAGGAGGAGGTGGATACTGCGACTAATCTTGCTCAAGGTGGAATTGCGGCGGTCTTGAATCCAGAAGATAGTTTTACTGAACATATACACGATACTTTGGAGGCCGGCGCAGGACTTTGTGACGCAAAAGTAGTGAAAATGGTAGTTGAGAACGGTCCTGCGAGAGTTAAGGAGCTCATAGATTTAGGTGTGCGGTTTGTAAAGGAGAAGGATGGTCATCTGAGCCTCGGAAAAGAAGGAGGGCATTCCAGAAGAAGAGTAGCACACGCATTTGACCTTACAGGTAAAGAAATTGAAAGAGCCCTTATAGAGAGTGTAGCAAAATGCGCAAATGTGAAAATACAAGAAAATCACATGTGCGTTGATCTTATTACCACCCATACTCCTGATGGGAAAAAATGTATCGGGGCCTGGATATTGGACGACAGCGGAAAGATTAGGAAGTTTCTCGCCAGCGTGGTTGTTCTTTGCACTGGTGGAGTAGGTAAGGTGTACCTGTATACCAGCAATCCCGATATTGCCACGGGAGACGGGGTTGCTGTAGCTTTCAGAGCAGGGGCAATAATCGAAAACATGGAGTTTGTTCAATTCCATCCTACCTGCCTCTATCACCATCAAGCCAAGAATTTTCTTATTTCAGAGGCTGTGCGAGGGGAAGGGGCTTTTTTACTAAATAGAGCCGGCGAAAGATTTATGGAGAAATACGAGCCTGAGGATATGGAGTTGGCTACCAGGGATAAAGTGGCAAGGGCAATTGATAAAGAAATGAAAACGACTGGTGCTGACTGCGTTTTTCTCGACATCAGTCATAAGGACGCGGAGTTTATCAAAAAGAGGTTTCCAACCATTTACCAGAAATGCTTATCACTTGGCATAGACATAACTATGGTGCCTATACCGGTGGTTCCAGCTGCTCATTATCTCTGCGGGGGAGTTAAGACTGATATTTATGCAAAAACTTCCATCAAAAATCTCTTAGCCTTGGGTGAGACTGCATGTACTGGACTTCATGGCGGCAACAGACTGGCAAGTAATTCGCTCCTTGAGGCTGTAGTTTTCGCAGAAAATGCCTATTCAGATTGTAAGATTAACTGGAGCTTGATTTCCAATGAATCATCGGATGTTGTGAAGAGCGACGAAGACAGATTCAACGAGAAGGAAAAAATAGACGAAGAAATACTGATCAACCATAACTGGGATATAATCCGCAGAATTATGTGGAATTATGTAGGTATAGTTAGAAAATCATCCCGGTTGCTTCTTGCACAAAAGCGAATCGAAGAGGTGAGAAAAGAAATCGATCAAATCGTTAAAAAATATCAATTAACTCCTAATATGCTAGAGTTGCGCAATATTTCGCTGGTTGCATCGTTGATAATAGATGCCTCTCTGGAAAGAAAGGAATCTCGTGGGCTGCATTATATAATAGAATGAGCAAAAGCCCTCTCGCCATTTAAATAGGTAAGAATTACGAGAGGTTAATAACCTTCCTTTACAATTTCGCACTCACACGACTTGTGTCAATAAGGCACTTGAAGAAGTCCGAGAAGCCGAACTTTAGTATCGAGCATTTCCAAGAAACCCGTGGCACTGGTTTATAAGTCGTCGAAGCGATTTGGGGAAGCAAAACGAAAAAAGGGATTAGCTGTACAAGCTAATCCCTTATATTTCTGGCGTCCCCAACCGGATTCGAACCGGTGTTGTCGGCGTGAAAGGCCGATGTCCTGGACCTGGCTAGACGATGGGGACCGCGATGTGATTTTGGTGGGTCGTGTGCGACTCGAACGCACGACTCTCTGATTAAAAGTCAGATACTCTACCGACTGAGTTAACGACCCTTGGAGGAAGTCTATATACATGGTCGACAAATGTGTGTCAATATGTATTTCTTCATTTTTTAACATTGGCGGAAAAAAGAGTCAAGGCATAGCTTTGGGATCTCAGAGGAGGCAAAGCCAAGGCCATTCCTACAAAAGGGTTGAGAGCATTACAGAGGAATGCTATATGGGAGTATTTCTCCATTCGAATTTTTTCTCCGGATCGAGAACTCATCCGGTGGTGCAACACATTCAGTCTCTTACGGTGGCCTTTGCCGGCCTAACTAAACAATTTAAAGAAGTGAAACAATGGGTTTTCTGAAGGGATCAGCAAGTTTTGTGAGATTTTCTGTAGTCGGGGAGTTGCCGGAGAATTCATTGGAATTTATCGCGCAACGAATAATTGCTTTTACTTTCAAGGATATAGATGACACGTACGATGAATATTCCATTGGGTGGGTGTCCGTCCTCAACATGTTTGACACGCAATTCGCCTTTGCTTCGTATGTTGCCGGCGATTATATCACTCTGACGCTCAGGGTTGACGAGAGGAAGGTTTCTCCGGCAATTTTGAAGAAAATCGTGCAGAAAGAGGAAGAGCGGGTCCGTCTGGAGCAGCAGGTACCGAAACTGAGCAGATCGACGAAGGTACAGATCAAGGAGCGGATACGGACGGAGTTAATGCGCAAAGCCATACCCTTGCCCTCGACCTATGAGCTGTGCTGGAGCCTCTCTGATGGTACCCTGTATTTTTTTTCAACGAATAAGAAAGCACATGCCATACTGGAGGATTTCTTCAAGGAAAGCTTTGGGTTGCTCCTGAAGCAACAGATTCCTTATACCATTGCCGAACACCTTGTCGAGGAGGATCTTCTGGAAAAACTCGATAAGTTGTCACCGGAAATATTTGTTTAATAGTGTTGAAAAAGCCGTAAAAAGTTCTCCAACTTGTGGAGATGTACTCTGGAAAAAGTTCGATATACGAGGCGCTGTGTCTGAAACTGTGCCTGGGTAGTACACACGGTACAGAGAAGCACCGTTTCAATCGGATTTTTCACGAGTCCATAAGGTGTTAATATACCCCAGATACATCCCGGTAGAGGTAAACGAATGGATTTAGTTGATCTGATAGCTGAAAAGCGCTTCCTGGGACAGGAATTCCTTACCTGGTTGTGGTGGAAAAGCGAGGAGCGGGGAGGGAGTATTGAGCTTCCAAGCCATGGCGACATCACGGTTTCTTTCGAAAAACATATGCTCCTCGAATCGGGTGAGGGTGAGTCGAGCGAGAAGCTGATCTGCACCGGTCTACAGACCGAACTCCAGGAGGCCAGAACCGGCCTGCAGATGGGCAAAAAACTCGAGCAGGCCAGGGTCGTCATTGGCCATAACAGTTATGAGTACAGCCTGACCATGTCCGGCGCCCTGATGGAGTATCGGAACGTACGCCTGCCGAAAACCGAAGCCACCGAAACTGACAAGAGCGAAAACCCCGAGGAAGTCGAAGGCATGATTCTCGAGCGTATCTATCTTCTCGAAGAGTTGGTCAGACTTGTCAATGAGCTGTTCGGCATATTCCTGAAGGCCAGGTTGGGACCGAACTGGCGGGATGAGTTGGTGACGATTCGCGAGTGGATAGCCAAAACTGCGGCGGTCGTCTGAGCCGCCGTACTTTTTATTTAATGGGTTGAGAGGCTATGGAGTTCGAAACGATAATCGGGCTGGAAATTCATGCCCAACTGAAAACCAAATCCAAGATCTTCTGCGGTTGTTCGACGGCCTTTGGAGCCCCTCCGAATACCAACACCTGCCCGATCTGCCTGGGACTGCCGGGAGTTCTGCCGGTCCTGAACAAAAAGGTGGTGGAGTTTGCAGTTCGGCTTGGATTGGCGACCAATTCGGTTATCAATCGTTTCAGCCAGTTTGCCCGGAAAAACTATTTTTATCCCGACTTGCCGAAGGGGTATCAGACCTCCCAGTTCGACCTGCCGATCATTGGCAGGGGCAGAATCGAGATCGAAGTTGACGGCAAGAAAAAAATGATCGGTATAACGCGGATGCATATGGAGGAGGATGCGGGTAAGCTCCTCCACGACGAGTTCGAACCAATTTCCCATGTCGATTTAAATCGCACCGGGACGCCGCTTCTGGAAATAGTCTCGGAACCCGATCTCCGTTCTCCGGCCGAGGCTGTCGCCTATTTGAAGAAGATTCATGCCATCCTGCGATATCTCGATATCTGCGACGGCAATATGCAGGAGGGGAGCTTCCGCTGCGATGCCAATATATCCCTTAGGCCCTTTGGCCAGGAGGCGTTCGGCACCCGCACGGAGTTGAAGAACATGAATTCTTTCCGTCATGTACAGAACGCCCTTGAATATGAGGAAAGAAGGCAGCGCGACCTGCTTCTCGAAGGAGAGTCCATCATCCAGGAGACTTTGCTCTGGAACCCCGACAGGAATTGCACGGAGTCCATGCGGGGCAAGGAAGATGCCCACGATTACCGCTACTTCCCCTGCCCCGATCTCGTACCGGTGGAGATCAGCGAAGAGTGGATCGAGCAAATCCGGCAAACCCTGCCGGAGCTGCCGGATCAGCGGCGGGAGCGCCTCGTGGCGCAGTACGGCCTGCCCGAATACGACGCGGTGCTGATGACAGCAGACCGCGATCTTGCCGATTTCTTCGAGGAAACGGTGGGCGGAGGGGCACCGGCGAAAAAGGCTTCCAACTGGATCATGACCGAGCTGCTGCGGGAACTGAAAGGCGAACCTCTGTCGACCTGCCCGATCAAGGCAGGCCAGCTCGCCGCTCTTTTGATGATGGTGGAGAAGAACACCATCAGCGGTAAGATCGCCAAGACGGTTTTTCAAGCCATGCTGGAGAGCGGCAAGGATCCGGAAACGATCGTGAAGGAGAAGAACCTCGTCCAAGTATCGGACTCCGGCGAGTTGTTGGCGCTGGTACGCGAGATAATCGCCGCCAACCCTGGCCAGGTCGCTGAATTCCGGAACGGCAAAACCAAATTGATGGGCTATTTCGTCGGTCAGTTGATGCAGAAGACCAAAGGCAAGGCCAATCCGGCCTTGGCTAACGAGCTCTTCGCCAAGGAACTGGCGGGCTGACACCAACTACGCGGGTGACAAGGTGGAAAAGGAGCTTTGGCAGAAGAAGGGGGAAGGCCATCGGTCTCGGCTGCGGGATCGTTTCCTGGAGAGAGGCCTTGACGGCTTCTCGGATGCCGAAGTGCTGGAATTGCTCCTCTCCTTCGGCACGCCGAGGACGGATTGCAAGGAGCCGGCCAGGCAGCTTCTGAAACAATTCGGCTCGTTTGCCAAGGTCCTGGAGGCGCCGGTCGCTGCGCTCCAGACCGTTCGCGGGGTGGGCTCGAAAAACGGCTTCGCACTCCATTTCGTCCACGCCGTAGCCAGTTTTTACCTGAAAGAAAGGCTGACCGGTAAAAGATATCTCCATTCCTCCAAAGAGGTGCAGGAGTACCTTGTCCATTCCCTGCGGGGGCTGAAAAAGGAGGTCCTGACGGTCATATTCCTTGACTCTTCCCATGCCATCATCGATTCGGCGACTGTCGCGGAAGGCACTATCAACGTAAATACCGTCTATCCAAGGGAAATCATTAAAAAAGCACTTGAGTATCATGCCGCGGCACTGGTTATTGCCCATAACCATCCGTCCGGCTCCCTGCAGCCCTCAGCCCAGGACAAGAGGCTCACCAAAAGCCTCTATTGCATCTGCAGTTATATGCAGATCCAGCTGCTCGATCATCTGATTATCGGCGACGGGGCCTACAGCTTCGCCGACAACGGTCTCATGGAGTCCATACGGCAGGATTGCCGCCTGCTTATGAGTACACTGCAGTAACTGATGTCATCGCTCTACCTGCACGTTCCGTTTTGCCGGAGCAAGTGCCATTATTGTTCCTTTACATCCATTGCCGGCTGTGAAGGGCTCTATCGATCCTATTCGGCGGCTCTGAAAAAAGAACTGTCGTCCGTTGTCATTCCTGCGCCGCTGAAGACGATCTTTATCGGCGGTGGCACGCCGACCATTCTTCCTACAGAGTTGCTTATTAAGATCCTCGACCAGTGCAGCCAGGTCTTCCGGATAGCTGCAGGCGCTGAAATTTCTGTGGAGGCAAACCCCGGAACGGTTGATGAGGATTCACTGCAGGCCCTCGTCAGTGCCGGGGTGAATCGACTGTCCCTGGGGACCCAGTCGCTCGACGACCGGGATTTGAAGATCCTCGGCCGTATTCATACTGCGGGGGAGACCCGGGCAGCGGTACGGGCGGCAAGAAGGGCGGGCATAATGAACCTCAACCTGGACCTGATGTGCGGGCTGCCCGGCCAGACGGTTGCCTCCTGGCAGAAGACGCTTGATCAAGCTCTCTCGCTGCAGCCGGATCATCTGTCGGTTTATCAATTGACCATCGAGGATGACACACCCTTTGCAGAAATGATGAAAAGCGGTCGATTGGCATTGCCGAATGAAGAGACAGTTATCGAGATGGATCTCAGAACGATTGCCTCGTGCCGTACCGCGGGCATCGAGCAATATGAAATTTCCAATTACGCCAGGCCTGGTTTCGAGTGCCGCCACAACATCAATTATTGGGAGAACAGGGAGTACATTGCCTGCGGTGCTGCGGCGGTGAGTTATGTTGGTGGCGTCCGTGAGAAACGGATAGGGAATGTCCACGAGTATATCGAAAGGATTTCCTCCGGATTGCCGGTAATCGAGGAAAGTGAGCGCTTATCTCTTGAAGCCGCCTTTCGGGAGACTGTCATCATGGGGTTGCGGTTAATCCGTGGTGTGCGCCGTGACAGTCTCCGACGGCGCTACGGAAAAGATGTCGACGAGTACTACGGACATACCCTGGAGAATTTACTCAACCAGGGTCTTGTAAAGCTCACGATTACCCATCTTCACCTCACCGAACGCGGACGATTGCTCGCCAATCAGGTCATGGCGGATCTGGTCTAGAACCTCAACTTACAGTGACAGATAGTCATCGGGCAGCTGTCCCGCCGACTCTAGACCGTTTATGGAGCTGTTGATATGCGCCTCCACGGCCTTACAGGCTCTTTCGGCATCATGGGCGGCAAGGGCATCAACGATGGCGGTGTGTTCGCTCGTCGGGCTGTATTCGATCTTGTAGAAGGGATCGTAAAGAATCAGATAAATGCGGGTTCGGTCCAGCAGTTCCTTGATGTAGGAGCATAGCACCTTGTTGCCGGAAAACTCGGCGATCTTGAGATGCAAGTTATCGTTGGCCGCATAGTACTCATCGAGGTTGTTCTCATCGAAAATCCTGCTTTCCATACCTATGAGATCCCGCAATTCATGGATCTGCTCGGGAAGGATGCGACCTGCGGTCAAGCGGGTAGCCATAATTTCCAGCTGAGCACGCACCAAAAAAGTTTCTTCTATCTCTCTTTGGGTGGGGGTGATGACAAAGGCGCCTCTATTGGGGATACTGTTCACCAGCCCTTCGGCTTCGAGTCTTTTTATAGCACTCCGTACAGGTGTCCTGCTCACGCCGAGTTGCTGGGCGAGGGCAACTTCTACCAGCTGACTTCCCTGCTTGATATATCGCTTGCGAATCGCGGTCTTAAGTTTTCGGTAAACGGCATCTTCTGAGTTGATTTTCCTGGGCTTTTCCATAACGCCTTGGTCAAAAAACGAGGATTCTTTGGTGCAGATGAGGCTCTGCGAAAATTTGCAAAAATACAGAACCAAACTAATTTAGAATTGTACACAAAAATAGTTGACATGGGTGCGGCGGATACCGTACTGTTTCTGTATTCAATTATTGTATACCATTTTCCAGTTTTGAAAAAGGCCTTTTCGAAGCATGTGGAAATAATACCGGGACAGGCCCGGGTTAATGATTTGCAGCCTGTCTCCTCACAATCGAAAGAAGATACAGAAAAAGGTACGAGCATGCTGAATAAATTGATCGCTGGAATTCTGCCGCACATGCCGAAAAAACTCGTGTGGCTGTTTTCCAAGGAATATATCGCCGGGGAAACTCTTGAGCAGGCAATCGTCAATGCCAAGAAGCTGAACGCCGAGGGCATTCTCACCACCATCGACGTCCTGGGCGAGTTCATCAGCACCCTGGGTGAGGCCGAGGCGAATAAGAAGGAATACCTGGAGGTGATCGATGCGACGGAAAAGGCTGGAGTAAAGGGAAATTATTCTCTCAAGCCGACTTTCTTCGGCCTCTTGCTCGACAAGGAGGTCGCCTACCATCACATCCGTGAAGTGGTCGCCAAGGCCGCTTCCTATAACAACTTCGTCCGCATCGATATGGAGGACTCTCCCTGTACCGACATGGAGATCGAACTCTACCGCAAGCTCAAACAGGAGTTCCCCGGCAACGTGGGTCTGGTGGTTCAGGCCTATCTGAAGAGGACTCGCCGAGACATAGAAAGCTTCCGCGATATGAACACTCCGGAACACCCGGTCAACCTCCGGGTCTGCAAAGGCATCTATGTGGAGCCCGAGTCGATTGCCTATAAGAAATACAAGGAAATCAACGATCATTTCCTCGACGACATCGAATACATGCTTCAACAGAACATGTATCCTGCCATCGCCACTCATGATGCGCCGATCATTGAAGGATCCTACAAACTCATCGAAAAATACCAAGCCACCCCGGACAAGTACGAGTTCCAGATGCTCTACGGCGTAACTCCGGCCCTGCGCAAGTCGATCATCGACAAGGGGCATCGCATGCGGGTTTACGTGCCCTTCGGCAAGCAGTGGTTCGGCTACTGCACCAGACGGCTGAAGGAGAATCCCGAGATGGCGGGGGTCATCATGAAGGCTCTGTTCAAAAAAGGATGAGCGTCGGTACTGGGGAAATATAATGAAAGATATGATATTCAAGGGGGAAAACATGATAAACCTTATGAACAACGCTGTAATCGCAACACCCAGTCCGGTCAATGAGCCGATAAAAAGTTATGCGCCGGGGAGCGAGGATCGGGCAAAACTGAAGGAGGCACTTATCGAAGCGGCCGGCACACAGCTCGAGATACCGCTTGTCATCGGCGGAAAGCCGGTGAAAACAGGCAACCTCGGGCAGGTCGTGATGCCCCATGATCACCGCCATGTGCTGGCAGTGTACCACAAGGCCGGTGCCGCCGAGGTAAAACTGGCCATAGAGACGGCGGTTGCCGCCAAGAAGACGTGGCAGAATTATCGCTGGGAGGAGCGGGCAGCCATCTTCCTCAAGGCAGCTGAACTTCTCGCCACCAAGTACCGCTATGCCATAAATGCCGGCTCGATGCTGTCCGGCGGCAAGACCGCCTTTCAGGCCGAGATCGACGCCGCCTGCGAACTCATCGATTTCCTGCGCTTTAATGTTCGCTACGCTCAGCAGATCTACGAGACCCAGCCGGAATCCTCGGCGGGTGTCTGGAACTTCCAGCAGTACCGGCCCCTCGAAGGCTTCATCTTTGCGGTCACGCCTTTCAATTTTACCGCCATCGCAGGAAACTTGCCCACCGCCCCGGCCCTCATGGGCAACACGGTGGTGTGGAAGCCGGCCTCATCCCTGGTCTACACGCCCTATCTCATCATGCAGATTCTGGAGGAGGCGGGGCTGCCCCCGGGCGTCATCAATTTCGTCCCCGGCTCCGGAGGATCGGTCGGCGACATCTGCCTTGCCGACCCGCGCCTGGCCGGCATCCATTTCACCGGGTCAACCAGGGTCTTCCAACAGATGTGGAAGACAATCGGTGAAAACATCTCCTTATATCACAGCTATCCGCGCATCGTCGGGGAAACGGGCGGCAAGGACTTCGTTTTCGCCCACGCAAGCGCCGAGGTGAAGCCGCTGGTGACCGCCCTGGTCAGGGGAGCCTTCGAATACCAGGGCCAAAAATGCTCGGCCGCGAGCCGCGCCTATATCCCGAAATCTCTCTGGCCGTCGGTTGAGGAAGGACTGAAGGCAGAGATCGGCAGGATCAAAATGGGGCCGCCCACCGATTTTCGGAATTTCTGCGGCGCGGTGATAGACCGGGCGGCATTCCAGACGATTGCCGGCTACATCGATTACGCCAAAAATAACGAAGGCGGAAAAGTGATCATCGGCGGCAAGTGCGATGACAGTGTCGGCTACTTCGTCGAGCCCACCGTCATCCTGGCAACCGATCCGCAGTTCAAGACCATGGTGGAGGAGATTTTCGGGCCGGTGCTGACCATCTTCGTCTACGATGACGATACATTTGCAGAAACGCTCGATCTCTGCAATAATTCGTCGATATATGCGCTCACCGGGGCAATCTTTGCCCGGGAGCGGTCTGCAGTAAGTCTCGCACTGGCAAGGTTGGAACATGCCGCCGGCAATTTCTACATCAACGACAAGCCGACCGGCGCCGTGGTCGGGCAACAGCCCTTCGGCGGTGGCCGGGCATCCGGGACCAACGACAAGGCAGGCTCCCAGGCCAATCTCATGCGCTGGGTTTCGACGCGCACAATCAAGGAAACCTTTGTGCCGCCCGTCGACTTCGGGTACCCTTTTATGGCCGAAGAGTAAGATACGGCGGCGCGCATCTCTGGAATTTACGTCGAAGTGACGGATAATTAAAGGGTAATTTCGCGGCGAGCACTGTCGCCGTTTGCAATAAGCGGCCGTAGGTTGTAATCGGCCGAAAGAGGATTGTATGGCAAAAAAGAAACTCTTGGAAATTATGATCAACCGGGACTGGTGCAAGGGATGCGGGATCTGCGTCCAATTCTGCCCGACCAAGGTCCTGGAGCTGGACGAGCGGGAGAAGGCCGCCGCGGTGAGACCGGAGGACTGCATCTGCTGCAGGATGTGCGAGCTGCGGTGCCCGGATCTGGCAATCGAGGTCAGAACGGAAGAGGGGGATAAGGATGAGTAAGAAAATTCTATTTGTTCAGGGCAACGAGGCCTGTGTCGAAGGGGCCCTTTATGCTGGCGTCGACTTTTTCGCCGGGTATCCGATTACACCCTCCACCGAGATCGCCGAACGCCTGTCCGAGTATCTGCCGCAGCGGGGCGGAAAGTTCATCCAGATGGAGGACGAGATCGCCTCGATGTGCGCGATCATCGGCGCCTCGCTCACCGGCAAGAAGGTGATGACCGCCACCAGCGGCCCTGGATTTTCGCTCAAGCAGGAGGCCATCGGCTACGCCTGCATGGCGGAGATCCCCTGCGTGATCGCCAATGTCCAGCGCGGCGGCCCGTCCACCGGCAACCCGACCCATGTCAGCCAGGGGGATATCAACCAGGCCCGCTGGGGCACCCACGGCGACCATGCGATCATTGCGCTCACCGCCTCCAACCATCAGGACGTTTTCCGGATGACGGTGGATGCCTTCAATATGGCCGAGACCTACCGCACCCCGGTCATCCTGCTCTTCGACGAAGTCATCGGCCATATGCGGGAGAAGCTGGTCATCCCCGAGCCCGGGGAACTGGAGATCGTCGACCGGCTGCGCACCTCGGTGCCCAAGGACGTCGACTATCACCCTTATCTGCCCCGCGAGGACGGCAGGTTGCCGATGTCCGACTTCGGCGGCGAGCATCGCTACAACGTGACCGGCCTCTTCCACGACATGTGGGGCTTCCCGTCCAATAACCCGAAAATCGTCAACGAGCTGCTCCGCCATCTGATCGACAAGATCGACAACAACGTCCACGCCATCACCCGGCATAAAGAGCACTGCCTGGAAGGGGCTGAATATATCCTCGTCTCCTACGGCTCCTCGGCCAGATCGGCAATCCACCTGGCCCAGAACCGGCGCAACAAGGGAGAGAAGATCGGCGTGCTGGAACTCCAGTCGATCTGGCCCTTCCCGGCCGAGCTGGTCCGGGAGAAGTGCGCGAACGCCAAGGCGGTGCTGGTGGTGGAGATGAACATGGGCCAGGTGCTGACCCAGGTCAAGGCGGCTGTGGACAAGCCTGATCGGGTGTTTCTGGCCAACCGGATCGACGGCAAGCTCATCACGCCCAGCGATATCAAGAGACTCCTTCGGGTTATCCAGGGGAGGGGAGTATAAATATGCCTGTAAAAGATTATCTACGGGAGAGGTTTTTCCCGCACATGTGGTGTCCGGGCTGCGGCCACGGCACCATTTTGAACGCCCTCGTCCACGCGGTCGAGGAACTGGGGCTTCACAAGAACGAGATCGTCATGGTCTCGGGTATCGGCTGTTCGGCGAGGATCTCCGGCTATGTGGATTTCCATTCGCTCCATACCCTGCACGGCCGGGCCCTGGCCTTCGCCACCGGGGTAAAACTCAGCCGGCCGAGCCTCAAGGTCTTGGTGCCGATGGGCGACGGCGATGCTCTCGCCATCGGCGGCAACCATTTCATCCACGCCGCCCGCCGCAACATCGACATCACCGCCATCGTCATGAACAACCGGATCTACGGCATGACCGGCGGCCAGTTCTCGCCGCTGTCCGGCCCGGGAGTCAAGGCGACGACCGCGCCCTACACCACCATCGACAGCAACTTCGATGTGGTGGAACTGGCCAAGGCAGCCGGGGCCTCTTTCGTTGCCCGCTCGACAGCCTACCACGTCAAGGAGTCCACCGAGCTGCTCAAGAAGGCCATCCTCCACAAGGGCTTCTCGGTGGTGGAGATCCTCTCCCAGTGCCCGACCCACTACGGCCGCAAGAACAAGGAAGGGGACGCCGTCGCCATGCTGGAACTTCACAAGACCCATACCGCCAAGCTCGGTTCCAAGACCCTGGAGGAGAATCCCGGCCTTACCCCGCGCGGCATCTTCGTCGAGAAGGAGCGGCCGGAGTACTGCGAGGAATACGACAAGATCATTGCCACGGCAATGAAGGGGAGGAACTGATGAACGAGAGAGTACGCCTGGTATTTTCCGGCTCCGGCGGCCAGGGGGTGATCACCGCGGCCATCATTCTCGCCGAGGCGGCGGTCATCCACGAGGGCAAGAACGCCACCCAATCCCAGAGCTACGGAGCAGCCGCTCGCGGCGGGGCCACCCGCAGCGACATCATCATCTCCGATGCCGAAATCAACTTTCCCGAGGTGACCCAGCCGAACATCCTGGTCTGCCTGACCCAGGAGGCCTATACCACCTATTCGCCGATCATACGGCCGGGGGGAATCCTGCTCACCGACAGCCGTTTTGTCCAGACCACCCGCAAGGTCGACGCCAAGCAGATCGAACTGCCAATGTACGAGACGGTCATGGAAAAGATCGGCAAACCGGTGGTTTTCAATATCTGCGTCCTCGGCGCCCTGCTGGGGCTGACTGACATCCTGAAGCCCGAGTCGGTGATGGCTGCCATCGCCGATCGGGTCCCCAAGGACTTCCTGACCTTGAACAACCGGGCCTTCGACCTCGGCCTGGTGCTTGGAGCCCAGTACCGCAGATAAAGACTGAGTGGACAGGGTGGACTGGGTTGATCTCCTGGCAGCCGGCTGTCATGTCCATTCAGTCCACCATGTCCACTCACTACCATCACGAAATGAACTTCCAAGGTACTGACCGGTACCCTTCGCAGTCGTCTCGTCTCAGCGGGCGGCGGTACCTACTTACTACCTTCACACATTCGAGGGAAATGTAATGGATTCCTTTTCTGCAGGCATTTCGACCAGTACCAAGGGTGCGGCAATTATCGGCAAAGCGGAAAGCGTCGGGCTCGACCCGCGGGTCCTTTACGAGGCGGTCATCGATCTTTCCTCGGAAGGCCTGCTTACCGCCAACTGCCTCAATCTCGCGGCGGGCATTCTTCTTACCGACCTCGGCCTGCCGAAATACTTTTTCCAGAATATCAGCAAGGTTCCTCTCGCCAATCTGCTCCAGGCCATCGCCACCTCCATCAAGGTCGTGGACGGCGGGGTGAAACTGACAGGGAAGGTCGCCCAGATCGATTTCGATGCCGGTCAATCCGGGGTGGTGCAGTGGGTGCGGATTGCCACCGAGGAGACCAGGGACAGCCTGGAGACGCTGCTCGAGCCGCTCATCTCCGGCCATCGTAGGGAGTACTATTTCAGCCAGGACAGCGGCTATTACACCTACATCATCAGGCCGGAGACAGTGGCCGATTACACCCGCGAAGCCTTCACCGACTCCCGTTTCCTCTATTCCCTGGCCGGCGACTACCATGTAACTCCACTGCCAACCCGGCGGCGCTACGAGAAATTTTTGCGGGAGAGCGAGGAGTCCCTCACCCCGCTGATCGGGGTATTCAACCTGCCGGAGAGCGGCGAGACCCGGTTGATGTTCAACTCAGACTTCGTTGCGCCCCAGCTGCCGGTACTGCGTAAAATCCTCGCCGATCACGGCCTGACCCTCCTGCGGGCCTATTGGGAGCCGTATCTCGCCCAAGCCTCTGTGCCGTCGTCGATTTGCACCCTCTATGTCGGCGGCGAGCTGACGAGAAAGCAGGAGGCAGGGGTGGTGAACGACCTGCGGGCCTTCCTCGCCTTTGCGGTGGGGCCGGTCAAGAATATCTACCTGCGGGGGGAAATCTCCTTTGCCGAGATGCTTTTTGCCGGCAACGCCATCGACTTCACCCATCTCTTCATCTTCAAGGAGAGCGAGAATATCACAGACCGGGAGATCCTCGAGAACCTCAACAGCCGGGACCAGCGCGAGGCTTTCGCCAAACGGGTCCACAGTTCCAACAAGTCGACCTACACCTCGCGTATCATCCAGGACACCGTTGACAGGAACCCCGATCTCATAGGCTTTCTCTACCAGCTCTTCGAGCGGAAATTTTCGCCGAAGGTGACGAACCGAATTTCGGAGGAGGAACTGGAACGCAAACGGCTCGAGTTCGACAAGATTACCGCCAGCCGATTCATCGATTTTCCAATTGGCTATGAGATCTTCAAGTTCATGTTCAAGATCGTCGATGCGACATTCAAGACCAATTTTTATAAGCCGGAGAAGCGCTCCTTCGCCTTTCGCTTCGACAACCGGATCCTCGACCCCCTGGTGTTCAACCGCTTCGTCTTCGGCATCTTCTTCGTCAACGGCCACTATTCCTGCGGAACTCACCTGCGGGCCGCGGATATCGCCCGCGGGGGCCTTCGGCTGATCCGGGTGTCGTCAGCCAACTACGACACCGAGCTCGACAACGCGGTGCTGCTTAACTACGCCCTGGGCCCCAAGGCCCAGCGGCTGAAGCACAAGGACATCTGCGAGAGCGGCTCCAAAGGCGTGGTCATCCCCCTGCCGCAGTACGCCGGCTACCGAAAGGAGGCGTTGAACGACTACACCGAGGGGATCATGGACCTGATGCTGCCCGACAATTCGGTGGTCGATTACTACGGTAGGCAAGAAATGGTCTTCTTTGGGCCGGACGAGGGCACGGCCCAGCTCATGGACGATGTGGCCTTCCACGCCCGGGAGAAAGGCTACCGCTACTGGCGGACCATCACCACCGGCAAGAGTTTCGGCATCCCCCACGACACCTACGGGCTGCTTACCGATGGGCGGACATTCGGCCTCTTCGACCGCGGTGCGGACGGGGTGGAACTGCAGGTGGAAGGGGAGTCGCGCGGAGTTACCCGCGATATGGCGAAGATCTTTGCGGAGATCGGAGGTCGGATCGAAACCTCGGGGATGACCACCACCTCGATCATGGGCTCGTTTAGGACCCTCATCGCCCACTGCGGCCAACAGGAGGAGGAGCTCAATTTGATGATCACCGGCGGCCCGGACGGCGACCTCGGCGCCAATCAGATCCAGTGCTACAAGGGGAAAATCTGTCTGATCATCGATGGCGGCTCGGTCCTCTTCGATCCCGACGGGCTCGACCGGGAGGAGCTGATGAAGCTTGCCTTCATGCGCCACACCCAGCCGCGGGTCAACACCCTCGGCTTCCCAATCGGCAAGCTCGGTCCGAAAGGTTTCCGTGTCCCCATCGGGGCGGTGGGCGTCACCCTGCCTGACGGCACGGTGGTGGAGGATGGCACACTCTTTCACCGCAACTTCCTTGCCGATTCCACTCACCGTAAATTCATCGAGGCGGCCGATATCCGGGCCTTCATCCCCTGCGGCGGCTTCAAGGACACCATCAATCACGGCAATGTACGCCAGTTCCTTGACCTGTTCGGGGAACTGCGCTTCATCGTCGAGGGCGCCAACGTTTTCTTCGACGACGGCGCGAGGCGCCATATCGCCGCCCACACGGGCATCAAGCAGATCAAGGATTCCTCCGCCAACAAGGGCGGCGTCTTCAGCAGCTCGATCGCCGAGGTGCTTACCGCCTTCCTCCTGGAGGAAGATTACGAGGCAAAACTCCAGAACGATCCGATCAACCGCTGGGCCTTGATCAAGGATATCCTCACCCTGGTCGACCGTTACGGCCGGCTGGAGACCGACCTTCTGCTGCGTCTCCACGAGGCCGACCCGTCCCTGCCGCTTTTTGTCCTTTCGGAGAGTTCAAGCGAGCTGATCTTTTCCCTCCAGGACCGCCTGGAACCTCTTTTGCCGGAAATCCTGGAGGCTGAAGATCTGGTCCGGCAGGTGATGGAGCACTATATTCCGGCGGTGCTTCGGGAAAAGCTGGGAGAAAAGAAAATCCTGGCTCTCCTGAACGCCAGACAGCTCCAGCCCTATCGCGATGCCATCGTCACCAAGAAACTGGCCTCCATGGCCTATTATCGCTTTGGCGAGCGCTGGGACGAGTATCTGCGGGAGATGGAAAAGGAGCCGCTCGAAGCTCTCTCGAAGGTCTTCAGGAAAACAGAACTGAAGGGATAAGTGTAACTATTCAAATAAAATAATCTTTTTATATAGAGGAGGTCAATATGGGCATGTCACTTGAATATCGCAAGCGGCAGGTTCTCTCGGTATTATCGGACAATCTCAAACATCCCCAACCGGAGGTGGTTGACTCCGGGCGGATCGCCGAGACCCTGCATATGGGTCTGGCGGAGACGCGGCAGATTGTCAAGATACTGCGGGAGGCCGGAGCGGTGGAAAGCGATCTCGACGGCCAGTATTCGCTGATCACGCGGGAAGGACTCCTCTGGCTGCAGGAGAAGACGGTCTGAATCCCTTGCCCGGAGAACAGGGCTGAATTCTGAGAAAACGCCCGCAACCGGAGTTTTCGCAGTCCACCTTGCTCAATCCGCAGTTCCGTAAGGGCGAAAAACCTTCGCCCTTACATCCGTCTTCCGTTTGTCGCGGGCCACCCGCGGCGCCCGCGTCCCACCCCATTTCCCGCCTATTTTCTCTCCAGGTCTTGGCTATCTGGAGAAAGCCTGCTATATTCGCGACTTATTTTTACTCTCGTCACGGAACGAGACCGCCCGGACGGCTGCGGACGGGGGGCTGCACGCGAATACAACAAGGAATGAACCATGCTCAAAGCTTACAGACTCGAGGCCGGTCGACGGCAGGCTGTCCATCTTCCCCCGCTGCCTCTTACCGCCGAACAGACGCACGAGGCGCAACAACTTCTCGAACAGGGCGGGGAAGTAAACCCTTTCCTTCTCGATCTCATCAACCACCGAGTCGAACCCGGCGTCAGCAAGGCGGCCCGGATCAAGGCTGAATGGCTCCATGATGTGGCGCTCGGCAAGGTGCAGGTGGCGCTCCTGTCGCCGGAGCAGGCTGTGGCTATGCTCGGGACGATGGGTGGCGGCTACAATGTTCACTCTCTGATCGAGTTGCTGCAAGTCGATGCCCTCGCGCCGGCGTCCGCCAGTGCCCTCAAGGGGCTGACCAAGATCTACGATGGTTTTGACCGGTTGACGGCGATGGCCGGAAATAATGCATTCGCCCGGGAGGTCATCGAGTCCTGGGCGCGGGCGGAATGGTTCACTTCGGCGCCCGCGCTGCCCGAGTCTCTCGTCCTGAAGATCTACAAGGTCGACGGCGAGATCAATACCGACGACTTTTCGCCGGGCAACCAGGCCCAGTCCCGGGCGGATATCCCCCTGCACGCCACTTTCTTCGGGGGCAAACGCTTTCCGGACGGGATAGAGACCATAGCCGTTCTGCGTAAAGATGGGCGGGTGGCATTCGCCGGGGACGTGGTGGGCACCGGCTCCTCCCGGAAATCGGCGGTCAACTCGCTGCTCTGGCACACCGGCGAGGATATTCCCTACGTCCCAAACAAGCGAACGGGCGGCGTGGTGCTCGGCGGGATAATCGCTCCGATTTTCTACGCCACGGCCAGGGATGCCGGAATCCTGCCCATCGAATGCGAGGTGGAAAAGCTCGCCACAGGAGACACCGTCACCTTCAAGCCCTTCCAGTGGATCCTTACCAATCAGCGCGGCGATGAAATCCCCCTGAAGCCCGCGCCCGTGACGCTCCTCGACGAGTACCGGGCCGGCGGCCGGCTGAACCTCATCATCGGCAAGCAGCTGACCCGCTCGGCCTGCGCCTTCCTCGGTCTGCCTTTCCCCGAATTCTTCAAGGAAACGGTGAATCCCGTGCCGAGGCCGGGGCAGGGCTACACCCTGGCCCAGAAGATCGTCGGCCGGGCCTGCGGCCTTGAAGGGGTCCTGCCGGGCACGGTCTGCGAACCGAAGATGACCACCGTCGGCTCCCAGGATACCACGGGACCGATGACTATGCAGGAGATCGCCGAACTCGCCTGCCTGCGTTTCAAGGCCGAGCTCTTCATGCAGTCGTTCTGCCACACGGCGGCCTACCCCAAGGCTTCGGATTTCGGCCGGTGGAAGATCATGCAGGAGACCAGCGTCGAGTGCGGCGGAGTGGCGCTCAAGCCGGGCGACGGAGTCGTCCACCCCTGGCTCAATCGGATGCTTCTGCCCGACACGGTGGGCACCGGCGGCGATTCCCACACCCGGTTCCCCCTGGGCATCTCCTTCCCGGCCGGCTCGGGCCTCGTGGCCTTCGCCGCCGCCCTCGGCTTCATGCCGATGGAGATGCCGCCCTCGGTGCTGGTCCGCTTTTCCGGGCGGCGGCGGCCGGGGATCACCGTCCGCGACATGGTCAACGCCATCCCTTATGAGGCCATTCGCCAGGGTCTTTTGACTGTTGCCAAGAAGGGCAAGAAGAACATCTTCGCCGGGGCCGTCCTCGAGATAGAGGGGGTTGACGACCTTTCCGTGGAGGAGGCCTTCGAGCTGACCGACGCCTCGGCCGAGCGCAGCGCCGCCGCCTGCACGGTACGCCTGCCGGTGGCGACGGTGACGGAGTATGTCCGGGGAAACGTGGAGCTGCTGCAGTCCCTGGTGGCGGACGGCTACCGCGACCGCGACTGCCTTACGCGCCGCATCGCCGCCATGGAGGCCTGGCTGGCCGCCCCGATGCTCCTGGAGCGGGACCAGCACGCCGAATACGAGGCGGTGACCGAGATCGATCTCGCCGCGCTCAGTGAACCGCTCCTGGCCTGCCCGAACGACCCGGACGACGTCCGGCCCCTGAGCGAAGTGGCGGGTGACAGGGTCGACGAGGCTTTCATCGGTTCCTGCATGACCCATCTGAGCCATCTGCAGGCGGCTTCCCGGCTTCTGGCCGGCCAGCCCTACGCCGAGGCCCGGTTGTGGGTCGCACCTTCCACCCGTATGGACCTCGAGGCGGTGCGGCGGGAGGGGGGACTTGCGGTCTTCGCCCAGGTCGGCGGACGGGTGGAGATCCCCGGCTGCAGCCTGTGCATGGGCAATCAGGCGAGGGTCAGGCCGGGGACCACGGTGATCTCCACTTCGACCCGCAACTTCGACAATCGCCTGGGCGACGGCACCAGGGTCTATCTCGCCTCCACCGAACTGACGGCGGTCAGCGGCCTGAAGGGAGCCCTGCCCACCGTAAGGGAGTATTTCGACTTCCTGGCCAGAAAGGAGTAACAACTTTCATGGTGAGCTTTTTCCCCGGCATCTCCTTGCCCGGGAAAGGCGCGCGGGGTATGCTGGAGTCAGAAAAAAATTTCTTTGCTCTTTTCAACCTGCTGAGGGGAGAATAACAGGATGAATTTCCAAGGTGCCAAGCCGGGGAGGGAGTCATGAAGGAAGAATACAACTACACCCTTACCGTTCCGTTGTCAGACCTGGACTTCGCCATGCAACTGCTCGGCGAGGTCCGGGCCGATCACCCCCGGATGCGGCTGGCCCGCAAGCCGCATCGGGGCGGCAATGCCCGATTCTATCTCTCCTTTCCGTTTGCCGGTATGCGCACCGATCTTGCCTTTCAGAAATGGTTTGCCGAGAAGAATCCCGGCAACTGGGATCTCTTCGGACCCAACTACGGAATCTGGGGACTCTCCTGATTTTTCTCAAGGAGATATAACTCGCCGGGCAGCCATTTGCCTTTTTCCTTGCGGATGTTGTGAGGCATTCGGCTTCGGACCCTGAAACCGGCGGCGGAAGCGCAGGTTTGCAGGTAGTCCGGATGGTGGGCGTACCTTCCGGAAGGCAGGAGTTCGTAGCCGGGGCGGTCGCTGGTTTCGATGGAGCAGGCAATAAATCCCTTCTCGCCCGATTTGGCGGCAAGGAGGGGAAATAGAGGCTGCAAGTCGCCGAGATAGATGAAGACGTCTGCGGCTACGAAGAGCTCGTACCGTTCCTCACCCCTCAACAGAAATGGCATGATCTCGGCATTTTCCAGGTGATCGTAGAGATCTTTGGCGCGAGCCTGCGACAACATCCGTTCGGATACGTCGACCCCGGCGAGCCTGTTCGTTATGGCGCGGAAGGGAGCACCCGACAGGCCGGTGCCGCAGCCAAGGTCGAGAGCGGTCGAAAAGGGCAGGGCCTCCGGTACTTCGGCCATGACGAGTCCCGCCAGCGCGGAAGGCACCGAATATCCCAGAACGTTTTGAATGTGCTCGTCGAAACGGCCGGCGTACCTATCGAAGGTTTCCTCGACATATTCACGGGGTGCTGTAACAGTGGGGGTGCCGGACAGGGCGGCGTGCATGTGGCGGGCGGCTTGGTGGTGCGGGGCGATTTTCATCAGGCGTTCGAGGATTGCCCGGGCCTTGTCGAGGTTGCCCAGCGCATTGCAGATCCCGGCGAGATTGTAAAGGGCATCCACGTTGCCGGGATCGAGATTGACGCTCTTCTCCAGGCACCAGCCGGCCCGACCGAGGTCTCCTTCTTCGCAGTAGATGACCCCGAGGTTGTTGAGGGCGAGCGGATAATTCGGCTCGATCCGAACTGCCTGCTCGACCAGTTGCAGACCCTTCTTCTTCTGCCCCTGCTGATAGCAGAGTTTCCCCAAGTTGTTGAGAATCTTGGGGTGATGAGGTGCAAGTTCCAAAGCTTTTTCATAGGCCGCTGCTGCGGCTGACGCGTCTCCCCGGGCTTCCAGGACAGCCCCGAGATTCAGATGCTGCTCGGGGTCATCGGCAGCGGCAGCCACCGTCCGGCGGCAGTAGGCCTCCGCTTCCTCGAGCTTTCCGAGATCCCGGCAGACGATGCCCAGGTTGGCAAGCACATTGATGTTTTCCGGTACTGCCTGCAAAACCTGCAGATAGAGGCGCTCCGCCTCATTCAATTGCCCGAGCCGGTGCAAACGCACGGCTTCTGCGAATATATTCTGTAAATCAGACATCTTGGTTACATTCGGAAGAAAATAGACTATTACTTGGAGTACTGACGCTGCAGGACCGTTTCGATCTCTGCGCGGAGCTGGTCCGGACGAATGGGCTTTGAGACATACCCGTCCATACCGACGGCGAGACATTTTTCCCGATCCCCTTTCACAGCATAGGCGGTCATGGCGATGATGGGGACATGGCGGCCGGTGCGATCCTCGCCCTCGCGAATCGTCCTGGTTGTTTCGTAGCCGTCCAGTTCGGGCATCTGGATATCCATAAGGATCAGGTCGAAATCGGTTTTGTCGAGTATGCCCAGAGCTTCCCGTCCGTCTCCGGCCGCCGTCACCTTCCAGCCCTCCCTTTCCAGCACGGAAACGGCCAAGGTTCTATTGATGTATTCGTCCTCAACGAGGAGGATGCGCAGCGGCCGCCGCCGAATAAGCCCTTTGGCGAGCGGAGTGGGCTGATGCGCGGGGGGAGTTTCCTTCTTGTATCCCGCGCTGCCCAGCGGAAACCTCACGGAGAAATAAAAAATGGTGCCTACCCCCGGTTCGCTTTCGACACAGATCTTGCCACCCATCATCTCCACTAGTTCGGCGGCGATGACGAGACCGAGACCAGTCCCTCGATGATTGGCGTCGCGGGTGGTGTCGAGCTGGCTGAAAGCCTTGAAGACGTTGCTGATTTCCTCGCGCGGGATGCCAACGCCGGTATCCCTGATCTGGAAGAGGAGGTTGATCTGGTCGTGGTCACGATTCTCCTGTTCGAGCTTCTGCACAGTGAGTGTCACACTGCCCTCATTGGTGAACTTGATACCGTTGCCGACCAGGTTCATGAGAATCTGGTGCAGCTTATCGGCATCGCCGTGCAGGATGTCGGGAATACTCTCGTCGCATTCGACGTGGAGGCCAATCGATTTCTGGGCGGCGGTTATCCCCAGGATTTCGATGGCATCGGCAAGGGTATTGCGCAGGCTGAAAGGAGCGATGGCCAGCGAAAGCTTGCCCGCCTCGATCTTCGAGAAGTCGAGAATATCGTTGATCAGCTTCAGCAGCCTTTCCGCCGAGGTGTGCACCATCTCCAGGTAGGTGCGCTGGTGGCCCGAGATATCGGAATTGAGGACAAGGTCGGTAAGGCCGATGATGCCGTTCATCGGCGTGCGGATTTCATGGCTCATGTTGGCCAGGAAGACGCTCTTGTTCCTTTCCGCCTGTTCCGCCCGCTCCTTGGCCTTTTTCAATTCATCGACGGCGTTTTTTCGCTTGAGGACATCGCCGATGTGGCGGGCGACGAATGCCATCAGTTCCTTGTCTTTTTCAGTGTAGATGATCCGGTTGTAGCTCTGAACGGCGACAACGCCGCACAAATTGTCGAGATAGAAGGGGGCGCCCAGCCAGGAGTAGGGCCTGGTTCCCATGCACTCCATATTGTTTTGTCGACAGATCACGTCGTAGTTGTCGGGGGTGAGCAAAAGCGGTTGCCTGGACTTGAGGAGATAGGCGGTGATCGAATTCTTCCGGTGATCGAGTTGTATTTCCATGCCCTGGAACTGAGGGTCCCTGGTGTCGACAAGATAGGGAAATTTAATATATTTGCCATCATTACGCTTTTCCACCAGGGCAATGAAGAAGTTTTCCGCATGGATGAGGCGGCCGACGATCCGATGGATCCGCGGATACAGCTCGGCGACATATTCCGCGGCATGTGCCTCCTCGCTGATCTCGTAGAGTGCGGTTCTTAACCGTTCAGAATACTCCAGAGCCCGCATCGATTCCAGCTGCTGCTGAATGATCGACATGCTTTTGAGCCGTGACCCGATAACCGCTGCTAGCGTCTGTTTGGCCTGAATACCCGTGGGGGTGAAGGAGTAATGGTCGGGCCTTCCGAAATAGAGGAGTCCGTGAAGTTTCGCCTGATCGAGGATCGGGATGATCAGGTGGACTCGGTTTCCGGTTTCGGCCAAAAAGTCGACTTCGTGGGTATCCTTGATTTCCACGGGGTTGCCGCTGACCTGCAGCTCTTCGATGAGGGGGTAATCGGCAGGAATCCCGGCTGGAACGTTTTTCCTGCCACGCACCGCCGGTGGTGGGAGAAAGGTGTTACGGGTCTTGTCGGGAAAATAAATTTCAATAAAAACATCTTCGAGTTTCGTGAAGATAGAAGTGTGGAGAAAATCGGAGAGCTGTTCGACGGTATCCGTTGAACGTTGGCCGACGGTGAGTTCTATAACAAGATCCAGAATGGGATGCGTGGGAACAGCTTTAATATTTCTGGTGATATCCTGCATATGAGTACAACATGTCGAATAGATATCCATTCCCCAAAAGTCGAGTCGAGAGCTTCTTCCGTACCGAATTTACCCCTGCAACTTTTTAATAATATCAGAAAAAAAGAATGAGATGAAGGCGGGGTCCCGGAAAAAGATATTGGCCGCTCTTTTTTCGGGTCCAGAGGATAATAGTATGTTCGTAATGTATTTTTGCGAGAGGGAGGTGTGATTTCGATGCACAGTTAGCGGCAGTTCCGCTAGGGATGTGCGGGAGAGCGAGGGGGCCCTGCCGGTTTTATTCCCGGCAGGGGAAACACCGGCACGGTTTTGGCCCGGCTTACTGGCTCAGCGGTTGCTCGAGAAGCCGTTCGGCCCGCACCGGATTCTTGAGGATGCCGATCCCTTCTATCTCCACTTCCACCTCATCGCCGTGATGCAGGGGACCGACGCCGCTGGGGGTGCCGGTGACGATGATGTCTCCCGGCTCCAAGGTGAAATTTTTGGAGACGAAGGCTATGATTTCCGGGATCTTGAAGATCATGTGCCGGGTGTTGGAATGCTGCACCACCTGCCCGTTTTTCCGGCAGATGATATCGAGATTCTGCGGGTCGCCGATTCTCTCCGGCGGCACGATCACCGGACCGATGGGTCCGAATGTGTCGAGCGACTTGCCGCGATACCATCCCGACTTGTCGCCCTTCTGGAGGTTGCGCTGGCTGACGTCATTGAAGCAGGTGAAGCCGAGGATATGGTCCATGGCGGCGGAGGCCTGCACATTTTTCACCCGGTCCTTGATGATGATGGCCAGTTCCGCCTCATGGTCCGTCCGGGAGTTGGGGAAACCGTAGTCCTCGACGAAGGCTGGCAGGACGATGGCATCGCCGGGGCCGATCAGGACGTTGGGCGTCTTGGGGAAGAGCACCGGTTCGGTGGGGATCGCCTCGGTGAAGTTTCGGACATCTACCGACTGGCTCTCCTTGATGTGTTCCAGATAATTCAGGCCCAGGGCCACGATTTTGCTGGGCTTGAGCTGATAGGTGCCGCCGCCGGCGATGGGGAGGGTAATTGTCATGACGTCCTCGCTATAGGGGGCTGTGGTAAATCATTGCCCCGCATTATACCATTCTTTCCCGCATGTAGCGCAATTTTCAGGGAGCACAGCTCCGCTGCCGGCCGTTCATCACCTTGTAGGCGCAGAACTCGCCACACATGGTGCAGGCCCCGTGTTCGCCGGTAAGCTCGGCTTTTTCCGCCCGGCGCCTGCGGGCAAGGGCCGGATCGAGGGCCAGCTCATACTGCTTCTCCCAGTCGAGGGCCTTGCGGGCCTTGGAGATGGCGATGTCCCTGTCGATCGCCCCCGGTATGCCCTTGACGATGTCGGCGGCGTGGCCCGCGAGACGGGTCGCCATGACACCGGCATGGACATCCTCGGGAGTGGGCAGGCAGAGATGTTCGCTTGGGGTGACGTAGCAGAGGAAGTCGGCCCCGGCTGAAGCGGCGATGGCCCCGCCGATGGCGCTGGTGATATGGTCGTAGCCGGGGGCGATATCGGTCACCAGCGGCCCCAGCACATAGAAGGGGGCGCCGTGGCAGAGTCGCTTCTGCAGCTGGATGTTTGCCTCGATCTGGTTGAGTGGAACGTGGCCCGGGCCTTCGATCATTACCTGGATGCCCCGGCCCCAGGCCCTCTGGGTGAGTTCGCCCAAAAGCAGCAGCTCGTGGATTTGGGCCCGGTCGGTGGCGTCGGCGAGACACCCCGGCCGAAAGCCGTCTCCGAGCGAGAGGGTCGCGTCGTAAGGACGGACCAGTTCGAGCAGCCGGTCGAAGTACTGGTAGAGGGGGTTTTCAGCCTGGTTGTGGGCCATCCAGGCGCAGGTGAAGGAGCCGCCCCGGGAAACCACCTCCATGACCCGTCCCTCCCGGTCCATGATGTCCAGCGTCCGCCTCGTCACGCCGCAGTGGACGGTGATGAAGTCGACGCCGTCGTCAAGGTGTTTCTTGATGCCGGCAAAGATCTCGTCCACTGTCATGTCCACTATGGCCCGGCCCATTCTCACCGTGTCGCAGGCCGCCTGGTAGAGGGGGACCGAGCCGATGCAGATGTCGGTTTCGGCGATGATCGCCGACCTGATTTCGTCGATGGGGCCGCCGGTGGAGAGATCCATGAGGGCGTCGGCCCCGGCGCAGACGGCGACACGGGCTTTCTCTAGTTCGCGGTCGATGCTGGTATCGTCCTTGCTGGTGCCGATGTTGGCGTTGACGCGGGTACGGATGCCGCGGCCGACGGCGAGCGGCCGGCCGTTTTTGTGCAGATTGTTATGACAGATGATGGCCGAGCCTCGGGCGATGTGGTCGCGGAGAGTCTCAGGAGCCACGCCGGCCTCGCGGGCGGCCCGGATCATCTTCTCGGTGATGACTCCCTTTCGGGCGAATTCCATCTGGGTTTTCATAGTGGCTCTCCTCTTGCCAGGAGCCTGTTGGATTGTGCCCTTTTTTCCCATCTCTTCGTTAAACTCGAAAAAATTATCCTCGGAATATTAAGTATATGCCTCCGGTAATTTTTCCGAGTTTGCCTCGATCTGAGAAAAAATTGCTATAATTCGACAGGCTCCTAGAAGGCAAAAAAATGACCGCAGGAAGCGGTCTTCAGAGGAGCAGAAGCGGCATGCTCAGAATGGTCCGTTCCCTACGCCGGTATCAGCCGGATCAGGTTCAAAGGGTCGCTCCGTTTTCTGCGGAACTCTCAGTCCGTGGACACCCCCAGGTTTTCCAGGATGCAGACTACCTTGTCGTGCAAGGGCCGTCAAGGGAAGAAAACCCTTGGAGGCCCGCAAAAGACTCCAGTTCCATGGCAAAAATGGTCAAAAAAGTTTCGCGATTGAGCGATCAATCGGCTATCTTCTCTTGAAGAAGTCTGCGAGGAGCCTGTCGGGTTATAGCCATTTTTTCTCAGATCGAGGCATTTTCGAAAATTAAGCGCAGTCATATCCTTAATATTACGAGCATTAATTTCCGAAAATAACGAAGAGATGGGGTAAAAGGGCATAATCCGACAGGCTCCTAGTACGACGACACTTCACCAAATACGAGGAAGAGAAATGGATTTTTCTGAAGAAACAGGCAAGAGACTCATCATCACCACCGAATTGGGACCGGTGAAGGGAGTCCTGACCGCCGAGTCTCTGGTCAGGGCCGGGAGCTACCTGCCGCTCGACGGCATCAATGTCCACGACTGTCCGATGGGCAACCTGCGCATCAATGCCATCGCCATGGCTTCGCTCCTTCAGCAGGAACTGAAACTTACCGCCATCCCCCACTTCACCTGCCGGGACCGCAGCCTCCTCGGCACCCAGGCGGACCTGCTCGGCGCCCATGCCTTGGGAATCCGGAATCTTCTGGTCACAACAGGCGATTCCCCCAACCACGGCCCCTATCCCTCGAAACCGGTCTATGATTATAACACCAGGGAACTCATCCGCCTGGTCAAGAAAATGAACGCTGGCATCGATTACAATGACAAGGAGTTCGGCGGCCACACCGACTTCCGGGTCTTCTGCACCGCAAAACCCGCCGCCAAGGACCTGGATCGTGAGATCGAGCGGATGGCCAGGAAGATCAGTGCCGGCGCCGACCTCTTTCAGACCCAAGTTGTCTATGATGCTGAAAGGACGATCACGTTTATGGAAAAAGCGAGAACCCTTGAAAAACCGGTACTGCTCGGGGTGATGCTTTTGAAGAGCGCCAAGATGGCTCGCTTTATCAACGAAAATATTCCGGGTATCGACGTGCCGAAGGATATCATCGACCGGATGGAGAAAGAGGGCGTCACCGGCATCGAGATCGTCTGCGATTTCATCGCCAAAGTGCACCAGGTCATCGACGGCATCCACATCATGGCCATGGGCGATATCCAGGGGACCAACAGGATCATCGAATTTGTCCGTTCCCTCGGCAGGTAGAAGTGCCACGGGATCTCGCACTTAAAATTTTCCAAAGGTACTTCGATGCCCTACATCGGCGAGGCGGTCGCCATGGCCACCGTCCTGTGCTGGACCTGCAGCGTCCAGTTCTTCGCAGCGGCCTCCCGGCGGGTAGGGTCAACGGCGGTCAATATCGTCAGGCTCACCGCTGCCCTAATCCTTTTTGCGATTCTGCTTCTTTGTAAGGACGGGGCGGCGGTGCCCCTGCATTTTCCCGGACACGCCTGGCTCTACCTCAGTCTCTCCGGCATCGTCGGTTTCTTTTTCGGCGACATCTTCCTGTTCAAGGCTTTGGTCGAATTGGGCCCACGGGTGGCCATGCTGGTCCAGAGCCTTGCCGCTCCGACGGCTGCAGTGCTGGGCTGGCTGTTTCTGCAGGAATCCTACCTGCCGCATCAGTGGCTGGGTATTGCGGTCGCACTCTTTGGGGTCATGGTGGTGATTCTCGAACGGGCCGCTAAGAGTGGGCAGGCGAAATTTGCCGTACGCTCAGTCTCGGCCAAGGGATTGCTATGCGGTCTCGCCGGGATGAGCGGTCAGGCCGGCGGAATTGTCCTCAGCAAGATCGGCATGAAGACCGAGACGGGCTATCTCGACGCCTTTGCCGCCACGGAGATCAGGGCGATGGCTGCCTTTTTCTGCTTCCTCCTGTTCTTCACGGCGACCCATCGGTGGCGCAATGTCCTTGACGCCCTTGCCGATACCAGGGCGGTGGCCCTGACCGCCATGGGTGCATTTTTCGGCCCTTTTCTGGGGGTGTCGCTCTCGCTTTTGGCCCTGCATTATCTGACGAGCGGCGTTGCCTCGACCTTTTTTGCCCTGGTGCCGATATGCATCATTCCCTTTTCCATCTATCTCGATAAGGAGCATGTTTCCGGTCGGGCCGTGGCCGGGGCAATGGTGGCGGTCTGCGGTGTCTATCTGCTTTCGAGATAGGCGATACCGGCTCCTCGCCTGGACAAGCAGGCGGGAAATCAAAAAATAATGTCGTAATCTATTTTCATGTAATGTACTACTGTTCGAGTAGTATTTCCCGGTATTTGAGGCTGTATTGTTTTCCCTTCCGCAGACATCCCGACAACTGCATCCAGGAATTTTCAAAACGACATCCTCAGGGCGGGTTTTCCTTACGGGGCCGGATGAGGGCTTCAAGGCGATAATAGAAGAAAACGAGGAGTACCAATGTCTCAAAAAAAAGCACAACTCACCATCGACGGTAAGGTTTATGAACTTCCAATAGTAGAAAGCACCACCGGTGAAAGAGCGCTGGATATAAGATCCCTGATGCGGGATACCGGCTACATCACCCTCGACAGCGGGTTCATGAATACCGGCTCCTGCGAGTCCCAGATCACTTACCTGGACGGGGACAAGGGCATCCTCAGGTATCGCGGCTATGATATCGCCGACCTGGCGGAAAACTGCGTCTTCATCGAGGTGGCCTACCTCCTGCTTACCGGTGAGTTGCCTACCAAAGCAGAGCTCGACAAATTCAAGTACGACATGACGAGGTACGCCCTGATCCACGAGGACATGATCCATTTCTTCGATCACTTTCCGCCCAACGCCTCGCCGATGTCCATCCTCTCCACCATGGTCGGCACCCTGCACGATTTTTATCCGGAGATGGACCTGGAGGAGGATCCCTATGGCGGCATCACCACCACCACCGCCCGTCTGCTCTCGAAGATCAGGACCATCGCAGCCTTCTCGTACAAGAAGAACATCGGCCATCCCCTGGTCTACCCCAGGCCGGACCTGAGCTACTGCGCCAATTTCCTCAACATGATGTTCGACCGGCCCAACATGCCGTACAAGGTCGAGCCGGTGTCGGTCATCGCCCTGAACAAGCTCTTGATCCTCCACGCCGACCACGAACAGAACTGCTCCACCTCCACCGTGCGGCTGGTGGGCAGCGCCGGTGTTGGCCTCTATCCGTCCATCTCGGCCGGCATCAGCGCCCTCTGGGGACCCGCCCACGGCGGCGCCAACGTGGCGGTGATGCGCATGCTGGAGAAGATCTACAGGGACGGCAAGAATTACGACAAGTACATCGAGATGGCTAAGGACGCGAACAACCCCTACCGGCTCTCCGGCTTCGGCCACCGGGTCTACAAGACCTACGACCCCCGGGCAAAGCTGATCAAGGAGGTGTGCACGGCGGTGCTCGATACCCTGAACGTATCGGATCCGCTGCTGGAGGTCGCCCAGGAGCTGGAGTACCGGGTCAGCAGGGACGATTATTTCGTGTCCCGCAACCTCTACCCGAATGTCGATTTTTATTCCGGCATCATCTACCGGGCCCTGGGCATTCCCACCAACATGTTTACCGTTATGTTCGCCCTTGGCCGGATGCCCGGCTGGATCGCCCAGTGGCAGGAAATGAACTCGTGCAAGGATAGCAGCCGAATCGGCCGTCCACGGCAGGTGTACCAAGGCGTGGTCAATCGGCCGTTCCTCAAGATCGAGGATCGCGGTTAGTACCCTTGGGTTGCGGGCGTCAGCCCGCATGAGTGATTAAGAAGGAGAAGCATTGCATTGAAACGCAGTAAAATCATCAAAAACGATCGGAGCCAAACCATGAACAGAATCCTTCTACTTTGTGCCTGTCTTTTCCTCTTTGCCGGCTGCGCCAAGCAGCCGGTCATCGCCAACCTCAATCCCCGCATCGGCGAGCAGCCGAGCGGCATCTACGGCGAGCCGCAGCGTGTCGCCATCATCGGCAAGGATCTGCGGAAGACCGCGGACGTAGTCGTTTATCTGAGCGATGAGCCGCCGACGGGTCTTGCCAATATCGGCTCTGTGCAGGATCTGATCGCCGAGCGTCTGGCCGCCGGGCTGCGCAGCCAAGGACTGCGGGTAGATCCGTCGTCGCAAGTAGTCATGAAATTCGACATCAACGAGCTGATGGTCCGGGTCACCCGGCCGAAAATGCTCTATGTCGCCGAAGGCAAGACCTATATCACCTTGAACGTCGAGAATCAGGGGACTGTTTTCACCAAGATCTACAAACGCGAGGCCACCAAGGAATCCGCCAGACGTCCTGATCTGCCGAAGCTCGAAGAGATGTTGAACTCCCAGCTCGCCGAGATCATCAGCCTTATCCTTCAGGATCAGGAGGTGCGGAGCCTCATTGCCAGGCGATAATCTCCCCTTTCGAAAGGGTGGAATTGGCATAAGGCTGCCGGGCGATTCTCGCCCGGCAGCCTTTTTGTTTTCAGAACCGGACATTTCTTCCCAAAGAGGCAGGACGAGGTTATCGTCTCCTGACTTCAGAAAGACAGCGGTTTCAAAGGAGCGGGAAAAAGATGATAATCATTGACGGTGCGGCCGGTGAAGGCGGGGGACAGGTGCTGCGTTCCGCCCTGGGGCTCTCCCTGGTGACGGGCCGACCATTTACTATCGAGAATATCCGCAGCAGGCGCAAAAAGCCGGGGCTCCAGAGCCAGCATTTGACTGCGGTGAAGGCGGCCTGCGAGGTGGGGCTTGCCGAGAGCGAGGGGGCCGAACTGGGATCACTCCGCCTGGTATTCGCTCCGCAGGCGATGCGACCGGGCTCATACCACTGGTCCGTCGGTTCCGCCGGCAGCTGCACGCTGGTCCTGCAGACGGTGCTCCCGGCCCTGATGGTGGCCGGGGAACCCTCCGAGATCCTGCTCGAGGGCGGTACCCACAATCCCATGGCCCCGCCCTACGATTTCCTGGAAAAGACCTATCTGCCCCTGCTCGCCCGGATGGGCGTCAAGGTGGGGATCGAGCTGCTCCGGCCGGGTTTCTTCCCGGCCGGCGGCGGCAGGATTCGAGTCCGGGTGGAACCGGCGGAAAAGCTGAGAGATCTCACGCTCACCGAGCGCGGTCCGACCCGCCTTTCGGCCAAAGCAGTCTGCGCCGGCCTGCCCGGCCATATCGGCCTGCGGGAACTCGCGGTGTGCCGGGAGCAGCTCCATCTCGGCGAGGACGAGGCGAGACTGGTTCAGCTAGAGAAATACGGTCCGGGCAATGTCCTGATGGTCTCCGTCGCCTCGGCTGAACTTACCGAAACCTTCACCGGCTTCGGCATGAAAGGCGTCAGGGCAGAACAGGTGGCGGAAAGACTTGTCAAAGAGGTGCGCACGTATCTGCATAGCTGTGCGCCGGTGGGCCATCATCTGGCCGACCAGCTCCTCATCCCCCTGGCCCTGGCCGGTCGCGGCCGGTTTCTCACCACCGAGCCCAGCCTCCATACCACGACCAACATCGGGGTGATCGGCAGGTTTCTGAACGTTGCCTTGGAAGTCCTGCAGTTCGACCGGGAGACCTGGGAGATTCGGTTGCCCTGACTCTCGCGCCAGTTAGTCCAGACACTTACGCAGGGCTTTGCCGAAAGTGTTCAGCAGGTAGGGTTTGCGGATGTACATCAGCGCGCCCAACCGTAATGCCTCCTGGACTCGGTCGCTTTCCGAGTAGCCGCTGACGATGACCACTTTCTGGTCCGGCTTGCGGTTCCTGAGGCGCCGATAGGTTTCGAGGCCGTCCATACCGTTTTCCATTATCATGTCGAGCAGGATGAGATCCGGTGATATTGTCGTCGTCATCTCCAGTATGGCTTCACCGCTGTCTACCGCATAGACCTTGTAGTTCAGGGCCTCAAGTATTGCCTGGGCGATATAGCGCTGTTCTTGGTTGTCGTCTACAACCACAATGGTTTCGCCGTGAGCGAGATACGTATCTAGCGAGGTATCCTCCTGTTTTTGCTGCATCATCTGTCTGGTGCCTGGCAGATAGATGTTGAAGGTGGTGCCTGAACCCTTGTCACTGTCAATGGTAATGTGACCCTGGTGATCCAGTATCGTGCCCCAGACAACAGCCATTCCCAGTCCGGTCCCGCTCTGTCCCATAACCTTTTTGGTATAGAATGGTTCAAAGATACGTTGCTGATCTTCGCTGCTCAGTCCGATGCCGTTATCGGTTAAGGTAAGACGAATGTATTCACCTTCCCGGATGTTGAGGCTTCTGGCCTGCTTTCCTTCCAAATAGGTGTTGCCGGTGAAAATGGAGAGTATCGTCGCTTTCGCCTCCGCACTGTTGTGGACCATGTTCATGATCGTTGTCTTGATATGCAGAGGTGAACCAATCACGTTAAGCAGGTCGGGATGGAGGTCGCAAATAACCCGCAGCCCGGGGTGACTTTTGCTCAGCTTCGCGAATTCCGGGGACGTCAGATAGGTTTCGATTACGGAATTGACATTGAAAATCTCTTTCTGGGGAACTCCCCTGCGCGCCATGGTCAGCAGGTCCTGGACAATGGCGGCTGCTTTTTCACCCGAATCACGGATCGTTCTGATTGGTTGAGTGAGGGGGTCGGTTTCTTTGAGCCGTGACAGCAGCAGATCGGGATAGCTTACTATACCCGACAGGACATTGTTGAGATCGTGAGCGACCCCGCCGGCAAGAAGCCCCAGGGCCTCCATCTTTTTCGAGTTGAGAAGCTGGTTTTCAAGCTCTTTTTTCGACTCTTCCGCGAGATGTTGCCGTGTGATGTCCCTCAGGGAGCCGACGATCTGGCTCGCTGATGCCATCGCGTCCCGGGTGATGACGGCATTCATTGAAAAATAATAGACAAAACGATCCCGCCCCAGTATTTCCAGTTCCAAATCGGTGACTTTTCCCTCGCTGAGCATTGCCTGCTTGAGTGATTGTACCGTTTCAGGAGGGAACCGGAAAAAGCCGATGGAGTGACCGATCAGCCGTTCTCTCGGGAATTGCAGGATTTTTTCGACAGATGGGCTGATGTCGATGATTTTGCCATCGAGGTCCAGCGAAAAATAGATATCCTGGATGTTATCGAAGATCGTTTTGTACCGGTACCGGCTCTCCTCAAGCGCCCGCGTTCTCTCGGTCACCTTGCTCTCGAGATCGGTCAGTAGAGTTTGCAGCTTGGCTTCAGCCTCTTTACGTTGCTCGATTTCATGGCTGAGCCGGGTGTTTATGCTGTCCAACTCCCTTTTCTGCAGACAGGAGATGCAGGAGTCGGCGAGCTTCTTGTTCAGCTGGTGCAGTGAGTGGAGGGTGGTAATTTTCAGAGGGTTCTCGCTTTTTGTCAATACCAGGAAACCGAAATCAGGGAGAGAGCAGATGGCGAAGCATAGCTTGTCGCCCACCGTTCCCTGCATGGGCATTGAGGTGATGAAGCGGTCAAGTTCCGCACTGGTGAAACTTGGCGGCAGATACTCGAGCAGGGATACATGAGTTGCGCTCTTTATGGCGTTACGCGGAATGGAAAAGCAGGGAGTGTAATGGAACCGTTCGCCTTCCCGGTGAAGCTGAAGAATCATGCCGGAGGAACAGCTCAGTTTGCGGAGGTAGGCGGACAGGGCCTTCTTCAGATTCATCTCGAGATCGAGGCTGGTGCCGATAGCCATGGCGATTTCAAAATAAATCTGTATCTCTATAGCTTTCAGATTCATTCTTGTCAGCTTCAGCCCTGATACGGCAGGCTTGTCCGCAGAAAATTTTCTTTGAGTCCGTGGAAGGTTCGAGCCTCTAATCGAGAGAACTGTTTCATCCGAGCACAGCCATCACGGAGGTCTTGTTATACCACTCCAGAAAGTCCGTTCCGCTGTTGGCTATTTCTCCCATTGAGCAAACACCGGAGACAGAGGCGTTGTGGTCCTGCACCGCTTCAATTTCATCGCGGAATCGTGTGCCAAGGACAATAACTCTTGAGATGCAGTCGACAAAGAATCTGAACCTCGCCTGCCTGTCGGCCGGGAATGTTTCCAGAGCACGCGCCAACGATTCAGCCGCGGCTCGGACGAGGAGATCGGCGTCGCCTTTCATAACAGAGATAAAGGCTCCAGTCTGTACTTCGCCCACACAGATCAGCGACTCATCGGCGCCCACTTGAATCGGATCCCTGATAATCTGTTCGCCGTTGAGTCTTGCGATACCGAAGGGATGATGTTGCGCAATGGCATAAAAGTCATTTCTGTCAACGGTTGCTCCGGTATGGTAATAGATGATTCTGCGGTAAAAATCAAAGGCGGGTTGCCATTCTATGGAGTGGATGACATTTGCTTCGGCAGAGGTTACCTGGTAGGGGCCGGACAGTTCTTTCCAACCGTGGGAGACGCCGATGCCGCTTTCGGTGGTGAGAAAGGCGAGTACGGCGCAATCCTCCATCATTCCTTCATTCGTCAGCAGGTATGGTTTGCGCGCCATGGAAAGTGAACCGGCACCACCGCCGACATAGTTGAGGTCGAGACCGAATACGTTGAACAGGCTTTCAATAAAGGAAGAGATGCGGGTGGCGAAACCATCGACAAACAGGATCAGGGTGCGCACCTGGCTGTTGTCGGCAATCTGCCCTATCAGACTTTCCTCGAAATCCGCATCGGGATCACTGAGTCCTTTGATCACCTGAATACTGAAGGCGCCCGGCAGGCAGATAACGAGAGTTCCTTTCTTGTGCAGCCGGCCGTTATGGATGATACCTGGAAAGATTCCGCCGGCAATGGGATGGGTGGCTTGCCGCATGACCGGATCGAGCGCTTCCGGAGTCAGGTTGTTGCCGTCCGCACAGAGAACCAGAAGCCCGGATGTTTCCGGTTGTCCGCTGCACTTCTCGAGACACTGCCTGAGGCCTACGACAGTTCCTTCAGGATCGAAAAACTGTTTCATCAATACTTCTCGGGTAGAAGAGTACCATCAGAGTACAACAATATCGCTACCCTTAAAGCGTATCATAATCCAGTTTGGGATCTCAAATTCCTTTCACTGATACTGTCTTCATAAGGGATAATTACCTCGTGCGGGCTGACGCCCGCAACCGATGGGTTGTTATCCCCTCCCACAGCAGAGGGGATAAGTACCTATTACACTGTAAACTATAAACGTTCGCATATATTTTAAATATTTACTATAATCCTTCCAATACTTATTGGAGGATTATATGGCACCACGTTACCGAGTTACATTAACAGAAGAAGAGCGAAAGCACCTTGAAGAGATCTCTACAAAAGGCAAGAGAGCCGCGAG
>JAEYNP010000106.1 GCA_023412495.1 Pseudomonadota bacterium
CCCCGCCACCCCGTGCCGCGGCCCGCATTTCCGGGGGCACGCTTGCGGCCTGCGGCAGGGCTGATCCTCCGGCGCACCGTCCTCGAAGGGATATTTTTCCTTTTCCTGGCTCTTGCCTCCACCTGGCCGCTGGCCCGCCACGCCCACGACCATCTCCCCCTCGGCACGGAAGAAGCCCCCACCGTACCGCTCTTCAACGTCTGGACTGTCTGGTGGAACGCCGACCGGGCGGCTGAAGGTTTCAGAGGATATTGGCAGGCGCCGATCTTCCATCCGGCGGGAAATGCCTTCGCCTTTTCCGAGCCGATGCCGCTCTCGGTGTCGGCGGCGCCCATTATCCTGCTCGGCGGCAACAGGATTCTCGCCTATAATTGTCTCCTCCTTTTCTCCCTTTGGCTGAACGGCTGGGTGGCCTGCCGGCTGCTGCGCCGACTGCCAATGCACCCGGCGTTGCCGTGGCTGGGCGGGGCCATGACGACGCTGCTGCCGCTGGTCCATGCCTGGCTGGGCGTCCTGCAACTGGTACCGGTCTTCGGCATACTTCTGGCTATTTCGGCGCTCTATCGCTTTGCCCGGCGCCCGGCTGCGGGACGCGGCGTCATGCTTGGCGGGGCATTGGCTCTCACCTACCTCCTGTGCTCCTATTACGGCCTGTTCCTGACCGTGACGCTTGCGGCCTCGGGGGCCTTTCTGCTCGGCAGGCGCCTGCTGCGATGGAGGACTTGGACTGCCCTGCTGCCGGGGGCGCTGGTCTGTCTGCTCCTCTGCCTTCCAGTTATCGTCGCCCAACAGCGATCGCTCGCCGCTGCGGGTATGCACTACGACCTCGCCTACCTGTCTCTTCTGTCGGCAAAACCGGCCGACTATCTGGCTGCTCCCTGGCAACAGATGTTCCAGCCGGGAGGATCGCCTGCCGCTGGCCAGGTCGGCGCATTCAAACTCTGTCCCGGCTTTTTAAAAATCGGCCTGGCCTTATTCGGCGCAGCCTTCGGGCTGCTGAGACCCGGCAGGCGTCGCTGGACGCTGTTCTGCCTGGCCATGGCTTTGTCCTCCTTTCTCCTGTCCATGGGGCCGCTGCTCCAGGTGGGAGAAGCAAGACCGTATCTTCTTCTTGCCGAATTTTTCCCCGGCGTCGCCCAAATCCGCAACGTTTTCCGCTTCGCCATCGTCACCCAGCTCATGACCGTGCTGCTGGCGGTCAGCGGACTGCAGGCCGGCATGGCGATCACCCGGCGGTGTACGGTTGGCGGCAAAATTTGGAAGGCTATTCGGGCCGCGATTGTCGCCACCGGGATTCTCGCGGCAACGGAAATCCTGCCGCCCGCGCAACCCCTTCATGCCCCACCCGATTTTTCAACCAGCCATTCCTGGCTCGCCTGGCTCAAGAAGGAGACAAACGAACGGGCCATTATCGCCTGCATCCCCTTCCCGCTCAAACCGGACGTGGCCTCCTATCGCCAGGAAGCGGAATGGATGAACTGGCAGACCTTTCATGGGAGAAGGATGGTCAACGGGTATTCCGGCTACTTCCCCGAGCATTTCCGGCAGCTCAAATGGCCGATGGCGCAATTCCCGGCCAAGGCGACAATCTCCGCGCTTATGGAAATGGGTGTTGAATACTGTGTGGTCAAAAGCGACTCGCCACAGGGGCGGTTCATCCGCGCCACCTATCACGACCGTCTCGAGGCCGTTTTTCGGAACGGTCCGGCGCACATCGATATCTACCGCCTGAGAGCCGAGAGTGAGACAGGGGACACCCCGGGCAGGTCACTGCGGCATAAGGTTGTTGAAGAATAATCTACAGCATCATCTCTATGCCAAAGAGTTGCCTAATCTTGCATATGTTGCAATATCTTCATTGACTTCAAAGCAAGCAGCCATTTTGTCCATTTCCCTACAAGGAGCCGGGTCGATTATGCAACTATCGGTCATAATACCTGTTTTCAACGAGAGAAATACTATTGAAGCCATACTCAATAACGTAATGCTCTGTCCGCCCTTATCGAAGGAGATCATAATAGTTGACGACGCCTCGACAGATGGGACCAGAGAAATTCTGCACAAAATTCAGAATGCCCCGGGTGATGACATAAAAATCATCTTCCAGGACAGGAATATGGGCAAAGGGGCGGCACTGCGCCGGGGGTTCTCCGCCGCCAAAGGCGACATAGTTGTCATCCAGGATGCAGACCTGGAATACGATCCCCGTGATTACCCGAAACTCCTGGCGCCCATCCTGGAGGGTAAGGCCGATGTGGTTTACGGATCACGCTTTGTCGGCAGCGAACCTCGCCGGGTACTTCTTTTTTGGCATTGCATCGGCAACAAGGCATTGACCTTCATCTCCAATATGTTCACCAACCTGAACCTTACCGATATGGAATGCTGCTACAAGGTTTTCAGGAAAGAAGTCCTGTCGGGCATTGTCATCAATGAGAACCGCTTCGGTTTCGAACCGGAAATCACCGCGAAGATAGCTCTGCGGAAATGCCGCATCTATGAGGTGGGGATATCCTATTCAGGGCGAACCTACGCCGAAGGCAAGAAAATAAACTGGAAGGACGGCATTTGGGCAGTGTGGTGCATTCTGAAGTACAATCTCTTCGATAGACATGCATGAACTGTCTTGAGATACTCTTCCGCCCCTGACGCCAAAGCACCAAAAAACAGATAGGCTTAGAACCTGGCTCTCCTCGGTAAAAAACCTGGCACTCTTTCGGTTTTTGGCCGATTGCCAAATAAAACCGATAAGCTATCCTCAATTTCGTAGCTCACCGGCCGTCTGAACTCGATTTCTCGACCGGGGTGTCATCCACCCACAGACAACTCATTTGCTCCTGCCGGTATGCTCCCGTCTCTCCGGCGCACCAAACCAGGACCCGGCGGGCGGGGCCGAGTCAGCCACATCCGCTTCCCCCCGGGCAGTTTCGGACCCTGTTGCCCGCCAGACTTCTCCGACGGCACTGGTCCGAACTCTCCCCGTAATGCATCATAACCATTAGAAAAAGGAGTAGGATGATGTCAAAGGAACACACGTTTGTCTCACCAGGGCCGGCGGGTCTCGGGGCGCTGGCGGTCGCCTGTTTCGGTTTCGGCGCGGTTTTTTCCGGCAAGGTCGGCCTGGGCGGGCTGCCGCTGCTCGCCGCCTGGCTGGTCGGCGGCGGGATCGTCCAATACACCGTGGCGGTTATGGAACTGAAGGATCATAACATGACCGGCGGCAATGTCTTTCTCTTCTTCAGCGCCTTCTTCATGTTCGGCGCGGCGTTGTCGGTCATCGCCAAGTATCTCATGCTGTCGGGGATGATCGGCACGGTGAAGCCGGAGTCGATGGTGGAGGGCTTCTGCTGGATGGCGGGGGCAGCCTTCCTCACCGCGGTCACCCCCTCCTACCTCAAAAGCCCGACCCCGCTGCTGTTGATAGTCCTGCTCCTGGACGTGGTGCTGTGGCTGATCGTCGGGCTCGACATGGGCCTGCTCGGTGCGGAAATCAAGCCGGTGATCGGCTATCTCCTCTACGCCTCCGGCTGGATAGCCATCTACCTGGTCGCGGCTATCGTCAACAACAACATTTACGGACGGGTGGTCCTGCCCACCTTCGGGACCCTGATCAAGTAGTCCCTGGCGTAACCTCCGGGTGATGGCGGCAGGAAGAGAGCCATCACTCCGGGGAAAGGAAAAAAGCTCGGTGCTTGCTCCGATCAGCGCTCCCGTCTTTTTAAAACCGCAGCTCCTGGCGAAGTCTGCTGCAGTACCCCTGGAACGCCTCGGACACTGGGTCCCGGGGCCTGGCAAGGCGGATCGGCACCTCAGCCTTGATATTTCGACTGTCATGGCCGAAGATCAGCACCCGGTCGGCCAGAGTCACGGCTTCCTGAACATCATGAGTGACGAAGAGAATGGTCTGGGCATGCTTTCGCCACAGCGACTGCAGGAGGTCCTGGCTCGCTTCGCGGTTCAGAGCGTCGAGAGCCCCGAATGGTTCGTCCATCAGCAGCATCCCGGGTGAGCGGATCAGGACCCTTGCCAGGGCCGCCCGCTGTTTCATGCCCCCCGAAACTTCCCGGGGCAGGTATTCGCCGTATCCGTCGAGTCCTACCAGCCCGAGGAACCGGTCGACCTCGGCCGCATGTTCCCTTTTCGAGACGTTTTTCGCTTTCAGGCCGAAGGCGATATTTTCCCTGAGGGTCAGCCAGGGGAAGAGGGTATCCTCCTGAAAGACTACTCCCCGGTCGGGACCGGGGCCGGTGATCGGCTTCCCCTTGAGCAGACAGCTGCCGGCGGTAGGCGGAAGAAAGCCAGCCAGGATATTGAGAAGGGTCGATTTGCCGCAGCCGCTCCTGCCGAGCAGGCAGACGAATTCGCCTTCGGCCATCGTGAACGAAATATCGCGGAGGACGAACCGGCCCTCGCCCTCGACGGGGAACGCGTGGCTGACCTCAAAGACCTCGAGGTATTCGCACGCCGGGCGAAGCCGCTCCGAAGATGGCGGGATGTTCGAGATCATTACGGTTGTCTGGCGGCGCTTTTGAAGGAGAGTCGCATGGCGGCGAACAGCAGCCGGTCACATATCCTGCCGATGACGGCGATGATGAGGATGCCGACGATGATGATATCGATCTGGCCGAGCATCCTGGCATCCATGATAACCGCCCCGAGACCGTCGGGGACGCCGGTGAGCTCGCCGAGGACGAGATAGGCCCAGGAGATCCCCAGGCCCAGCCGCAGACCGGCGATGATGTTCGGCATGGCCATGGGAACCAGGATGGCGAAAACCGCGCGCAGCCGGGAAACGCCCAGCATGGCGCCGGCCTGCAGGTAGATTTTCGGCACCAGACGGGCCCCGGTCAAGGTATTGAGATAGATGGGGAAAAATGCCGCGATCGCCACCAGGAAGACCGTGGTCTTGATGCCGATGCCGAACCAGATCATCGCCGGCGGCAGCCAGCAGATGCCGGGAACCGCCCTGAGACCGTTGATGGTCGTCGATACCAGGCGATTCACTGTGTCGACCCGGCCGGAAAGCAATCCCAGGGGGACGCCCAGGACGGCGGCGAGCCCGAAGCCCAGCGCCACCCTGACGATGGAGGCGGTGAAGTCGCCGTAGAACCTGCCGGCATAGGGCCCCTCCCCCGGATCGCCGAAAATATAGCTGGCGGCGGTCTGCAGGATCGTCCAGGGGTGGGGCATGAGATACTCCGGCACAAGGCCCGCCTCACACACCAGGTACCAGGTTGCAAGCACGGCCGCGGGTATGAGCATTGCCAGCAGCGTATCCCTTCCTGTCTTCGCCATCGCCCCCTCTCGATTTCTTTCCTGAGCTTTTCCGACCAGGACAATCCTCCGGACTTTTCATCAGAAGCAACCTTCCTTCTCTCACCCTCCGCCGAAACAATGTGCCGTCGAGTGCGCTCCAATGTCATTAACTTAGCCGGTTCGGAGTTACTATAAGGGTGGATTCCATGAACCTGGTGCGTGAAACGCAACCTACCCTTCTACACCCTTCAGTTCGAAAGCGGGCCTGAAATCGAGAGGTAACGTTCGATTCCGATTCCGATACCGATCCCGATTTATGTGGTATTTCCAGGTTAATTGCATTGGAGCGCACCCTGGACTGATAAATTGGACTAATCCTTTTTCCCCAGCGAGACATTGCGGACAAACCGCAGGTCGAAGAGGCTGTCGTAGTCCGGCTGGCGGTCGATGACACCCAGGGCCTGCATGCGCTCGCCCAGGGCTTTGGCCCTGCGGACGTAGGCATCGTCCATGCTCCAGGCGAGTTCCATGTTGTCGGCGGCCCGGTCGAGAACCCGCCGGGGGGTGCCGAAGGTCTCGGCCCGCTGCAGCCAGGCCTGCCGATCCCCATTCAGGTACTCAGTGGTCCGGGCATGGGCTTGGACCAGTTTCTGCACATTTGCCGGCTGCTTTTCGATCATCTTCCGGGTCACCAGCATTCCCGCATTGATCGTCCCCACCGACTCCCCGAAATAGGGATAGGAGAGAATCCTGCCGTAGCCCTGATCGACGGCCAGGGAAGGGAAAGGTTCCCCGGAGAGAAAGGCGTCGATATCGCCCTTGGCGAGCGCGGTGCCCATGTCAAAGAAATCGATCCGCACCAGGGTGACATCTGCGGCGGGCGACAGGCCGTCGCGCTGCAGCGCTTCTCGCAGTAATATTTCATGCATGGTTCCGGGAACATAGCCTATCTTTCGGCCCTTGAGGTCGGCGACTGCCTGGACCGGGCCGTCCTTTCGCACCACCAGCGCCGAACATCTGTTGCAGAGCGCGGCGACCACCACCACCGGCTGGCCCATGACCGCCGACTGGATGGCGTGCGCCAGAGTGGTTCCGGTCATGTCGAGGCTGCCGGCGAGGAGGGCTGTTTTCTGGTCGGCCGGGTTGGTAAAGGGGAAGACCTTGACCGCATCAGCCGCGAGAAACTCCTGATAAAAGAAGGGTTGGATTGTCTGAGCCGTTTTCCAGGTCCCGACCTTCAATTCCCCGGCCAGGGCATACCCGGGCTGCAGGGGGAAAACGGCCAGGCCTATCAGACGGAAAGCAAGAACCACGACTGCAATTTTTTTCAACTTTTTCATGGTCTCCTCAGCGTTGGCCGCCCAAAACGGGCCAAATTAGAAACAGTTGGAAGGCAGCTCCGGATTCCACTCCATTTCCCTGAAAATTTCGGAACATCTGTCGACCGATCGCCCCCGGCCTTCGCCGGTGTCGGCCCTGCCGTCCCGCGGGCTCGACCCCACCTCCGGAAACAGCAGGTTGGCTCCGGCAATGAGGGAGATACTGTTCGGTTCGTGGACGCAGTGCGCCTTGACCGTGTCCCCCATGACCAACCGGCTGACCGCGACCATCTGGGCCATCCGCCGCTCGCTGATCATCCCGTACGATGCCATCGGCGAGCCTGGAAAGTTAATCCGCCGCATGATCCCGCTGTAGGTCGCCTTTTCCCGGCGGGCGAGCAGCATCAGCTCGACGATCTCCTCCGCCGTATGCTCGGGGCCGACCGGTTCGACACAATTCATCCACCGCAAACCCACGTCGTGCAGGACCCTTATGGTGGCGATCCGGCGGGCGGGATCGAAGGGGGTGACCTTGCCCTCGCCGAGCCGCACCGCGTGGTAAAAACCTACAAACCCGGCATCGAGGAGCTGCTCGCCCTCGGCATGGTTGATGTCGCGCGCGTTGGCGACGAGGGGGACCCGCACCTCCTTGTTCAGCCTGCGGCCGATTTCAAGCAGTGCGGCGAAGGGGAATGTGCCGGTGCTCATCAGGTTGAGGGCGTCCGCCCCTTCCGCCTCCCCCTGCTTCGCCCAGGCGAGGATGCGGTCCATGGAGAAATCGATCTTTTCGGTGAACACCCCGGCGCTCCTGGTAAGCGAGCAGAACGCGCAATCCATGGGGCAAGGTTCGACATTCAGGCCGATGTGCAGGTGCTTTTCACCCTTGTTGCCGAACAGGGTTCGGGACAGATGGTCGGCGCACTCCATCAACGCATAGTTTTCCCTGCTCCCAGGAGCAAGGTTCATCAGCAGCACGGCTTCATCGGCGGTCAACGGCGCGCCGTCCCGCCCCTTGCGCAGGATTTCCTCAACAACCAAAGATATTCCCCAACCCATCGATGCTCTTCCTTTCATTTATGGCAATGTTCACGAAAAAGAAACTACCAGACACCAGATGATGGGGCAAGTAGTTGCTTTCAAAGGTTTTGAACTGGCGCTCCCCTGGAGTCGCCGATGGCCCCATGCTACCTTTTCATGCGGCGATATGCAATTCTTTTCCCGGTCGGTCCACCGCACCGTCATGGGCCTCCGATACGTTCGGTTAGGTTTATGACCTATTTCATCCAGGGGAAAAACCTAAGAAAATTTCGGCTGCCGACCGATTGCCCAGCCTCCACCGATACCCTATCCTAGGATGGGCTGTCTGCAGGCTGACCATTTACAGTGTCGCCCTTCTTTCCGCCGTCACCACGTCGTCCTATTTCACTGCTCCCGGGTCTCTCGCGCCCGGACGTGATGCTCCGGTTGATTGTCAGTACCGACAAGAGTAAACTGAAGCGCCGTTATGAGGGACGAAGAAATCGGTCGAGGATCCTCGCTCTCGATCGATTCTTATGTTCAAGAGCCGCGGTTTGTCCGTTCATCCCGATGCCCGGGATGATGCCGTTTTCACGAAACCCCCACATTATGGAGAATGGCCATGAAAGCACCAACCGTTTGTTACGACATCCTCAGCCCCGTCAAATTCCTCGGCCGCAGCGCCTCGGTCTATCCCGACAAGGTGGCCGTGATCCACGGCGAAAAGCGCTTCACCTACCGCGAATTCCAGGAGCGCGTCCACCGGCTGGCCAGCGCCCTGAAAAGCAAGGGGATAGCGAAAGGGGACAAGGTGGCCTTCCTCTGCCCCAACATCCCGCCGATGCTGGAGGCCCATTACGCGGTGCCGATGATCGGCGCGGTGCTGGTCAGCATCAATACACGGCTCTCGCCCGGCGAGATCGCCTATATCATCAACCATTCCGATACCAAGGCGGTCTTCGTCGACAACCAGCTGGCAGGGTCGATCCTGCCGGTGCTGAAAGAATTGCCGCAGGTGGAGTTCTTCGTCAATATCTGCGATGCGAGCGAGGATCGACCGCTTCCGGGCGACGAATACGAAAGCCTTCTCGCGGCCGGCTCGCCCGAGCCGCCCGCCCTCGAGATCGACGACGAGTACCAGGTGGCGACCATCAACTACACCAGCGGGACCACCGGCCGGCCCAAGGGAGTGATGTACCACCACCGCGGCGCCTACCTCAATGCCCTGGGCGAGATCCAGGAGTCGGGGATGGGAAGCGACGCCGTCTATCTCTGGACCCTGCCGATGTTCCACTGCAACGGCTGGTGCTTCACCTGGGCGGTGACCGCGATGGGCGGAACCCATGTCTGTCTGCGCCAGGTGGAGGCGGCGACCATCTTCCGCCTGATCATGACGGAGAAGGTTTCCCATCTCTGCGCGGCGCCGACCATCCTCATCATGATGATCTCCTACCCGGAGGCGAAAAACCTCCAGCTCAAGCGGCCGCTCACCATACTCACCGCCGGAGCCCCGCCCTCGCCCACCGTGATCGAGCAGATCGAGGGCCTGGGCGCCCACATCATCCACGTCTACGGCCTGACCGAAGTCTACGGCCCGCACAGCGTCTGCGCCCGCCAGGACTCGTGGGTGGGCATGGACCGGGAGGAACTGGCCAAGGTCAAATCCCGCCAGGGCGTGCCCTACGTCGTCGCTCTCTACATGGACGTGGTCGACATGGTGACCATGGAGCCCGTGCCCCGCGACGGCAAGACCATGGGGGAGATCGTCATGCGCGGCAACAACGTGATGCTCGGCTACTACAAGGATGAAAAGGCCACCGCCGACGCCTTCAAGGGCGGCTGGTTCCACAGCGGCGATCTCGCCGTGATGCACCCCGACGGCTACGTGCAGATCATGGACCGCGGCAAGGATATCATCATCAGCGGCGGCGAGAATATTTCCTCGATCGAGCTGGAGAACGTCATCTACCGCCATCCCAAAGTCCAGGAAGTGGCCGTGGTCTCCACCCCCGACCCGAAGTGGGGCGAGGTGCCCAAGGCCTTCGTCACCCCCAAGCCCGGCACCAACCCGACCGCCGATGAAATCATAGAGTTCTGCAAGGCCAACCTGGCCCGTTTCAAGGCCCCCAAGGAGGTGGTCTTCTGCGAGCTGCCGAAGACCGCCACCGGCAAGATCACCAAGTTCACCCTCCGCAACCAGGAGTGGCAGGGGCGTGAACGCAAGGTGAATTAGTACCTTAGAAATTCATTTCTTGTTTTTTGAGAATGAATTTCGTGAAGGTACTTATACCCCTCAAGGGGGTACTGAAAAGAGTCCCCTTGCTGTAGGAGGGGATCACAACCCTTGGGTTGCGGGCGTCAGCCCGCATTAGCCAACTGCGGTATCTTATCATGAAGCTGATGATCCGGCTCGCTCTGGCCTGGCCGGATCGTCATCCTCAGAAGCGAACCCATATCGCCCCACTCAATCTGGTTTGAGTGGAATTTCCCACTTTTTCATATACTTCCACACCGCGGTATGACTCACGCCAAGGGTTCTTGCCACCTCCGCCTTGTTCCAGCCGAACTCTCCCAGCAGCGATAGCAGCCGCTCTTTCGAGATTCCCGGACTCGCGGTTCTATTCCCTCCGCCTCTGCCATGATTCTGCGAGGGGACATCCCCGACATGCCGCCGCAGCAGCTCGGGAAGGTCCTCCGGCTCGATCCGGTCCCGGTTGCAGAGGACGAAGGCGTGTTCCATGGCATTCTCCAATTCCCGGACATTGCCCGGCCAGCTGTGATCCATGAAGATGCGCATGACCTCGCGGGAGGCGTCGACGATGGATTTCCCGGTGCGCCCGTTCAACTTCCGGATGAAATGGCTGACCAGCAGCGGAATGTCCTCCCGGCGTTCCCTGAGCGGCGGCACCCTGATCGGAAAGACATTCAGCCGGTAAAAGAGGTCCTCCCTGAACTTGCCCGCCGCCACCAGGGCGTGGAGGTCCCGATGGGTGGCCGTGACGATCCGGATGTCGATCCTGCGCTTTTTCGACTCCCCGACGCGCTCGATTTCCCTGCCCTGGAGAACGCGCAGGAGCTTGACCTGGATGAACGGATTCAGCTCGCCGATCTCGTCCAGAAAAAGCGTGCCCTCGTTGGCCTCTTCAAAGCGCCCGATCCTTGAGCGGACCGCCCCGGTATAGGCGCCCTTCACATGGCCGAACAGCTCGCTCTCCAGCAGGTTCTCCGGCAGGGCGCTGCAGTTGACCGTGACCAGGGGGTGGTTCTTCCGCCCGCTGTTATAATGGATGGCCCCCGCGATCAGTTCCTTGCCGGTGCCGCTCTCTCCCTGGATGAGCACGGTCGCGTCGCTGGCTGCAGCCATCCTGATCGCCCGGAAAACATCCTGCATGGCCCTGCTTCCGCCGATGATGTTGTCAAGCCGGTGCAGTTCCCCCAGCCTGAGGGAGGCTTCCTCCGCCTGCTGCCGCGCCCTGTTCAGCTCCGAGATGTCGGTGACGGTCTCGACGATCCCGAGCGTCCTGCCGGGCTCGTCCCTGACCACGCTGGCATGCTTGATGACGGCGACATCGTGCCCGTCCTTGTGCTGCAGCCGGCACTCCTTGGCGCCGGAATAGCCCTTCTCGAAGATCCTGCACTTCCCGATATCCGCCGGGCAGTCCATGCCGAAACAGCGGCTGCAGGCAAGCAGCGCGCAGGTTTTCCCCAGGGCCTCTCCGGCGCTGTAACCGCTTATCCTCTCCATGGCCCGGTTCCAGAAGACGATTCTCCCGTCATTGTCCAGGATGAACACGCCGTCGGCCATGGAATCGACGATGCAACGGACAAGCCCTTCATTCCAGATCTTCGCATTTTCCTCTGCCATCCTCCGCCTCCGCGAGATTGACGCAATCGTTACCGCCAGACGGCAGTAACGTTACCATGTGTTACTTTAATATGGTAACATTTTTGCGCCTCGTCGAGATTTTCAACGAAAGATCAGGCGAATTCAGGGCGTTGCCTGTCCGATGGCAGGTTGGCACGCAGTTTGATTTCAAGAGAGGAAATGCCGGAACCGGCCAACCTATAACACTCATCGAGGAGGACAGACATGAACAGCGACACCCTCTACGCAGTCGAAAGCGAGAAAAGCGTCATCCGGTTTGTCGAGGATTTCGCCAAGGTCGCCAAGGCCAACGATTTCGTCATCAACAACAGCGCGACGATGAACATGAAACAGACCTTCAGGGCGCACGGGGGCAGCGTGCCGGAGGATTTCGACCTCCACATGATCCAGGTCTGCAAGCCGACCAAAGCGGACAAGAGCCTCAGCCACAATCCTGAGCGGGCCATCCTGATGCCCAAGTTCGTCCACGTCTTCTCCAAAAACAGCAGAACCCAGATCCGTTACCTGAGCTACACCCCGGAGCAGATCGCCGATCTCGTCCCGCACGACAGCGCCTTCCCCGAATCGCTGGCGCAGACCTTCGCCCAGATACGGTCCATGATCGACGAAGCCCGCTGACAGCAATCACATCACATCATCTACGAGTGAACAGGAGGGGCTATGTGGACATTTCTGATCAAGATCAACAAGAACCTGGTATACGCCATTCCCGCGCTGATGCTGGCCGGACTCATCTTCGGCAGCTTCATCGACCAGTCCTTCGTCAGGCAGATGAAGGCGCTGATCGTGCCGCTGACCTTTCTCATGGTGTTCCCCATGATGGTGACGCTGAACATCAAGCATCTCAAGCAGGGGCTGCAGCCGAAAATCCAGGCAACGGCAATCTTCATCAATTTCGCCGTCATCCCGTTCGCCGCTTTCTTTCTGGGCGGAGTTTTTTTCGCCGACCGGCCGTACATGGCCCTCGGCCTCCTTCTCGCCTCGCTTCTGCCGACCAGCGGCATGACGATCTCCTGGACCGGATTTGCCAAGGGCAACATGGGCGCCGCCATCAATATGACCGTGATCGGCCTCACCCTCGGCTCCCTGGCAACGCCCTTCTACGTCAGCAGCCTCATGGGGGCCACGGTTGAAGTCGACTTCCTGAACGTCGTCCAGCAGATCGCCGTGATTGTCTTCCTGCCGATGGGCCTGGGGTACGCCACCCGACAGTCGCTGCTGAAGAAGTATGGCATGGAGGAGTTCAAGAGCCGCCTCGCCCCCCGGTTCCCCGCCCTGTCGACCATCGGCGTGCTGGGGATCGTCTTTGTTGCCATGGCCCTGAAAGCCAGAACCATTTTGGCCGCTCCGGCGGAACTGCTGTCCATTTTCCTGCCGCTTCTGCTGCTTTACCTCTTCAACTTCACGCTCTCGACCCTCATCGGCAGGAGTTACTTCAGCCGTGGGGACGGTATCGCCCTGGTCTACGGCACGGTCATGAGAAACCTGTCGATCGCACTTGCGGTCGCCATCAACGCCTTTGGCGAATCGGGAGCGGATGCAGCCCTGGTTATCGCCCTTGCCTATATCATCCAGGTGCAGTCCGCGGCATGGTATGTGAAATGCACCGACTGGCTTTTCGGCCGGCTGCCGGTCCCGGAGAAGGCGTAACATAGGGAGGGTCAGGACTTGATATCCTCCAGCACCATGTACAGGCAGGGCACCAGCAGCAGGATGATGGCGGTGGCGAAAACGATGCCAAACCCCAGGGAGACGGCCATGGGGATGAGGTGGTAGGCCTGGCGCGAGGTCTCGAGGATGATCGGGGTCAGCCCGGCAAAGGTGGTGAGGGTGGTGAGGATGATTGGCCTGAACCTCCGCACCCCCGCCCGATGGATCGCCTCGAAGGCGGAGTGGCGGTCGCGCCTGCGGTTTGCATAATCGATCATGATCAGGGAATCGTTGACCACCACGCCGGAGAGGGCGATCACCCCCATCAGGCTGACCAGGGAGAGGTCGTAGCCGAGCAGGATGTGGCCGATGACCGCCCCGATGATGCCGAAGGGGATCGCCACCATCACGATCAGCGGCTGGACATAGCTGCCGAAGGCCACCGCCAGCAGCGCATAGATCACCGCCATGGCGAGCAGGAACCCGCCCCAGAGCGTTCTGGTCGATTCCCGCATCTCCGCCTGGCTTCCCTGGAAGCTCCAGGTGATTCCCGGAAAATCGGCCCGCAGCCGGGGCAGCTCCTCCCGCTCGAGCGATTCCAGCACGCTGTTCGTGGCCCGCTCGGGCTCGACATCCGTGCTCACCGTCACCACCCTGCGGCCGTCCCGCCTGTTGATGGTGGTGAAGGCCTCTCCTTCCTCCACCCGGGCGACGTCCTGCAGGGGTACCTCGACTCCGGCCGGGGTTCGCAGGATGAAGTCCTCGAAAGAGTGGAGCTCCTTGCGTTCCGACTCAGGCAGCTTGACCCGCACCTCGATCTCGTTGATGCCCCGCAGCTGACGCATGGCGAGGGCCCCGAAAAAGGCGTCCCGCACCTGCTGGCCCACCCCGCTTGCGGTCAGGCCCAGGTTGCGGCCCTCAGGCCGGAGGATGATGTCGAAACGGGCCTTGCCCTTGTCGTAATTGTCGTTGACGTCGCGGGCAGCCGTGAACCCTTCGACCCGCTTGCGAAAGGCCTGGCTCGCCCGCTCCAGCACCTCGATGTCTGCATGGCTCAGGTCCACGCTGATATCCTGCCGCCAGCCGCCGGGCCCCCGCTCCGCCTCGAAGGTGATCTGGTCGACGCCTTCGATGTCGCCGATCTCCCCGCGCCACAGCTCGATCACCTCGGCCGCCGTCATATCGTGTTGGTCCGGGGGCTTCATGACGATCTCCACATCGATGAAATTCTGGTTCCGCACGTTGGTCTTGATCCCCTCCGCCACCCGGAACAGGTCGTGTTTCTCGAACATCCGGTAGGTCGAGTCGGTGATGTCCAGGGCCACGCGGGCGGCCTGGTCGGGGGTGGTGCCTTCCGGCAGGTCCACCCCGGCCTCGATCTCGTCTGCGGCGACCTCCGGCATCATGATCATGCCCATGTGGCCGCTCCAGCCGTACCCGCCGACAATCAGCAGCAGCGTCACGGCCGCCGTGAGGACCACGTAGCGGTTGCTCAGGCATAATTCCAGGAAGCGGCGGTAGCGGCGATCGACAAAGGCGTCGAAGCGGCGGGCGAAAGACTGCTGGAGGCGGTGGAGAAGCTCCTCCGGCCGCCGGCGACGCTCAACTCCGCTGTGGGCAAGGTGGGCCGGGAGGATGAACAGGGCCTCGAACAGGGACACGGCCAGCACCGTGATCACCACCGCCGGCAGGGGCCACCAGAACTTGCCGGTCTCCCCGGGCATGAAGAGCAGCGGGACGAAGGCGATGATATTGGTGAGGATGCTGAAGACGACCGGCTTGGCCATGTCCCGGGTTCCGCTGACGGCAGCCTCCAGATGCCCCAGTCCCTGCCGGCGGTGATAGACATTCTCCCCCACCACGATGGCGTCGTCGACAACGATGCCCAGGACCACCAGGAAGGCGAACATCGAGATCATGTTGACGCTCACCTCGATGAGAGGCAGCAGGAGCAGTCCCCCGAGAAAGGAGACGGTCATGCCCATCATCACCCAGAAGGCCAGGCGAAGCTCGAGAAAGAGCGCGAGGATCAGCAGAACGATGACCACCGCCAGCAGGCCGTTCTCGACCAGCAGGGTAAGGCGCTCGCGAAAGTCCTCCGCCCGGTTGCTGTCGATCCGGACCTGCACCCCCGGCGGGAGGTGGAGGGTATCGAGAATGTTTCGAACGGCGTCCTCGATATCCAGGGGGGATTGCTCGCCGATCCGGAATATCTCCAGCTCCACCGAGGGCTGCCGGTTGAATTGGCCGTGAAAGCCCCCCTCCTCGAAGCCGTCGGTGACGGTGGCCAGGTCGCCCAGGGTGACGGTCGAACCGCTGGCCGAGGCGACGATCACGATCTCCTCGAACTCCTCGGCCCACTCCTTGCGCTCCTTCATGCGCAGCAGGATCTCGCCGCCGGCGGTCCGGACGGAGCCTGCCGCGATGTCCTCGCTCGACTGCTCGATGATGCGGGCGACGTCCCCCAGGGTCAAGCCGTACTCGCGCAGCCGCTGCAGCGGGATCTCTACATGGGTAACGTAGTCCGGGACATTGCCGAGCTCCACCTGGGTGATGTCCGGGTCGGCGAGCAGACGGTCGCGCAGCCTTTCCGCCAGGGTGCGCAGGGTCCGGATGTCAACGTCGCCGTAAAGCCCGAGCTCCATGACATCGCGCCGGCGCTCCTGCAGGCGGACCTCCGGCTCCTCGATGTCCTCGGGGAAGGTGCGGATCCGGTTGACCGCCTGGTCGATGTCCTGGAAGGCCCGCATCCGGTCGGTGCCGGTAACCAGCTCGATGGTAACAGTCCCCAAGCCCTCTTCGGCCCTGGAGACCACCTCCTTGATGCCCTGCACGCTGCGGATCGCCTCCTCGATGGGCAGGAGGATCCCCTGCTCGACCTCGGCGGGAGCGGCGCCCGGGTAGAGGACGCCGACCTCGACGATGTCCAGCTGGAACTGGGGAAAGACCTCCTTCTGGATGGCAAAGGCCGTCCACAGTCCGCCCCCGAGCAGGATGATCATCAAGAGATTTGCCGCGATGGGGTGGCGGACCATCCAGCCGATGGGGCCTGCCCGGTTACCGACTTCCGGCGCATCGTGCGAAATTTTCCCCTGCACCTCAGCCTCCCCTCCGCCCGTCCTCCTGTGGGAGCGGCGCCCCGGCGGCCTCAGGGTCCCGCCCGGCTTCGGCCCCGGCCGCCTCAACCCGAAGTTTTACCCCTTGCGTGACCGTTGCCAGGCTCGAGGTCACCACCTGCTCGCCATCGTCGAGACCTCCCTCTATGTAGGCGTATGCCGCGTCCTGGAAGGCAACCCCCACATCGCGGATATCCAGGATTCCGTCCCGCATGACCCAGACCGTATCGCCCTGCCGCAGATAATCCCGATCGAGTCGCACTACGCCCTCGATTTCGACGGCCTCGATATGGACTTCGACAAAGCTGCCGATGACCAGGGCCGGCTTGTCCGAGACGTCCTGCCGCAGGGCGAGCGGATCCTGAACGGCTACCAGCACCCGGGCCAGGCGGGTCTGTTCCTCCAGGGCCCCTATCAGCGAGAGCATGCGCCCTTGCCGATAGGTCCCCGCCGGCCAGGCCCCGGGATTGTAGACCCTGGCGGCCGCTCCTTCTTTTCCTGGGCCGGGAAAGTCGATCCAGCGGAGTTTGGCCGCGGGGACGGTGGTCTCCACCCAATATGTCTCCAGGCCCACCAGCCGCCCGAGACGGTCGCCCGCCGAGACCTGGGAGCCGACATTCACCTCGCGGCTGAGGATATGGGCGTCGAAGGGCGCCCGGACCTCGGTCCGCCGCAACTCCAGTTCCGCCTGGCTCACGGCCGCCCGGGCGGCCTCGACCCGGGCCCGCGCGGTATTGAGCTGGGGCTTGCGCAGCATCAGGGCCTCGTTCTCGGGGGAGAGCTCCTCGCCGAGGAGCTGGTAATCCTGCCGGGCGACGTTCTGCCGGCCGAGTTCCAGATTGAGATCGGCGGTGGCCTGGCGAAGTTCGCTCCTGCGCTGCTGCAGCACATTTCGGTAATCAGAGGGATCGATGCGGAGCAGCACTGTACCCTCGGCGACATGTTCCCCGGGAACAAAGGAAGGGGCAAGCTCGACGACCTCGCCGCCGACCCGCGGACTCAGGATTATTTCCCGGGCCGGCCGGACGGTTCCCATTGCGACGATGGTCGGGCGGAAGGTTCCCCGCCGCGCCAGGGCGACCTCGACGAGCATGGCCCCCTCCCGGGTGGCAGCCTCGCGGCGGGCGGTGGGTTCGGTGAAGAAGATCACGGCGGTCACGGCAATTCCCGCCAGGAGGATGAGGCTGCAGAGCAGCGCTGTCTTTTTCCGGTTCATTCGATCAGTTCATTCGAGATATGATCCGAGGAAGATCCCCGGAGCCATGCATGCCGTGGACCGGTCGTCCCGATCGTTATTCCTTCGAAAAGAAGGTTTTAAGCAGCGCCTGCATTGTCAAGTTTTTAGGGTGCTTCATCGGGAAGGAGGCCGGCGGGCGACGACGAAAGAGGTAGCCGCCGCTCACAGGGCGGCCGAAAGGGCGGGTGGCTATTGATGGACAGTTGCAGCCGGTGCCTTGAGCCGACAGGCCATCGTCGATCCGGGTGCAAACGCCCGAAAATCGAGCCGCGTGTGAAAGAAATGTCGCTTGAACGCCAGCCAACGCCCCGGATTCATCCGAACCCGTTGACCAGCAGCTGGAAGAGGGATAGCCGGCATTATGCTTGCGCTTATGCCGGCCAATCGTCGTTTAGCTCGCTTCTTGAATCTGATCCCAGTCTATGCGGAAGGTCTGCCCCTTTGTCCGCAGGCGGTCGGCAATCAAGGCTTTTTTGCCGTCTATTTCAGTCAGCCGCGCCAGGATCTGCAGTTGCTGACCCTGCGATATCTTGGGCAACTGCTGTTGCGGCCCGAGATTGACGAGTGTTTTGGTGCCGTTCTGCAGTTCCACACGGGCCATCAGCATGTTGTGCTCGCCTCTGGACAGCGTCCTGGTGTTGAGCACCTTGGCGTTCAATCGATGCAGCGGATTGGTCTCGCTCCTGTCGATCTTCACTCTCTTGTCGCCCACCTGCAGACGGTTGGCCAGCAACATGAAATTATCGTTTATTTCACCCTGTATGCCGGACACTTGGATCTGTTGCCCCTTCTGCAGATTCAGCGAGGAAAGATCATCCTGCGGACCAAGGTCTATATTGGCGACGCCCTTTTCCGTTTCGACCTTGGCAACAAGGTGGGTCTTGCCGGAGTTGGCTATTTCCACCTCATTGGTACTGATCAACCGACCCTTCACCTGGTCCTGCTGCATTTTGCGGGCTTGGGCGGTTTCCTGGCCGCTGGCCTGCTGTTCGGCAGCCCGCTGACCCGACCGCTGCGCCTGCATTTTTTGCAGGTCATACACGGTGATCGTCTCGAAGGCATCGAATGCGCCGTCGTTGTTGTAATCATAACCCAGGTTTACGATGCCTTTCGGGTCAAGCCTCCACAGGTTTACGGTCTGCTGCTGCCGCTGTTCCGACGCTCCCTGCCGGCGAGCCTGATCGGGCCGTTGCTGGCTTTCCATTTGCCGACCCTGCCGTTCGGTCATCTGGGCTTGGCCCTGCCGTTCGGTCATCTGAGTTTGACTCTGTTGATCCTCCCACCTGCTTTGCTGCTGTGCCTGAGCATGGCCGTACAGGATGGCGATCAGGACAAACACCGAAACCAACACGAGGTTGATCGGCTTTATTTGGATATTGTTTATTTTCATGACATAATCCTCAAAAATTATATGAACTGCAATGCGAGTTCCTTACTTGGTGGTGGTTTCCTTGGTGTTGCCTTCGTACCAGGTATCGAACGTAGGGTCATACCAGTCTTCCGTGTAATAGTTGTACCCATAGGGGTCGTAGTCGAACATCGGATCGTTATAGTAAGGAGACACCCCATAGTTGGACTGGAGTTCATACCAAGGGTCATAGTAGTCATACCCATAGTAGAAATCGTTCCAGTCAGATTCATAGTCGACGCCACCGCCGGTTGTGAACCAATCCGATGGATCATACCATTCCTCCTGGTGCAGGCCTTCATCCGCCTCATACTCGTATTCCTGGGCAAATGATGTACTGTGCAAAGACATTGTCAGAGCCAGCCCAGCGAATACGGCAAAAACCTGCAGTAACTTGTTTTTGTTCATCTTTTTAATCATAACAACCTCCATTTCTTCTTGTGGTGAAAGCAATTCGAAGAGTTCTTTTGAATACACTGATTACATCAGAGTACATTGAAGAAATCATACCTCTTATCCTTCGACCTCAATAACCTTCACCGGTATTTATTTTTTCCTAACCATTGAATCTGGGCTGGAAAAGGCGTTACCTAACATCTTTTTACTCTTTTCGAGCTTGTCAATGGAGGCTGGAGCCGGGTTTTAAAAGATGTTGCTTTTCCCTATTGGGCGGCGCAGTGCTCGGCGAGTGATTCCGAGGGACCTGCCAAGGCAGCATTGCAGGAATATCGGCGCCGCCTCCCTCGCTTGAGGATTCGGCGGAAAAATTCAACTTGCGCCGTCATTTTCGAATTCGCGAGGGGTGGTGAAACCGCCGGCGAGAGCCCGGTAGAGTGATATGCGGAATTCCAGCAGGTCCCGCCGGGCCGCCAGCAGGTCGCGGCGCAGCCGCTGCGCGTCGGACAGGGCGGTGAGGACGTCGATGTAATTGCCGACGCCGTTGAAATATTCGAGGCGCAGGCGCTGGTAGGCCTGTTCCGCCAGAATGACCTGCTGCTGGAGGCTTTCGATCCGTTCCGCCTGCTTCACCTCACGGACCAGGGCATCCTCCACTTCCCTAAAGGCGGTGAGCGTCGTCTGGGCGTAGGCGGCGAGGAACTGGTCGCGGACGGCCTCTGTCCTGTCCACCTCGGCCTCGCGCCGGCCGGCGTCGAAGAGCGGAGCCAGCAGATTGCCGGCAAAGGAGGCCAGCCAGTCGTCGAAGAGACGCTCGGCGCCATCGCCGGTGGTGGAGAGTGAGGCCGTCAGGACCAGCCGGGGATACTGATCGGAGATGGCCGCGGCCAATTCCCGGTCGGCCGCCTGGAGGAGATGAAACTCCCGCCGGATGTCGGGCCGCTGGCGTACCAGTTCGAGCGGCAGGCCCGTCGCCGGCAGGGGAGGAATCTCCGGCAGGCGGGAATCGGGTAAATCCAGGTCGCTCCCTGGAGGGAGCCCCAGCAGCACCGCCAACTGATGGCGGAGGACCCGGCGTTCGGCTTCGGCGAGGAGTTTCTGTTCCCTGGTCGCCTCGACCAGCTGCTGCTGGCGGAGTATGTCGACGCTGCGCACCAGCCCGCTGCCGAAGCGCGCCCTGATCAATTCCAGAACCTTCAGGTTCGTTTCGAGCTGCGCCTCGATCAGATCGAGCTGATTCTCGGCGGTTATCAGCCGAAACCAGGTGACGGCGACCTCGGCCGACAGGGAAAGGGCGGCGGTCCGGTAATCGAGGAGGCTTGCCTGCGCCAGACTGCGCTCGGCTTCGACGGCCGAATTGATCCGCCCCCAGAGGTCCGCCTCGTACTCGGAAAAAAGGCCGAGCAGCAGCTGGTTGTCTCCTTCGGGGTCGCCGCGCCGGACCTCCCCCGCGGCCTCCGCATCCAGGAGGGGATACAGTGCCGCCGACTCTCTTCTGGCCACCGCGCGCGCCTCCCGCAGCCTGTGCCAGGCGGTTTCCAGGGTGAAGTTCGAGCGCAGCGCCGTCTCGACGAGACGGTTCAGCGTTCTGTCGTCAAAGGCCGTCCACCACCTGTCGGGGGTTTCGGCGAAGCCGGAGGCGGAAAAGGCTTGTGGAACCGCAACCGGCAGCGGGATCTCCGAGCTCTGCGGCGCACAGGCCGCGACGGCAGTTAGCAGCAAGAGGATGCTATGCGCCCTCCTTTTGCATCCCCGAAAAAAACTGCCGAAATCGATGTGCGTGGAGTCCTTCTGCATGTATTCCGCCTTGTGCGCCAGCCGGGGCATCTGAGGTGCTCTTTTTCGGGACGGTCGCCTGCCGGTCGTGGTTCACCCAAAGATAAGCATTTTCCGAGTGTTCTTCCGGGAGAATAGAAATCCGTCTCAAGCGGGTCTTGAGAGTCGTTGCGGAAAGCTTGAGGGCGAAGAGGTCGAGAGTGCATAAGGTATTTTTGAGGTCTTTGAGGATAATTGGAAAACTACTGCAGCTCTTTCGAGAGCGGGGAGGGGACTTATGAAGAAATCTGATCCTGGCGGCAGAGCGATCTCACCTCGGTGGCCGGTGGTTGCGATGATGATCGTGTACTTGGCCGGCATGCCGTCCGCCACTTTCGGCTATAACGGCTATGACGGCGGCGGTGTATACAGGGAGCGGCCTCTTCGCGATGCCATCGAGATAACTATTGCCGAGGACGAGATCGTGGCTTTTCTTGCCGGGACAAGCCCGCGGCAGATCGATCTGGAGCTCGGGGAAACGGTGAAAAGCATACGGACGGCCGGACAGGTCGGCGCTGTTGTCACTTCCGAACGGTTGCTGGCCATCTCGACGGAAATGGTACAGTGGTTCCTTGTCGCTGAATATCGGCGAAACAGCCTCCGAAAGTCAAATGTCGGATTACCTGGTTCTTTTTGTCACCGGGGAACGAGGTATTGTATTCGATCCCGCCTTGCACCGCTTTGTGACCTTTGATCTTCCCTTGGGGGAGAGGATAGTCGACCAGCTTGTGTATGCCGATGTCGCCGTCTTCGTCACTCCGGACCGGACCGTCGGTTATAAAAGCGGCGGCGGCAATTTTCGGGAACGCTCCTTTTCCGGTGGCGAAACATTCCGCCAGCTGAAGGTGCTGGCCGCGGGCCTGATCTCGGTCATCACCTCTGACCGAGCCCTGCTGTTTCAAGGCCCTTCGGCTCGGTGGATGGAGTGGACCGAGGGAGATCTGGAGGGAGTAGGAGGCGTTTACTCCCCTTCCGAATATTGAAGAATAGGCATTTTCTCTCCTCTTTTTTCTTCGATTGATATAACCTGAAGGCTGGATGCAGCTTATTTATTCCAGCCGCCGGCATGCCTTGTATCAATGAAGAAAACCCTCCGCTTCACGCTCATCGTCCTCCTTGGATCGGCCATCGTCATTGCCTTGATCCTGCTCTCGGCGCCCTACCTGCTCGAAGCCTTCGTCCTGCCGCGCCTGCTCGCCCGCGCCGGGTTGCCGGCGGAATCGGTCGAAGTCTGGCGGCTGACCCCGTTCCGCCTGCAGGGGTCGGTTGCACTGCCCGATGGCGGCAAGGATTTCCTGACCATCCCGCGCCTGGAGATCAGCTACACGCCCGGTTCTCTGCGGCAGGGGCGCCTCACCCGGCTCGCGCTCGACCACGCCGCCCTGCACCTGGAGCTGCGGGACGGCCGGCCGGCGCTGCCGACATTCGAGGCAAGACCTCCGGCACAGCACGATGACCAGGGGCCACTCTCTGTCCCCCTGATGGTGGAGGAGGTGGTCCTCAACTCGTGCAGCCTGATCCTGCGCGAACCGGGTCAGCCGGACCTGCGAATCGACCTCACTGCCCGCAGCAGGCAGAAGTTTTCCCGGGCAGGCGATGCTGGATACCGGCTCGACTCGCTCGATGGGACCTTCAGCATGACCGATGGGATCAGCGCCACCGGCAGCCTCTTGTTCGCAGCAGGGGAAGATCGGCACCAGGCATCTCTGACCGTCGAGAGCGGCCGATTGCCGGCGCTTTCCCGCTTCCTGCCGGCCGGCCTCGACGGCTCCATGCTCGGCAGGCTTTCCCTGACGAGCACATTTTTCCTGAATGGCCGGACGCTCGACCTCGAATACATCGAAGCCAGCGGCTCGCTCAGCCGCTTCCACGCCGTCTCCGACGCATTCGAGGCCCTCGGCGCCGGCACGGAAAAGGTTCTGGAGTACGCCCTTTCCGGGACCCCCGAGAAACTGGAGTACAAGATCTCCGGCCTGCAAGTGACGCGCCCCGTGCGCCTTTCCGCCTCGGTCCACGGCAGCGCGGCAGCCGTTGGGGAGGGAGAATATCGCTTCGACGGCGGCATCGACACCGTTCTCGGCGGCCTCGCCCATGCCGGTGAGATGGCTGATGTCGCCATTCCGGGCACCTTCAGTGTTCTGTATTCGGCGGATCGCCTCGAGGCCGACGTATCGCTTGCCGGCCGCCCGCCGCCCCTCGGCAATGCGGAAATGCCGATAAAGATGCCATCCTTTTCGGCCGCCGCCCATCTGGTCAGTCGCGGGGACCGGCTTTCTGCGCACATCTCCGGAAAGATCCCGGAGCTGACCCTGCCTGCCGGGAAACTGTCTCTGACGGACATCGCCCTCGAGCTGCCGGTGGAGCTGAACGGAGCGGCCGGGCAGACGAACGAAGCCGGCAGCTTCTCCATCGGCGAAATCCGCCTGGACAAGGCGAGGCTCGCATCGCTTGCCGGCTCGATCACCCAGGACGGGGAAATATTCCGCCTGAACGGTTCCGCCCGGGCGCTCTTCGACCCCAAACTGAAAGCGGTCCTCCGCGGCAGGGCGGCGCCGCGGGATGGGAGCTACGAGCTCTCCTGGAGCCTTCCCGACTCCGCAATCTCCTCGTCCTCGCTGCCGCCCATCCCCGGCCTTCCCCAGGACCTCTCCTTCGATTCCCGGCTTGCGGCCGAGGGCAACATCAGCTATGGGCCCGAGGGGCTCGCCGGCGCGGCTCGGGGCGCTATCCGCGATGGAAATCTCAGTCTGCCGGAGCAGGGCCTCACGCTGAACGGCATCGACTGCAGCCTGGAGCTTCCGCGACTGCCGGAACTGGTCTCGAGCCCGAGCCAGAGCTGCACCGCCGCGGCGATCGATGTCGGCAGGCTGCATTTCAGCGATGCCGCCGCCACCTTTCGCATCGAAAACCGGGAAACCTTGTTTATCGAGCAGAGCCGGGCCAACTGGAGCCAGGGCACGGTCGAGTTCGGCAGTCTGCGGCTCTCCTCGGACAAGCCGGAAATCGATACGACCCTCTACTGCAGCCATATCAACATGGCGGAGCTGCTCAACCAGTTCGGGTTCGAACAGACCGAGGGACAGGGCTCCCTGAACGGCAGGCTGCCGGTCAGACTGTCGGAAAAGGGCTTGATTTTCGACGAAGGTTTTTTGTTTTCGACGCCCGGGACAGGTGGTATCGTGCGCTTTACCAACACCGACATGCTGCGCCGGGGCATGGCCGACGTCGGCGAAGCTGGGTACCTCAGCTATGCGCTCAGGGCGATGGAAAATTTCGCCTACGACTGGACGAGGCTCTCCTTCGACACCGAGGGCGAAAACCTCCTCCTGTCCATGAATCTCGAAGGCAAGCCGCGCACGCCGCTGCCCTTCGGCTTCAAGGATGGCCGGATTGTCGAGGCCGAGCGGGGCGAGCTGCAGTATCCGCTGCGCCTCGACGTGAACTTCCGACTGCCCCTGGCCCAGCTGCTGGAGATCGGCCAGAGCATCAAATCCCTGATGGAGAACAAACAATGATTTTTCGGCATCTCACCCTTTTCTTCCTGTTCATCATGGTGGCGATACTGCCGGCCTGCACCAGACACCAGGTCGAGGTCAAGCCGGTGGAAATCAAACCCATCCACATCACCATCGACGTGAATGTCAAGGTCGACCGGGCGCTCGACAATTTCTTCGAGGATATCGACGAGGCCGCCTATGGCGACAAGAGCAAAAGCGAATCTAAGTCAAAAACCAATTAAACAGCCGAGGCTGGAGGGGAATCATGCATAACAGGAACAGTATCACGCTCGTCGTCTGTCTGCTGGTATCGCTGCTGCTTGGCGGCTTCACCGCCCAGGCCGCATCGGTCAAGGAAAGGATGCTGGCCCGGATCCCGGCAATCAACGCTCTCAAGGACCAGGGACTGATCGGTGAAAACAACCAAGGCTACCTTGAATATCGCAGCGGGCAGCAGCCAGAAAAGGAGACCGTCACGTCCGAGAACGCGGACCGCCGCACGGTCTACGCCGAGATCGCCCGGAAGGAGGGGGTCGGCATAGACCTGGTGGAGAAGCGCCGGGCCCTGCAGATCGCCCAGATCGGCAGCGCCGGACACTGGTTCCAGAGGCCCGACGGCAGCTGGTACAAGAAATAACCCTGCAAAAGAAGAAAGCCGCGCCTTCTCTTTTCACCCTGCGCCTGGCCGAACCTGTGAAATACGGTTGAAAGACGTCAAGGATACATGCCGGACCCGACAGCTCAATGAGCAAAACTGCAGCATGATATATGCGTTTTCGACGGCGCACGCCTTCGGTGAGGCCCGTTTTGCGGAAGTCCTGCCTCGGGTGGCAACGATGCCTTGCGCCGGCACCACAACCACAGACAGGAGCACGAAATGAAAAATACCAAGAAATCAGTCACACTCTGCATTTTCGGGATCCCTTCATTTTTGGCCCTGGCTGCCGCTCCGGCGACATGGGCAGCGCAGGTCGAAACCCTGCAGTCAGCGAAAGGCACTGTCGTCCAGGTCGAGAGACTGGCAGGCGGATTGAATCACCCCTGGGGGATGGCCTTTCTTCCGGACGGCCGCCTGCTGGTTACCGAGCGTAACACGGGCAAGCTGTATTTTCTGCAGACCGACAACACCCTGTCCGAACCCCTGCAGGGCGTACCGGAAGTTCGGGCGCAGGGACAGGGCGGACTGATGGATGTGGCGATCGATCCAGACTTCGCTGGAAACAGCTATATCTATCTCTCCTACGCCAAGCCCGGGGAGGCCGGCAAGGCGACCACCGCCCTCGGCCGCGGCAAGCTGGCCGGCGACCGTATCGAGGGGTTTCAGGATATCTTCGTGCAGGAGCCCTATATCGAGGGCACGGCCCACTTCGGCAACCGCATTGAATTCTCGCCAGACGGCAAGTATCTCTATCTTGCGCTGGGCGAGAGGTTTCAGTTCGACCCAGCCCAGGACCTCGCCAACCACCTCGGCACGGTGATCCGCATTTTCCCGGACGGCGGCGTGCCGCAGGACAATCCCTTCGTCGGCCGACCGAACGTGAAGGATGAGATCTGGTCGTACGGCCACCGCAATATCGAGGCGATGGCGTTCCAGCCTGAGACCGGCGCGCTCTGGGTCGGGGAGATGGGGCCAAGGGGCGGCGACGAGCTGAACAAGATCGAAAAAGGCGCCAATTACGGCTGGCCGATCGTCAGCTGGGGCGAGCATTATAACGGCAGGGACATCCCCGACCCGCCGACCCGTCCGGAATATGAGGACGCCGCCAGGCACTGGACTCCAGTCATCTCCCCTTCCGGCATGGAATTTTACCGAGGGAATATGTTTCCGGGCTGGAAAAACAACGCGCTCATCGGCGGGCTGACAACCCGTGAGCTCGTCCGCCTGGTGTTCGACGGCACGGAGGTCAGGGAAGAAGACCGCCTGCCCCTGCCGGCGCGCATCCGGGATGTCGAAACGGCCCCGGATGGCTCGATCTATGTGCTGACCGACCAGGACGACGGCGGCGTCCTTCGCATCGCTCCCACGAAAGAGGCATCGAGGTAAGGGTTCGAGGCCTTCGGCTCTCGGTATAATAGAGGGTACTACCCTACAAAAAGGTGCCTGCTTTCTTTTTCTCCTCTACAGGTGTAAAAGGTACATGCTTTTGCCCGGGGATGGTTATCTCATCGTTCAGTTACCTGGGGATGTTCAAGCTCGGCATATAAAGAGCCGGTCAGCGGAACAGGCAGAAAGAAAACGTCCAGATCCATATGGACAGCATGAAAGGATATCAATCCCAAGGAGGGGAGAAATGAAGAAGATCGTATTCATCCATGGCGGGCCCCGGAAGAACGGCAACACCCGGGCGGTGACCGCCCTGGCCATTGACGCCGCCCGCAGGCAGGGGGCCGAAGTCGCCGAGATCGACGCCACCACCCTTGAATTCAAGGTGCCGGGATGCCTCGGTTGCCAGAAATGCCAGAAATCCGAGCAGTTCCGCTGCTCGATCGGCGATCAGGTGGCCGAGGCGGTCGCCACCCTGCCGGCCTACGACGTGATCGTGCTGTCGACCCCGCTCTACTGGTGGAGCTATGCCGCCCAGCTGAAGATCTTCATCGATCGCATGTATTCCCTCTGCAAGTTCGGGGACGGGGAGTACCGCATGGCGCTTGCCGGCAGGAAGCTGGCCCTGATCGCCACCGCGGGCGGCCCGATGGAGAGCAACCTCGACCTGCTGGAGAGCCAGTTGAAGAACCCCGCCGAGATGATGGGCTGCTCCTTTGCGTCCTGCCTCTTTCCCAATGTCCAAACGGAGCCTGGCAGGTTGGCGGACGATCCGGCGGTTGCGGAAAAGGCTTGCGAATTCGCAAGGATGCTTGCCGGCTGAAGGCGAGGTTTCGGTTGCCGCCCCTGCCGCCGGGCAGGCTTGCCGGATTTGGCCCCTCGGACTTGTGCAGACAATGGGGCACCAAGAACAGGCACTCCCCGGAAAGAGGGAGCGCCCGATCCTTATACCCTGAAGCGTCCCACGATCTTCTGCAGCTTGTCCGACAGCGCCGACAGATCCTCCGCCTTTTGGCCGACCTGGTCAATGGAGGTCGACACCTCCTGCACTGACTGGTTGACCTCGGTAATTTCGCTGGTAATCGAGGCTATGACCACATTTCCTTGGCTGACGTTCTGATTGACCTCCTGAATGCCCTGGGATGTCTGGTCGATATTATCGGCGATTTCCTGAGTGGTGGCAGCCTGGCTTTCCATATCCATGGAAATCGAGGAGACGATGTCGCCGGCCTCCTTTATGATATTCAGGATATTGCCGACTTCCGTTACGGTTTCATCGGTTGCCTCCTGAATATTGCCGATCTGATCCCGGACCATCTGGGTGGCCTGCGCGGTCTGTTTGGCCAGCATCTTGATCTCCGTCGCCACCACGGCAAAGCCTTTGCCCGACTCGCCGGCCCTGGCCGCCTCGATGGTGGCGTTGAGCGCCAGGAGGTTGATCTGCTCGGAGATTTCCGAAATCGCCTCGGTAACCTTGCTGATCTCCCGAGCCCCGTCGCCCAGTTTGCCGAGTTTTTCGGAAACGTCGCCGGCCTTGGCCACCGCTGAACCGGAAATATTGCGGGATTCTTCTGACTTGCTGGCTATATCACGGATGGAATCGGTCATGGATTTGGTCGATGAGGCGACCATGTCCACATTGGTGGCTGCCTGTTCGCAAGCGGAGGCCACACTCGACATATTGACGCTCATCTCCTCGGAACCTGCGGCCACGGTCCTCGATCGGTCCGCCATCGATTTGGCCGCCGAGGTCATCTGGGCGGCAATGGCGGAAAGAGACAGGGAGGAGGCATTCAGCGACGCGGCATCATTGACGATTTGCCTGATCAGATCCTGCAGCTTATCCATGAAGACATTGAACCAGGTGGCCATTTCGCCGACCTCGTCCTTCCCCTTGACCTCCAGACGCTTGGTGAGATCGCCTTCCCCTTCGGCTATGTCCTTGAGCATATCGGCGGTTCTGCGGATCGGCCGGGACACTCCGCCCGCCGAAAACCACAGCAGAACAATAGCGACGCCGCAGATACCGAGCCCCGCCGTAACCTGCAGGATGGCGGCATTCTGCCCTGCTTCCGAGATTTCCCTGTCGAGGGCGATGGCATCGGCCAGAACCGTATCCTTTTTGACCTGAATCATAACCGACCAGGGTTTTTCAGTACGGCCAAGGGGAATGGGGGCAATGACTTCGAATTTATTTACTGCCGGATTGAGCACCGCCTCACTCTTGCCGCCCTGGATATCCTTCAGATATCTCTCCCAATCGCCGCTGATGATTTCCTTGAAATGCTTGCCTATCAAGTCCGGCTTCTCGCTGTGGGCTACGATCAGGCCGGCGTTGCTGACGATAATGACTTCACCCTGCCCGTCGAAAAGCTCTTTGTCGACGTTTTGCGACAATCTCTGGACGAAGTCGAGGTTATAGTCGGTTCCGGCCACGCCATAGAATTTGTCGCCCACCAGGATGGGCACGGAGAGCGTCGTGAGCCACACCTGCTTGCCCTGAACGATGTAGGGGAAGGGGTCGAGCACGCTTTCCCGGTGATTTTCCCTGGGGCCGATATACCAGCCGCCCTTGAGGACCCCGTTGGGGTGGCGATCCATGGTGTCGTACTCGACCAGGGGCTGAACCGCGATGCGGCCGTTTTCGTCGCGATTCCAATACGGCGTGAAGCGGCCCGTCTGGGCGTTGTTGCCGTCATTGCCCGTTTTAAACATCGCGTCCTGGCCGTCAAGGGCATCCGGCTCCCAGCAGGAGTACGTTCCATTGAAGTTTGGATTATCCTTCAACACCTTGAGGAGAATGGCATTGATCTGATCTCGCCCCAGCTGGAGTCCTCCATTGTCCTCGGATTTTGCGACCATGAAGGTATCCGCCATTGTTCGGGCAGCATCGAGCGCCACCACGAAATCGACCGAAATCTTCTCGGCATAATTACCGGCAAGATTCTTCAGGCCGTCCAGCGACCTTGCTTCTATCAGTTCGGAAACCCTCTCATTCACGACCTTTTGCGTCGATCTGGCGGAATATAGTCCGTATCCGACCAGGATGGCGGACGAAAAAATGAGGCAAAGACCTGCGATTGCAGATATCTTCGTCCTCACGGATTTGAATTGCATTTCTCATCTCCTATGGTTCAAATTTCACGATACTACAAGCCGTTAGTTGGATTGTACGGATCTGGAACAGCTTTGCCAAACGAGCCTCCAAAAGAGGTTTACAAAAAACGTGCCATGAAAAACAAGATTAATATAAGCAAATAGTTGTAGTATTACTGCATTAGGTTTTGCAAAATGGAGTGTGCCATTGTGGCGTTTGCGCCATCGAAAAGAGGCCGGGAATCGAACGAGGATGAAAGAATATCGAAAAAATTACAGGTACAAAGGTCTCAATGGGTCAAAAGGAACCGAAAGGGAAGGAACATGGGACAAAATGACCCACGTTCGAAGGCGAGATCGGCTGCGCCCGGACCTGCGAATGCGACCTTTCGGGATATGAAAATCGGAGCATACTACTATCCGGGCTGGCATTCCTGCCCGGTCCGTGACGCAGCCTTTCCCGCAGAATGGAGCGAATGGGATCTGCTGGAAGGAGCGACGCCGCGGTTTCCCGAACACCGCCAGCCGCTTCGTCCCCTCTGGGGACGCGAGGACGAGTCGACTCCGGCGGTATTTGCCAAAAAGATCGCAGTGGCACTGCGGCACGGGATCGATTTCTTCACCTTCGCTTTCTACTGGTCCCGGGGCAAACAGCTGCTGCAGGGCGCCCTGGAGCGGGGTTTTCTGCCGGCGGTGGAGGGGACGGGTCTTCGCTTCGCCCTGATGTGGGCCAACCGCATGCCGCGCAAGGTGATGCCGGTGAAGGACCCCCGGGCGGCGTTGATCGACCCGCAGCGCCTGGTCTATACCGATCCCGCGGATTTCCTCGCCTTCGTGCAGTATATCGCTGAGCGCTACTTCGCCCACCCCTGCTACTTTCGCCCGGAGGGTGCAGCATACCTCAGCGTTTTCGACACCACCTTCTTTCTGAGGCAGCTCGGGCACGAACGGATACGGGAGGCAATCGCCGAGGCCCGCGCCTGGCTGAAAACCTCCGGCTTTGGGCCGCTGCATCTGGCGGCGATCGACCCTGTCGCCGGCGACCGCCCCCTGCTCAAATCCCTGGGCTTCGACAGTGTCACCCACTACGTCTTTCTGCCAGAGTGGAAGGGCGACTGGCTGCAGGATTACACCACGGCGGCGGAATCGAAGACAGGGCAATGGGACCTCTATGCGCGGGAGACTGGCCTGCCCTACTGCCCCTCGGTCTCGCCGGGCTGGGACGCCACGCCGAGATCGGCGGAATTCGGCCGGGAGAAACCTCGGCAATACCCCTGGTGGCCCATCGTCACGGGCAGCAATCCCCGGGCTTTTCAGACAGCCCTGCGGCGCGCCCTGGAATACGCGGGCGCCCACGCTTCCCCCTGCTGCCACATCGCCTCGTGGAACGAATGGACGGAAGGCCACTATCTCGAACCCGATGTCGAGTTCGGCTACCGTTGGCTGGAGGCCGTGCGGGAGGCGCGCCGTGGATTGTAACTGGACTTTCCTGAGCGCCGATGTGGAGCTGACCAACCACTGCGCCGAAAACTGCGCCATGTGCCCCCGTGAACGGCTGCAACGCCCCAGAGGCTTCATGTCCCGCGAGGTGTTCTCCCGGGTACTCGAGGTCCTGGTGCGGTTTGGGAGCCGGGTCACCTTCTCGGGCTTCGGCAATCCGACCCTCCATCCCTTCTGGGCTGAGTGCGTAAGCAGGACCCGGAACGCGGGTCTTCCCGCAGGTCTTGTGCTCCATCCTTCGGCGCTATCCCCCGAGACCATGAGCCTGCTCGCCGGACATCCTCCCTCCCACCTGGAAATCTCCATGCCGAGCGTCGACCCCGCCCTGTTCTCCCGGCTCTGCCCGCAGACGGATTTTGCCGACGCCGTTCAACGGATTGTGCGCCTGCACCACGAGAACATCGCCCAGATGGTCTGCGTGGGCCTGGAGACACCGGGCACCCCGCAGGCGGCCAAGCGGTATCGCAACTTCTGGAAGGTCCACGGGATCCGTTCGCGGTTTTTCCCCTGCCATTCTCGGGGCGGGAACCTGCGAGACAGCTCGCTCATCACGGCCTCGCCCACAGGATCGGCTTCCTGCGGCCTCATTGCCATGCACGCCTTTATCGCCTGGAGCGGCGAACTCCTGGCCTGCTGCCACGATCTCACCGGGGAAACCCGCCTGGGCAACCTCTGCTCAGAGGACCCGCTGATCCTTGCCGGGAGGAAGGCGCAATTCGCGGCCGCACCACCCTGGCAACTCTGCCGGACCTGCGACGAGTTTCGCAAAGGCTGGCCCCTGCCGGCGGGAGACTGCCCGAGCGACCCTGCCCTTCGCGCCGGACAATTGCGGCTGACGACCCGCAACAGGTAGGTCCTTTTCCTACCTCGCCCCCCTCGCCATTTCGATAGCGATCCCGATTTCGATTACGATTACGGCTCCCCCGCCTGCCCAGCCCGAAGGCTCTGCTGAACCCGGACAAATGCCTCCCGGACACGGTCGACGAAATGAACATTAGCACAAAATGTTTCCTTGATCGGCAGAAAATAGTGAGATATGATTACGAACGACTTATCTTCGAAAACTACAAACATGTAACACAGGCAGGAAGACTTGCCTAGCAAAAGGAGAGAACAATGAAACATGTCATCCCAGCTGCTGTCCTGATCGCATCTCTGCTCTCGCCGATTGCTTTCGTCCTGGCCGCGGAAGATGTCGGGCAAATGCCATTTTGCCTGCATTGCGGGATGGACAGGCAAACCTTCGCCCACAGCCGGATGCTCGTAACGTACGATGACGGCACCAGGGTCGGCACCTGCAGCATCCACTGCCTGGCCATCGATCTCGCCGTCAACATTGATAAAACGCCCTCTTCGATCATGGTGGGAGACTTTGCCAGTAAGGAGCTGATCGATGCGGAGCAGGCCTTCTGGGTCATCGGCGGCAACAAACCAGGGGTCATGAGCAAACAGGCCAAATGGGCCTTTGCCGAAAAAGAAGGCGCCGAAGCATTCATCAAGGAAAACGGAGGCACCCCGGCAACTTTCGAAGAGGCGATGAAGGCCGCTTATGAAAGCATGTACGCCGACGTCAAGATGATCAGGGAAAAACGGCAGATGAAAAAGATGAAGGGGCATGCTCATTAACCACAACTTGCAGCTGTCGAGGGGGTTTCGTAATGTTCTATCTTCGCCTGATCCCAGTTACTTTTCTGCTCATCTTCGCCCTGCCGGCCGCAGGAAAAGCAGCGCCCGCGGTCCCGTCAAATGCGGACAAATGCCCGGTCTGCGGGATGTTCGTGGCAAAATACCCGGACTTCCTGGCCCAGATCGTCTTCAAGGACGGCTCCGCGGCCTTTTTCGACGGGGCCAAGGATATGTTCAAGTACTATTTCGCCGTAAGTACCTATAACCCGGCAAAAAATCCTGCCGACATCGTCTCCGTCCATGTCACCGATTACTACAGCATGGCCCCGGTGGACGGCCGGGCCGCCTGGTATGTCCTGGGCAGCGACGTCTTCGGGCCGATGGGCCGGGAACTCATACCTTTCGCCCTTGAGGCCGACGCCCCGGAATTCATGCAGGACCATGCCGGCAAGGAGCTGCTGCCCTTCGGCGCGATCACCCCCGAAAAGATAAAAGGGTTGGATTGAGTGTGCTGAGACCCTCGAGCATTTTCCTGTATTTTTTCGGCCTGGGCCTGTTCCTGTTTGCCCTGATGATGGCCGATGCGGCCCTCAGACGGTGGCATTATGCAGCGGAAGTCCGGCAGCGGCTTGAGATCGTCAAGGTGCTGGCCCTCACCGATCTGTGCCTGGTCACCGAGGCCCGTTATACCCGCCACCCGAGCATGGCCGATCTGCACACCCCGTTTCAGGAGCACCCGCTGTCCCTCGAGCATTTCCCTTCGGGGTCCTTCATCGCCGTTCCCCCGCAACTGCAGAGGCGGACACAAAGATGAACATGCGCGCCTTCGACAAGCAGCGGTATATCCTCGACCTCGCCCTCTCCTCCATGGCCAGGAGAAAGGGGAAGAATATCGCCTTGGTGCTGGTGTATGCCTTTGTCCTGTTCCTGCTCGCCTCCGTCCTGTTTTCCGTGGAATCGCTGAAGAAAGAGGCGGCCATGATCCTCCGGGACGCCCCTGAGATGACGGTCCAGCGGCTGGTGGCCGGCAGGCAGGATCTGATTCCCGTGGACTATGCCGATTCCATAGCCGCGATAAGGGGGGTGCAATCGGTCGAGCCGCGGCTGTGGGGCTACTACTACGACGAGTTCAGCGGCGCCAATTACACCCTCATGGTCAACCCGGCGCTCGGCGAGCGCAGGGGCGAGATGGTCATCGGCTCCGGGGTGGCGAGAAGAAGCGACATCGGCAAAACCGACCGGAGGCTCGGCAAGGGCGACGTCATCCCCTTCAAGACCTCCGACGGCGGGGTCCTGGTCCTGACGGTCAAGGGACTGCTGCCCTCCGACTCCGAGTTGGTCACCGCCGATCTCATTCTGGTGTCGGAGCAGGATTTCCGGGAAATATTCGCCATCGCCGGGGACCGGGCCACCGACCTGGTGCTCAGGGTGAGAAACGAGAGGGAGCTCTCCACGATTGCCGGCAAGATCGTCAAGCTCCATCCCGATGCCCGGCCAATCCTGCGGGAAGACATCCTGCGGACCTACGAGGCGGTTTTCGACTGGCGGGGGGGAATGATCGTCATGGTGCTGTCGGGCGCCCTCTTTGCCTTCGCCATTCTCGCCTGGGACAAGGCCACGGGCCTCTCCGCCGAGGAAAAGAGGGAGATCGGGATTCTCAAGACCGTCGGCTGGGAGACGTCCGATATTCTGCTGATGAAGTTCTGGGAAGGGGCGGCGGTGTCGCTGACGGCCTTTTTTATCGGCGTCCTCCTGGCCTACGGCCATATTTTCCTGACATCCTCGATCCTCTTCAAACCGGTGCTGCAGGGCTGGTCCGTCCTGTACCCCCAATTCAGGCTCACCCCCCACATCAACGCCTATCAGATCGCGACACTGTTCTTTCTGACGGTCATCCCCTACACCGTGGTCACCATCGTGCCTGCCTGGCTCTCCGCGACGATCGACCCGGATTCCGTGATGAGGGCCTAGCGCATGATCCGCCTCGACAGCATCCGCAAGGTCTTCAATGCCGGCAAACCCAACGAGTTCGTGGCCATCGACGGGATCGACCTGACCATCGATACCCGGGGGGTCACCACCCTGAAGGGGCCGAGCGGCTCCGGCAAGACCACCCTCCTCGGCATCCTCGGGTGCATGGCGAGGCCGACCTCGGGCAGGATCACCATGAAAGGCCGGGAGATGTCGAGCCTTCCCGAGCGCTTCCTCACGGAGATCCGGCGGGAGACCTTCGGCGTGATCTTTCAGCAGTTCAATCTCATCAAGGGCCTTTCCCCCCTGGAAAATGTGATGATCCCCGCCTATCCCAAGGGCGAGAAATTCGCCTCCCTCCGCAAACGGGCCATGGACCTGCTCGCCCTGCTCGACATTGCCGGCAAGGCCCACGCCAGGGTGGAGTGGCTCTCCGGCGGGGAGGCGCAGCGGACGGCGATCGCCCGGGCGCTGATCAACAACCCGGCGATCCTCATCGCCGATGAGCCGACCGCCCACCTCGACACCCGGCTCTCCGTGGAATTCATGCACATCATGCAGAGGCTCAAGGAGGACGGCAAGGCCATCGTCATCGCCAGCCACGACCCCATCGTCTACGAATCCGCGGCCATCGACAGGATCGTCGAAATGAGGGACGGCCGGCTGGTCGGCCCGGAAGCCGTCCCATGATCTTCCATCCCGGCATCCTCGCCCTGCTTCTCGGCTCCGCCCTGACCACCTGCATGCTGTGCTGCTCCGCCTGGGAGGGGGTGCGCATCATCCACGGCTGGGACATCCGCTCCGGCAGCGAGAATCAGCTGGCCCTGGAACGGAGGACCTACCTGGTTTCGACGATCATGGGCTATGTCATGGGGTTTCAGCTGCTCTCCCTGTTCCTCTTCATCTATACCGCCGACACCCTCAGCCCCCTCTTCATCGGCGCGATGTGCGCGGCGGGCAGCCTCAAGGTCAACGGCTTCGGCTACCCGGCCCTCATCGTGAAGATCGTCGCCTGCCTACTGGCCGGCTTGTGGCTCATCGTCAACGCCGCCGACAACCAGGCCTACGATTACCCGCTGATCCGGCTCAAATACTGGCTGCTGCTGTTCATCGCCCCTGTCGTGCTCGCCGAGACCACCCTGCAGGGTTTCTATCTGCTCAGCCTGGAGCCGAATATCATCACCTCCTGCTGCTCGGTGCTCTTCAGCACGGGCGCCGGGTCAGTAATGTCAGGTCTTTTCGCCATGCCGCATTTCCGGGCGAAGGCCATGTTTTTCGCGGGCGCCGCCCTCACGGCAGCCGCCGGACTGAACGTCTATCTGAGGGGGAAGGGGGCCATCCTCTTCGCCATCGCCTCGCTCTGCCACTTCATTGTCTCGACAATCGCGCTCATCTCGTTCATCAGCGTCTATTTCTACGAGCTGCCCACCCACCACTGCCCGTTCTGCCTGCTCCACCAGGAGTATGGCTTCGTCGGCTATTTCCTCTATGCGGCGATGCTCACCGGCGCGGTCGCCGGCACGGGGACCGGCGTTATCGAGCCTTTTCGGGGGATTCCCAGCCTCCGTGACGTTGTCCCGCGCATGCAGAGGAAGCTGGCGCTGGTCTCGCTCATGGCGACGGCGGTTTTCCTGGGTATTACAGGATACTCCCTGGTCTTTTCCAACCTGAGCATGTAGTCCTCATTTCCGGGGCGATGATGCGCCCACCTCGCCGGCCAAGAGTGCCAAAACGCCATCTTTTCCTGTCCAGCTGCGGCGGCAAAGCTCGTTCAGCTCCATTGCTTTCATCTAATAATAGCACAGATTATCTATATTTCGTGGTAATCTGCCAACAGCCTATCAAGTTCTCGGTAACGATTTGCCTGTTTCCGTAACGTACGTCAGCCATATACTATTGCGAACGGGAAGATATGATGAAGAAACGTTTGCTCTGGGCGGAAATCCTGAAGATCCTGGCAATCTTCGGGGTCATTCTCCTGCATGTCTCCGCGCCGTTTTTGATTCCCTTCGAAAATTCAGCGGATTGGTGGGTGGGGAATATGTATGATTCCTTCTCCAGATGGTGCGTTCCGCTGTTCGTCATGGTCAGCGGCGCCCTGATCCTTCCCGGTGCGGGCAAACAGCCTCTCCGGGACTTTCTCCTGACCAGGGTGAGGAGGATACTCGTGCCTTTTTTGGTCTGGAGCGCCGTCTATTTCCTGTACCGCATCCATATCAAGGGCGACGATCTCACCCTGAGCCGCTTTTTCCCGATGCTGCTCACCGAACCCATCTTCTATCACCTCTGGTTCATTTACATGCTTATCGTTCTGTACCTTTTCGCACCGGCGGCGGCGATCTTCCTCCAGGAGGCACCGAAAAAGCACGCTTGGTATCTCGTCGCGCTCTGGTTTCTGTGGGCTTCGATCCTGCCGTTCATCGACCAGCCGCTGGGCCTGGGAACATATTTCACCCCAGATCTGGACGACTACTCCCCCCTCAAGCTTTCCGGCTATTTTCTCCTCGGCTATATGCTGAAGGATAGGCAGGTACGATCAGGGTGGCCGTTGCTGCTCGCTTTGCTGGTCTTTCTGATTGGCGGGGCGGCCACTGTGGTCGGAACCTATCTGATGAGCGCATTCCGGGGGGAGTTCCACCCGTTTTTCTACAAGTATTTCAGCATCACCGTCGTCGCCATGACCGTTACCCTGTTTCTGCTGGTGAAGAGCATTTTTCATACACGAATGGAAACAACAGCGGAAGGAGAACAAAAAATACGAATGAACTCCCCGAAAATCCTGCAGAAGATCGGCATGAGCGTCTTCGGGGTCTATCTGGTTCACGCTCTGGTTCTCGAACTGCTTCGCGACGGAATATTCGGCTTCACCATCGACCACACCAGCGCCTTCGGGGTGGAGCTTGCCCCGGCGGTGGGGATTCCGGTCTTCGCAGCGAGCATTTTCCTGGTGTCGCTCGTTCCGGTTTTGGTTATTCGTTTCATACCCATTCTGAGGGATTTGATAGCATGATGATTCCGCCTCCCGCCCAAACCGTTGTCATTTCCTTTGTCGGGCTCCTCTTCATTTTCGGCTGGTGGACGAAGAAGGACGCTGACCCCGACATCCGATTTGTCGAAGAATACACCTCCTTTACCCGAATCGCGGAACTCCCGATTAGCAAGATGCCAAAACGGGAGGCCTGGCGAAAGGCTTCGCCGGAGGTGGTCGAGGTGGAAATTCCCCGTGAATCCGGGGAATCGCCGCAGCCCGCGCTCTGGTATCATTCGGGCACGAAAGGAAAGAAACCGCTTCTTCTGGTGCTGCACAGTTGGAGCGCCGATTACCTGCAGCACGACGGCATTCCTTACGCGATTTTCGCCGAGAAGAACGACTGGATTTTCATCCATCCTGACTACCGTGGCAGGTTCGATAATCCCGACGCCACCGGATCCGAAAAAGCCGTTCAGGATGTGCTGGATGCTCTCGAATACGCCAAGGCCCATGCGCCGGTGGATGAGGATCGCATCTATCTGGCCGGGTTTTCAGGCGGAGCCATGATGTCGCTCATCATGGCAGGGCGTTTTCCCGAAAGATTCTCCGCCGCTCTGGTCTGGGTGCCGGTATACGATCTGAACGACTGGTACGACACGGTGATCCGCTCCGAATACAAGTATACCGAGAACTATAAGAGTGATATCGAAGCCTCTTGCGGCGGCAACCCGAAAACCGATGACCGGGCCCAGGAGGAATGCCGGAAGCGGAGCCCTTCCGCCTATCTTTCCAGCGCCCGCGGCAAGGGCATTCAGGTGTTCATAAGCGGGGGCCTGCAGGACCACTTCGTGCCCCCTTCTCACGCGATTCGAGCCTTCAACGAGCTTGCCGACCAGGAGGACACCATCTCCCAGGAGGATATGCGCTTCCTCGATGAAACCGAGAAGCTTCCCGAAGGCCTTGCGGGGCAGGGCGAGAAAAACCGGTTTTTCGAGGAGATGGAGCTCCCGGTCGCTTTCTCCCGGAGATCGGGCAATGCCACGCTTTTACTCTTTGACGGCGGCCACAACGTGGTATACAATGCAGGGCTGCAATGGCTTGCTCAACAGCAACGCTGATCCAGGAATTTTTTTAAAAAGAAGTACATGCCATACCTTTTTGCCTTACAAGAATTACCCGGCAAGGCTTCCCTGCTCTTCCCCATCTTCCTCTTTGCAGCTTTTCTCCTGTCATCACACACCGCAGCGGCCCAGCAGATGAGGCCCGCCGGCTCGGTCCGCCTCACGCAACCGCAACAGGCGAAGGAAGGCCAGGAGCTGAACCTGCTTGAACAGCGGCTGCTTCAAGAGGGCCTGGTCGATGTCCGCCGGCTCGATCCAACAATCGTGGTCGAGCTGAAATACGCGGCCGCCGACAATTTCATGGGGGTGAATATCTACCAGGGCCTGACTCAGGCCTATCTACGCACGGAAGCGGCCGGCAAGCTCGCCCTGGCCAATAGGATCCTTCATGAGCGCCATCCCAACCTGCGCATCCTGGTGGGCGATGCTGCCAGGCCTCGCTTTGTTCAGCAGCAGATGTGGAAACTGGTCGCCGGCACCCCCAAACAGCCCTATGTCGCCAACCCAAAAACAGGCTCGATGCACAATCACGGGGCGGCGGTAGATGTTACCCTCGTCGACGTGAATACCGGAGAACGGCTCGATATGGGTACGCCGCTCGACCACTTCGGCCCCCTCGCCCAGCCCCTTCTGGAGGACAGGTATCTGCGGGAGGGAAAACTGAGCGCCCGCCAGATCGAGAACCGCCTGATTCTGAGAAAGGTCATGGTCGATGCCGGCTGGCATCCGCTGGGCATCGAATGGTGGCATTTCGATGCCCATCCCAAGGAGTATGTGCGCTTGAATTATCCGATCATCGAATAGCTGCGGTCGCCGCTACCGGCCTCCCGCAGATGATTCATTTCCGCTGCTCCCTCCTTGGGGCCTTGAGCGTCCCGCCGTTCATGATCAGCTTTTCCACCTCGACCAAAACAAAAACTGAGGCCGCGACCCCCACGATCCGCATCCAGTCCGCAAGCCCGAGGGGGGCGACACCGAAGAGGTGCTGCATGAGCGGAAGATAGGTAAAAAGCAGCTGGGCCGCCAGCACCGCCCCGATGGACATAAGGACATAGCGATTGCCGAGCAACCCTTCGCGGGAGAGGACGGAGGCTCTCAGGTGGCGGCAGTTCAGCAGGTAAAACACCTCGAACATGACCAGGGCGTTGACCGCGACCGCCCGCGCGGCTTCGATCGGCACGCCTCTCTGCCTGTCCCAGAGAAACAGGCCGAAGGTTCCCACCACCAGGATCAGCGAGACGAAGCTTATTCTCCAGATCAGAAAAAAGGACAGGATCGGTTCTTCGGGGCTGCGAGGGGGACGCTTCATCACCCCGGCCTCCGACGGCTCAAAAGCGAGGGCCAGGGCCAGGGTCACGGCGGTCACCATGTTGACCCACAGGATCTGGACCGGGGTGATCGGCAGCATGCTCCCCGACAGTATCGCCGCGATGATGATGCCGGCCTCGCCACCGTTGGTCGGCAGGATGAAGGTGATGGCCTTCTTGATGTTGTCGTAGACCGTGCGCCCCTCTTCGACCGCATGGGCGATGGAAGCGAAGTTGTCGTCGGCAAGCACCGTCTCGGCCGACTCCTTGGCAACCTCCGTGCCCTTGATCCCCATGGCCACGCCGACATCGGCGCGCTTGAGCGCCGGGGCGTCGTTGACACCGTCGCCGGTCATAGCCACCACCTCGCCGTCCGCCTGGAGGGCCTGCACCAGGCGAAGCTTGTGCTCCGGGCTCACCCGGGCGAAGACATCGACTTCTCTCACCGCTTCCCGGAGCTGCCCGTCGCTCATGGTGTCGAGTTCCCGGCCCGTCGTGACGGTCTCCCCGTCCCCGATCCCCATCTGCCCGCCGATCGCCCTGGCGGTGAGGGCGTGGTCGCCGGTGATCATCTTCACCCGGATCCCGGCTGACAGGCATTGTCTCACGGCGGTGATGGCCTCCTCACGGGGCGGGTCGATGATCCCGCACAATCCCAGCAAGGTCATGCCCTGGACGACGTCCCCGACTCCCAGGTCCTGCTTTTCGGCCTCTGCTTCCCTGCGGGCGATGGCAAGCACTCGTTGCCCCCTGGCGGCTATCTCCTCGATCTTGTGCTGCCAATATTCGAGGTCGATGGCCTCTTCCCGGCCATCGCGACGCTGCCTGTCGCACATCTCCAGCACTCTTTCCGGTGCGCCTTTCAGATAGATTATCCCCTGCCCGTCGGGCCCGCGATGCAGGGTGGCCATGAACCTGTGTTCCGACTCGAAGGGGATGACATCGACCCGGGGAAAGGCTTCGCCCTCGCGAGCGGGATCCAATCCGGCCTTCATCCCGAGGGTGACGAGCGCCCCTTCGGTGGGGTCGCCCTCCAAGGTCCACCTGCCGTCGGCTTCGCGAACCGCGGACTCGTTGCAGAGCAGGGCGGCCCTGCACAGTTCAGGGAGATCCCGGTAGTCCGCGGGCGATTTTTCCACTCCCCCGGCGAAGAACCCTCCGCTCGGCGCATAGCCCGCCCCGCTGACTTCGAGCAGGGAATCGGCCATGGCCAGGGTCTGGACGGCCATCTCGTTGCGGGTGAGGGTGCCCGTCTTGTCGGAACAGATCACCGTGACGGAGCCAAGGGTCTCCACCGCCGGCAGCCGGCGGATGATGGCGTGCCGCCGCGCCATGCGCTGCACGCCGATGGCCAGGGTGATGGTGATGATGGCGGGCAGGCCTTCCGGGATGGCGGCCACGGCAAGGCCGACGACCGCGAAAAACATCTCGCTCAGGCTGTAATCCCTGACCATGATCCCGAAAATGAAGGCGGCCGCGGCAAGACCCAGGATGGCTCCGGTGAGCAGTCGCCCGAACTCGGCGATCCGGCGCAACAGTCTGGTGGTGAGGGGCTGCACCCTGGTCAGCATCTGATTGATACGGCCCAGCTCGGTGTGATCGCCGGTGGCGACGACTACCCCGGTGCCCTGTCCGTAGGTCACCAGGGTGCCGGAGTAGGCCATGCACGGCCTGTCGCTGAGGGCGGAGGTCTCATCGACGGGGGTCACGCTCTTCTCCACCGGAACCGATTCGCCGGTGAGGGTGGCCTCGTCGATGCGAAGGTCCTTGACCTTCAGCAGGCGCAGGTCGGCGGGAACCTTGTCGCCAGACTGCAGGATGACGATGTCCCCCGGGACCAGCTGGTCCGCCTCCAGTTCCAGGCGCCTGCCGCCCCGCAGGACGAAACAGTACTGCGAGAGCATCGTGCGGATGGCCTCGAGGGCTTTCTCGGCCTTGCCTTCCTGAATGAAACCGATGAGCGCGTTGACCAGCACCACCCCGTAAATGACCCCCGCATCGATCCAGTGGCCGAGGAGCATGGTAACGACGCCCGCGACCAGAAGCACATAGATGAGGACATTATGGAATTGGGAGAAGAAACGGATGAGAGGCCCGCGTTTCTTCGGCGGACTCAGGCGGTTGGGGCCGTGGCGCGCCAGGCGTTTCCCGGCCTCTTCGGCGGTCAACCCGCGGGCGTCTGCCGACAGGTGAGAAAGAACTGTCTCAACCTCGATGGAATGCCACGCAGGGGTTTGATCGGGCTTGACTTCCGACATGGAAAACCTCCCGTTATGAGCAAGTTAAAAAAATTTATCAGAAGAAGGCATGCGGGTCAACCCAACTTCAGGTTAGGATCAGGTTGTTGATTGCGGAATTCCAATTGAGGTGCCGATTTTGGAATCTGAGTATTGTTCGTCATAGTTCTTGGAGCAGCCGGAAATCACTGCTAGAATGTGGCAATTTCAGGGTGGCGGCCCGCTCCCTTTCATGCAACAGTACCGGCGGAGGCTGAAGACGATGGCGAAAAATCTCTATATTACCGCTTTGGAGCCGAGAAGCGGGCTGTCCCTGATCAGTCTGGGGGTGATGGAGTTCCTGGTCCGCAACCTGGGCCGGGTGGCGTTCTTCAGGCCTATCATCAATCAGCGAACCATGGATGCCCGGGACGAGGTCATCCATCTCATCCTGAGCCGGTACAACCTCGAGCTCCCCTACGAGCGAATGTTCGCCTTTACCTTCGAGGAAGCGCGGAGCCTCATCTCCGAAAAGCGCAGCGACAGGCTCCTCGAAGGTATCCTCGACCGTTACAAGGCGCTGGAGGCGGACTACGATTTCGTGCTCTGTTTGGGTACCGACTATGAGAGCGAGTCGTCCGCCTTCGAGTTCAACCTCAATGTGGAAGTCGCCAAGAACCTGGCTTGCCCGATCCTGATGGTCGCGAGCGCCCGGGACGGGTCGGTCGACGGGGTGGTCAAATCCTGCCGGTTTGCCGTGGAGGCCTTCGAGGAAAGCGGATCGAACATCCTGTCGCTCATCGTCAACCGGGCGCCGGCGCAACAGCAGGCGGAGCTGCTAGCGACCCTGCGCGAGAGGCTGGTCGGCAAGCTCGATCTCATCTATTCCATCCCCTGCGAAGAGAGCCTTGACCGGCCGACCATGGCCGAGATCGTCAAGGCCTTGAACGCCAGGGTGATCTTCGGCCGGGAACGTCTGAACCGTCCGGTGTCGCGGTTCGTGATCGCCGCCATGAACCTGCGGAACTACCTGCCCCGTCTGAGCAACGACAACCTGGTCATCACCCCAATCGATCGCCTGGATATCATCCTCGGCACCTTGGCCGCCTACCGCTCCACGAGCCTTCCCAACATCGGCGGGATGGTCCTGACCGGCTACCTGCAGCCGGACGATCTGCTGCACGATCTGTTGCAGGGCATGGAAAACCTGGTGCCCATCGTCAAGGTGGAAGAGGATACCTTCACCGCCGCCACCAAGATCAAGGCCATCCACAGCAGCCTCACCCCCGATGCGCCGATCAAGGTCGAGGCGGCCCTGGGGCTGTTCGAGGCCCATGTCGACACCACCGAGCTGCGGGAGAAGATCGTCGGCTACACCCTCCTCTACACCACGCCGAAAATGTTCGAATTCAGCCTGATCAAGAGGGCGAAAGCGCACCGCCAGACCATCGTCCTGCCCGAGGGCGAGGAGGAGAGGATTCTCAGGGCGGCGGAGATCCTCCTGGCGCGTGATGCCGTCGACCTGATCCTGCTCGGCCGGAAAAAGAGCATCGAGAAGAAGATTCAGGCGCTGGGCCTGACGCTTGCCGGGGTGCCAGTCATCGAGCCGACCGAGTCGGAGTTTTTCGAGGACTACGCGAACACCTACTACCAGCTCCGCAAGCACAAGGGGATCACTCCCGACAACGCCAGGGACGTCATGTCCGGGGTCAACCACTTCGGGACCATGATGGTCTACAAGGGCCACGCCGACGGCATGGTTTCGGGCGCGGTCCACTCCACGCTCAACACCGTGAGGCCCTCGCTGGAATTCGTCAAAACCAAGCCGGGCAGCACTATCATGTCCTCGGTTTTCTTCATGTGCCTGGAGGACCGGGTGCTGGTTTACGGGGACTGCGCCGTCAACCCCAGGCCGACCGCCGAACAGCTGGCGGAAATCGCCATCGAGTCGGCCAGGACCGCGGGGCTCTTCGGCATCACCCCCCTGGTGGCCATGCTCTCCTATTCCTCGGGGACCTCGGGAATCGGTGAAGAGGTGGAGAGGGTCAGGCGGGCGACGGAGATAGCCAGAAAGCTCGCCCCGCAGCTGCCGATCGAGGGGCCGATCCAGTATGACGCCGCGGTCGACGCCACGGTCGCCAAAACGAAGATGCCGGACAGTCTGGTCGCCGGCAGGGCCACCGTCTTCATTTTCCCCGACCTCAACACCGGCAACAACACCTACAAGGCCGTGCAGCGTACCGCCGGGGCCGTGGCCATCGGGCCGGTCATGCAGGGGCTCAACCGCCCGGTCAACGACCTGAGCCGCGGCTGCCTCGTTCCGGACATCGTCAATACCGTGGCCATCACCGCTATCCAGGCCCAGGCCCAGAAGGGGCTGGTGTAGAAGCCTTTCCGCAGGGGGCGTACAGAAAAATGGTCCACCGGATCAGAACGTCCATCGTCGTCCTCGCCCTGATCACCGGAGTTCTCCTCATTCTCCTGCCGCCATCCTTTCTGAACCAGGGTGCGGCGAAGGCCGCCGCCTTCACCCTGGTCATCCTGTCCCTCTGGGCCACCGGGCTGATCCCCGAGTATCTTACCGCCCTGATCTTCTTCACCGGGGCGATGCTGCTCGGTCTCGCCCCGCCGGCGGTGGTCTTTTCCGGCTTCTCCTCCACAGCCTTCTGGCTGATCCTCGGCGGCATGGTGCTCGGTGCCGCCATCCATGTCACCGGGCTCGGAAGACGAATCGCGGCGCTGGCGGCCGCCCGTATGGGCAGCAGCTACGCCTGGCTGATCTTCGGGCTTGTCCTTGCCGGGATGCTGCTCAGCCTGGTGATGCCCTCGGCCTTCGGCCGGGTCGTCCTGCTAGTGCCCATCGGCGTGGGCATCGCCGAGCAGTTTGGACTTAAAAGAGGCGGAAAAGGCTATACCGGCATCATCATTGCAGTCGTGCTCGGACCGCTTCTGCCGGGTTTCGCCATCCTGCCGTCAAACGTCGCCAACATGGTCCTGGCCGGTCTCTCCGAAAACCTGTACGGCTACACGCCGCTCTACGGGGAATACCTTCTCCTGCATTTTCCGGTTCTCGGCCTGCTCAAGGGGGTGCTGCTCTGGGCCCTGATCCTCTTTTTCTATCCCGACAGGCTGTCTGTCGGGGGCGAGGAGTCCCAGCAGGAGCGGGTCCCCATGCAGCGGGACGAGAAGATACTGACCATTGTGCTGCTCGCCCTGCTCGCCCTGTGGGTCACCGATTTTCTCCATCATATCTCCCCCGCCTGGGTGGCCATGGCCGGGGCCTGCATCGTCCTCCTGCCGGCTGTCGGCATCGTCCGGCCGCAGTTGTTCCAGCAGCAGATAAATTTCGGCTCCCTCCTCTATATCGGCGGCATTCTCGGCCTGGGGCAGATGATCAATCACACCGGCCTGGGCAGCAGCCTTGCCGAAAATGTCATCCGGGCCCTGCCCCTCGATCCTGCCGACCCCTTCATCAATTTCTCCTGTCTCGGGGCCCTTGCGCTGTTTACCGGGGTCTTCACCACTCAGCCCGGCATTCCCGCCGTCCTGACGCCTTTTGCCGGGGAACTGGCGGCCGCCACCGGCTTCCCGGTCAAGGCCGTGCTCATGACCCAGGTGCTGGGTTTTTCCCAGCCGCTCTTTCCCTACCAGGTGCCGCCCCTGCTCATCGGCCTCCAGATGGCGGGGGTTCGCGCGGGCCATGGCTTCAAGGTCTGCCTGCTCCTGGTGGCGGGATGCTTTCTTCTGCTTTTCCCTGTGGATTACCTCTGGTGGCGGGTGACTGGCTGGTTGTGATATTCGGCGATCCGCCCACCTCAATATGCGGCCAGCGCATCCCCGAAAAGGCGGCTGCGGTCGGCGTCATTGGCCTGTGCCCCGGAATATTTTTTTCATCGCCGCCTCACCCATTCGCCAACATAGCCGTAAGCCTGGCCAATGACTCGGCAACAATGCGGCCCTGCCGCTCGATGCTGCCGATGATCTCCTGCGGCGAACGTTCATCTACCTTGGCAACGGCATTGGGATTGACCGCCTTCAGGTCGCCGCGCTTTTCACCCGATAGCCTACGGAGATGATCATGTCCAGGTTGTAAAAATCCAGTTCCCGGCGAACCTCCCGGTTCCCCTCCTGACGAACTGTTAAGAATTTCTTAATAGTTGCCTCGGGAAGCAATTCACCTTCCTCAAAGATGTTCCGGATATGCATGCTGATATTCGGAACGGTAGTTTGAAACAGCTCCGCCATCAACTGCTGGGTAAGCCAAACCGTTTCTCCTTCCAGCCGCACATCAAGCTTCACCTGCCCATCGTCGGTTTGATAGACCAGCAGCTGGCCCATGTGCGGGGCGTCTTGTCGTCGTGTTTCTTCATGTGTCTTTTTTGCCATGATTACATCTCGAAGGCCTGGGCCAGGATTTTCTGGGGCAGGAGGTTGATGTCGTTAATTTTGGATTCGATGGCCCGCCGCATCGGTTTGAGAGAGGTCAGGGCCGACGAGGCCTTTTGCTGGACGGTGAAGTCCGGCAGTTCGATTTCACCGTCGGCCAGACGGTTGAAGAGCATACGCTCGCGCACCGCGCCACGGGCCAGTGAAAGGATGCACCGCTCGCCGATGGCGAACGAAGCCAGTAATAGAACAAGCTGGAATCGACCAGGCCCTTCTTTTTTTTGCAAAGCGACGTAACCCGCCATCATGAAAACCCCGGCAGTTTGAACTTCATGGTCACCTCCCCGGTTGTCGTATCGATCCGGAGCAATCGGCCATCCCCGTCCACCGGTTCGATTTTCTTCCCCGTGGCCATTTCCAGCAGACCCGAGATAAAGGACATACCCTGGTTGAGGACCTGTTCCATTTTCTCAGGGGATTGCGCGGCGGGTTCATTCTCGCCTGCGCGGGTCCGGCCCCGCGGGCCGCTGCCTTCGGACTCCGGCTCGGCTGCGGCGACAATCTCCGGTTCTTCATCGGCATAATCGACTTCGCGCTCTTTTGCCAGCACCTCCGGGTTGAGAAAATTGGGCGTGTCTTCAGGGATTTCCTCCGACTCAAGTCCTTCACCGATGACCGGCTGCGGCTCCTCTCCCATCATTTCACGAAGCCGGTTGAGCATCTCCATCCGTTTTTCCCTGGAAAACTCGACGGCTTCCCCCTCGCCGTCGAATACCCCCTTGAAGAGATCAGTCTTGAGCTGGATGCCGGCCAGGATCTTCTCCTCGATGCTGTTTTTGGCGATGAGGTTCACCACGTTGATGCAGCTGCTCTGCTGGCCGATCCGGCTGACCCGGCCGATGCGCTGGTTGAGGCGGGCCGGGTTCCAGGGCAGCTCGAAATTGATGACGCAATCCGCCACCTGGAGATTCAGGCCGGTGCCGCCGGCATCGGTTGAGAGGAACACCTTGCACTGCGGGTTGTTGGTGAACTCGTCGATGAGGGCCTGGCGCTTGGCGACCGGGATCTTGCCGGAAAGCTCGACAAAGGCAATGCCCATTTCGGAGAGATGCTTGCCGATCAGCATGGTCATGGTGGTCCACTCGGAGAAGATCACCACCTTGCGTCCGTTTTGAACCACCAGCTCGTCGAGCAATCCTTCCAGTTCTTTCAATTTGGGCGAAATGTGGGTCTTGCGGTCGATCAGGTAGGTGGAGTTGCAGGCCTGCCGCATCTTCAGGAGCAGGAGCTGGATCTGCCTGAGATCCACCGGGGTGAGGTATTTTTTGCTCAACAGCGGCTGCAGAGACTGCAAATAGCCGTTGTGGATCTTCTGCTGGCGTTCATGCAGATCGATATAGTAGTTGTTGGTGACTTCCCGTGGCAGCTCGGAGAGGACCTGCTCCTTGCGGCGCCGGATGGCCACCTCCTGCAGTCGGTTGTGCAGTTTGTCGAGATTGTGGTAACCGAGGATCTTGCCTTTGCTGCTGCGGCTCAGCATGAAGTGGTCGGCGGCGAACTTCCACAGGGGCGAGAGCATGGCGGGCTCCAGGAACTGGACGATCGAGTAGACGTCCTCGAGCTTGTTTTCCAGGGGGGTGCCGGTCAGTACCAGGGCGTGTTTTCGCGGCAGGGACTTGACTGCGGCGGCGGTCTTAGTGGTGAAGTTCTTGATCCGCTGGGCCTCGTCCAGGATGATCAGGTCCGGCTTAAAGCCGCCGATGGTGGTAATGTCGCGCAGGACCGCCTCGTAGTTGGTGATCTTGAACAGGCTGTCGTCGCGCATATACAGTTCTCTTCTCCGGTTGAAGCCGCCCGCCACCACCACCGCCCGCTCGTCGGTGAACCGATGTATCTCGCGCTGCCACTGCGCCTTCAGGGAGGCGAGGGTGACGATCAGCACCTTGTTGAAGCCAAAGACCTCCTTTTTCAAAAGGGCCAGGGTTATCGCCTGCAGGGTCTTGCCGAGACCCATCTCGTCGCCGATCAGGGCCGCCTTTCTGTGGAGGGCGAAACGGACCCCTTCCTGCTGGTAGGGATACAAATCCGCTTTGAGGCCGGCCGGAACGGAAACGGGTGCCTCGGCCAACTCCCGCAGCTCTGCTCTCGTAAAGTAGTCGTTGACCCGATCGAGGACCGACTCCCGGACCCGCACCCTTTTTTCATCCGCCAGGGTGGACATCAGCCGGGGGAAATCGGCCAGGCTCAGACTATTAAACAGGCCGTCCTGATCGAAGAAGCGGCCAAGGGTTTCCTGGAGCCGGGTACTTTCGGCAGACAGGTCCTCGCAGAAACATCGGGGCAGGCTGTTTACCGAATCCCAGTAGATATCGACGAAGGGGAACCGCTCCTTTTTCACCTTTTTCTGAAAATTCTTCTCGCTTTTCAGGTGCTCGGCCAGATGCATGAGGTGCTTGCAGGTACCGAGCATATTGGTGAGATAATCCGGGCAGCTGCAGTGCCCTTCGCCGCCTTCCGGGTTGTGCATGGTCACCACGTAACTGCGGCCGTCGGCAGTCTTCAGGACATGTTCCCCCTTGTACATATCACCCCGGTAGATGGTGAACTTTTCCTTCTTTGCCCGATCGGCGCGGTCTTCGAGGGCCTGCTCGCGTATCTCCTCCGGACTGAGAAATTTCTCCTGATCGAGAGCCGGCGGCAATTCACCCGGCTTACCGACCGGAGCGGCCCGCCACCTGTGGATCCGATCGATGGCATCCAGCATCACCGCCACCGTATGCTTGCAGCCGGAGCCGGGATAGGGGCAGTCGCAGAAGGTACTCGGATCTTTCCCCAGACCTATCCTGGTGGTGTAATCACCGTAATTGCCGTCCACCGCATAGACGAAATCGCCATTTTCCGGATCGGCTTCAACGCAGCTGAATGCCCCGTACTCGTAAAGCGTCAGCCCGCGCTGGAAAATTGCCTTGGAATCGGCAACTTGTAGCTCAACATATCTGCGGTTCAGTTCGATCATGAGTGTTTCCCCTCTATTCTCTGTCGTTGTGGTTGGCGTTCTTTTTTACACTTCCTGCCAGCTCTCCTGCTCGAGCCACCCATTGTTCAACGTAAACTGCAGTTCTTCAAGGAAAATGAAGTCCGGGTGGTTGTGAATGAATCGCCCGCACCTGCTTTTCTGCTCATCGGTGAGCGGGACCAACACCTGCCGCGCTTTTTGCCGGCCAAGGCTCTTCAGGTCGCAACGCCACAGCTGCAGGGGATGCAGTCGGTGGAGGATAGCGGCGATCTGCAACCCCGCCAGGTCGCTGTCGCCCCAGTGGCGGCAGCAGGCGGACAGGGGAGCCAGCATGGTGTATACCGCACAGACTGCATCGCTCGGGAACCCTCGGGTATAGAGCAGGGTTTCCGGCCGCTTTTCCCGCATCATCCGGCCGAAGGGGGTTTCGTTTTCACAAGTGAGCAGAATGGGTGTTCGGTCTAATTCCGGTGCGAAGAACAGTTTTTCGATCCCGGCAAGATTGGCCCAGGAGAGCGTGGCTGGCTCTCCCGCCCGCCATAACTGATAAATCCAGTCATAGACCCGGCCGTTTTTTTCGTAGACCAGGGGACCGAACACCGTCGCCCGCACCTCCAGCCGGTCGCCGACCACATGGTATCTCTCCCAGATGGATTGTTCACCCTCGGTCGCACTCTCCTCGCCTTCCTCAAGCCATTCGAGCCAGGAGGCAACCATCCGGCTCAGCTCTGTATTTCTCAGTGACTTGGAGTCATTACAGAATTTCGCCCCAAGCTCGGAGAAGGTAACCGGCTGGCTGTTACCTCGTAAAAATTGCACTATTTCGCCGACCTTGAAATAGTGGTTCTGCTGATCCCGCAGGGAAAGGGAGATGTTCCCGCCATTCCCCATCGCCTGCAGCCTGTCATGGACAGGCAACAGGTCGGGATACATCAGACGGAGCCTTTCCAGCAGGCGTTGTATGGCCTGATCGTACTCCCGCTTCTCCCGTTTGCCGTCAACCATGGGCAGCTCCAGGGCTCGGTGCAACGCCCGCAGCCACTCCTCCCTGGAGGTGGGCATGGCCTGAAAGAAGCGATCGAACGAGACCTTCACCTCGCCGGCACCGCTCACTTTCAAGCTTTCCAGGCCAAACAGGGCTTGCAGCCCGGCTAGCTCCGCCCTGTCAATGTCCCGGCCCAGCTTCATGGTGCCGGTCAGGCCGCCCCTCTTGCGGTACCGGTCGCAGATCCTTACCAGGAAACCGCGCAGCTCGGGGTGGTCGGCCAGCAAGACCTTGAAGATACTCAAAAAAGGAGAAGAAACAGGAGGAGCCATGGCTTTCAGCAACCCGGCGGTGTGGATGCCGGGCTACAGCTCCTCCCCGAAGGCTATGGATTGCGGCTTTTCCGGTGCATCGAAGAGACCGATCTGCCTGACGATGCCCGGATTCCGCCAATGATAGGGATAGAGGTGCACGTCGTTGTTGACGTCTTTTTTCACCAGCAGGGTGGTGGAATGGCGGACTTCCCGCCGCACCCCGTCCTGGTCGGGCGAGGCCACCATCAGCTGCAGGTCGAGGTCGGTGGCGAAGCCCAGGAGCTGATCCCGCCGGCCCGCGTCGATGCCGTAAAAGGCCTCGTCGAACAGCAGGGTGTGGAGGCGGACTTTCTTGCCCTGGTAGACGAAATGGGCGATGGTCAGGACCAGCAGGTAGTTGGGGACCGCCTGCTCGCCGCCGGAGCCCATGGACTTGGTGCGGCGGTCGATGACCACACCCTCCTCGCCGTGGGTGGTCACCTCCATCTCGTAGCGATACCAGTTGCGGTAATCCAGCTCTTCCGGGATGGCGCCCACCTCGGTGTTGACGATCGCCTCCCTGCGGTCCTCGAAGAAGTGCCGGAGCGCCTCTTCGGCCGCCGGGTCGAAGGCGCTGAATTTCTTGATCACCGCCACCAGCCGCTGAAAATTCTCCTTCGGGGTGATCTTGAAACGGTATTGCTGGCCGCCGAAGGTCCGCCGGTCGAGGAGTTTGCGGATCTTGCGCATCATCCGTTCGAGGTCGTCCACGTGGGTCCGCAGGTAGTTGACCAGCTCGGTCATGATGATCTTGCGGAACAGCTCCTTGGTGCGCTCGTTGATGATCTCCTTCTGCTCGGCGATCTCCTCGCCCTGCTGCCGGAGGATTTCCGCAAGCTGCCGGGACCGGTAATCGACCAGCAGGTTGTCCCGCTCTTCGTAGGTGAAACGGAAAGAACCGCCGAATTCCGGGTCGTTCAGCCGTTCTTTCAATACTGAGCGATTCTCGGTGATGGTCTCCTCGGCCTGTCTTTTCTCCTTCTGCACCGAATCGATGGTCTTGAACTGGAAGCCTTTTTTGGTGCGCAGGATATAGTGGGCCAAATCCACGATCCCGGAAAGCAATTCGGCCAGACAACCTTCGCTCTCCTGCCGGGCGGTAAGCGACCTCTCCCGCCGGACGGTCAACTCGGCGATATCCTTTTCGCACCTTTCCTGCTCGGCATTTTCTTTGCCAAGTGCAATATTGAGCCGTCCGATCTCTTTATTTTTTCCGTTCAGCTTATCGACCAACCGGGCAATCCGCCGGTCGAGGTCCGTGAGTCCCTCCTCTTTGATCAAGGCCGCAAGCTGCCGCAGCCGGTCGGCCAGGAGGCGCGTTTCCCGCTGCAGCGTCTCCAGCTGCCGTCCCAGAAGATCCCGCATTTCGGCCAAATGCCGCACCTTCTGCCGAGATTCCAGGTTTTCGGCCGCCAGGCGGTGGATCGAGCGCACCCCCGTTTCCAGGCCGGCGGCGAATTTCTCCAGCAGCTCCACCTGCTGCCGGGCCTCCTTTGCCTGCCGCTCCAGCCGTTTTTCTTCTCCCGCCAGTTCCTGCAGACGTTTTTCCGCTTCGCGAATCTCGGCCTGCAGCGCCTCACGGCGGCTGCTCTCGCCGATCCATCGGGAGGGGGCGCCTGCCAGGCGGCGGTCATGGCTCCTGAAGGAGAGGATATCCGCGCCTTCGATCCCGGCGACCAGCGGCCCCAGATCGCTGACCATTTCCGCCGCCAGGCAACGGAGGGCGAAGGGATCGGAGCGCTGCAGGTCGAAGGCCATGCGGATCCACTCGGGCAGCTCGGGCAGGCCCCGGCTGTCGCAGGTGACCCGGATGCCGGGGAAGGCCGCGACAATCTCCCGGCCAGCCTCGAATTCATGATCGGTCAGCCGCAGGGCGGCGAGCACCTCCTCGCCGATGAACTCCTCGATGCGCGACATCTCCCGACGAGCAAGGCCGGGGCGCCATTCCAGGTCGAGATAGAGGGGTCTCGGGCGCAGCAGCTTGTCGCGCATGGCCCGCAGACATGGTGCAAATCCCGCCACGTTCGGCGTCGCCTCGCCCGCCTTGCGCAACCGTTCCAGTTCCCGTTGCACCGGCTCTACCTCTCCGGTCAGCTGCTGTCGCCGTTGCTCCAGCAGCGCCAGGGTGCGCACCGCCTCGTCCCGGTATTCTGTTACCGCCCCCGAAAAAGTGGAGGCATCGATCCGGCGGGCCTCCTCGGCGCCGTTTTCGGACCGGTGCAGTCCATCCAGTTCGGTCAGCAGGTCGGCGATGGAAAACGGCAGGTTCGGGGATATCCTGGCCAGCTCGCGATGCAGGTTGACCACGCCGCGCCGCAGCTCGCCCTCCAGGTCGGCAAGGTCCTTGCCGGCCATTTTTTCTTCCTTGTCCGCCCGCTCGTACTGTTTTTTCCGTTCGGCCAGCTCCGCTTCCTTTGCCGCCAGCTGCGCGCGCCCCTCCTTTTCCTGGCGCACCAGCCCCTGGCCGTCCTTGGCCTTCAGGTCGTCGAGCTGGGTGGCGAGGGCCGCCTCCTCTTCCGTCTCCCGGCGGATCCGCCCCTCCAGCTCCGCCATCCGTTCCCCGGCATCGGCCGCCTGCCGGCGAAGGGTTTCAATCTCCTCCCCGGCAACCAGGGCCCGCTGATGGTGCTCCAGCCATTCATAGCGGACCACCGCCTCCCGGCTGTCGCCGATGGTGTCGACGAAGCGCTGCAGCATATGCAGGTAGTCGAGCTTGCGCTCCAGGTCGTCGAGCACCGTCTTGGACTCGTCCAGCCCGCGCAGCGCTTCGATGATCCGCTCGAAGATCTCGGTTTTCGGCTCCGGCAACAGACTCTTGAACAGCTCATGATAATCGCTCGCCTGGCTGGCAAGTTCCCGGTAGGCCTTGCCCATGGCGAGAAAGCGGCAGATCTCCCGGTAGCTCTCCTGATCGGCGAACAGCCGAACCGCCAGCTCCCGACGATAGGCGGCGCCGTCCCTGTAGTAGCCGCGGGTTTCCCCCATCCGCTCCTTCAGCTCCAGCCTGCCGGCGGGCCGGGTGCCGCCTTCCTCCTCCACCAGCAGGGGAATGTCGGCGAGCGGGCATTCGCGGATGATGCCCCACTGCCGGACCTTCTCGTCCATGGCGGAGACCGAGAGCCCTACGCCCACCGTCAGTGGGTTGCCGTTTCTGCCCCGAATCTCCAGGAGGGCGTAGGATACCCCTCCTTCAGGATTCATGGGGCCGCGATCGATGTTGAAGCGCATGACGATACCCTGGACCCGGCGCCCCTCCCGCCGTGAGCCGGCGACCCGGGCCGCGGCATTCCACTCCATATCCTGGCCGGCGGTCAGCACATAGTGGATGGCGTCGAGGATGGTGGTCTTGCCGCAGCCGTTGTCCCCCAGCAGAAAGAGATGGCCGCCGTCGGGCAGGTCGATGGTCTCGTCGATGAAATTATGGAAATTGACCAGACGGATCCGGGTGATGAGAAAGGTGGGAGACTGCACGGCCTGCATGCTATTGTCCCTCCCCGCCGACAACCGGTGTGTTGAGGTCGCCGACCGTCCGGCCCAGGGCGCTGCCGTTGTAGTGATAGAGCGCCGGCAATGCTTCGTAGATCAGGTCGTCCTCCCGGGCATCCAGGTCATCCGGCGGCTTGATTTTCTTGACGAAACGGAATTTCTCCAGCTCCGGCATGATCGGCTTGAGGATTCTGGCCCGCACCGCGTCCTCTGCGTAATTCTCGGCTTTTTCCGGAAAACACTCGACGAAACGGCGGCAGACATGGGCCAGCAGGTCGCCGAACCGGAACCGCAGGTTTTCCTTGTCATCGGCGGTCATGTCGTTTTCTTCGAGCTGATGCTCGTAGAATTCCAGCAGCATCATGAAGGCCAGGCACTCGTCCCGCCTGGTGAAATTGAACATGATCCGGGAGGCTGGGTTGATGGCCTTGTTGTACCACTCGGGTTTATAGACCCTGGCGCACTTGGCGTCCATCAGGAGAGTCCAGCCGTAATAGGCGGCGAAGAACTCTGCGAACTCCCGCCGGTGCCGGCGCAGGAAGAAGAACAGGTCCTGATCGTCGGAAACGTAGAAGTAGGGACTTTCCACCAGGATGTTCAGCACCGCCCGGACGCGGTCGCCGCTTCGCTCGAGCAGCCTGGCCAGTTCAACTGTTTTTTGTTCTCGATCGCTCATGATTATCTGCCTGTCTTTTCCACCAGCATATCCCTGAGAGCAAGACTCTGCTCGCCGGCTTCGAGGGCAACCTCGCGGGCCAGGTCGGTCAGCCGGTAATCGATTCGCGCCAGCCGGTTGCCGGAGTTGAGGAATCCCGACCGGGCAAGCTCCATGACCCTCGCGAAATCGCCGAACTCCGCAACCGTCAGCTCCGAAATTCTCTTGCCGCCCTTGGTTTCGATCCTGGCCGCCAGCCATTGCCGCAACTCCTCCAGCCTGGCCTCGTCCATGGTCTGCACAGGTTTCTCGGATACCTGCTTTCTGCGCAGGTAATTGCGGGCGGGCGCCTCGCTCTGCGGCAGGATCCTGCGGGGCTCCGGGGGATCGGCTTTCTGCAGGGAATCCCAATAGTGCATATCGCCGCACATCGTCGCCGGCGCCAGCAGCTCCGCGAGGAAGGCTGCCGGGATGCTCCCTTCCGGCAGCCCGGCCATATCCCTGATCCGCTCGCCGATATCCACCAGCCGGTTGTTCTTTCTCTCCAGTTCCCGCAGATGGCTGTGCAGCTTCTGCCAGACCTTTATGACAGAGGCGCCGATGCGCTGGTGCAGCCGATCCAGCTTGCCGTCCTCGATGTAGAACTCATGCAGGCGATCGCCGATGGTGCGGCGCAACGGCCCGAGTGATACCTGGAAAAGATGGGGTGTCTGCAGCCGCTCCCGTTCCATGAGGGCAAAGGAGAACTCGATCTTCTGCCGGTTGTGGTCCTGCAGCAGCCGCTCGATCAGCGGTACGATCTCCCGGCGCAGCAGGTAAAGCCGTTGGAGGAAGGAATGCACATAGGAGTCCAGCTCGGAGATGATCTGCCGGGTCTCAGCCGTATCGTAGCTGGAGATGAGAAAGTGGAGGAGCCGGCCGTTGAATTCGATGAGACTGAGCGTGATGGCCCGGGTGAGCTCGTCGGTCTTCACCAGCTGAAAGATAACGCGCCTGGCCTCCTCCGCCTGGTCCTGATCATCCTTGCGCAGGTGATGGAGCAGCCGCAGCAGCTCGTTCAAGGCGCCGCAGACATCCTGCAGCAGGTCCCGGGTATCGTGTCCCCGGTCCTCCAGATCGGAGAGCAGCCTGGACTCCAGCCATTGAATGAATTGATCGCACTCCTCGGCAAGCCCGTAGCGGAATTTCTTTTTCCGGTTGTCCCGGTAGCCGCGCAGCCTCTCCTTCTCGATCCTGAAAGTGACCAGCCCCCAGTCCCGAAGCTGATCCATGTCCTGACGGAACTGCTGGAGAAAATACTCCCCGCCTCCGAGGGCTTCCTGGGCGGGGCGGACCGCATGATAGATATCCTCATACAGGGGCTCCAGTTCGTGCTCCCGCTTGAAAAGCAGCATGCGGTAGAGGATTTGGACGTAATAGACGCTTCTTTCGGCAACCAGCAGGGCGCCCAGCTGACGGTTCCGGTTGAGCAGCAGCCGCGCTGCCGCGCCCCGCTCGAAGGCGGCGAGGGGATCGGCGCCGAAAAGCTCGGAATTGTCTTTTTGCGAATGGGCTTCAACCTGCATGTCAACCGTCCCGGAACAAGGTATTTTCCCGAAAAGAAAAAGAAATAGCATATCTCGAAGGGCCGGTCAACCAGCTGGGACAGCCTCTTCCGATTTTCACCACTTCTTCATTTTCAGCGATTGAGAACAATGTGAATCCATGAAAAGGAGCTGGTAATTACCAGGAATGGATGATGGCATCCGAAAATATGGATTGTCCCGTTGGCAAGGCTGGGGCAGGGACTGGTACCACATCGTATCTGCCGTAGTTGACACATCGGGCGCAATGTTTTAGTTTCACGAAAGATTCAGGTCAGGCTCCGAACACCCGCCCGATGAAGGCGACAGACACAATGCCCCGAACAGCAACGATGAAAGATGAAAAAAAACAGGAACGGCAGGAAAGGATCCTTATTGAAGCGCTGAAGCTCTTCACCGCCAAGGGGTACTTCAATACTTCGGTCAGCGATATTCAGACCGCATCGAATCTCAGCGTCGGCACCTTGTACAATTACTTCGAGAACAAGGAAGCGATTGCCATCACCCTGTTCAGCAATATCGAGAACTGCCTTTACGAAGCGCTCTGCGAAATTGAAAAAAAACAGGTCAGCGCATACGACAGGTGCAAAGCCATCATCCGGCACCTGTACAATTCGACGGAAAGAAATGCGGCGGGCATGCAGTATCTCTTCTACACCAAGCACCGGGAATTCATGGAAGTGGAGAAATCGGTGTTCACCTCCCTGCCGTTCATGAAAATACGGGAGATAGTCCTGAAAGGGCAGAATGATGGTGAAATCAGGAGGATCGACCCCGTCGTCGCAATGGTGGCACTTTTTGGCGGTCCCATCCGCATGATTTACCTGCGGATCGACGGCCTTCTCAAAAAACCTCTGCCCCACTATCTCGAGGAAAGCTGGGAATGCGCCTGGCGCAGCGTCAAATCCTGACCCTGTTACCTTTTCAGGCCGTTTATCGACCGCCTACACCTCGATAAGGCTTCCCGTCCTTATCTCCGCGAGCCGTTCGCCCATGACGGTCTTCAGGACCTGGAAGGCCGCGGCGCAAGTGCAATGTCCGGTATAGGTGATGGCAACGGGGTGGTTCAGGATTGCCTTGCCGATCCTTTCGACCTCTTTTCTGCTGTCGGCCATGACATCGAAGGGCGGCGAAGCCACAAGATGCAGGCCGCCGATCACCGCCTTGACTGGAACCCCCGGAAGATGATCCGTCACGGTGGCTATCATGTTCATGATGCCGTTGTGGGAACAGCCTGTAAAAATGACCAGCCCGCCATCATCCCGTATAGCCATGACGAGCTCGTGTTCGAAGGGATCGGGGGTGAGTCGGCCTCTCCTTTTCAGGAACAGGCGATTGTTCCCCGCCGGCCAGGGATGATGGTGATCGATGCAGGGAAAGACAAAGATATCCGGTAAAATTTCGACAGGTTCCCGGACGAATGAAAATCTGGCCTGGTGATCCGAGAACAGAGATCGGTCGAGGCCGATGTATTTCCGGAAGACCCCGAGAAGCCTGGCATAGCATTCCCCGTCCGGCTCCCGGGCAAGATGGATCGGAGCCTTCGTGTTTATTCCAAGAAACCGTCCCAGACCGCCCCCATGATCGAAATGGTGATGGGAAAGCACCATGGCGTCGACATCCGCCAGAGAGACGGACAGGCGTTCGGCATTATCGGCAAAAGCGCCTGAAGAACCGCTGTCGAGAAGGATGGAACGACCGTTATGGGTGATGTGCAGGGACAACCCCCACTCGAAATCGAGGTTCTGCCCTTCGCTTGCCCTGTTCTCAATCAGCGTGGTTATTCTCATGATGCCTCAAGCCGTCAGGGAGGATTGGACGAAGGTCCCCGGTTTACACGTCATCCGGTGGTCGTATCGATCCGAAGCAATCTGCCATTTCCCGACCTTCGATTCGATTTTCATGCCCGTGGCCATATCCATGGCCTTTTCCATTTTCCCGGTTCCACAGAAGCCTCGCCGCCGCGTCCTGCTCGGAGGCGGCGAGGGGCTAGGAACCGATTGTCTTCTTGGAGATGGGAAAAACCTGCATTGCACGGGATTTTCACGAAAAATAAAGAGATAGCATATCTCGAAAGGCCGGTCAACAGGCGGGACAGCCGCTCGAGATTTTCACCACTCGCATGAATACTATATCTCCATAACAAAGACAGGTATTGCCTATGTCCGCAGTGCGCCGGATGAAGATTCTGACTTTCTGGAGGTATTGAAATCGCAGATGCCCGGCCATTGTCCGGAACAGCGGTATGCTGTATTTTTGTCTTCAGTGGAATGCTATATTATTTGTCTTCATGTAATGGCAAAACGGAGGAGATCGGTGGCAACCCCGGAGGAAGAAAAGATCAGGATCGGCATCAGCTCCTGCCTTCTCGGCGAGGAGGTCCGCTACGACGGCAGCCACAAGCACGACCGCTACATCACCGGCACCCTCGGCCGCTACTTCCAGTTCGTGCCGGTCTGCCCCGAGGTCGAGTGCGGTCTGCCGGTGCCGCGCGAGCCCATGCGCCTGATCGGCGAACCGGAAGCGCCGCGGCTGGTGACCGTCAGGAGCGGCATCGACCGTACCGAGCTGATGCGGCAGTGGGCCGAGAAGCGGGTGCGGGAGCTTGAAAAGGAGGATTTGTGCGGCTTCATCTTCAAGAGCCGCTCGCCCTCCTCCGGCATGGAGCGTGTCAAGGTGTATGACCGCAACAACGTCCCCCGGCCGGTCGGCGTCGGCCTCTTCGCCCGGGCCTTTATGGAACGTTACCCGCTGCTGCCGGTGGAGGACGAGGGCCGGCTGCAGGATCCTGCGCTTCGCGAGAACTTCATCGAGGGGGTCTTCGTCTACCGGCGCTGGCGCGCCCTGCTCGCCGCGCCGCCGGCCGCCGGACTGATCGAGTTCCACACCACCCACAAATTGCTGCTGCGGGCCCACTCCGAAAAGCACTACCGGGAGCTCGGCCGGATCGTCGCCCGGGCCGGAGCCAGCCCGCTCGACGACCTGCTCGCCGCCTACCGGCAGGGATTGATGGCCGCCATGCGGCTGAAACCGACGGTGAAGAAACACGCCAATGTGCTGCTGCACATGATGGGCTACTTCAAAAATACGCTTTCGGGCGATGAAAAACAGGAGCTGCTCGAGGTGATCGACAGCTTCAGGAACGGCACCCTGCCCCTGATCGTACCGATCACCCTTATGAACCACTATATCCGCAAGTACAACGAGCCGTACCTGCGCCGGCAGCACTACCTCGCCCCGCACCCGACGGAACTCAAGCTGCGCAACCATGCATGAAGCAAAACCTTCCCGAACGGTACTGATCACCGGCGCGACCGGCTATGTCGGCCGAAGGCTGACCCACCGGCTCCTGGCGGCCGGGGACTGCCGGGTCCGGCTGCTGGTGCGCAACCGCCAGAAGGTCCAGACAATTGTGGCGGGACAGGTCGACATTCACGAGGGCGATACTTTCCGACCCGACGTCCTCGACCAGGCCCTGTCCGGCGTCGACACCGCCTTCTACCTGATCCATTCGATGGGCGAGGGCCGCGACTACCGGGAGCTCGACCGGCAGAGCGCCGAGAACTTCCGGCAGGCCTGCATCCGCCAACAGGTCCGCCGCATCGTCTACCTCGGCGGATTGGGGGTCAAGAAGAGCGCCAGCCGCCACCTGCTCAGCCGCATCGAGACCGGCGAGGTGCTCTCGGCCGAGCCGCACCGCATCCAGACCATCTGGATCAGGGCCGGGACGATCATCGGCTCGGGCAGCGCCAGCTTTGAGATCATCCGCAACCTTTGCCAGAAGCTGCCGCTGATGATCGCGCCGCGCTGGGTCCGCACCCGGACCCAGCCCATCGGCATCGAGGACGTCCTCTCCTACCTGCAGCAGTCGATATGGCTCCAAGAAAAAGGGGACGTCATCGTTGACATCGGCGCCGAGACCATGAGTTTCGAGCTGATGCTCAGACAGGCCTCGGAGATCATGAGCCTGCCCCGCCCGCTGCTGCCGGTGCCGCTGCTCACGCCCCGGCTCTCCTCCTACTGGCTGATCCTGTTCACCCCGATCCCCTTCCGGCTGGCGGCCGCCCTGGTGGAAGGCTTGAAGAGCGAGACCCTGCTGCAGAACGACAACGCCGCCCGCCTCTTTCCGGAGATCCGGCCGAAATCGTTCAAGGAGGCGGTGACGGCGGCGATCCGGGAACTCGAACAGAACCAGGTCATCAGCCGCTGGTGCGACAGCAGCGGCCGGCAGGCCTGCGATATCAAGGATTTCGACGATCCGGCCGGCGCGATCTTCCGGGACGTGCGCATCGTCCCCTACAGGCATGGGGAGCGGCAGCAGGATGTCTTCGCCGCCGCCTGCGCGGTGGGCGGCGAAGGCGGCTGGTTCAGGTACAACTATCTCTGGCGGCTCCGGGGGCTGCTCGACAAGCTCGCCGGCGGCTACGGGCTGAACCGCGGACGGCGGCTGGCCCGCGAGCTGCGGATCGGCGACGCCCTGGATTTCTGGAAGGTGGCCGATATCCGCGAAGGCAAGCGACTGCTGCTCTTTGCCCAGATGAAGCTGCCGGGCAAGGCCTGGCTCGAGTTCGACATCCAGCCGCAGCAGCTCGTGCAGACCGCCCATTTCCTGCCGCACGGCCTGCTCGGCAGACTCTACTGGTACATCGTTCTGCCTTTCCACCATTTCGTCTTCCCGGACCTGGCGGAGACGATCGTCCGCTCTTCGCGCGCTTTAGCCGAAGACCCCTAGTACACTGTAAATTATAAAAGTTCGCATATATTTTTAATATTTACTATAATCCTTCCAATACTTATTGGAGGATTATATGGCACCACGTTACCGAGTTACATTAACAGAAGAAGAGCGAAAGCACCTTGAAGAGATCTCTACAAAAGGCAAGAGAGCCGCGAG
>JAEYNP010000118.1 GCA_023412495.1 Pseudomonadota bacterium
ACTTAATTGATTTGAAATAAAAAACGAAAACACAACACACAATATAAAACAGTTGGGGTTCAGTGGTTTGCGAGCGTTTGGTTCTCGCTCAAGTATTCTTGTCGTTGGACATGAACGCAGCCCGAAAACCCAACCGTTTCATATTGTCAAACGTTAGCGGCAAGTTAAACACACCCGACAACAATGAGTAACTTGATATTATATAAAGGAATAGTAATTGGACAAGGGGATTGCATTCATTACGAGATTCCAGGGTATGCTGATTTTAATTTTGAAAGTCTAAAGAATATTTCTAACTCAGAGATACCACTATTCAAAAGAATGTATAATTATTTGACAGGTAAAAAAATTACAGAAGAATTTGAATTTAATTGGAGAATATTTAATCCTCAAAAGACAAAAGATTCAATACATGGTTATAATCCAAAGTTAAAAAATTCTAAAATTACATTTTGTCCAGTTTCTGATTGCAAAGATGAAGATTTTGATTTCTTTTATAAGACAAAACATCCATTTTCTCAATGGTATTCCTGTGAATTTGTGATTGATGACAATGTATTTAATACTGCTGAACAATTCATGATGTATAGTAAGGCAATGTTCTTTGGTAATAAATCAATAGCTGAAATGATTTTAAAAACTAAAGACCCTAGACAACAAAAGGATTTTGGACGGAGCGTTTCGAATTTTGATATTAATGTTTGGAATAATAATGCTTTTGAAATAGTATATAAAGGGAATTATGCTAAGTTTTCACAAAATGAAAACTTGAAAAAATTACTTCTTAACACAGGGAATAAATCCTTAGTAGAAGCAAGTCCATCTGATACTATTTGGGGAATTGGATTATCAGAAATTGATTTGGAAAGATTTGATAGAACTAAATGGAGAGGAACAAATTGGCTTGGGGAAGCTTTAATTTGTGTAAGGGAAGATTTAAAAAATAATAACCAGCCGCTAACTGGATGGTATATGCCATAGCGGTTTCGTTTGTAGTTTAGGCATTTTTTCTTACCTTTAGCCGTGTTTCGACGGATAGTGAAGTGCATAATAATCCGCTACAGCACATACCACCGAAACGTTGGCAAACATTAAAAAAGACACATTTTAAAATGAAATATGTTTTGATTTTGGTATTAATCACTTCTTTGTTTGGTTGTAAATCAAAACCTGATAGACAATACAACCGTTCTGATGTTGATAATCTCGCGAATGAATACTTGACTAAACATTTTAACCCAGTTGATTCAAAGAGTGTATCAAAGATTATTAAGGAATTAAACCAACCTAAAAAGTACCCATGTGATAGTTTGACAAAACTTTCTGCGATTTATTGGCAGATTAGAATGTCTGTACGGATAAATGATTTTCAAAAGGGAATTGATTACATGGACGAAGGAATAACATATTGCGAGAATAACAATCATTTTTGGAAATGGAAGTTCAGACTGTGGAAATGCATATTGATTGACAAAACGGAAAATGATTCTATTTCGAATAGATACTATCTTGACTTAATTAATAGGTTCGAATCAGATACTGGCTTTTTTACACCTTTGAACGTTTTAGATTTTAAATTAAAGCCAATGTTATTCATGGGGAGAAAGGAAGAAGCATTGAATGAATTGAAAAAATATGAAGAGGATTTAAAACATGGACTTTATGAACAGTTCAGACAATTTTTTACTGGTTTTGATAAGCAAAAGAATGATTTAATGTTTTTGGAACCAGAATTATTTAAAGGGAAAATAATATAACGTTTGCCAACATCGCATATACCTAATGGCGGTTTTACTGTGCTTTGCAAGGCTTTTCGCCCGCTCAAACTTCACCACGGTTTGACAGTTGAATCGTCCGCAATCCGCCACTAGGCATATGCGAAACGTTGGCACCAATTAAAATGAGCGATTCTGCAATATGGAAAGATTAGTAAATAATGAATTTAGGACAGCAACGAAAGTAGATGCAGATATACATGCTGGAGGTAACTTTTTCTGGACTACTTTTTATGATAAATTGAGATTTAATGAAGATAAGTCGGCTGATTTAATTCGGGTGTATGAGAAGAATAATTCAATAGAATTATCAAAAGAAGAGTTATTGTTCAAAGGCAAATATGATAAGCCAAAAGTTGGTTATTACGAAATGGAAATGACTTTAGAACACATTAAAAGTGATATCACTCTAATATACTGTGGGAAAATAGTTGATAACGAGACTTTAATTTGTCACGGATATCGGAAGTATAATGATTCAAGCGCATACGAATCAGAGATTTTTCAAAAGATTAAGTAAAAATAGATACATAAAAATGAAACAACTTATTTATGGATTGGTTTTGTTTGCACTTGTTTCATCGTGTAAAAACAAGGTTGACAACACCGTTACCAACAAAGAGAATGAGATTAATTACGTGATAAAAGAGACTGTAAAAGTCGAACAAAAAATTGTTTTAACAAAAGTTGATTCGACTAATATTGATTTAGTTAAACAAATATACCCATTGAGTTGGGAGCGATTTGGGGTTGATAATGGTGATACTGTAACATATAGCTTTTGCTATGCTAATAATCCCGAATTTTCGATAAGCAATAATTTAGAGTCTATTGAAATCATCATAGGCAATGAACTTCATGATACTTTTCAAATTGAGAAATTAATGTACAATGATTCAATTCTCAGAATATACTTAAAGAAAAACGCACACTGGATTGATAGTTGTACAATGATACTTCAAGATAAAGAAATACTCATATCTAAATTTTACACAAATGATGAATCAGAAATGACTTATTCGTATTTGCCAAAAACAAAATTACAAGATAAAATACGGATTGAGGAAGAATGTGATGATGAAGATATATAGTAATAACTGGTGCCAACACGCGGTCATAAAACATTGCGCGGATAGTGCTATATTTGAACGAAACAACAATTAATCAACGGCTTATCGGGCTGATAAGTTTGTGTTTCATAATGCGCAACGATTTTATACCGCCATCCGTTAGATGCAATTCGGGAAGCCGCTGTAGTATGTTTGGTTTTACAAAGGATAAAAAGGGGTTGGATTTTTTACGATTAAAATAATCCTTAAAAAGAAGGAAAAACAAGTTGGTTTTTTCTTTTAAG
>JAEYNP010000029.1 GCA_023412495.1 Pseudomonadota bacterium
GCTCCCTGGCTCAGCACCCCACACACTTCGACAAGACCTACATCGCGCTGGTCAAGGCGAGCGAACAGACCGGTACGCTCGGCGAAATGCTCGAAACCATTTCGCAGTACCTGCGCAGCCAGCTTGAGTTGCGGCAGCGAGTGAAGGCGGCGATGGCCTACCCGGCCGTGATGCTCTGCCTGGCCGTGGGCGTGACGATCTTTCTGCTCACGTATGTGCTGCCGAAGTTCGAGCCGCTGTTCACCCGCAAGGGAGCCAAGCTGCCCAAGCCGACGATCGTAATGATGACCATCTCCGATGCGCTCATCGATCGCTGGTACCTGTGGCTGGCCGGTATTGTTGCTCTGCTCGTCCTCTATTTCTGGGGGCGGCGGACGGAGCCAGGGCGCAAGATCCTCGACTGGATTCGCATCCATCTGCCGGTCGTCGGACCGATGATGCGGAAGGTGATTATCAGCCGAAGCATTCGGACGCTGGGCACGATGGTGGCCAGCGGCGTGTCGGTGCTCGATGCGATCCGGCTGGCTGGCGAGGTGTCGGGCAATTACTACTACGAACAGGCGTGGCAGAAGGTGCTCGATCAGATCACCGAGGGCGCCCGCATTGCCGACTCGCTGCAGGGGAACGAACTGTTTCCGCGGACGCTGATCCAGATGATCGGCGCCGGTGAAGAGACCGGCAAGCTCGACCAGGTGCTGCAGAAGGTGAGCTCGTACTACGACAAGGAAGTGGAGTCGGCCATCAAGGCGGCGACCAGCCTGATCGAACCGGTGATGATCACCGGCATGGGCTTCGTGGTCGGTGGCATTGCGATGGGCCTGCTGTTGCCCATCTTCTCCCTCAGCCGAGGCGGAGCGGGTTAGAAGCCTGCGGTTCGCACACCTGGCCGGAGGCTAGCGAGCCTCCGGAGCAGAGCAGACACGCGCGGCCTGCAGAAATGCGCGTGGTGACTCGCGGCCCAGCGTCTTGGCGCGGGCCTTCCGGAGGGGCGATTCCCTCCGGGTGCGGAAGCCAGGGGGCTCCCTAATTACATGCGGGGCGAGACAACGCGGCGCGAGCGGCGTTCGGCACGCAGGCGGGCGCGGCGGCGGATTTCGCTCGGCTTCTCGTAGTACTCGCGACGACGCATTTCCTTCTTGATACCACTGCGCTCGACCAACTTGCGAAAACGGCGGACTGCCTCCTGAATGCTTTCCCGGTCACGGACAACTAGCTTAACCATCGTGCCTCCTTAAGGTTGTGTCAGAATCGTTATCGGCCTGGCGGCCTGCTATCTGTTGTTGAAAGCTCTTAAGTGTACAACATCCGGCCCAGGCGTGACAAGCGGCGTTTTGAAGCAAAACGGCCTGGGGACAGGAGATAGAGGTGCGGGACCGCAGGGCGGGCTTCCGGCCTGAGCTGGAGGTAATGACGAATGCTCCAATGACGAATGATTAATGAGGCTTGATGGAACCCATTGGTCATTCGTGCTTCGTCATTCGTCATTCTGCTTGTACGGGCAGGCTGGAAGCCTACCCTACGGGGTGGCTAGGGCAGGCTCTTCTTCGGCGGCTTCTTCCGCCGTGGGCCATTCGATGGCCGAGCGGAGGCGGGCCGCGGCCGGGTGATGCGAAAGGACGATGTGCCGGTCGAGACCGATCACTTCGAGGCTCAGCCCCCGGTCGCGGAACTCTCGTTCCATCTCGTGCAGCTTTTCCATGACCGTGTGGTCGACGATGCGGGCATCGGAAAGATCGACGATCACGTTTCCGTTGCGGGCCAGGCCGTAGGACTCGATCTTGTTGCGAATCAGCAGCCAGTTGGCGAACACGGCTGACTTGCGCGGGGCGATCAGGTGGCAGCTCTCGTCGATTTGCCGGACCTCGGTTTCGGGACGGAAGAGGGACGCGAGCGGCACGCCCTGGATGAACTGCACCAGGAGTTCAATCCCGATCCCCACCGCAATGCCGATCAGCAGGTCGGTCGCGAGCACGGCGATGATTGTGCCGACGAAAACGACGAGTTGCTCCCGGCCGATGCGGTAGACATGGAGGAACTCGCGCGGGTGGGCCAGGCGGAAGCCGGTGTAGACCAGCATTGCGGCCAAGGCGGCGAGCGGGATCATGTTGATCAGCGCGGGGACCAGCGCCACGAACAGCAGCAGGTAGACCCCGTGGAACATGTTCGAAAATTTCGACTTCGCGCCGTTGTCGATGTTGGCCCGACTGCGGACGATATCGCAAATCATCGGCAGGCCGCCGATCAGGGCGGCGGCCAGATTGGCGACGCCGACGGCGAGCAGATCGCGATTGAGATTCGTCTTGCGCCGCTGCGGATCGAGCAGGTCGACCGCTTTGGCGCTGAGCATCGATTCCAGGCTGCCGATGAGCGCGAACATCACCACCCACTTCCAGGCAATCGGCTGGGCGAGCGCCGTGAAGTCGGGAAAGGCGAGCCCGCTGAGCAGGTTGGCAGGAACGTTGACCAGGAAAGAGTCGTCGACCCGGTATTCGTGCCCGAGGTCCGAATAGCTGTGCGGGTTGCTCAGGTTGAAGTACAGGGCCATGGGGACGGCGAACAGCAGCACGAAAATCGGCGCCGGGATCACTCGGACGGCAGGATTCTTGATGAGCGGAAGTAAGAACAAGATCGCCAGGCTAATCACCCCGATGGT
>JAEYNP010000031.1 GCA_023412495.1 Pseudomonadota bacterium
TTATGGGTAATGACCCTTTTGCGGTAGGTGAGAATCGCGTCCATGAGGAGTTCATGTAACAGACTCTTCGTATGAACGCACGCTTTTTTTCAGGGATGATTAAAATGCCGGTGAACGGTTACGTTGAACGGAATCTATAATAAGTCGAAGATAACTATTTTAACTATAATTTTATGAACGATATCGATGAATTCCGCAGTGCCGATTTTGGGAAGTTTCTCCTGGAGAGCCGTCTGGTTCCAGCAGGAAAGGAAAAATTCATGCTCCACTGGGCCAGAAAATACTTTGAGTTCCGAATGACGCATCTAGAACTCAAATGGTCGGATCTTCTCCCGCTCTATCTTAAGGATCTGGACGAGACTGGGAATTATGAAGATTGGCAGATTCGCCAGGCCGACCAGGCGGTTCGTCTCTATTTCAGCAACTTTCTCAGGTCGGGTTTGCCATCATCTTCAATCTCGACTTCATCGCCAAAGTCTCTTCTATCCCAGGAGGATGTTCTTAGGAAATTCCAGGAAGCATTGCGGCTGCGGAATTATTCATACCGAACCGAGAAGACATACAATTACTGGGTCGTTCAATATTACAGATACTGCACAAGCCGCGATATTAGTGTAACTGACAGTTCTCCTTGCAGTTCTGACCATGTGCGAGACTTTCTTGCCGATCTTGCCATTGCCAAAAAGGTTTCCGCTTCTACACAAAACCAGGCTTTCAACAGTCTCCTGATGTTTTTTCGCCTTGTCTTCGATCAGGACCTGGGGGACCTGAAGCATGCGGTCCGCGCAAGAACCGGTAAAAAACTGCCGGTTGTCCTCTCGGTTGAAGAAACCAGAAAGCTGCTCGGATCTATCGGAGGGACAACTGGCATCATGTTGAAACTGATTTATGGCGGAGGTCTTCGGGTGAATGAATGCTGTGGTCTGCGGATCAAGGATATCGATTTTGACCAAATGCTGCTCACGATACGTGATGGCAAAGGAGGCAAGGACAGAACGACTTTGCTCCCAGCCTCCTTGAGTGATGAACTGAAGACGCATATCTCAAGAGTCTGCGCCCTCCATGATCGCGATCTGGCAGATGGATTTGGAGAAGTATGGCTACCCCATGCGCTGGACCGCAAATATCCCGATGCCCCGAAACAGAAAGCGTGGCAGTATGTCTTTCCCTCCGCCAACCGGTCAGTCGACCCAAAAAGTGGTAAGGTCCGCCGCCACCATGTCAGCTCCACGACGCTGCAAAAAGCAGTTAAAGCCGCTTTGAAAAGGGCGGGTATAGACAAACACGCCTCCGTCCATACGCTGCGCCACTCCTTTGCCACCCATCTGTTGCTGAAGGGTGTGGATCTGCGTCAGATCCAGGAACTGCTAGGCCATGCGAAGGTGGAAACGACGATGATTTACACCCATGTCGTTAAAGATATGCGGAATCCGGTGGCAAGTCCTTTCGACCTGCTGTGATCTCGGCAGAAGCAGGAACCGTGCGGTAAATGCATGACACCTGCACGGCTAAAAAGAAAAACAGCCGGGCCATGGCTGGCTCGGCTGCTGAATGTGAAGGAAAATAGCGTCTCGGACTGTCGCGGAGTCCGAGACGCTATCAAAGGTAGGTAAACCCCAGTTGTTACCTACCCTATTCCTATTGTTCGAAGGATCTTCTTCTTTATGCCGTGTAGGACGAAAGGTGTCAACCGTTTCTTTTCCTTCAAGATGGCTTTGAACAGATCTTTTTTCGTTTCAGGGATCGGCGGGCGGCTGACCGGCACGAGCTTGAGCGACTTGGTCGGACAGGCGTCGATGCAGGCGCCGCAGCCGAGGCAATGGTCGGCGAGGACCCTCATGCATTTGCTTCTCTCGCCGTTTTCGGAGGCAACCGGTTCAAGCGCCGCCACATTGCAGGCCTTTTTACACAAACCGCAACCCTGGCAGGTCGCCTCGTCGATCACCAGCGTATAGCTGGTCTTGGCCACCCCCAGGGGGAAACCCTGCTGCAGACCGCCGAGCAACTCGCAGCAGCAGGAGCAGCAATTGCAGATGAAGGACGGCTTGTGACGGATGTTGTCGGTGATGTGGGTCAGCCGCAGGTTTCGCGCTGTCTCGAGGATGGCAAGGAGCTGCTCCTTGCTGCGATGCTCGGCAAAACCGCGCCGCACCATGAATTTCGCCGCCGTGCCGAGGGAAATGCAGATCTCCCTGGTCGGAGCCCCCTTTTTACAGCTCTCGTTCAGGTGCTCCTTCTTGTGGCGGCAGTAGCACATGCCCACAGCCCCGTAACGGGCGGTTTTGATGATCTGCCGGGCGCTCTCGTAGGTGGCGACCTGGGAAGACACCGGGATATGCTCCTCGTAGGGCAGGGAGCGAGTCAGCGGCGTCTTGCTGCCGAAGAACTCCCGGCCCATCTTCTGCTCGGGGTCGCCGTAGAGGTACTCCTGCATGAGCTGGGCGAGCTCCGCCACCGGCAGGTCCTGGCGCTGCTTCATGAAGCTCAGCTCGAAGAAGCCGATCAGCCCCGGCATGAGGAGGTAGAAAGTCCTGCCGCCGTATGTCGTGTCTATCACCAGGCCCTTGTCCGCCATCCGGTCGAGAATCGCATGCAGCCGCTCGGCTTCGAAGCCGGTCGCCCGGACCAGCTCCGGCAGGGTCGCTTCCGTCAGGGGGAAGCGTGATGCCACGCAGGCCTCGTCCTCGGTGAAGAGGATGGCGAGGATCCGCCGCAGCTTGTCGCTGTCCGGCAGGCCGACCGGATATTTGTTCAGCCGGTCGATAAGCGGCACGATGCTGCTCTTTCCCTCCAGATGATGTCCCATGGTGCTCTCTGCCCTCCTCGGTTCACTCGTTCATGACGTATTGATCCTTCAGAGCGTACACCTTTTGCCAGACCCTGGCAAAGCCAACGTTATCCGCCACGGGCTTTTTGATCATCCGGTTGAACATCTCCTCCTGCTCAGGCGTGTTCTCCTGGCCGAGGATCATCTGCAGGGCAAAGGCCGAATAGTCCTTGACGAGGAAAGTGAAAATCTGCTCCAGCACATCGCCGTCGGTGTTGTAGATCCTGGCGTTCTCCAGGATCAGCTGGGCGTAGACGATGAGGGTGAAGAGCTCGCCCGCGGCGAGCATGTAGTCGATGTTCTTCGCCTGTTCCTTGGTCGGGGGTGCGGTGATGAGAAGCTTGCGGAAAAGTTCAGCCTGCTCGCGGAAGACGCGGATGTTGGGCGAATCGTAGCCTTCGTAGGCCAACCGGTGATTGGGGAAACGGACGGAGGCCAGGCCGCCGGTTTTTTGGCGGAAGAGATAGTCGTCGTCCCCCGGCTCGCGGAGTTGAGGCACCTCGGGGTAATCCACCGGTTCGAAGAAGTAGTTGCGGACGAACTTGATGATCAGCGCCATGTTGACGTGCTCGGTGCCCTCGAGCTTCGGCAGCATGCCGACGTCGCGGATGGCCATCTCGAAGTAGGTATCCTGCTCGTAGCCCTTGGCGGCGATGATCTCGTGGAGGAGCTTCACCACCTTCTCGCCCTGGCCGGTCACCTTCATCTTGACGATGGGGTTGAAGAGCAGGTAGCGCCGGTCGTCATCCGAGGCCGCCCGCATGTAGTCCGCCGCCCGGAAGGCGAAGAGCTTCATGGCGACGAGGCGGGCATAGCTCTCGGTAAAGAGCTTCTGCACGTGGGGAAAATCGGTGACGTAGCGGCCGTAGAGGTTGCGTGCTCCGGCGTGGTTGATCGCCTCGTAGAGGCAGTGGGTGGCGATGCCGATGGAGGCGCAGCCCAGCTCGAACTTGCCGATATTGATGGTGTTGAGCGAGGAGTTCCAGGCGTGCTCGCCGCGGGAGACGATGTCGGCCTCGGTGATCGGGTAGTCGTGCAGGGCGTATTCGGCCACATAGGCCTGGCGGACGCCGGAGGTGTCGATCTTCTTCACGCACTGGTATTTCTCGTGCTGCGGGTCGACCACGAAGAAGACATACTCGCCGGTGCCCTCGATCTTGCCGAAGGTCGAGACCAGCGCGGCGCAGTTGCCGTTGCCGATGTAGTACTTCGAGCCACGGGCGACATAGCTGCCGTCCGACTGCGGGACGAGGGTCATTTCGCTCGAGTAGAGGTCGGCGCCGTGGGTCTTCTCGGAGAGGCCGAAGGCGAAGACCCCTCCCTGGCGGAGCAGGTCGGCGGTCTTTTTCTTCACCTCCTCGTTGGTCCCCATCCAGATGGGCCCGAGTCCGAGGATGGTCACCTGCCAGGCGTACCAGTAGCAGAGGCCGTAGAAGCCGAGGACCTCGTTGAACTCGCTGATCCGGTACATGTCCCAGCGGCCGCTTTCGCCGCCGTAGCTCGCGGGAGTGAGGAAATCGGCGAAGATTTGCTCCTGCTTGATGAAGTCGAGGAAATCCTCGTACCAGACCATCGCCTGGTCGTCCTCCTTGATCTTCTTCAGGCCCTTGTTCTCGAAGAAGGCGATGGTCTTTTCCACCATCTCCTTCGATCTTGGATCGGCTTGGAATCGTTGGTATTTTTTCGGATTAAGCAGTTGCACCGTGTGTCCTCCTGCTGATTATGTTTTTCGTAGGGTGCATTTCATGCACTTGGTGCACGGAGTGCACCCTACCAGGAAGCGTCAACTTCAAGCTTTTGATGAGTCGCCTTCGGCACTCGCCCCTTTCAGGCGATACTCCTGCCGGCGTTATATCCCTGGTGGTTGGCCTCGAAAACCGTCGCCGGTTTCTGGGCGTCACCCACCACGGCGAATGGAACGCCGAGTTCCTCCGCCACGGCCTGCAGGGGATTGGCGGCCCGGGTGCCAACGGCCAGTATCACATGGTCGGCCGGCAGTTCGCGAATCTCGCCGCCGTATTCGATCCTCACCCCGCCGTCGGTGATTTCCAGCACCTTGGCCTGGACCAGTGTCCTCACTCCGTAGCGCTGAAGATCCTGAAGCATGCCCCAGCGGGTCGACTTGCCGAAGTTGGCGCCAAGCGTCTCGGCCATCTCGACCACCGTCACTTCCTTCGAACCTTCCGTGGCGAGCTTGTAGAGCTTGTCCGGGGCCACCGCTCCGTTCACCAGCAGGAACTTCAGCTCATCACCGGAGAGCGTTCCCGTCTCGGCCAGCAAGAGGGCGGTCTCGATGCCGGTCGCCCCGCCGCCGATCACCACCACCCGGCGTCCCGCCCCGGCGTTGCCTGAAAGAATTTCCCAGGCCTGGACCACATGGGGCTTCTCCACCCCGTCGATTTTGGGAACGATGGGTTGTCCGCCGGTGGCGAGGATGACGAAATCCGGCCTCTCGGACTCCAGGGTTTTTCTGTCTACCGACCGGCCGAGGACAACGGGAATCCCGTGCAGGGAAACCTGACGGGCCAGATCCTCGGCAAAGATCGTAAACTCGCCGCGGCCCGGCGGAGCCCCGGCCAGATGGAGCTGGCCGCCCAGGCGCAAACTTTTCTCGTAGATGGTCACCCTGTGGCCGAGCTCCGCCGCGGCGATCGCCGCCGACATCCCGGCCACGCCGCCGCCCACCACCAACACCTTGCGCGGCCTCGCGGCTTTTTCCGGCTGCGGCTCGTACTCGTGGCCGGCCCTGGGGTTGCAGAGGCATTCGATGGGCTTCATCTTGAAGATATGGTCGAAGCAGCCCTGGCCGCAGGCCACGCAGTGGACGATCTCGTTCTCCCTGCCGGTGCGAATCTTCTCCGGCAGCATGGGATCGGCGATCAGCCCCCGGCCGACGGCTACCATGTCGCAGAAGAATTCGGAGACGAGGAGGCGGGCAATCCGCGGGTCGTTGATGCGGTGGCTGGCGATCACCGGTACCGCAACCCGCTCCTTCATGTCGCGGGCGAGGTAGGCGAAGGCCCCTCGCGGCACCTTGGTGACGATCTGCGGCACCTGGGCCTCGTGCCAGCCGACATTGACGCAGAAGGCGTCGGCGCCGGTCTCCTCCAGGGCCACGGCGAACTCAAGCAGCTCTTCCTGGCCGATGCCGCCTTCCATGAAGTCGTTGCCGTTCAGCCGCACCAGCACAGGATAGTCGTCGCCCAGCCGGTCCTTGATCTCCCGGATCACCTCGAGGCCGAAGCGCATGCGGTTCTCGAGGCTGCCGCCGTAGTTATCGTTTCGTTTGTTGGTGAGCGGCGAGAGGAATTCGCTGATGAGATAGCCGGTACCGGCGAGGATCTCGACCAGGTCGAAGCCCGCCTTCTTCACCCGTTCGGCGGCGTCGCCGAAGCGCTTGATGGTGGCGGAAATCTCGTCCCCGGTCATCTCCTTCGGGGTCTCGCGGGTCAGCCGCGAGGCGACGGGCGACGGGGCCACCGGCTTTTTGCCGCCGAGGAAAAAGGATGAGTTGTAGCGGCCTGCATGGTTCAGCTGGACGGTGGCCTTGGCTCCGCCCTCGTGGATGGCGCGGGCAAGCGCCGTAAGTCCCGGAATATGGTCGTCCCGGTGCGCCCCGATATTCAGCGGGGTGCCGGAGAATTCGTCGATCGTGGCGTAGCCGACACTGATCAGCGCCACCCCGCCTCTCGCCCGCTCGCGGTAAAACTCGATGAGCTGTTCCGTGACCTCAAAGTCCCGGCACATGTTGAGATGCATGGCCGGCATGAAGATGCGGTTCTTCAGCTCGACCGGCCCGATGAAAATCCTGCGAAACAGTGGATCCATAGTCCCTCCTCAGCCGCTCGTGGCTGATTGAAACAGAGCCGCAACCCGGTCGAAGAGACCGATCTCCTCCAGGGCATTGCGCAGTCTCTCCGGCTCGTCCAGCAGGTCCTGCATGAAGACAGCTTCCGAGCCCTTCAGGAAAAGAAGAAAGCTGTCCTGCAATCGCCCCCCCAGCAATTTGTCAAGCAGGACCAGCAGGTTCTTCTCTTTCCTGAAGGGCCGTAGCTGTTCGACCCGGATCAGTAGTTTTTCCATGTAAAACAACAAGGTTTCCTCGATATCGGCGTGCTCGCGGTGGCCGGGGAGGATCCGCCTGCCCTTGAGTCCTGCCAGCTTCACGATGGATTCGCAGTAGGCCTTGTAGTTGTTGAAGCGCCCGCCGGTTTCGAGGTCGACATCGAGCAGCGGTGACTGAAATATCCCGCGCAGGAGCGTGTCGCCGGTCACCGCCCAGTCTTCCGCCGTGTACACCAGATCGCTCTGGGAATGGCCCGGACAGCTGTGCACCGTTATCCCCAGCCGGGCAGGAAGGTCCGACTCCGCCACGCTGAAATTCTTCGGAGAGGGCGGAAATACCGCTCCGCTCTCGAAAATCCGCTTGAGCTCACTCAGATGCTCTCGGGTAAAGCCGAGGCTGAAAAGCAGCTCGTACATCCCCTGCATCCGCCGCCCGTGCTGATCGATCTTCAGGCAGTCCCGGTAGGGCAGATAAATGGTTGCCTCGCAGTTTTTTTCCAGCCAATGGGCCAGGCCGTAGTGGTCGATATGGCAGTGGGTGACGATGACGTGGCGAAGACTTGCCAGATCGATATGCTCCCGCAGATACCGCTCCCCTTCCGGTGTCGGCGGCCCCGTGTCGAACAGCACCTGCTCGCCCGCAACCAATCCTGAATAGCAGTGGACGGGGCCGACAATGTAAGGCGTGTCGATGGTATGCTGGATCATAGTCAGTGGGGTCAAATCTTTAATCTTGACAGCCCCTTTTCTCTTTCAGCCTCAATTATTTGGAATAAAGGGGGATGTCAAGATTAAAGATTTGACCCCACCCATACCACCCATGCCGGCGCCCGCCGCAGGGGTGGCGGGTCGCCGGCCAGCAGGGAGTGATCCCCAGGAGAAATTTTGGGGCGAATTCAAGATTCAAGATTCGCCCCTACAACAAAAAATCGGAGCCTTTTCTTAGAACACGTACTTCTCGGTTTCGCTGGCGGCGCGGGCCAAAGTTCGCTTGGCGGCGAGCAGGCCGGTGGCGTCGTACTTGCCGAAGCGCCTGATGCCGGAGAGGATCATGGTCAGGGTGTCGCCTTCCTCGATAAAGAAGGCGCCTTTCCGCGCTGCGCCGGCGGCTGTTTCGCTGGCCTGAAAGGCGAAGATCTTGACCGCGGCCTTAAGCAGCTCCTGCTTGGATTCGCTGACTTTGGGCAGGTTCTTTTCGGCCCGCAGCACGGTGCTCTCCAGCGCGAAGATCTGGATGGCGATGTCGGCCGCGGCGAGCAGGATCTCCTGCTCGTTGGCGAGCTTGTCCATGTACTTCTGGACGCCCGCGCCGGCCAGGATCAGGAACAGGGTCTTGAGATTCTTGATCAGGGCCTTTTCCTTGGCGAACGGCACGGACTCGTCGATCTCCTCGAAGCTCGGGGTCATCAGCGACTCGAAGGCCTTCATCGCCTCGGCCTGGAGGGGCAGCTCGCCCTTCATCGCCTTGCGCAGGATCATGCCGGGGATGAGCAGCCGGTTGATCTCGTTGGTGCCTTCGAAGATCCTGTTGATCCGCTCGTCGCGGTAGTAGCGCTCGGCCGGATATTCGCTGCAGAAGCCGTAGCCGCCGTGGATCTGCAGGACCTCGTCGACGGTGAGGGCCAGCACCTCGCTGCAGAAGACTTTCGAAATCCCGCACTCGGCGGCGTATTCCTCGATCCCCTTCAGGTACTCGTCGTAGTAGTTGTCGATGCCCTTCTCGATGGTGGCGAGTTTGTCGTCAAGCAGGCCGGCCAGCCGGTATACTAAAGCCTCGGAGGCGAAGATGTTGGCGGTGAGATCGGCTATCTTCTCGGCGATGGCCCCGAATTTGCTGATCGGGGTGTTGAACTGCTTGCGCTCGTTGGCGTACTTGATGCCCTGGACGAGGGCCATCTTCGAGGCGCCGCAGACGCCCGCGCCCAGCTTGAAGCGGCCGATGTTGAGGACGTTGAAGGCGATCTTGTGGCCCTTACCCTTCTCGCCCAGGAGGTTCTCCACCGGCACCTTGCAGTTGTCGAGGATGATCTGGGTGGTGGACGAGCCCTTGATTCCCAGCTTCTTCTCCTCCGCGCCGACGATCAGGCCGGGGAAGCTCTTCTCCACCAAAAAGGCGGTGAAGTGCTGCTTGTCGATCTTGGCGAAGATGGTGAACAGCTCGGCGAAGCCGCCGTTGGTGATGAACTGCTTGGTGCCGTTGAGGATGTAGTGCTTGCCGTCCTCGGAGAGCACCGCGGTGGCCTGGGCGCCCAAGGCGTCGGAGCCGGAGCCCGGTTCGGTCAGGCAGTAGGCGGCGCACCACTCGCCGGAGATGATCTTGCCGAGGTATTTTTCCTTCTGGGCGGGGGTACCGTAGTAGATCAACGGCAGGGTGCCGATGCCGGAGTGGGCAGAATAGGCTACGGAGAACGACCCGGCGAAGGACATCTTCTCAACGACCAGCATGGAGGAGGCCTTGTCCAGTTCGAGGCCGCCGAACTCTTCCGGGGCATCCATCATCAAGAGGCCCAGCTCGCCGCACTTTTTCATACCGGCGACGACGATATCGAAGTTCTGCTTGTCGATCTCTTCGATTTTCGGAGCGATCTCGGCCGCCACAAACTGCTCCACGGTCTCGCCCATCTGTTTCTGCTCGTCGGTGAAGTCCTCCGGGGTGAAAACGTCCGCGCAGGGGGTCTCCGCAATCAGGTACTCGCCGCCTTTCAATATTTTCTCAGCCATTCCAGTCACCTTGTCGTTTTATGATAGCGTTTTTATTTAGGATACAAGGGTGCACTCCGTGCACCAGGTGCATGGAATGCACCCTACTACTCTGCTCATATTGGAGCGCACCCTGCAGATCACAATTTTTCAAAGATCCCCGCAGCGCCCATGCCGCCGCCGATGCACATGGAGACCATGCCGTAGCGCAGGCCCCGACGGCCCATCTCGTGGAGCAGGGTCGCGGTGAGTTTCGCGCCGGTGCAGCCGAGCGGGTGACCCAGGGCGATGGCGCCGCCGTTGACGTTGATGATGTCCGGGTTGAGGCCCAGCGTCTTGATGACCGCCAGAGCCTGGGCGGCGAAGGCCTCGTTGAGTTCGATCAGCTGGATGTCGTCCTGGTTGAGGCCCGCGAGTTTCAAAGCGGCCGGGATGGCGTAGATCGGGCCGATGCCCATGACTTCCGGGGCGCAGCCGTTGACCGAGTAGGCGAGGAAGCGGGCCATCGGGCTCTTGCGGAATTTTTCCAGGAAGTCTTCGGAGACCACCAGCGAAACCGCCGCGCCGTCGGTCATCTGCGAGGAGTTGCCGGCGGTGACCGGGCCATTCACCTTGAAGGCGGGGCGGACTTTCGCGAGCGTCTCCATGGTGGTGCCGGGGCGAACGCCGTCGTCCACGGTCACCAACTCCTTGGTGCGGACCAGCTTGCCGTTCACGATGGCATCTTTCTCGATCTCCACCGGGATGATCTCGTCGGCGAAGGTGCCCTTCTCAATGGCCGCCTGGGCCTTGGCATTGCTTGCCACCGCGAAGGCGTCCATGGCCTCGCGGTCTATGCCGTAGCGCTCGGCCACCAGTTCGGCGGTGACGCCCATGGAGGAGAAGGCCTCCGGCCAGGTGTTCATCAGGCCGGGATTGGCGGCATATTTCAGGCCGCCCATGGGTACGCTCGTCATGGATTCCACGCCGCCCGCGACGATGCAGTCGGCAAAACCGCACATGATCCGCTCGGCGGCCATGGCGATGGTCTGCAGGCCGGAGCAGCAGAAACGGTTGACAGTCTGGCCTGGGACTTCAATCGGCAGCCCGGCCTTCATCGCCGCGACGCGGCCGACATTCATGCCCTGCTCGCCTTCGGGGAAGGCGCAGCCCAGGTAGACATCGTTGATGCTCATCGGGTCGATTTCGGTGCGCTCGACGAGGCCCTTGATCGCCAGCGCCGCCAGGTCGTCCGGCCGCATGTCTTTGAGTTTTCCCTTGTTCGCCCGGCACCCCGGAGTCCGGTAGCTGGCCAAGATGTATGCTTTTTTCATATCCAAATCTCCCTGTCAGTGGGTAGTTGTCGTCTCAATTTTACGTTTTCTCTGTAGGGTGCGTTTCACGCACCAGGTGCATGGAATGCATCCCTACATAAAAGCTCATTAATTTCTGAGCGGCTTGCCGGTCTTCAGCATATGCTGGATGCGCTCGGCGGTCTTCTTGTTGGCGCAGAGCTTCATGAAGCCCTCCCTCTCGAGCTGGAGGAGGTATTCCTCGCTGATCGGGGTGCCGGCATTGACGTCGCCGCCGCACATGATCGTGGCGATGAGGCCGCCCATCTCCGCCTCGTACTCGGTGATGAAATTGCCCATCTTCATGTTCCACAGCTGGCTCTTGATGGCGGCGGCGATGCCGCGGCCGGGGGCCGGCAGGTTCTCCACCAGGCGCTTCGGCCGGTAGTTGACGGCAAGGGCCAGGACCTTCTGCTTGGCGTCGCCGATGAGGCGATCGAGGTCCATGCTGACCGAGTCGCCGTGCCGCATGTAGCCCATGGGGAAGAGTTCCGCCGCGCCCATGGAGACCTTGGCCATGGCGATCTGCTGGAAACCCTTGATGATGAAGGGCTGGACGTCGCAGTTCATCTGCTGGGCGAGCTGGATGGCCCGCATGGACATTTCCTTGGTGCCGCCGCCTGCAGGCAGGAGCCCGACGCCGATCTCAACCAGGCCCATATAAGTCTCGGCATATGCATTGACGGCATCGGCATGGAGGCAGAACTCGGCCCCGCCGCCGAGCGTCATGGCGTGCGGCGCCGCCACAACCGGGACTTTGGCGAGTTTCACCGCCATGGTCGCCTTCTGGAAGGCCTTGACCATCATGGCGATGTCGTCATAGGCGCCTTCGGCCAGGGCCACGGCCATCATCATGAGGTTGGCGCCGACCGAGAAGTTGGTCCCCTGATTGGCGATGACGAGACCGACGCCCTCCTCTTCCGCACGCTTGACCGCCTTGTGGGTCATGGCAAGGATGTCGCCGGAAATCGCGTTCATCTTCGAGTGGAACTCGAAGCCGAAGACGCCGTCGCCCAAGTCGACGATGGAGCAGTTCGAATTCTTCTCCACCACTTTGCCTGCTTTTTTCAGGATTTCGAGGCGAATCTCGCCGGCCTTGACCGGCACCGGCGCGTAAGTCTTGTTCAACAGGTCCCAGTATTCCTTCTGGCCCTGTTCATTGTAGCGATAAAAGGACTGGACCCCCTTCAAGGCCTCCGGCACCTTGACCCCGTCTTTTTCGGCGCGCTTCACGAAGTCAGCCACGCCGATGGCGTCGAGCATCTCGAAAGGCCCGATCTCCCAGTTGAAGCCCCAGCGCATGGCGTTGTCGACGTTGACCACATCGTCGGCGATTTCGGGTATGCGGTTCACCGCGTAGATGAGGGTGTCGCGGATGGACTTCCAGGCAAACTGCGCGCCACGGTCAGCAGCGCCGACCACCGTCTTCACCTTCTGACCGGGGTTGTCCACCTGCTTGACCATGGCGATCGACGGGAACTTCGGCTTTTCGAGGGGCTTGTATTCGCCTGTATTGTAATCGTAGTAGAAGAGGTTCTTCTTGCCGCCCGCCGTCTCCTTCTTATAAAAGCCCTTGCCGGACTTATTGCCGAGGAGGCCTGACTCGATCATCTTCTTCATGAAGTCGGGCATCTTGAAGACGTTTCGCTCCTCGTCGCTTGGCAGCAGCTCATAAGAGTTGGTGCCGACATGGCCCAGGGTGTCGAGGCCGACCAGGTCGGCGGTGCGGAAGGCCGCGCTCTTCGGCCGGGCGGTGGCCGGGCCGGCGATGGCGTCGACCTCCTCCACCGTCATGCCCATCTCCACCATATGCTGGATGCCCTTGTAGATCGCGTAGGTGCCGATCCGGTTGGCGATGAAGTTGGTGGTGTCCTTGGCGTAGACGATGCCCTTGCCGAGCCGCTTGCTCAAGAAATCGGCCATGCCCTTCATGACGGCGGGGTCGGTCTCCCTGCAGGGGACGATCTCCATCAGCCGCATGTAGCGGGGCGGGTTGAAGAAGTGGGTGGCGAGGAAGTTCTTCCTGATCTCCGGCGGCAACACCGTCGCCATCTCGCCCACCGAGAGACCGGAGGTGTTGGTGGTGAGGATGGCCCCCGGTGCGAGGTTCGGCACGAGTTTTTTCAAGAGGTCGAGCTTGATCGGCATGTACTCGACGACCACCTCGATCACCCAGTCGCAGTCCTTCAATTTGCCCAGATCGTCGGCCAGGTTGCCGATCTTGATCTGGCTCGAATATTCGCTGAGGTAGAAGGGAGCCGGTTTCATCTTCATGAGACCCTGCACCCCGTTTCTGGCGATGCGGTTGCGGACCTCGGGGCTCTCCAGGGTAAGGCCCTTGGCTTCTTCCTGTTTATCCAATTCCTTGGGGACGATGTCCAGCATTAGAACTTCCAGTCCCGCATTGGCCAGATGGGCGGCGATGGTCGCCCCCATGACTCCGGCGCCGAGTACGGCTACACGATTGATTTGCCTCATGTTCTTTCTCCAATAGTAGCTTAGAAATTTTTTTGAAAATTTCGTGAGGTACTTATCCCCCCAAGGGGGGACTGAAAATAGTCCCCTTTATGGGGAATTAGGTTCTTACGACGTTTCTCTGAGAGACGATCCTCTGAACCGTTGATTTTTTGTAACGCTTGACTCATCCAAATCGCTATCGGTATCGCAATCGGTATCGAGATGCGATCCCGGTACCGATAGCGATTTCGATACATACGGGGATTTTTTTAAATTATAAGCTCTTCCCTATGCCTTTTCGCGGCTAGTTTTTCATATATTGGGCGAAAGCGCCGGATCCACTGCCGTGGCTTTCATAGAGATCCTCGATGAGATCCTTGTACTTTTCCAGGATCACCTTGCGCTTGAGCTTAAGCGTCGGCGTCAGCTCCCCGCCCTCGATCGAGAAGTCGTGCGCCACCACGGCGAAATACTTGATGGTCTTGTACGGGGGATAGCTCTTATTCAGCTCCTTGATCCGGGAGCCGTACAGCTCCTTGATCTTCGGGTTCCGCACCAGATCATCCATGTCGGTAAAACTGATGTTCTCCTCCCGGGCGAATTCGGTCAACGTCTCCGCGTTGGGGGTCAGGATCGCCACCAGGTAGGGCTTGCGGTCGCCGAAGACGATGGCCGAGGAGACGTACTTGTCGAGCTTCAGCTCGTTCTCGATGGGCTGCGGGGCGATGTTTTTGCCGCCGGCGGTGACGATCAGCTCCTTCTTGCGGTCAACGATGTAGACGAAGCCCTCCTCGTCGATTTTAGCGATGTCGCCGGTCTTGAACCAGCCATCCTCCATCGCCTCGAGCGTCGCCTCGTCGTTCTTGTAGTAGCCGAGCATCACTTGCGGCCCTTTGGCCCACAGCTCGCCGTCGGGGGCGAGCTTCAGCTCCGTCTCGCGCAGGGCCTTGCCGACCGAGTCGAAGCGCACCATCCCCACCCCGCTGATGGTGAGTGCAGGACTGGTCTCGGTCAACCCGTAGCCGTTGAAGACCGGCAGGCCTATGATCCACATGAACTCGCAGATGGTCTTGTCAAGCGGCGCTCCGCCGCAGAGGAAGTAGGTGAGCCTGCCGCCGAAGCGCTCGCGAATCTTGCTGAAGACCAGCCTGTCGAACAGCTTGTACTGCAGGGCGAGGAGACCAAGGGGCTCGCCCGTTATGTATTTCTTGTTCACGTACTCCCGCCCAACCTCGATTGCCTTGTGAAAAATCTTCTGCCGGGCGGGCGGCATCTGACCGACCCCCTCGTACACCTTGGCGTAGATCTTCTCGAACAGCCGGGGCACGCTCACCATGCAGGTCGGCCGCACCTCCGCCATATTTTCAATGACCTTGACCGGGCTTTCGGCGAAGGCGATGTGGCTGCCGTTCATGAGGGTCGCGTAGTAACCTCCGGTCCGCTCCAGCACGTGGGAGAGCGGCAGGAAGCTGAGGGCCGTCTGTTCCTTCAGCGGGATTCCCAGCTGGGCTGCGCCGTACTCGGCATTGATCATGACATTGCGCTGGGTGAGCAGCACGCCTTTGGGGACGCCGGTAGTGCCGGAGGTGTAAATGATGGTGATGATGTCATCCTGGGTGATCCGGTCGATCTGCTCCTCGATCTCCTGCCGGTCGGCATCGGAGAGGGGCGTGCCGGTTTCCGAAACCTGTTCCAGGGTGTAGACGGGGAAGGAGCGATGGCCGAGGAACCCCTCGTAGGAGACCACCAGGTCGATATTGGGAATCTGGTCCCTCACCTGATAGAGCTTCTCGTACTGGGACTTGGTGGAACAGAAGACGACCCGCGCCTCGCTGTGGTTGAGGATGTAGGCGGCCTGCTTGCCGGTGTTGGTGGCGTAGATCGGCACGGTAACGCCGCCCACGCTCTGGATGGCGAAATCGGAAATGGCCCAGCCTAGACGGTTCTCGGAGAAGATCGCCACCTTGTCGCCGGGAAATATGCCGGCATTTCGCAGGCCCCGCGCCAGCATGAGCACCCGTTCGTAGAATTCTTCGTAGGTCAGGGGGAGAAAGACGCCCTTCTTCTTGTAGCTGATTGCAGTTCTCTTGGCGAATTGCTTGGCGTTGTCTCTAAGTACTGCCGGGATCGATCGATACGACATGATGCTCATACGTTTTCTTCTCCCCAGAAGCTGTTACTGACTTCACGACAATAACGTTTACGTTAACAATCGATTCTGTTTTCTGTATACATCACCTTAACGTTTAAGTCAACATCAATTCGAATGGAATGTCGACGAGGTCCCGCTGCCGCTTTCCGGGCCCCTCATTTGAATGGTGAGATGATGAGTTTGCATGGGAATCCGACAGATTTGCATGAGCCTGTCCAGTGTCCTGCCATAACTTCCAGCAGCCTTCTGCCGCCTTCCTGATCTTTACGTAAAACAATCATCCACCCGGAGAATCAATCCCGCTAAACCTGCCCGGCGGTGGAGCCGGCCATTTCCTTTACAAAGCTTTTTTGCGAGGAGCGGAAGGTCTTGCGCAGTTTTCCGTTAGCTCTCAGCGCTGAGAGCACCACCTTCTGCACCAGCTTCTCCTTGCCCGATTTCGGCCTGTCGAGCTGCATCCTCTTCAGGAATGGTTTGGCCTGGGGTGGTATCGGCCGCAGCAGTTCGGCGAGCAAGTCCTTGATTACGGCCGGTTTCTTCCTGGCCTTCAAAGCCTTCAGGGAGCCGCCGATGGCGATCTCCTCCGCTGTGAAATCGGTGCCGAACGGGAACGGCACAAAGTGGCCGTCGGCCTGGAAGGGTTTCAGCAGGGCCTCCAGCCGCTCCGGGTAATTCTGCCGGTACTCGGGGGCGAGCTCGAACTCGGGCGCGAGTTTCCCATGGCTCTTGGCCTTCTTGATCAGCTCGTCCTGGAAGCGGGAATCCGTTACCTTGAGAATTTCCTCGATGATCTGCGAGTCTGTCTTGCCCCTGATATCGGCGATGCCGTATTCGGTGACGATGATGTCCCGGAGGTGCTTGGGAATGGAGGTGTGGCCGTAATTGTAGACGATGTTGGACTTCACCTTGCCGCAGGCCTGCCGGGTGCTGCGGATCATCATGATCAGCCGCGCGTCGGGCAGGGCGTGGGCCATGGAGACGAAATTGTACTGGCCGCCGATGCCACTCACCACCCGGCCGTCCTCGAGCTTGTCCGAGGTAATGGCCCCGAAGATGTTGGCCATCATTCCGGCGTTGACGAAGCGGCCGTCCCTGCGCTGCAGGGTGCGGAGCTCCTCGTCGCCGTAAAGTTGGTTGACCTTGTCCACACCGGACATGCCGAACTGCATCCGCTCCTCCTCGCTCATGGCGTTGAGAGCGTCGTAAAAGGCGCGGGGGCCGATGAAGAAGGCGCCGAGGATCACCTGGCCGCGCTTGAGTGCGCGGCCGAGAAGGGGGCGCATCGCCGCGAGGTTCTCGGGGCGGGTGAAGTCGGCGGAAATCCTGGCTGTGCCGTCCGGGCCGTCCAGGATATGGCCGTCCTTGAACCTGAGCCCTTCCTTCAGGATGCCGAACTCGCTCAGCATCCTGAAGTCTTTCCTGGTGAGGAGGGGATGGATCCCCTCTACTTCGATGAGGAGTTCGAGGATATCGTCCGGGATCCGGTCGGCGGAAAGCTTGCCGGCATTGATCAGTTTCATGAGGGGAATGCTGTCGTAGACCTTCCGTTTCAAAACGCCGCTTTTGTACAGCTGGTAGAAGGCGTCGACGAACATTTCGGAGGAGCCGTACAACCCTCGCTCGAAGGCCCCGGTGCCGCCGATCCTGTCGATAAGGGTCCTATACCGGTCGGCTATGCCGGTCGCCTTCAGCACTCTGTTGTACACCTCGTTTTCGTTCTGCCGCATACTGAGCCCGGCGGCGATGGCGTCGCCCAGGGCGCCGATGCCGACCTGCAGGGTGCCACCGTCTTTCACGAGCGAGCTGACGTGCAGGCCGATGGCATAATCCCTGAGGTTGACCGACTCCTTCGGCGGGCCGAACAGGGGGTAATCGAACCCGGGTCCTTTCAGCAGCACATCATAGAGTTCCCCCTCGATCACCGCGTCTCCGTACATGAAGGGCAGCCGGCGATTGACCTCGCCGATGATCGCAACCCTGCCGCCCTTGGCCCTCACCCGGTGCATCTCCCGGATGGCCTCGATGCAGATATCGGTATTGCAGCCCATGGAGTACATGGTCTTGCCGTCGATCTCCCGGCAGGTGATGAGCTGGCCGAAGACGTTGCAGCCGAAGTCCATGGCGTCGCGCACAACATGGGTGTAGTTGGAGTTGAGGTGGTTGCGCTGGGCCTCGGGGGTCTGCATGTAACCGCCGGCCTTGTTGAAAAATTCGTAGATCTCCACATTCTTCGGCAGCCTGCCGGCACGGAAGTCGTGCATGTAATCGAACTCCGGCGTCCCCCGGAAGATCCGGTCGACCAGAGGCCCCATGAACCGCTTTTCGATTTCACCCTTCATCCTCGGCCGCTCCAGGGCAAGGGCGGTAACTATTTTCAGTTTAATCGTCGGATCTTCCTTCGCCCTTCTATACAGCTCATTGATGAATAGAACCGGCTTCCCCAGCGCGAGGGTCATGGCAAAACAGATGTCGTTGCCCATGTAAGCAAGAACATCGTCAACACTTTTCTTCACATCGCTGTAAATCACACCTTTCTTTCCGTTCATCCATTCACCCGTAGAATTATGTTTTGATGGTAATAGGTGACCCGACAGACCAATGGGGTTATTGCTAATCAGATAAGCTATCATTCCGCTTTCAACATGAGCGGCCGTAATCCCTCCTTCCTGAACATTGAATATAGACTCGTCTCAACCCGCCAAGACTAGTCCAAAGAATTTCTCCGAGCAATATTAATCTTTACGTAAAGATGAAATTAAGAATAAAATGAAATTACAGAACGACGGCAAGTTATCCAGTGAAAACGGCATGGGTAACATCAACGTTCACGGCAGATTCTGTGGATAATCATCTAGGGAAGGAAATTTCGGCAGAGTTTTTCTGACTACTATAAAAAGTGAGGACGAAGACCTGTATCGACGGAGCGCTCTGGAGGAGAGGGCCGGCGTGGAGGTTACTTGGACCGACTCCGCCGGCAGGAATCGCCCAACATCAATAGAGCATCGCGAGGCTCGGGCTGCCTCCCTTTATTTTATTGCCTGAGGAGATTGACTATCGCTTCGGCCGCCGCCCTGGAGGATGCGGGGTTCTGGCCGGTAACCAGATTGCCGTCGACTTCGATATGAGACTTCCAGGCGTTGCCTTTGCTGTAGATTCCACCCCTGTTGCTCAGCATGTCCTCGATCGTGAAGGGAACGACCTCCGACAGCTTTATCCAGTTCTCCTCCCGGTTGGTGAACCCCGTCACCCGCTTGCCCTTGACCAGCGGCAGGCCGTCCGGGCCCTTGGCGTGCAGCAGTGCCGCTGGACCATGGCAGACGCAGGCGATGGGCTTTTCCCGCATGAAGAACGATTCGATCAGGGAAATGGAACTGTCGTCCTCGGCCAGGTCCCAGAGCGGACCGTGACCGCCGGGATAAAAGATCGCGTCGAATTCTTCGGGATAAACTGAATCGAGACGCACCGTGTTGTCGAACTGCTTCCGGGCTTCGGTGTCGTCCAGAAACCTTCTGGTGGCATCCGACTGCGCCTCCGGCTCCTCGCTTTTCGGGTCGATGGGCGGTCTCCCGCCCCCCGGAGAGGCCAGGGTCACCTGAATATCGTTGTCTTTGAAGACGTAGTAGGGAGTGGCGAGTTCTTCCAGCCACAGACCGGTCTTATTGCCGGTGTTGCCGAGCCTGCCATTGGATGTGAGAACCATCAGGACCTTCATGGGAATCTCCTTGTTGTAATGTGACTTGAACAGTAGGAAGGGTTGTCGGCCTGGGAAGGAATTCCACCTGTTACTCTAAGCATGTGCAAGAAGTACGTCCAGTAATGAGGCCGGGAGGTTCTGCGGGCAGGGCAGCGGAGGGAAACCGCCTGTCCGTCTGCGGTTCCCTCCGGAATTTTCCCTCACTTCATCATGTTGGACAGAGGACAACCTGCGGATCGCAGGACATGATGAGCAAAGACGGCAACAGAACCAGGAGCAGAAGTCTTTTCCGCATGGTCAACCGCATTCTGGATAAAGTCCGGCGAAGCCGGCCAATGCATCCTCCCCGTCGGGTTCGCACTCCCGCTGCAGGGTGCGGACCTCGTCGGTGAGTTCGAGGAGCGCTTTGATCGCCTCGACCAGCCGCTGTCGTTTTCGCCGCAGCTCATAGGCCCCGGCCAGATCGATACGTTGAAAGCGGATGGCGGTGCCGGGAATGGCCTGGCCGATCAGATGGAGGTCGCTTGATATCACCGTGGCGATCTTGGCGTAGCCACCCACCGTCTGCTCGGCGAGCAGGATGATCGGCTGGCCGTTCGGCGGGATCTGCACCCCGCCGGGGACGCTCGCCTCGGAGATGATGCCGGGGGGCTTGCCCGTTTTCATGTGGATCGCGGGGCCGGTGAGCCGGTAGCCCATCCGGTTGGCCTCGTGGCTGACCTCGAAGTCGGCGGCAAAGAAGGTCGCAAGCCCTTCGTCGAAGAAGTCGTCCTGAGGGCCGGGGATGGCCCGGAGGACAATCGCATCCCCATATTGCGGCACCAGCTCCGGGGGCAGCCGCCGCGGCGCGGGCAAATGCGGCCCAACCCCCCTGGCCAGGCGGTCCTCCTTTTGCAGAGGGCGGCCATGGAAGCCGCCGATGCCCGCCCCGACGTAGCACGAACGGCTGCCCATCACCATCGGCACCTCGATGCCGCCGGTCACCGCCAGGTAAGCCCGGCAGCCGGACCGGACTTGGCCGAGGGCGAGGACATCGCCGGTTTTCACTCTAAAGGATGCCCAGTTGGCATGGGCCACCCCGTTCACCGTCACCTCCATGTCCGCCCCGGTAACCGCCACGTCGGCCTGGTCGAGGACGACGAAGGTCGGCCCCGCCACCGTGCATTCCAGGACCGCCGCCGCCTCGTCGTTGCCCACCAGGAAGTTGGCTATCTGCGCGGCAAAGGAGTCCATGGCGCCGTTGATCGGCACGCCGTGGCGCAGGTAACCGTACCGGCCCTTGTCCTGGACGGTGGTGAAGAGCCCCGGAGAGACCACCTTGAAAATCTGCGTCGCTGTATACATTTCGCCGCCCAGGTTACCCGCAGAGGCTGCGGTGCAGAGGGCGCACCTCGAGGCCACGCTCCGCCAGCTCCCGGCGGATGTCCCGCACCATCGCCACCGCTTCCGGGTTATCGCCGTGAACGCAGAGGGTCTGGGCGGCAAGCTCGATGCGCTCGCCGTTGATGGCCTCGATGCAGCCTTCGGTGGCGATTTGTATCGCCCTCTTCACCACCGTCTCGGGATCCTTGATCACCGCCCCCGGGATCTGGCGCGGGGTGAGCGTCCCCTCCGGGGTGTAGGCCCGGTCGGGGAAGGCCTCGAAAGCGACGGGCAGACCATATTTTCTGCCCGCCTCGGCCATCACCTGCCCCATCCGACCGGCAAGGGTCACAAAGATCAACTCGCGGTCGACGCCGGCGATGGCCTCGGCCACGGCCATGGCGGTCTCCTCGCTCTCCACTGCAGTGAGGTAGAGGCTGCCGTGGGGCTTGACATGGCTGAGCTTCACCCCGTGTGCCCGACAGAAGGCGTCGAGGGCCCCGATCTGGTAGATGAGGTAGCACTTCAGCTCGTCGAGACCCACCTTCATGGCCCGCCGGCCGAAACCTAGAAGATCCGGATAGCCGGGATGGGCGCCGCAGTTGATGCCGTGACTGGCCGCCAGCCGCACGGTCCTGTCCATCACCAGGGGGTCGCCCGCATGCCAGCCGCAGGCGATGTTGGCGGAAGTGATATGCGGCATCACCTCTTCATCCATGCCGAGCTTGTAGACGCCGAAGCTTTCGCCCAGGTCGCAGTTCAGATCGATCGTTTTGTTATTCATGCTGTGTGATTCGATTTTTCAATTTTCCGCGTCGATCGTAGGGGCGAATCTAATATTCGCCCGAAACAACTCGGTCTTCCTGCGGCCCCCCACACGGGCGATCGCAAAAATCGCCCCTACACCTCTCCCGACAAGGCGAGATACTCCTCCTCGCCGATCGGCTTGAATCTCAGGATGTTGCCGGTACTGAGGAGAAAGGGGTTAGTCCTCTCGCAGTCGAAGAGCTTCACCGGGGTCCGGCCGATGAGCTGCCAGCCGCCGGGGCTTTCGATGGGATAGACCCCGGTCTGGCCGCCGGCGATGCCGACCGAGCCGGCCGGCACCTTCTTGCGCGGCGATTCCAGACGCGGGGTGTGCAGTTCCTCCGGCAGGCCGCCGAGAAAGGGGAAACCCGGCGAGAATCCGAGCATGTAGACGAAGTAGTCCGGCCCGCTGTGCAGACGGATCACCTCTTTCTCCGACAGGTTGTGGCTTGCCGCGACAAAGGCCAGGTCCGGTCCGAAACCGCCGCCGTAGCAGACCGGCAGCTCGACGATCTCCGGCGTCGGCAAAGCGATCGCGCCGCTCCTCCCGTACATCTCGTCGAGCTGTTCCCGCAGCCGTTCGAACGAGGTCGCAAGGGGATCGTAGAGGATGGTGATCGACCGGTAGGCCGGAGAACACTCCACCACCCCTTCCGGCTTGGCCCCGTCCAGGGCCAGCAGCATCGCCAGGATGCGTTCGTGGATCACGGGCGAGATGGTTTCGCCAAGCTCCATCATGATTCCCTGGTCGCCGGCTACCCGGTAGCGGGGCTGGTCATAGAGTGTTCTCGTCATGGCGCATCTGCAGTTGTGGAAAAGGTGCCGAAGGATTTCACGGAATATACCGAGGCCTTTCGGCTGGGACTCGAAACGGGCAGAAGCTTCAGGAACGGCAACCGAGCAATGGAGACTTCTGCCTGCACCATCCCTACCCAATGCCGGGGCGATCCAATGATCGCCCCGGGGGTCCAGGATCTACTGCTGATTGTTCTCCATGCCCGACTCGGCCTTTTCGGCTCCCTCTATCTGAGGCCCAACAGGTTCCTGCGCCTCTGCAGCCGGTGCACCCTGACTCTCGGCCGGGAGATTTTCTTCCGACTTGATCAGTTTGTCCCGTGTGTATTTGCGCAGGTTTTCCACCTGGATGGTATGCACCTTGCCGTACAGCTCGCGGTCCGACCTTTTGACCACGAAGTAATCGCTCCCCTCGGGCTTGGCGAAACGGTAATCCAGCTTCTTGCCCTCCTTCAGATCGACGGCAAAGGACAATACCGGTTCCCCGGCAAAGAGGGCGGCCGTATCCTGCGGATTCAGCACATCCTGAATGGCCAGGCCGCTGACCACGCTCAGCAGGTCGTCGGCGGCCTCCTTATCGGTTGCCTTGCCCTCTTCAAGGTCGGCCAGCTGCCAGTTGCCGTCGTTCTTCCGCAGAGTGAAATCAGTAAAAACCAGGGCCTCCATCTCCTCCTGCTTGAGGCGTAAAAGATTCTTGTCGAGCCACTTTTCCGGACCGGTTTCCAGCTCGAAGGTGCTGAGCGGGGCGGTGACGATTTCCCGGGCGCCGGCCTTGCGGGCGTGCACCTGCCGGAATGTGGGAGAGGTCCCGACATAGAGGTCGCCGACGGTCTCCTCCCCTTTTTTCACCACGACGTGCCGTTCGAAGGTGTTTTCCGCCACTTTGAATCGCTTGGCCGCCTCTTCCGAAGTCGCCACCGCCAGTCCCTGCTTCAGATCTGCCAGCCTGGCAATGAGGTCGTTCACCTGATCGGCGGCGGCCGGGGCGCTCTGCGCCTCCGGCAGAATCCAGCCGCCGTCGGCCTTGCGGATCGTCAACCGCTCCCCGGCCGGACCGGCGATCTCGATGGCGGTGACGGCGTCGGCCGAAAAGCCCAGGAGGGGCTCGGCCGGCGATACATCCCCGGTTTTGGTGTCAGTCAAATTCAAGGCCACTGCCAGTGCTATCTGAATGAACAGCAAGGCCGCGGCGGCCATAATTGTCCTTTGCATGATCATACCCTCCCCGTGCTCTTTCTCAGAAGTTCCAGATGACGTCTTGCCTTACGGTGCCGCAGGCTGTTTCTGACAAACCAGACAACCATCAGGCCAACGAAGGCCAACCCGTAGTTGAGATATTCGAGAAAGAGCTGCATGTTCCTGGTCATCGGCGCCAACGGTCGGGAATAGTGGCTTCTGCCGCGGATGCTCAGAAGCCCGCGGTCTTCCAGCGACCAGTCGACGGCGTTGGCCATCAGCTGGACCGGACCGAGATAGCTGGTGCCCATCACGCTGGAGCCGATGCCGAGCACGGTGTCGCTGACGAAGCTGTTCGAGGAGAAGAGGATGATGCGGGCGCTCTCCGGCGACTTGTCAAGCTGCCGGGCGATGACCTGCGGCTTTTTCTCCGCCTGGGGCTGTTTTTTGTCTTCCTGATTGCCTGCGGATTCGGCAGGTTTTTCCCCTTCACCCGCTTTCTCGTCTGCCAGGAGCGGAGAGGGCTTTCCGGCAAAGTAAGAGGGAAATTGCCCTTCCACCGCCACGCCGAGCAGCCGCCTGCCCTGATTCTCGCCTACCGGGAAGCCCAGCTCGCCGTGGGCGCGGAAATCGGGCTGAATCTTGGTGTCGGAGGAGACCCAGCTCTCCTCCGAGCTCTCCAGCAACCGGATCACCTTGCGCTCCTTGTTCCTCTCGGCATCCACCTCGATGGGCGAGGCCCAGTTCACGGTGAGCTGGTTGAGACCGGTCAAGAGCCCGCTCTCCCGATTCATTCCGTCGGGGCGGATATCGATGAAATACGGATAGTTCACCAGCCGCGTCTCCTGCACGGTGAAGCCTCCCACCTGGCGCTGCACCGGCACCGGGAAGGCGCTGTTTTTCGGATCGAGAACCATCTCGTCCGCAATGGCGATGCCATGAAACTTCAGCCAGTCCGCAAGGCCCGTCGGTTTCTTCTCGACGTGCAGGTCGCGTTCGAGGCCGATGTCGAAGGGCGAGGCCGCCAGCACCACCGTCCCGCCCTGCATGAGAAACTGGTCTATGGCGAAGAGCTGCTTCTCGCTCAATTCCTCGGGGGCCACCACCATGAGCAGGTCTGCCTCCTCCGGCACGCGTCCGTTCTCGAGGTCCGCCGGGGCGATCGTGTGCTCTTTCCCTAGTACTTCCCGCAGGATCTCCAGGCGCATGCCCTGGCCCTGCATCATGCCGAACTGCGGCATCGGCGGCATCGATTTCGGGGAATTGAGCGCGACGGTCTTGGTGAAGCCGGCGGTAAAGCGTTTCATCCCGGCGTCGATCGCCCGCTTCAGGCTCTCCTTGGACAGATCCTCCGGCAGCGGGACCTCGACGACCTGGTCGCCGCTGGCGAGCGTCATATAGAACCAGAAGGAGCGCTGGTCGAAGAGGCTTGCGGCCATCGGCCGGAAGCCGTATTCCCTGCCGATCTTCTCGGCGACGGCGCCGCCCTCGGCATCGGGATCAACGAGCTGGCTGTCGAATCGCTCGCCACCCTCCTGCTTCATTCCCGCCAGGATCTCGGTCAGTTCTTTTTTCAGATTCACCAGTTCCTCCGGCAGTCTGGCATCGGGGGATAGATAGCCGGTGAAAGTCACCGGCCTGCCGATGCCGGCGAAGAGGTCGCCGCCGCCCTGGTAGCTGAAGAGCACTTTCTTTATCGCCCGGGTGATGTCGTACTCGGGGTTGCGCAGCTCGACGTCGAGGTCCCGCTCGCCCTCCACCTTGACCTCGATCAGGTCACGGAAACCGAGGGTCTCGAACTGGTCGCCGTACTGAATGAGCAGGTCGAAGTAGGAGTTGGTCACCGAAGCCTGGTACTTGCTCGCGGTCTCGAGCGGCACCGGCCGGATGCCGTACTTCTGGCCGGCCTCCTGCTCGAGCTCGGGGTGCTCCAGGGGATCGACGAACTCGACTTGGACCTTGCCGCCGCCCGCCACCTCATACTCCTGCACCAGGTCGCGGAGGCGCGGCACCAGCGGGGCAAGCAGCGGATGGGTCTGCGCGGAGAAGTAGCCGCGGATGAGCAGCGGCTCCTTGAGCTGGGAGAGATACTGCCGGGTGGACTCGGAAATGGAGTAGATATTGCCCTGGGTCAGGTCGGTGCGCAGCACGCCGATGGGGGCAAGCCAGAAATTGGCCGCGAGGAAGTTGGCGATGACGAGACCCACCGCCAGTTGCCAGCGGCGATGCCGGCCGCTCGTCGGATTGCCTGCCCAGCGGATCTTTTCCAGGCCGTAAATGTTCAGGCAGAGGAAGACCCCCATGATGCTCAGGTAGTAGTAGAGGTCACGCAGATCGATGACCCCGCGGGTGATCGAGTTGAACCGGGAGCCGGAGCCGAGGAGCTGCAGGAGTTCCGAACCCCGGTTGCCGAAAAAGGCGATCAGGGTCTCGGAGCCGAGCAGGTAGAAGAGCGAGCAGACCAGGGTGGTGACGATCAGGCTGACGATCTGATTCTCAGACTTGACGCTGACATAGAGGCCAATGGCGATGTAGGCCGCGGCGAGAAAGAGCGTCGCCAGGTAGCCGCCGAAGACCGGCCCCCAATCGAGCGGACCGAGGAGGGAGACGGTCACCGGCAGGGGCAGAGTCAAAAGCAGCGACAGGGCCACAAGGGCCAGGCAGGCCAGGAATTTCCCCAGCACCAGCGACCAGGGGGCTACCGGGGTGGTCAGCAGGAACTCGAGGGTCCCCGACCGCCGCTCCTCCGCCCACAGCCGCATGGTCACCGCGGCGGTGAGAAAGATCAAGAGGATCGGCATCCAGGCAAAGAGCGGACGGACCTCGGTGATGTTGCTCGCGAAAAAGGTCTCCACCCAGAAGAAGATGAACAGGGTCACCGCCAGGAAGACTCCAATAAAGATAAAGGCGACAGGAGTGCCGAAGAAGGTATCGAACTCCTTTTTGGCTATGCGTAAAACGGTTTGCATCGTGGTCATCCTCCTAGTGGGCGCTCAATTCGGCGAAGACGGTTTCCAGGTTCCTCGACTCGAAGGCCAGGGAATAGAGCTTCCAGCCCTTATCGTGCACTGCCGCAGCGACGGCCGCCGCTGCCTCGTGCCGTGCCCCTCCCGGATCGAGCGTCAGGGCATAGGTCCTGCCCGGCATCCCGGCCTGCTGTCCCATGGGGGAGACCGCCCGGACCCCCGGGAGGGTCCGCAGGAAGGCCTCGCCCGCCTGAGCGTCGCCGTCGAGTGAGAGCAGCAGCCGCCCCTCCGTCTGCAGCGCGTCGAGGCGGGAGTCGAGAACTTTTTTTCCATCCTTCATGATGATGACCCGGTCGCAGATCGCCTGGACTTCCTGGAGGATATGAGTGGAGATGATGACCGTCGATTTCTCTGCGAGGCCGGTGATGAGGGCCCGCATGTGCTGGATCTGGGTCGGATCGAGGCCGTTGGTCGGCTCGTCGAGGATGAGGATCGCCGGATTGTGCAGGATAGCCTGGGCGACCCCAGTGCGTTGCCGGTAACCTCGCGACAGGGTGGCTACCTGCTGCAGGGCCTTTTCCCGCAGTTCGGTCCGGGCGATGGCGGCGGCGACGAGCGGCGGCCGGTCCTCTTCCGGCAGGCCGTGGAGGGATGCGGCGTAATCGAGATAGTCTATAACCGTCATCTCCGGATAAACCGGGCAGTTTTCCGGCAGATAGCCGATCTTCCGCTGAATCGCCCTCCGGTCTCCGGCGATTTCCCGGCCGTCGATGGAAATTGTGCCGCTGGTCGGTTCGAGATATCCGGTGATCATTTTCATGATCGTCGTCTTGCCGGCCCCGTTATGTCCCAAGAGGCCGACTATTTCGCCCGGCGAGATGGTGAACGAAACATCATCCACCGCCTTGAAATCACCGTATGTTCTCGTTATTCCGTCAAGTTTGATCATCTTGTTTCAGCTCCATTGCGTTTCAGTTGCTGGAAAAAGAAAGAAAGTTCCGAAAAAACAGAGTCTTCGGCCGCAGCCGCAAGATGTCGCAACAATATAAACAGTTGCCGGGCTGTCAAGGTGGAAAACATTACAAAATCATTACAACAGATTGAAATCAGGTGAATTCCATCAGGAGTAGGAGTTGTCGGGAGGAGTCCAAATGTCGTGCAGGGCTTCGGGGATGGCTGCCATTGCGGGAGCCGCAGGTTTTCATTCGAACATGGTCCTGAAGGATTTCTCCAGGCTTTTGAAAAAGATGCCCGGCATGCTGCGGTCGAGATCTTCCTTCAGCTGGAGGAGCTTCGGGTGGTGCGGCGCAACCGACAGGCCACTCCTGACAAACTCCCGGCAATTGGCAAGCTGCAGATTGCGATAGGCATCTTCGGCCAGTTCCGCATAGCGATCAGCGATCCGGTCGATGCCGTCCAGAGCGGCCTCGTTGCGTTTATCCAGTTTCAAGATCTTTTTGTAATAGGTGTACGCGCAGGTTTCGGCCGGGGTGGTCAGATTATCCCGCCGCAGGGCCCGCTCCGCCTTGCCGACCAGTTCCACGACATACTGCCGCTTCCTGGCCTCCATTCCCTCCTGCAAGGCGACGAGCCGCCGGTTTTCCGGGAAGACCTGCAGGCCTTTCTGCAGATACCGGTCGGCCTCCTGGAATCTCTGCTCAGCCAGGGCCTTCTCGGCCTGAGTGCCATAGTAGTTGTTGATTCGGTCTATGCCCTGCCAGGCGTCGGCATTTTTCGGATCGAGTGCCAGGATTCTGCTGTAGAACCAGAAAGCGCAGTCCTTCTCGGGATCGGTCAGCCGCTTCTCTTTCCAGGCCTTGCCGGCCTGGGCGAGGAGGCTCTCGATATTCTTCGCCCGCTCGGCATCGAAATCCCGCTTCCCCGGCGGGACGGGGGACGGCTTTGCCGCGAGATCGCCGGACACGGTCCGCGGCGACACGATCGGGTCCGGGGCCTCGGGTGCCGCCGATGGTTCGAGACCGGCCGATTGGGACAAATCGAGGACCATCCGCAGAGGGGATTCGAGTGGTGTTTCCGCCATCTCATCCTCCTCGGCAATCTCCGAAGCCATGAGAAAAAACACCAGAACCACGATGATACCTCCGGCGGAAAACCAAGCCGATCGGCGAAAGCGTCGGACCCTGTCGGGAGAAGACACCGCCTGCCCGGTACCGGTCCCGACCGCGACCAGATGCCTTTGCTTCTCCCCATGTTCTTCGTCAACCAGGGGGACAAGCCGAACCGGCCTTTTTTTATCTTCAGGGAGCTCCGGGGCAAACAGGCCGCGGAGATATTTACCCAGAAGTTGACTGCCCGGCCGAGGCTGGATCGCGGCCAGACAAGTTTCGATGTCGGCCAGCATCTGCCCGCAGGACTGGTAGCGCAGATTCCTGTCCGACTGCAGGGCCCGGTCGACTATGGCGCAAGCGGCGGCAGGCAACTTGCGCGCAACATTCTCGATCCTTTCGTACTCCGCCTTTTTGCACTTTGGAATCATCTCCTCCGGTTCACCGCTGTACAGGCGTCGGCCACTCAGCATCTCGTAGAGGATGATGCCGACAGCGAAAATGTCGGCCCGCTGGTCGATGTTGACCGCGGCCAGCTGCTCAGGCGACATGTAGGCGACCTTCCCCTTCATCATGCCCATCCGCATCCGATCCTCGAGGAAATCCGCCCGGGCGCAGCCGAAATCCATGATCTTCACCCTCCCGTCGTAGGTAATGAAAATGTTGTCGGGGCTGAGTTCCCTGTGGATGAGGTTGAGCGGGCTCTGGCGAAGATCCTTGGCGGAGTGCGCATACTCGAGGCCGGTACAGATCTTTGCGGCCACATAGAGGGCAATGGCCGCCGGCATCCCTCCCGGCACCGCCGCCGTTCGCTGCATGACGGCCGCCAGGTCCTTTCCGGCCAGATACTCCATGATCAGGAAGTAGCCGCCGTCGATCTCAACGAAGTCATAGATCTGGGCGATGTTTTCATGGTTGAAGAGGGCGGCGAGCCTCACCTCATCGAGGAAATCCGCCACTGCGGCCGCATCGCTTGCCCACTGCGGCAGGAGTTTCTTCAGGGCGACAAGCTTTTCGAACCCTTTGGGACCCTCCAACCGGCATCGATAGATTTCCGCCCGTTCCCCCGTACCAATATGCCCCAGGAGCACGTATCGCTTCTCCCTGCCGTCTGGATTGTAGGTATTCATGATGGTCTCGATAATTCGTTCGCTTCTGATATCCCTATTTTTGCTGGGAAGGCGGTTTGTCCCGCCTCGTACTATAACAAATACTTTGATTTTACATAACCGACTAATTAGCTTATTTTTTATGGCAGGAAAGTTTTAGGCAACTCGGCGCAGCTTCGCTGTCGGGAGGAAGAGTTAATGGCTGAAAACACCCGCATTCTCGCCTGCAGCCGGACCGATCCCGGACTGCAGCGTTCCCGCAATGAAGATACCTGTCTCGCGGATGGGGAACGCGGCGTCTACATTGTTGCCGACGGCATGGGGGGGAGAGCTGGAGGGGATGTGGCGAGCCGACTGTTTCAGGAGGCGGTTCTGGAGGTCTTCAGTAAGCAAGAGGTGTTGCCGATAACGGAGGGCGAGGCCAGGATCCACCGGGCTTTCTTCCTCGCCAACCGTAAAATACTCACTCATGTCGCCGATTACCCCTATCATATCGGCATGGGGTGCACCGCGGACTTGCTCATTTTATGCCAAAATCGTTTCCTGCTCGGCCACGTGGGGACAGCCGGACCTATCTGTTCCGCGCCGGTGCGCTCATTGCGCTCACCCGCGACCACTCCTTCGTGCAGGATCAGGTCGACAAGGGCATCATCAGTCAGCAGCAGGCGAAAAAGAGTAGGTTCCGCAGCATCCTGCTCCGGGCGGTAGGCGTCGATCCCTTCCTCGCCGTCGATGTCGAGAGCGATCTGTACTGTCCCGGCGACATCTTCCTCCTCTGCACCGATGGACTCCACTCCATGCTGGACGCGGGCGAGATCGCAGCGATACTCGCCATCGACGGACCGCCTGCCAAGAAGGCCGATATCCTTATTAAGGCTGCCAACGACGCCGGGGGCGAAGACAACATCACCGTGACCCTGGTGGAAATCCTCGGCTGACTCGAGGCAGGCCGAACGGCTTAAGAAGAGCTTATACGTCCTTCCGGAAGGCGAGAGGAGACGAGGGTGCATTGCTCCGCCATCAAGCATGAAAAGAGGATTCAGCCGGAAGGTCGAATAATCTTTGAAAAATCGCGCCCCCGGAATATAATTTCTCGCCCGCAACGGGAGGATTTTCCACAGAACCGGAAGAGAACATGATCAGAAAGATCCTTGTGGTCGAAAACGACCAGATTTTACGAATGGCGCTGCAGAAGCGTCTCGCCGCCTGCCGCGATTCCTTTTCGGTGATCACGGCGGCCGATGGATTCGAAGCGACCAAGGAACTCGAGAAATTTCCCTTCTCCCTCCTCGTCACCGAAATGATCATGCCCCGGATGGACGGCATGAGTCTCATAGCCCACGTCCGGGAACATTACCCCGACCTGCCTATTATCGTCGCCTCGACCGCACTGGCCCCGGAAATCGAGGAAAAGCTCAAGGCCGGGAGTGTCCTGAGCTGCCTCAAAAAACCTATCCGGGCCGACGAACTGATCACCCCCATCAAGGGCAGCCTGCGCCGGGAGGCAGACGGAGGCATCATATACGACGTCTCTCCTACCGTTTTTCTGCAGCTCATGGAGATGGACGCCAAAACCTGTTCTATTCTGGTCCTCGACAAAGCTTCGGGAAAAGGCGGGATCGTCCATTTCGTCGACGGGCGGCTGGTCGACGCATGGGTGGGCGGGCGGCGTGGCATCGATGCCGCCTGCGAGGTCTTCACCTGGGAAGTAGTGACGCTCTTCATTCACAATGGCTGCAGTCCGAGGAAAAACACCATCAACAGCGACCTCCAACCGATTATCATGAAAGCGGCCAGCATGAGGGATGAGGCCGTCGGTCCCGCCCGCGGAGGAGGAGACGACGAAGAGGAAAATCCCGTCATCTCGAGAGTCAAGGCCATTCTTTTGAAGGCAGGCGGTACAGACTCTCTGACGGGTTTTGCCTACGACGACAAGATGAGCGAGGCAGCCGAGTTCCTGCAGCAAATAGGCGCCGCAGCCGGTTTCGGCGCATGTCTGGCGGGAGCCTTGAGCGGCCCCAAAATTGACAAAATTTTCCTGGCACGGAAACCGGCGCCGGTCTTCACCGTCAAAGCCGACAGTGTCCAAACGCTGATGTTGGAAAAAATCGCCCTCGGCTCATCCTTGTAGAGCGACGGTGAACGTTCTCCCGTATCCAGCTTTCGATCGACGACTGATGACTCAGGTGCCCTTGCCGAGAACCTGCTGCAGCTGAACAGGGTCGAGTTCCTGGTGGAATTGGACATGCAGGGAATAGTCGTTGCCGATGAAATCGCAGCAGCGGACTGCCATGATCTTCGCGTTGCAGCTGACCGAGCCATTGGAACTGTCGGGCAGCATGCTGAGTTTGATCTGCCTACCGAGCAGGGCCTCGGCATTTTTCTTTTTTGAAAAACGCAGGCTGAAGGACAGGCCTCCTCTGGAGACATCGAGAATGTCCCCTTTCGCCCCGATCGCAGTCTCCCTTCCCTGCTCGTCGAGCACGATCATGGTCACCCGGCCGACGGCCTTCCTCCTCTCGTGCTTCCGCCTCGATCTGCCGGTTTTGCTGAAGAGGGCGTTCGGGGAGGGAAAGCGTGTGCAGAAATCCATCAACTTGTTCTCGAGCGCCGGATACGCTTCCTTCTGTCGCTGCAGCTTCTCGCGGGTGAGCACGTAGAGTTCGGCGCCGAGACTTCTGGCTCCCACCGTCCACACCGAGATGTCGAAAAAATTCGCGGCGCCCAGAATCTCTCCAACGCCGAAAACCTTCAGGGGAATCTCCCGGTCCGGGCTGATTGCGTAGACCTGTATACGGCCGGTGTTGACGAAGTAGAGAGAGGAGGAAAACTGCCCCTGCCGCACGACCGTCTCCTCATTGGGGTAGAGTCGGGGCGTCATGGCATGGTAGAGCGAGGAGAACTCTTCCTCGGAGAGGACATTGGCCAGCTCTCTCCAGGTCTCCTGATACTCGCGGCTGATAGAGACGCGTTTGGCCTGATCGATGATCTCCGCCGCCCGGATGACCTCCCGCAGGGCCATAGAATCGATCTCCATGAGCCATTCCCGCAGTTTCTCGGCCTGCTCGAATTGCCGATTTTTCGCTGCGGCTTCGATGGCCGAGAGGATGCGCTCGATCGCCTCCCCTTTGTTGCCCTGGCCAAGCAATTCCTCGATGCGTTGCCGGTCGCCCGTCCGACCACCGTTTCTTTCCGCCGGAGAAACGGAAATGCGGCCGGCTGCTGGTTCCATGGCCGGTTTCTCCTTTCCCTTCCCCTGATCCGTCCCCTTATTCTGCGGCATATCGAGCATCAACTGCTGCACAGAGATCCTCGCAGCCGTCTCCACCGCCTCCGGGAGTGCGCCTCTATGCTTTATCAGGAATTCGTTCAGGGCCTCCAGTGTTTCCGAACAGGGACAATAGCCGAGGGTCTCGCAGAGGGCGACGAGCAGCTTTTCCCGCTCCTGCGGGTCCCCCTCTCCCTCTTGCCGCAGGAAGCCGATCAACCGGGCAATTGTCTCCCGGTCCCCGTCGTCGAGGAATTCCGCCAGCGCCCGGACAAGGTTCGGCTTGTAAGTTTCCTCCACGTCAGCCAGCATTTTCACCATGACCTTTTTCCGCACGGCAGCGGAGGCAAGCTTGCCCTTAACCTGGCTGCAGGCGGTCTTCACCCGATCCAGGACTCTCACGTTGGTCATGCCAACGACAACATGGCCTATGTCGAAATCGTGGAGGTAATAGCAGCCTTTCTCGAAAAGAAAGTCTGCCGCCTGAGCGCCATCCAGACCGGCAATCAGCTCATTCCAGCGGTCGATCTTCCCTTCGGTCCCGGCGTTATTGGCAAAGAGCACCTCGCCGCGATTGGAGATGAGGATAACCTCCAGGATCGAATCAACCTGTGTCAGTCTGGTTAAGAATGTGTACATTACATCACAAAATCAAAGGTGTTATGGTGGCTCAGGCGGCAGTCAACGTCTTAAAAGAGCAGCCTGTGCCGCACAAGCTTTGGCGCATGGGAGGCAAGGGCCGCCAGCACGAAGGCCAGCAACACCGAAACCTTCGCCGGCAGGAATCCATGGTAGGCGCCCCCCAGCAGGACCAGCTTGACCAGGGTCGAGGCGCCGGAGAGTTCCCGGAAGATCTGCCGGTGCCGCAGCCATTCGGTAAACAACAGCGCAACTCCGCTGATAAGTACCACTCCCACATAGAATCTTGGCGGGTACGCTCCGTCGAGCAGAAGGAATGAAGAGAGAAAGACGGCGGCGCCAACCAGGTGAGCGGCCCTGATCAGGATGGACAGGACGAGGACCCAGTAAGGGCGATTGCCGATCCGACCCATCCGGTTTTTTTCGCCCTTGGCGTTCTGCCGCTCTTTGGTCATTTCACCCCCGGATCGTCAATCAACTTCTTTTCTCCACGTTGAGTACCTTTAGTAACTTAGAGATTCATTTTCTTGATTTTTTTAAGATGAATCTCGTACAAGTACTTGGCCCCTCTGCTGTGGGAGGGGACAACAACCCTTGGGTTGCGATTAGAAAATTATTTCATAAAGACAAACGAATGACAAAAACCATATCTTGCGTGAGGAATATTTCAAGGAGAATTTCCCTGTCTTACCTGAGCCTCCAGGCCATTTCCCTAAATTCATTATCGCAGGTATTCACCCGTGGTTCAAGAAGTCGAGCGGGAGAAGTTTCCCACTCCCGAATCAGAGATTGAAGAGCCGAGCCATATCCGCCCGCCTGTTCATCTGACCAAGGATCCAGCGGATCCGACTTTTGACATACGGGTCGGGAGGATTGGCCAAGTAATGGCGGGGATTGGGCAACACCGCGGCAATGGCCGCCGCCTGGGTCGCGGAGAGATCCTTCGCCCTCTTTTTGAAATAGAACTGCGCAGCGGCTTCGGCACCATATATGCCCTCGCCCATCTCGATGCTGTTCAGATACACCGCGAGAATGCGTTCCTTGCTCCAGCACATCTCGATCAAGAGGGTGAAGTACAGCTCCAGCCCCTTGCGGACCCAGCTCCGCTGCGGCCAAAGGAAAACATTCTTGGCGGTCTGCTGGGAGATGGTGCTTGCGCCCCGCAGCTTCTTACCTCGCTGAAAAGCCCGGAAAGCCTGCCCGATAGCCTCGAAGTCGAAGCCGGAATGGTCGAGAAATTTCTGGTCCTCGCTGCACACCACCGCAAGGGCAAGCTTCGGCGAGATCTCGTCGAACGGCACCCAGCGGTGCCGAATCTGCAGTTTCTCCCCGGACGCCAGTTGTTCCGCTCCGCGGATAAGCATCAGCGGGGTGACATAGACAGGCACAAACCGAAAGAGGATGACGGAAAAAATCGACAGGCCCACAAAGGCGATTGCGGTTTTGCCGAGCAGGCGGAAGAATGTCTTTGCCGGCGCGTTCCTCCTGATTTTAATGAGTCCACCCTCCTTTTCACTCTATACCAATCGTCAAAGTACATGCCCTTTTCTTTCCTTTATAACCGTAGCTTCCTTCCGACAGCCAGAAGTGCCCGAAGACTATCCTTTAGGGATTTCCCTGCGATATAGCTCAAGAGATTTTCGTAATGGATGCGGTCCAGTTCAAACCGACCTTCCTCGGTATCAATTTTCTCGGCGCCAAATTTTTGGGCAAGGGGACCGAAGGTGCCGAATCCCTGAAAAAGGCCACTGCTGTTGACTGAAACATTAAAAGGCCGCCAAAAATAATGCCAGCCGATCTTTCTGGGTTTACCATCAACAGTGACCTCGAACTTTGACTCAACACTATCCAAATATTGCAGCATCTTTTCCGCCGCTTGTTCGTAAATCTCCATCGGGCTGGCAGGATCTATGGAAATACTATCTTTCTCGGGTTTCTCGATCCCCTTGAGCTTTGTATATAATAGCTTACTGCAAAACGTTTCGAATTCGTCCTTCCGAAATGGATCATGATAGACGGGCACGACATGGGAGGGGGTGCTCATATCCTGCACATGGTGGAGAATGCGACCTACCAGCTCAAACAGATGATCGGAGGGGGGCTTGGTGAGTTCCATCTCCAGTTCTGCAATTCGTCGGCCGAGAATGTGATCGGAAGTAGTAGATCGTGAAAAGCGTCGGAAGATTGCAAAGTTTCACCTTGTACGGCTGCAGAAGTTCATTCGCCTTGAAGAAGTGCCAGTTCGTCAACCTTACCGAAAGGGGTGTGATATCCTCTTCCTCGGATCCCCGGACAACTGCAGCCTTATATCGCGCGATAGCTTCATTATTCGGCCACGCAAAATCTGCGTAGATCTCCAGCGCTTTCGTCGTTATCAGGGCGTGGTCTTTTTTCAACATGAATTTATGAGCTAATTTCCATAACCTTTGCTTAAACAGAGGCGACTATGCCAATAGGCGGACGATCTTCTTTGACAGCTTGTTCATTGAGTATCGGTGCCTTCTTTCTTCAGGCGGGACGAGATAGAACTTATAGAACTTGCATGCAGCGTAGACGAAAGCATTACGATTCCAACAATATCCGTTTTACCTTTCTCTGGCAATCCGTCTTCAAACTTCCAGACCGGATGCCGCTAACATTACCGCCCTCACCGCACGGGCGGAGAGATCCACCACATCAACCTGGAAACCCTGGTAATCAGGCTCCCGATCCCTCGTTAAAAAAATCAATGAGAGGCAGCACACCCGGGAAAACTGCTTATACTGACCCTAAGTTCCACCTCATTGTAGCGTCGATCCTTTCTTGACAGCATTGGGAACTCCAAACCATTGTTTTTATTAGGGCGCGCAACCGTTTCAGTTTGAGCCGTTTTGGCGGATCCTCAGAAAAAACACCTGGAAGGATGGACAATGACAATGAGGGTTCGTTCTCCTCTATCGCAAACCCGATTGATATACTTATACTTTCTTAAGGATCGGGATCTTTTCAACGAACTCGTACCCTGTAACTCTACCGATGAACCTCTGTCCTTCATTATTAGGAGGAGGCATGGAGAGAAATATATCAATTTTAATCGTTGACGATGAAAAGAAAATATGCGAAGCCCTCGCCATGGAACTTCGCAGGCATGGATATTCCGTAACCGAGTCTTATAGCGGGGATGACGCTGTAAAGGAGCTTCAGAAAAATCAGTTCCATGTTATAGTAACAGATTTGTTCATGACCGGAATTGACGGGATTGGCGTGATTGAAGTGGCAAAGAAAATGTCAGTCCAATCATCGGTTATCGCGATGACAGGTTATGGCAAGACGCCGCTTATTCAGGAGGCGACAAGATACGGCGCTGAGAACATTCTGGTAAAGCCTTTTGATACTGCCGAACTCATTTCTGCGATAGAGAGTTGCCTTTCGATGAAAAACATCATGAAGACCGGAGAAAAAAAGAGCCACGCCTCGCTTGCAATGGCGATCGAACCGGGATTTTTTACCAAAATTTCATACTTGGATCTGAATTTCATCAACGAGAGTCAGGATGTCATTTACCTCATAGATACGAATTTTGTCTTAAAAGCATACAACAAGGCTTGGGTGGACTTTGCCAGGAATAATGACAGTGAGGATGTTTTGGTTAAATTTCCAATTGGTTATAAAATCTTAGATGCAATTCAAGGACCGTTGAAACTTTATACCGCACAGGTCTTTGAGAGGGCGTTGCGGAAAAACAGGCCATTTGAACACAATTACAAATGCCCTTCGCCAGTGAACGACAGAATTTTTCGCCAATCCGCTTATCCGCTGAAAGAGGGAGCGGGATTGGTCGTTTCCAATCATCTTGTGATAGAAGGACCGATTGACGAAGAACCTCAAGATTTCAACAAAAGATTCTACGACAATATGGGATTGATTCGTCAATGTTCTTGCTGTCGAAGGATAAAAGATCCGGATAACCTTGCCTGGGTGTGGGTTCCATCTCTTGTTAAAGCACCTCACCCAGAGACTTCACATGGGGTTTGCCCTCAATGTCTGGATCATTTTTATCCCGATATTGAATGATCGGAAAGAACAATAGTCGTTCCAACTCCAAGAGAGGCAACCGGATCAACCGCCCCAGGGCATCTGTGTGTACTCCTCGAAAATACGATCGTGCAACTCCTTGAAAAAGGCCTCGTGCCCTCGCTCCCATTGAGCAAGTTGGGTAAATGCTTCCTTAGCCCTTCCCTCAGCTTTAGCTGCAGCCTTCTCGTAGAATTCGGAGAGATCGCGCTCAATGAGATATGCGGTTCTCAATACCGCAACATCCGGGATCATTGACTCGATCAAAACTTGATCGAGAAATTCCTTGCGGCCGCGATCTTCGAACCACCCTTCCGCCACCGGTCCGGACATTTCCGTCGTCGCGCCATCAGGGGCAGCAAGCAAATTCTTGATGAAGTTGATATGATGGAGTTCTTCTTCGGCCAGTTTCTTGAATGCCTGTGCTGCCCCCGCATGCGACTCCTTGGCGGCATAGGCGCTGAAAAATCTATACCCCTCCTCTTCCCTTTGAAGGGCATATTCATAAACCTTGAGTACGTTCATACACTGCCTCCCAGTTTAAAGAATTTTTTGGCATTGCCAACCCGACTTTTTAAGGATTTTTTCCGGAAATCTTCGAAGCCGCACACGAAAAAAAGGTACAATGAATGTGCCGAGAGGGTCGACATGGGTTTTACATTACCAGTTTCTGCCGAGCAGCTCGAAATACCCCTGCGGCCTCACGCAAGCCGGACATTTATCGGGCGCTGTATCGCCTCGATGGATATAGCCGCAACCGAGACATTTCCACTGCGTCTCTTCTTCACGAGAGAAACACCGTCCCGAAGCGATATTGTCAGCCAGTTCCCGGAAGACTTTCTCATGGTACCGCTCGGAGACACTTATTGCGTCGAAAGTTTCCGCGGCCCGGTCAAATCCTTCCTGGCGTGCGGTTTCGGCAAACGTACGGTACATGGTGCCGTGCACGTAGAGTTCCAGTGCGGCCGAAGACAGCAGATTCGAATGGGTGTCCTCGATGACGCCGGAGGGGAATTTCCCTGTTATCTCCATCTCGCCGCCGTTGAAGAATTTGAAGAAGCGTAGAGCATGCTCATACTCCTGCTCAGCTGTCTCATCAAAGATGCGGGCTATCTGGATGAAATTTTCCTCCCTCGCCCGCGCGGCGAAAAAATTATATCTGGTACGGGCTTGGGCCTCGGCGGAAAAAGAGACAAGCAGGTTATGCGCAGTTCTGCTCTCGCGGAAACCCATCGTTATTCTTCGATGACGATCGCCTGGGCGCCGCATTCGCGAGCGGCACGACGCACGATGTCTTCAAGGTGAGCAGGAATCGGATCAGTCTTGACGATTGAAAGGAGCTGATCTTCGTCATATTCGAAGACTTCAGGGCAGAGCTTGTTGCAGTTTCTGTCTCCCATACATTGCTTGGTGATTGTCGCTTTCATGGTGTCCTCTTTGTCTAAAGAATGGCGGCAATATGTATCGCACCTGTAACTTTTTATGTCAGTTTTATCGATCAGGAGTAATCCGTCAATCAAATATTGACATCGTGAAATTGTGGCAGCGATCGATTTCCGTATGTAACTATTCAGCACCCATTTCAGCTACAGCCGAATCCATGAATGCCGGCCATTTGCCTTGGAATAATAGACGCAGTGCTTCCGTAGCCGACACATCCTGCTTTCTGCAGGTCGTCAGGTAGCTTCGGATGCGACAGAATATTTTAGCCCCGTCCATGGAGCGAAAACAGCCAGACACTTTCTGCTGAACCTTGATCATACGGAGATCGTTTTCAGCCTGGTTATTGGAAAACGGGACGAACTGATTGTCCATGAACCGGAGGACATCATTTTCGAAATCCCTCAACCGCTCCAGAAGATTCCTGGATTTTGTTCTGGCGACCCGACCCGGCTTCCAGTGTTTCGGGCTTTTCTTGGGTGGTGGACATTCGGTTTCGGCTTCAGCCAGGAGATCTCGGTACCGTTTACGACACAATTCCGAAGCAGGAGGATCGAGACAGCCGCCGGCATTTTCCACCGCCGTGTTGATTTCCAGGAGAAGCGTAATCATTTGCTTCGCCCACTGCTGTCCATCCTGCTCCCAGGCCCTTGTCAACTCGCGGAGGTGGTGGGCGTTACACAGGGCATGTGTCTGCCCGTAATTGAAATAAGGCTTCCAGTGGTCATGGCAAAGGATACCCTGGTAGCTGGGCAGAATTCCAATTTCATCAAGAGCCGCTCCACCGCGCTTTTGATGCGGATAAAAATAGCTGAACCTGTCGTTTGACGTATTGTGCAACCAGTTGCGGACGCCACCGATGTTGACCCCGGTTTCGTCGAGGTGGATCAGAGATGAAAAGGATAACTGTTCTTTGACCCAATTGTCGAAGTACTCCAGACGGGCGTAAGCGTCCTGGTTGAAATTGACTATGGAACCAGCGCTGATCGGCATAAGCATCTGATCGAGGAATTGCTCCTCGATGCGGTTGTAGGGGATCATCTGGTACTGTGACATATATACCGCATGGGCTTTGACCCCGGTTCCGTATTGTACCGGCCGAGTGACTCCTTTCGGGAAGGAGGCGACAAATTTCTTCCCGTACTGGTCCTCCAGTATCTCGGCCTGATATTCGGTGACTACCATGCTGATATCCAAATCGATAACCTGCCTGGCTTCATGTCCGAGTTTCCGATACTGCCCTGGCGGCAGCAGGTTCCTGTCGACAGGAAGAGCTTTGACGATATCAGGATCGGCGACCTGCTTGAGTGTCTTGCCGATATGGCCATGCTGTCCTCCTGGCTTGCGACCGTTTGTCGCCTTGGACTTTTTCTCCCTGTGCGGATCGGTCACCGGTGGTTTACTGCTGTTACGACTATTGAGCCCGAGACGATTGACCAGGATGGAGACCAGGAGAATCAGAACCTCAAGACTTCCTTTGAGCGCCGGGGAGAGATTTTTCTCCTGCTCGATCAGAGCAACGACCTTTTTGACCGTTTCGTCTACATTGATATTGTCTACCGTCATGAACTCCCCCGTGTTTGCGTGATGGCGCATTATAACACGGGTTTTCAAAACGGATTTTTTGTCTCCAGGATGCTCGTGACGGCATTTTAAAAATTTATGCAATCCCGGAGGAATGGGCGCTTCAGTACGACTCAGTACGGGCCAAGTATGGCCCTTATTTTTGGCTCAAGGAGATGAGCCGACAATACGATTGAATTTTGAAAATTTCGCCAAAAACCCTGTCAAGAACTATTTTTGATGCAGTGAAAATAGTTTGATGCTGAACAGTTACAAAGATAGAAGCCCTGATAGTTGCCTTTGTAAGCCGAAATGGCTATGGACGAGGAGATATCGCAAACTCGGTAGCCGAAACCATTGCCGGTGTCAGGAGCCGCGTTCAGCAACAAGAATTTAAGCACAACGTGGAGATGTCGGCAAATCATGCAGGAGCTGCAACCTTTAATATTCGCAAAGAGAATTTTTCCATTCCGAGAACAGATGGGGAGCTGAACAATCCTAATGGAGACACAGTCACCAACCCATCAGATGACATTCACAGAAGGAATCTGCAGGAAGAATCAGGCCAAGGTCGAATTCACACTGATGCCTTTGGACTGGCTAAGGACATTGCCGGATTGAATAAAGATAAGCCATTGCGACCGACCGATGAATATTACCGAAATCAACACTTTTATTTTGAAGGAAATCTTGTGCAACCTCAGAAGCAAGAAGAGGGAATCGTTTTACCTTCTGGCACGGTTGTCTATGGGGATGCGAATTATACCCCTCCCAAAAACGATGAGGAATTTTTGAAAGGGAGCGTCTTTGAGAAAAAATAGGCAAAGGATCTGCCTGGCAACGGGGAAGGCAATGACACTAGCCACCAGTTGATTATTTTTTGTTATACTTCAGATCGAGATCCTTAGTGCTCATCCCTACCACACCGGAGACACCATCCAATCCCTTGGTGACCGGATCGTCATAAATATTATATTTCTTGTCCATCTCTTTCAGATCCTTCTTGAAGAAAATTTCAAGAAGACCTAGCAGGATAAGACAAATGATCATGATAATTGTGCCAGTGGTCATATCCCCTCCACTCTCTGAATGATCAAAAAACTACCCAATCCTTCCATATTCTTAATCACACTTTATGAAAAGGTAAGTAAAGATTGCCCACCCTCAATCCCAGCTTTTAACAGTTACACGACTATTATGGCCAGATATGTCACTGCCCCTGCAAAGATGTGGTTTCCATCATTGTCCGGTATCCTATCTTTTACCTGTAAGGTCGAGCATGCGACGTGTAGCCGCCTGTTAACTACTTGTCGAGGAAGTCGGCGTTGAATTGGATGAGCGCCATGTCTGAGAGCGTGGACGAACAATGCCCCCTGCCTCATCCGAATAACGCACAGCCTTCCCGCTTAAATCTTTCGATCATCTCTTTCATTTCATCTTCCGTCGTCTCGAAATATTCGGCAATGCACGACAGACACATTATCCGCTCAATCTGCGGATGGATGAGTTTCTTGTTAAGTCCAATGTCATTCTTGGAAAGCTTCTCTTTGTCGCAATAGGCACAATTGATTTGTGTTCCTCCGCTCACTGCTCTACCTCGCGTAACGTGTATGCGGCCACGTTCTTCCCTCCATATTCAAGCGGGTCTATCTTCTGCAACTGCTGCCGGATCACCGTGCGCATCTGCACGGCGGGACGCAGACAGTATAGCTTAAACTCCCACTTGTCTATGCCGTCCGGTTCTGTCACGTGCGGAAACAGTAGCTTAAGGTAGGCCGTGCATAACCTTAAAATCGCTTCCGTATCGCGGGTGTCCGCCTGGAGAGGATAGTCCACCAGCCTTTCAACGACATGCCGGTAAATCAGTGTTTCCGCTGGCTGACGCAGCAGATGCATAATTTCGGAAAAATACTCCGTGTTCAGCGCCCAACCGTTGATTTTCAGGTTCTCACTCATGCGCGGAATGTCGCGTCCCCGGATAAAACCGTGAAACCGGTCCAGTAATGCCGACTCGTGAAACACTTCCGGCAGCCTCTGAAACATGTCTCTGGTTTCGTCCATTTCTGTTTGCGGAATGTTCCCCAGTAGGATAACACCGGCCCCGCCAATTATACGGTTCTTGCCGACCGTGATCTCCCCACTTTCCATATAGGCTTTCAGCCCGCCCTGCATCTCGCTCGGGTCGTGGAAGTTGATCGACTGGATTTCGTCCAGTGCTACAAAGTCGTTCGACGCGATCAGACCAGGGCTCCTCCCATTGATGTCGCCGAACATCTTCGCCCGCGTCAGCGTCCCCCCGCTGACCAGCCAGCCATATTTCCCTACCCGCCCGAACAGATACGACTTACCCGTTCCCTTGGGTGCCAGTTCCACCAAATTCAGTCGCGGTTCGATGAACGGCAGCAGGCGCGTCAGCACCGTGTGTTTTTGTACCCAATCTTCGTATCCCTTCGGGTTGTAATCAATAGCTCCCAACAGAACGTCGATCCACTCCTCGGCAGTGAACTGACTGCGAGCCTCTCTATAAGCGTCCAGATCAATCGTGTACGGACAGAAATTCTTGTACTCTAAGAGAGTAAAACATCCTCGTGGGTTCTCGCTTTCTGGGCTGCGGTATCCCAGTTGTACCAGTCCCCAGCCCCCAGCCGTTTTTACAACTTCTTCTTTAATCCGGTCCCAGACATAATCCTCGATCAGCGTTTCAGCATGCCCAAGCCCCAATTCCGGAATCGCAAACGTGTACTCGTCAGACCGCACGCTGAATTGGATTTCAATTTTGGCCAGAAATTTCTTCGTGCGCCCCTCACTTCGCGCTGCATCCTTCAATTCCAGCAAATTTTCCCGGCGCGGGATGATATCGTAAATATATTTTCGCAAAGCCTCAGCATCGTGGATTCTACCGTCAGACTCCGCTTTGCGCTTCAGAATCCAATCCCGCAAGAACGACGGAATCGACGCCGCTTTGAAGATCGCCACGATGTTCTGATCTTTAAAGACCGTAGTGTCCGGGAATGCCAACCGCAATTTTTCAGTATCGACCATGGTTGATTGCCTTCATTAAAACTACAGATCAAAATCGTCTTTCTCAACAATCTGCGCACGCTTGCCACCGGTTTTCCCCTTCGGCACGAAACGCCCTGTCCTCGAAAAAATCACAACCGGTACCAGTCGCTCCTCCAGCGTCGCCCCACCGTGTATCTCAAAGCCCTGCCCGCCGCCCTTTTTGGGCAGCCGGTTATACCCGCGTACCACCCAATGCGTTCCGTCCAACGTTTCCTCCAGTTCCGGCGGGCATCCGCCTTGCGCCGCCCGCTCTCGGTAGCGCCAATCGGCGACTTCCGCGCCAGCCTCACACTGAAGCGTCCGCGCCAGCCTCGGTTCGGCCTGCCACGACAATACCGCTAGCCGAGAACTCCCGTGGTCTGCTGTGACAAGCACCCGCTCAAACCGCGTCAGCCCTTCTGCCACGCGCGGCAACACCTCTCTGCCGATCACATTCAGCGATGCCGCCAGATTTTCCTCCGCGCGCCGTGCCTCGTGCGCCTCCACCCCATTGTGCGCAATGTTGTCGAAGCGTTTGATGTCACGCAACCGTCGTGCGGCGTTTGGCCAGTAGATATTGTTGAATTTTGTTGATGTCGGCAAGTTCGCTTTGCCGACCGCAACCGAATCCACACCCATATTGAGTTGTAGCGCCAGTGCTACCAGCATCGGCAGCCACTCCGCGCCCATCGCGTCCACCACTAGCAACGCACACCCATTATCGGATACATACCGTTGCACCATCGCGTCCCGCGATTGCACCGAACTCGGTGGAACCACCCGCTGCGCTTTCGCATAAAACTCCCGCGTCACGCGGCCAGCCATTTTCAGTTCACGGTATTCTAAGAAATACTCTTCCAGTGCCACATCACCGAAAACGAGATCAGCGTGCAGATACGCTACTGCTTCTGGATACACGACTTTTACGGCATTTGACACAAGACCGTCTCCCACACAACGCCGCAGTAATTCTGCCCGCTCTGCGTCCGTCCTGCAATTCAACCACGGCGCAACTCGCGACGTGGATTCGCCCACGCTACGCGCGATGAACTGCCGGATGTCGGCTTCTGACCTGCTAATTTCCGCTTCCCGTATAGCATCCCTGCGTTCGCCAGCATATACCACCGATTCATCCAGCCATTCCACCGCGCTCGTTACATATGATGAGCGGAAGTTACCGGCATGAACCCCCTCTTGCCTTACGACACACTCAAGGTAACTTCCCTTGGATGCGACATGCTTTACCAGCCACAGTACCGCCTCGCGTTCCCTACCATTGCGCCCGTCAAACACACGTAAGATGCTTTTTGCGACTCCACCTTCTGGAAAGAACAGCGTCTTGAGCGTTTCAGACAACGTTTTCCCCGTACCTTCCTTACCCCTCTCGCACATCCACCGCAAGGCATCGTTGGACAATCCTGCATCTTCCACGCCGTAAAACACGTAAGCGAAATCCGGCAGACATACCACCTGCCGCACCTCAGCGTTGAGGCCCGCTAACTCATGCCCTTCTGAGGCTACCACAATCAGTCGAGCAGAGCTGTCATTCGGATGTTCCTCGGTATATCGCAAGTACGTCTTAAATGTGTCGCTCGCTTCAGGGATGAAGGATGCCAAATCGTCCCCGACCAGCGTCACCTCCGTACGCCCTGTAGCAAACTGAGGCACATCTTGTTCGTCATCTATTTCAATCAGCTGCTTTCCCTGGCGGTAGCGCGGATTGGCGAAAACATCCTTGAGTAGCAAGCCCGTGCCGTCATCGCTCCGCAAGAAGCAGACCGCTTCCCGCCCTGATACACTGTCTACCCATTTGCGTAAAGCGACAATCACAGCCCGTTTGTTCTCGTCCGTCAACAATGCAAGATAGCCTGGCAACCCCAGCAAAACTACAGCCTTACCGTCTACCTCCTGTGCCGTCATCGCATCACTCACCCGCCAGAAGACTTCACCAGGCATTGGGAGCCACGCTCCTTCCCAAACCAGATCGCTCAAACGCAACTCAAAGTCGCCTCGCTCTTTGCAGAACCGGCGCAACGCCGTCCAGCTCTCTCCAGGAGGCACGATCACAACTCGCGCCTTCGCCTCCGCGCCGGGATTCCTGATGTATTCGCAATACTCGCTCAGTGTCATGGTATTACTCCAGCACCGAAAGTCCTGCATCCGGGATCTGATCGATCAGTTTCAGGAGCAGTCTCTTCGCCTCGGCATCGGAAAGCATATTCACCTTTTCCGTAGCCTGCTTCCGCACATGAGTGTCATATCCCTGCTTGACGAACGCCTCGACCACTTCGCGAAGCCTTCCATCCGTTAGCCAATGGTTCGGCGCGTCGCCCAATTTTCTGCTCAACCAATTGCTCAGTTCTCCGACACTGAACCCGATCTTTTGATAACGCGCGGGTAGCACCCGTCTGAGAAATTTTTCACCCGCGGTGTCCACATCTATAAATGCACCCTCTTTTTCGAGTTCGCCATGCACGGCATGCAAGCGTTCCGCCGACACCCCTCTCGGATTCGCGACCGCATCGACGATGTTCTTGGCATCATCCACCGCCAAAACGCATTCGGCGGGCAGTGCGTGTTTGCGACTACATTCCTCAGGAGACTCTGTGCCTGTGCGTTTACGCCACAGCGCCGCCACCTGCTTGGACACCAGCGTCCGGCTGTATTCCTCGATCTTTCCACGTCCTTGCGCCTTAAAACTCTGCTCATCGGCTCTCGCCGAATCCGATGGGAAGGCGTTGTAAAGCTCGCGACCTTCCGCGATCGCCATCGGCCAGATCTCGCCGAAAATTTCCAGCATTGCATTCAGTTGCCGGGTTTGCGCCACGTCGAAGAACACCTCACGGATGACCAGACCTTGCTGTGCCAGAATCTCTTCAAAGACTTTCACGTCTTCGCCGGACAACAACGGCCTGCTGAGCAGTTCAAAGAAGCGCTGCAACGCCGGGTATTTCCTTGTCCAGAACTCCGTCGGCACCTTATTCTCACCCAATACCGCGTTGCGCAAGCGGTTCAGCGCGTCATCGAAGCTCAAGTATCCCGAGGAGCCAACCAGCCCGCGAATGTGCTCGGCGCACAGCGTCTGCCGATAAACCTCTTCCAGAACAGACTCGGCGTCGCCGCGTTTCCACAGCCAGCCGCTCGTCTCCCTAAAACGATTTTTGACCACTCTGCAATAGCTGTGCGACGAATCGCCCATTCGTTCCGCCGCCGCTTTCAACTCCGGTTTGGCTTTGTCGACATACCGCTGGAATGCCTCCTCAAACACCATCGGCGTCATATACAAGGCCATCGCCCCCGCCAGCCCCGGCGTCGATAAAAGAATCCCGCCGATCTCCTTCACCTTGTTGCCGCGAGTTTCGGTGTCCCCTTTGGAACTGATGCTGTTCGCCGCACACAGCGCTTCGATGACTTTGCCCATCGTCTCCGCACTCGGATCGGCTTGTGCTCGGATATGATCCGGCATCACCCACAGCGGCACGCGCTGAGAAATTTGCTCCAGCCGTGTCCCGATCGCGTTAAGCGCCGCCTCCACCGTTCCGTCAGCAAGCTGACCGCTCCCGAAAATCACACTACCCTGTTCGATGAACGTCTTTTCCTCTTTCGACAGGCGACAGATCAGCTTCTCGTTCTTGATGGCGTTAGCGCCGTCGTCTCTCACCACTGCCTCGATGATTTCCGCAAGCGTCGCTGCATCCAGTGCCTTGCTTGTCACGCTGTCTGTCCATTGCAGCTTGCGCTGTCCGGTTAACCATGTTTTCAGCACGAAGCCTAGCACGAAGGCCGAATGCGGCACACACAGCAGCCCGAACGGCGGACGTTGCAAATCAATGTAAAGTTTGCGTATGGAACAGGTGTTGCCCGCGCCCACTGTATTGTCCTGCCAATCCTTGCACTTATTCCGCAACTTAGTCAACGGATGGTTCGGATTCGCGTCGAACCATGCATCCTCGCCGGTGATGCCGTTCTTCTGCCACGTCATTACCACGGCTTTCTGCGGTCCATAGCTTTTTGGATTGTTAGCAATGAACCTATCGAAATCCATGCCTGCCAATGCCCAACTCTGCAGTGCGTTCGGCGCAGCGAACGCATTCATATTGAAGCCACAGAGATTGTCCGTATATGCCTCGAACGTCTGTTTCGTATAGCCGGTGAGCCAGTCTTTTTTCAACTGGCCCCACGTCACTTCTTCATTAAACGGTTCCCCGTTTGGATTGGGTTTGTACACTATGAGTTTGGCCGCTGTTGTCACTTTGGAATACCATGCCGCCTTGGCGCTGCTGACCTGCGTCTCGAACACCTTCTTGCTCGCGCTGTCGCTTGCCAATGCGAGACGGGCACTGTTCTCCGTGAAGTTTTCCCATGCTTTCGCGTTATCGCGACAAAAGCTAATCTCCGGCAGAGTCACGAACAGCATCCGGTGATCTTTGAACTGTTTCGCCAATTCCTTTGCCTTGTCAGGAATGCGCAATTGTTCCTGCTCGTCCCGAGCTAGAATAAACTGCACAAGCACTCGGTTCCCATTGTCACTGAAAGACTCGCGTCTCGCGATGCTTGACGCCGAAAGACCGATACCCGCCGCGCGCACATCAAAACGACTTCCATAGTTGACACCTTTCAATTGCTTAACCAACTCCGTCTCGGTGTCTTTAAGCACGAGATCGCTAAACTTGCCATCTAACGCCGCTTTTTTCTCCTCGATCTCTTTCGTGTCCGATCGGTCACGGAAACGTTCGCAACGCCCGTTCACAATTGTGAAACAGTGTTTCTGATGCAGGTTGCGCAAAATCATGTCCACGCTCAAAAGAGCACCGTCACCCTCGAAACTGCGTTGGATATTTTCCACCGTCGCTCTCAGCAGCGGATGACCATCCCCCTGCATCTGTTCAATCAAGCCAAACAGCAACACCGCCTTGAACACGCGCCTCTCGTCCGGCTGCAAATCATTTTCGCGACGTGCGTATTCCGCACGCGCTTCTTGCACGGCTTGCCCGGTTCCAAGATCGTCCCGTTCCACGAAATACCGCCACAAATGATCTACCGTCAGGAACTGATAATCGCGTTTATCCAGCCCGCCTTTTTCAATGAACGCCCTGAACTCCTCGCCGTTCAGGAACTCGAACATACTCCGTTGGTTAGATCCGATCGCCACCGACAAGTGTTTCAGCAGGAACGCCGCCATCGGATGCAGCGGCAGGATACCCTTGAAATCCGCCGGATCGATGCCCGCCTTATGGACAACCATATAGTTTTCGGCAACGCGGTTCACGCTGTGCCATAGTACGTCGCGCTCTTGCCTCCACTCCGCTGCCTTCTCCGGTTTATCAACGAATGCGTCTGCCGCCAGTTTCAGTGCGGTCTCGTTCGGCAGGTCAAGCCGTTTGAAAGTGAACCGGTCGTTCGCTTTCTTCGCGCTTTCGGAGCCCGCCGCCACATACGACGAAATTTCCGTGTGCGTCACCGGCACGAAATAAAACCGCCCCTGCTGTGCGGCCTCCGCCAACTGTTCCAGCGTCTTTAATGCTGCGCGGTTGCGATCCATGAACGCTGAGAACTCGTCCCAGATATAGATCAGCTGAGTAACTCCGTTCGCTTTCAAGGATGCGTCCACCCAATCGAGGAACTCTTCCGCGCTCAAACCCAGATAGATATGCCGTGCCTCCAGCACCAGCATCACGTCGCTGACCAGTCCCGCATCCAGATTCGTTTCCCGCAGTTTCTTCTCCAGCGCATCCGCTGTCTTAATACCTGGGTTAAGGTGCGAGAGCCGCGCCTGCATCTCGTCGCGCTTTGCGAAGAAATGCGGCTCTTCCTGCCGGATGCGCTCAATGACCTCATCCAACTTGCCTTTCAACGGAATCGTGTGTCCTCTCGTCTCCAGTGCCTTCGTGATACCACGCTGCAAGCGCATCAGGAATTGGTTCTTCGCGTCAACGTCGTCCGCGTTCACATCATAGACTACTAGCACTTTTTCTCCACGTCGCGCCAGCAACCCTTTGCGCACGGGGTCTGGTATCTGCGCCATACGCAAATCCAGCCACTTCAGGACGCGCGCCTCATCATCCGTGAACAGTTTTTGGAGAACCAGCGACGCGAAGCTTTTGCCCGTGCCATACGCGCCAGTAATCCACAGCGTCTTGTTCCCGCCCTCTAAGCTTTTGAGCAGGTTCCGCAAAATTTCCACGAACGAATCATGCGGATAAAACCCCAGCCAGGTCTCGGGCGTCTTGTTTATATCCACCAAAGTCATGTACGACACGAAATCAGGGCTGATCCCGAAATAGTCCTTGTAGAAAGTCATTTTCTACCCCTCTAAAATCTGTTGATCCATCCGTGATTCAGTGCTTTTCTAATATGAGAGTCACCACATCGTCCCAAGTCTTTGTTTCCGGAAACACCCTTACCTCGTCCAGACCCAGCGTAAAGCTGCACGCGATGAAGTCTGGATACAGCGCCGCCAGCCCCATGCATTCTTTCTTGAACTCTTCCGTCGGGATGCCGAACGCCGCCAATGGCGACACAACCTCCGAGTCGAACTCCGCCGCCATCATCTGCCGCACCGTGAACGCACCGCGCCCAGCCTTCTCCGCCATCACATAAAGCCCGTAAAGAACTACCAGCGGTTCCACCAAACGAGACCGGCGCGTGAGCTTTTCAACAGCTCTGCCCTTCATTTCGGTTTCAATCAACGCACTGCTTCCTTCGCCAAGCGGAGAAGCCTTAACCAGTTGGCAAAGCGACTGTAACGCCCCCCTCCTCACTGATGCCGACGCAACTGATTGAGCAAGCCTTTCATCAATCAGCTTCATCGGGTATCCGGTGTCAAAATCTGTATTGCAGACATACCATTTCACAAGCGGGGAAGTATTTGCTAGACGGAACCACAGCAATTGCCAAAGCAGCAAGTCGCTGAAACCACGACTCTTCCCAATTTCTAAAAGCAGCGTTGTGGTTATAGCCGTTGAATCTCCAATCAACCCTGCCTCGCGGAACCACGTCACGGCTGACGGAACCATCCGGTTACCCAGAGCAGTTGTCTGACGGAAATTTGCGCCCTCATTCGCCAGAACTTCAATCCATTCAGGTTTCAGCCCAAAAGTCATGTACTTGTTGATACCGCTGATGTTCATTGTCTTTGCTCCTGCATATCGTTTTGAGTAATACCGCCAACAGCCATCGTCAGGCGCAAAACATCTCATGCAATGGACGCACGTTCCTTCATCAATAAAGACCTTCATATTGCCGCTACAAGCATCTTTCCCAAACTGCAACGCGCCTGTCGGGCATTCAGCCTCGCAACTGTTGCATCCTGTGCAGGAAATAGCCTTGTGGACGGCGTATACCAGCCATTTGGAAACGTGCTTGTCGGCTTTACCGTTTGTCCAGACACATTCTAACAACCCTCTCTGTCCGTCTTTGCGGAATGACAACTCCGCGCCTTCAATTTTTCCAATAGCCTTGAGCCATTCCATCAAATCCTGCTCTGCTTCAATTGGAAATTCACAAATTATTCGATCACTTTTGCGTTCCACTCCCGGTTCCGCAATGACTTGTTTCAAAGATACGCCACTTTTCCGTGCATACCAGCCGCCTTCGTAAACGAACGCATCCGCGTCTTCTTCAGAAGAAAACTCACGATCAATCGTATCGCGCACCGCGTCAGCAAACGGCGCGACTGCCTCATGATAATTCATCCGTATCAAATCATTCTGACGGTCGGTGGACATCGGACACATCAGGCATCCCACGCGGGGTACCCCTTTTCGGTACGCCTCGTTAAGAACCAGATCATGCTCAAAAATGTAAAGCCACAGTTCATGCGCGGACCACGCCAAAATCGGCATGGCGTTCACCTGTGATTGGCTTTTTAAACCATCTCCAATATCGTTGTATTCTGAACGCCTTTGACTCTCCTCACTACGTACCCCGACAAATGCTAGCGTTTTGATAGACGTTTTTCCGAGCCATTCCTTGAGCGCCAGTATTGCGGGAGTGCTCTTGTGGACGGAACAGCACCAACGTAGCGCTTGCGACGGGGGTCCAAAGAGTCGCCAGTTTTCCAATGCGGGAGTCTTGGCGGAGACCTTTAAAAACGCGCGGCCTTCATAGCGACTTTGGATTTCTTCCCAAACGCGGTAGGTATCCGGCAGTTCCATATCCGTATCACTGAAAACAACCGGTACGTCCAACGGTAGAACCTTATGGCAAAGGTCGAGCAAAACCACCGAGTCCTTGCCGCCGCTGAAGCCAATATAGATCGCATTGCATTTTCCCGCGTAGGCGTCGTACATCTCCTTGATTCGCTTGAGCGTATCCGCTACCAACGCGGCCATGATGTCTCGGTTTTCGGCTACCAACGCCTCGACATCAACCGGAACCAGCTTGAATTTTTTTCGTGACATCGCACCTTCGGGCGAGCCTTCCTTCCCGCATAATACACCCTTCCATTCGATGTCCAGTGGCTCACCGCAACGTTTTTTATAAAGTCTCGCGATTTCTTCGCCGCGATACAGATACACGTTCTGCTTCGCCCAAATGAGCGGGCGCCGTTCTGCCGAATCGAACGCCAACCGTGCCTCCAACCCTGTGAACGTCAGTTCCTCCGCAAAGACTGGGCGGATTTCGCACGCCACGAATTTCCCTGCCAGCGTCGTTAAGCGATACCTACCTGTACGTTTGTCCCACTCGTAACTATACATGCGTGCCGCCCTCCGGCACGATGCCGTTCAGTTTGCAAACCTTGAAATATAAATGGTATTTTGAAATCATGCCTTTCATGGTGGAAACAGCATATCCCGACTCCCATGCAATCTGTTCCACCCTTTCTCCTTTTTCCACGCGTCGCACCCACTCCGCTACACGCGGATTAGTGCCAGCACTTCTGAACCCCCGCCAAGTCGTTGGCGACAACGGCCGCCCCTCTAAGCCGATGATAGCGCTTTCCGACCCCCGCGCCTCAACGGGTGGCAGCATCTCCACTGCCTGATATTCGTCTTGTTCGCCCGCCCGCTCCAGCCGCAACCGTCGGCCCCACAATGTTTCTCCTTCGTAGCTAAAATGGCAAAAACCATTTGCAGAAGACACACCCAGCAAGTGACTCGCCAATATCGAAATCGCCCATGCCTTCCCGTCATATTCGACTTGATTGAAGTCATCCAGCACAACACAAGAGATATGGCGGTTCTTTGTGAAAACCAGTTCCGCGCCAACCGGCACATCAAGGTTACGGAAGCGTGTATTCGGACTACGCATACGCTTGCCCGGCTCGGACAAGTCATTTTCTCTTACGCAAAGTTTCTTCTTATTAGGAAAGACATTGTTCTCACCTTGGTAGTGTTTCGCGCAGACGCGTATGAAGGTGTCGTTATCCAGAAGAGCGTATTCCTCGCGTAAACGGGTACGGTAGAACAAATTCAAGGCGAACTCAAGTTTTGCAGTGGACACTTTCTCTTTCAGCGCTACCAGCGTATCGACAATGGTGGTCAGTTTCTCTGAGAAATCCTCCGGCAGAGTAATCGACTCAGTACTTCGCCAGCAAGGCACACCACCGATTTCCACCTCATGGACTTCCGGAAGGAAGTGTACACGGATGCCCTCCAACGCCTCAGCGGTCAGGTGTGGCATCGCCTGTTCGATTTCATTGAAAGTCAAGTTGCCGTCTGCCTCTTCAAGCCATCCGGCAATCGTTTCCGAGAGTGCCGCCAGACTATTATCCAGATTAGAAAACGGGGGTAGGAAACAAAAATGACCTCCCTTCCCCCACACTGCCATCGTGTATCCTAAATGCCGCAGAAAAGCTGCGCAGTCTTCCGTAGTGGTAATATGGCGGAGAAAATTGCAAAAATCGTTATACAACCGTTCGACCGAAAAGCAACCGTGTTCCATTACCCATTCCATCGCCTGCCCTTCGAACGCCAACCGAGACTCATCGTCCAGAATCATCTCGCGTGAAAACCACAGCCCGCTCCTCAATTGGAACATCGCGGCTTTCAGGTCTTCTATCTCCCGATCCTCAAACGGAACTTTCCGCCGTAACAGCCGCACTGCCATCGGATCGAACGACACACCATTGGGACATTCCCTCGCCAATGCGGCCAAAAGCCCAGCAGTCGTCATGCCGCCCTCCATTCATGGGTCAGAAACCAAGCAATCTCTTTAAGCTTTTCGGTCCGACAGGCGGCAAAGTGCATGGAATAAAGGATGATCCGCGTGTCCTTGAACGAGTTGGGAAAGCCTATGAGCTGCCTTCGGACTCTTTGTTTCTTCAAACATGCCGTTTCTTCCTTCTTCCGTTCCTTGACCATTTTCTTCGTTTCTTGTTTCTTCGGATACAGCACAGGCATTCTTGCCATTATTACTTCGCTACAGTCCGTTGTGTTTCCGAACATTGACCGCCTTCCACTCAAGAAGAGGCTGTTTTTCAATGTTCTGCAATGTGTGATCGGCGGTCCTCCGTACTGGGACCTATGCTGAAGGCTCACTTCTTTCTTTGTTAATTAAATAAAAATATCAGTACTTCACATGATATATTCTTTGCTATTCTTTGCTAAATTTATTAGCAGTTCGCTCGTTTAGCAAAACCTCAGTGATTATCTCCAAGAATCCAGATCGGTGTTGATCTTGACCCCTCATTCCGGATAACCCCGCCACGGCGAAGGACTTGCAGGAGATTTCTCACCTTATGTTCCTTCTGTTCCCGGGTGAGCACCTCGGGAAGTTTGGGAAAAAGCAGTTCATCCATTTCTTTTCGGCTGGCTTTTGCATATTTCTGGAGGTACTCAATGATCAACCGCCGGTAAAAATCGTCATCCAGCCCCCGGTTACGGATGTAATGCGCCTTCTGTTCGGTCCATTCCGCCACCTTGGCTGAGATGTAATGATTGGGTGCACGTCCCTCTATCAGCTTTTCCGACTTGAGCCATTTCGATGCATCTGAAGTTATCTTCCGGTGTTTCTGCACCTGGTCCAGCAGGACGACCTGCGAAAGGGTCAAGTCGGGTCTTTTCATCAGGATTTGGGTATACTTTTCGTCCAAAAGCCTGCCGTGAATGACCACCTCGACTCTCGGCTTGGCTGAGGTATCGGCGTCAATGATATAATCGGGCAAGGGGAAAAAACGCTCTCGCTGGGTTTCGAACATCCGGCGGATACCGCTGCCTTGCTGGTCGATCATGCGCAGCCTGATCATGCCGTCGATCAGCCACTGATTGCGGTAATGCTCCGGCGGGGATTGGTGCTCAAGCATCCATTCGACGCTTGGCGGGAGGAACACACCCAGATTGGTAAAAACAAGCCGATCGGGGTGTTCCACAACATTAGTTTTCCCGCCCATGCAGTAATCCTGATGAGCAATGCAGTTATGCAAGGCCTCGCGTATAACCCAGGGATCGTACTGCGACACCGGAACCGGAAAAAGTGTGCCGTCAGGCATATACTCCATGGAGACGTTCCGGATAGACTGAAACAACTTCTCGGAAGCGAGCAGCAAGGGTAAGCCGAAATGCCGACCGCCGACAACCCGGTTCTGTTCGTCACGCAGATTCCAACTGATCTTTGTGTCCGCAGGGGTCAGGAAATGTGACGATTCATCACGACCAAGCAAGAGGAGGGCCGAGCGGGTCAAACGTCCCTGCTTGGCAACATGGGCTTTATTGAGGAGCGTGGCGACATCCCACTGCAGGGTTTCATCCCGGATTCTTTCATGGCGATTGGTATCCGGCTCAGTCTTGATGCGGTATTCAAGAAATTTTTTCCGGGCAAAATCCACCGCCTCGGGATCAAGATCGTCAAATGTGGCCTCTACAACTACTTCTCCCGACCAGTCACTCGCGCCTCCCAACATCTCCCAAAGACGCGCTTCCTTATCCGGATGTTCCGACAATCGGGTCTTATGGCTGTCGATACGAATGTACCGCACTCCTTTGAAGGCAAGTGGCGTGGCACGGGGTGGATGGATTTCCAGCATGATCACTTTGCCGGCAGGATGCATGGCCTCATGAAATTGGAAATCAGGCTTTGGCTTGATCATTTGGGTAAGCCACATAATAAGCGACTGTTTTCCTTCTCCCTTGCTGGTAAAGGGATCGAACGAAGTTCCTTTGACAGCCTGCGTCTCGCTGTCAACGCCCCAGATCAACCAGGCCCGATCATGCCGCTCAAGCACGGCGGTGTTGGCCATTGCCGAAAGATATTCGCCGATGTCTTGCGGAAAATCCCAACTCGATTTGAATTCAACTGTGGCCTGTTCACGCGGCAGACTGCAGAATTGATCGAGCAGGTTCAGTAAGATAGTGTTGTCCATACCCGCTCCCTTTCACGTTTCTTAGGAATTTTGTCAGAGGCAGGACACCATGGCATCATCATTTTGTCAAGTAACATGTGATGTCTATGCATTCTGCGGCCTTATCGTCACTGGTTTCTTCGTTTCTTCTTGCACGCTGTTTCTTTTTCTTCCGTTAAAGAGACCGGTTTTTTCGATTTCTTCGTTTCTTTTACACGTAACCCATAGTTTTTCATGGGTTACTCCGTTAATTTTCAAGTGTTGTACAGACAAAAAACGGCTGCTACCAAAGGTGGCAGCAGCCGTTGTGTGAAGAATCATTTAATCATCCTATGCCGCAGCCGGCAGTTCCTCGTCCTCTGCGACAGAAAGCCCGGCCCGATTCAGAATGAAATCGGAGGCGGTCTGCGCTTTGGCGGCGGCGGTGAAGATGGCTTTGGTATCGTTTTTCAGGATTTGCAGCCAGGAGTTGATATACTCCGGGTGGCGCATCTCCTCGAAGGGAATGCCGGTTGCGGCGCCCAGGAAAGCAGCACCGATCTCGGCGACCAGTTCCTCGAAGGCGTAGTCTTGATCTCCGAACCTGGCGCCGAACTTGCGGTTCAAGCGGTTCGGATGTCTCGACCAGTGCAGGGTCTCATGGTATCCGGTGGTAAAATAGAAATGCAGGTTTTCGAAGGCCTCTCTGACAGGCATGACGATACAGTCCCTGGATGGGGAATAATAGGCCCTGTCGCCGCCATGATGTAGTTTGGTGATGGACATTATCTTTTCCGCATCCTGATTGTCTTGTCCCTCGCAATCGGCGGGTGTCTCAAGCGGAGATAGCTCGATACCTTCGCACTGCTCGACATTGAACACCGTGTACATGCGCGCGAAAGGGACCACCTTTTGCTCCTTGTCATCGGGGTCGACGATGGCGTCGCTGTCTTCACGTTCCTTTACGGACAGGAATTTCCAAAAGACAATCCCCACTCCCCTTTCACCTTTCTTGACATGGCCGCCGAGCTTTTCCGCATTTCTGAAGGTCAGCCAGCGGGGGTCTGCGAATCCCTTCGTCATCGCCACCATATTGAGCAGCATGATATTCAGGCCGCGATATGGCCGGCTGGTGAGTCCATTGCGGTGCTCGCCATATTTGACGGCAGCCCAGGGCCTCACCCAGGGAATGACGCCGTCTTCGAGAGAGTCGATGATCCTTTCGGTGATTTCCTCGTAGATACTTTTTTTGTCGTTATTTCTTTTCATGGTCTGGTCTCCTTTGATTGCGACCAGGCAGGACCGCCCGCAGGGCAGAAATCCTGCCCGGAGCGGCTGGTCATGAAAGATATCCCGAATCGGCCATGGATATGATCGTCTCCCCTACCACCAGATGATCGAGCACCCGGACATCGATCACCTTCAGGATCTGCGTCAGTATCCGGGTCAGCTGGATATCCTGGGAACTCGGCTCGGTTTCGCCAGATGGATGGTTGTGGGCCAGGATGACGGCTGCGGCATTGAGACGCAGGGCCTCCCTGACCACCTCCCGGGGATGAATGGTTGTGCAGTTGATCGAACCGCGAAACATCTCCTGAAATGCTAGTACCCGATGGGTGTTGTCGAGAAAGAGACAGGCGAACATCTCGTACGGGTAATCTGAGAGTTTCTGGCCGATCGCCGCCTTGGCGGTTTCCGATGATTGGATGGGTACGCCGCGCCGCAGCTGGTTGCTGCTGAGCCGTTTGGCTGCGGCAAATATGGCTTCCTTTGGGGCCGGCAGGTAGCTGCCGCTTTGATCTTGGATGTAGAGCATCTTGCCTCCTTTCCAGGTACTGGGGGCAAGACACCCTTTGGGGCGTGTTGCCCCGTGGGGTATGTGGTTTTCAGGTTGCGGCGGGGTTGCCTTCTTCGACCAGGAAATGCATCTCAGCCATCCTCGCCAGTTGGACACCGTCCAATTGGGATTTTTTCGCGAGATGCATCAGATCGGTCATCAGATCGACGATGCCGGTCTCCATGCAATCGAAAGGCTCCCTCTTGCTCCGAAAATACTCGGTCAGGGCACGTTCGGAAGCGATGGTTCTGTCACTCATGGGTCACCTCGTCTGTCTCTTTGCACAATCGGACGGAACATCTTCCGGCAATGGCGGGTCCTCCTCTTGCGGCGGATCCGGCACACTTCCCGGTTTGTCGCCGTTGCCGAGCATTTTCATCTCGTAGGCGATGATCTCCGTGGTGTACCGGGTGTTGCCGTCACGGTCCTGCCATTTCCTGGTCCGCAATTGGCCTTCGATATAGACCTTGGAGCCTTTGGCGAGAAACTGGATGCAAATTTCCCCCAGTCGACCGAAAGCCACCACTCGATGCCATTCCGTTTCCTCACGCAGGTTGCCTTGCGAATCCTTCCACCGGTCGGTGGTCGCAACCCTGAAGTTGGCCACAGCCACCAGCTTCTTAGTGCAACGATCTTCGACTTCAGCGCCCAGATGGCCTATCAGCATAGTCTTGTTCAACATGGGTTTTCTCCTTTGCTTTGATATGAGCCGGAAGGAGATCTCTCCACCATTGGTGAGTCTCCTCCGGGCCGGGTAGGGATTGGTTACAGGCGTTATGCCGCTTTCTTGATATCGAGAAAGCAGTAGGATGCGGTGGTCTGAAAATCGGCGAGAGCCCGGTCATGCTCGGCGAGAAATTCGGCGAGCCTGGTCGCGTCGAGGACACTCCTGCTGCGACAGGCTTTTTGCAGAACCCTGCCATAGGCCTTCAGAGGGCCTCGCGTCGTGACAATCGCCAGCAGATTGTTCTTGCGAAGAGCTATCTCAGTCTCCAGATTCTTCTGCTCTCGTTGGAGTTCGAGAAGAATCTCGACACTCTCTGCAAGCTCTCGGACCTCATCGGCCGCAAATTTCGGACAATCGGCGAGGAAGGGGCAATAACCGCACAAGGGGCCTGCCTCCATGACCGGGGTGGTCAACTCGCCTGCCGCATAGCTTTGGTAATCCTTCCAGATTGCCGTCGCTCGTTCGAGCAATCCTTCGTAGATCGTGGTCTGCGGGGTATAGCCGTTGAACAGCTGCATGCCGTGCTCGCCAAAATTGACAGCGAGAATCGCACCTTTCTCGACCCGGTAGTCGGGGAAATTGTCGGCCAACAGGCCCATCTGCAGATAGAGCTGGCTTTCCCACGAGCCGTAAGGATCGGTCGGCATAGTCTCCGGCGATTTCACCTCCAGGACGGCCATGGTCTTGCGGGCTTCGGAGACGAAGACGAAATCGATGTGGGCCATGATCGGAACATCGCCTCGATAACGGACCTCCACCTGCCGCCTGAAATTGGTAAAACCGGCGGCGGTGAATGCTGCGGCGACGATATCTTCGGCCATGTGCCCGCGGCGGAAACGAAGCAAGGTCACCAGGTCGGCCTCGGGGGGCTGGAGTTTTGCCAGGATGGTCTTGCGGGGACACGCCAGGATATCCGAGGCACCGAGATAAGTGGTGCGGTCGCCGAGCGTTTCCACGGTTTGTTGGATGGCCAACTGCTGAAGAGCGGCCTGCAGGGTGATCATGAGATGGTCAGACATGGTATCCTCCTTGGTTGGATTGAAAAATTGGGAGGATACGGAGATTCCCGCCAGGGGAATGTTATCACTCCCACTGGTTGACGGGTGTTTTGTGCTTGTGGTCGTTATGCTGCTTTTTTCATCCAGGTCTTCTCGGATTTGTCCCACTGAAAGCCGGCGGCTTTGAGCAGTTCCTTTTTATCGAACAGCCTTTCTCCCAGGGCGACGATGACACCTTGACGTTCTTCGAAGGTGACGCCGGCGATCTTGGGCATGGCTGATTCTGGATTGGTTGTTGTGTCTGTGGGTTTTGGCAGTGTTTGTGCTTTTGCAGTTTGAGTATTCCTTGGCGTCTTCTGGTAGACGTTTTTTAGAAGGCCTTTGTAGGAATCGCAGCCAATGGAAAGAAGCGACATGCATTTCTGGATAGCATCGGTGATTGCGCCCTTCTGGGCATCGCCGACATTGCCTTTGACGATCTGCATCTGGCCTTTATGCGATCCCTTGCAGAACCACTCGCCATCCACCTTGAGGAAGATTTTCACCTCGGCAACCGCCTGGTTGTCGAAGATTTCTTCTTTGCCGAGTTCGTATCGCCAGTTTTCCGGGCCAAGAAATTCGTTGACGCTGTCGAAGACGTACTGCGGTCGATAGCCGTATTTCACCTGGCCGATGACCTTGCCGTCCTTGTCGGTCATTTTGATTTCCTGGACTGCTTCAACGCCGAAAGAGCGGAGTTTGTCGTTGATTGAACTGATCTTTTCCTGAAGTGTCTGTGTCATTTGGTTGTTTCCTCCTTGAATTGAGATGGGAGAGAAACAACACCCCGGACGGGAGTATGTGCTTCACTCCCTGGTTGTGGGGTTGGTGAGATAGTGCGTGCGGTATTGAATGCCAATGAAGAAAGAAGTTCAGGCGATTGCGAAAATTTCAATCCATCGGCGATTAAATGGGAAATGAAAAGAAAGAGGTGCCACTCGATAATCGGGCAAAAGAGGTCCGCCACTGCGGTTAAACCTCGCCACACGGGAAAGTGGTCAAACTACCTGGAATTCAAGAACACGAGAAAACGTGCTCAGCTAAGCCCTGTGAAGGGGTATCTCATTGAACAATGAGCCGGAATTATCTCTCTTATCTTTATTTTCCTGCAGGTTGACCCATCTCTCACCCTTCCGAACTAGGCCGCTCCTGAAAGGTCACATGTTCTGAAAAATAAAGGCAAACGGTCGAGCAGTCCCACATTCAGTTTGCCACCTGGAGAACATACGTGAACATCGCATCCCTTCTGCCTGCATTGAGCGAGAAATATGCCCTGAGCAACCCGGAAGCCATGGCTGAAATCGAATCGACATTTTCTGCCGTACTCACCCACCTCTTCCATTTCGAAGTAATGGCCTTCTTTACCGAAGACTTTCAGCTGCAGGCCATAGCCTATGAGAAACAATCAGGAGTCATCCAGCAGCGACTCTTGGATATCCCGACGATGGTGAGCAAGACGTTGATGACCAGGCATCTGCAGCATAGTCTCGCCAAAGCCGAAGTCATACGACAGGCCCACCGCTATAAACCGCAGGCTGGCACGCTACTCTGGGGTGAGGTTGCCGACCGTGATGCGGAGCGGAATATCTACATCAGCACCGAGATTTTCGGCGGCGAGCCGATTGTGGCTGTCTGCCCGGCAAACCGAGTGGGTCTGCATGAACGTCACAGTCGATCGTTCCAGGTTGGTGAGACGAGAGCGTTTCATTTACGCCTGGTGGAACCTGTCCTTTTGCATGGCACTCCGCGCCTGAAAATCGTGGTCGACCGAGTTTCAAAGACCCTGGTGGAGACGCTGTTGCACAGTTATCTCGACAGCGAGCGAAAGCGGGTGAACATCCGCTGCGTCAAACGCTATGTCGGCCACAAGAGCATCGTGCTTGTCGACAGGATGCTGCCCCGAACCGTTATCAAGGCAGTGGATCGGGAATTGCGCGAGCGGGTCGAAGTTCACATCGTCAAGCACCCGATCGCCCACTGATATGTTTCAGCTAAAGAGGCAGGAACCGTGGACTGGAGTCGGCACCGGGATCCATCTCGATCATCCCCAGACGGTAATCGAACTTGGTTTTCCCGACAGCTACCGCAAGGGCCATTTCTGGTGTTTCGGCACAACCCGGGTCGGCAAGACCAGGATCATGGAACATATCATCGAGCAGGATATCAAAAAGGGCTATTCAGTGGTGGCCATTGATCCGAAGGGCGATATCGACCTATTCTCGAAGATCACCGAGCTTGCGATCGATACCGGCAGGCAGCACGACCTGATGCTGATCACCCCGATCTTTCCCGAGTACAGCGCCATACTCGATCCCCTCTCCTCCTATTACATGCCGGAGGAATTGGTTGCCCATATCACCGCCGGGGTGGCGGTTGGCCGGGAGCCTTATTTTTTCGGGGTCGCTTATGAGGTTAGCCTGGTGGTGGTCCAGGCCCTGATCATGTTGGCGGAGGTCGCCGGCACCCGGCCATCGTTCAACCTCAACGACATCAAGAACCATATCAGCCATAAGGATCTCGAGCTGCTGAAGGAAAAGCTGGAGTATATCGACACCGAAGACGCCAGACAGTTGGCCCGGGACATGGAGAAGATTTTGGCTACGCCTGCCGACTACTATTCCAAGGTGGCCAGCTCGCTCAGGGTGGCACTGACCGAACTTACCTCCGGCAATGTCGGGTTGATCATCGGCAAGGCCGACGAGAATCGTTTTATTAAGCGGCTGGAACAGGGCAAGGGAATCATCCTGGTGGTTCAGCTCGGATCGCTGCTCACCAAGCGAGCGGCCTATACAGCCGGCAAAGTGATCATTTCGATGATCCAGGCCTTCGTCGGCCGGGTGTATTCCAGCGGCAAAAGTGTTGCACCGTCGTTGGTGCTGCATATCGACGAAGCCCAATCGGTGCTCTACCAGGGCATCGAGGATCTGTTCGCCAAAGCCGGTGGGGCTGGAGTGTTCATCCACGGCTACTGCCAGTCGATCAGCCAGCTCTTTGCCGAGGTGGGTGAGGATCGAGCCAATACCATTCTCGACAACTGCAATACCAAACTCTTCATGCGGGTGCCCGACGCCGATACCGCCGAGTACGTTTCCAGGCATCTGGGGGAAGAACGAAGGTTCTCGCCGATCATCTCCATTGGCGGTGGGCTGTCTATCAGGGAAACCGAGGAGATCCGGATCAAGCATACCGAGATCCTCAACATGGCCCCACGGGAGCTGTTCCTCATCACCTACTCCGGCACCTACAAGGGTAAAACCGCTACGGTCAGGGATAGCCTGCTCAAGGTCATCTTTCCGAACCTCGCCGAGAAGGTGACGCAGGTGGAAACATCGGCGCCAGGCGATTGATGTTTGACGTCATCACCTGGCTCGCGGACGTGTTGTGGAGCGAATGGTTGATTCTCATGGCCGCTGTTCTCATCGGTATCGCTGTCGGAATCGTGCTTGCCCGCAACCAGCCGATCACGACCGTGCGGCAGATAACCCTGCGTGATTTGTCGAAGCTCTGGACCAAGGATAGCGCCAAGACCATCCACATCTCGGAATTATCCCCGCTCTGGCGGGAGGATCAGGTTGTTGAGGAAAAAGCAGTAGCCACCGAGCCACTCATGCATGCTCGGGCTATCGAACTCGCAAACAAAATGGACCAGTGGACTTTTTTCGATAAATGTCCAAACCAGAAAAGCGTGTGCCTGCAGATCTTACGAATGCTCGACCGGGAAGGTAATTGCAGTTCGGTGGTCAACGTCCAGGGCGATGTGGAGGGGACCTGGGACCAAAATACCTATCGACTCCTGGGACAAACCTCCCTCCTCGACCATTCGCTCAACGTTGCCGAACAGGTGGTGGAGTTGCTCGACGCTCAGAGCGCCTGGCATGTGATCCCGGACGCCTTGATCGCCGCCCTCGGCCATGATCTCGGAAAGCTCGAGTCGCTACGAGGCTTTCTCTATTCGCTGGGAGAACATCCTTTGGCATCCGGGAGGCCGCTGGCCGGCATGACCGACTTTCAAGAACTGCCAAAAAAAGAAGAAATTCTGCAGGCGATAAAACTGCACCACAAGCGCCCCAATGGCCTGCTTGGCAAAACCTTGAAACGGGCGGATCAATTCGCCCGCCAGAAGGAACTGGAAATGGCGGTCGGTAGCCACGACGACAAACATGATGATGAAGGATCTGCGGTTGAGGAGAGGAAGGTAGCGGCTGCCGGCGATGCAATCGGTGCCGCCATGCGGGCGAGCACTGCCATTTATGGCAACGAAGAAGCCGAACCGCAGAAGATGGAGATCCCCGAATTGGTCGATATCTCCGGCTGGTTCGATGCAACAGGCTTTTTAGAGGAATTGAAACCCTATATCAACAAGATGTTCGGCCGGCGGTTCATGGCCTTCTCCATGCCTGACGGCCACGTCTATTTCCAGGTAAAGGTCCTCGAGGAGGTCGCGCGAAAACAGGCGGAGAAGGCAGGCTGTATGAAAGTCGCCACCATGGCCCTGCGGGATGAAGGTATGCGCGGAGTACTGCTCGCCATCGTTCATCGACTGAGAATGGAGAACGACATCATCGCCCGAGGCCTCATCAAGGACAATTACTTCGGGGGCTATTTCATGGTGGACCGCAAACTCGGCAAACCCATCAAGGGCTACTACACCCCGTTTCACGCCGAGGCCTTCGGCTCCATCGCCGAGATGGAACGGGCCAAACCGGATATGTTGTCCGACATAATCCGGGTCTCCACGTATGAAGGCAATCAGACAATGGAGTGATCATGGCGAGAGAACGCGAAGATCAGGGCCGGAGCACCACCAATGCCCAGATCATCACCACCGATACCGGGAGGATCTACGGTCCCAAGAACCTGTTGAGCGCCATCTCCGAGATCCAGCAGTTCTATGTCATCGAAAGCAAAGGCCAGAACATTCCGGCAGAGTTTCTGACCCTGGAACGCACCCTGGACTTTTTCAAGATCGGGATCAAAAGCGGCTTTCACGAAGGCCTCACCCTCACCCTACTCTTCCCAGTTTTTCATTTCTATCTTTTCCCTTTCGTATTTCATCAGTGCGATCTGTTCAGTCGGTTGCTGTTCAGCAGTATCCCTTATCTGGTATTGGCGATCAACACAGTTATGTGCTGTTACATCTGCCGCTATTTCGTCGGCAACATCACCAGGATGGCGATCAATTCCCTGTTCACCGGCCGGGCCCTGGCCCTGCTGCTCAAGGCTTTCCTGCTCTATGTGCTGTACCTGCTCATTTTCCGGTTGAGCACTCCGGCCAACATCTGGCAGCTGGCAAGCCAGTTCGAGTCCATGGCCGGAAAAATATTTTATGGATACTTCGAGATAAAACCGCACCTGTTGCCCGTGGCGACAAAGAGCGCGTTGATCATGACGATCGCCGCGATCTTCCCCTATGGGTCGGTTTTTCTGCTCGATGGCTGGACGCGCTACAAAATCCGGCGAAACGCGAGGATCATTTCAGCATCAAACTGACGAGGAAAACATGACCGAAAAAAAAGAAGAGAAACCAACCTGGCAGGAAATCCAGGAAAGAAAGATCAATATGGTGAAGGAACGTGGTTCCCGAGTGCTGAAGATCAATTCGCCGCTCGGTTCGACTATGTTCAATATCCTCCGTCAATTCGACATGGCCTACGCCCACTTCAAGGGCCGGCTCGGCGAAATGGATGGCATTTCCCATGAGGAGGGAGAGGCGTTGATGGCCGAGGGCCGGCAGATCGTCATGGCCTTCTCCGACTACACAGCCAAATTGAGCCAAAGGATCCGCTTCCGCTACTACACGCCAAGGGAAATCAGCGAATTCATGAAAGCCAACTTACCTGGAGAAAGAGAGAATATTTAATGGGCCAGGATCTTTGATCTCCCAGTGCCCCACCCCCAACGTGATAGTAACCAGTCTTGCAGAAGATCAAGCTGTGAACGCTTCGGCCTCTCCGTCTTTTGATTTTTTACCTCGATTGCGGAAGAGAAACATAAGAATGGCCAGGTAGACCACCGGGAAGATCCCACCTACGATGAAGACCGTATCTCCGGTTATGCGCAGCCATTCGAACAGATGCACTATACCGCTTTGAAAAAACTCCGGTTCACGTGCATGCCAATAGCCATTGGCCACCGCGTCATAAAGCTGCAAAGTCCCGATGGGGACGAGATTGACAAAAAGCATCAGAAGCAGACCGATGTTGAGACTCCAGAAAGATATCGCCATGGCGCGGCCGCCGCGATTGCCCGGAATGAAATACCGGGCCACGAACATCAGAAAGGCCACCGCCAGCATACCGTACACGCCCATCATAGCGCCATGGGCATGATTGGCGGTGAACTGCGTGCCGATTTCATAGTAGCTGACGATAGGCAGGTTGATCAAAAACCCGAAGACGCCAGCGCCTAAAAAGTTCCAGAACCCCACCGCAACCAGGAACATGACAGCCCACTTGTGGGGAAAATCCACCGTTGAGGCCTGAAGCACGCTGCCATTGGCAGCATCGGAGGGCGCTCCCAGCCGCATGAATCGCCAGGCTTCCAGGGTCAGCAGCAGCAATGGGATAACTTCCATGGCTGAGAAGAAGGCACCAAAGGCCATATACATGGCGCTCGTGCCATTGAAGTAAAGATGGTGCAGGGTGCCGATGACGCCGCCGATGGAATAGAGAATGATATCCAGGTAGACGATGCGGGTGGCTACCGTCAACCGAACAACTCCAAGCAGTACGAACAAATAGGCAACCATGATGGTGGTGAATAATTCCAGGAAGTCTTCGACCCACAGATGAACCACCCAAAAGCGCCAGAACTCCATGACGGTAAAATTGACGTCTTTCCAAAAGGCGAGTCCTGCGGCGTAGAACAGCGGAATTGAGAGCGCACTGTAGAAAAACAGCCAGGGCATGTTGCCGGGATGTTCCTGGCGTAAACGGCTTTTGATGCCGCGGAAAACGATCACCACCCAAAAAAACATGCCTGCAACCAGCAGGATCTGCCACAAACGGCCCAGATCAAGAAATTCCCATCCCTGGGTGCCCAGCCAAAACCAGGGGCCTTTACTGGTGATGAAATTTTTAATGCCGCCTGCCTCGCCCAGCAGGCTGCCCACCACTACCACCACGAGCGCACCGAACAGCGTGATGGCCAGGGTCGACTGGTGGCGGGGTTCGCTGCCGGCGATCATGGGCGCCAGGAAAATGCCCATGGCCAAATAAGCCGATGAAGTGAAAAAGAGTGCCAGCTGCAAATGCCACATTCGCGAAAGATTGTAGGGGATCCATGAATCAACGGGAATGCCATAGAAACTGCCGGGTTCGACATGGTAATGGGCATTCAGGCCCCCGAGCAAACCCTGAGCCAGAAACAATCCCGCCACCACCAGAAAATACCAGGCTGTAGCACGCTGTGAAGAGGTTAGACGAACTTCACCGGGCGGCCGGAAGGCGAGTTCATAACCTTTGGGATCGGCGCGGTGCCAGCCCAGCAGATCGTATCGGCCGATAAAGAAAAACAGCAGCCCTGCTCCGCCAAGCAAGGCGATCAGGCTCAGAACGCTCCAGAGCAATGCATCCGGCGTTGGCGTGTTGGCTGCCAATGGCTCGGGAGGCCAATTGTTGGTGTAGGAATATACTTCCCCCGGACGTTCGGCAGCTGACACCCAGGCTGCCCAGGTGAAGAAAGCCGTCAGCTGGCGAATTTCACTGGACTCAGAGATCTGAGGTCGTTTCAAGCCGCTTTGTTCAGAAGTCTGTTTGAAGTAGTCAACGTAGAAGTCGTTCAGGCTTTCAAAGGCCGCCGCCTGGGAAGCGGTCAGCGTGAGTCGCCCGCTTTGCGGATCATAGAGGTTCTGCTTGAATTCCTGTTGTACCATGGCAATTGCTTCGCTCTCGGAGAGATTGTTCTGCCGATGGTATTCCACCATGCTCAAACCAGCACGGTGAAGATATTGGGCGGTGAAATCCGGCCCCAGGTAGGCACCGTGACCGAAAATTGTACCATATTGCATCAAGCCGTATTTTTGAAAAATGTGCTGTCCGGCCATTATGTCGGCATCTGCGAACAGAACCTGATCTTCCTGGGATACCACTTCGGCGGGAATGGGCGGACTCTCATCGTAAACCTTGTAAGCCAGGATCCCGAGGATTGAAAAGCCGACCACAAATGTCAGTATCGCCGCACCTAACCATTTTGTGGATATGACCATATTTTTTCCATTCTCGGACATATTCGAATCTCCCTTCTGAGTGTTGAGGGACTGCGCATGAGGAAGACTAAATCGGCTTTCTTAACGTTTTGACTTCAAAATAAAATGATGACAGAATGTCAGAAAAACCTATCACATATTTGACCCCTATTCAAGAATATTCCACCCGGTTATTCATCACCGGATACCCCGGATTAGTTATGGGTGGCTGTTCAAGCCATCAGTCGGAATAACCTTAAGTTTCACCACCTCCTGAAAATCAAATGCAGAAGGTATTACCCAAAATGCGGGAAAAAAGGCTCTTAACTTGATCGCCGGATACCGAGGCGTGACGCAAGGCTATGAAGGTTGCTGCGGTGCATGCCCAGCTCACGAGCCGCGGCAGCCCAGTTACCCTTGTTACCTGCGAGGGCTGCGCGAATCAATTCCACTTGATAGGAATGAACAGCTTCTCGAAATGAACATTTCAGTCTTTGTGGTGGGGGGGCGGCATAATCCGGAGCCGGTTCGACATACATGGCTGAGCCTATATCGCCAGCAAGATGCTCAGGAAGAACAGAAAAAGAATGGTTATGTGCAGTATTACGAGAGGCTTTGAGAACGGCTCGGGAAAGGATATTTTCCAGTTCACGAACATTGCCGGGCCAACTGTACCTCTGCAAAAGTTTGAGCGCCAAGTCGCTCAGGCTTGCCGGGCCAAGGCCAAGGCGTTTCCGCGTACGCTGAAGAAAAAAATCCGCCAGAATCGAAATATCCTCCATGCGCTCCCGAAGCGGCGGCACATGGATGGGGTACACGTTGAGTCGATGATAGAGATCAGCCCTGAATCGGCCCATCTTGACCTCGTTTTCCAGGTCTCTGTTGGTGGCGGCAAGGAGTCGGACATCGACATGGGTAACTTTTCCGGAGCCGATTCGCTGAACTTCCCCCTCTTGAATGGCCCGGAGGATCTTGGCCTGTATCTCCAAGGATAATTCCCCTATTTCATCAAGAAAAAGAGTGCCACCGTCGGCGAGCTCGAATTTGCCCGCCCTGTTTGCGCTGGCTCCGGTGAACGAGCCCTTGATATGGCCGAAAAGTTCGCTCTCCGCCAGTGTCTCGGGCAACGCAGCACAATTAAGATAAAGCATTGCCTGATCGCTGCGATCTGAAAGCCGGTGAATTGCCCGTACGACAAGCTCCTTTCCCACCCCGGTTTCACCTAATACCAGTATGGTGAAACCGGACCTGGCGACAAGTTCGATCTCTTTGCGCACATTTTCGATGGCCGTACTCCTGCCCAATATCTGGCGTCCACGTTGCATGGCCACATCCTGCATGAGATCAGAAGCAATCTCCTCTTTGCGCAGAGCTTTTTCCTCCAGAGCCTTCAACAGGTCAACAATCCGTATCTGTGCTCCGGCAATTGAGCCGACCGCTTTAAGGAACTGGCTTGAAAGACGGTCGAAGGCGCCTACATCAAGGGAGTCTGCGGTCAAGATGCCGACCAGCTTATCCTTCACATAGAGCGGACAACCCAGGCAGGCATGAATCTGATGCAATGCCTGAGGGTCTTCTGCAAGCATGCCGTCAAAAGGATCGGGCAGGTGGCTATCAGCTGGAAAGACAACCGGTTCCTCGGATCTGCAGATTATATCCAGTCGCGGGTGTTCGGAACGCAAATAGTTTTTACCGGCTGCGGCCGGTGTTAGCCCGCGGGAAACAATAGGGACCAGAACGTCTCCCCGCAGCCTGAGAAGGGTGGCGGCATCGTAAGGTATCGCCAGATGCAGAGATTCCAGCAATCGTTGATAACGATCCTCAGCGCTTATTTCAGAGGTCAGATCGACGGCTATGGCTGTGAGAACATCAAGCTGATTCATGTTGTAAATATAATAACATGTTACCAAAGCAGCAACATTAATTTGGTTGTCATTATGACAACATAAACACTAACTAGCTGATTATCCACTATATATTTTCAGGCATACCTATTGCTATCTTTAAACCAGAGGAAGGTTGTTCCTCAGAAAATCTACAAAGGAGGTAAAACATGGAAGGTACCAGACGGTTATGGATTCTGTTGGGTGCGGTTATCTTTCTGACTATGTTTATTCTCGGATGGTTCGGCAAAGAGATTTATCGCAAGGTCCCGCCGATACCGCAGTTGGTTGAAACCAGCGACGGCACTTTGCTGATGACGCAAGACGATATTCTTCGCGGGCAGCAGGTCTGGCAATCCATTGGGGGTCAGCAGGTAGGCTCCATCTGGGGGCATGGTGCTTATCAAGCCCCAGATTGGTCGGCTGATTGGCTTCATCGCGAGGCGACGGCGCTGCAGGATATTCTTGCCGAGAAGTTCTTTCGCCAATCCTATGCCGCTCTTGATCCGGTTGACCAGGCGGCAATAAAGGCCCGCTTGAAGGTGGAGATGCGCAACAACACCTTTGATCAGGAGAGTGGAACCGTCACGATCTCTTCTGAGCGCGCCCAGGCTATGGCGGAGACCGCTGAACACTATCTGGCCCTTTTCGGAGATGCCCCCGAACTGACGGAATTGCGAGAATCCTACGCACTGCATGAAGGAGCCGTCCCCGATCTGCAGCGGCGGCAGGCCTTGACCTCCTTCTTTTTCTGGACCTCCTGGGCCGCATCAACCAACCGACCCGCCATGGAGGTTACCTACACCAACAACTGGCCGCACGAGCCCCTGATTGACAATAATCCGACCACCGCCAACCTGGCCTGGTCGATTATTTCCGTCATCGTCCTGCTGGCCGGTATCGGAGCGCTGGTCTGGTACAAGGTGTTTACGGATCGGGAGGAGGAAAATCCCACGCCGGCACCACAAGATCCACTAGACCAGATTACCTTGACGCCTTCCATGCGGGCAGCGGGGAAATACTGTCTTACTGTTGTCGCCCTCTTTATTGTTCAGGCTCTCCTGGGAGGTCTGCTGGCACATTTCACGGTGGAAGGTAACTCCTTCTACGGCATTGACCTTGGAAAGTATCTGCCATATTCCGTGGCCAGAACCTGGCACATTCAGTTGGCGGTGTTCTGGATCGCTACGGCCTTCCTGGCCGCAGGACTGTTTCTCGCACCGGCAGTTGGCGGTCGGGAACCTCGATTTCAAAGGCTTGGCGTCAATGTCCTTTTCGGGGCATTGCTGGTGGTAGTGACAGGTTCGCTGGTTGGCGAATGGCTCTCGGTGAAGCAGTTCTTCAGTCTCGACAACAGCTTTCTCTTTGGTCACCAGGGCTACGAATACATCGACCTGGGGCGGGTCTGGCAGATCCTGCTCTTTGTTGGACTGGGGCTCTGGCTGGTGCTGATGCTGCGCGGGCTGTGGCCTGCCCTTCAACAGAAAGGCCATCGTCGGCAACTGGTTCTGCTCTTTGCCGGAGCATCGACCGCCATCGGTCTTTTTTACGGCGCCGGATTCTTTTACGGCGCAAAAACCCACTTGACCATCATGGAGTATTGGCGATGGTGGGTAGTTCATCTTTGGGTCGAGGGATTCTTCGAGGTGTTCGCCACGGTGGCCCTGGCCTTTATCTTCACCCAACTTGGCTTGATCAGATCCCTAAGCGCCACCAGAGCGGTTCTGTTTTCCTCGGCCATATATCTCTTTGGCGGCATACCTGGAACCTTCCACCATCTCTATTTCAGTGGCACTCCCATTTCCATTACCGCTATCGGGGCGACCTTCTCCGCCCTTGAAGTGGTGCCGCTTGCTCTGATCGGTTACGAGGCATGGGAGACGTATCAAAAATCCACGGCCGCGGCCTGGATGGAGAAATATAAATGGCCAGTCCGCTTTTTCATGGGTGTTGCCTTCTGGAACCTGGTGGGGGCAGGGATTTTTGGTTTTCTCATCAATCCTCCGATTGCCCTGTACTACATGCAGGGACTCAATACCACGCCGGTACATGCCCATGCCGCTCTCTTCGGCGTCTATGGCCTGCTCTCTTTAGGATTAGTGCTGCTCGTCATGCGACGTCTTTTCCCTGAAGGGGTCTGGAACGAGAGACCTTTAGCCATAGCCTTTTGGTCCATGAATGGTGGCTTAGCTTTGATGATCGTACTCAGTCTGTTGCCGATAGGTCTCGCCCAGACCTGGGTTAGCATGGAGCATGGCCTCTGGTATGCCCGAAGCGCTGAGTTTCTGCAGTTGCCCGTACTCGAGACGCTTCGCTGGCTGCGGATGGTCGGCGACACCATCTTTCTGTTCGGCGTATTCATGCTGGCCTACTTTGTATCCGGGCTTGTCACAGGCTGGTCTTATATCAGGGGCAAGAAGAAAGTTGTGCCGGCCCTGCAAACCTCTTAACCCTATAGGAAACCACAAAAAGGAGATGCAATGAAAGTCATCAACTTGAGCCAAACACATGAGTATACGAAAGGAGCGATGAAGCGATTCTTCCTGGTGGAAGATTCCCCTAATTTTAAGATTATCAACTTTAACCTGGACGAGGGTGTAATCTTTCCGGTCCATTCGCATGATCTCGACGGAGAACTCTCCATTCAAGTACTTGCCGGAGAGGGTTTTTTCCTTGGCGCAGATGGGGCTGAAATATCAGCACATGAAGGCGATATACTCATATCGCAAATTCGCGAACCCCATGGAGTAAGGGCGAAGAGTCAAATGAGGATTCTGGTAACCATCGCCCCACCCATTTAATGTGGAGATGATCTGCATAAAGATAAAGAGAAGCAATCAAGGAGGTAAAAAAATGTCAGAAAAAGTAATACTTGATCAGGATGAATGCATCGGTTGTCAAGCGTGTGTGGAATTATGCCCTGCGGTTTTTCGTTTCGATGACGAAGTGGGCAAAGCCTATGTCGCCAAGGATGCCGATTCCGAGGCAGAATGCGTTGATGAGGCCATAGCTTCATGTCCGGTGGGGTGCATTACTAAAGAATAGTTGCGATAAGCAAAGAAACAGCCAAAAGGCGGTGGGATCTATGGTCTCACCGCCTTTTCTTTTGCTGCCGATAGAAGTAGATTTTTGCAGCAAAACTCTGGCCTTTACCGAGTTTTTGGTATATACACCCCAAGATTATACCAATGAATAGAGTTGCTTTGTCGAGAGTCGTAGACAGGATCTATTTACACCTATGGTTACTCTCTCAAGTAAAATCGGGACTGCAAGTATGAAAACAAGCAAAGTATTAATTTTCAGCGCTTTCGCCGCATCTACTGTAGCCCTGCTGCTTTTCGTATACCTGGTCAACGCTTCTAAAGCGCTGTCGTACCTCTCCTCCGATCCCAAATCGTGTATCAATTGTCATGTGATGAATACGCAATATGCCACCTGGCAACACAGCTCCCATGGGATGCGGGCAAATTGTGTCGATTGCCATCTGCCGCAATATAACATGGTGCGGAAGTATACCGCCAAGGCTCGCGACGGATGGAACCACTCCGTAGCCTTTACCTTCAATACCTATGACCAGAATATCACCATAAGCGAAGACGGGGCCAAGCGGGTTCAGGAGAATTGTATCGCCTGTCACGCCGTTTTGACGCAAACCATCGTCGCCAACAGGGACAGATATCATGATTTCACCGGCACCCCCAGCAACGACCGGAAATGCTGGGAGTGCCACCGGGACGTGCCGCACGGGAAGGCGAGAAGTCTGGCGTCTACACCTAACAGTCTTGGTGTGAAAGAACTTTAAAACGGAGGAGAACGTGAATTTTTGTAAAGTACTACTTGGCGGGTCCCTGGTTGCTATCACGGCCATGGGCTTGCTGGCCAAATCCATCAGTGGAAAGCAACAAGAGCAGGCTAGCCTGAATACCAGTCCGATAGTCAAAGAAAATGGTGTGGCAAGCAAAAGTGAGGAATGGGCGAAGTATTTTCCACGACAATATGATTCCTGGAAAAAGACCCGGCAAAGCGACAAGATTGATGATTTGCTTGAGAAAAATCCGCAGTTGGCCATTCTCTGGGCGGGTTACGGTTTTGCCAAGGATTACAACGCACCTCGCGGACATTTTTATGCTTTACAGAGCAACATCAATACACTGCGAACCGGAGCGCCGGTCGGACCTGATTCCGGACCCATGCCCACTGCCTGCTGGACCTGCAAATCACCCGACGTACCTAGGGTCATCGAAGAGCAAGGCGAGAATGAGTTCTATACCGGGAAATGGGCAAGACTCGGTGATGAAATTGTCAACTCTATAGGTTGCGCCGACTGCCATGACAGTAAAACTGCCAACCTCAGGATCTCAAGGCCTCACCTGACCCGGGCGCTGGAGTCCAGCGGAACAAAGCTGCAGGATATTACGCATCAGGACATGCGATCCCTGGTTTGCGCCCAGTGCCACGTGGAATACTATTTCCTGCCCACTGATTATTCTGATGCTCAAGGCACAAAAAAGACGGCAGCAGTCGTGACACTGCCTTGGGCGAAAGGGCAGTCTGCAGAGCAAATGGAAGAATACTACAACAGCTACGGATTTAGTGACTGGACCCATAAGATCAGCAGAGCTCCCATGCTAAAAGCGCAGCATCCGGGGTACGAGTTATACAAGACGGGCATCCATGCGAGACGCAACGTCTCCTGCGCCGATTGTCATATGCCCTATATCCAGGAAGGTGGGGTTAAATATTCCGACCATCATATTCGCAGCCCACTTGGTAACATTGCCAACACCTGTTTAACCTGCCATCGCGAAAGCGAGGAAGAGTTCAAGACGCTTGTCAAACAGAAGCTTGAGCGTAAAGAACAGCTGATGGAGATAGCTATGAACAGTCTGGCCAAAGCTCATTTAGAGGCAGGACGAGCCTGGGATGCCGGAGCGACTGATCAGGAAATGGATGGTGCACTCACACTTATCCGCTCTGGACAATGGCTCTGGGACTACTCTATAGCAAGCCATGGTGCTTTTTTCCATGCTCCGGAGGAAACCCTGCGTTTGCTGAGTGTAGCGAATGACAAAGCCCAGGAAGCCAGGTTGAAACTGGTGGCAGTCCTCGCTGCCCATGGTGTCCTCAACTATGAGGCTCCTGATTTCTCCACAAAGGAAAAGGCTCAGGCCTTGGCTGGAGTAGAGTTACCAAAGTTGGTTGAAGAAAAGAAGGCTTTCAAAGAAAGCTTGTTGAAGGAGTGGACCGAGGCAGGGCTACAGGCAGGGCGACTCGATCCGAAGAATCGAGAAGGAATGAGTGACAATACCTCCTTTTCCAATTAGCCCATAACGGCGCTAGCAAAGCAGACTGAGACGTCCTTGAGATTACATATCTGAGGACGTCTCAGATCCCTTCAAGTCATCCTTGCCGACAATCGCAAACTGGACACACCCAGTCCTCCGGCAATTCGAAACCACCAGCTTCTGTAACAGTTTTTTCTCTTCTCTCAAAGATCCCACTGGGATTTAAAAATCGATCATGTCTGCTTTCCATGCTGCTCTAATCAGATTTTGTTAATTAATCAATCTTAATCAATTGTCTCCACACCTTCACTGAATGGTTTGCCGCTGAATTTACTTTAAGTTAAAATTGACTCATAGCGAGCTTCCTCATAAAATTGCACAGTAGTATAAAATGTGCCTGCCGCCTCTGTCGGTTTTCGACGGTCAGGTTTTTCTTATCCGGCGACCATCCAGGTGTTCGTTTGCTCATTAACAGAAGGAGGTATTTATGTTTTGCTTTCAGTGTCAGGAGACGGCTAAGAACAGCGGTTGCACGATCAAGGGTGTGTGCGGCAAGCATGAAGAGACCGCCAATTCAGGACATGCTGCTCTTCGTCCTGCGAGGTATGGCCGTCTACTCGGAAAAGCTGAAAGAACTTGGCAAGCCAGAACGTAATCATGACGAGTTCGTGCTGAAGGGCCTGTTCGCCACGATAACCAATGCAAACTGGTCCGACAGCCGTTTCGTCGGCATGATTGAGGAGGGGCTTAAGCGGCGTGATAGCCTGCGGGAGGCTTTTTTCGCTGCCTACAAGGAAAAAAACAGCCGGGACTATACCAACACCCTGCCCGACGAAGCCGTCTGGTCCGGCGTCGCCACCGATTTTCCCGAGAAAGCCAAGACTGTCGGCATACTACGGACAGCCAACGAGGATGTGCGCTCCCTCCGGGAGATGCTGATCATTGGCCTCAAGGGCATCGCCGCATATGCAGAACACGCGGCAGTCCTGGGCTATCGCAAGGAAGAGATTGGCGATTTTATGTTCGAGGCCCTGGCGTCAGTGACCAAGGACCTGCCGGTGGAGGACATGATCGCCCTGGTAATGAAAGCTGGCCAGACTGCAGTTACGACCATGGCCCTCCTCGATGAGCCAATACCAGCACCTACGGTCATCCGGAAATAACCGAGGTGAATATCGGCGTGCGGAGCAACCCCGGCATTTTGATCAGCGGTCATGACCTGAAAGACATGGAGGAATTGCTCAAACAGACCGACGGGACCGGAGTTGATGTGTACACCCACGGAGAGATGCTGCCGGCAAATTATTATCCTGCTTTCAAGAAATTCCCGCATCTCGCTGGGAATTACGGTGGTTCCTGGTTTCACCAGTTGGATGATTTTGAGAACTTCAATGGACCAATCTTATTGACGACCAACTGCCTGGTGCCGTTGAGAAAGACCAGCACCTACCTTCACCGGCTGTATACGACCGGCGTAGTTGGCTATGATGGCTCCACCAAACCGCCGACAGAGATAGAAAAAGGCTCTATTGTCGGAGGCTTTGCCCATAATCAGGTTCTAACCTTGGCGGACAAAGTGGTGGATGCCGTTAAATCCGGGGCGATAAAGCGTTTCGTAGTCATGGGTGGCTGCGATGGCCGTCATAAATCGAGAGAATATTTTACAGAGGTTGCCCAAAGCCTGCCGAAGGATACTGTCATTCTTACAGCTGGCTGTGCCAAATTCAGGTACAACAAGCTTAATCTTGGTGATATTGGAGGAATTCCAAGGGTACTTGATGCTGGTCAGTGCAACGATTGCTATTCCCTTGCTGTCATTGCTCTGAAGCTTAAAGAGGTGTTTGGTCTCGATGATCTCAATAAGCTCCCGTTGTCATTTGACATTGCTTGGTACGAACAAAAGGCAGTGGCGGTACTGTTAGCTCTGCTTTATCTGGGTGTGAAGGGGATTCGCCTTGGCCCTACGCTACCGGGCTTCCTCTCTCCTAATGTAGCAAATGTACTGGTAGATAAATTCAATATTAAGCTTATCACTTCACCCCAAGAAGACCTTGCTGCAATGATGGCGGGAAACTAAAAAATGCCTTTTAATCTTGGTTCCTGCATTCTTTTTTGAGCCGGAGAAATAGAGACAGGCATTCTAATTTGAGACGTCGACTGCTAATTGCATCAGACGTCTCAATTCCCGGATGCAAAGTCAGAGCAGGAAATACAATCAAGACATTTTCCTCCACGTATGGTCCATGATCTTTTCAATTATGACGCTTACGTTTATCAGGAGAAAACCTGGGTCCGGTTGGAAAATTATCGGTATAAAGTCTTTGAAGGTCTTGCCAAACCCTATACTCTTGGCCCTGATGTAAAGCGGTTGCGCGCTGTTCGCCTATCATGATATAGAGCCTGACGAAGCTTTGCCTAAAGCTATGGTTCAGGGAGTAATCGAGACAATATAAGGCTCATGGATATCAGACAACTGAAAGGCATTGCAACTCTGGCCTCTTGCATGACAGCCGTCCTCTGGGTCGCTGGAACCGGGGCAATTCCCTCTTCCCTGGAAATCATCCGTCTTGCCCTTCTCGCCGCCCTGCTCCTTGCGATGAGGGTTCTCTTTCTCAAGGATATTCCCTCCCCGACCGCCTCCGGGGCAATCGTCATGGCCAACGGTATTTTCATCAATGGTGCCATAATCGAGTTTCCCTTGCTCGATGGCCTCGCCCAGTCTTTTGTACTGATTCTCTTTCTTCTCCTCCTCTTTATCGCCGCCTCCTATCTTGCGGATGTGGTGCGGGGCAGGGCTTTCGAGGCGCATTTCGCCCATCCCGTCGGACGCTTTGCCGTCGGCACCTGGATTGCCGGAACCTCCGTCTGCGGCGTCGCCCTCTGCCTGCGACTGCCGGACTGGAAACCGCTGGTGCAGTTCATGGTCATCGGCAACCTCGGCCTTTGGCTCTACTTCGTCTATAGGGCAATGGGGAGCTTTGTTCGGTTCTTTCTCGATGGACCTAAACATAAAGTGCACGGTGTTCTGCTCCTCTCCACCGTCAGCACGCAGTCGCTCGTGATCGTGTGGAAGGCAGCCTTTGGCGACAGCTCGATCTATCGCCTGGTTGCTCCCTGGGCGATCCTGCTCGGGCTGGTGTTTTACTTCGTGAGTTTTTTTTTGATTGTAAAGAGGTACTGGCGTGAGGGCGGCGATTTCGATCTGGACCGGGACTGGTTCAACACCAACTGCATCACCCACGGCGCGATGTCGATCACCGGCCTGGCGAGCACAGTGTGCGAGGTGGTGCCCGGCGGCCTCACCCTCCTGATCTGGCTATGGGCCGTATCCTGGTTTTTTCTTATCGAAGCCGTCGAGATCGCCCGCGCCGTCAAGCGCACTTCGCTCTATGGCCTTTCAAAGGGACTCCTCGTATACGATCCCACTCAATGGTCACGAAACTTTACTTTCGGCATGCTATATGCCTTCACCTGGAACTTCAATCTGGCACAAAGCGTGAGCGCAGGCTCTTTTCTGCCGGTCTTCCGCCAGGCCTTCCTCGACTCTCTCGCCTGGGTGGTTCTCCTGTTTCTGCTCGTTGAAATCTGCATATTTTTCCGCGATCGACTCGCTCTTGCCCCCGTCGCAACCGAGACCAGCAACTGAATTACTCAACGACCCTGCGCCGGAACACCAGCCAGCTCCGGGGAAAATAGCTTAAGGGAACACTCCAGATGTGCACGAGCCGACTGAACGGGGAAAATGCCAGCAGGGCCAGGGCGCTGAGGACATGCACCTGGTAGCTTAACGGCACTTCCCGCATCAGATCTGGATCCGGCGAAAAGGTGACGATGCCCCTGATCCACGGGGCTACCGAGTACAATACGTCATAGTGGCCGAATAGGACATTGTAAAGACCGGTGCCGCCGACGAAGATCAGGCCGGCAAGGGTCAGGTAATCGTTCCGGCTGGTGGTGGCCCGAATTCGCGGGACAGTGAGGCGGCGAATGAGAAGGAAGCCGAGGCCCGCAACTGCCGCAACACCGATCGCGAGGCCGCTGTAACGGGCGATTGCCGTGTGGGCTGCGGCGTCGATCCCGAACATGTCGAAAATCCGTTGGGGGATGAGGAGTCCTCCGGCATGCCCGAAAAGGGTGAGGAGGATGCCCCAGTGGAATATTGTCGTGCCGAGGAACAATTTTCGCTTTTCCAGGAATTCGCTTGACTGCGCGTTCCAGCGATAGCGATCGGTCAGGTAGCGGGAGAGATGGCCGCCGGTGAAGATCGTCAGCGCAATATAGGGGAAGACCAGAAATGCCAGGATGATGCTCAAGTCCATATCACACCTCTTTTTTTGCCACGTCGGGGGTAATCGCCATGCCATTACAGATGTCCACCGCCAGTTCCAGGAGGACCGCATAGGGGTGGTGTTTTTTTGCCAGCCGTTCGACGAGAATAGGAATGGTGCCGAGGCAGGAGCGAAGCAGGGCGGCGTCTCCGGGTTCCGGGCAGATTGCAAGAAATTCCAGGATCATCGGCAAGTAATCCGGCAGCTCACCGGTGGCGGTGTCATATCCCTCCCGCTGGTACACCCGCAGCAGCCCCGCCAAGGCCTTGCCGCGATCCTCGCTGTCGCCCATGAGGTGATAGGTCAGGTGCAGGCTGGTGGCCGGATCGAGGTCGAAGGCCGAGGTGTAGGTCTCCTGCAGCCCCAGGGGCGGAGTCTTTTCGGCATAGGCCAAGAACTCCACCAGGAGCCGCCGGCGCCGCTCGTCGGCCACCGCATTCACCAGCCCACTCACTTCCGGCAGTTCCGCGCGCCATGAGCTGTCCGGGTAGTCGAGCAGAAACGCCAGCAGCCTGCATTCTCTACGGTCGCTTTCGATCATGGGATCCTCCTTTTTCCTCTGTTATCGGTACTCGGGAAAACCTGCGCAGCCCCGGACATCGTGCAGCGGACTTTTGTCCGGCTGGCTGGCTGTGGGCACGACAAACCGATCTTCGAGTCTGGCAATGGCGAGAAGTTCGTAGATCCGGAGGATGCTTGCCGCATCGAGGCCCACGGCGGCCGGGATCGTCTCGTCGGCCTTCTTCTCCACCCGCACCGACCGCATGTAGGCCCGGACCGCGGCGAGGCGCTTCAGGGCCATTCGCACCGGTCCCTCGTCGCCCGCGGTGAGCAGGTTGGCGAGGTACTGCACCGGAATCCTGAGATTGTCGACCGCATTCCCGGGATCCTCGTTGCCAGCGAAGGTCTCCACCGGGCTGAGGGGCGGGATATACCAGACCATGGGCAGGGTCCGGAACTCGGGATGGAGCGGCAGGGCAAGCTGCCAGGTTTTGGCCAGCGGATAGATCGGCGACCGCCGGGCGGCGGCCAGCACATGCTCGGGGATGCCCTGGCGCCGGGCGGCGTCCACGGTGTCCGGAGCGGCCGGGTCGAGAAAGAGATCCAGGTGCGCCGGATAGGCCTGCCGGTCGGTTGCGACCGCCGCGGCCTCATGGATGCGGTCCGCATCGTAGAGGACCACCCCGATGTAGCGGATGCGGCCGACGCAGCTGTGGGCGCAGAGGGTCGAGAGGCCGGCCTCGGTCCGAGGGTAGCAGAAGATGCATTTCTCGGAGCGACCGGTCTTCCAGTTGAAGTAAACCTTCTTGTAGGGGCAGCCGGACACGCAGTAGCGCCATCCCCGGCACCGCTCCTGATCGACCAGCACGATGCCGTCCTCGTCCCGCTTGTACAGCGCCCCCGACGGGCACGAGGCGACGCAGGCCGGGTTGAGGCAGTGTTCGCAGAGCCGAGGTAGGTAGAACATGAAGACCCGCCGAAACGAAAGGTAGACGGCGTGGTCAAGGCCGTGGAAGTTGACGTCGCGGGGGCCGGTCTCGCAGACGCCTGCCAGGTCGTCCTCCCAGTTGGGTCCCCACCGGATGCGCATGGTCTCCCCGGTGAGCTGGGATCTGGGGCGGGCCGCCGGCTGATGTTTCTTGCCGGGGGCGGCGATCAGGTTGTCGTAGTTGTAGTCCCACGGCTCATAGTAATCGTCGATCACGGGGAGGTCGGGGTTGTGAAAAATCCGGGCGACCTTGCGGAGGCGGCCGCCGGCCCTGAGGCCGAGCTCACCGTTCTCCATGATCCAGCCGCCCTGCATGCGCGACTGGTTCTCCCATTCCCGGGGGTAGCCGATCCCGGGTTTTGTCTCCACGTTGTTGAACCACATGTATTCGGCGCCCTGGCGATTGGTCCAGACATTCTTGCACGGGATGCTGCAGGTATGGCAGCCGATGCATTTGTCCAGGTTGAGCACCATCGACAATTGGGCTTTAATCTTCATACCAATCCACCTCCCCGGCCTTGCGGACCACGATCACCTCGTCGCGCTGGGAGCCGACAGGACCGTAGTAGTTGAAACCGTAGCTGAGTTGGGCGTAGCCGCCGATCATGTGCGTCGGTTTGACCATGATGCGGGTCACGCTGTTGTGGGTGCCGCCCCGCTTGCCGGAGAGCGGCGACCCCGGGGTGTTGACCAGGCGTTCCTGGGCGTGATACATGAAGGCCTTGCCGGTCGGAATCCGGTGGCTGACCACGGCCTTGGCCATGACCACGCCGTTTTCGTTGAAACATTCGAGCCAGTCGTTGTCCCTGACCTCCAGGGTGCGGGCGTCCTCATCGCTGATCCAGATGGCCTCGCCGCCGCGAAACAGGGTGAGCATGATCAAGGTTTCCGAATAGGTGCTGTGGATCGACCATTTGGAGTGGGGGGTGATGTAGTTGAGAGCCAGGACCTTTCGGCCGTCAAGGCTTATGCCCGGCTTCATGCGGGCAAGAGCGGCCGAGGCGCTGTAGGAGAGGTTGTCGGCCGGCAGATTCAAGGGCGGCCGGTAGACTGGGAGCCCCTCGCCAAAGTCGAGCATCCAGGGGTGGTCCAGGTAGAAATGGGCCCTGCCGGTCAGCGTCCTGAACGGCACCTTCTCCTCGATGTTGATCACGAAGGGCGAATACCGCCTGGTTTCCGATTCGATGCCGCTCCACACCGGCGAGGTGATGATCTTCCGGGGCTGGGCCGTTATATCATTAAAGGAGATTTTTTCGCCCCGCCGGTCCGCACTGAGGTGCGAAAGGGCAAGGCCGGTCTTTTTCTCAAGCGTCTTCCAGGACTTGACCGCGGTCTCGCCGTTGGTTTCGGGCGCGATGCCAAGGATGGCCTCGGCCGCCTGCTTGGCGGTGGCGAGAGACGGCAGGCCGTGGCTCTTGCCGGGAGTCGTCACCGTGCCGAGTCTTGCGGCGAGTTCCTCATACTCGTCTTTCCCCGACCAGGCGATGCCTTTGGACCCCACGCCGACCTTGTGGACGAGCGGGCCCAGTGCCGTCATCATCTTGTAGACGCCCGGGAAATCCCTTTCTATCACCGTAAGCTGGGGCATCGTCCGTCCCGGCAACGGCTCGGCCTCGCCCCTCTGCCAATCGGCGACCCCGGCCTGGGCGATCTCGCCCGGGCTGTCGTGGAGCAGGGGTGTGGCCACCAGGTCCTTCATCTCGCCCAGATGGACCTTTGCCAGTTTGGAGAATTTCTCGGCGATGGCGGCGAACTGATCCCAGCTGGTCTTTGCCTCCCACGGCGGGTCGATGGCCGGGTTGAAGGGATGGATGAAGGGGTGCATGTCGGTGGTGCTAAGATCGTGCATCTCGTACCAGCCGGCCGCCGGCAGGATGATGTCGGAATACATGGCGCTGGTGGACATCCGGATTTCCAGGGTGACGAGGAGGTCGAGCTTGCCTTCGGGGGCTGGGTCCCGCCATTCAATCTCCTCGGGCCGGCGACTGCTTTCGCCGCCCAAAACGGCATGGTCCGCACCCAGCAAGTGCTTGAGGAAATACTCGTGTCCCTTGCTGCTCGACCCCAGCAGGTTGGCCCGCCAGAGAAAGAGGACGCGGGGGAAGTTGTCCGGATGATCGGGGTCTTCCACCGCGAAGCGGAGGGTGCCGTATTTCAGCTGTTCGACCGCCCGGGCGACGATCTCGGCGTCGGTTGCCGCACCTTTCTCTGCGGCCTCGCGGCAGATGTCCAGGGGGTTGCGGTTGAACTGGGGATAGGACGGCAACCAGCCGAGGCGGACGGCGAGGGCATTGTAGTCGGCCATGTGGCTGGGGGAGCCGCCACCGGCCAGGGGCCAGCGAAGGGCTTCGGCGGTGCAGGTATCGTAGCGCCACTGGTCGGTGGCGAAATAGTAAAACGAGGTGCCGTTCTGCTGCCGGGGCGGACGGATCCAGTCGAGGCCGAAGGCGAGTTGGGCCCAGCCTGCCTGGGGCCGGATCTTTTCCTGCCCTACGTAGTGCGCCCAGCCGCCGCCGTTGACCCCCTGGCAGCCGCAGAGGGTCGTGAGGTTGATGATGGTCCGGTAGATCATGTCGCTGTGGAACCAGTGGTTGGTGCCGGCCCCCAAGAAGATCATGGACTTGCCCTGGGTCTTGGCGGCGTTTTCGGCGAATTCCCGCGCCACCCTGATGACGTCCTGCCGGGGCACCCCGGTAATCGCTTCCTGCCAGGCCGGGGTAAAGGGCTGGGGATCGTCGTAGTCCGTAGGGTATTGCACCGAAGCGTCCTGATTCCGGGCATCGTCCTCGGGTCTTGCGATCCCCAGATGGCCGGTCAGCAGGTCGAAGATCGTGGTGACGAGCATCTCGCCCACGGCCGTGCGGATCGTCTTGACCGGCACCCGGCCGTTTTTCGTCCCCGGGCCCTGGTGGTCGAAATAGGGAAAGGTTACGGTCCGCCAGCCGTCGGCGTCACCCGCGTAGCTGAGCAAGGGATCAACCGGGGCCCCGTTTGCGGAATCCTGCAGATGGAGGTTCCAGCGGCCGCCGATCTCGTCCCAGCGAAAGCCGATGCTGCCGTTGGGGATCACCCAGGTTTTCATGGATTGGTCGAAGAAAACCGTCTTCCACCTTGGGTTGGTTGTTTCCGTTCCCAGGTCGGCGGCAGTGAGAAAGCGATCGGAGATTAGGGCATCGCCGACGGCCCTGAGCACAACGGTAAAAGGCAGATCTGTAAAGCGTTTGGCGTAATCGATAAAATATAGGGTGGGGCGGTCGAGATAGAACTCCCTCACGATCACCTGGGTCATGGCCATGGCCAGGGCCGCATCGGTGCCCGCCCGGGCCGGTAGCCAGGTGTCGGCAAACTTGACGTATTCGGCGTAATCCGGGGCGACCGCCGCCACCATCGCCCCGCGATACCTGGCCTCGGTGAAGAAATGGGCGTCCGGCGTGCGGGTCTGGGGTATATTGGTGCCCCAGACGATCATGTAGGTTGCGTCATACCAGTCGGCGCTCTCGGGCACATCCGTCTGCTCGCCCCATATCTGCGGCGAGGCCGGGGGCAGGTCGCAGTACCAATCGTAGAAGCTGATGAGGGAGCCGCCGATCAGCGAGAGAAAGCGCGCCCCGGCCGCGTAGGCGACCATCGACATGGCCGGAATGGGGGTGAAGCCGAAGATCCGGTCCGGCCCGTGGCGCTTTATGGTGTGGATAAGCGAGGCGGCGGCGATTGTCGCGGCCTCGTCCCAGGACAGCCGGACCAGCCCGCCCTTGCCGCGGTCGCGTTGGTATCGCCGCCGTTTCTCCGGGTCGGTGACGATGTCCCGCCAGGCGGCGACCGGATCGCCGTGGGCGGCGAGCGCCTCTCGCCAGAGCTGCAGGAGGGAGGCGCGGATCAGGGGGTATCTCATCCGGACCGGGCTGTAGGTATACCAGGAAAAGGTCGCGCCCCGGGGGCAGCCTCTCGGTTCGTGATTGGGGAAGCCCTCGCCGCAGGCCGGATAATCGGTGGCTTGAGTTTCCCAGACGATGATGCCGTCCTTGACATAGACGTCCCACGAGCAGGAGCCGGTGCAGTTGACCCCGTGGGTGGACCGCACCTTCTTGTCGTATTGCCACCGGGCGCGGTAGAAGTGTTCCCACTCGCGTTGGCCGCAGCGGGTTTCGGCCCAGCCGCCCGAGGCCTTCTCCTCCCGGCAGCCGTCCTCGGTGCTGCGAGGGCGGAAAAAACGAAGCCGTTTCAGGAAATTTCTGCCGGTCATCACTCCCTCCTCAAGAAAAAGTGTAAATTATCGACGTCAGCGGACCACTGGCCCGATATCCTTGGCCTGGCATGCCAATAGATTAACACATTTGCGCCGGAAAATAAAAATTTCCGGTCTTGATCCAGATCGAGGCCGTAAACCTCTTCCCCCCGGACGGCACCGCCCAACGCGTGAGAATGTCAAGAAGGAAGATGAGGTGTTCTTTCCCTGGCTGGACAGCATGTGACCGAGGACGAAAAAGCCGAGTTCGCCAACCGATACGACCGGTCTGACGGAACCCTTGCCCTGGATGACCTGAAGTATCATATCTTCAGCGAAAAGGCTTGAGCAGCAGGTAAGGAGAGGGGTGTGAAGCGGGTGATTGCCAGAGACCGGGTTTTACCCTATACTTGCTGTATACCGGCAGCACACGGTGTTGCCTCTCCTCAACCTGCCACTTCACATGCGCGAACAGAGACTCAATTGCTGGGAGTTCAAAAAGTGCGGAAGAGAACGGAACGGCAAAAACGTTCAAGAGATGGGGGTTTGCCCCGCTGCCCTTGACGATTCCTTCGACGGTATAAACAGCGGCATAAATGGCGGGAGAATATGCTGGGCTGTGGCGGGAACCTTCTGTGAGGGTCAAAAACAGGGGACCTTTCACGTCAAACGGGAATCATGCGTGCGGTGCGATTTTTTCAAAATGGTCAGCCGTCAGGAAGGGGCGAGCGACGGGCCGGCAAGGCTGCTGAAGTTGCTCACTGAGACCAGCGACGATTCTTTCCTCGGGGAGTTGACCTACAGATTTGTGAAGGCCGGCGAACGTTTTCTGGTGCAGGGAGCCGTGGACGATACGGCCTACATTATCCAGGAAGGGACCTGCCTGACGGTTGTCGAAAAGAACGGCTCTCTCTATCCGGCCGGTCATTGGAGTCGCGGCGATATTGTCGGCATTTGCGGGCTTTTTACCGGTGAACCACGCGAGGCCCATGTCGAAGCGGAAACGGACATGCACCTCTGGGTGCTCAACAGGCACCAGATCGACAATATCTCGCAGCATAACCCGGAACTTCTCGCCTTGGTCACGGAAATAGTGGCGAGTCAGTTCGACTCGAAAAGACCGGTTGCCGACAGGAAAATAGGCAAATATATCGCAACCGATATCATCGGCAGAGGGGCGTACTCGATTGTTTACAAGGCGGTTCACAACGACCTGAAAATGGCGGTTGCCATCAAAATGATGCGCCATAACATGGTTGTCGATTCCGATTTTCTTTTGAATTTTCGAAAAGAGGCGCAGATAATCGCTTCACTCAATCACCCGAGCATTCTGAAGGTCTACGATTTTGAAGAACGGTATAAGACCGTTTTTATAGTTACGGAATTTCTCGAAGGAGAATCGTTGCGCAGCCTTCTTGTGCGCCTCGGCAGGATTCCCCAACTACTGGCGGTAAAGTACATCCGGCAAATCTGCAGCGGTCTGGCATATGCCCATGGCAAGGGGATCATCCACCGCGATATTCATGCCGACAATATCATGGTGCTGCCGGATGATCGCATCAAGATCCTGGATTTCGGTCTCGCATGCCCGATCGGCACGGAAGATGATCAGATCGGCGGGACCCTCGCCTACCAGGCGCCCGAGCTGCTCGAGGGCGGCCGGGCCGATCGCCGAAGCGACATTTACGCTTTAGGAGTTACCGCCTTTGAACTCCTCACCGGCAAAACCCCGTTCACCGCCCATGAGATAATGGAAATTTTTCGGAAAAACGATCAAAGAATGATCCCTGATCCATCATATCTTGTGCCCGGCATTTTTCCTGAATTGAGGCGATTTATCGTCAAAGCGTGTCATCATGAAAGGGAGGAGCGCTATCGGGACATCTCCGAGGCTCTCGGCGATCTGGCGTCGTTACCCGCTCAAAACCTGGCGGCCATGCCGCCTCGGGAAGAACAGCGGAACATTGCGACCATAACGTTGAGATATACCGATAAACAGCGGGAAGATTTCAACCGGTTCATGAGGGAGATCAGCCGTCGGTCGAGAGAACTGGACATCGAATTCGATGTCTTCAACAACCAGGATCAATAGAATCGAGATACAACACTACAGCCTCGATCGCCAAACAATGCCAAAGCTAAAAGTAAACTGCTGGGAATACAAGAAATGCGGCCGTCAACCAGGTGGCCGCAAAGCTGCAAAGGACGGGGTGTGTCCGGCGGCAGTGCAAAACGCTCTGAACACCTTCAACAATGGTATCAACGCGGGCAGATCCTGCTGGCTTGTTGCCGGTACGTTCTGCGACCATAAAATAATGGGAACTTTTGCCGAGAAGATCGGTACGTGCAAAAATTGCGATTTCTATAAGAAAGTACAGGAGGAGGAACATTCTTTCGACACGGTTGAAGGCAATATCTCTCTTTATGCAGCGACGCATATCGGCTATGTGAAAAAAGCCAATGAAGACCGCTACTGCTTCAAACGGTTTCATGACAATACGCTGCTGTTTGCTGTCGCCGATGGACTGGGGGGACAGGCTGCCGGTGATTATGCCGCGGAAATACTGCGAGGCAAACTTGCCAACCTGCCACTCATTTCGGAGGGAAAGGAAGAAGACGTGCTCGCTGCCCTGGCAATCGAAACGGACCGATTCATTCTTGCGGCCGGTGAGAAGGATGAGGAGCTTGAGGGAATGGGTACCACCCTTCTCTGTGTCTTCATCCGTGACAGTCTGGCAACCTGGGTCCATGTCGGCGACAGCCGGCTGTCCGTTTTTAGAAAGGGAGCCCTCATCCAGCTGACCCAGGACCAGAATCTGGCACGATACCTGGTCGAAGAGGGCGAGATCGCGCCCGAGGATGTCGCCGAACATTACTCGCGAAACATCCTGGATCAGGCATTGGGAAGTGCCATGGACAAGCCTGAGACGGGTTCAGTCACTCTTGAACCAGGCGATATCCTCATACTTTCGACCGACGGATTTCACAATCTGGTGCTGCCGGAGCAAATTGTTGCGGAACTGCAGAATTCGACAGAGTTGAAATCAACTGCCGACTCACTCGTCAAGAGCGCTCTGGCAAGAGGAGGAATGGACAATATCACCCTGGTCATGGCTAAATATTTCCCGGAATGAGTGAAATTCCGGGTGAAATACCTCCGTTTGACGGTGATGGTGAAACACCAGGACCGGTTTCGCTCTACCGTTTTTTTACTGCAGGCTCTCAAACGGTCATCGCCTGTTTCCCGAATCAGAGTTCGTCAGACATACCCATCTGTATATAGCCGCACGGGCAGGCCAGGGAGCAGATATGGCATCCGACGCAGCGGGTGTAATGGGTGTACATCACCTCCCCGACCGGGTTCTCCGGAAATTCCTCGATGGCCCGCTGCGGGCAGAAGATGAGGCACTGCCGGCATTCGAAGCAGAGCCCGCAGCTCATGCAGCGCTCGGCTTCGGCCACGAACTGCTCTTCCGTGATCCCCAGGTCCGTTTCCAGCTCCAAGCCGTTGGTGCAGCGGTCCGCGGAGGGCACCGAGCCGTTTTCGTTGCGCGGCCGTTCCGGATAATATTCGAGACGCAGGGCCTGGTGGCTCACCACGTTCGGCGCGGTGTCGCGAAGACGCCGGTTCAGAGAATCGGCGTCGATCCGTTCCGCGGCCATGCGGCCCTGCCCGATGGCGGTGGTCACCAGGGCGAGGCCCAGCACATCCCCGCCGGTGTACAGCCCCTCGCCAATCGACCAGTTTGCCTTCGGCCGGAGCCAGCCGTGGGCATCGGCGGCCAGGCCCAGTCCTGCCGTTTCCGGCTGCTGGCCAAACGCCATGATCAAGGCGGTGCAGGGCAGCTCGAAGTCGGAGCCGGCAACGGGGACGATTGTCCGGCGTCCACGCCCCTCGGCCCCGCCGGGTTCCATGCGCTCGCACTGCACGGCAACGGCCCTGCCGTTTTCCATTCGGATGCCGACCGGCGCGACCAGATAGCGGATGGTGATATTTTCGAGCAGGGAATCCTCGATCTCCCGGTCGAGCGTCGGCATTTCCGCCCGGGTCCTCCGGTAGATGATCGTCACCTCCGCCCCCAGGCGTCTCGCGGCGCGGGCGGCGGTGATGGCGGTATTGCCCCCGCCCGCGACGATCACCCGGTCGCCGATATCGACAGCCTCTCCGGTATTGATTCTGCGCAGGAAGGTGACGCCGCTGAAGACATTGGCGGCCTGTTGTCCCTTCAGGTCCAGCTCGATGCCCCGGTGCGCCCCGACGCCGACGAAGACCGCAGCGAAACGCTTCCTGATTTCCTGAAGTTCGCGGCCGCCGACGGCATGGTTGCAGACGATGGTAACGCCCATCCGGGTGATGGCGCCGATCTCCGCGTCGAGCACCGCGCGGGGCAGGCGGAAGGCCGGAATGCCGTAGCGCAGCATGCCGCCTGGTTCGGCCAGGGCCTCGAAGACGGTGACCAAGTAGCCGCGCCGCGCCAGCTGAAAGGCGCAGCTTAAACCCGCGGGCCCTGCGCCGATCACGGCCATTTCCCTGCCCATGGGCTCCTCGCGCAGCTTTTTATGCGCAAGGCCGCGGGCGATGCCGTAATCGCCGATCCACCGCTCGAAGGCGGCGATATTAACGCCCCGACCTTCTTTTTCTACCCGGTTGCAGGCGGTTTCGCAGGGGAAAGGGCAGATCCGCCCGCAGGTCGCCGGGAAGGGGGTGGTCTTGCTCGCCTCGTGCCAGGCCAGCTCCATGGATTCCTGCCGGCTGCGCTTCTTCAACCCGGTCTGCTGGACCGTGGTCAACCAGGCGCGAATGTCGTTGCCGGCAGGGCAGGCGTCAGTGCAGGGCGGGGTCTGCCTGACATAGATGGGGCACCTGTGGCTGTGATCGCCGAAGGCGACAACGCGTCCCCGCCCCGTTTCTTCGCTGAACGGCGGATACTGCCAGTTTAGGACGGTATCGAGGATTTTTTTATACTCAGGTGATTTTTCGAAAGTGTTTCCCATCCATGATCCCCGCTGGCGGCATTCAGAAACGAATATGCGCCGATTGGTTGAAGGTGGTCCGGGCATAACGATAGTTGTCTATCATCTCTTTCTCGAAGACCAGATCGGTTTCCGCAAAGAAATGTTTCCAGCCAACCCGATCGATCCATTCGCCCAGACGCTCCCAGGGTTTTCCTTCCCTGGCGTAGACTTCGAGAATCCTGCCGACCACCTCGTTCACCTCCGGCCAGCGCGGCGGATTGTTGGGCAGGTTCTGCGCCACCAGGCAGCCCATGGCCGGCCTGGAGCGGGCATTGGAATTCTTCCCGCCCACCCAGATGCCGATCTTCGAATGTTCGGGATGGTTGATCTCCATGGCCGGGCAGGCCCCGAAACAGGCGCCGCAGTACATGCACTTGGCGGTATCCACGAAGAGCGATGCCCGGCCGTCGACCACGGTAGGCCTGATCGCGGTCACGGGGCAGCGGGCAACGACCTTCGGCAATTCGCAGGTGTCGGAGAGGAGTTCATGATTGATGCGCGGCGGGCGGGTGTGTTTCACGATGATGGCGATATCGGTCTGGCCCCCGCAGTTGATGGCGCAGCAGGAGGTTGACAGCCGCACCTTGGCCGGCAGGCGCCAGTTGACGAAATAGTCGTAGAGGTTGTCCATCACCGACTTCACCACCCCGGAGGCATCGGTGGCGGGAATGTCGCAGTGCAGCCACCCTTGCGTGTGGGCCATGTTGGTGATGCACGGCCCGATGCCTCCGACGGGCAGGCCGATGGCAGCAAGCTCCCTGATCATCGGCTCGATCTTGCTCTCATCGGCGGTCATCAACTCGACGTTGTTGCGCACGGTGAAGCGGAGAAAGCCGTCGGCGTATCGGTCGGCGATGTCGCAGATCCTGCGGATCAGGTCGACCGAATCCTGCCGGGGGGTGCCGGCCCTCACCGTGTATAGAACGTCGCCGCTCTCGGCAACGTGTTTCAATACGCCCGGCTTCGGTATCTCGTGATACTTCCAGGCCCCGTAATTCTTCCGGACCACGGGGTGGAGCGCCTCGCGGTAATCGTACGGGCCAGACTCTATGGTTTTCCAGGGGGGTTGCTCGCTCATCTGCACCTCCGCCGTAGAGGCATGATTCAGTATTCCGACTTGTAATAGGGATTGCTCCGCGGTTTCGTCACCATATCGACCGAGACCGGCAGGCCGACCCCGTCGAGGAAGTGCTTGAGACCGACCCGCTCGATGGTTTCGCCGACCCGCTCGTGCTCGAAGCCGTTGTCGGTCCACCAGTCGATAATGTGCTGGCTGAGAGAGATGAAGGCGTCGATGTCCTCGCCCGTCTCCAGTTTAATGAAGGGCGCGATCACCGTGCCGCCCATCGCCCCGACCTTCAAGGTGTTCTTGCCGCCGAGGAGGATCGCAGCCCCTCGTTCCCGGCCGGGGGACAGGGCCTCGGTCATGACGTTGATGCAGTGCATGCAACGGACGCAGTTGGCGTTGTCGAAGACCGGCAGTGAACCCTTCAGGGAAATGGCCCGGGTGGGACAGCGATTGACGACATTGTTCACCAGATACTCCACGCCGTTGCGGGCGACCCATGCCTTGAGTGCCTTGGCGTCCACCTGGATGGCATCACGCCAGATGCCGATCACCGCCATGTCCGAGCGGAAAATGGAGTTGGTGCAATCGTTCGGGCAGCCGGAAAACTTGAATTTGAATTTGTAGTTGTAGGAAGGACGATGGATGTCGCCGGTGAAATGGCTCAGCACCTCGTAGTGCACCCGCAGGGTGTCGTAGCAGGCGTGCTCGCAACGGGCGGGGCCCACGCAGGAAGTGCCGGTGCGCATGGCCGGACCTGCGCCGCCGAGGTCCCAGCCAGCCTGATTAATTTCGTCGAAGCACTCCTGGACGCCGGCTTCCTCGATGCCCTGCAGCATGATGTCGCCGGTCTGCCCGTGCAGGGCGACGATGCCGGAGCCGTGTTTCTCCCAGATGTCGCAAAGATCGCGCAGCATCTTGGTATTGTAATGGAGGCCCGGCGCCGGCTGCACCCGGAGGGTATGAAATTCCCGGGCCTCGGGAAAGCGGTCCCGGATTTTCGAGCGGCGGGTGACGACGCCGCTGCCATAGCCGCGTATGGTGACCAGCCCGCCTTCCCAATAACCGGTCTTCGTCCGGTAGGAATATTCAAGCTGATCGAGGACGCCCCGGAGCATCGGTTTGCGGGTCCGTTCCGCCAGCTCTTTTATCCCGCGGACGAAACTGGGCCACGGTCCTTTTTCCAGTTCGTCAAGTATGGGGGTGGGATGCAGAAATTCCTTCTTCTGCGGCGCGGCATCGTTTTCCGGCTCGTTGCCGGTATCGGGCGTGGACATGGACATAAAAAACTCCAGATATGCGGTTGAATGATTATTATCGAACTACCGAATCTGTCGTCTGCCTCCGCCGTTGCGGTCTTTTTTCTGGCCAGGCATAACAATAGATTACCATATTAAAGCAAAAAGAGGAGCGATGAGGTTTGACTTGAGTCAATTTTTGCGCAATTGATCTGCAGTAGAACAGAATTGCTGGAACTTCTTTTCCCACCCCCCCTCTTGAAGGAGACCGCCCAATGCCGATCCCCGGAAATCTCTTGACGACGGCTATGGCCGTCATGCCTCACAGAAATGTCGATGAGGCCCTCGACCTCGCCCTGACCATGGATGTCCCGTTCTGGCCACAATTGCCGAATTTCAGCTATTACGAAGACATGTATGTCCAGGCGGCCGAGCATTTCCCCGGCATTCTGCTCGATCTGGAGAAGAGGACTCTGCGTTTTTCCATGGATAAATTCATTACCGAATTGGAGGAAGCCATGGGCCGATTCGACGATCCTCCATACTTCGATATCAGCCCGCAGTATTCCCAAGTGTACCATGAATTTCTCTCCCGGGATTTTGCCGGCAGAGCGGCCATTCGCGGTCAGCTCGAAGGGCCGGTCAGCTTCGGCTTCAACATTCTCGACCAGGACAACCGGCCGATCCTCTTCGACGACTCGATCCGCCCCTTCATGTTCGAGTTCATGGCTAAGAGAATCAATGTCCAGCTTGCCCGACTGAAAGAACGGAATGGTAACGCCTTCATGTTCATCGACGAACCGGGCCTTCAATTCATCTTTTCGGCCATGTCCGGTTATGGGGAGCAAAAGGCCAAAACCGACCTCGATGCTTTCCTGGCGATGGTCGACCGCCCGCGGGGCATCCATCTCTGCGGCAACCCCGACTGGGATTTTCTCTTGAACCTCGATATGGATATCCTGTCCATGGATATCTACACCAATGCTGAGATCTTTTCCTCCTGCGCCGAGTCGATAAGAAAATTCCTGGGTCGCGGCGGGGTGATCGTCTGGGGAATCGTCCCCACCGGTTTTGAAACATTCTCCAGGGAAAGCCTAGGCTTTCTCGCCATGAAACTCGAAGGGATATGGCGGCACTTGAGCAAAAGCGGACTCGATATCGAATACATACTTTCAAGAAGCATGCTCTCGCCGGCGACGTGCTGCCTCGTCAATCAGGACCAGGGGCAAACGGTTGCCAAAGCATTTGCCATGGTCAACCACCTTGCCGGCACCCTACGGGAGAAATATCGAATCGTGTAAATTCCTGGTCTTGATCCAGGTCAAGGCTGCAATGCCCTTTTCTCGATAGCATTGCCATACAAGACTGCAACAAGACTTGCAAACCGGCTTTGAATCGAAAAAGGAGGCTGCCGTGGAAAAATATGCAACCAGAGGGATCAAGAGCATCATCGCGGAATTTCCGAAAATCGAAAAAATACTCGAAGAGTACGGCATCGGCTGCGGCCCCTGCACCGTAGGCATATGTCAGCTGAAGGACATCATCGAGATCCACAAATTGCCGGAGGATGCGGAAGAGGCGCTGCTGCGCCGCATCGAAGCCGAGATCTATCCCGAACGAAATATCGCCGTCCCAGAGGGCTCCGCCCAACGCCGGGAACATCAGGAAGAAATAGGTTATTCCAAGCCGATGCAGGTGCTGGTCGATGAGCACAAACTGATCAAGCGCTGGCTGGCGCTGATCCCCCTCCTCGTGAAAAACCTCGACCTCGCTTCGCAGCAAGAGTGCCAGGTGATCGAAGACATAAGCCGAGACTCAACCTGAAATAGTTGTACCCGAGACTTATCAAGGTATTTGTCTGTCCTTGATAGCCACGGTAACCCGGTGTGACAGAGCCTGGGAACCATAGAGGGTTGCCAGGAAAAACCGATGATCGGCAGTGCGATATCTGCTGTTGGGTTGAGCCCGTAGCTGCAGAAAAAGCGCTCAAAGCGCTTCCGCGGGCAGGCCATTTTTGTGGATGACCTGGGAGGGCACGGGACCTGCTCTTCACGAAACGAATTGCCTCGAGCGCTCCCTCCATGCTTGCATAGGACTACCGGGGAAACAAAAAGCGCATCGACCTTGCGTAAATCGTTGCTTCCTCCTTGACGATTCCAGTTCACTGGCGCAGTTCGATTTTCCGTCAGCAAGAAATAAGTTTCGTTACCAAAAGATCTGTCTCTGCTCAATCTTGCAGCCTAAGCCAATGCGGTTCGACCTGTGTTGCCGGTGCCGTGACTCATCTTTGAGCGATAGATCACCCCTCCGCTTCTCTCAAAAAAAATTCAGTTTGGCCAGAGAATATGGTTGCTGATTATGTAGTGTCGAACAACAGGCCGGAGAGTGCCCCCTGCACCTTCCTTTTAGTTATCCCTACCTTATTTTATCGCTATCAGAGATATCTCAAGAGGCTTTTAACGGCCTTGTCGAGGGGAGCAGCGATATCTCAGATGTCGATCAGGCAGCTGTCGATATGGCCATCGAAGCTCCCGTCAATCAGAGTTCCTACGAACTATCTAGCCTCGCGGAAAAGATTAACAGCATGGTTGTAAAAAGTGGCCTGACAGGAGCACAATGGATGATGAAAAGAAGAGCAGAGATGAATTGTTCCATGAACTGATCAATTTGCGCAGGCAGATCGATATATGCAATCGCGATCTAAGCGCGCAAAAGGATTTTTTTGAAAATCTGGTCCAAAATTCCGCCGTCCCCACCTTTGCCCTGGACAGCAGCCACCGGGTCATCCTCTGGAACCGGGCCTGTGAAGAGTTGACCGGCATCAAGGCGGCGGACATAGTCGGCACGGACGAGCAATGGAAGCCCTTTTACCGGCAGAAGCGAGCGGTCCTCGCGGACTTGATCATCGACGCAAAAATCGGTGAACTGCCACTGCTCTATTCCGCGTATGCAAAGTCTCAGTTTATCCCGGAGGGCTATCAGGCCGAAGGATGGTACCACAGCATCCGCGGGGTGAAACGCTATATCTCATTTAATGCCGCCCCGATAAGAAACAGCGAGGGAAAGCTCATTGCGGCGGTGGAAAGCTTCGAGGATCTCACGGAAATTAAAAAGACTGAAGAGCGGCTCATGGAGAGCGAGAAACGGTATCGCGTATTATTCGAGGATTCTCCGGCAGTGATGCTTGTCATCGACCCCGAGCTGGCGGAGGTCGTGGGGGCCAATGAAGCGGCATTTGCTTATTACGGCTACAGCAGAGAGGAGTTGATCGGTAAATCGATGACCGAAATAATCGCGCTGCTGCCCGATGAGCATATTCGTCAGATGCTCAGAAAAGCCATGCAGCCTCATTTTGTCCAACTCCAGCATCGGCTGAAGAGCGGAGAAATCCGCTACATTGAAACATCGCGAGGGCCGATCAGGATGAACGGCAAAACCTACCTGTTCTCGATTATCCATGACATAACCACCCGCAAAATTGCCGAAGAAGCCGCACGCGAGGGAGAAAGCAAGCTGACGGCGATCGCTTCTCTCGCAGGCGATGCCATAATCCTGGTCGATGACCGGGGTAAAGTCTGCTTCTGGAATATAGCCACAGAAAAAATGCTCGGCTACAGCAGCGGGGAGATGATGGGAAGAAACGTCGAGACCATCATGCCGGTGCGCTTCAGGGA
>JAEYNP010000011.1 GCA_023412495.1 Pseudomonadota bacterium
CGACAGCAGCGACTCGTCCGCGCGATCGGACGGATCGTCGGTCGGCCGCGTCGGCCCTTCCTCGGGGTTGTTCTGCGGGATGTAGCGGTACAGCGTGCGGATCGCCTCGAGTGATTCGAGCTCGCTGTCGTGCGCGAAATGCGCGACGCCGGAGACGCCGGCATGGACGTCCGCGCCGCCCAGCCCCTCCATGTCGATCTCCTCGTGCGGGACCGTCTTCACCACGTTCGGACCGGTCACGAACATGTAGCTCGTGCCGCGCACCATGTAGACGAAGTCGGTGATCGCGGGCGAGTAGACCGCACCACCCGCGCACGGGCCGAGGATCGCGCTGATCTGCGGCACCACGCCCGACGACAGCACGTTGCGGGTGAAGATGTCGGCGTAGCCGGCGAGCGACTCGACGCCCTCCTGGATGCGGGCGCCGCCCGAGTCGTTGAGGCCGATGATCGGCGATCCCACCTGCTGGGCAAGGTCCATGATCTTGCAGATCTTTTGGGAATGGCCCTCGCCGAGGGACCCGCCGATGACGGTGAAATCCTGGCTGAAGACGAAGACCTCGCGGCCGCTGATCTTGCCGTGGCCCGTGATGACCCCGTCGCCCGGCTGGCTGTCGCGGGTGTCGGCGTCCCCCCTGCCGACTTTCAGGATATCGATTTCCTCGAAGGAGCCCTCGTCGAGCAGCAGGTGGATCCGCTCCCTCGCCGTGAGTTTCCCCCGCTGGTGCTGCACCTCGATGCGCTTCTGGCCGCCGCCGGCCAGGGCGTGTTCGCGCAGTTCGTGCAGCTGCAGGATATTGCTGTGCATGATCTCAACCATGGCATCTCCTTGTTGTGGACAACGGAATCCCTTGTCACCCGAGGTGACTGGATTCTTGATTTTCAGAGGAGGACAAGATGAAGAAAACGGTGCGGAGGAAAAGCACCCAGACCGAGCGCTTGCTCAGTTCTGGGCTAAACTATCTTTTTTCTGGGAATTTGGCAAGATCCGCCGTCGGGAAAGCAACAGATATTTAAGAAAGAAGCAAAATTTCAACCTGGGGCATCTTGTGCAAAAACAGCACGATACCCATCCCGCCATCACCCGGCGACCGCCGTCAGCAGCATGAAGCTGTGGGAGAACCGGCCCGATTCCGGAATGAAGCACAGCACCCGGTCGCCGTCGCGGAGCTTGCCGGATTTGAGAAGGCCCTCCATGATGAGATAGATGGAGGCGCTGCCGATGTTGCCGACCTCGGAGAGGTTGGTGAACCATTTCTCATAGGGAATTTCAAAGCCCGAAGCCTTCATGCCCTGGTAGAAGCGGTCGCGGAAGTAATCCGAGGAATAGTGGGGCAGGTACCAGTCGATGTCCTCCGCGCGAAGGCTATGCTTTCCGGCAACCGTCGGCAGGGTCCTGGCCATGGCGGTGGTCACGATCTGCTCGTCGAGGAGTTTCACGTCCTGGCGCACGGCAAAAGGATTCTGTCCGACCGCGGCAGGACTGCCGCTCCTGTCCCGCCAGCCCTGCATGCGGCCGTCGTCCAGCTTCCTGCCGCCGGCATACATACAGGTGGGCAGTTCCCCGGCGTAGGAGCGGTTCTCGATCCATTCCACCCGATAACACATCCCCTCCGCCCTCTTCCTGTTGGAGACAAAGGCAGCCCCGGCGCCGTCGGAGAGCATCCAGCGCAGGAAGTCGGCATCGAAACCGAGGATCGGCTTTTTGGCGAGGTCTTCCTCAGGATCGCTCTCCTTGTTAAAAAAACCCGCATGCATGTAGGAGGAGGCGATCTCCGAGCCGGTGGCCACCGCATTGTGCACCGCTCCCGTGGCCACGTTCATGCAGGCATACTTCAGGGCGGTGACGCCTGCGAGGCAAATGCCCGCGGTGGTCACCACATCGCAGGGCGGAAGATTCAGCTCGCCCGCGACCATGACCCCGTGGCCGGGCATGAGCAGGTCGGGGCTCGCCGAGCCGCAGCACAGGCATTCGATCTCGGCCGGCGAGAAATCGGCGGTCGGCCTCAGCTTCCGAACCGCCTCTGCGGTCAACTGGGCATTGGTGTGGGTTGGCCGGCCGGTCTCGGGATCGAGGGCGTAGTAGCGGGTAGCGATCTTGTTGTTGGCGAGAATCCTCCGCTTGGTCCGCGACGGGGTGTTGTTTATCCTGCCGAGGATCTCCTCGATATGGTCGTTGTCCACAGGGGCATTGGGAAGGAACGAGGCTAGATCGGTAATGAAGACATTCATGTGGACTCAACTCTTATGGATGTGGTGGTGAAGATGTTTCATCAAATCGGAATAAAGGGTGTAAAACTCTCTGGTCGGCAGCCGCGTGGGCAGGACCGCGTTGGAGAAAGTATAATAGTCGAGGTCGGTGATGGTCAAATCCCTCCGCAGCCGGCGAAAGAGCGGGGTGCCGGGGATCGGCGTGAGGATGGACGGGATCGGCAGCGCAATGGGCGCGCTGTCGATGAACCGGCCGAGCCGCTCGAAGTCGGCGTAATCGTAATCCGGAGAGATGATGAAGTCGCCGACCACCCGGATGCCGATATCCTCGAGGATGGCAAGGGCCTCCAGGTTCTTGGCAAGAGTTGCGCGCTTGTTCATCCGGGCAAGCCGTTCGTCGTCGATCTCCTCGAAGCCGATGACCACCGCGGCAAGTCCCGCCCGATGCCAGAGCCGCATGAGATCCGGGTCGGCGACCACGGTGTCGGCCCGGACATCGGCCACGAATTTCTTATCGATCCCCAGATCGAGGAGCCGCTCGGCGAGGAGCCTTGCCGCCGCCCGGTCGCCGAAGGTGTTGGCGTCGACGAAGCGGATAAGCGGGATATCGCTCAACAGTCCGATATCGCGGATTATCGCATCTACGCTGTGGCATAAGTACCGCCCGCCGGTCATCGACGGTATGGAACAGAAGGCGCAGGAGTGGGTGCAACCGAAGGCGGTGACCACGAAGCCGACCTTGCCCCCCACCCCGCTCATCACGTACTTGTCGCGGTGGGCCGCGACCAGATCGTAGCGCGGCGGCCGCTCGTCGACCAGGTCGGCGACCGTGTACTTTCTGGGCGAGGGGCTGAAGCCCCCGGGACTCACCCGGGCCACGCCCGGTATCGCCGACTCGCGCCCCTCGGCCAGGGCATCGACCAGCTGCCGAAAGGCGAGCTTGCCAAGGCCGGTGACGACGAAGTCGATATTGTCCCGGTTGAAGTAGGCGGGATCGCAGGAGGCGTGGTGGCCGCCGACGACGATGATCGGGTTCCTCTCGGCGAAGCGCTCTTTGATTTCGCCCGCCAGTCTGATCACCGTGTTGGCCTCGCAGGTGACCGCGGTGAAGCCGATCAGATCGGGAATGCCTTCATCATCCAGCCCGGCCAGCCCCTCCGGATAGGCCTTCAGGTCGAGGATCCGCACCGCATGACCGTCGAGGTTGCCGGCCAGCACCGAGAGCGCCAGCGGCTCGCCGCGGAAGATCATTTTGATCGAGGTGATGCCGTACTCCTCTTCCGGGATGGAGCGGCCGCAGTTGGGCGGATTGACGAGAACTATGTTCATAGAATTTCCTTGTCGTTCAGGGGTGCTTTCGCCTCGCCGCAGAATAGAGAAAGCCGCAGAGCGTGATGCCCAGACCGAAGGCGGTGAGCGCCAGGGTCTCGGGCAGAATCTCCCGCAGTCCGCCGCCGCGGAGCAGGAGGTCGTAGAAGCCGCTCTGCCCCCAGTAAAGCGGGGAAACCAGGCACATCGGCCGGAGAAAGTCGGGCAGGGCGTAGACCGGCACCATGATGCCGCCGATTGCCGCCCCAATGACGATGGACACCGGGGCGAAGACGGCGATCTGTTCGTAGGTCCTGCCCACCATGCCGAGGAAGATGCCGTAGCCGCAGGCGGCGACGATGATGGCAAGCAGCACCAGAACAAAGAGCAGCGGCCCCCCCCCAAGCTCGAAGGCCGGCAGACCGAAGAGGGGGAGGACGAAGATTCCGGCTCCGACGATCACCGCGAACTGGACCAGGCAGACCAACACGTATGCGGCGATTTTTCCCGCAACCACCGTAAAGTAGCTGACGGGCAGGACCCTTAGGCGCAGCAGCGTCCCGGAGTCCCGTTCCTTGATGAGCGAGCCGGCCAGCGGCACGGCGATGAAGAACAGACCGAAGATCGCCCAGGCCGGGACATTCTGCTGGACGGCCGTCGGCTGGCGGGTGAAACCCATGGCCGTGGTGAAATGTTCCGCAACCGGGATGAGGACCGTCTCTTCGAAGAGAGCGGGCAGCAGGTCCCGGGCGCTCAGCTTCGGCAGGGGGAAGGCCTGCATCATCTGCGGGCTGATGTTCTCCCCTATCTTGTCCGGCAGGAGGGCAAGGCTGTGCTCGACCAGGAGCTGGGCCTGAACCCCCGCCACCACCCGATCGAGCGCCGTGCGCACCGCCGCCCGAAAGCTGCCGTGCACCGTGGGGTCGAACCAGACGAGAATCTCGGGGATGATGGGCGCCGGGTCGGCCGGCCGTTCCGGGAAAAGATGCGTTTCAACCTTTTGCCGGGCCCCCCGATCCGCACCCGCCGAGAGCCCTTCCGGCAGAACCACCCCGAACTGATAGCGGCCGGCCGCCACCAGGCCGTGCACCTTGTCGGCAGAAAGGTCTTCGCCCTCCAGCTGCTCGACCAGGCGGACGGTGTCGATCCGGGCGAAGAGGTTGCGGATTTCTGCGCCGATCGCTCCCCGGTCCTTGTCGACGAACAACACCTCGACGATGGTGGTCGTCACCTTCTCCTGGATGAGGGTGATGACGATCACCAGAAAAGCCGGCATGACAAAGAGCAGAACAAGACCTGCCCGATCGCGAACCAGCAGGAGGAACTCCTTGGCTATCGAGGCTATGAATCTTGCCATTCTCACTCCCGCAAGTGTTCCCCGGTCTTTTTCAGGTAGAGGGCTGAGAGGTCCTCGCATCCCTCCGCCTGGGCTACCAGCTGTGCGGGTGTGCCCTCGGCGACAATCCGCCCCCCGTCGATGATTGCCACCCGCCGGCAGAGGCGCTGGACCTCCTCCAGATAATGGGAGGTGTAGACCATGGCCATTCCCTCGCTGTTGAGGGCGGCCAACCTCTCCATGATGAGGTGCCGCGACTGGGCGTCGATCCCCACCGTCGGCTCGTCGAGAAAGAGCAGCTCCGGCTCGTGGATGAGACCGACGATCAGGTTGATACGCCGCTTCATACCTCCAGAATAGGTGGCCACCAACCGGTTGCGCCTGTCCCGGAGGCCGAACATCTCGAGATAATATTCGGACCGCTCCAGCAGATCCGCCCCTTTGAGGCCATACATCCGGCCGAAATAGGCGATGTTTTCACAGCCGGTCAGCCGGTCGTAGAGGGCGATGTCCTGCGGCACCAGGCCGATTTTCCGCCGGACTGCAGCGGGGTTGGCGCGGGCGTCTATCCCCCCGATGACGAGCGCCCCCTGCTGGGGTCGCAGCAGTGTTGTGAACAACGAGATGAGAGTGGTCTTGCCGGCGCCGTTCGGGCCGATCAGGCCGCAGAATTCGTCGGGGAAAAGGGTAAAGGAGACGGAATTCACGGCGGGGGACTCGCTGCCGGCATAGGTGAGCATCAGGTCCCTGGCCTGCAGGAGCGGCTGATTGGTCAAGGGTTTCATACTGAAGTTGGAAAACATCCCATGCAGGGGCGAGCCTTCTGATTGGCCTTTCATATATTCATCCGGGCGGATAGAAGATTCGCCCCTACGAATCCCGGCAGACACACCATGCCGGACCGGACCGGCGGCTCAATGGAGGAGATGCAATATATCGCCATAGATCTCCCGTTCGGTGCGGGCGCATTCGCGCAGGATCCCGGCCAGCTCGCCGTAGGTATCGCCTGATCTGGCCCGGCCCTTGCACATCCGCGCCCCGGTCACGGCAAAACGCCGCCAGGTGTCGCCGACCTGCGTCATCCGCTCGGAAATGGGGAGAAGCGGTGCGAGTCCCGTGATCTCCGCCGCCTCCTGGAGAAATGCGGCGTACATGAAGCGAAAGCCACCCCCGCCCGTTCCGATCTCCTCCTGCATCCGGATAAGCTGGCCGAGGTGGAGCAGCGCGGAAGCCTCGCCCAACTTGGCCGGCCACCTTTCAAGCCTCCCGGCCAGAAAGGCGATGCCCCTCGTGCCGAGGAAGGGCAGGGGGATGCGCAGCATGGTCCTGCAGACCGCGGCCAGCCCCTGGCGGACGGCCGCGGCCATGTCCGGATGCTCCGGCACCGACTCCAGGTAATACATCGTCCCCTGCGGGGCGAGCGCCCCCTTCGCGAAGCGGGCCCGCTGCAGGTCTTCCCGGCGGCAGCGGACTACATTTTCGAAGACCGGATCGCTGATCAGGTATTCGTCCCCGTCCCGGCCGATCACCACCAGGTTGTGCATGTTGAAGTGAAAGCGGAAGGCTGGGGGGAAATAGGGCAGCCAGTAGGCGCCGGTCTGGCAGCCGACCGGGATGTTCTGCGCCAGCTTTTCATCGAGGGCCGCCATGGCCTCCTGCTCCGAGCGGAATTTCCGCCGCCGGACTCTCACCCCCAGCCTCTTGGTCACGGTGCCGAAAATATTGCCGACGGCGCAGCGAAAGGTGGTCAGCGGCAGATTGTTGATCCGGATAAAGGGCAGATAACCGAAAAACAGACCTTCGCCGATCCCGAAAGCCAGCGCTTCCGAGCAGCAAACATGGTGGTAATGGAGGAGATTGGCGGTCACCCCGCTTTCGCAATGCGCCGACTGCCGGTGGGGAAAATCAATGAGGGAATCCATCAACTGTGCTTGATCAATTCGGGGGAGAAGGAGTCGGGAACTGTTTTGAGCTGGTCGACGGTAATCCCGAACACCCCGGCATACCTCTGCAGGATCCTCTCGGGAAGCCGCGCAAAAATCTTCGGCCTGCGGTGCCTTTTCACCCGCCACCTCGCCATGCCCACATAGCTCGCCAGCAGGCCGGCATCCATCTGGTGGCGCGCCTGATGGTAGGCGAGGGGACTCAGTTCACCCTGCCGCACCAGCCGGTGGACCCTGGCGGTTTCCTCGACGATCAGGGCCCAGGCCTGGTCGTTGACGATGTTCTTGGCTTCCCAGCCAAGACTCTGCGCGAGGGTGTACTTGCCATCAGCGCCCACGACATAGCAGACTTCGTGGCCGTAGTTGCCGATCATGCCGTTATCCTGGGGTACTTCCTCAACTTTCATGTCTTTTGCGGTAGTTGGTCAGCCCTGGCGCCGGTTGTTTCTCTTCCAGTAGTTTTCTACATTAAGCGCCGAAGCCGGCGATTTCCCGGAAAACTAGCAGCAAGGTCCCCGGGTGTCAATTTTTTATGAAACGAGATGGAGGAGATTCAGCGTTTTCGGCAGCATCTGCAGTAGGAACAGATTTACGAAAAACAAGGCAGATTACTCAGTCCTCATAGCTCAGCCCTCAGCCCTTTACGAAGCGGCGGCGATCTCACGCTGCATCGTTTCGATCACCGCAATCGGATCAGCCGCCCGGGTGATGGGACGCCCCACAACCACATGATTAGCGCCGCTCTTCAGCGCCATCCCGGCCGTTACTATCCGCTGCTGATCATCGGCGCCGTCCATCACATTGGCCCCGGGCCGTATGCCGGGGGTGACGATGAGCAGCTTCTCCCCCAGCCCCTGACGCAGCTTTTCCGCCTCGAGCCCGGAGGAGACCACCCCGTCGCAGCCCAGTTCCAGCGCCCGTTTCGCCCGATAATAAACGAGATCAGCGACCGAACCGGTCATCCCCATGGCCCGCATATCATCTTCACCGAAACTGGTCAGGACGGTGACGGCGAGGAGCTGGAGGTTTCCGCGAGCGGAAACCGCCGCCCGGACGATCGGGTCGTTGCCGTGAATGGTGGCGAAAGTCACGCCGCGGTCGCCCACCTGCCGCACCGCCAATTTGACCGTCTCGGGAATATCGAAGAATTTCAGGTCGAGCATGACCTTGTGACCGCGATCGACAAGCCAGTCCACGGTCTCGAACCAGCTGCCCATGAAGAGCTGCAGGCCGATCTTATAGAAGGTGCAGCGGGACTCGCACTTTTTCACCACGGCCTTTGCCTCTTCGGGACTGTTCACATCGAGGGCGACGATTATTCGCTCCCGCAAGGGTATCTCTTTGCTCATTGCATTCCTTGTATGTCATATATACGTCTGGCCCGTTCCGGCCGAAACAGCCTTTCTTTTTACCTGCTTTATCCGCCTTTGGCAAGTTCGCCTCCACCTGCCGGGCTTTCTTTACAATGCTGTTTACGTATAATATAATCTCATTATAATAAAGGATTATTTACTCATTCTTATCGGCAACTTGTATTGGCTCTCGCCAAGGCGTAATCGGGATAATACATGAAAGGAGATGACTATGACTGTTAAAATTTTCATCAAAAGAAAAGTTACTCCGAACAACGTTCTCGACCTGACCGTTCTTCTGAAAAAACTGCGCAGTCTCACCCTCAACCAATCCGGTTACATATACGGAGAAACCTTGAAAAGAGTCGATAAACAGGACGAATGCATGGTCATCAGCACCTGGCGGTCGATAGACGACTGGAATGCATGGCTCAACAATGATGAACGTATCGCCATTCAACGCCAAATAGATAATCTACTCGGCGAAAAGACCGAATACGCAGTCTACGAAGTTTAAGGGAACGTTTATGAAATAACAGAAAACAATCGTTCCTATTTCGTTCCGGCCCGTTATAGCGTTTCAGAACCTGATTCCTGTCAAGCTCAGCTTGGTTACGTAGAAGGTAATTTCCTTTCTCATACCGGCCACTTTCCTTTTTTCTCCCGGTATTTAAAAACCAACTGTACCGCATCCTGCAATCTGTGGTACAGTTGTTCCTCTTTTTCGCTTGCCGCTGCTTTGTAAACTCGTAGGCCCTCTGCTGTCGAGAAGGAAATAATAACGTTTAATCAGAAACATTTGGCTTTTTCATTTGCTTTACTGGTTTGAGTGTAGAGGTTTCCTGGTGTAGAGATTTGGCTTAGTTTTTTACCATACCAATCTTCAATTCGAGGACACAATGATTTTTGAAGGTGTAAAACTCATGCTCGTCGGCATGACGACCGTCATGCTTTTTCTTGGTCTGATGATTCTCTTCATCAACCTGGTTGCCCGACTGACCCAAAACGTGGCCCTGCGCGAGTTGGAGACCATGAAGAGGGAAAGGGAACTCCTGGCGCAAAACCGGAAAAAGACCAAGAAGGAGGCCGTAGCGGACGAAGCCGATGAGGATATCGCGGTGATCGCAGCCGCGGTAGCAGCCTTTGAAGCTGAACGGGTTGCCAGGGCTTGAACCTGCCGCAGGTGTGTTTTCTTCAATCACGGTTGTAATTCGGTCGCAGTTTTAGCTTTCGTTTCAGTAGCAGAACAGAGGGCTCCCCACACAAGGGGGCAGCAAGCACCTTCACGAATTTCATTTCATAAGAAGAATGAACTTCCAAGGTTCCAACCCCATCTGAGCTGGACCTTCACGAAATTCATCTTTTAAGCCAAGAAATGCATTTCCAAGGTACTAAAAACAAGCGAGGAGAGAAACGGTGAGTAAAAAAGTTATTCAATTCATGGACACATCGTTCCGGGACGGTTTTCAGTCCGTCTTCGGCGCAAGGGTATTAACCGATGACTTCATGCCTGCGGTCAAGGCCTCCGTTGATGCCGGAATCACCAATATCGAGGCCGGCGGCGGAGCCCGGTTCCAGAGCCTGTTTTTCTACTGCGGCGAATCCGCCTTCGATATGATGGACCGCTTCCGCAAGGAGGTCGGACCTGATGTGGCTCTGCAGACGCTGGCCCGCGGCATCAACGTGGTCGCCCTCAGCCAGTGTCCCCGCGATATCATCGACCTGCATGCCAAGATGTTCAAGAAGCACGGCATGACCACCATCCGCAACTTCGATGCCTTGAACGATGTCCGCAACCTTGAATACTCCGGCGAGCGCATCGCCCACCACGGCCTGCGCCACCAGGTGGTCGTCTCCATGATGGAGCTGCCCCCCGGCTGCACCGGCGCCCATACTCCCGAATTCTACATCGACCGGCTGAAGCAGATTTTGGATGCCAACATCCCCTTCCACTCCATCTGCTTCAAGGATGCCTCCGGCACCTCCAACCCGCGCAAGGTCTACGAGACCCTGAAGGCGGCCCGGAAACTGGTCTCCGCCGATACCATCCTCTGGTTCCATACCCACGACACCGCCGGGCTTGGCATCTCCCAGAACATGGCCGCCATCGAGGGCGGCGCCGACGGCGTCGACCTGGCCAAATCGCCGGTCAGCGGCGGCACCTGCCAGCCGGACATCCTGTCGATGATGCACGCCCTGAAGGGCACCGACTACACCCTCGATCTCGACTACGAAAAGATCATCAAGGCGGTGGACGCCTTCGAGGAGGCAATGAAGGAATACTTCTTCCCGCCGGAAGCCAAGATGGTCTCGCCGATGGTGACGCTGTCGCCCATGCCCGGCGGGGCCCTGACCGCCAACACCATGATGATGCGGGACACCGGCACCCTGCACCTCTATCCGCAGGTCATCAAGGAGATGTCCGAGGTAGTCGCCCGGGGCGGTTTCGGCACCTCGGTCACTCCTGTTTCCCAGTTCTACTTCCAGCAGGCCTACCTCAACGTCACCCAGGGCAAGTGGAAGAAGATCAACCCGCAGTACGGCAACATGGTCCTCGGTTACTTCGGCCGCACCCCGGTGCCGCCCGATCCGGAGATCGTCAAGATCGCCTCCGAGCAGCTCGGCAAGCCGGTCTTCACCGAGAACCCGCTCGACATCCTCGAGCCGGGCATCCCCAAGGCCACCAAGATCCTCCAGGACAACAACCTGCCGGTCACCGAGGAGAATATCTTCATCATCGCCAGCTGCGAGCAGAAGGGTCTCGATTTCCTCCTCGGCAAGGCGAACGTCAATATCCGCAAGATCACCGACAAGAAGGAAGAGGCCAAGCCTGCCGCCGGCAAGAAGCCCTCTCCCGCCGCACCCGCTACGGCCCCGATGGGACCAAGGAATTACACCATCACCGTCAACAACCGGGCTTACAACGTGACGGTCGCCGAAGGCGGCGCCATTCAGGCCGCACCGGTCCAGGCGGCCACACCCCAGCCCGCTCCCGCCGCACCCGCCGGCGAAGGCCAGATCGTTGAAGCCCCGACTCCGGGCATCATTGTCAAGGTCCTGGTCGAGGTCGGCTCTGTCGTCGCAAAGAACCAGCCGCTGGTGGTCATGGAAGCGATGAAGATGGAATCCGAGGTGAATGCACCGATCGCCGGCAAGATCGCCGAAGTTCATATTTCTTCCGGCGATGCCGTTCAGGCCGGCGATGCGCTCTTCACCATTGGCTGAAATCTCAAGGTTCCAGGATTACCGGGAACCTTTTCTTCTTCGTTCGGAAAAAATTATGAAAATACGACTCTTCATGCTTCTTCTGCTGGGACTGTGGGGTATCCTGGGGTCTTCCGCGCTGGCCGCGGACGATACCCTGGATATCGTCGCGCCGGCGGATGCCAAGATCGTTCGGGTTCTCGCCCACCAGGGAGGATTTGTCTACAGCGGCGACGAGATCGCCACCCTGAAAAAGGAGGATGGCACGGTGATCGTCCTCAGGGCCGGTGCGGCGGGGAAGATCGCCAGCCTCAATGCCGCGGCCTTCCAGAAAGTCCATGAGGGCGAAATGCTGGGGACCCTGACGGTCAGCCAGGTGGTGGCGGACCAGCCGACCACCGTGGCCGGCAGGAAACTACCACCTTACAACGAGCTGCTGGTCAGTCTCCTGAAAACTACCGGAATCTACGGTCTTTACCAGAGCCAGACCACCCAGGACTGGACGGTCGGCATCGGCCGGGTCCTGATGAGCGGTGTCGCCCTCATCCTGCTCTATCTCGGCATCTTCAAGGGCTTCGAGCCGCTGCTCCTCGTGCCCATCGGCTTCGGCGCCCTGCTCTCCAATATCCCACTTGCCGGCATCGCCGAGCCGGGGGGAATCCTCTATTACGTGTATGAGGTCGGCATCAACACCGGCGTCTTCCCCCTGCTCATCTTCATGGGCGTCGGCGCCTTGACCGATTTCGGGCCGATGCTCGCCAACCCGCGGACGATCCTGCTGGGCGGTGCGGCGCAATTGGGCATCTTCGCGACCCTGCTGGGCGCCCTGTGGCTTTCCGACGTGGTCCCGGGCATCAACTTCTCCCTGCGGGACGCCGCCTCCATAGGCATCATCGGCGGAGCCGACGGGCCGACGGCGATTTTTCTCTCCAGCCAGCTCTCCCCACGGCTGCTCGGCTCGATCGCCATTGCCGCCTATTCCTATATGGCCCTGGTGCCGCTGATCCAGCCGCCCATCATGAAGTGGCTGACCACCGAGGAGGAGCGGAAGATCAAGATGGTGCAACTGCGGCATGTCTCGAAGCTTGAGAAGATCATCCTGCCGCTCATGGTACTGTTCATCTGCTCGATGCTGCTGCCCTCGGCGGCTCCCCTGATCGGCATGTTCATGCTCGGCAATTTGGCCAAGGAGTGCGGGGTGGTGGACCGGCTATCCGATACCATCAAGAACGCCCTGATGTATACGGTCATCGTCTTCCTGGGCCTGGCCGTCGGCAGCAAGCTATCCGCCGACAAGTTCCTCAATCTGGAGACGCTCGGAATCCTGTTCCTCGGCATGATCGCCTTCGGCATAGGCACCGCCGGCGGCGTCCTCATGGCCAAGCTTATGAACAAAATGTCGAAAAACCCGATCAACCCGCTGATCGGCGCAGCAGGCGTCTCCGCGGTGCCGATGGCTGCCCGCGTGGTCAACAAGGTGGGTCTGGAGGCCAATCCGCAGAATCACCTGCTCATGCACGCCATGGGGCCGAACGTTTCCGGCGTCATCGGTTCCGCCGTGGCCGCGGGCGTACTGCTTGCCCTGCTGTAGGAAGATATTTTCATCAAAAGTGAAAGGGCTGCCCGATCGGGCAGCCCTTTTTGGTATGACTCGAAGAGAAGATCGTGTGGTTGATTCTCGTCATCCCACTGTCCTGGCCACGATCTCTCGGTCGAAGTAATTGACGGCCATGCCGGCATCGACCACGATGGTCTGGCAGTTGATGCCAGAGGCCCGGGTTGACAGCAGGAAAACCGCGGTATCCGCAGCCTCCTGGGTGGTAAGCGCCCGTTTCCTGAGGGTCGCCTTTTCGGCGAAGAGATAGCTGTCGATATAGCCGGGGATGCCGGCCGAGGCCGAGGTCTTCAAGAGGCCGGGGGCCACGGCGTTGAACCGCACTCGGGAAAACTCGGAAAAACTCTTGGCGAGAAAGCAGAGCGAGGAGTCGAGGGCGGCCTTGATCGGGGCCATGTAGCCATAGTTTTCCGCAGCCATCCGGGTGGTCGAGATGGAAATAGTGACCACCGACCCGTCTGTCGCCAGCAGGTCTTTAAAATGATTGGCGATGCTGATGAAGGAAAAGCAGGAGACATTGACCGCCTGGAGGAAATCGTCTTTCCTCGTTTCATGGAAGGGCTTCATGCCGCCCGTGTAGTTGGCGAAGGCGATGGAGTGGACGATGCCATCGATCCTGCCGCCTTCCGCCGCGCCGATGACCGCCGCGATCTCGTCGCGGACCCTGACGATATTGGCTTCTTCCTCGACATCGCAGATGAAGACCCTCGATTCGGGAAAAAGCTTCTCCGCAGTCGCCGCCCGCTCCGCCGAACGGACCACATGGATGACCTCCGCCCCCTCTTCCGCGAGGACCCTGCCGATGGCGCAGGCCACGGATTTCTTGTTGGCAAGACCGAAGACCACAAAACTTTTCTTTTCTATCCCCAGAAAACTCATGAAAATTTAGTTCCAGAAAGAGTAAAATTCCACCGGCTGGTCGTATCCCCGATCCGTCCGGACCATCCCGTTTCTTCCTGCGACACCATACACCAGTGTCGAAGAAAACAACAGGCCGAAGGGACGGCTGAACCCACGCCTGCACGAAATCACCGAAGGGCCGTGCCCCTTTTCCCCTTGGTTTTTCCGTCGACTATACGGTATATGGTCAATACACGACAACTCCTTCTCATTCATATCCCCAGTACCAAATTCAGTTCATGCAAAGATACATCATCGGAATCGATACCGGCGGCACCTACACCGACGCCGTCCTCCTCGATAGAGAGACAGGCCGGGTTCTGGCCAAGGCCAAGAAACCGACCACTCATTTCGCCCTGGCCCGCGGCACCGGGGAGGCTCTGGCGGCGCTTCTCGCCGAAAGCGGCGCCGACCCGGCGAAAATCCACTCCGTCTGCATTTCCTCGACGCTTGCCACCAATTCCGTCGTGGAAAACAAGGGAGCACGGGTGGCGGTCATTGTCATAGGCTATGTGAAGCACTTCAAGCTGCCGGTGACGGCGGTGGTCTTCGTCAAGGGGGGACACAACATCCACGGTCAAGAGGAGGAGCCACTCGATATCGAATATCTGGTCTCGCTGGTCGAGGGACTGAAGAACGAGGTCGATGCCTATGGGATCTGCTCTGCCATGTCCATGCACAATCCGGCCCACGAGCTGGTGGCGGAAGAGGCCATCGCCATGCTCGATCCCAAACCCGTTTTCTCCTCCCACCGGATCAGTCGGCTGACCGGCATGCAGGAACGGGCCGCCACCGCCGGGCTCCACGCCAAACTGATGCCCATCATGGACAGCTTCGTCCGCGGCGTGCAGGAGGCCATGGCCAGGCAGGGCCTGACTTGTCCGATGGTGGTTGTCGGCGGCAACGGCCGCCCGCTCGCCGCGGACCGCGCCATCACCGAAGCGGCCATGACGGTCGCCAGCGGCCCCGCCTGCACCGCCCATTTCGGCGCGGCCCAGGGCGAAAACGAGTGCCTGGTCATCGACGTCGGCGGCACCACCACCGATATCGCCATGATCGCCGCCAGCCGACCCCTGATCGCCGCCGACGGCTGCCAGATAGGCCTGTGGAAGACCCATATCGAGGCGGTGGACATGCACACTGCGGGAATCGGCGGCGACAGCCATGTCCATATCGACGAGCATGGAAAACTTTCCATCGGCCCCTCGCGCGTTACGCCGCTGGCCATGGCCGGGGCGGAAATGCCGGCGCCGGGCGACTGGCTGGGGACGGCGAACCGCGGGCGGCTGATCGTGCTGCGGCCCGAGGCCGAAAACGAACTCCCGGACAACGAATTGACCAAGCTGCTCCGCGAGGCGGATCGGCTGACGCCTGCGACCATCCGCGAACGGACGGGTCTCGGCGGGGTGCCGCTCGACATCCAGCTGGAACAGCTGACCCGCCGGCAGCAGATCTTCGAATGCGGCTTCACCCCGACCGATGCCCTCCATGTGCTTGAGGCGATCGACCTCGGCGACCGGGCCGCTGCCGTGGAGGGAGCGGAGATCCTCGGCCGGGCCATGAACCTGAGCGGGCGGAAATTCGCCGAGCTCGTGGTCTCAACCACCAGCGAGCTGATCGAGAACATGATTATCGACTACATAATCCAGCATTACTGGAAAAATACACTGACCGGCTTCATCTCCACCCGAAAGAACCATCCCGTCCTCGGCGTCGAATTTTCGCTGAAGATTCCGCTGATCGGCATCGGCGCGGCCGCCCGCTACTTCCTCCCAACGGTGGCCGAGCGGCTCAAGACCACTGTCAGCTTTCCAGAGAACTGCGAAGTGGGCAATGCCGTCGGCGCGGCCATGATCGGGCTGGCGGGGGCAACTCGCCCTTGACCATGACTCCTGGCACCTGAAACCTGGCACCTGATCCATGAAGATCCTAAGCGTCGCCGACTGTGTGGAAAAGGAACTGCTGGAAACGGTAGGCGGGGCCCCGGCCGTCGCCGGCGTAGATCTTATCCTCTCCTGCGGCGATTTGCCCCCGGAGTACCTCACCGCCCTGCACGACCGCTACCGGGTGCCGCTGCTCTATGTCCTCGGCAACCACGATCTCCGTTACGCAAAGATCCCGCCGCGGGGCTGTCTGCATATCGACCGTCGGATCTTCCAACTCGGGACCACGAAGATCATCGGCTTCTCCGGGAGCAGATGGTATAATGGCAATATCAATCAGTACACGGAAGAGCAGATGGCCCGCTTTGTCAAGAAGATGCGCTTTCAGCTCTGGCGGCAAAAAGGTGTGGATGTGGTAGTCACCCATGCTCCGCCGCGGCACATCCATGACGCGGAGGACCGCTGCCACCGAGGCTTTCGCTGCTTTCGGCAGCTTATCGACAAGTACCGGCCCCGCTACTTTATTCACGGTCACATCCATGCACTGTTCACCGACGACAGCCAGCGGATAACCGTGCGCAACTCAACATCGGTCGTCAACAGCTATGGTCACTTTGTTTTCGAAATTTAACCCGTTCGCCGCCCTGAAGAAGGCGAGGAGGGAGAAGGACAACGAGGCCGAAAATACCAGCAGCTTCAACACCCGGCAGGAACAGGAGGAGGCATACGAGGCGGTGGAGCGCGGGACGCTCATGGTGCCTCTCGAGAAGATCGTCGGCAGCGTCGGCCGCTACCACGACTTCGACAACCAGTTCCGCACCCACTCCCACAACTATGACGAGCGGCAGAAGGCCATCATCGACGCCATGAAGGAAGGCAAGACCATGCCGGCCATCTCCCTCTACCAGATCAAAGAGGACTACTTCATCCTCGACGGCCACCACCGCTTCCGCGCCGCCCTGGAACTGGGCCACTCCCATATCCGGGCCCGCATCGTCGAGCTGCTGCCCTCCACCAACACCCTGGAGAACAAGCTCTACCTGGAAAAGGTCGAGTTCCGCGACAAGGCCGGGCTCCGGGACTGCATCGACGTCACCGAGCTCGGCCAGAATCCCCATCTGGAATGGCAGGTCGAGGAGCACAGGCGTTACCTCAGCCGCGAGAAGAAGCAGGAGATCGAGTTCAAGCATGCCGCCCTCGACTGGTACCGCACCATCTACAAGCCGCTTGCAACCATCATCGCCAAGGACGGGCTGATCAAGTCCTTTCCCGGCCGGACGGTGGACGACCTCTATCTCTACATCTCCGTTCACCAGTGGGAAATCGGGAAAAAGCGCAAATACGGGATCGAGATCGACAAGCTCATCCCCACCGACATGGAGGTCTTCAGAAAGAGAATGGCGGAGCATGCCGAACAGGGGTATCCGGAGATGAAGCGGGAAATCACCGTCTTCATCCTGTTGAACGTCGACGGCAAGTACGAGCAGCAGATCTTCGACAAGCTGCTCGCCCTGGACGAGGTGGTCGAGATCCATACGGTGCACGGCTCCATCGACATGATCGCCAAGATCACCCTGATGCGCGACCTGCTCGCCTCCGACGCCGAGATCCTCTCCCAGTTCATCCTCTCCACCATCAGGCAATGGAAGGGCGTGCTCTCCACCCAGACCCTGATCCCGGGGATGTCGCGGGTCAAGGACAAGGATCGCTGCCTGATCTGACGGGTGGGATTCTCGCCGCCTGCGACAATTACCGCCTGTTTCCGATCAACCATCCTGAGCCGAATCGATAGGGCAAGAGGTCCGATCAAGGCTGCGACGGCCATGAGTCATTCCGGGCACCCTTAGCAAAGAAAGCAACTAAAATGTTGCTTTAGCGCGAAATAGCAACTATTATGTTGCCTATATCGAATAAAGCAACATATAAGTGTACTATCATGGAATCACTACTGACCCAGCTTAAAAAGCGCAGAATTACACTTGGATTGAAGCAGCACGATATGATGTTGCGTGTCGGTATGTCACGTCAGCAATATCAGCGCTTGGAATCACAGGGCAATCCAAGACTGGACACGCTGGAGCTCATCGCCAAAGGGCTCAGATGCGAGCTAATGCTCATTCCCCAGGAGAAGCTGAGCGCAGTAAAAGCGCTCCTGGACGAAAAAAGTGAACGGACCAAAAGCTTGACCAGCGATGGATCAGAGCTGTCCGGGCATGAAGCCGCTGACGATACGGGGGGAGAGGAACACGCTCTTGCCGACGATCCCTGGAAAGATTTGCTGGGAGACGACGAGTGAACTCCGAGGATCGGATAAATAAGGTCGCTGTTCTTCAACTCACGCTGCATGACAGGCTGGTTGGCTATCTGGCAGGTTTTGACAACGGCAGAAACGTTCTTCATTTTGCCGACGAGTTCAAAAGTGACCCGGCACGACCAACATACAGTCTCATTACCCATCCTGATTTTCCTCGTGCACACCAACTGATGTCTGTACCGTGGGTGAAACGTCAGAGGCTGCACCCCACCCTGTCAAACCTGTTGCCGGAGGGCATCTTGCGTGAACTCATCGCCCAGGGCCTGAAAACACACATAGATAATGAATTTGAGATCTTCTCGCATCTTGGTCGGGACTTGCCCGGAGCATTGATTGCCACACCTCTGGAGCCGGCAGATGTCCCGAAGAGTCTGCTGACCACTCATGGCAGGGCGAGAGCAGTCAAATTCCCGACATACAATCGGGAAAACGCCTTTTCACTGGCCGGTGTGCAGATGAAGTTTTCCATGAAGGAGAAGGATGGTCGCTACAACCTGAGTAAAAGTGGAGACTTGGGGGATTGGATTATTAAAACGCCATCCACCAGACACAGAAACGTCCCCTTCAATGAATTTACCGCCATGACCCTTGCGGCGGCAGCCGGTGTGGATATTCCCGAGATACGGCTTATCGAGATGGATAAGCTCGAAAATCTTCCACAAATCAATCTACCTGACGAAAGGTTTGCCTTTGCCGTCAGGCGCTTTGACCGAAGCATCACTCCCGGCAAGGCATGCACGCGCATCCACATGGAGGATTTCGCTCAGATACTGGTGAAGTATCCCCATGAAAAGTACAACTCGGCCAACTATGAACATATAGGCAGAGTGATCTACCGGTTTTCCGGTGATGGACTGGTTGATGCCCAGCAATTTTCACGGCGCCTGCTGGTCAATATACTCCTCGCTAACGGTGACGCCCATCTCAAGAACTGGAGTCTTCTCTACCGCGATCAGGTAACCCCCAGCATTTCTCCGGCCTATGATATTGTCACGACAAGCGTGTACATTGACGGTGAAAAAAGATATGCCCTCAACCTTGGAAAAACCAAAGAATGGCTCAAAGTCACCCTGGACCACTTTGCTGTTTGGGCAGAAAAATCCGGCATCCCCTGGCGGGCAATCAAGCCTCATCTGACCGACACCATGGAAAAAGCGCGCGCTGTGTGGCCTGCCAGGTTAAAAGAGCTGCCGATGGACGACGACCAAAAAGAAAAGCTCAAAACTCATTGGAAAAATCTCCAGCCCGATTTCAGGATTAATCCCTGACTAGCCAACCGCTCTCTCTCAATGAAGCTGACTCCACGACATATCGACGTCTCCTGCGCCATCATCGAAAAAGACGGCCGTGTTCTTGCCGCGCAACGCGGCGAAGCGATGAATATGCCGCTGAAATGGGAGTTTCCCGGCGGCAAGATACAAGTGCAAGAGAGCCCGGCAACCTGTCTGCAGCGGGAAATCCGGGAAGAACTTGGCGTCGAGATCCGCATTCTCACGGCGCTGCAGCCATCCGATTGGTCCTACCCGGACTTTACCATCACCCTGCATCCCTTTGTCTGCCGCCTAAACGGCGGAGTGCTCCGCTTGACCGAGCACCGGGCCGTCTGCTGGCTGAGCCCGGAGGAATTGCCGACTCTGGATTGGGCCGAAGCGGACGTGCCGGTATTGCAGGATTATTTGCGTTACCTTGAGGGGTAGAAGGATGGGATATGCTTTGGCAAGCAATGTTGGCGGAAATGTCAACCTGAAGCGATGTTCTTATCTATTTTTTATCGAAACCTCACTTTCCGATGCCATTCAAAGTTCTCCTGACCCGGCCATTGGCTGCTTTCGGAGGGCCGGAACATCGGCCTGTCCGAAAGCGTCATGATATGCCCGGGTAAATTGTTATAATCGCGCACTACCGGTGAAATAAGCACATGATACTGCTTATCGACCGACATCAACCCCTCATCAAATGACCAGTGGCAGAGTTTGCAGAGTGCCATGCCGTTTGTCGGATCATCATTGTAGCTCTGGCTCCAGGGTTTGATGTGGGCGGCATCCACTACTGTACGGCCTTCAGGCGTGCACATCTTGATGCCACAGAGCGCACAGCGGTGGTCATAAAGCTTGACGATCGCCTTGCGAAAGCCTTGATATCGAACCTTATCTTCATTTTCCCACTTTCCATTGGGCGTCATATATTGCGGAATGCCTTCAGCAGTGCCAAGCAATCTATAAGAGTACCTGTCCGATGCACAGTTAATTTGAGACTGCTCCAGAATAGCAGGTTGAAGCTCTTTGGCAAAATAGGTCTGAATGAGCACACTCTTGAGTTTTTCCCGGGTGTGCGTCATCTGCAGGATTGGGTACAGATCGTCGCTGAACCTGGCTCCCAAATAGACCTCGCGCAACCGCTTCATTGATTTCATTGCTAGTCCCTGCCGATGCTGTTCTCCCGGCTGGGTTATCAGTATCCAGAAACCTGAACTCTCCAGATGATAAAAAGGGTACGCCATGCCGGCTTGTCTGCCGAAATCCGGGAGGAGAGCTGTATAGTCGAGAAATGTCTGGGTGAGTTCAAACGAGGGTTCGATGAAGTTGCCGGTTATGAGACCCGTGTTGATATGATCGAAAATGGAAAGCAATAAAAACGGCTTGTATGGTGAGCCGTAGTTGGTGAGCCGGGACCATGTTTTCTTATTCTTGTCGACCCGCAGCTTGGCAAATGCAGTCAGATAGTAATCAATTGTTCCGTGCATGGATTCCCTCTCGAGATTTACTCCGCCCTCAACACATAGCTCAACCAGATATCATCAGGACGAACCTTGGAAACCTGCCGCGAAAAGTCCAGAATCTCAAGACCCTGAGATGAAAACACAGCCTCCAGGTCCGTTGCCGACCAAAGTGTAAAGACTCTTCCGTCCGCAGTGGATGAGGTGCCGCTGCCCTCTTTCAGGGTAATGAGGATATGCCCCCCGGCGGTAAGAGCCTTGCAGATTCTTCTGAAAATAACCTGGAACTCCTCATGCGAGAGATGCACAAGAGAGCCGACAAAGACTAATGCGGAAAAAGAGAGTTGCGAAAAATCAAAATCCCGGAAATCACCTTCAATGACCGGACAGGCGGCATGCTGTCTCGCAAGCCTTGCCAGATTTGGAGATTTCTCGAATCCGGTCGGCGAAAATCCTCGCTCTGCAAACCAGCTGAGATCCCGTCCGGAACCACAGCCGATATCAAGAAGACTTGCCTTCGGTGCTACAACCTTGATAAGCGGCTCCAGAAAAGCTGCAGGATCAATGTGTACCGTGGAATTGTAGTAGGTCAGGTGGTTCTCTTCGTAAAAATTCATTGCATCAAAAAGATGTTCATTAACCCGCAACACCCGCCCCCCTCGAAGCCCCCGCTCGGCACCCAGTGTATCAGGATCCGTCCGGCAGATCCCTCCCTTACGGTAAAAAGAAAGCCCCGGCCTGTTCGGCAGGGGCGTTCGCTTTCTTTTATAACCTTCTCCCGACAGGACTCATTTGCTGACGTTCAAGGACGCCTGCTTCACCGCCATATCCACCACCGGCAGTTGCGGCACCTCGGTGAGCCCGTAAGTCTCCTTCAGGTCGATGTCCTCCGGTACGGCCGCAAGGAGGGCCTCGGCGACCTGCTGGTCGGCCTGGCGGTAAAGCAGCTTGGCCTCGAAGGTGATCTTCTGCCCCTTTTCCAGGGCCGGCATGCCATAATAGACGTCCTTGTAGCCTCGGGGAGGGATGGTCTCGTGGCTGGAGAAGGAGGTCACCACCCAAGGGTCGATGGCGAAGTGGAAGTTGTCTCCCATTCCCTCTGAGTTGAACACGCGGGTGTTTTCCATCAAAACACCTTCCTCGTCCAGGGTGCCGCTGGTCATGAGGACCTTCCCCGTCTCGTCCCTGGCCGTCACTTCCAGCCACATCTGCCGCACGTTGGTCAGGGAGGTGGGGAGGTGGTGTCCGGCACGGATGTTCCGGACCCTCACCCTGACCTCGGCCAGCCGATCTTCCCGGTAGACCGGGGAGATTTCCAAGTCCGCCGCGGCCTTCAGGCGGGCCACCGCCATTTCATATTTCTCCCCCAGGTTTTTTTCCAGTTCGGCGTCCCCGGCGAGCCTGGCGTTCTGTTGGGCGAGGAAATAGAGCAGGTAGTTGGCGCCATTGAAATAGTGGTGGTATTCCTCGCGCCTGGGTTTGACGAAATTGTCAGCCGCGTTGAGGAAGGTATCGGTCTTGACCATGTGGCAGTCCTGACAGAGGATTTCCCGCTGGGCGTAGGGGCCGTGCTTCCATTCCAGGTAGGTCGCCTCCAGGGGGAAATGGGCGTCATAGTGGTAGACCTGATGGCATGAGGCGCACAGCTCGGCCCGAAGGTGCAGGGGCGACTCTTCGCACTCGTGAAAATCGTCGCCGCACCCCTCCGACACCTCGAAGGGGCCGCGCTTGATGAGCTTGACCCCATCGACGGTGTCCACCCCAGGGGTCAGGATCATGGACCCGTTCTCCGGCTCACGGGAGGGGGTCTGCCAGTGGGTGACGCCACTGATGGAATGGCAGATGTCGCAGGAAACTCCCGCCAGGGCCATGTCGCTCAGTCCCTTCAGTCCCGGCCCCTTGATCTCGCCCGTCACCATCCCCGCGGGCGAGTGGCATCCCTCGCACTGCCGGGAAATCTCATGCCCGACCGCCTTGACCGCTTTGTTCAGCTCACCCTGATAGATGGGGTCCTTGAAGGCAAGGGCATGGACAGACCCGGTCCACTCCTCATACTGCTTGGGATGGCATTCGCCGCAGGTCTCCGGGGGAGTGAATTCGGCATTGGATTTGTTCCATTTGATCAGGGAGGGGTAGTAGGGGTAAAACTCCTTGTCCACCTCGAAATACTTCGAGGCTCCCCAGGCACCCATCGGAATGAGCAGCAGCATCGACAAAACCAGCAAACGGCTTCCTCTCCAAAGCATGGCAATCTCCTCTCATTACAGTTGAGTCGTTCAAATGCCCCCTGTCGCAGACACTTTTTTTCGCCAGGACAAGGCTCTTCGGTTTCGTCAGTTTAAACTCGAACCGACCAGATAAGCATCCAAATACAGACAGTATTCTGGATGAAGATGGTCCACCTTCCACCTGGTGATACTATATAACTTCTTTATCAAAGACAAGGCTAAATCATGGCCAGGCAGAATGGCTGCAAAAACCAAAAAAGATAGTTGCCGGGAATGCCCCTCAGGATTTTTTTGCCATGGTGATGGCAAATATGCAGATGCGGCTCAGTTGTCAGGCAGGTGTCTTCGAAACCTCGTTCACTCCCGCCTCCGGACTGCCGACCTTTCAGACAGTGTCTGTCAGAATGTTCCCTACGGCTGACGAGACAACAGCAGAGGAATCTGACTGATTTTCAGCTCCCCGAAGGCGTCGGCGCTGGCCCGGGGACGTTTTCGGTTTTTTCGTTGCCGGCTAGGCCCTTTGCATACTCGGCCATCTTCAGAGCGCGGCCTTTTTCCCTGCAGCCCGAACCGGCGGCCTGGGTGTAGAACCGGGCTGCCTCGGGAAATTTGCCGAGCCCGTAGAGCAGATCGGCCTTCAGCATGGAGAGTTCCGGAGTCAGCGCCTGGCCGAATGTATCGAAAGCGGCGAGGGCCTGTTCGGTTTGCCCGAGCTGCTGCAGGGCAACAACAAGGTTCCCGAGCAGCTGCGTGCCACCCTTTTCCAGCAGGGACTCGTAGAGGGGCGCGGCCTTTCCCGGCACGCCCAGCTGCAGGTAGAGATCGGCGGCAAGGCGCCGTTCCTGCTCAGACAGCGGCTCGAGGTATCCGGCGATCAGCAGGGCGGTGAGAGCGGGCTGATACCGGTTCTGCTGCAGATGGATGGAAACGAGGGTCCGCCACCATTTCGCTTCGGTCGGGTCCTGGGCGCTCAGCCGCTCCGCCAGGGCGAGGGCCTTGTCGAGCATGTCGAGCTGCAGGTATTGGTGCAGGAGGATTTCCCGCCACTGCGTCTGCTTGTCGCCCCGGTATTCCTCGGCAAGCACGATGATATGCGGCAGCGCCGCCCTGCCCTCGCCCGCCCCGAGCAGGGCGTGGACCATATTCTCCCGCCACTCCGGTGGAAATTTTTCGCCACTGGCGGCCTGCAGCCGCTCGAACAGGGCGAGGCTCTTCCTGTTCTCCTTGGCCAGCAGATAGGCCACCGCCGCGAAGTAGAGATGCTCGGGGTTCTTGTCCGGGGCCAGCTCGTAGCCCTTCACGAAGCATTCGGCCGCCTTCTGGTAATCGCCCAGTTCGTAGGCCGCCTTGGCCAAATTCAGCCTGGCCGGGATATGGCGAGGGTCCCGCTGCAGGGCCAGTTCAAGGGCCCGGGCGGCCTGCTCGAACTTGTCCTCAAGGAGATAGCAGCTGCCGAGGGCGGCATGGACCTCGGCATGCTGGCGACCCTGGTCGTCCGTTCCCCCTGCCTTCCCCGCCGCCTGGAAGTCCGTCAGCAGGGCAATGGCCTTGTCGTACTCCTTGTCGTTCATCAGCTTGCCGGCCTTAGCCAGGATGGCCAAGGCCGCGCTGGGGATCTCGTTTTTCGCCTCTTCTGCCGGGCTGCGGTGCGGGGCGAGGGCAATGATCAGGCCGATCAGGCACATGATCAGACGAAGGCAATATCCGGATTTCATCGCGTATCTCCTCATATCAGTCGAGCTTGAAGCGGACGACCGTCTCCGCGCGGGTCTTGACCGGAACGCCGCCGACGGTTCCGGCCTTGAATCGCCAGCCCGAGACGGAGCGGACAACCGCGTCGTCGAAAATGGACTTCGGCTCGCTCTCCACCACGGAAACGTCCTCGACGCTGCCGTCCTCGTTGACGATGAAGCGAACCTTGACCCAGCCCTCCTTGCCCCGGTTTTTGGCCGACATCGGATAGACCGGCGGTATGCGCACCAGCACCACGAGAGGCGAGTCGAGATCGCCGGTGGCAAAAATATCGGCGAGCCCTTCGATACGGGCCGGCGGGACCACCGGCAGGGCCAGGTCGTTCGGCCCCGCTGGCAGTCGGGGATTGACATCGAAAGGCAGAGACAGCTTGACGGGTGCGGGCCTCGGTGTCGCCGGTTGCGGCGCCCGGCGCTCCGGCGGCGGATCCGGCGGCTTGTCGAGGGTTCGCTTGACCGGGGAGTCCGCTTCTTTCACGCGGATGACGTTGATCCGCTGCGCCGCCTCCTGCTTCGACGGCGGGGCCGCGTCCCGGGTGAGCAGACAGGGCATGACGGCGAACAGCATCAGGTTGACGGCAAGCGCCGCAAGCAGAATGCCGCAGCGGCGCAGCCAGCAGCTCCTGACATCCCCGGCGGATGCGGGAAAAACGGCGTCCATGATCCCTCTCATTCGGCCTGGGGCAGTTTCGCCGCCAGCGAGACGTTCTGCGCCCCGGCCATCCGGCAGCCGTCCATCACGTCCACGGCGGTGCCGGTGGCGCTCGCCTTATCGGCCACCACGACGACCGAGCCTTCGGGGTTTTCGGCCAGGGCCCGCTCGATATTGGCCCGCACCGCCCGGACGTCGATCTCGCGCCGATCGAGATACACCCTGTTGTCCGCATCGATGCCGATGAGGATATTGGCTTTCTCCCTTGTGGACGCCGTCGCCGCCGTCGGCCGGCTGACATCGATGCCGGTCTCCTTGACGAAACTCGTGGTCACCAGAAAAAAAATGAGCAGGAGGAAGACCATGTCGATCATCGGCGCCATATTGATATCCACCAGCGAGCGATTGCGGCGCCTGGCGGCGGTGACATTTAGCATCTTTACAGTCTCCTTTGCAGATAGAGGCCCGCGGCGGTGATCCGCTTGGTGAGATTGCCGGCCCTTCGTTCGAAAAATCCCTTCATATAGAGGCCCGGGATGGCGACCAGCAGCCCTGTCTCGGTGGTGATCAGCGCCTCGGAGATCCCGCCCGCCATGGCCTTGGCGTTGCCGGTGCCGAATACCGCCAGGACGTCGAAGGTGGCCATCATTCCGGTCACCGTCCCCAGAAGACCGAGGAGCGGGGCGATGGCCGCCAGCACGCCGATGGCCGCCAGCCGATCCGCCAGGCTGTGGTTCAGCCGCATGACGGTTTCGCCGAGGATCGCGCGGTCGAGGCGCGGATCGCCGCTGCGGGCCGGGATAAACCGGGAAACGAGCAGGGACACGGCATCGCCGGATGCAGCGCCCTGGGGAAGCCGGCCATCCCTGACATGCTCCCAGGCCTCTTGAAAGCCAAGCGGCCGGAGGTGCAGGCGGCTGAAGAACAGCACCCTGTCCACGATCAGCAGCCACATGGCCAGGCTCACCGCGGCGAGCGGCCACATGACCACGCCGCCGGTCCGCATGTAGGCGTCAAGCTGCTGCCAGCCGGTATGCAGCCAATCAAGGGCGGCCATCGGCTTGCCATGTTTTTTCGACGATGTTGACCAGGGCCACCGCTTTCTCCTCCATCCCGGCGATGCGGTTGTCCACCGCCCGGGAGAGCAGGGTGTGGACCAGCATGATGGGAATGGCCACCGCCAGGCCGAGCATGGTGGTGACGAGAGCGACGGAGATGCCGTCGGACATCATCCCCGGATCGCCGGTGCCGTGCTGGGTAATGACGAAAAAGGTGTCGATCATGCCGGTCACCGTCCCCAGAAGGCCGAGCAGCGGGGCGATGGCCGCCAGCATGCCGAGCGTCGACAGGAAGCGCTCCATGGGCGGAATCTCCCTCAGGATCGCCTCCTGCAGGGCGTTTTCCATGATCTCGCGGCCGAGATGGCAACATTCAATCCCGGCGGCCATGACCCGGGAGAGCGGCTTGGCGACGAGACGGCGGCACTCCTCCCTGCAGGCCTGCCAGTCGCCGGCCGCGGCGAGCGTCGCGATCCGCTCGGTCAGACGGTCGGCATCGGCACGGCTCCTCACGAGAAAGACCAGCCGCTCGACGATCAGGCCGACGGCAATGACGAAAATCGCGAGAATCGGCCAGACCAGCGGCCCGCCGGATTCGACCTGCCGGCGCAGATCCGGGGTATGCACGAATTGACTGAGTGCGGCGCCGCGGGAAATGTCCATAGGAACCGCCTCGTCCTTGCCCTCCATATACCGGCGCAGCTGTTCCGCATCGGCGCCCGAGGGCAGGCGGGAGAGGGCGACGAGCCTGCCGCCTGAGTAGTCGAGAAAGCCGACCTCCTCCTCCAGCCGGTAGGCCGCGGTAAAGTTGCCGATCGCCAGAATATCCGCAGTAACCGTCTGGCCGGCGCGGTCGACGATCGTCCCCCTGGTGAGGCGGACGACCCCGCCGTCACCCTGCTGGCGGCGAAGCGCCTCGTTCATCCCGGCGATCTCGGCCATGCCCGGAAAACGATTCTCGCCGGCGAGGTCCATAAGCAGGCCGGGATCACTGCCCGAGGCGTTGTCCGGCTGGACAAGGGCGGTCTGGAGGCTGCCGGCGATCAGGGTGTGCACATCCTTGGCGTGGCCGCGGACGACCCCGACCAGTTCCCGTATCACCCCGTCGGTTTCCGCCAGTTTTTTGGCGAGCGCCGCCTCGTGTTCCTCCAGGTTTTTATCTTCGGCCGCGAGCAGCGCAACCGCCTTTTCGAGAGCGGCGGTTTCGGCCTCGATGCGACCAACCTCCTGTTCGAGCAGGGTCCGATCGCCGGCGATCCGCTCCCGGCTGCGGGTCGCCTCCTGCCGGGCGGCCTCCTCCTCGGCTGCCGCTTTCACCTGCAATTCCCGGAGGGCGGTGCGGGCCTCGACCTGCCCGGCCCGCATGTCATCGGCGGCGCGGGCCTGCGGGGCGGAAAGGAGCAAGAGCGAGGCGACGACGGCACATGAACACAGGGCAGAAAATCTTTTCATCACAGTTGGATCCTCCCGAGCGGCAGGGTGAGCAGTTCCGCGGGCCGCCGCTTGGCGCCGATCTCGATGGCGGCGGCAACGGCTCGGTTATATTCGCCGGGCAGGGGCTGCCAGGAGGAGGATGCGACACTGTAGAAGCCGCAGGACGCGTGGTCGAGGGTCTGGTAAAAGAGGCCGACCCGGCCGAGGCGGAAAACGTCGACCATGGTCTCGCGGCCATCGAGGGCGATGGACTGCCGGTAGACCTCGATGGTATTGCCGTATTCCGCTTCCACCAGCATCGCCTCGAGCACCTTGCGGAATTTCTCGCTTACCGCCACCTCGGGATCGTCGCGGAGCTCCGCGAGGCGCCCGAGGCGTGTCCGGCGCTCCTCGGCAAGAAATGGCAGGTCGCCGGCGACGAAGGACTCCAGGTCCTCGATCAGGCTGTCGATCAGGGGAGCGATGTCCCTCTGGATCGCCTCTATGTCGGCGAGTTGTTTTTCCTTGGCGGCGATCCGGCCACTGGCTGCCTTCACCTTGTCTTCAAGCACGGCCTGACGCTCGCTCAACTGCTTCTTCATTTCCTCCAGCCGGTCGTAACGGGCGAGGAGTTTTTCCTTGTCGTCCCGCCACTTCTGCTCCTGTTCCTGGGTGTCCTGGCGGATACGGATCGATTCCGCCACCGGCTTTTTGATCTGGTCGGTTTCCTCGGCACGACAGGTTTGGGGGGCTAAAACCGCCGAAACCGACGCGAGCAGGAGAACCAGGGTCCACACACGATGCTGCATTGTCGTTTCCTTTTGAAAAGTTGCCAGAACCCATAGAAGCTGGGAATGCCAATGATAATATTTTTTATAAATTCGTGTTACAATTATCCGATAACGAGCAAATGTCAATTAAAAAGGTACAACACAGTTGGTCGCGAGTCGCATACGAGACCCGGCCCGATACCCTCGGATTTACTTCCTGATCGTAACATTTTCAATGCGTTGCCAAGTGGTTGATTTCGGGATGGATGAGCCGGGCGAAGGTCGCAAGCGTTGCGGCAAACGTGGCGGGAGAAGGGCTGCAGACCAGATCGGGGTCGATTACATGGACCCGGCTGTCCCGCACCGCCTTGAGCACCGGAATGCGCTGCCACCGCCGTTTCTCATCGGCCGCAAGGCCCGTCTCGCTGCCCATGATGGCGATAATGATGACATCGGGATTGTCGGCGACCACCTTTTCGTCGTTCGCCGCAGGGGTGGACTGGCCGGCAAGGATGTTGTCCCCCCGGCCAGGGCGATGAAGTCATGGGTGAAGGATTTCCCCAACGCTCCGGCAAGGGGCCGGGTTCCCACCTGCAGGAAGACCTTCTGCCGGGGCAGTGCGGCAACCTGTTCGGCAACGGCAGCAACCTCCTCCCTGGCCCGGCGAACCAGCTCCCGGCCGTTTTCGCCAAGGCCAAGCAGGTCGCTTAGGATTATGAACTGGCTGCATATTTCCGCAAAGGAGGTGGCCTGGCGAAACTGCACGACGGTCAACCCGGTGTCCCGTAATTTCTGCAGGTGGGTGTCAGGCGAGAGGCTTGTCGCCAGCACCCCAGACGATAGCGGCAATCAGATCTTGCCGAACTTCCAGACCTTTTACAGACCTATGTGTAATACTAATTTTGAAAACGTATTACCTTTACACGGTAATGTGCACATGTCAATAAAAATGACTTAATGAAGATGAGTTGTTGTCAGGTAGAACTCACTGCTCTGGCGAAAAGCAGCACCAGGATTTTCCTCTGATAACGAGAGAATATCCTCCATAGCCGCTTCCGGAGCACATCCTCCGTAGAGGATGTGTGTTCACGTGATAACACGAATCGAAAAAATGTAATCAATTTCCGTTGACAAATAACCAGAAACCTCGTATTAGTAATACACATTTGAATTTCGTAACACCTTTCGGACCGGCACGCCGAGGGAAAGTTATCGATCTCAAATCAGCACCCAAACTCTCTGCCATATCAAAACCTCCACCCGAGGCTGCTCGAGGGTGTCGAGCAGCCACTCCTTTCCCTGAGTGGGGTGATGATCCACTGGCGATCCATCAGGCTTTCTGCGTCACTGTGCGGCTGGGGCAGAAAGCGCAGGCACTACCACTTAACAACTTCTCATCCGGCTACATCCGCAAAGCGTATCGCGATCCGGTCAGCTTTGCTGGAGGACTTGATCAATCATTTGCCGGCTGGTCGTAATAGATGAGGTGCTGGTACTTTTGGCTCGGGAGAATGGTATTTGATCATTCTGCTGCTGTTTCACCCTGCCGGGTACCGGCTTGCCCAGATCTTTTCCGATGATTACTCTCCAAGCAGAGTAGCAATTCAATACCATCACCATGAGGGACGACATGAGCCAGGGAAAACATCCACACCAGCACACGCACACTCACGAACACGATCATGACCACGAGCATGTCCACCGGCATGGTCAAACGGAGCATAATCACGTGCACCACCACCATCACAGCCATCCCCATACGTTCGAACATGAGCATGAGCATGCCCATCATGGCGACGGGTCCGCGCATTCCCACAAGCATGAACCAAACACGGACACTCCGCACCGGCACGAACATCCGGACCATGACAAGGAGGCTCACGATCACGAGCACCCGTGATTCGAGATCCCTTTACGAATCCGGAACTTATGAGACGCTCGCGGAGAAAACAATCTCCTTTTTTTCATGCAGGCTCTGCAGGGCCATGATCCGCCGTCCGCAGTCCGATTTGTAGGCGTAGTCGAGGCCGTTGACCAACTGGAGGTGGTCGTCGGCAAGGAACTCGGCGGTCGAGTAATCGCGGATGATCTCGCCCCGGTGCATGACCACGGTCCGGCTGGTGAGCCTTTCGAGGAAGAAGAGGTCGTGGGTGATGAGGAGTATGGTCAGCTTCAGCTGCTGCAGGATCTCTATGAGCAGCTCCTCCCCACGGGGATCGAGCCCGGCGGTGGGTTCGTCGAGGATCAGGACTTCGGGCCGCATGGCGAGCACGGCGGCGATGGCCAGTCGCTTGCGCTCGCCCCCGCTCATATTGAGCGGAACCTTGCCTGCGAAATCCTGGAGACGGACCGTGCAGAGCGCCTCTTCTACCCTCTCCTGCAGTTCCTTGCCCCTCAACCCCATCCGGCTCGGCCCGAAGGCCACCTCCTCCCTGCAGGAGGGGGTGAAGAGCTGATCGGCGGCATTCTGAAAGACCATGCCCACCCGCCGCCAGAGGCTACTGCGCCGCCCGTTGGTGACCTCCTCTCCATTGACGAAGAAGTAGCCCTGCCCCCTGTTCAACCCGAGGAGGCAGGCCGCGAGGGTCGACTTGCCCGCGCCGTTTTCCCCGACCAGCGCCAGGGAATCCCCCTTGAAGATACTCAGGTTGACGTCGTGCAGGCCCGTGGTCCCATCCGGATAACGAAAGCAATAGTGCTGCAACTCGATGAGCGGAATGCTCGCCTCGCCGCCTGCCGGAAAGTGAACGGTGCCGTTGGCATGCTCGTGGGTGTGGTGATGATGGTGCGTGTGGACATGGACCGGGTGGTGATGGCCGCAGCAGCTGAAGCGGAAGGTGAAATCGAGGCCGTGCTCCCTCAGGTAGGCGGGCTGGGAGACCAGCTCGTCGAACGAGTAGTCGTGGTGGACCTCGCCCTCGCTCATCACCACCGCCCGGTCGCAGAGACCGTAGAGGAACAGCAGGTCGTGATCGATGACGATGAGCGTTCCAGTATATTCCTGCAGTAGTTCCTTGAAGACCTTTTCCTGGCGCGGGTCGAGGTTGGCGGTCGGCTCGTCGAGGATGAGAATCTCCGGATTCATGGCCATGATGGCGGCAAAGGCGGCCCGCTTTTTTTGGCCGTAGCTGAGAAAATGGGCCGGCTTGCCCCGCAGGTGGCCGAGCCCGACCGCCGTCAGGCTCTCCTCCACCCGTCTCTCGACCGTCTGCCTGTCCAGGCCCTGGTTCATCGGCCCGAAGGCCACATCGTCGTGGAGGGTGTTGCAGAACAGGTGATCGTCCGGATCCTGGAACAGCACCCCTGTGGTCAGCCGCAGCTCGCGGAGGATCTCCTCGCTCAGCGGGTTGCCCTTGTAGGTGACGCTCCCCTCCTGGCAGGCGATGAGGCCGTTCAAATGCTTGACGAGAGTGGTCTTGCCGGAGCCGTTCCGCCCCACCAGCGCGATCCTGTCCCCCGGCCGGATCTCGAGCGAAACCCCGCGAAGCGCAGGCGATTTGTCCGGATAGCGGAAAGATACGCTGTCGAGAACAAAGAGCGGCGGGCGGTGGAGGTCCCGGATTTTCCGGTCATGGATGAAATGCATGGCGGCTGGGCAGGTGATATGGGATAGGATGAACGGTCATCGAGCTAGGAGCCTGTCGGATTATAGCAATTTTTTCTCAGATCGAGGCAAACTCGAAAAATTACCGGAGGCATATACTTAATATTCCGAGGATAATTTTTAGAGTGCAACGAAGATATGGGGAAAAAGGGCATAATCCGACAGGCTCCTAGAAAGGATTGCCGCAGATCCGGTCAAATACCAGCAGAAGCAGGCCCAGCATACCCCAGAGCACGGCCTTTGCCCAGTCCTTTCGGGTTGCCGCGAAGGAGGCGTACGAAGGGAACCGCCCGTCATACCCCCGGCAGAGCATGGCGTCGAAGACCCGCTGGGTCCGCTCGAAGGAGCGGACAAAGAGCATGCCGAGGAAGTTGCCCACGGCGTTCATGGTGGCGATGTCGGTGCCGGGGACAAAGCCCCTGACCCGCATGCCTCGATACATCCGGGTCATCTCGTGGAGAAAGACGTAGATATAGCGATGGGCGAGGAGAATCATCTGGCCGACCGTATCCGGCACCCCAAGCCGGGAAAGGGCGGCGAGCGTCACCGGGAGGGGGGCGGTCGCAAAAAGCGGCTCCATCATGAGGGCGACGGCGCAGGCCTTGACGACGACGGTGAGGGCCAGGAAAAACCCGGCCTCGTGCAGGGGAAACCGCGCAAGGCCGGGAAGGTAGACCAACGTCTCGCCGGCCCTGAGCGGCGAGGTGAAGGGCAGGATCACCAGAAACATTCCCAGAAAGCCGGACATGGCCAAGAGCCTCCTGCCCGCCCGGCGCAGGGGAAGCCGGCAGCCGACGGCGGCCAGGACGGAGACGCCGAGGGCGACACCGCTCCAGAAGAGCGACTGGAGGGAGACGGTGAGAAAACAGAAGAGAAAAAGACTGATCAGCTTATGGCGTGGATCCCAATGGTGAAAGAAGGAAGTACGATCAGCAAAGGCGTCGAGGGAGGGAACCGACCAGTCCGGCTCCCCGCCGCCAGTCGCCCTCCCGCCCGCGCCCTTGCCGCGGACCAGCCGGAGGGCCAGGAAAAACAGGAGCGCGAGGCAGGCGGCCCCGGCTGCCACCGCCGCCCAGGAGAGATGGATCTCCGGGTTGGCCGTCATCGCAGGAACCGCCCGGAGTCAAGCAACTCCGGCTTGACGCGGAACAGGAAGGAGACGGCGAAGGCCGAGACCCCGGCCTCGACGGCGAAGACCGGTATGTGGGCTGCCAGGGCGATCTTGGCAACACCAAGAAAATCCTCCCCGGCGGTCGCGAGCAGGCCGGCAAGCACCACGGCGGCAAGCGCCGTTCCCAGCCCGCCGCACACCGCCCCGGCAAGGCCGTGGCTGAACACGGTCTTGCCGCGGATGGCCTTGAAGAGCCAGCCGCAGCAGAGAGCGGGCAGGCCCATCATCAGCCCGTTGGCTCCGAGGGCGGTCAAACCGCCGAACTGGAAGAGGATCGACTGGAGAAAGAGCCCGAGGACGATGGACAGAAAAGCCGCCGGCCCCAGCAGGGCGCCGACGATTCCGGGCAGGATCAGATGGACGCTGGTCGGCCCGAAGGGCAGATGGATGAGCGAGGCCACAAAAAAGGACGAGGTCACCACCGCGATTTTGGGAAGATCCTCGCTCTTGACCCGTTTCAGGCTCCAGGCGGCCCCGGCGAGGGTGGCGGCATAGGAGGCGACGGCCACGGTGGCGGGCAGGACTCCGTCGGAAATATGCATGTTCAGCGCCCTCCCCCGCCGCCTTTCTTCCGGGAGGCGACATAGGCCGCCATCCCGAAGAGCCCCAGGATATAGCCGATCCCGCCGAGGATCTCGCTCAGTCCCGGTTCCTCCACCTGTTGGGCCAGGGCGGCGAGGTCCCGTTTGATCTGCCGGAACTCCCGGGTATTCTTCTCATCCTGCTCGGCAAGAAGGGCGGCGAGCTCCGAACACTCTCCGAAGGATGCGGAGGATGCCGGTGTCTTTGCGGCGGCGGTCGGCTCTTCGGCCATGGATGGAGCGGCAAGGAGAAAGATCATCGACATCCCCAGAATTGCCGCCGCCGGTTTTCTCAGGGCAGACTTTCGCTCCATCGGCGCCACCATCTTACATCTCCGTCTTTTTCAGGAGATAGCTATTCTTGTGCCCCATGGAGGCATTGATGACAATGGTCAGGTCTTCCTTGTTTGCCGGCAGCGGAAAGGAGAACCGGCCCTCCCTGTCGGTTTTGCCTTCCAGTAGTTTTCGCCCGCCGCCATCCAGTACCTCGATGGTCCCCTCCTCCACCATCTTGCCGTCGGGGAAGTAACTCTCGGTATGAACGGTCCCGGCTTCCACGTAGGCAAAGATATTGACCTTATGGGCCATGGCCGGGGTGGCGGCGACAAGCAGCATGACAAGCCACGCCCGCCCGGCCCGGTGCAGGCCCGGACGCATCGTCTTGCCGACCTGTCGAACGATACCTTGAAAGAGTGTCATGCCCGCCTCGCCTGAAGAATTATTGAGGATCAATGGCCTTTACCCAATAGACGGCGCCTATTTCAATGCCCTTTTCAACACCGTCTTTTTCCATCTTCCAGGATGCCTCGCTGAGAGCGGCGAAGCCCCACCAGCCGGCCTTGGGCATCGCGTAGGAGAAGACCCCGTTGGCATCGGCCTTGACTACCTGGGTGATATAGGGGTCGCTCGGCGCCTTCAGCGGCACGGTATTTCCGGGCGAGGCATTCAGATACTCCACCTCCACTTCCGCATTCGGAGCGGGCTGGCCCTTGACCAAAACCTGACCGGTGAAGATGTTGCCGGTCCAGAACCCGTAGGGGCGGGTGAGCGGGATGATCTCGGTCTCGAGCCCGACCGGCTCGTCCCAGCCCTCCTCGAGGCCAAGCGCGTTCACGCAGACCTTGGTGTAATGGATGATGAAGACATCCTCGGCCGGTTCCCAGTAGGGAACGGGTTCGACATAGAAAATGTAATCGCCCGGCCGCTTGATCTGATAGTCGGCATGCCAGTAAGTGAAATCCTGCTGCTGGTCGGCGCTTCTGCCCTTTTTGGCGGCAAGCCCGGCAAGGAGATCAATCTTTTCCCCGCCCAGCATGACGCCGAACTGCTTCGGCTTCTCCATCTCCATGAATTGCCCCTCCATGGGATGGATGAATTTAACCTCCACGCCCAGTTTCTTGGCGTCATCCTGGCTCACGATATCGTCGCTCGGCGTGATGGTTCCAAAGTGGGCATGGGCCGGATTTGCAGCTCCCAGCAGGCAGGTCGTGACCGCCATGCAGACAAAACGATGTTGCGACGACATGTTCTTCTCCTTTTCTTTGGAATTTCGAGTTAATCTACGGCAACAACCCGGTCAGGTGTGATGTTTTTACATTTCGTAACACGATAAATGCATGATATAACCTCCGGTGTCAAGGTTTTTCTCAGTGCGACAGATATGGCGAACGTCGAGGAGAACTTGCTGGAATTTGCAGCAAACGATGAAGTGTCGAGTAACAGCGGACTATCCGGTATCAATATGCTCGTTGCTTCTCGTCGGCGCTAGTATGGCGCTTCGCGCCTTTACGGCAAGAACCGCCAATGAGGCCGGCGCTGTCGGCCCGGCAGCGCATGCAATGGCGCATCTGCGGCAGGTAGGCCTCGGCCTGTTTCCGAAGGGTGAAGAGCTCTTCCGGGGATGGCGGAGCGATGTCGGCAAATATCGTACCCGCGACGGGAATGATAGGGATGAGATTGTGCAACCTGGCGCCGAGCGCGGAAACCGCGGCCGCAATGGCCTTGGTCTGCTCGACATTGATACCGGGAATGACAACGCTATTGACCTTGACCGTGATTCCGGAGCTTGCCAGGCGGCTTATCGCCGTCAGCTGGCGGTCAAGGAGCAGCGAAGCCGCGTCGGTGCCCTGGAGCCGTCGCCCCTGCCAGTCAATCCACCGGTAAATTTTCGCCCCCACCTGCGGGTCGATGGCATTGACGGTGATGGTGACGAAATCAACGCGCAGGCGAACCAGCTCGGCTATGTAATCGGACAGAACCAAACCGTTGCTGGAGAGGCAGAGATGCAAGCGTCGATGGCGGCGGCGGATTTCCGTCAGCGTGGTCAGTGTCCGCTCCGCATCGGCAAAGGCATCTCCGGGGCCGGCGATGCCGGCCACCGTGATCCATGGCATGCGATACAGCATCTCCTCGAGATGATCCACGGCCTGAAGAGGGGTGAGGACGGTGCTGCTTACGCCGGGCCGGCTCTCATGGGGGCAGTCATGACGGCGGTTGCAGTAATTGCAGCGAATATTACATTCCGGCGCCACCGGCAAATGCAATCGCCCGAATTTCGAAGCGGCCCGAGGGTTGAAGCAGGGATGGGTGACCATATTCGCGGCATGAGCGGTGGAAACGTTCGCCGTCATTGCCGCTTCTTTCGTCCAAAGGTTATGGCGCCACGTTCGCAGACCCCATGGCAGTCACCGCATTGCGTGCAATTTTGTTCATCCGGTCGCGTCCCCATCTCGCATACGGCGCGACATTGGTCGCAGTCATTGCATCGCTGCGTTTTGTAATAACGAAATATCGACACAGGCTTGAGCAACTCCAGCACACCCCCGGCGGGACAGGCGAAACGACACCAAAAGTTGGCGAAAGCCAGACCCAGGGTAAGACAGGCAAGAACGAAGATAGTCCGCACCAACCAAACGTTCTCGGCGTGGGAAAAGGTCAATGACACCGACTGGAAAAACTCGCCGACACGGATGGGAACGTCGGCTCGCGGTTGACCGAAGACAAAATACCACCACAACGCTACGGCCAGGCCGAGATATTTGCCATAGGTGAGCCAGCGGTAAACGCCCTTTCCAGTGCGACCCTTCAACGGCGCCAAGGATCCGAGCAACTGGCTGACGAGCCCCCCGGGGCAAGCCCAGCCGCAGAAAACGCGGCCGACAAGCAGGGTCGCAAGCGGCACCAAAAGCCAGAATCCGTAAAATAATGAAAAGATACGTCCATGGCAGGTGATCACTGGACAGTTTTGACAACTGACATAGGGAACGATGAAAGGGCAGCGAAAAATACCGTAGAACGACCATTGGCCGAGAAGTGCGAGCATCAGGAGTTGGCTGAAACGGCGTCGAACCTTCAGACCGACTTCACTTTTTTCGCCCATTGATTTCTCGCCGGAGACGGCGGAAAGCTCAAGATCAGACATCGGTCACCCCCAATTTTTTTGTCAGTTGTCGACCTTTGTCGGAAAGCGCCGGAATGAACCCGGCGTTTTCAAAATACGCCTGACCTTCGGCCGAGGTAATATAGTCGATGTAGTGTCTGGCGAGGATTTCGTCTTTTGCGTCCTTCATCACCCCGATGGTGAAGGTCAGAGGGCCGGGCGGGAAAAACTCCTCGGGAATCTCGAAAATCTCCGTCCTGTCACGGAATTCCGCCATCCTCGTGAGACGGCGCTCGACAATGGAGACATCGCCTCGACTGTCGACGATTTCGTCCATCACCCGCTGCACGCAACTGCCCGGCCTCAGGCAGTTCTTTGCTATCTCTTCGGCCAATCCCGCCTTCTTGAGCAGATTCTGCACAGCCTGGCCGCCCGGCGGAGATGCGTCCGGCGCGAGAATCACCCGCACCCCGGGTTTTGTCATGTCGGCGAGTTGCCGAATACCGGCCGGATTTCCTATGGGTGTAACCATGACATAGCTGGTGTAGCAAAGGGGCTGGAACGAGGACATCTTTCCGGCTTCCTTGAGCTTCTTCGCCAGGTCGAGCACCCGGCCGGCAAAGATCTCGGTGGTGGCGCTGCCGAGCAGGGATTTACCCAGGGCTGCTGCAAAAGCACCGGTATAACTGATCTTCACTCCGTTGGCCTTTTCGTAGGCGGCGTTAGCCGGCATAAAGGCCTCGGCCAGACCGCCGCAGGACCACACCTGCAGTGTTTTGCCGCTCAACATTGAATCCGCCCGCGCCGCCGACGGCGGCAACAAAACACCGACGGCGCCTGCCATCGTCGCTTTTAAAAAAGACCGACGTTCCATACACGATTTTGTGTCATTCATGCGTGGTTCTCCCCAATTTTGACAAGCACTGTCATTACGGCCGATCCATATAACATGTTTAGTACTTAGAAATTCATTTCTTTGTTTTTAAGAATATTTCGAGATCCCCTCTGCTATGGGAGGGGATAACAACCTTGGGTTGCGGGCGTCAGCCGCATTAATGTATGGAAGATTCGTTTAACACAGGAATTATAAGAAGTCTAATTGGTTACTCGGCGGATGTTGGCACCAATTAATTGGAATTTCCGATAGCAAGAGTCAAGGCTCACCCAGCCGGCATCTCCCAAATCGATGCGGAACAGGCAAAACGTAAATACTCGCAGCGAGACCTTTCTCATTTTCCGCCTATAGCGGATATTGATAAAAGATTTCTTGACAGCAAAGGAAATCCGGGTAAATAACACGTCTGATGAAATCGTAATACTTCGTACTGAGAAATCGCCGCCTGAAAAAGCGGCTTTCGCATTGAGGAGATTGGAGAATCTCCCGAGGAGGGGTCAATAAAAAAGGGGAAGATGACATGCTCCGGCCAGAGTCATTCAATCATCTTCCCCCGTCAGCCCCCTGTTAGAAGAGAGCTTACTCCTTCCATACCACCCGCACTATGAAGAGTCAATATCCGGCGAAACACCACCGGGTATTGCCTTTCTCCCGCGGTTTGTATCGACCGAAGCCGCTCGTCACGCAGGGATAATTCCCGCCGGACTCCGACTGAAAGCCAGGCGGCAGACCCGTTGCGCCGAAGGCCGTTCCGCGGGAACTCAATCATCACAAGGGAGGAATTGGAAGATGCGATGGAAAGTTGTCGGCATGTCCTGGGCGCTGGCCGGTATTCTCGGACAGGGGCAGGCGTTTGCCGAAGAGGCGCAGACCCCGGTCGACCGGCTGGACGATGTTGTCGTAACCGGTACCCGGACCCCTCACACACTCAAGGATGTGCCGGTCGAAACCATCCTGATCAACCGGCCGGAAATAGAGCGGTCGAACGCGCAGACGGTCACGGAAATCCTGAAAACCGTCCCTGGGATCAACACCTCGGGAGTGGACGATGTCTTCGGCAGCGGCTCGTCGAGGGTCAGGCTGCAGGGGTTGAGCTTCAATGACGGCTACGGCCTGATCCTGATCGACGGCCAGCGGGTGCACGGCAGCGGCCAGAGCGGCGCCCACGGCGAGTATGCGGTGGGCCTCAACCAGATCCCGGTGGCGATGATCGAGAGGATCGAGGTGGTCAAAGGTCCCGGCTCGGTGCTCTACGGCAGCGATGCGATCGCCGGGGTGATCAACATCATCACCCGCAAGACGCCCGCGGAGACGATCGGCGGCGCCTCAGCCTCCTACGGCTGGTACGATGTCAAGGAGCAGGTGCTGAACGGCGCCACCAACAAGCCTTCGGATGACGGCCATAACCGCAACCTGTCCGAGTACTCGCTGTACTTCGGCGACCGCCCCCACGAGAAGGTCGGGTACCTTGCCAGTTATTCCTATGAAAGCGGGGAAAGCGTCGGCATCGACCCCATCGATTCGGACCGTCATTTCCTGATGCTCAAAACCGATATCACGCCGACCGACGCAGTTGACGTCTGGCTGAAAGGAGAGGCCAGCGTTTTCGACCGCGAGGGAACAGGCCCGGCAACCGAGGACAGCTATCGGGTGGCAGGCGGGTCAACCTGGCGGTTTTCGAACAGCCAGGCTGTGGAAATCAAGGGCTATCACTATATCGACGATTTCACCGCGTCGAGCATCAGCTCCAGCCGGTTCGGCCAAATCGGCTACGATCAGGCCGAGGGCCAGTATACTCTCTATCTCGGCAAGACACAGACGATCATCGTCGGCACCGAATTTCAGCGCCAGGAGATCGACTACAAGATAGACAACACGGCCGGCAACCTCAACACGAGGACCACCGTGGACGAGGATGTCGACACCTGGAGCCTCTACGCCCAGGACGAGTTGACGCTTTTCGACGACCTGGTCGTCGTGCCCGGCGCGCGATATGACAATCATTCCACCTTCGGCGACTCCTTCAATCCGAAGCTTGCCATGATGTATCGCCTGCAACCGTCGACCACCATCAGGGGCGCGGTGGGCAAGGCCTTCAAGTCGCCAACCATCCGCCAGCTCTATTATGATGTTCCATTCTTCCACAGCCCGTTCTGGGTGCAATCCAATCCCGATCTCGAACCGGAAGAGTCGATCGGCTATACGCTCGGCTTCGAACAGTGGTTCTTAGACGACCGGCTGGTCGTCAGCCTCGGGTTGTTCCGCAACGATATCGATAATCTGGTCATCACGCAAACAACCGGGCAAACATTCAACGGCCAGCCGCTGCATATCTATCGAAACGTGAAGGAGGCCGTGACCCAGGGAGGCGACCTTACCGCCAGAATGCTGCTGAACGACTATTTCACCCTGGCCGCCGGCTACACCTACACCGACTCGGAAGACGAGGAAACCGGCCTGGAGCTGACCTATACGCCCCATCATCAGGTGCATCTTTCCCCAGCCTACGAATACAAACCCCTGGGCCTCGGGGTCGCCTCGGTGGTGTCCTACGCTTCCCGTCAGTATTCCGATGCAGCCAACCTTTTCGAGGTTGACGACCATGTGGTGGTCGACGCCAATGTCTACAAACGGCTGGGCGAGCGGGGCAAGTTGAGCTTCCAGGCGGACAATATTTTCGATTCGGACAAGGGCGATGAAAGGAACTTCCGGACGGGAAGAACGTTCCTGGTCAAAATGGATATCTATCTATGAAAAAAAGGAGAAATGCCATGTCAGCGATTTCAATTACGTACCGGTCAGTTTTCTTCGCCCTTCTTTTGATCTTCTGCACCGGCCTTCCGGCCCGGGCGCATTTCCCCTGGATCAACCTCGAGGACGGCTCGATCTCAGCAAACAAGAACGTGAAATGGACCATCGGCTGGGGACACCGCTTTCCCGTAGCCGGCTTCATGAAGGCGGCCGATGTCGAGGAAATGCGGGTGGTCGGCCCCGACGGCGGAGCCTCGGCCAAGGCCGTCTCAACCTCGGATCTTGAATTCCAGTCAGAGGAAGGGCTGGCCCAACCCGGCGCCTACCTCGTCGCCGTCAAGCGCACGGCGAGTTTCTACACCAAAACCACGGAAGGCAGCAAGCGGCAGTCGAAGGTCGGCCTGGAAAATGTGCTGAACTGCTCCCGCTCGAATTCCTTCATGAAGGCCGTGGCCAACGTCGAGAGCGACGGCGGCAAGGTGGACACCGTCGTGGGCCACGCCATGGAAATCGTCCCGCTGGCCAACCCGGCTTCGCTGCGGGTCGGCGACTACCTGCCGTTTCGCGTGCTTCTCAAAGGAAAACCCCACAGCACCGAATTCTCCGCGACTTACGGCGGGTTTTCTACGGAAAACGGCGTCTATGCCTATTCCGCCGCAACGGATAAGGAAGGTTTCGGCAAAGTCAGGATACTCAGCCAGGGGGCATGGCTGATCAAGGTCGATTTCAAGGAACCGTTCGCCGATCTCAAGGAATGCGACGAGGAATCGTATCTCGCCACCCTGGCCTTCGAGGTCCCATGAAAAGGTCGGAAAAAGACAACCCGCGCTCAGCCGATAAACGGCCGAGCGCCGCGATTCCGGCCTGCCTGCTGGCGGCCTCTCTCCTGCTCTGCGCCGCTTCCTCGGCAACGGCGCACGGCACTTCCGCCGCCATGGTCGACAGGCGCGCGGTCTGCGTGGCCTTCACCTACGACGACGGCGAGGTGATGAACTACGCCAAGGTTACGGTCAGTGCTCCGGGCAGCGAAGTCCCCTTCCAGTCAGGCGCCACCGATCGCAACGGCGTCGCCTGTTTCTCCCCGGACCGGGCGGGCGCATGGCGGATCAGCGCCGGCGATGCCATGGGCCACCTGCAGGATACGGCCATTGAAGTGGATGAAGGGGCCGAAGGCGCCGTAACGGTGGCCTTTCCAGCGCAGCCGGATGGCGGACTGCCGCGTTCGGCCCGGGCCCTGTTCGGAGTCGGCCTTATCCTTGCAGCGACTGGATCGTTTGCCTTGTACCGGTCCTTTCGGCGGGAGAAAAAACTTCGCCAAAGGGCGGAAGCCGCAAACGGCACCACCCTGCCGGAAAGAGGGGCTCCCACCGGAGATGCGGACTGAACGGCCGCTGCCTCCAGCAAGCCGGCACTCCGAGGCGTGGGGCGCCC
>JAEYNP010000068.1 GCA_023412495.1 Pseudomonadota bacterium
GGCCTGACCCGGGTGCCGGTGGTCAAGAACCAGGCCATCCCCGCCTACGACCCGCGGGCCATCAAGGGCATAGGCATCACCTACGCCACCTCGACCCAGGGCGCCGACCATACCATGGGCTATACCATCGCCACAAACATCCTGGGCGTCGGCGGCAAGCTCGATCCGCTCACCAAGGAAGGCCAGGTGGAGCTGTCACGAAACCTGCAGATCGCCACCGCCGCCATCGACTCGACCGGCATGTGTCTGTTCATCGCCTTTGCGGCTCTCGACAACGCCGCCTGCCTGCCGGCGCTGATCGACCTGATCAACGCCAAGTACGGCCTCGCGCTGACCGGCGACGACGTAGTCAACCTCGGCAAGTACATCCTGAAGACCGAGCGGGGCTTCAACACCGCCGCCGGCTTCGCCGCAGCCGACGACCGGCTGCCGGAGTTCTTCTACACCGAGCCGCTGCCGCCGCATAACGTGGTCTTCGACTTCACCGGCCAGGAGATCGATACCTTTTGGAATTTTTAGTGCCTGAGAAATTCATTTCTTTTTTTGAAATGGATTTCGTGAAGAGGTACTTTTCCCGGTTAGTGGGGCTGACGTAGGGGCGATCCTTGTGATCGCCCTTGCCCAGGATAGGAGGGCGAATACAAGATTCGCCCCTACGGATGGACTCGTAAAAAGTCCGATCTACTTCGTTGCAGGTCTGAAACGGCGCTTCGCTGTACCATATGTACTACCAAAGCACCGTTTCAGACAACTACGCCTCGTATATCGAACTTTTTCCAGAGTCCATCTTCACGGGTTGCAGCACTTTTTACGGCTTTATTATGAAAAGAATAACGGTAAAACTCTTCGCCTACTTCCGCGACAACCGCTTCAAGCAGGAGGAACGGGAGATCGGCGAGGAAACGACGGTCGGCGACATCGTCGATTCCCTCGGCATCGACCGGCAGGAGGTGGGCGTGCTGATGGTCAATTCCCGGCACAGCGAGTTTTCCTACTGCCCTGCGGTTGGCGACGTGCTGGCCATCTTTCCGGTGGTGGGCGGGGGTTGATACTCGGCCGTCCCCGCCATTTTCGCCAGGCCTGCTCTCCGTACCGGCCTGGCGTTTTTTAAGGCTGTCAACGATCGACTTGTTTTTCCAATGTTTTTACATGTCCTTAGCTGGCAGCTGATCGCTGATCGCTGAAAGCTCCTTCCAGCGGAAGCAGTCGATCAGGTGGTCGTTGACCATCCCCACCGACTGCATGAGCGCATAGCAGATGGTCGAGCCGACGAAGCTGAATCCCCGCTTTTTCAAATCCTTGCTCATAAAGTCCGACTCACTGGTCCGCGCCGGGATTTCGGCCAGAGTCTTCCAGTTGTTCTGGAGAGGAACCCCGTCGACGAAACGCCACAGATAGTTGTCCAGGCTGCCGAACTTTTCAATCACGGCGAGTGTCGCCCGGGCGTTTTTGATCGCCGACCCCACCTTCAGGCGGTTCCGGACTATCCCCGGGTCGGCGAGCAGTCGGGCGACATCCGCCTCGGTATAGCCCGCAACCCTTTCTATATCGAAACCCTCGAAAGCCTTGCGATAGTTTTCCCGCTTCCTGAGGATCGTCAGCCAGCTGAGACCCGCCTGTGCCGCCTCGAGGACAAACATCTCGAAGAGCTTCCGGTCGTCATGGACCGGCACGCCCCAGTCGTGGTCATGATAGGCGACATACAGCGGATCATCTCCGCACCACCCGCATCTCGTATACATACTTCCTCTCCGAGTATTATTGAAGTCTTACCGTTCCCGCACGGGGTTTCATTACGGACCATCAGACCTTACCGTAATCAATTATAGGGAGCAAGAAGACGGCCATTCAAGCCCCGAAAATACTTTCAATAATTATTCCTGATAATTATCTTGCACAGCGCTCCATAGAGATGTTATCCTGGCGTTACTCCCACCGCTTGTATAGTCAACGTGGAGATAACCTGCTAGGAGGCATAGTCGACGTCCTTGGCCTGGCTTTTCCCAGAAACAGGAGCAAGACCATGAAAATGACCCACGTGATCGTCGAGGGAATGGTTCAAGGAGTTTTCTTCCGGGACTATACCAGGCGCGAGGCCCGCAACCTCAATCTCGTCGGCTGGGTGCGCAACCTGCGGGACGGCACGGTGGAGGTCGTGTTCTCCGGCGCCGACCGAGATATGGCAGCCATGCTCGAATGGTTGAAAAAGGGCTCGCCTAGATCGCGCGTGGACAATCTGATCGTCAAGACGATCGAGACCGACGAGTACATAACCACCTTCGACGTGCGCTACGACCCCTGGTAAACCCTTCCATGCTGCTGGAAATCGACCGATTGAACCTCTGGTTCAACACCTTTGACGAGAACAACCGCCCGGTCCGCAATCAGGTGCTCTTCGACGTCTCCCTTGCCATCGGCCAAGGGGAAACCGTAGCCCTGGTCGGCGAATCCGGGTCCGGCAAATCGATCACCGCCCTCTCCGTGCTGCGCCTCCTGGAGGAAGGCGGCAGCACTGGCCGGCAAGGGGCGATCCGGCTCGAAGGCCGCGACCTCCTCGGCCTCACGCCGGAAGAGATCCGGCTCATCCGCGGTAACCGCATCGCCATGATCTTTCAGGAACCGATGACCTCTCTCAACCCGGTCTACACCATCGGCAACCAGCTTATGGAACCGCTCAGGCAGCATCGCCGCATGACCGGACGGGAGGCGGAACGGGAGGCCATCCGGCTGCTCGACCGGACGGGGATCGAGGATCCTGCGGGTCGCCTTTCCGCCTATCCCCACCAGCTCTCGGGCGGCCAGCGGCAGCGGGTGATGATCGCCATGGCCCTGGCCTGCCGGCCGGCCCTGCTCATCGCCGACGAGCCGACCACCGCGCTCGATGTGACCATCGCGGCTCAGATCCTCGAGCTGATCAAGGATATCCAGACCGAGTTCGGCATGGCGCTGCTGCTCATCACCCACGACCTCCAGGTGGTGCGCAGACAGGCCGCGCGCATCTACATCATGAAAAGCGGCCGGATCGTCGAACACGGCACCACGGAGGAGATTTTCCAGCGACCCGCCCACCCCTACACCAGGCAACTGATGGCGGCCATCCCCAGGGACCGGGAACACCCGGCCCCAGGCTCCCTTATTCTCTCGACCCGGGACCTGACCTGCCGCTTTGAAGCCGCTGTCGGTTGGGTCCATCCCTTCAAGCGGCGAATAAAGGTTACTCACGCAGTCAACCGGGTGAATATCGAACTTCACGCAGGAACCACCTGGGGCATTGTCGGCGAATCGGGATCGGGCAAGACGACACTTGCCATGGCGGTGCTGAAGTTGGTGAAGAGTCGCGGCGACATCCACTTCCTTGGCGAAAACATTCAGCCCTGGTCGGAGGGGCAGATGCGGCCGCTGAGAAAGGAGATCCAGATCGTCTTCCAGGACCCTTTCTCGTCCCTGTCGCCGCGCTTTACCGTCCATCAGATTATCGAAGAAGGGCTGAAGATCCACATGCCGGACACCAGTCCCGAGGAACGCTATGCGCTGGTGGTGGAGACCCTGCGGGAGGTCGGTCTCACCGAGGAGATGGCCTTCCGATATCCCCACGAGTTCTCCGGCGGCCAGCGCCAGCGCATCGCCATCGCCCGGGTGATCATCCTGAAGCCGAAGCTGCTCATCCTCGACGAGCCGACCTCGGCCCTCGACGTGACCATCCAGGGCCAGATCATCGACCTGCTGGTCAGGCTCCAGGAGAAGTACGGCATGACCTACATGTTCATCTCCCACGATCTCCGGGTGGTGCGGGCCCTGGCCGACTACATCGCCGTCATGCAGCACGGCCGGATCGTCGAGGCGGGCCCGGCGCGGGAGATCTTCACCACCCCCAGAGAGGAGTACACCAGAATGCTCTTTGCCGCGGCGCTCTGATTCCAGAGCGTTTTTCCCGGTAGGGTGCATGGAATGCCACGCTCCAGCGTGGGGATGCTGCTTTTGGACGCTCACGCGTCCCGTTTCCTTCGGAGTCACGATTCTACCCCGACCAGCCCCGGTCGTCCAAGATAATTCCGCCGCTTGAGTACCACCAATGCTCGGGCAGAACATCATAGCGGCTTCGGCCATGTACTTTCCCCGTCAACTGGGGACGCTGGAGCGGTCCCAGGATGCGTTCCCACGCTGGAGCGTGGGAACGATCAAAAGCTAATCACATCCAGCTTCGCCTGATTTGAAGAATGAGGGGAATTTATCTGTCCTCTGTCTTCTGATTTCTGGCTTCTGACGCACGGCACTTGTCGCCGCTGATATCGTCCTTGAAGAGGGTGAAGCCCCGCTCCATCGCGCAGAAGTCGCCGCACATGGTGCAGGTGGCCTCGTTCTCGGGCTTTCTGCTGCTTCTCACTTCGTTCATCTTCTCCGGGAACATCGACAGCCGGAAATACTCGGCGAAATCGCTGTCACGTCTCGCCAGCGCCACCTTTTTTTCCAGTTCGCGCCGCTCGGGGTACTTGGCGATGTCGCCGATCCGGGCGGCAAGCCGCGTGGCCCGCACCCCTTCCCGGACGTCGTCTTCGTTGGGCAGGGCGAGATGCTCTGCGGGAGTGATGTAGCAGATCAGGTCCGCTCCGTGCCAGGCCGACTGCGCCGCCCCGATCGCCGAGGTGATATGGTCGTATCCCGCGCCGGAGTCGGCGGGGAGCGGACCGAGCACATAGTAGGGCGCGCCGCCGCTCATTCGTTTTTCCAGCATGATGTTGCCGGCGATCTCGTCGAGGGGCACGTGGCCAGGCCCTTCCACCATCATCTGACAGCCCATCTCCCGGCCTATCTCGGCCAGCTCGCAGTTGATGATCATCTCCGCCATCTGGGCCCGGTCATGGCTGTCGTGGATGGCGCCCGCCCGGATGCCGTTGCCGAGCGAGAGCACCGAGTCGTACTTCTTCATCAGGGCGCAGACCCGGTCGAACTGCTCGTAAAGAGGATTCTCCCGGTCGTTGTACTCCATCCACGAGACCATGAAGGTCCCGCCTTTCGACACCAGACCGCCGTAGCGGAAGCCCTGCTTGCGCAGCCGCTCGATGGAGAAGCGGTTGATGCCGCAGTGGATGGCCATGAAGGAGATGCCGTCGGCCAGTTGGCGCTCGATCAACTCGAAGAGGTACTCCGGATCGAGTTTGTTGGCGTTGCGGTATTTGCGGGCCGCCTCGGCGAAGGCCTGGTAGAGGGGCACATTGCCCACCGGCAGCTTGCAGGAGTCGAGGACAGCCCGGCGGATGGCGTCGAGGTCGCCGCCAGTGGAAAGCTCCATCAGGGTATCCGCCTGTTCCTGCTCGGCGATCTTGGCCTTGCGCATCTCGAGCGCCACATCGGATATATCGGACGAGGTGCCGATGGAGGCGTTGACCTTGGTGCGGAGGCCCTTGCCGATCCCCACCACCTTCTGAGCCGCCCGCACCGGGTTGGCCGGAATGACGATGTGGCCCGCCGCCACGCCCTGGCGGATCTGTTCGGCCTCGAATCCTTCCGCCTGCGCCACCTGTTCCATGTAAGCTGTCACGATTCCTTCCCTGGCCAGTTCAAGCTGTGTTTTCATTACGGTCTCCTGAAAAAATGAAAAGGATTTCTCGTCGGGCGGGCAATAAAAAAGTCCGTGTCGCGGTATACCGCAACACGGACTCCTGTGGACAAGAAAGTCGCATCTCCCAGGCAGGTCTTCTGACTTGCGGCTCACCCTCCAGCTGCGCCTTCCCGTCCTTTCGCAAACAGTGGCATCATGCAGCCGTCGTCCCCGCTTACAGCGCTGGCCCAACGTTACGGTTTTGCACCGTATTCCCTTTTCACCGCGAAACCTGCGCGGCACCTGGCAGATATGTCACCCCAACTAGGGGGAAGTACCTTCAAGGAAATTTTCTTAAGAGGAAGATCCCAAGGTACCAACAACAAAGGCGATTGTAACAGGAACAGGGGAAAATGTAAATCGTTGGAAGGAGATCTTTCACAACGGAAACCACCCCTGCCGGCGGTTCAGCACGGCAAATTCCTGGCTGGTCTTCGGACCGTAGGTCTGAAAGCTTGGATTGGGGTTGCGTGCGTATTCTCCTTTGAGTCTGGCGACGGGATCGGTCGACCTGATCTTTTTCAGGCCTGAGATATCCAGGCCGTGGATGCGCGCCGCATTGAGCCCGAAAATATTGGCCCTGGCCTCGTCCGTAAGCTGAGAATAGCCGAATTTCTCCTGGAATTCCTCGGAGATGCGAAAACTTCGGAAAGCCTGGATCTGATCCTGGGGACTGCCGTACCACAGGGCATCGGTTCCCCAGCAGATCCGGGTATCGCCCAGGTATTTCAGCAGCTTGCCCATGAGATGGGCAGCCTGGTCGGGCTTGCTCATGTAGTGCCGCCAGCAACTCCCCAGCTCGGCGTAGACATTGCCCTCGCCCGGCTTGTAGCCATGTTCCACGTAGGCTTGGATGAAGCGGTCCACCCCCTTGTCGCCCTTGGGATCGAAGGGCCCTTCGGCGACGCCCGGTTCGAAGCCGGCGTGGTAGCAGAGAAAGGTGAGATCGGGAAACATCCGGCCGACCCGAACGATGTCCGCCGGTTTTGAGTATTCATATTCCAGGCCGGGCAGCGGAAGGCCCCGATGGGCGCAGACGATCGGGATCTTCAGTTCCCGCGCCTTTTCCAGCATGGGGATGCCGTACAGGGGATCGTCCATGAAGAAACCCTTCCCTTCCGGGCCCCACTGAGGGTAGAGCTTCCAGGCATTGACCTTGTACTGCCGGGCCTGGACGTTCATGAACTCGATCTGTCCCCGCTCGTTGGGCAGGACCCCGCCATGGATCAGCCCCCGGGTCTTGCCGACCTTCTCGATGATTATGGCCCTGGCGGCGGCCGCATATTCGGTGGGTGTCGGATTATTGCCTTGGCCGCCCCAGAGCGCCGAGATGACCGCCACATCGGTGTCGCTATCGAGGAAGACCTCTTTGATCAGCTGCTCGGCCGAGTAGCAGTCGAGCGTATCATACGGGCATTTCGAGGCCTGGCCGAAGACCTCGTTGAGAGTGCGCATCCAGCGCTGCCCGTCTTTTCCCTTCGCCCAATCTCCGCTGGGATCGACACAATGGGTCTGCAGATCGATGATGATTTCCTCGCCGCCAAGAGCCGCCTCGGCCGCTTCGCTCTCCACCGCCGCAGCCTCGGGGATGAAGAAGCTGCCGCCCCTCGCGCCCAGTGCGGCCCAGACATGGTTGAAGGCCAGAAGCGTCGCGGCGGCACCGCAGGTCGACTTGAGGAACTGACGCCGGGACTGCCCCAGTTTCCTGCTGAAGAAGTCCGCGTCCCGATGAGCCTGTCTGTTGGCGGCGACCTCCTCAGGGGTGAGCGGGATGGGCTGGAATTCACCGTTAGACGCCGAGTCAATTTTGATAGGCAGTCTGCTGCCGAGGGGATCGTGTTCTTTCATCATCGCCTCCAATGAGTTGAGGGAAAGAAAGGGCCTATAAAAATGCTCCTGAAAGATTTTGCCGGCCGGACGTTTGCAGAAAACCGTGACGAATTGGCTCTATTCGTATCAGGATAATTCCATGGGACCGAAAAAGGATATTTGCGTTAGGGCACGTAGCCTGATTCAGTGCTGTACAACTCAATTTTCCGCAGGATCGAATATCGTTCCTCCAAGTTTTTCTCTTTTCACTTCATTTCTGGAATTATCCCGATATATCAGCTCGTTTGAACAGAAGTCATATTCCGGGATGTTCGGATCGCGCCATTTCAAAAGAAAATACTGATACAGAGGGTGAAAAAGGCTGCCATGATTGTGAGAATGCCTGAAAATACATTCCGGCATCTGCCGGACGTTCAGCCCAGAGTGATAGTGCTTCATGAAGATGTAATCTCCGAGGACGGCGAGTTTGAGCAAAGGCGCCTCCTCGTATAGCTTGAGCTGTATATTCTTCTGAAGCGACTTGAGATCTCCCAAGAATTCCAAACTCTTCGCTATCTGCTCCCGAAAATGTTCCGGAGTGATATCGGGGTCCGGAATGCTCTTGGCGCGAATACTGGCCCCTTCACCGAAAGGATTCAGGAGCATGATCTTCGCTTCCCGGCAATTGCGCAGCACCTGATGCAGATCGCCGTCCGGACTGACGAAGGTGGTCGAGCCGGTCGAGCCGATCAGCAGCACATCCCTCGCCAATCCATGCTGTTCCTTGAATTTCTTGAGTCGCCTTTTCATGCGCAGGCTTTCGGTGTGCGCCACAAAAACAAGCCCCATATCGTTCAGCGCCATCTGCGAAAACTTCCTGTCATTCCAACTCCTCACCAGGTAATTGAAAAACATGATCAAGATGACTGCAACAGTAATTTCCACAGAAATGAGAAAAATCTTCTCCCTCTCGATGAGCGCCCAATAGATCAGATAATTGTCAGCAATAAATTTACCCGTGTACGGCAGCGTCAAGGCAATTGCAGCGCTCAGGATGAGTATCAAAATATGGTAAACGGCACTCTTTATGCTTTGAAACATAACTACCCCCTCAATGTGCTTTGTATTGCCGAGGATCTTATTCTGAGAAAAGAAGATATGCCGGTCAGCATTTGTTTGCTGACCGCAATGACATGCATGGGAAGAATTGCAGAGGTTGGGCTAGGTTCAACGATCCTGCAGCGTTTTTACCTTATAATCCATTTGATGGTTACAGGATAAATACCATCACTCGAACGCACTGGTCAACACAAAATTGATTATTGGTTTGAAATCAACACTTTACATTTTTTACACAAGAAGACGAGAAGCGCATAAGATCCATCAATGATGGAATAGTCGAAATCGAAACCGGGATCGCTAGCGAAATCGAGAAGGGTTGAGTATGAGAATCGATTTCGATTTTCACTGCTCTATGTCCGCTTGTTCCTTCCGGTGATCCTTTGCCACCAGCATGTAAATAGACGGCACCACGAATAGGGTAAAGAGGGTGCCGATGGCCATGCCGCCGACCAGGGTCAGGCCAATGGAATTCCGGGCTGCGGCACCGGCGCCGGAAACCAGGGTGAGCGGAAAATGTCCGGCGATGGTGGCGGCGCTGGTCATGAGGATCGGTCGCAGGCGGGTCATCGAGGCTTCATGGACCGCCGCAAGCTTGCTGTGTCCCTGCTCCTGCATCCGGTTGGCGAATTCGACGATGAGGATGCCGTTCTTCGAAACCAGCCCGACAAGGGTCACCATGCCGACCTGTGAATAGATATTGAGAGTAGTGGTCCAGCCGTGGGTCCAGAACTGCACATTGGGATCCGGCATCTTCAGGAAGGAGAAGAGCAGCGCCCCGAAAATGGCAAGCGGCACCGAGCCGGCCAGGATGACGAAGGGGTCGCGGAAGCTGTTGAATTGCGCCGCCAGCACCAGGAAGATAAGGACGACGGCTAGCAGGAAGGTGGGCAGGAACTGGTTGCCTTCGACCCTCAACTGGCGCGATTCGCCGGTATAGTCTATCACATAGCCTTCCGGCAGGATTTTTGCCGCCTCGTCCTCCAGAAACTTGAGCGCCTCGTCCAGCGGCCGGACGGCCACCCCGCTCAGCTTGACGGCGTTCAGCTGCTGCATCCGGTTCAATGAGCGCGGAACGACGGTATCGCGAATGGTGGCGACTGTAGCCAGAGACACCAACCGGTCGTTCGGCCCCTCGATGTAGATATCCTTCAGCTGTCCGGGAGTGAGGCGATCAACCCGTTGAACCTGAGGAATCACTTTATAGCTGCGCCCGGCGATATCGAATCGGTTGACGAAATCGCCGCCGGCCATCGAGCCGACATCCGCCCCCACCTGCCGGAGATTGAGACCGAGGTCGGCCACCTTGTCGCGGTCGACAATGAACTCGGACTGGGGTTGGTCGATCTTGACATCGATCATCGGCGGGAAGGCGAACATCTGGCTCTCAATTGCCTTCATCTGCAATTGTCTTACAAAATCGAGGATCTGCTCCGCATCCGCGGTCGAGGTGACAACGAACTCCACCGGGAAGTCCCCACCCCCCGGCAGGGCCGGCGGCAAGACCGGAAAGACCTGGATACCGGTCACATCCCCCAGCATCCCCTGCACCTGTGGCAGGATCTGGTAAATGCTCCTCTCCCTCTCATCCCATGGTTTGACCACCATGCCGCCGAAGCCAGAGTTGGGAAAAGTGATCTGGAAGGTGAATTCCGTCTCCGGCACTGACAGGAAGATCTTGTTCACCGCCGCTGCATAGCGGCTGTTCTGGTCGAGGGTGGAGTTGGCGGAGGCGTCCAAAATGCCGAAGATGACCCCCTGATCCTCGGTCGGGGCCAGTTCCTTTGGGGACATGAGGAACATTGGGATGGTGAGGATGCTCACTACCACCCAGACCATATAGACCGCCGGCCGGCTGCGCAGGGTTCCGGCCAGGAGCCGCCCGTAGAATCCGCGCATCCTCTCGAAGTCGCGAGATATCCGGCCAGCGAGGCCGCGCTCGGCAAGGCCTGGCTTGAGCAGCTTGGCCGACATCATGGGAGACAGCGTCAGCGCCACGACCCCGGAGATGACCACGGCGCCGGCCAGGGTGAAGGCGAATTCGCGAAAGAGCGAGCCGGTGAGGCCGCCCTGAAGCCCGATGGGAGCGTACACCGCCGCGAGCGTCACCGTCATGGCGATAATCGGCCCGACCAACTCGCGGGCACCCTTGAGAGCTGCCTCAAATGGCTTCTCGCCCAAACCGATATGGCGCTGGACGTTCTCCACCACCACGATGGCGTCGTCGACCACCAGTCCCACCGAGAGCACGACGGCAAGCAGGGTCAGCAGGTTGATGGTGAAACCGAATATCTGCATCAAAAACACCGCGCCGATCAGCGACAGCGGTATGGCCACGACCGGAATGAGCACCGAACGCAGCGAACCGAGGAAGAGAAATATGACTACGACCACGATGAGCAGGGTGTCTGCCAAGGTCTTGAGGACCTCACGGATGGCATTGGTGATGTAGTTGGTGGCGTCATAGGCCACCTGCGCGTCCATGCCTGTCGGCAGGTCTCTCTTGATCCCCACCATCTCCCTGCTCACCCGCTTGATGACATCCACGGAGTTGGCGTTGGGCAAGACCCAGACGCCGATAAAGACGGCCGTCTGGCCCGAAAAGCGCACCTCGGCCTCATAGTCTTCGGCGCCGAGCACCACGTCGGCGATATCACCCAGACGGATGATGGCCCCGTCCTGCTGCCGGACCACCAGCCGCTTGAACTCCTCGACGCTCTGCAGGTTGGTATCGGCAGTGAGGTTGATCTGGGTAAGCGAGCCCTTGGTCTGACCCAGCGCGGCAAGATAGTTGTTGGCTGCAAGCGCCTGCCGCACCTGCATCGGACTTATGTTGTAGGCGGCCATTCGGTCGGGCTTCAACCAGACACGCATGGCAAAGGTTCTCGCCCCGAGGATGTCGGCCCGCTGAACCCCTTCGATGGCCGAGAGACGGGGCTGCACCACCCTCACCAGATAATCGGTGATCTCGTTCTGCATCAGGATGTCCGAGGTAAAGCTGAGGTAAGCCGAAGCGAACCGGGTATCGGCGGTCTCAATGTTGATCACCGGCACCTCCGCCTCGGGCGGCAGGTCGCGGCGCACCTGGTCGACCTTGGAGCTGATCTCCGCAAGGGCCTTGGTGGCATCATAGTTGAGCTTCAGGCGAACGTTGATGGTGGAAAGGCCCAGCTTGGACTGCGATTCGATATAGTCGATGCCGTCGGCGGCGGCAATAGCCCGCTCGAGCGGCGTGGTGATGAAGCCGCGCACCAGCTCCGCGCTCGCGCCGACATAGGTGGTGGTGACGGTCACCATCGCGTTCTCGCTCTGCGGATACTGGCGGACATTGAGAGAACGGATCGCCTGCAGTCCCGCAATCAGGATCACCAGGCTGACCACCATCGCCAGAACCGGCCGGCGGATGAAAAGATCGGTAGACATTTTACGCTCCGTTCAGGTCGAGGATTTTCAGGCCGGCGCTATCCTCTTTAAATCAGTTGTTCTCCGGTTTCGGCTGCAAGACGAAGTCCGGCGCCAGGCTGTTGTCTATCTCCACAGCCATCCCGTTGCGCAGCTTGAACACGCCGGTGCTCACAACGGTCACTCCTTCCTGCAGCCCCTCCGTTACCGCCATGAAATCACCGCGGCCCTCCCCCAGGCGGACGAACTGCTGTCGAAGCGCCTTATTGACCTTGCCGCTTTCGTCCTTCTTCTCCTCGACGATGAAAACCGAATCGCCGTACGGGGCATAGAGCACTGCCGTGGCTGGGATCGCGAGGACCCGCCGCTCTTCCGGCAGAACCACGGCCACGTCGGCGTACATGCCAGGACGCAGGAAGTCGCCGGGATTGCTGATTGTGGCCTGCACCCGGATATTGCGGGTGACGGGATCGACTTCAGGATTGACCGTGGTAATTTCTCCTTCGATTGTTTCCCCGGGCAAACTGTCGAAAGTCAACCGCACCGGCAAGCCGGTGCGGAGATGGACCAGATCGTGTTGGGGCAGCTGGAAATTGACGTAGATCGGATCGAGGGACTGCAGGGACACGATGCCGTCCCCTTCCTTGAGGTACTGGCCGAGATTGACTAGACGAATACCAAGGCGACCGGCGAAGGGGGCCCTGATTTTCTTTTTGTTGATGGCCGCCCTGATGTTGTCGGCCTGCGCCACGGCCTGCCGATGTTCAGCCACCGCCGCATCGTATTCGGCAACGGGAATGACTTTCCTGGCAAGCAGCTGCCTTGCGCGATCGAGATTGCTTTTGGCCAGGACCACGGCCGCTTCGGCTCCCGGCAGCTGCGCCTCTTCCGAACGGATTTCCTGCTGCAGGAGTAAATCCCCAGCCTCGACCCTGCCGCCGGCCTCGAAAAGGATTTCCACCACCTTCCCAGGCAGATCCGCCGCCACGGTAACCCCCTGGACCGCCACCAGCGAGCCCACGCTCCTTAGTACCGATTCCCACTTGTCTGCCTGCACCTCCGTCACGGTGACCTTGGTCGGAGGCGGCACGAAGCTCGCCCCCTGCTCTATCATCGTGCGGATCTGCAGAAATTTTATGCCGCCGATGATCCCTATCAGCACCGCCAGACCAACAAAAGCAAGCAGTATCTTTTTCATCGTAGTCGAAAAAATAATGAGGTTCGCGTGCCAATCTGCAACACCTGAATCACCTGACAGTACATAATATCCATTATTAATTGCGAGTCAATAAAGGCAGTTGCGGGCGCGGGCGGCGGCAATACCGGCTAAAAATGACAATTCCCCTGCGAAAAACAGGCTCATCCCGCCACCAGGCAGTCAACCGGGAATCGTTACAGCCTCGGCTGGTCCTGAGGCAGGTGGTCCCGGATCGCCTTCGCCCTTCTGAATCAGAGATCAAGTCTCGCAGCAGGGATTTGAGAAGCTGCTCTCAGAGACTGATGATGACATAGTTGTGCAAAGCTTATAGGAACAGACAATGAGTCTTGCATTGTTGGTCATTTTTTTCGACAGGATCATAGACGATTTTAAAAAAAATTGACCATCGAACCAGGATTGGCCATTGGAGGTTCGATGTATCTCTGGTCCGATAAAGGATTGAATCATACGCGACAAATGACTAGCTTCTCACCAAATACCTTGATGCTGATTTGTGTTATGCATCAATAAAAATACTCTGACATGTGATAAATAAAAAATGAAATCTAGTAAAGAGCATAGAAAATGAAGGAGGCAAGACCATGGCATTAAGAATAAATGATGAAGCCCCCAATTTCGTCGCTCAAACAACCCATGGTGAAATCAATTTTCACGAATGGCTTGGCAATAGTTGGGGAATTCTGTTTTCACATCCCAAGGACTTTACTCCGGTTTGTACAACGGAACTCGGCTACATGGCCGGCCTGAAGGAGGAGTTCGAAAAAAGGAACTGCAAGATTATTGGGCTGAGTGTCGATGCGGTATCCAGCCATATCGAATGGCAAAAAGACATCCAGGAAACCCAGGGGCATTCCGTCAACTATCCAATGATAGGAGACAGCGATCTCGTCGTCGCCAAGCTCTATAACATGTTGCCGGCGGAAGAAGAAGGCACCGCCGAGCAGCGTTGCGCTGCAGAAAACGCGACCGTCAGATCCGTGTTCATCATTGGCCCGGACAAGAAAATCAAACTCATGCTGACGTACCCCATGTCCACCGGCCGCAATTTCGATGAAATCCTGCGCGCTCTGGATTCCATGCAATTGACGGCTCGCTATAAGGTCGCCACTCCGGTAAATTGGCGTAAAGGCGACGATGTCATTATTGTCCCGGCCGTATCCGATGCCGAGGCAAAAAACTTATTCCCTGAAGGGTGGCAAACCATCAAACCGTATTTGCGCAAAGTCAAGCAGCCAGGATAACTCACTATATCTCTCAATGAAACAGGACCCGGCCCTGCAGACCTGCCGAGAGTCCCAGGTTTCGAGATTGCGAATATCCGGGTGGTCCGGGGGTGGAGCAGCAGGAAGTGTTTTACGGCGGAGTCATGGACTATTGATGTCAAGCCTCATCTGTTGTCTTGTTTCTCCTGTTGGCCTCCAGATTTAGTTAGTATTTCGGCCACATTAGCGAGCAGGAAGCCAAATTTACTGCGCAACCTTACTCCATTCGACAATTGACATTACACTAGATTTTTCCCTTCCTCTACCATAAACAGGCTAACAATATCCGTCCAGAACGATATAACAACCTTACAACAACCGGCGGATAATCCGTTGCAAAAAAAGCATTGAGAAAACATCTGAAAAAGGATAGGCTATTTTTTGCGTTTTCCGAACAATAGCTCCTTCCCAATAAAGGGATATTGAAGTGACGTTCTGCGCAATTGCTCTTTACCGGGTAAAATCGAAAAGCGGCAGCCGGAATCTCTCGATCATTCATTGCTTGTGCTACGGGGGAAGGTGTTGCACACTTCCCTGCTTGCGCATGCTCGCACAATCGGCCATGTTTTCAGCCAGACCAGCAACAGCCTGCCTAAATCCTCCTGTCTTCTGGCAAATATACCCTCACATACTGTATCCCTGCATATATCACTTCTATTCTCTAAGGGATGTATTCCGAAGCATCTTCGCGCCTTAAAACCTTCAACCTGCAATCTTTCATGGGCTCAGGACCAAAAATAATTAAAAGGAGAGGGAACCCAATGAGGAACAAAGTTCTAGCCTTGTTTGCCGCCATTCTTTCCACACTCGTGTTCTCAGCAGTGTCGATTGCTGCCGACGTTGAGCCTGTCCAGTTGGGATTAATGACGGGCGGACCGAAGGGGACGTATTACCAGTTCGGCCTCAATCTCGAACAGTTGGCAAAACAGCAAGGTGTAAGTCTTAGTGTCTATAATTCAGCAGGTTCCGTTGAAAATATCTACGCCGTGTACAAACGCCCCATGACCCAGATGGGGATAGTTCAATCGGATGTTTTGGCCTTTGTCTCTAGGGTTCAGAATGACCCGGTACTCAAACGGATCGCGCAAAAAATCAAAATGGTCTACCCGCTGTATAACGAGGAAGTACACTTGCTGGGCAACCGAGAAATCAAGTCATTTGACGATTTGGCAGGAAAGCGTGTGGCTATCGGCGAGGAAGGCAGCGGAACCTACCTTACGGCGAAGCTTTTGTTTGAAGTTTCAAATGTCAAGCCCTTGGAAGCCCTTCCTGTATCCTCTGACGAAGCATTGCCGCTTGTCAAGGCGGGAAAACTTGATGCCCTATTCTATGTTGCCGGATATCCAGTAAAACTTTTTACCGAACAAGTGTCGTTGAGTGACCCCCTTGCGCTTATTCCTATCCAGAATCCGGCAATTACCGAATTTTACCCCACAGCAGACATTCCTGCCGGTACATACTCCTGGCAGTTACAGGATGTTCATTCGATTGCGGTGAAATCCGTGCTTGTCTCATATGATTTCAAAATGGCAAACTGTGAGAACGTTGGTAAATTTGCCCAGACTCTGGCTGATAATCTCGACTGGTTAAAAACAAACGGGCACCCGAAATGGAGTTCGGTCGACCTGGATTACCCTCTAAAGGGATGGGAGCAATACACTTGTGTCCAGAAGTACCGGTCGAAAAATTCTGCGGCAGCCAGACAGCCACAACAGGAAATCAATCCTGTTCTGCAGGCTATAAAAGAAATTTTGTAAGTGCATTTTATTTACTCATTTAAAGACAATCACGCTCAAATGTCTGGTGATCCTGACTTTATATGGATGGGGGAAACGCAGAGGGAGGCACTTGCTTCCCTGCGGCACGGTTTTTTTGAGAACAAGGGGTTTTTTCTTATCACAGGTGAAATCGGGACAGGAAAGACAACATTGATAAACAACCTGGTGAGGACTCTAGGTGAAGAGGTTATCATTGCAAGAGTTCATGAAACCCGGATCGAAAATTTCGACTTTGTCAATTTCATTTCCCACGCAATGAAACTTGAGGAGGATTTCAAATCCAGGAGCAAGTTCCTCATTCATTTCAGCAAGTTTCTCAATGATGCATGCGCTGATGATAACATGGTCCTCCTTATCATAGACGAAGGGCCACGACTCAAAGGCCTGCTCCAAAAAATCCTCCTCTCAAAAACAGATAAGCCTGACAAGAAACTTCCGAATATCTTCCTCTTGGAACAAAACGAACATAATACAATAGATCTCGACCACCGCGGCTCACCTCCCCAGCAAACATCTATCAACAATTCAATCCAACTATTCAAGGCTCACAAAACCGGTGAAATAATCAGACACCGCCTCCGAGTAGCCGGCGCTGAATATGACATATACAGCTCAGGACCGATTCTGGCTGTACATGCAATTTCAGATGGGGCTCCGCGCATGAGTTGCGAGCAATGCGATGCTACTACTGGATTCGTCAATGAAGCGCAGACAATAACAGCGGAAATTGTAGAGAACTGCGACACTCTCAACGGTCGCACCAGGACAGGTTCGAATGAAACTGCAGCACCGGGAGCACATGATTCTTTGCTTAACCGTGATATTTCTCCCGTCTCGATCTGGCTGAAGGGAGTCTCCTTGGGAGTCTTCCTGGCAGTGGCATTTTTTGCAGCCTATGCCCTTCAAACACGCTACGGCAGGGAGATTTCCCAGGATGCAGGAGGCTATGCTCCAAAAACAAACCAGGATTTACAGAAGTCGGATGAACAACTGTCCAACACGGCCAGAGAAACGAGCGGCGATCCTCGCTCACCCGCACAAAATGATTCGAATTCGGTAAATTCATTAAAAATAAAGGAGGAAGCGGCTCTTCGTGCCCTAAACCTCACCTCGACGCAGGCATTGCCCCCGTCGGACAAGCGAGAATATCCCGCTGTTCGCGTGGATCGTGAACCGACTTCACCTTCGAATAACGCATCCGCGATATCGACCGCAAACCCTCAAGTAGGCTCACCTGCTTATACAGGGATGAAAGCGACACGAAAAGAAACTGTATTCTCACCCCAAGAATACATCAAAACACAAACAGGCCTTACAACTGAAAAGGATCAGGACTTCCATAAGATTTCTGAAACCGGATCGTTTCAAACAGAGCAGATCCGGATTCAAAAGGTATCGGTCATCGAGGGTCAACTCAATAAAGAGGAAAAACCTCAGCCTGCACAGCCGTTGGATAAGATACAGAAAGCACCCCTGCAAAGTGATCGTGAGGCCGAAAAAGGAGAGGGAACTATTTTTCGTAAGGCTGCTGAAACAAACCCGGAAGTGGACACTCCTGTCTCATCATCCGACCGGGATGCATCTTTGGCCACAGTTGATACGATGAGGAAAATGGTATCTCGACCTCCTGTTTCTGTTATAGAGGGTGATAATCATCAAATAAGAGCGCGGAGAGCCGAATCAAAGGATATTCTTAAGGCAGTCTCCCAAATGTTAGAAAATTCAGGTAATTCTGTTGAAAGTTCAAGAGCGGCAATCACCAATAGTTCGAATCTGAAAAATGCAGCACCCTCCACCGAAGACAAACCCGACAGCAGTATAGATCATGCTGCAAACCAGTTCGAGGAAGAGCATTCGACACAAAAAGATATCGCAAGACCTCCTGCGAATGAAGTTGACGCCACAGAGATCATAGATCACATCCTCATTAAACGTGTAAAATAGGTATGTAGCACTCACCTTGTATCTTTGATCAAGTATCCGACCTGATACAGATATTCTACCTATTACCTAAATCGTTAAACACTTACAAGATTGGTGATCATTCTGCTCATTATAATACTGTTAGACTCCTGACATATAACATTGCCGGAAAAATTAATTAAAAAGGAAAAAATATCTTCATAGGTTTATACGCAATAATTCCTGTATATCCAACAAGATAGTGGCGAAATAGGCAAATATACCCTATGCGTATTGATATTCCTACCTATTGATTTTGATTGGCAGAAAAGGTAGAAATTTATTAGTAACAATTGTTTGGTCAAACTACACTTGGCATCGATATTCATTTCACCAACGTTTGAAACGTAACGATACCAATCGACAAATTCTACAAATTCTAGCTTTTACTGCTATGCTAAATTTTACTATTAACCATTTTCAGTTCCATACTAGTTAACTCACAAGCACATATAGAGATAATCTCGGACAAAATTTCAGGATGTTCACTTTCAGACTTTTCCAAAGCATCGAGAATAACTTCCAAAGCATCACTTGGTAACGATCTGGATTTTGCTCTCCATAAACTTTTTTTAAAGTTACGACTGATGTCTAAATCTGACCTATTTAAAGCTACAATTAAAGTTCTGAGAGACATATCGTTGGAGTATGAATCTGAATAAAAGTGAACTTATTAAAATTCTTGAAATAATCAATGATTGCCGTTATGGCGAAACAATTGATCATTTCAAAAATACAGCACACAAATTTCAAAATTTAATGCAGATGGAAAATATCATTTTTTTATCTGCACCCGTTGGCTACCACATCAATGAAAATCTAGTTAGGGAAATAAATATATCTTATCCTGCACGTTGGACGAAAAAATATAGGCTTGAAAAATATTTTTATATCGACCCAGTTATTCAGTGTAAAAAAACAGGCCTCATCTATTGGGATGAAATTTACAAAAAGTACTCACCTAAAAAAGAGTTTTTCAATAGTGCAAAGGAGTGCGGCTTAAACCACGGTCTCACGCATATTTTACCTTCAAAGCACGGTTTTTGCCTCTTGTCGCTTGCCGATAGGAAAATACGCAAAGATACTCGCACAAGGAATATTATTGAATCTATTTCACCCCATCTCCACTTCTTCGCATCCAAAGTTGCGGTACCAGCCAAAGGCAAGCCGATAAAGCTGACTGCAAGAGAGCGAGAAGTTCTGCTCTGGGTTATGGAAGGCAAGTCCAACTGGGAAATATCGAAAATTTTACTCGTCAGTCAAGAGAGCGTAAAGAGCCATCTTAAAAATATATTAAGCAAACTCGAAGCAACAACCAGGGCTCACGCGGTGGCAATTGCATTAAACGCCAACCTAATATATATGTCATAAATAGCTGCATACCATAGATTTACCTCAAAAACTAAGCCGCTAATTTTTCGCAGCTGCTAATCGATCCCCTGAACCAGTTATATAAGTCAGGTCGTTTGACTATATTTTCTTTCTCAAAAGCACTCCAGCTGGATTTAGCTGCAATTGCTCTTACTCCATCGGGCATAATTACTTCCGGTGCTAATGCCTTACAAGGCATTCCGAGCAAGTTTAAAAGCCGGAAAAAAATCTTGGAAACCACCATATATGCATTATCAACGCCGTTATTACGACACCAGGTATAAAAAAGCTTTTCAAGAACCATGATAAATGGGAAGACACCATGTTTTGTTGAAACTTGCAGATTTCGCACATGAGGTGCGAGACAAAACCTCGTCACCTCAATTGTCTCAACATTTTTTTGTAGCTCATGATCTCCCAATAAATGAGCAAATTCATTTTCCAGCATGTACTTCTCACTTGATCTGATGATCCGCAAGCAAGCCACTAATTCATTGTTGTAAAATATCCCTAACATTATGCAATTCCTATCATACTTATCAATTTCAAGTTTTTTATCATTGGTTGACACCCATCTCAACTCTTCCGCGAATACTTGATGACGTAATGTATATGCCATCATCTTTTCCTTATTGCTATTTAGAACAGATGCAGTCAGGAATTCTTCTTTTATAGTATTCATCATCCCGCTCATTTTGTTTTTTTTATGTTTGTGATATCCTCTGACGTTTGATCACCTTTTATTAGAGAATCTGGCAAAAAAAAATCCCCCGTATGGGGGATATGCTTATTTATTAGAATAGTTAGAATGTTAGCTTCTACATTGAGCCTCATCAACAAGATCACTCCTCAGGGCATCAAAAATGCTTTGATCTGACCGTTCAGGAGGCACTAAAAAAGCCACTGCAAACAACCTTAAGCTGTAATCCGATTCATTCAGGTCTTTTCGGGGGGAAAGAATATGATGAATGAAGAATTGAAGGAACTTGATGAAGAATTGGCGCTGGATGACCAGTTGGGAGTGGATGATCCACTTGATCTGATCAGAGCGTATATCGATTGCGCACTAGCCAAATCATTCTTTTGCGACAGTCACTTAGAACATGCAGCGCCTGTAAAAAATGATCAGCAAGACTCCGACCGACGACTTTTCTTTGTGATCACCAGAAACAGAAGTTCTTCATGGAGTGAAGATATCTCGGACTATACGAGTATTGCTGAAAGAAATCGCACATATAACTAAATATTGCTCATTTTTGGCAAACGAGGCATAACCGGAAAAGAGGAGATGCCGAATTGCAGGGTGACGCTCGTCCCCCTGTCAATCCGACGAGCCTGTCTCAACACAGCCAATTCCAAGATCGCCGGGTTTACTTAACCCACCCGCCTTGAATTTTTTGAACAATTCCCTGCATAGAGAGTGCGATCTTGCGGCAGGAGCGTGCAAGAAGATCTGGGAGGATGGGCGGAGAGTAGCATCCGCGAAAAGAAGCCATATAAAGAATAAAGGGAGCGAATCGCTACCTGGTTCTTCAAGGAGAATGGATTCGTAAAAAGTCCGATCTACTGCGTTGCAGGTCTGAAACGGCGCTTCGCTGTACTATATGTACTACCAAAGCACCGTTTCAGAAACTACGCCTCGTATATCAAACTCTTTCCAGAGTCCATCCCCACGGGTTGGAGCACTTTTTACGGCTGCATCAAGGAAGAGGAGGCTGAAAATGAAAGGGCTTCTTACAGTTTTACTGCTGTTGGCATTTATCGGCAGATCTGAGGGCGCAACGAGCTGCCCGCCGACGAGTCCGGACTCCCTAGGGCCGTTTTACAAGCCCGATGCTCCAGTGAGATCCGCTCTCGGCACCGGTTATGTTCTCAAGGGGACCGTCCGCTCGTCTGTTGAGTGCGGTGTAATTCATGGAGCCCGGATCGAGGTGTGGCACGCCGGACCGGACGGGAAGTACGCCGACGCTTACCGGGCGACACTGATATCCGATCCTCAGGGAGACTATCGGCTCCAAACCGAACGTCCGCCTAGCTATTCGTCCCGTCCTCCGCATATCCACATCCGCGTGACTGCCCCCGGACATGAAACCCTCATCACTCAGCATTACCCTGAAAAAGAGGCATCTGAAGCGATATTTGACCTGGTGCTGGTGCCGACCGGATAAAATCCTTTTTTCTTTCACGCGCCGCAGCAAACCGCAGTGTTTCGGATGTGCTGGAGATTGAGGGCCGGTGGCCTTCGCCGGCGAATATCCCAAAAAAACGCACTGCCGGCTTCGGCTCCTGCGCCGGTTTTACCTGCCTTAAGCACTCACCCAGAATAGTCCCCCCAAAGGAATAACCGATGACAATCTCCTGCGAAACACGCCGGACTCGTTTCTGGGGGAAGGACAGTTAGGCGTCAAGGGTATCTGGTGGAACAGCGTAGGCGAGGCGTGGTTCGATGATATCCGCAGCACGGAGGCTTTGCCAATCCCCTTGGTGGCGAAGAAGGGATTCAAGATATTTCCCAGAATATGCTGAGGAATACCGCTGCCTGAATTCAGAAATTCGATTTTCAACGGAGTCGATGTCGCGTGTCGTTTTTATGGTAATCGTGCCATTCTTGCCCTCAGGGTTTTTGCCCAATTGGTTTTCCGCCCCGCTTACAACATCCAAGACGATCGACAGATAGTGATCCTTGCCGACGTAGATCTCATCAATGGCGATCTGCTTCAATTCCTTGAGATTTGGTTGGGTGTGTTTGCTCCCGGCACTTGGCCCGCTTTCTCGCGCTTCTGGACTGTTTGCCCATATTGGTGGAACAGGAACCCCCGGATCGGATGCTCGAGGAGATCATTTCACTCGCACGGGAGTACTGGCTTTCAACCTATGACGCATCCTATACCTCGCCATGAGGCTTGATCTCCCCAATGCCATACAGGACGGTTCTACGCCCGCCGACGATCCACCGCGATTTCTGCGCAGATCCGCATTTCGCCCGGGAAACCCAATGGATCTGGTCCAGCGATCACTGTACCGGCAAAATGGCCTGGATGGCTGATATCGTCGAGCGAACGAGACGGCAGCGCGACGGTCTGTGCCGTCGCTTCCGGCGCTGGTGCTGCAAACTATCGTCATGTGAAAGATGTGAAAAGGTGATTTTCTCCCGGAGGGGCGGGGAGCCTTTCCGAAGGAGTTATTGGCCGTTGGACCCAACGTTTTTTCAAACAAACTACCGTACCATTTATCAAGGTCATTGCCGAGAATCCGTTGGGTTCTTTCCGAGGGCCGTCGTGACATGCAGGCATTGCTGCAACGACTGCTATCGCCTGAACTGATGCTGATGCGCCGCACGGCGAACCACTTGCCTCATCTCACAGAAATTGCTGTGGTTAAGGGCGAAATAGGTAGGTGTCCCCGATATTGTAGGATCATAGAAGACGGAGATTATCCTAGCATTACTCTTTAGGAAATATATTTGCCAGGTCATGGTATCGTCGAACGAAAATAGATACTGTATTGTCCCTGTCTGGCGTAATTATACTGTTTTGGAAAGAAATTCTGGAAATATAGATAATTGTGTCGTTTTTCCAGAAGCTACATAGTCTATGTTGCTGTTGAAGCAAAAGAATAATCAAACAAGCAGGTGGACCAGAACTTGCACTACACCTTCTGTTAAAGCAGATACTAAGCTAACGGAGGAAAGATTGTCTTTGACCAGCTTGCCTCATGGACTAAATGGGGCAACCAACCAGAAATTAATCCAAAACAAATGAGGAGAGGAACCGTTATGAGGAAATTCTTAAATATTGGCATGTTAACGTTCGGATCAGCAATTATTGCTGCACAGCCAGCATATGCTCTTTTTGTTAATGGTGGTTTTGAGAGCGGGGACTTTAGCGGTTGGACTGTCGAGCATGGCAAGTCATATGAAAACAACTACAGTGCCATCATTTGGGGTTCCAGTTCTCTTCAATATGCCGGTGTTGTCGCATCTACCAACGAAGGATTTGTTGCAGGTGGGACTCAGCCTGATAGTGTTGCGGCTTATAATGGCAGCTACATGGCAAAAATAGGTGATCTCAACGGCGGTTATAATGCCACAAGGATTAGTCAAACTGGCATTCTTTCTGCCCAGGATATATCGGACGGTGGTGTATATGTAAACTGGGGTGCTGTATTGAATGACCCCAACCATCCCGTATCGGATCAACCCTATTTCGGAATAGCTGTAGATGTTGCTGGAAGCGTAACAACTTTTCAGGCTGATGCTACAAACCTCCAAGGTGGCAATTGGATAAACGTTGGCAACAACAACTGGTACAAAAACGATACTTGGTTTTTTGATATAAGCAACTTGAATATGGGTGACAGTATCACTGTCAGCCTTTTTGTTGCAGATTGCGGTTACGGTGCTCATGGCGCATACGCACTGCTGGATGGAATTGGAACAACATATGACCCAGGCGGCGGAACCCCAGTTCCTGAACCGGCTAGCATGCTGCTTATGGGTACTGGATTGGCAGGACTTGCTGTATTTCGCAGAAAAAAAAGAGCCTGAACTTCAGTGAAACATATATAAAGTTGTCGGGCAGAGTGGGCAGAGTCAGAAATGGCTCTGCCTTATCTTTTTCCACCGAATGGTCTATCAGGCAAAACCCAACTCAAAGCAAGGTTCTGTTCAATGAAAAGTTATTCAATCACTAATAGTCTGGAAGTGCCGTTTGATTAAAAACGTAAAATGCTGAAAGCGAAGTATTCATAAGATCAACAAACCACTATTTGGTAGCTACCTTAATTATAACTTTACCAACTCGGCCAGTTGTAGGTGCAGTTCCTGCGGCCATAAAGCTGAACGGCACTCGATCCTGTCTTATTAGAGCTCTGCCCCCCTTCCCGGGACATTTTTTTATTGGAATTTAAGACATTTGTAGCTGTCTATGAGAGGAAGACGAATATTTTCGTTTACCTAATAACCCTGTAAACCCTAAGGCAACCAGGAGGATTGTGGATGGTTCCGGTACGGGCGAGGGTTGAGCAAAGAGGTTGCATCTTAAGTTAGTCTCCGCCGTACCCCCCCCCTCAACAAAAGGAAGACCATCAAATGAATTTGCGTATAAAGTGAGTTGATATTCATGACTTGGATTAACGTACAAAGTGGTTGTTAGATAGAAATCTTCCGCAAAAAAGTCTTTTTGTTCAAATGAATACTCCACAGCTGAACTGCCTGTTAAATCGACTAAAGAAATCTCTGCGCGCGGCCCCCCAACAATACTTTCAAAAGCCACATATGCTGAAAGAGTAAACCGCGAATAATCTGTGGTAAACGTGTATATCGATGTTGCCTCGGCCCTGGAATCATACCATGCCTCAGCGTTAATCTCGAAATTCCCGGCACTGGCGCTGGATAGACAAGGGTTGCCTTGCGTATCCCCGGGATTTAAATATTCACCACTGACCGAGTAACTTACCGGTTGGTCGTCCAATATATCATAATGTAGAAAAACGCGTGGTTCGCCAACCCGTGGTTCGTAGTATATACCTGCTTCTCCCTTGATATGATGTTCCTCGGACAATACATTGATACCAGTGGCATTCACGACTGGGCTGAATAACAGAACAGCTATAAGTCCCGAAAGGATTCGCTTCATAACTGCCTCCAATATGTTGAGGTGATATTCAGTCATCATTTACGATGATCTTACGGTTAGTTCTGCTACCATCAAGTATTTGTGACAACTTGTCACGGCGAAATAATCTTAGCCCGTCCAGGCTCTTGAAACTACGCCAGGAGCTCTACTCGCTTCTCGATTCTGACAGCAAACTGCTTATCCAGCGCCAACGAAAATAAGTTCTCAAAAACTTGGATATCAGGCCCGGCCCTAAGCCCGGACAATCAAATACCGGATCTCGTCGGTTGATCCACGTCAACACCACAACATACCAAGGGGCCAAACCGGCAGAAGACCTCTCTTCAACTCCAACGGCTATGTGCCATCGATTGTAATGAGATTGCCGTCGGCTCTCTTGGAGTATTTTTGATATCGTTCCTCCATGTATAGTTGATATTGTATTATCTCCACAGAGTGGGGCTCATTCATGTTCAAAGTACCATATTTGTGTCAGGCATTCAATAACGAAACTAGCAGATGGCAAGGAGTGTATGACATGCAGACTCGACTTCTCTCTATCGCCCTCTGCAAAACATGTTTTTCCCACCAGATCAAATCAATCTGCAACTGCTGTAAAAATAATCAGGTAACGTGCGGAATCCGGGAATCAATAGACAGGTTCTTCTCGACATCATTCATCCCACGCTTTTACGCGCCGATTATCACATGAAAAAAGCAAGACCCGGTTCTCCAACGAATAAACCGGGTCCTGCTGGGAGTGCTGCAGTGGTAGTGGTGTTTTTATTACTTTGCCTATTCAACCACCGGCCGCGGCAGCACCTTCGCCTGCTCGGCGATCTGCGGCACCATATGCTCCCATTCGATGGCCATCAGGTGGACGCCGTGGACGCCCTTCATCTCCTTGAATTCCTCGATCTGCTCGCAGGCGATGTTGATGCCTTCCTGGGCGACCTTGTTCTTCTCGACGCCCTTCAGGCGGTTGATGACCTCCTCCGGTACATCCATGCCGGGCACCTTGGTTGCCATGTACCTGGCCATACCAACGCTCTTCATCGGCGTGACTCCGGCCAGGATGTAGACCTTCTCGGTGAGGCCCTCCTCATTAGCCATGCGGATGAACTCGCGGAATTTCGGCATGTTGTAGATGCACTGGGTCTGGATGAAGTCGGCGCCGGCCTCGATCTTTTTCGCCAGGCGGTGAACGCGCCACACGAAAGGCTCGGCGAAGGGATTGCTGGCCGCGCCGATGAACATCTTCGGCGGGTGGTGAATGTCATTGCCGCTCAGGAACTTGCCCTCGTCCCGCATCTGCTTGACCATGGAGATCAGCTGGATCGAGTCGATATCGAAGACGCCCCTGGCGTCGGGATGGTCGCCGAACTGCTGATGATCCCCCGACAGGCACAGCATATTGCGGATGCCGAGAGCGGAACCGCCGAGGATATCGGCCTGCATGGCCAGGCGATTCCTGTCCCGGCAGACCATCTGATAATTGGGTTCAAGACCCTCCTGAAGGATGATCAGGGAGGCCGCCCAGCTGGACATCCGCACCACAGCGGTCTGGTTGTCGGTGATATTGACGGAGTCGACGTTTCCTTTCAGAAACTTCGCCTTTTCTCTCACTTCTTCGACGTCGGTCCCCCGGGGCGGACCCAGCTCACCGGTGAAGGCGAAGTGACCCGACTTCAGGACCTTTTCCAAGTTACTTCCGGAATTGAAGTTTGTTTCTGTGCTCATATGTCATCCTCTGCTTCATAAGGGTAAGAGGAAAAAATGAATCCCGTTTGATCCCGTTATCTGGCCATGCTCTCCGGCTTCTTGTAACCGGGCTGGATCAGGTTCCTCGGTGATTGATCCTTCCAACCGCGGATGGTGTTGATCTTCTTGATGGCATCGAGTCGGCCCTGGCCTTGGAGACGCTCGTAGATCCTGAACCAGGCGCAGGGCTGTTCGCTGCTGATTTCGCAGCTGCCCTTGTTGGTTCCGCCGCAGGGACCGTTCAGAAGACCCTTGGCGCACATGGTGATCGGGCAGATGCCGCCGGTGCAGCCAAGGACGCACTGGCTGCAGGAACGGCAGCGCTCCTCGTACCAGCCCACCGCCTGGTTGACGGCGAGCCCGCTGGTGTCGACCGCCGGGAAAGTTGGAATATGCGGATACCGCTCGGCGAGAAACTGGATTCCGACACCGCAGGCCATGGACATCAGCGCATCGTATTTGCCCTCTTCGATGATGGCGTCGAGTTCGGCCAGGTACTCGCGGTCGCATTGCCGCTCGATGGTGTGGCCATGGATATCGATGGGCTGGTCATCCAGGCGTCTCGCCATCTCGAGTTCGGTGTTGAGAACGGCGACCTCTTTTTCGCCGCCGGAAAGGCACACGGAAACGCAGGTGCCGCAGCCGACGTTCAAAACTTTGTTATACCCTTCAAGCATGGCCTTGATCTCGGCGAAGGGTTTTCGTTTTGCAACTATCATATGATTTCCTCCAAAAAGGACCGGAACTTGTCCGCCCCGGTCCAGGCAAATGCTGTTTCTGAGGTTCTAAAGGCCGACGCTTGCGAGATCCGGCCCGAGGTATACCCTTTCATTTTCACCGAGCATGCCCATGGACAGGCAGATGAGCGTCCAGAGATGCACGGTGTGCCAGCCGCCATTGTAATGTTCGCTGAGATCATGGATCTGCGCATGGCAGTTGTGGCACGGTGTGATGGCATAATGGGCGCCCGTGGCTTTGATCTGCTCCATCTTCGCCCGGCCGTATTCGCGACGGGCCTCGGGGAATCCAGACTGCAGGAATCCACCACCGCCGCCGCAGCAGTAGTTGTTCGACTTGTTGGGCGCCATGTCGATAAAGTTTTCCTCGCCGACTACTTTCTTGACCACGTAGCGCAGGTCGTCCGCCACGGGGTCGCCGAAGGATTTTCTGACCAGCTGGCAGGGATCCTGGACGGTGAAGGTGACCTTCAGGTCGCGGTTCCAGTCGGAGTTCACCGGCAGCCTGCCTTCCCGGATCCATTTGGCGTAGTACTGGATGATGCTGGCGATCTCGAACTTGTGAGGGATGTTGAATTTTTTCAGTCCGGCCCGGACTGCGAAAAGTTCGTGTCCTCATTCCGTGTTGAGCCAGACCTTGCAGCCCAAATCGTCCACCGCCTTGGCCTTGACCCGAATGATATGCTCCCAGCTCTTGTCATCGGCAAGGAACAGGCAGTAGTTTTCGGCCGCCCAGCCCTTGGAGCCGTAGGTCCAGTCGGCTCCCACCGTGTTCATGATCTTCCAGAGCGGGATCATCTCGTCCGGCTCGGTCACCGGCTCCCGCGAGTTCTGGTTGAGGAAGAAATAGGCCCCCTGCTTGTCCATGGGGGCCTGCAGGGTTTCAAACCCCGTCTGGTTCTGGCGAACCTCCTCGGCGACGTCCTCGACCACGAAGCGCCAATCCTCCTCGGAAGCGCCCATGGCGCTGCAGGTATCGCTGCGCAGGGCCATGTCGCACGAGCCCAGGATGCCTTTGGGACGCTGGTCGCGAGGCCTGCTTTTCCTCAGGTTGAAGACCAGCTGGGGGATATCGATTTTCATCGGACAGACATAGATGCAGCGCTGGCACATGGTGCACATCCACGGCCAGTTGGAGGCCAGCAGTTCCTCGTCCATGCCGAGCGCCGCCATTCGCAGCACTTTCCTAGGGTCGAGTCCCTCGAGACCGGTCGCCGGGCAGCCGGAAGTGCAGGCTCCGCAGGTCAGGCACATGTCAAGATTGCCGCCTTCGGGCAACAGGGTCTTGACCGTGTCCATGAACCGGCTTTTCTTCTTTCCGCTTATTCGTATTGCTCCTTCAGACATAGTTGACTCCTATCATGAGGCTTGCGCCATTTTCAACATATCCTTCAAGGTTTCTCATTCCCAGCATGCGCATCATGCAGGGGTGGCGGCCTTCCTGGGTTTGGCCTTCAAAGGATTGGGTCCGAGGGACATGATGTGCTCGGTCATCTCCTGAGCGTATTTTGCAAAGGTCGGTCCTTCCCCCGACGACAGGTTGTACATCCTGACGCGGTCGCCTTCGATGCCGACCTCCTCCAGAAGCTCGTGTATATGGTCGACTCGTTCCCGGCAGCGGAGATTTCCCTGGTTGTAATGACAGTTGCCCTCCATGCAGCCGACGCAGTACACCCCGTCGGCGCCTTCCTGGAAGCATCTGAGCATATGCAGCGCGTCCACCTTTCCGGTGCAGGGGACGCGGATTATTTTGATGTTTGTCGGATACGTGAGCCTCATCGAACCTGCCAGGTCCGCAGCGGAGTACCCTCAATAGTCGCAACAAAAGGCCACAATAGTCGGTGTGAAATCAGCCATTACATTCCTCCCGCCAGCAGAGTTTCGATCGCACAGGTGATCTGGTTGTCCTCGTAATTGTTCAGCTTGATGGTCTGTCTCGGGCAGACGCAGGCGCATACCCCGCATCCCTGACAGAGTGCCGGATCGATTACAATCTCCCCTTCCGCCGCATTGAACTTCGGAACCTCAAAGGGGCAGGATCGGACACAGGTCAGGCATTTGACGCAGTGATCCGTATCCACCTGGGCCTTGATGGCCGACAGCTTGATCTGATCCTTGGAGAGGAAGGTGACGGCCCGCGAGGCCGCGGCGCTCGCCTGAACGATGGTCTCGGAGACCAGTTTCGGTCCGTGGGCGGTACCGCAGAGGAAAACGCCGTCGCTGCCCATATCCACCGGCCGGAGCTTGACGTGGGCCTCGAGGAAATAACCCTCGGGGTTGGTGTTCAGTTTCATCTTCCTGCCCACCTCTTCCGAGCCGCTCGGCAGCATGCCCGCCGAGAGCGCGAGAAGATCGGCCCTGATCTCGATGTCCTTTTGCAGGACATGGTCCCTGACTGTTACCAGGATGCCCTCGCCCGAGCTCTTCACCGCCGGCGGGTTGTCCTTCTGATAGCGGACGAAAATGACGCCCTGCTTCCGCGCTTCCGTGTAGTAATCCTCCAGCAGGCCGTACATGCGCATGTCGCGATAGAGGATGAAGACCCGGGTGTCGGGACTCGCTTTCTTGATGGCCAGGGCGTTCTTCACCGCCGACTGGCAGCAGATCCGAGAGCAGTTGGGCCGTTCGTCGTTGCGTGAGCCGACGCATTGGATCATCACGACGGAATCGAGACCGGCGGCGCCCTTCTCTGCCAACCGATCGCTCAGCTGAGTCTGGGTCAGCACCCTATCGTCTTCCCCGTAGAGGAATTCCTTCGGGGTATATTCCCCGGCGCCGGTCGCGACGATGATGACGCCGTGCTGGATTTCCCGCGCCTCGCCTTTCGCCCGCACCACGGTCTTGAAGTTGCCCTGGAAGCCCTCGAAGCCCATGATCTCCGAATCGGTGAGCACGGTGATCTTCCCGTCCGCCGTCACCTGAGCCGCCAGCTGGTCGACATAGGACCTGATGTCGGCACCTTCGATGGTATGGTGGAGCTTTCGTCCCATGCCGCCGAGTTGGCTCTCTTTCTCGACCAGGGTGGACTCAAAGCCTTGCCGCGCGAGATCGATGGCGGCGTTCATCCCGGCGATGCCTCCGCCAACCACCAGTGCCCGCTTATTGACGGGGATGACCTTGCCATGGAGCGGTTTGAGGTTGACGGCGCGGGAGACGGCCATGCGGACCAGGTCCTTGGCTTTTTCCGTCGCGAGTCCGGGATTGTAGGCATGAACCCAGGAGTCCTGATTCCTGATATTCGCCATCTCGAAGAGGTACCTGTTCAGTCCGCAGTCTTCCAGGGTCTCCATGAACATCGGGGCATGGGTTTTCGGGCTGCAGGAGGCGACGACCACCCGATTCAGTTTATGCTCCAGGATCTTGGCCTTGATCTTTTCCTGGGTATCCTGACTGCAGGTGAAGAGATTGTTGTCGACGAAGACCACGCCCGGCAGCGTCGCCGCATAATCCTGGACACCGGGAACATCGATGACCCCGGCGATGTTGCTGCCGCAGTTGCAGACGAAGACGCCGACCCGCGGTTCCTGCCCGGAGATGTCGATCTCATCCGGAATCACCCGAACCTTGGTGTCGGCCCCCCGGGCCTCGGCGATCTGGCAGCCGGCAAGGCCCGCGGCGGCGCTGGCCTCGGTCACCGAGGAGGGAATGTCCTTCGGCCCCTGGAAGGTGCCGCAGGTGAAGATGCCCGGCCTCGAGGTGGCCAGTGGCGAGAACGGCTCGCTGTCGATGAAATTGTGCTTGTTGAGATGCACGCCCAGCCGGTCGGCCAGCTCGAGGGTGGCCGCGGGAACTTCCAGGCCCACCGAGAGCACCAGCATGTCGAACTCTTCATCCATGATCGCCCCGTTCTCGTCGGCGAAGCGCAGAATGAGGTTTCGGTTCTCCGGGTTTTCGATCACCGAGTGGATCCTGGCCTTGACGAAGCGGATCCCCTCCCGGTTCCTGGCCCGGTCGTAGTACATCTCGTAGTCCTTGCCGAAGGAGCGGATGTCCATATAGAATATGGCCGTATCGAGATTGCCGCCGGAGTGTTCCTTGGCAATCATGGCATCCTTGATCGCGTACATGCAGCACACGGAGGAGCAGTAGGTGTTGCCGCACTTGTTGTTGTCGCGCGAGCCGATGCACTGGAGCCAGGCGACCTTCTTGGGTTCCTGGTGATCCGAGGGCCGGACCAGGTGGCCCAGAGTGGGGCCGCCGGAGCTGAGCAGACGCTCGAATTCCAGGCTGGTGAGGACATTGGGATTTTTCTTGTACAGATAGATCTCGGAAAGCGGGGTCGGGTCGTAGGGTTTGGCGCCGGTGGCGAGGACAACGGAACCTACCGTGATCTCCTTGTCTTCCGGAACCATGGTGTGATCGATGGCCTTGGCCAGGCACGCTTCCACACACTGGTAGCATTCCGAGCAGAGACCGCAGGCGAGACAGCGGGCCGCCTCCTGACGCGCCATCTCCTCATCGAAGCCTTTCGCTACTTCGAGAAAATTGCCGGCACGGACCGATGGGTGGAGGCACTCGGCCTTGATCCGTTCCTTGAGTTCCTCGTCCTCCACCTCGGGTCGGACGAAATCCCAGGTCTTTTCGCGGCCCTCCCGCAGATCCATGTTGTTGATATAGCGATGGATGCTGATGGCCGCCTCCTTGCCGCAGGCGACCGCGTCCACCACCGATTTCGGCCCGTAGAAGGCATCGCCGCCGGCGAAGACCCAGTCGATGGGGGTCTGCAGGGTCACGGAATCGGCCTCGAGGCCGCCGGGCCGGGAGATGGCGATCCCCTGTTCCTTGATGCCGTCGAGGTTGGTGCTCTGGCCGATGGCCACGATCACCGTGTCGCAGTGGAAACTCTGGCAGACGTTGTCGTCATACTGCGGGTTGAAGCGCCCGTTCTCGTCGAAGACCCTTTTGCAGCTCTTGAACTCGATGCCGGAGACTTTTTGCTTATCCTTGTCGATGTGGAAACTCCTGGGGCCGAAGCTGTTGACGATCTCGATCTCGTCTTCGATCGCCTCGACAATCTCGTATTCCCAGGCAGGCATCTCCTCGCGGCGTTCGAGGCAGATGAGCGTCACCTTCGCAGCCCCGAGCCGTTTGGCGGTCTGGGCGACGTCGACGGCGACGTTGCCGCCGCCGATGACGACGACCTCGCGGCCGATCTCAACCTTCTTGCCCATGGCCGCATCGCGCAGGAAATCGACGCCCTGCAGGACGCCCGCGATATCCTCGTTCTCTATGCCGAGTTTTCTGCCGTTATGCAGGCCGATCGCCAGGAACAGGGCGGAATAGCCGTCCTTTTTCAGGCTGTCGAGGGTGATGTCGCGGCCGAAGGCCACCCCGCACTTGAGTTCGGCGCCCATATCCCGGACCACATTGATCTCGGCGGCGAGGATGTCCCTCGGCAGACGGTATTCGGGGATGCCGTAGCGCATCATGCCGCCGGGCTCGTCCTGTTTCTCGAAGATGGTGACCTGATAGCCATCTTTGAGCAGATTGTAGGCGGCTGTGATGCCCGCGGGGCCGGAGCCGACGACGGCCACCTTCTCGCTGCGCTTCTCGGCCTTGATCTCGGGAAGATAGTACTTTCCCGTTTCCCGTTCATAGTCCCCCAGGAAGCGGTGCAGCTCGCGGACGGCCAGGGGCTGGTCGACCTGGGACCGGGTGCACTCGCCCTCGCAGGGATGATGGCAGACCCGGCCGCAGACGCCGGGGAAGGGGTGATCTTCCTTGAAGAGTTTCAGGGCCTCGTCGTAGCGGCCGTCGTTAACCAGAGCGACAAATCCCTGGATGCTGACGTGGGCCGGACAGGTGGCTTTGCAGGGGGCAGTCCCCCGCTTGCTGATCCCGAAGGCGCCGGGGATGGCCTGCGGATACTGTTTGAAGATCGCCTTGCGCAGATCGAGGCTTTCGTTGTACTCGTTGGGGCGCGTGACCGGGCAGACCTTGGCGCACTCGCCACAGCTCGTGCATTTGGTCAGGTCTATATAACGGGGTGTTTTATGAATTTTTGCAGTGAAGTTCCCGGGCTCGCCTTCGATGCCCAGAAGCTCGGTGTTCGTAAGAAGCTCGATGTTTAAATGACGGCCGACCTCGACCAGTTTGGGCGAAATGACTCACATTGCACAATCGTTGGTCGGGAAGGTCTTATCGAGCTGCGACATAACTCCGCCGATGGCGGCGGATTTTTCAACAAGGTAAACGTAATAGCCGGACTCAGCCAGATCAAGCGACGCCTGCATGCCCGCGATCCCAGCTCCTACAACCATAACCGATCCACTCTTCTTGTTCGTGCCAATTCCCATGATGACTCCTTAAGTGTTGATGGTTAAGTGCTTCGTATACCTATAAAATGATTTCAGCTGCAGTGGGCTACTACGAAAAAATCACCGATTTTCGCAGATAGACATCCTGCTGATGGCAGACCTCCTTGGTGTTTTATAAATTCTCTGCAAATACAATGGGGTGATAACACATTGCTATCTTGGGCGGCCCTATCCCGGATTCCTCGCCATTCGAGATCGCCGTGTGCGTCCCGTGAGCGAAACAATACCTTCGGCGGCCTGCGCTATTGCTTAAGCGACCTCGGAGATGCGGTACGATCGGCTGACCGTCGGCGAACACTGTGTACACTTCATTTTCAGGCTTATTGAGCATAATGCACAACAAATGAGCAAGTTAAACAATATACCCAATGTTCGTGAGGTCCGGGCCACAATCAGGCCTCCTAACATTCGACACCAAGGATTGATCCTAGTTTCTTCACGACGTCTTATCAACAATTTTCATACGTTTTCAGCAATTTTCTTGATGAGTTTTTCGTTGACGAGGCGGTCACTCCCGAAAAGCGGGAACGTCTCCCGCAGATGATGTAAGTTGAAGGACTGAGGTAAAGGGCTCAGAAAGTTGATCGGTTATCTTGAATTTGGCGTATGATGATGATAGCTTCAAATGTAATTCCAACTACTTCGAAGGAGTCTCCATGGAACGTTTTTCAACCAGTCTCCTTGGTCAGGCTGAAACCTTGCTGTTGGCCACGGACAGATTCCCGTTCAGCGATGGGGCGATGCAGGAGGCTCATGGCCAATCGCGCCGACGGCATCGTAGCCCTCGTCACCTTTGTGGTCACCATGCTGGCTGCGCCGCATCTGGACAAGTGCATCATGATTAGTCCATCGGACTCTATCTCTACCGGACGATGGCTCCACGGGTTGCCGTTCTCGGCCGTCATACGGATGGTACTTTTCGGGACATCACGGTCAATCCCGACCTGACCACTTCAGGGCTGGTGACTGCGGCCCGCTTCGACGGGTCGCTGTATTTCGCCAACATCGCCCACTTCGAAGATACCGTCCTGGCCTCGGTTGCGAGACACAAGAAGGCAAAATATCTGCAGATGGTGGGCGACGCCATCAGTAAGTATCCACCGGCAAAGCCGGTGGCTTTAGATTGTGAACCGCTCAAAGCGGTATGTTAAAAAGATTTACTGACCACCTTCGGTGGTCGCCTATTTAAAGAGCGATAGTTGTTCAATGCGATG